>JANQEU010000010.1 GCA_028278225.1 Cyclobacteriaceae bacterium
ATTAACCCTTGCGGGACCAGAGGCTTTCGTCACTTTTTTGTTCATCATCGTCATTCGTCACACGGTCGTCATTCATCATTCATTCGTCATTCATTCGTCACAAAACTTTCGTCACACGTCATTCTGTTCCGTCGAACGAAACGCGTTTTTTTGCAAATTTTTCGTCATGTGAGATTTATGTTGTTTTGAAATGGTTTGACCATTGCGATAATTGTTGCGGTAACCTGCGTGTCTTACCGTGCATTCTTAAGAAAATTTTGGGTTACTGTCGTCACTCTTCATTCGTTAATATGACGAAACCTGATTATCAGGCAGGTCCTGTGATGAATGAAGTGCTAAGTACCGCAATGAGCGGAAACGAAGGTGTGAATCACATGACACTTTGCGTGTGATACAGGAAGTGCGTATTGGGTTTTTTCGTGGTTCAACTGAAATTTTGGAGTCAATAAAAGTTATTTTCGGTGCTGTTTTTTGTTTTCGGTTCGAAAGGTAGGTGTAAAGTAGTATGAAGTATGAAGTATGAAGTATGAAGTATGAAGCATGAATTCTTGTAGCTTTCTAGTGTACAGTATGTCTTGGTTATGACATTAAAAGTTTTAACGATTTGCTTCATTTTTATTATTCATCTATGTTTTCCCAACGGATCTAGCATCCCTACTACAAAGATTTTTAGGTATTTGTTTTTTTAGAATCCATGAGTTCGGAGGTGTCAGGAAGTGGCGAAGTGACACCGTCTTGCGAAGTGATAGATACCGTGTTACGAATTTGCGAAGTGATAGATACCCTGGAATTTTTGGTGATGGATGTGGCCAGTCGTAAGATCAGCAATGGCGAACGGAGTGCGATGAAAGGTGGTTCTGTACACACACTTGATGCGACGAATGGCAGTTGTGTACGACGAAAATTGAAGTTTGAGGTCAGTGAGGAATGTATCAATTGTATTTTTTGTTTGCGGTGTTTACATAGTTAGAATTTTTCTTTCTTTTTTTTTATTCCTTAGCAGGAATGTGAATTTAGTTTTTAGTTAGTTTACTGTAATTCATCATTCGGATTGCTGAAATGATGTACAAAATTTTTTTGTGCGTAAGTGGAATATTTTAGTGTGACGAATCGACGCAGAAACGGGAAAAAGTGGAGAAAAAGGAAGAAGGGAAAGTAAGATTTCTGAAATGGTCTAGCAATGTTTTTTTGTGCGTAAGTGGAATATTTTAGGGTGGCAGTTCAAGGGAGAAAGGGGAAGGGGAAGAAGTGAAGAAAGATGAGGAACGGAAAGTAAGATTTTTAAAATGGCGAATGAATAGATTTTTTTGTGGATGAGTGGAATATTTTAGGGCACTGATTCGAGGGAGAAAGTGACGAGGGAGAAAGGGAAAAAGGAAGAAGTGAAGAAAAACAAGGGGCGAAAAGTAAGATTTCTGAAATGAGGAACGAATGTGTGTAACTGCGTGATTTTTTGTGCGTAATTGGAATATTGTGGAATATTTTAGGATGGTGAAGGTGGAGTAGTGCCCGGTGAAGTGCCAAATGATGAACAGTGTCCCACAAAGGGTGATGGGGAAAGAGCTGCTGTTAATGACGTTCGTCATGAATTTTCGTCATTGTGTGGAATGATGTGGAATGATTTTAAATTTTTATTTTTAGCCGGAATTTCAACAATTCCATTGGGATTATGGGCCGTATTTTAACCTGACAACTATGGAGCCCAATTGCCAGTTGGCATTTCCATACGGACTGGTGGTGGAGGCCATAGAAGAGGGACTTTGGTATGAATGTACAGTCCAGTCGTGTCGGCGTGATGAAGAAGGACAGTGGCTGGTGACAGTCAAGTGGGCTAACAAAGAATTTGCCCAGTACAACAAAAATGAGTACGACATGAAGATCTTTCGACCAGTGCTGCAAGAAGTTTCATCACCAGTGAAAGCGAAAACACCTGTGAAAGGTAGAACCCGCCGCTCACAAGGACCATCAGATCAGGCAGTTGGAGAAATTTGGACTCGACAGCTGAAAAAGGTAATTTAGAATTGTAAAATAAACATGATGAATGACGAATGACGAATGATGAAATTTTATAGCTGAATTTGGGCTCGTTGGTCGTCGTCGGAGGTAAAGGCTGGGCAGTTTTGCAGAACGACACGAAGAAGCATCTGGTGAAGATCATCAGGGGTATTGGATTGAAGACCGGGATGGTAGCAGCGACAGTGGTTGTCCGGTACTCTTCAATTGCAAGGATTGTACACGTGCAGACAGCCCAGAATTTCTGTTACAATGTGAAATCATTGGTTTCACTTGGGAGAAAACAGAAATTTTTTGATCGAAGTTACCTGCCTGCAGAGCAGATTCGGAATTTGAGAAAGGAGCCAAGCGATCGCCAAGTGGGGGAAGAGCTGAAAGGAAAATTGGTTTTCAAGAAACCTAAAGGAGGTTTGTTTTAGGGTGTTTGGTATTTTGTAGGAATTACTGTTTGACATGGAACATTTTCAGGAGACTCAGATGGCTTTGATAGCGAGGAGGAAGAAAAGAAAGGGGGCGTAGGAAAGATGGACATGGATCTGCCGGATGTGGAGATGAAAGGTGGAGGAGGGGACTCAGGGAACAGCTCTGCTTCAGAGCACCCATTGGTGATAGATGAAGGTATTGGTAATGTGCACAATGTATATGCAATAACTGTTATGATGAGTTTGAGAAAAGTATGGTACATGTTTAGATGCGGTGAGCAGTGACGTACAGGAAAATCTGACGAATGAGGAACAGAAAATGACGAATGATGAACAGAAAATGACGGATGACGGGCAGCAAAGGGTGACAGAGCCACTGGGATCATCTGATCTGCCACCAGAATCCTGTCATATCGTATACCCGACGACTCAGCCGTACACTGTGACCAAATTTCCTTCTGGAATTCCAAGAAAACTTCCTCTCAGGGGGAAAGGTCAAGTGAAACATTATTTGTACAAAATTCGATGGTATTCATACATGTATAATTTTAGGTAGTAGAGGTGGTAGAGGTGGTGCTGGTAGAGGTGGAAGCAGGGGCAGAGGGAGAGGGAAAACGACAACTTTTGCAGATAAGGGTGGCAATTGTGATGAACAATCAGGAGATGAGCAGTCGTCAGAGTCATCAGATGATGAGGGGGGTGTGAAGCACAGTAAGGAAAAGTCCGTGACATTGCACAAGAAGAAAAAGAAGACCATCAAACCGGGTGACGTGGTGCAGGAGGTCATTTCAATCCCACCATTCACAGTCGATCAGTCCACATGGACAAGTTTGGAGGGCACAATGACCAATATTATGAGTGAAGTGAAGAACAAAAATCTTCAAATTGAGGAATTTGAGAAGAAGGTCACTTCTCAACTGGAGGAAATCAAGGTGATGAAAGATGTTTTTGGAATGATGAATGACGAATGATGAATGAATTTTTTTAGAAAATCAGCGAAGGGCGGAGTAGCGCGAGTGCTGATCCTGGGGTGCGAAGAACAGGGACTGCTGATGCGGACATAGAAGCCATTCGGCGCTATGTGGAGGAGTCATCTAAAAAAGTTTTTGATGAAGCAGCAGTGCTTCTGAAAATGGCCAAAGAGGAGCACGCCAAAGAACTAGCTGCCAAGGAGAAAAATCACGAGTTCATGAAACACGAACGCAGGTACCGGGACGAGGATAAGATCTATTCGAAGAACGTTGCCCAAATCTGTGAGAAAAATGAGATGCTGGTGGACAAATACATTGAACAGGTCGAGGGGCATTTGGAGACAGCCATCCTAACGTCCACTAAAAAAGGATCAATCGGTGGCGTTTTGGAACGCATGGCGAATAGCTGCGAGGTGGTGTTGAACTCGGCTAACACCAAAGTGGGCCAGATCAGCAGCGACTTCGATGCAGTCAAGAAGGACGTGCTGGAGTTAAAAACAACAATGTCAGTCGTTGCAGCGAAAAATGATCTCGTTGCGACAAACCTGGATAAGCTGTTTCAGTAAAACTTTAGTAATTCACCATTCATCATTCGTCATTCATCATTCGTTGTGTAATTTTTCAGGGTGTTCAGTTCGTTTCTGAGAGTGCAGTACCCGGAGCATACGGGTGAGCATACGAATGAGGAACAACAAATGTTCTCGCCGCAGCCTCACGACTTGACCCGGGCGACATCAGCACAGATAGATGAAATTGTGACATACCTGCAGCGGTTTGAGCCTGGGGAGGATCGGACTATCTATGCACTTGGAACGGACCACGCGAGTGGGGAAGAGGGTGTCGGGCACATTGTCTTTGGAAGCACACCAACGAAAGAAGTATTGCCAGATGCAGTTCTGGATCTTGTTGGAAATTCCAGTGAGAGGCAGTTGAGCACACCTGCGACACCTCGTTCATCGGTTGCTGCCAGCTTACAGCGCCTGGAATCTGATGGTACATTGTTTGAAAATTTAAATAAATAAAATAAAATCATCATTCATTAAAATAAAATTTGATGAATGATGAATGATGAATGATGAATACATTTTAAAAATCTGATGGGATATTTTTGTACATTTCTCAATTATTGATGTTTAGGGGTTGTAACGTTCGATTATACATCTGAGGGAAAAGGTGATGAGGATTACGTGCCCACTGATGAGAGTCCAGAGAAGGATATCGAAACACCAGTGAAAAAGATGAAGACAAAGACTGCTGCAAAACGGAGAACAATGCCCACTGGAAAGGATGCCAATCCTAAAGTGGATGATGAGGTAACACCAGAGAAGATGCGGAAGACTGGTGGAAAACAGAGAACAACGCCATTGAAAATTGGGAAACAAGGAAATGGGTGGAAGGTGTGTTTGCAGAGAGTCGAGCTCAATGATGAACGACGAACGGCGACAGCCCCAAAAGTGACGAATGAGGAAAGGCCCGTTTGTTCATCGCAGAAGTCTGTTTCCAGTTCTTCGAAGAGCAGTTCTTCGAAAAAAAAGGGTGTTGACAGTCCGGCCAGCAGATCGCCTGTGCTTTCATGGGTAACATGCGCTGGAGGAATGGCAATTTGTGCTGCCTTGACACCACGGCTGGAAAGTGTCTTTGATGAAAGTCCGGAGTTCCCCCATCACATGGAAAAGTACGAAAATTTGAAACATTAGATGCTTTCGTCTATACAATTTGAAACATTACATGCTTTATGAATATTTTTTAGTATCATTCCAATAAAATACTACAATGAAATCCGGGGAAAGCCATTGTTCAACGAGGATGATCGTTCGTCGTACGTCACGCTGGATTTGCCGCCAGGTCGGTGCAAAGTGTTCGCTCCAGCAACGCAAACTGACGAATACGCTGGAAATGAGGGATCACACTACATCCCTTACAAAGACCCCGCTGTGCCCCTGGATGCGGATGTGCACTTCTATAGGTTAGAAATTAAAAATGGAGATTTTTGCAAAAGTTGACACTTTCCTATTTTCAGCAAGGAGCGGATTGAAGATGTCTTGGCAAATGTGGCTAGAACAGCTATGAAGCCAACATTAAAAGTGCCAGTTGTTGGACCAGTTGAAAACATCCTGCAAATGGCCAAAGATGATGGGAGTCGGGTGAATGCACTGGTGATGAGCAAATTGTGGTCAATGGGTAAAAATTATAAAACTTTGGGATTCTTTCACAAGTCATCTGGTTTTTGTGTTTCTTTAGGATGGCAGCACTTGGCCCTTGACGTTTTGTCACCACAAATGGGTGGAAGTAACCGGAAAACTCCTGAGGCCATAATGAACACAAATTGCCTGCTTATCACAGAGGTAATAGTAAAATTCATCATTCATCATTCATCATTCATCATTCATCATTCATCATTCATCATTCATCATATGAAACCTTACTTCCTTTTTATAGGCAATCAGGATTGTGATGGCGTTTCGCTGGAATGATTACCCAGATTGGACGAAGTACTGGCTCTATTACAATACGATTATAACAATGCTGTCAAAGTCAATTTCAACCAAAAGGAAAAGGTTTCCCGCACTATCCCTGGCTGCAGCGTAATTATGTTTTCTGTTACTTGTGATGCAACATTCTGTGTCACTTTTGTGTTTAATTTTAGTCACCGATCACCAGAAAATGAGCTCTTTCGGACTAAAACATTTGCAGAACTGCAGAGGGTCGTGCGAATTGGGTGGACAGGAACCGGGCAAACATTCGAAATAACAGATACTCCGCCTGTGCAGTCGGAAAGAAAACGAAAGAATAAGACGAATCGGGAAGGGCAACGTGTAAGGAAATAACAATTTGCAGTGTAAATGAAAGTGGAAAGGTTAATTATTTTAGAAAAAGGTCAAGCTGCCGCTGGCAAAGAGTGCTGAAGGAAAGGAGGTCGTAGACGAGGAGGCTGGCGACTTGGAACTGTCCGACGTATAATGCTATAAATTTTATTTTGATGAATGATGAATGATGAATGATGAATGATAAATGATGAATGATGAATGATGATTAAATTTTTTTAGGACCTTTCCGATTTCATGCCACCAAAGAAGAAGAAGACAGCAAAGAACGTGCAACCGAAGAAAAAAGAAAAAAAGAAAATCGTGAGTAAACCGGTTGCTGGGGCGAAGGGGAAAGGGACACAAGACAAGAAACCAATGATGACAAAAATGGCCACAGAAACGGTGGATAAGGCAGCGGCGAAAGGCAGTTCCGAGACTGCAGCTGAACCAAAGGGCGGCTCCGAGAGTGCAGCTGATCCGACAAAACCCAGGAAGATCTCATGGCCACTTTTTGTAATAATTTACATTTTTTTAACAAAAATGTTTGGATTCCTGCTGAAATCATTTTTTTAGATCAAAAACAAAATGACAGAGGTCCAGGAGTTCATTATTCTGCATGGCAGCAATTTAACGGAAGACCTGCTGGCGGAGTACAGGAGAATGAAAGAAGATTTGGAAAGAGATGTATGTTTCATTTTTATTCTGTAATACTAATGTGGGTACTGACTTTTTCCTTTTTATAGAAGAAGGACTTCCGTTCCATGATGTCGGAAATGGGACCAATTGAACTGGAGTGAGACACCAGCACTTTTCACTTTTTATGTTTGCATTTTCTTAGTTTTTCACCAGTATGCTTTATGTGTGGTGTTAGTGTTGGTGGTAGTATTAGGTGCTGTTTTTTTTTGGTTTCATGGTTGCCTTTTTCAGTAAATAAAATTGCTTGCTTTAGTATTTATCCCACTTATTATTTCCTATGCTTTTTCGTTTTCAAACGAAGCTTATTTGCTTGCATTTCACCATTTCTAGAATCAATTCGTCATTCGTCACTTTATAGCGAATGGACTCCACCCGTGATCCGGAATCTGTTGTTAACTTTTCTGACCTGCAAGCTTTGCAGTCTGACCATGAAGAAAATGATGAAACATACGAACTTCATTCTGATGATGATGATGAACGGGATTTGGAGTCCTTGCCAAAAGAACTGTTGGAAAAGCTGGCATTTGCAAGAGCTAATCCTGAGCCAGTTTACAATGAACCCTCTGTTGAAAAGGAACTGCAGTACATACTGGGCATAAGACGACCCAGGAAATTAAAGAAACAGCCAGTTGTGAAAACACCGTCTAAGCGCAGCATTCCAAAATTGGACAGAAATGACTTTACCAGTATCAACATGGATGTGAGGTGCGACTGGGCAAAGGCCATCAAAGAAACTGGTGCAGCTGCTTACAAATTTCCTGATGGAATTTCTGCTGCTGGCCATCAAGTGAACAACAGACTGTCAGAACTGGAAATATTCAAATTCCTGCTCAATGACAGTCTGAAAATTTTTCTGCATGAGACAAACGAGCAGGGATGGCGAATTGCGGAGGAAAAGAACAAAGTTCTTCTGGAAAGAGACAGAACGAAGCCACTACCCAGTGGAAAACCAAGAACCCCTTACATATGGAGGGAGATGTTTGAAGCCGAAATGTTCAATTACTTGGGATTATTTTTTGAACAAGGGCTTCACAACAAGCCATCTAACAAGTGCGGAAATATTTTCTATTTCATTCATCATTCGTCATTCATCATATTTTTGTTTAGGTCGTATTGGGCTTTAAACCCGCAGGACTGGACACCTGTCTTTCCAGCTGTCATGTCGAGACGTCGCTTTATGGAAATAACAGAAGCTCTCCATTTTCAGGTACGGAAAATCATTTTAGCCTGTCCTATGCTATAATGGGAGATGAACTGTACTTTCTTAGAACAACCTGGAAGCAGTAGTCTATGGATGGAATGACAGAGAAGACCTGGCCAGCTACGACCCACTGTACAAAATACGGAAGTTCTTTAATGCAGCATGGATCGGATTTATGAAAGGCTTCTGCCCTTTTCAACCGGTATTACAAGTTTTTCAAAATTTTTTTTGTGGAAGGTAAGCAATGAAATTTTTATAGGCATTTGACGAATGTAGCATTTTATAGGTGTCCTTTGATGAACAGGTGATTCCATTTAAAGGAAAGTTTGGTTTCAAAGTTCGTGAAATGGCAAAACCTCATAAAAATGGAATGAAGGTAAAATAGAATGTAATTTATTTGTATTTGCTTGAAAATTTCTTGTAGTACATTTGTAGGTGTTTGCCATTTGTTGTCCACGGACAGGTTACAATTTTTTGGCAGACATATGGACGGGCCAGAGGTACGAGGATGAAAATTTGGGATACACGACAACTCAGTGCCAGGTTATGAAAATGTTGAGAGCAGGTGGATTCCTAGGCAGGCAGTAAGGAAAAATTCATCATTAAATTCATCATTCATCATTCGTCATTCGGTATATCTTTTTAGCCATTGGGTTTTCTGTGACAACTACTACACATCCCGTAGGTTGGAGGAAATGGCTCTGGAAGAGGATACGTATTTTATTGGGACTCTACATGTAAATTTTTTAACATTCCACTACAAATTTATTGTTTATGTAGTCAGTCTTTTTTAGCCAACAAAAGGAAGTGAGGGTATCCCACCAGCATTCCTGTCGAAAGATCTCAGTCTGCCCAGAGGGACTTACTATTTCCTTTTCACGGAAAAGTTGGTTTTGTGCTGGTGGAAGGACCAGTCGAACAAACCAGTAGTTATCCTCAGCAGTATTCCGGACGTAAGTTATTTGAAATAAATGCATTCATCATTCATCATTCGTCATGATGATGAAAAATATGTTTCAGGTTTCCTTTGAAGCTTGGATAGCAAGAAGAACGGTGAAAGCCAAAACAGATGAGGGAGTGATAGTTATGAATCCACACGGACTTGTTAATCAGCCGACATTGATTCAGTTTTACAATGAGTAATAAAGATGTCATATTATACCTTGTGGTCTACTGATTATTATTGTATTTCAGCTATATGGGAGGAGTTGACAGGGCTGACCAGATGATCACATATTTTGAACGTCGCTGCAAATCCGTCAGGTGGTATGTGCATGTGTTCTGGCACATTTTGAGAACTGCTGCTACTAACACTTCCATCATAAAGAGAACCATGTACAAGCCGTTCACGAACGCTTGGAAAGAGTATGTTTTACAGTTTTCAAAACATTTTGATAATTTTATATTTTTGTTGCACTTACAGGTATTCTGTAACAACCTGTGTATCGAACTTGGCTTGGCAGATGATGAATGAAGGGCGAAAGGAGCCACTGTCCATCACTCACATGCATGAGGTGTACGAAACAAAAGTGAAACGACTGAGAACCCGTCAGCGCAACAGGACAGAACCTGTTCAGAACCCCCGAGTTGCTCGTGCTGGAATCTCTCCTCAAAAAACCCCTCAGAAAAAGACGGCAACTGAGGCACAATTTGTCCAGGACATGACCGAGCACCTGTCCCCAAACGTTGCCTCCGAAACTCACTGGCAATTTCCCTGCACAAAAAGGAGATGTAACGCGAAGTTAGCATGCAGGAGAGCCAACCAGAGAACTACAAAATTTTGCCTGGCCTGCGAAATACCGATTTGTGAGACTTGCTGGTGGCCTCACCACAGCAACAAGTTTCAAATAACTCTTTCGGAAGATCAAGTTGTTTCAAAGGTTGGAACTCTAACCGAAGAAGCCCGCCGAATCATCCAGTCCATGCAATCCGTCAGCCATCAGGTGGAAGGCGATGTATTTGAACTCTCAGCAGTTGGATGTGAAGCAGCAGAAGGTGAAAGTCCAGCCACTTCTGGAGAATGGGAAGGACCGGCTGAATTTCGCGAAAGCCTGAAAAAAATGACAGATCATATTCGCACTGTGAAACAAAACCTCGGCATTGAAGAGGAACAAGCGACCGGCCATGAATGTACCCCTGAAGAATCTGCATCTTCTACTGAAAGTAGGATACTTTGAAACTTATCAATAATTCCAATACTTTTTCAATTTTAACTGCAGGTCGTTCTGTTGAAAGCTCGGAATCGGATACTGCAAGTGAAAAGGGCACCAGTTGTTCCCATGAATCCGATGAAGATGAATTTTTGGAACCAGATTATGATGAAACTTCATTCGATGAACGACTGAGAGCTGACCTAGAGGAAGATTTTAGTAACCAGGAATCACTTTGCCTGGAACACGTGTATGTTAAAAAGTACTACTTTTTGCCTTCAGCAAACCTATTCTTATTGCCACCTTTTTTTAGCACGAGTGATGGCTCCGAAAAGCCATGAATACAAAGCAAAAATTAGGAAATCGAAAAATTTGATTTTTTTCATAATGTTATGCATTATGTCGGAATATGAAAATGAAAAAAGTTGTTTCTTTATTGTTTTTCCTGTGTTTTTGTATTAAAAAAATGTCCTGCTTTCCTTAATTACACAAAAAACATTTACGATGAATGATGAATGATGAATAACGGACGATGAACGATGAATGATGACTGATGAAATCAAGACTATTTTTTCAATTTAAACACCTCCTCATTTAGTACACATAAGGTACTTCCAATCCACCAAAATGCATTTTAGTTTAACGCATTTCATTCATAGAATTTCGTACGACGAATGTGACACAAATTTTTCGTCACACGTCATTCTGTTCTGTCGAATGAAAAATGATGAATGACATGACGATATTCGTCGTTCGGCAGAATGATTCGTCGGGGTGGTCCCTATAGGGACCATACGAATGCCTCTGGTCCCGCAAGGGTTAACTCACTTAACTTAGTTTACTGTTACTTAAGGAAGCATCCCTACCTCTATGTCTGTCCAAATCCTCCTCCTCATAATTTTTCGCTTCCTTTTTCTTCTTCACCTCCTCCTGATATTTTTCCGGGAGCTTCTTTTCACCTATAAGGCCTGCTCGCCTCTTGGTCTGCACATGCTCTGCTGCTGCAGCATCCAGCTCGTCTCGCATTGATTCCATGAAAGACGACGATTCCCTGAGGAATGTTCCCTGAGGAATCTCCCCTCCTTCCGAGCCATCCGACAAATCTCTCCCCAATTCTGCATCTCCTTCATCGATTTCTTCATCATTTCTCAGTGTCGAATGCATCACCTGAAGCTCATTGAAAATGTTGTAAGTGCGTACATGTGTAATTAACTCTGCGAAGTTGTCGCTAGCTGCACACACCTGCGCAGAATGAACAGCTTCACAAACAGCTTCATCACCAATGTTTACCACCTTGACATTTTCGCCAGCTAAATACAGCTCATTTGC
>JANQEU010000042.1 GCA_028278225.1 Cyclobacteriaceae bacterium
CGATAAATGAATGAACTGAACTTCATCGGCTTTGTATTTGAACCAATCGTGATTACCGAGGAAATGACATTTGATCACTTTAAAAGTGTCACCGTAAACGAATCCTTCTTTTTCCCAATCGCAATCGAAATGAGGCGGACCTTCGCAACCGGGCGCCGTGGACATTTTCGTGGATCGATCTAACATGATGCAAACCTCCTCGTCGACATCATCTGACACACTTTGATCGATTCTGTAAGGCACTCGACCCGACAGCCTACCCTGGCTAATCCCACAAAGGTAGCCTTGACTGTACTCTGGGTGAATCATCACTTCTCTGCCATCGTACATGGTCTCTTTTCTGAGCATCTCCAATTCATCATCCACCATATTATCTCGCGCTTTCTGCGATTTTCTTCTTTTATTTGTCACCTGCCGCCGACTGCCCCGAGTCGGTCCCACATATTCCCATCCATCGTCACCGTCACCGTCACTGTCTCTGTCTTCGACATCGACTTTGGTAGCCATCTAAATCCACACACAGAAATCAGATTAGTATTCGTCAATACCACCACAGTCGCACGGTTAATTCACACAAACTATATACAGTACATTCATACCGTACCCCAACCATCATGCAGCACGACACACATCCCATTCACATCAAAAAACCAACCATCACAAACCACCCTGTCAATATTTACAGTTTTTTCATGTCCGATTTTCTTTTTTATTTGTGTCATGTGTCATTGCGTATATAATTTGTGTTTTTCATTAGTTTTCTAAATCGAATCTCTTCCATCTTCGTCCTTCCCAAATAATTCAAAAAAATATTTTTTAAAATTCACTTACATTTTACTGCTGTCACTGATTCTGACAATTTGAACCAAACAAAATGTGATCAGCCGACAGAGCAAAAATATTCGAATAGCACCAGCCTTCCTCGATCACCCACCCAACCGCCAAAAGCGCATCCACCGATCAATCGCAGTAAACAACCAGGCACTGAAAACCAAACACAAAAAAAATACAAAAATGCACGGAAAACCTTTTGACTAGCCTATTCTCATTTATCCACACCAGAATTTTTAATTTTTATTTTTTACTAATACACGCACCACCTTACGCCCTACGACACCA
>JANQEU010000055.1 GCA_028278225.1 Cyclobacteriaceae bacterium
TTAACGTGAGTTCGAGATAACAACCTCAAAAAAACAGTCATATCGAATAAAATGAGATATCTTTTCACTTTCATAAGTTTGAAATCATTATTTCAAGCATGTTATGATCTGGAAAGATTTCTCTGTCGAGCACCTCCTTCGTCGAAAAGACTGTTTTTTTGGGGTTTGGGACACAAACCTTGTATTCCTTAACCCGAACTCACGTTAAATTAGGATTCCCTTGATGATTCATTCTATGCCCTAAAGCCGGGCAGGGTCGTACGCGGACGGCTAGACTTTCTTCCTTGATGAAGACTTAGTTCGTCTGGTTATTTTGATTTTTTCCTACGATAATCTTCAATTCTCGTAACCAAATCTTTCGGATCCTCTTGTCTTTTTTTCTTCGCGCCTTCGTAAAAATCCTTTACAAAACCCTTGAGGCCATTTATTATTTCTTCCCAGGTTATGTCGACCAGAAAAATTGGATTCGGTTGACTACGAACAGACTGAATCGATACTAACCGCTCCAGGATTGGCCGAGTTTCAAAATAAGGATATCTTTCAAGATAAATATTCAGCAGTTCATATAGTGACCATTCCTTGAGTAGAAAATACAGATCAGCAAAGTCTTTCTTTTCATCTCTATTAAGAATAGCATTTAATTTCATAGCTGCGATGACATCCTTTCTCAATATTCTCCATGATCCAAAGAGGTTGTAGTGTAATGGGAATTGTTCGGTCCATTTCACGAATTCTACTTTGACATCCTGAATAAAAAAGCTTATGCTATCATTTTTTTGATAAGTAATGCTGGCATCGGGGTATAACTCCAAAGCATGTTCCTTTACCAATGAGATACTGAAGTTTTCCCTGGTGAAAAGGTCAATGTCTGCGCTTTTTCGGTGGCCGATTTGTAAGGACAGACCGGTTCCTCCTGCCAATACAAAGTGATCAAGATCCTCAATGGTCATGAAATTATCAATTATTCCTTCCATATCGGAGGATATAGTATTTATGAATAGGTCATTCATCACCAACCAGAAACATTTGAAGCCCGGACTTACTCTTTTCTATTTCTGACATCCTGTTTAATACCGAAACAATTTTCTCCCGGCCATAGAAGGATTCTGTTTCAATCATATCTTCGAAACTTCCGTGTTGGGCTATTCTACTGATTATCCAATCCGAATACTCATCTTCTTTCCCTTCAATATCTCCCATATCAATATCCCAAAAAGCCTGTTTACTTAGGTTTAGCAGAGATTTTCCGGATCCTGCTTGTCCTGATTCATTCTCTTCAAATCTTTCAGAAACTACCGGGTTGATGTCAGAACCTAATTTCCTGAGTGCATTCACAAATGCCAGGTACGAATCTATGGTGTAATTGGATCTGCCTTTCTCAATTGATATGATAATTGCCCTGGTCAGGCCACTCGTTTTAGCTATTATGTCCTGAGTGCAATTCAATTTGATTCTTTCTTCTTTTAAATATTCACCTAGTTTCTTTCTTCGCATTTCAATATATTAGTACTAATACATAAAGTTATTCAGAAGTATTAATATTAATACAATTGATTCTCAAATTAAGTTCCTTTGGGCTTGTGAAGATGTTGAGTGCCTTTTTTAAACCCCGAAATAGAAAGACACAGTCATGAGCAACATATGAGGGAAGGCTCCATACTACCAGATCATCGATGTATTTAAAGCCAATTACATCACCTATCAACCACCATGATCAGCGTCTCTAAATTTGACTTTGGTCGAAAATTCGAAGAGAAATTTTTGATAATTATCTTTTTTAATGAATTCAAAATTAATTTCATGATGTATTTAGGATTTGCGTTTATCAACTTTTTATCATGAAAATAATATCCGCACTTTTTTTACTTCTGGGCCTCCTGACGTGTTCGGCAAGTCAGCAACTGACAACTTCTTACAAAGATGATGCAGACCAACCAGTAGTTGAACGTGAATTCAGGGCTGCATGGATCGCCTCTGTTGCCAATATCAACTGGCCCAGCAAACGGGGACTACCGGTAGCGGAACAAAAACGAGAAGCCATTGCCATGCTGGATTTCCTTCAAAAAAACAATTTCAATGCTGTTATTCTACAGGTACGTCCCCAATGTGATGCATTGTATGCTTCCGAGCTGGAGCCATGGTCTTACTACCTGACCGGAACCCAGGGAAAAGCCCCGGAACCTTTCTATGATCCTTTGGAATTTTGGATTGAAGAAGCCCATAAAAGGGCCCTGGAATTGCATGCCTGGTTAAATCCTTACAGAGCGCATCACGTGGAAGGAGGGATTATTGGGGAGCAATCTATTGTTAACACTAAACCCAACCTCGTACTGAAGCTTGAAGCAGGCTATTACTGGCTGGATCCAACAGATCCCGGCACCCAGGAACATTCTTATAACGTAGTTATGGATATTGTGAATCGCTATGATGTAGACGGTATTCATTTTGACGATTATTTCTACCCCTATCCATCCTACAACAATGACAAAGATTTTCCGGATGATAAGAGCTGGCAAAAATATTTAGATAGTGGAGGCAAGTTGTCGAAAGCCGATTGGCGTAGAAATGCAGTCAATACTTTTGTTAAAAACTTATATGAAGGGATCAAAAAAACAAAAAAACATGTCAAATTCGGATTGAGCCCCTTTGGAATCTGGCGACCTGAACATCCGCCATCTATCAAAGGATTTGATCAATACGACGAATTATACGCCGATGCTAAACTATGGCTTAACGAGGGTTGGATAGACTATTTTACACCACAATTGTATTGGCCAATTAACAGAATTCCGCAAAGCTACCCTGTTTTGCTGGGTTGGTGGGCAGAGCAAAATCATAAGGACAGGCACCTGTGGCCGGGAATTAGTAATGGCCGGCTCAATAATAATCCACCCGGAGACGAAGTTATCAATCTGATCATGATTGCCCGGGGTATGTTACCAGACAGTCCGGGAATCGCACACTGGAGTATTGGTGGATTTTTAAGATCGGAGGCATTGACCAAAGCTGTAGCTCAGGGCCCATACCGGCAACCAGCTTTGATTCCGTCTTCGGAGTGGTTAGATGCTTCCATTCCCGGGGGACCTGCCGTCAATAGCAGTATTAAAAATGAGACACTGAAGATACAATGGAGTAGTGTCCAGCCGGATATCCGGCAACATGTAATTTATGCCAAATACGGAGATTCGTGGACTTACGAAATAGTGTCCAGCGATCAAAAAAGTCATGTCATTCCAATCTATGAAATTCGAAATGACGCGCTGATCCCTTTGCGGAAAATTGCAGTGAGTGCAGTAAATCGTTTTGGAAATGAAAGTGAGGTGCATCCCGTTGACATTTCAGAAGCCGTAAAAGATCATATTCCAGAAATTGGCCAACTTTCTCCCGTAAAAAAACTAACGGAAAAAACTGAGGAAAAAATCACCGGCATTTTGATTTCAGATGCCACAACAAACCTCAATTCGGCAATTGAGCAAATTGCAAAAGCCAATTACAATACCCTTTTTGTTGAGACCCGGGAAAGTACAAGGCTTAAGGCCGTTACCGACGTAGCTTCCGGTATCGGGCTAAAAGTTTATTTGGTTGCCGGTGATAACGGTTTCTTTGAACTTGCTAAATCCAATGATGTAGATGGCATTTTGTTTAAAAACTACATCCCTGATAAAAGAGCATTAATTAAGCTACTACTTTATAAGCCTTACTTGGTATTCGGTCATACGGATAACAATTCTTCACCCGTAAAAGAATTGTTGGAGAAACAGTATTTGGATTTAACGATCAATGAACCTGAGATATATGAAGAAGGTAGTTCACTTACTGTCGTTGATTCAGCTACATTTCCTTCAGACCTCAAAAAAACGAATCCAAAACAATTTGTCGGATTAGATTTTTCAGTTTTTCTCCAGGTGTTACAGGACACGAAAACGGTAATA
This sequence comes from Cyclobacteriaceae bacterium, assembly GCA_028278225.1. Taxonomy (GTDB): domain Bacteria; phylum Bacteroidota; class Bacteroidia; order Cytophagales; family Cyclobacteriaceae; genus JANQEU01. The sequence continues at coordinate 3,933 of JANQEU010000055.1, forward strand.
GTTAATGGAAATACCGTTGAACCTGACAGCGATAATTGGGGCTATTTTTTGAATCACAATCAGGATAGTATGCGATTGCAGATAGGAAGTGAAAAATTAGTTTTGGAAACCAAAGAATGGATGATCCCCTTCAAATACCAGTTGCAAAAAGACGGAACCGTTCAGCGAGTGCAACCCTGGGTGGAATTCAGAAGGATCCCTCAGAAAAACAGCACGAAGGCTACTTATGATCTATTGGCTAAGACAGCGGCAAATTCCGTTGCTTCGATCAATCGACGCAATGTTAAAGTATACAAAACCGGGGTTTTCTTTGATAGCTTAAAATTCAAAGAAGGCGCTAATCGTGTGAGGGCTGATGTTACCTCTGCTGATGGTACGTCCACCTTTTATGAACTCAGCATTAATTATGCTTCTCCAAAAGAGCTTCGGGAACCTTTCCCATTGTGGATTGATACTGCAACTTTTTCTCCTGATGTAGATCTTGAACTCACAAGCAACGATGAAGTTTACATACAATTTGAAGGTTCCAAAGGACAGGATGCAACCGTAGAACTGGTCTCATCGGGGATCCAGTTTCCCTGTTCACGGGAAGATCATTCCGATTTCAGTACTTATCAGGTGACAATTCCGCTGGATCAGGTCAATATACCTGGAAAGTATTCTCTATTGGTAAGAATGAATGGAACTGCATTATTTCCAATTAAAAAAACCGTTACCATTAAACGCCCATCTGAATTCCCTTACATAAGGACAATTGCAGATCATACCAGGCTTACTTACAATTCAGGTCCGGTAAGACTGGGTGGCCCGGTCAGATCGGAATTGAGTAAGGGCAAAGTATTGAAAGTCGCAGGTAGTGCAGGGGATCACTACAGCGTCAGATTAAATGCTACTGAAGTGGGAATGGTACCTAAAGATGCTGTGGAGGGTTTACCTGAAAACTACCACCTGGCACCCTATTTTATCACAAACATTTTGACACAAACTCAGGAAAATACCGATGTGGTGTCCATTCCGTATTTGAGTCCGATCCCATATGAGATTATCCCTCAGCCCAATCAAAAAAGGATTGTAATTCGTCTTTTTGGAGCCAAAACAAGCAGTACCTGGATCAGTCATCGTGCCAATCTGAAAGTGGTTGACAAAGTCACCTGGCATCAAACCGATCCCACAACCTATGAGGTTTATGTCAATTTGAAATCCGGAAAACTTTGGGGGTATGAGCTTGTGGAAGGGAAGAACAGTTTGCAATTGAAAATAAAACAAGGGCCTCAACGTAAAATTTCGATCAGAAAACCTCTTAACGGAATCAAAATAGTTGTAGAAGCCGGGCATGGAGGCAAAAGTATAGGTGCCAGAGGCCTGTCCGGAACTAAAGAAAAAGACATCAATCTGGCACTGGCACTGGCGCTGGGGGAAACCCTGGAAAAGAAGGGAGCAATTGTCAGCCAGGTGCGACCAACAGATATGGATATCTCACTTCTGGAAAAGCGCACCATTGCTGAACGATCTGAAGCCGATCTCTTTGTCAGCATTCATGCCAATTCTGCCGGAGGACATTACCTTCGGGTTTCCGGTACCAGTACTTATTATCACAATCCCTTTTGGGAGCCTTTCGCCAAAAAAGTTTATAACAAACTGCTGGAAACAGGATTACCTGAGTTTGGGATAGTAGGATCTTTTAATTACACCCCTATTCGAACCTCTAAATTACCGGCAATTCTGGTGGAACAGGCATTTTTGTCTCATGCTGAAGATGAAGAAAAATTGGTTGATCCGGAATTCAGAGAATTAATGGCCCGGAAGATCACGGCCGGTATCATTGATTATATCAGGTATATGTCTGAAAAAGAATGAGCTGAACCTATCCCCGGTAAAATAAATAGTTGAGTGTGAGCTGGAAGGAGAATTCCCTCGTACTATCGAGGAAACGGTCTGTGTAGGATCTGTTATTCATCTCACCGAAAGTAACATTGGCCTCCACAAGGAAATGAGGGGTGAATTCTCGCGCTGCTCCTGCTTGTATTAAAATACCGTGCCCCAGTTTCAGTTTCCGGTCATTTGCCTCATTCACTCCAATTCCCAGACTGAATATGGATTCCGTTGAATTCTTCGGAGAGTAGCCAATTAATATTCCCTGGTAAAGCGAATTGTACGGTGAAATTGTGGTGTTGTATGGAGAGTACTTCAGGTTATAGGACGCCGCCAGACCCGGGGTGAATCCCCACCCTACCCTGATGTCGGCAACCAGAATCCTGAACCCTTTAAAATCATTAACGATATTGAAGGTTGTGTCTTCTACAACGGAATAGGAGGCAGCATGCTGTGAAAATCCCGAACCGATGCCCATACCAAACATGAATCCCGATCGATCTATTTGTCCATATACATTTGCAGTCCACATGCAGGTTATCAACAGGCCGAAATATGTTGCTCTAATCATTCCTTGTAATAGAAGGCGGCAAGATAGGGAATGCAAATCATATAGCTAAGTCAGATTGGAAATAGACCTTAAGGCGGGGTGAATTCCAGTATTTTGAATTAATTGGAAAAACAAGGTCAAGATTATGGAGTGGTTATTGGAAAATATTTTGCACCACCTTAGATTTGCGTCCTTCTTTTCAAGGAAAGGAGAATTTATTCCCCTTTAGCTCAGTTGGTTACCCGTCCGAACGGGGTCATCCGGGCGGGGAGCGGCTGACTGTTAATCAGCCACGGGAATGACCATCCTGAACAAATTGGTCATGTATTGCATAGTCCCCTTTAGCTCAGCTGGTTAGAGCGGCTGACTGTTAATCAGTAGGTCCTTGGTTCGAGTCCAAGAAGGGGAGCCATGAAATGAAACCCGACATCGTCGGGTTTTTTTGTTTTCAGGACATTTCTTGGACGAGAAGTTTACCCTGAGCGGAGCGAAGGGAGTCCAAGAAGGGGAGCAAAACGATGAAAGCCCGGCTTAGCTGGGCTTTTGTCGTTTTATTGCTTTGCTTGGGCGAGAAGTTTACCCTGAGCAGAGTGAAGGGAGTCCAAGAAGGGGAGCTTTGAAATGAAACCCGACATCGTCGGGTTTTTTGTTTCACGACATTTCTTGGGCAAGAAGTTTACCCTGAGCAGAGCGAAGGGAGTCCAAGAAGGAGAGCCTAAGTGAACTGGTCGAAGATCTTCTTGGACCTTTTTCATTTTCTCACCACCAAGTCACTGATTCTCAACGAAAGCAAGTCGAAAGTTGGGTTCAATTTTAGTGTTCGATACTTTTCTCCATCAAAAATCAGCTTTTCTGGAAATATCGAACTCAGGATCTTACGCTTCACATTATTTTATATTTCTCCTTCAATTCTAGTTTTTCTGACATTTTGGATACGTTCTCCTTTCTCTTTCAGTAGTACGTAAACACTGATATTTTTTTCTTAACTTGAAACTACACTCTTAACTGATTGAAGGTGCCCAAGAAAGACCTCTTAGAAACAGATATATGCGATAAGTACATTACACCTGCTGTACTTTCTGCCGGATGGGACTTGAAGCGCCAAATCATGCGGGAGGTATCCTTCACAGACGGTCGGATAATCAAGATAATAAATCAAATGATGAGCTACTTGTGATGAACTGAAACAACAAATCAAAACCAGCCAGGAAACAGGAGAGCAGTTAATGGAGAGTGTGATGAAGGAGGTGATTGAACAATAGGTAAGCTATGGATGTAAATGAATTAAAATCAAGGGTCACCATTCTATTCGATTCAAAGAAAATGAGGCCTTTGAAGGAAAGCATCATGAACAAGTCATGTAATTGGTATTGGGTTGATGACATTCCTGTGATTTATGGATTTTGGTTAATTCACACTTCCATTGATTTAGAAAATCTACATAGAGAAGTATCGATCAAAGGACCAAAGAGAGATGGAGATCAGCGCAAGATTTTCCATTGTGAGTGGGACTGGGTATATGACTCTACCAGAATTCTTCTTTACGTCGGAAAAACCACAAAATTTAAGACAAGACTTGGCTTGCATTTGAAGCTTGGTACTCAAAGTACAAAATGGGAAAGGTACAAGCTGAAGCTATATAAGCCTACTACAAGTTGCCAGCTGAGATCTGGAATTGAACATATCATACAGAAAAACCATCCAGTAGATGGACTGAAATTCGTAAAGAACCATTTGCATGTTAGCTACATCGAGGAAACAAATTTTGCCAAGAGGTTTTACATCGAGGATTTAGCCATTGGTCTAGGTAGACCATGGTTCAATTTAGATTCAGAAAGATAGGAATATGAAATAGCCACTCATAGAATGGAACCAGAAGTATACTACACAATTAATGGGAACGACCCTCAGGAGTTCAGAAAATTCCGCAGTGCTGTTGAAAAAGATATAACAGGAATAGAAGTACGATATGCCAAGGAGTTAAAGCTTAATCCAGATGACCCTCTACTCAATCGGTTTGAAATTGTACAACCTGTGAAAGAGAATAACTATAATGGATACATTACTCTAAGGAATTATGATGGAATTGGGGATAAACAAATTGAGCAGATTCAAAAGGCTACTGAACATAGACTTGGGCAATATCACAGAAATGTAGAACGAAATCAACAAGAAGGCCCACTTCACGAACAAGTCCTAACATTCCTTCTGAACTACCGAAACAGCCATTCAGAATTTACTTTTTGGTTGAGAAGAAGAAATGTAAAAAACCGATTGAATGAAGGGTTTTGGTTTCAAGGAAATGAAAATTATGCGTTTGTGGGTTTGTATAAGCTTTCAGGAGGTCAAAACAGAACAAGAGCTGTGGGATTAGTCTTTTGGCCTTATGAGAATCATGTTGGAGTCAGTTTCGATGTAATAATGGATCCAGAAACCTCCGCAAGAGTTATAGATTTTTTGGAACAAGTCAGGGACATACTTAAAGCTGATTATGGTTCCAAATTTTCTCAGATTTCCAAGTTCAAATATAGTGTCACACTAGCAGTGGAGAACTCGTTTGAGGTGGCTGCTCAGTTCTTGGATAAATATTGGAAAACTTTCAATGAAAAAGCTGTGGCGGTTGGACTATCTGAGATATTGATTTATGACGCTGAGTTCAATAATAGATTAGCTCAGATCCAGGAGTATAGAGAGTCTCTCAAAAAAGGTAATGAATTAAAAATCCCTGAAGAATCAGCAGAAGAAAAAATCCAACCTGTTAAAATTTCAAATGTTGCACTAAGAGATAGAAACGAGATTGATGCGGTAATTGGCGTCAAAGAGATGGCATCCGAGATAGAGGAATTGATAAAACACTTGAAACCGGAAAAAGGCACGATGATTGGAATTTTTGGTCAATGGGGTCGAGGAAAAACGTTCCTTTTTGAAAAGGTTTGGGAAAATTTAGAAAAGAGAAAACAATTCTATCGTGTCGATTTCCATGCCTGGAAATATCAGGATACATCAGCTGCCTGGGCATATTTATATGAATGCATGGCCGATGGTTATTATTCAGGCAACTGGATTCACAGGTTTTGGAAAACCCTAAAACTAAATTGGGTAAGAGATGGAAAATGGGATCTGCTATTATTGCTAGTCGGGATAATTACATCAATTATCAGCACTGTTTTCGCAGTAAAGGACATTGAGAGATCGATCTATAATCTCATACCTATCCTTGCTTTTATCCCAACCCTATATCAAGGATTGAGGAAAAATTGGACCAGAGCAAAATTTATGATAAGGAAATACTCTACCCGGTTCAGTTTATCAAATTTGTTGGGAATTCAAGCGGAGATAGAAAAGGAACTTAAAACCTTGCTCAAAGTATGGATAAATGAAAAAAAGACGGCAAATAGCAAGGACATTGAGGTAAGTAAAAGAATTGTCCTTTTTGTTGATGACATAGACCGATGCAAAGAAAATAGGATTATCGAAATTGTAGATGCATTACGAGTAATGTTAGAAGATGATAGTATTTCTAAAAGGATTGTTGTTGTTATGGCTGTAGATGAAAGGATTCTTAAACGTGCTATCAAAACAAAATATTCTAGAATTAAAAGTTCCCATTTGTTAGAAATACTCACTACGGAGTATTTCGATAAACTGTTCATTGCTGGCCTAAAACTTCCGATTCTGAATCAATTCGAGAGAATCGAAATTTTAAATAGTGTAATAGGAAAAAGAATTGAAAATACTGGTAATGATTTTGAGACACAGCTTTTCAAAGATTTCGATTTAGTCGAATATGTTACGGGGGAAAATAATAAGGTCAAGAACGAAACGCCCTCAAACGATCCCCCGTTACCAAAAAGACCTGAAATTGAGAATGATCTATCTGAAGAACAATCGGATCAAAAACCAATAGACCAGAACCAGACAATTGACGAATTACACGAAATAAGTAACATTGAAAAAGGTTTAATAGACCAAGCTATTTCGGCTCTTTCAACTGCGACTCCCCGACAGATACGAATTCTTTATTTCCGATATATCCTTTGCAAAAATATTATTATGCGCTGTTTCAAAAATTCCAATTGGGGCAGCATTGATCACATTAGGATTTTACTTCAATTATTGGTTCTAGCGACAAACAAAAATCTTGGTGGTTCGGAATTAAGAAAGAACCTTTCAAAAGATATTGATCTCCAAACCCATTCTCAAATGCAAGAGGACCAAGATCCAAATAGAAAAATGGAAAATAGAGATGAACTCTTAGAAAATAGTATCATACTGGAATTTCAAAATTTACCAAGGGAATTATATCATAGTGTATTAAGTGCATTAGAAATCGTAAAAGCATATTAAGTCTTTCAGTTGATTAAACAGCAAACCATACAAATCTTTCTTCCGGATGGTTCCCCGACTGGGATCAGAGAAGCGGAAATCACCAATCGGTTAATTAAGGTTATACTGTTTCCAAGGACCAGCATGGAAAAAGCTACCAACCGAGAATTGGTAGGATATACAGGGATCTGCTTTCTGTTTGGAGATGATGATTTGGGCAAGCCATCGGTCCATATTGGTGAAGGTGAAAACTGCTGGAATCGAATTCCGTCACACCATGGGTGGCCAATTCCGAAATGAGAATCTTATCAGGGAAATCGCTGCGCTAATAAAGCAATTGTGGGAGGAGAGAGGTCTATCTCAGGAATACCTACACAACGTTACCAATATTCACGTCGGCAGGTTAGAAAAAATCATCTTCCCTTTATTTGGTTAAGGAAAAGCCCATTTATAAATGTAAATTTATTGAATGTCAGAGTTTTTTCCATTGTTCACCATTTGAAGGCGAATGGGATTAGATCTTGTTCAAATAGATTTGGATTTAGAACCTGGTGACATAGAAACATCTTATGTGAAGGATGTAATATCAGAGGAATGTACAAGGACGACGAAGTGAATTTATAACTAATTGTGTGGACCACAGTTGGGATCAAAGGCGAGCCTGTGAGAATAGAGCAATTGTAAATTATTCAATCACAAACAATGGTTAACTATTGCCAGAAATACTTTAACAAGGATATTGATGATTTAAAGATCTCGGACTTAAAAAAGTTTTTTGAAAAGGAGCAAACCGAAAGTGCAACCATTGAATTTAAATCTGGATCCGGCGAAAAACTTGATAAGGGCATTATCAAGTGCAAGGAATCAATATGTTCATTTCTCAACACGGAGGGGGGAATAATAATTTGGGGTGCACCGAAGGAGGTAAAAGTGGAAGATGCAAGGAAAGTGTGTCAAGGACAACTTACATATTTAAAGAAAGATTTCAAAAAAGACCAGTTAGTGAATATCGTAACAGATAAAATATCACGAATGCCCACTGGAATTAGAGTCTGTCCTCTAAGGAATGAAAAGTCATACTTGTATGTATTCGAAATACAAGAAAGCTGGGGAAAACCTCATCAATTTGATGGTAAATATTGGATTCGATTAGATGGACAAAACAGACCGGCACCACATTGGCTTGTTGAAGCTCTAATAAAACAAATACAATATCCAATTATCCAGGGGTATATCTCCTTGCAAAAAGCATTCGTATTAAAGGGGAATTATAGATTAGAATTCCGAGTACATTTTCTTAATAACAGTTCGCTTCCAAATGAAGAAAACTTTGAATTTAAAGTGAGATTTCCGGAAGATTGCAGATTAACAGAATACCCGTCCGGTATAGAATACAAGGGAGAATTTCAAACATTTCCATATGGTAGACAATCTTCAAGAAAATTCATGGTGGAAGTTCCACAGCGTAACCAAGTCATAGATATCCTTCTATTCTATTCAGGTAAACATTCTCCGTTAAAATATTGCAAATATCAGGTGGAATTGGGAGAAAGTATTAGCGATACTAAAAATTGTCTTCAAACAATAACAGATAATATTCTACTTTCCGATTACCACGAATCGCTAGGTAAAAATTTATTCGACGATTTGAAAACTTTGTTGGATAAATAACTATATGCATCTGTAGCCTTCCCTAAAAATGTAGCCTTCCGTGGAAAATACCGGATTACGGAGTTGATCCTGATTTGCACCGTATAATAGTGAGAATCCATTAAATTGGGCAAATCCTGATAGTTCGGAACGCAGGAAAAGGTTTGTAAACTCATTGCATGCACGAGGCTGACAATTCAATTACTGACAAGCTCCGTCAGGGAGATCAAAGTGCATTAAAACATCTTTTCGATGTTTACTACGCTGATCTGGTCATTCATTCGGTAAAAATGGTAAGGATCAAAAGTGTCGCGGAGGAGATCGTTCAGGATGTCTTTATCGAGATCTGGAAGAACAGGCATAAGATAGCGCTCAGGAAGTCGGTTGAAGGATATTTGTTCACTTCTGTGAAAAACAGATCTATCAACTATCTGAAAAGCAAGTACGCCAGAATTCGTTTCGAGGATCTGGATGGCATTGATCGCAAACCCCTGCAGCATACGGGTGAAGACGAAATGTCATTAAAGGAAATAAGAAGTGCGATCCGGGAGGCCATTGAATTACTCCCCCCCAGGTGTAAGATCATATTTAGTCTGTCGAGAAATTCAGGGTTGACCAACAATGAAATTGCCGGGCACCTGGGCATTTCAAAAAAGACCGTACAAAGCCAAATTGCCATAGCCATCAAAAAGATCAGGGCATATCTCGAAACGAAGTGGGACAACCTCCCCATATAGCATTATTTCAAATTTTTCATTGAGGCCGACGCCCTTCGGATACACAATTTGCACCCACAGATAGTTGCGAAATGTAATGCTCACAGGTGTTTGGTGAATTAGCGCACCCGGTTTCATTACAGTACCTTGTATCTTGCTTTCCTGCTTAAGGTGTTTCTGAAGAAATTTTGTCTTATAATGAAAGAACTTAATCTGGCATTCCCCTGATATGAAGGTCTCGTTATACTTTATACTGTTCGTTGCGTTTTTCCGGCCGGTTTATTCTCAGTCATCAGAAGTAGTAATAAATGAGTTTATGGCCTCAAATTCATCATCCGCACCTGATCCGGATTTTGGTGCCCACTCCGACTGGCTGGAGATCTTCAATCCTTCAGCCGAACGCATTGATCTGAGCCACTGGTTTTTGACCGACGATTTAAATAATCCCGGAAAATGGCAAATTCCGGAAGGAACTCAGATTGATGCAGGAAGATACCTGATCTTTTGGGCGGATGGAAATGATGTGACAATGGTGGATCATCACGCCAATTTCAGACTATCCAAAAGTGGCGAAGCAATCGGGCTGTTCGATGCCGACACTTCATTAATTGACTCTATCGTCTATGAAAATCAGGTTACGGATATTTCTTTTGGCCGCCAGCCCGATGGGGGACCGGCGTGGGATTTTCTTGAAACCCCTACTCCGGGCGGAGCAAATAGTTCAACATCATTTCTAAGAGCGGCTGAGCCGCAGTTCTCATTGCCTGCTGGATTCTATACCGAAAATCAGGTTTTGGAGATCACTACTGATGACACTTTGGCCACTATCCGGTATACCATCAACGGAAATGATCCCACAGTTTCTTCCCCTGTTTATTCCGCTCCCATTTCATTAAAATCCCGGTCAGATGAAGCTAATGTCTTCTCAATGATCCGGACCAACAGGGACCCGTATCTCTGGCTGCCGGACTGGGTTCCGCCGGGCGGAGAGGTGTTCAAAGCCAATGTGATCAGGGCCAAATCCTTCAGGGATGGATACGAACCCAGTACAACTGTGACCAGCACATTTTTTGTCGATCCGGACATGGAAAACAGGTATTCCACCTTACCTGTGATTTCAATTGTTTCGGATTACAAACATCTGTTTGACAATAACACCGGCATCTATGTGCCTGGGGTATACCACATTCCCGGCAACAGCGGAAGTGGTAACTACTTCCGTGACTGGGAAAAACCGGCACATATTGAGTTTTTCGAACCCGGGGGTAATTTAGGATTTGGTCAGGATGTCGGCATTAGCATTCAGGGCGGTACCTCGCCGGCAAGCCCTCAAAAAGGTCTGCATGTAATAGCGCGGAGTGAATACGGAAAGAACCGGATCAACTATCCAATTTTCAAAAACGACCCTTCAAAGGCCCGGGACCTCGCGGAGTATAAAAGATTCATAATCAGAGCATGGGGAAGTCTGATCACCGGTTCATTGTTTAATGACGCATATGCACACAGGTTGATGGCCAAAGGCGATCTGGACATACAGGCATATCAACCGGCTGTAGTGTTCATCAATGGTGAGTATTGGGGATTGCATGGACTTCGGGAGGCGAACAAGAATTCATGGTACTATCAATATCACTATGAAATTGACCGGGATAACCCGGGTGTTGACATACTGATTCATTCTTCAAGTAACGGACAGCCTTACCCCGGGGTAGATGAGGGTGACAATGTCCACTGGCTTGGTATGATCAATTATATAAATACTCACGACATGAAATTGCCGGAAAATTATGATTATATCAAAACCCGGATCGATGTTGACAACTTCATTTCTTACCTGGTGCACTGCATATATGTCGGCAAGTGGGACTGGCCCAATAACAATGATGCCAGCTGGCGGGAACGGACCATTGAAGGAAAATGGAGGTGGATACAGTATGATATGGAAACGGGATTTGGAGTAGCCACCGGATTAGGTCCCGGATTTGAAACATTAGGCCCGCAGTTAAACATGTTGAAAGCTGCCATTGTTGGAGTTGATATCCCGGGATTCGGTAAATACGGGCCGCACCCGGTTCTGGCAAGGATCCATGATAATGAAGAATTCAAAGACTCGTTTATTGAAATGTTTGATTATCGAATGGACCATGAGTTCCACCCGGATTCCATGAATCAATTGCTGGAAGAAATGGCAGCAGAGATCCGGCCGTACATGCAGGAATACAAAGAGCGTTGGCCATTTATCCGGGATCTTGATAACGAATGGGCCAACTCCCTGGAGTCAATAAAGGAGTTCAACAATCTTCGCCCTGACTACATGAGAGATCATTTGGCAATGTATGAAGCCGGATTGATCACCTCATTGGATGAGTATAGACCCCAGGCTGATTATGCACTATACCAGAATTTCCCTAATCCGTTTAGCGCTTATACTTCCATAGGGTATCGAATTCCCCGGGAAGGTCAGGTGGTCATCCGCATTCATAATATGAATGGTCAAATCCTTGGTTCTTTTGAGAGAAGGCATTCTTCAGGAGGCTTCTACACACTGGATCTGGATGCCGGCGATTATCCGAATGGACTTTACTTTGTAACCATTGAGGTTGATGGCTTTCGTGATGTCAGAAAAATGGTCCTTTCAAGATAAGTAACGTGAGTTCGAGATAACAACCTCAAAAAAACGGTCATATCGAATAAAGTGAGATATCTTTTCACTTTCATAAGTTTCAAATCATTATTTCAAGCATACTATAATCTGGAAAGATTTCTCTGTCGAGCACCTCCTTCGTCGAAAAGACTGTTTTTATTGAGGTTTGGGACACAAATCTTGTATTCCTTAAGCGGAACTCACGTTAAGTAAGTCAATCCTGCTCAACGCTTCATGCCGTAATCAGTACTGTGCCCGGACAATCTGATTTCACCTCTTTCAACGTCAGTTCGACATAAAAAACAGCAAAACCTACCTCATCCTTTCTCAGAGGGTCATTCGTAGTGATTTGCGGGAGGTGAATGGCCCGCGGAGTCTACCATTGAAAGATCCCACGGCTTTCTTCCGCTCATTCCAATCCCTGGAAGCCTTTGAAACAGGGTTTATGCTGTTTTTAAGAAATTCCATTGGAATTGTCATATCGAACTGATGTTCTTTTAGGCTGTTTCCAAAATTATTTGTCATGAAAGAAAGGGATAAAAACTCCTATAGCAGGAAATACGTGAATTATCCAGATCCTCAAAGCCAGAGCCGGAGATGCCTGATCCAGCGTTTCCGGCTACTGAGGATCAGGAGCAACTATCCCTGTTACAAGCGCATGGAATTGCTGCCAAAAAGGAGCCGTTGTTTATTTCCGGGCCTCACCTGATGCCACGGGACAGGATCTGCAATAAATCATCATGTGAACAAAATACGTCCTGATCCATCAAGTCCGTCAGATCATCTTTATCCCACAATTCCATCAGTGTTTTTTGCATCCCCCCGATCGCGCTAAAGATCAGGGCCGTAGGCAGACTGACCCTGCTGATGCCCAATTCCCTGCAATCCCGGATAGTGTATTCGGGTGAAGTATATGGTACTCCGGCCGAAATACTTAGAGGTCCGCGCACTGCTGCAGACAATTTCCCGAGTTCTTCAACGGTATTCACATACGTGATGAAGGCCATATTTGCTCCGCTATCAAGTAGCCGGTTGGCCCTTTCTATGGCGGCACCGACAGCCTCCGGTCTATCCGTAATGGTATTCATAACGTCAGTTCTGGCATTGACTATGAAATGCCTGTCCCCGTAATCAGTGGCTGCCTGTCTTGCAGACTTGATTTTGTCACTCATAAGCTCCAGATCGATCACTCCACCCTCATCCGGCCCGGACAGGATCTGATCTTCTATATTTATGCCGGAAACACCCGCCTGCATGAATTTCTGAACCGTCGCATAAACATCCTCCGATCCGCCGAAACCGTCCTCTCCATCCGCCATCACAGGAATATTTACCGCATCTACAATCTTTTTTGTCATGGAGAGGTTGTCTTCAAAAGTTATCTCCGACTCTTTTTCACAACACGACGAGATTGAAATACTTAACCCTGAACATTGTACCGCTTTAAAACCAGCCATCTCGATCAACCGCGCACTAAGCGGGTCAAAAGCATCGGGAACGATAAGCGTTTCCCCGGATTCAATATACTTTTTCAACAATTCACTCAGGACCATCACTTCTGCTTTGCTGTTGATCTTTTGATCCATACGCCATGAAGATGCTTAGTTCCGCTTTGGCGTCACTGCATTCCGAAGATGCACAACATTTTTCATCCGCGCTGTCAATTTCAATTTCATTGAATCCGGCTTTTTCCAGCCATTGTATCACCTTCCCCCTTTCAAAACCTAACCATCGATCATGCTGCTCGACAGCCAGAAATTCCCTGTCATGTTTGTCCAGATCCGTGATTATCAATTTACCCGAAGGTTTCAGAACCCTGTAAAATTCCCGGATGGCAATACCCGGGTTTTCCACATGATGCAAAAGCATGTTTGCAAAAACGTGATCCACTGCATTATCCTCCACGGGAAGATGCTCCGCCCCTCCTTCTATAATGGTAATTTTCTCACCAAATTTCGACTTCAACACCTCCAGCATTTCCAGACTCTCGTCTATGGCAATCACCCGTAGTTCTTCCTTCAGCAAGGCTTCAGTCATGAACCCGGAGCCGGCACCCGCGTCAATCGCAGTTTCATCCTTGGACACAGCGGCTCTCTCAATTGCTTTTTTCCGGAGATCATCCGAAAAAAATCCCATTCTCATTTCATCCCAGTCCCTGGCTACCTGATCAAAATAATTTTTACTTTCCATCATTTTATTTCGTTTTTTTCCTTTAAAGACTTGTTGACCACCTTCATCTTTTTCGTGATCTTTTCAAATATTTTCAAAAAGGACTCCACCTCAACTTTTTTAAATCCTGATAATGTCTCACTGAAAAACCAGTCGTTCTTTTCATTTATCTGGCTACAGACCTCTTTCCCCTGTCCGGTTAGCTTTATCAGGGAAGTCCTCCTGTTAGTAGCGGGGATGGACCGGTCTACAAGACCGATATTCACCAAACCATCCACTGTCCGGCTTACCGTGCTCTTGTCAAGAGAGGTGACCCTCGCCAGGTCCCCGATAGTTGATTCATTGAGATGCTCTATTTCGAGCAATGCATGACACTGAGCCACGGTCACACCACTACATAAGCTGGAATTGACCTGGAGGTATACTTCGCGCTCGAACGCCCTCAAAATGGATCGAAAATCCCTGATCTGTTCAGCATCCATATTATTGTTGTTATTTAAAACAGTTGTAATATACAACAATTATAATGAAATCATGAATTTCTCTATGAATTAGTCACCAATCTGCTAAATCAGGCGCAATTGTTGAGCACTGGGGGGATACCAATGCCGAACTAACAGAGATCAGGATTAAGCAATTCCACAGAATTCTTGTCATTGATATGAAAGGGCTGAATCAAGTCCTGAAACAGTTATAAAGAGCAAAAAAATGATGCAGATACTTCGCGGATTACTGGTCGGAATTGTGATTTTGTTCATCTCCCCCAGCCAGGCACAGAAAAGTTATGTCGGCGTTTTAGGCGGACTGAATAGTTCGGATCTGAAAATTGTATTTGAGGATGCCACTGAAAATGACCATGATGTTCAACCCGGAACTGCATTTAGTGTGGGTGGCTTGCTTGGAGCGGATCTTGGGAGCTACTGGTCTGTACAGGTGGAGCCCACTTACGTTGTGAACAGGAGTGTGTTCTCAAAACCAGGTGACCCGGAACTGGATTTGACTACTTCTATCTTTGAATTACCTCTGATCATCAAATTGGGAATTGGGGAACAGATCAGACCTTACCTGTTGGCAGGAGGATTCATGAGCTTCTTATTGGATGCGGATCTGGAGATGGATCAGGCGGGTACCCGCATGAAAGGTGATCTGGGCAAAATCCTGAAAGAGACGGACTATGGGAGTGTATTCGGAGCAGGGATCCGTGCTCCGGTGTGGAAGGGGTCCGCATTCCTGGAAGGTCGTTATACTTTGGGAATGATCAACATCAATAAGGGTGGTGTAGTCGACCTGAAAGTGGGTGAATTTGTTATTCCCGGGCCGGACACGGTTCCGGGTGATGAAATAAAGCGGCGAAGCATACAGATTATGCTTGGATATCAATTGCCGTTGACATTCAAATAGTATTTAAAAATGAAAAAGCCTCATTTACGGATATCTAATCTTCTGGCGGTGGCAATGCTTTTTTGGGCAGTCTCCTGTTCAGAGGATAATGTCTCAATGCCAGACCCGGAAACATTGATCCGGAATGCCGTTGACGCGGGTGAGGTGCCATCAGTAGCCGCCTGCATTATCAGGAATGATCGGATCGTATGGGAGTATGCCTATGGATTTGCCAACAGAGAGTCGAGTATCCATGCAGACAACGAAACAAGCTACCTGCTTGCATCCATTTCCAAACCCGTCACCGGAGTGGCAGTGATGCAACTGTATGAAAACGGACTGATTGATATTGATGAGGATATTAGCCGCTATTTACCTTTTGCTGTCATACATCCGCAATACCCTGATGCCGTAATCACCACCCGGATGGTTTTGGCCCATCGCTCGGGACTTGGATATCCTGTAAGTATCCAGTCAAGCTTTTACGAGACCTATTTTGAGGATGATGCGCCTCCATTCTTTCCGTGGATCAGAGAATTTATGCTACCGGATGGGTCGGATTACAATCCATCAATATGGAGTGATCTGGCGCCCGGAGAGGGCTATGTGTATTCCAATTTTGGAGTGGCACTCCTGGCCTATCTCGTTGAGGAAGTAACCGGTATAAATTTCAAGGACTACTGCATGACAAACATCTTTGAACCGCTTGACATGACCCATACGAGTTTCAGGTTGAGTGATCTGGACGTTGATAAAGTGGCAATGCCCTACGAAAACAATGTGGATCCGTTTGGCCATTTTACGTACAGATATTATCCCTCCGCCTGTCTGAGAAGTTCAATACAGGACTTTTCCCACTTCATCATTGCGATGATGAACGGCGGAGTATTCAATGGGACACGGATATTGGAAGAAAGCTCGGTCAATGACATGCTCACCCGTCATTATGAGGATAATGAGGTGGGCCTGATCTGGAAGATGCCCGGCGAGGGCTGGTACGAACACAGCGGTAGTATGGTTGGTACGAAAACCCAGTCGGAATTTCACAAAGAAGATAAAATAGGAATTCTCGTTTTCTCCAATGGTGAAAATGACATAGTCCAACGAGAAGGATTAATATATCATTTCATCAAAAGGGAAGCCGAGAAATATCGGTAATCAACTTCTTACCTGTTAAGCTTATGAAAAAGATCCTCTACCTGTCCTCCCTTTACATTCTAACCTCACTGTTTTTCACAAACTGTTCCACAGATAAGCCGGTTACTCCTGACAGTGTGGCACCACCGGTTTTCGAAAGTTTAAGTGATATACCGGCAGTAATGGAACACAAGGATATCCCGGGTGTAAGCATTGCCATTATCGATGATTTCAAAATTGACACATTGATGGCCTTCGGTGTTTCGGACAAAGAAACAATGGAACCAATTACCACTCAAACCGTCTTTCATGCCGCATCCATCACCAAATCGTTTACCTCTGTCCTTGCCCTTGGTTATGTTGAGGAAGGGATACTGTCCCTTGATGATGATTTCAACAACTACCTGGTTTCATGGAAAATCCCTGAAAACGAGCTTACTGTAGCGCATAAAGTTACTTTGAGGGGATTACTAAGTCATATGTCGGGGATGTCCGTTGATAACGGGAACGGATTTGATCCGCGGTATTCCATCCCCACATTGTTAAATATCCTGAATGGGGAACTGCCCGCCACTACTGACCCGGTTTCCGTTCTTACCGTACCCGGAACAAACTATAATTACTCTAACATCGGATATGGTATCATTCAACTGGGACTCACCGACATACTGGGAAAACCATTCCCCGAATTGATGGATGAAAATATTTTGCATCCCCTGGGTATGACAAATAGCCTGATCTTTGTCGGACACCCTCCAAATACGCAATACAGGTGCGCCACGGGATACTGGGGGGATGGTACCAAGGTGTCCGGCGGAGGCTACATCTATCCGGTAATGGGGCCGAGTGGTTTATGGAGTACGCCGGAGGACCTGGCAAGATTTGCAATTGAAATACAAAAAACAATACCCGGAAGTTCTAACCTGCTCATCTCACAGGAAAATGCGAAAATGATGATTGAGCCGGTTCATCAATTTTCAAATATTACGGGCTATGCATTGGGGTACAGTACTCACCTGGTCAGCGGAGAAAAGTACTTTGCACATGGGGGTCACACAAAGGGTTTCCGGTCCAGATTTTATGCGCATGAATCTTCAGGTGACGGACTTGTAGTGATGATGAACTCCGACGAGGAAGGTGATTTCATAGACAGACTAATCGAAATTGTAGGAGAAATATATGATTGGCCTGGTTGAGAAGCAGATCTGTCGCTTTGGGTGGAGAAGGATCAGCCCAAAGCGCGATAATAATGCAATTCTCTCCCGGGCATTTTTGTTATCTCCATATTTGATGTTTTTATTAAGCAATTCTTTAGATTTCTTGTCATAAAAGGAGAAGTGCATGAATTCCGCTGGTCATGAAAGATGAAACCATAATTGACTATCTCAATGATGAATTACAGCCCGGAGCAAGGATTGAGGTTGAGAAGTGGAAAGACTCCTCCACAGAAAACAATGACTATTTCAACCGGATAAAGTTAATCTGGGAAAACTCAAAGGAGGATTTTGAGGGCATCACCGTCAATCCGGAAAAAGCCTGGCGTAATATTCAATCTTCAATTGATAATGAAGAAGAAGCCGGTCGTCATATTAATTTCTCATTTGGGCTTATGGCAAAGGTTGCCGCAACCATTGCAATCCTGATTGCCGCGGGAATCCTTTTCTACAGGACAATTGACGGCAACGAATGGACTGAAACCAATTGGATAAGTGCCCAGACTACAAATGACAGGACCGATGTTGTTTTACCGGATAATACTCACGTATGGCTGAACAGAAACAGTGAGATACGCTATCCTTCAAAATTCCGGGGCGAAGCACGTGAGGTTGTCCTGAGTGGAGAGGCGTTTTTTGAGGTCTCAAAAGTGAAGGGTAAATCTTTCAGTATTGCGGCTGGCGAATCGGTCATACAGGTTCTCGGAACATCATTCAATGTTAAAGCCGTAAAAAATGACCCGGAAATAAATGTAACGGTTGTCACGGGAAGTGTGGCCATGTTCCAGGCAGGGGACAGATCAAACCAGCTGATCCTGGAACCCGGGGACCAGGGAACTTTCATTACTGGCAATAAACTTCTATTAAAAAGGGAGAACGTTGATAAAAACCTCCTGGCCTGGAAAACGAACGTCCTGGTATTTCAGGACGATCCGCTGGCTGACGTTTGCGAAATACTTTCACGGCATTTCGGCTTAACTGTTGAGCTTGATGAGGATGAAGTGCTGGAAAGCAAAAGGCTGACTGCCATATACGACAATAAGAGTATCGAAGATATCTTAAGCATACTGACTGAAACGCTAAATATTTCCTATGAAAGATCGGATGGATTGATCACGCTCTACTCCAATCCGGTGTCAAATACTATCTATTGAAAAATAGGATAGGAAATGGCAGTTGCAGCTCTAAATAGCACATACGACCCACGAAAAAGCCGGTGCATTCACCACCGGCGAAATGCAAGGATCCTGACATTGATTCTATCCCTTCTTGTCTTCCTGACACATGATGTGACGGGACAACTGGACAATAATTTGTTAAGCAGGAAAATTCATCTTAGCCAAACCAGGGGCACAATACAGTTCTTTCTTGAAGAGATGACTTCAGATCATCAATTGTATTTCTCCTATGACCCCGGAAAAATTCCCCTGGATAAAAAAGTGAATCTCCTTTTAGCCGATCAAAACATTGAACAGATCCTGAACAGACTTTTTACTGATACCGATGTCAGGTTTTCAGTTTTTGATGACCTGATCATTTTATCGCGCATTTTGAAATATACTGTAAGCGGCTTCATCGAAGACGACGAAACGGGGGAACGTATGATTGGAGCAACTATTATGGAGACTAATTCCGGCATGGGCACCGTTTCGAATAATTATGGTTTTTTCAGCCTTACCATACCGGAAGGAATAATAGTACTTGACGTATCATTTGTAGGTTATGCGATAGAGAGAAAAAGTATCGCCCTAAACAAAGACACGACCATAGTTTATAAACTGGTTCCCGGAGTGGAACTTGATGAGGTAGTGGTGACATCCGGTAACCTGGAGGAACAATTGGAAAGCTCCCGGGTCAGCACAAACAGAATATCATTGAAGTCACTGGAGCAAATGCCTATGTTGCTGGGGGAGGTGGATATCATGAAAATGATGGAATATCTTCCTGGCGTTCAGTTTGGTACGGAGGCGTCTTCGGGGATCGTGGTCAGGGGCGGGAATCCGGAGCAAAATCTGATCTTATTGGATGGGGTTCCCATTTATAATTCTAACCACGCTTTTGGTTTATTCTCTGTGTTCAATTCTGATGCCATCAAAAACCTGTCCCTTATAAAAGGAGGCTTTCCGGCCCGGTATGGTGGGCGACTGTCTTCTGTGATTGACGTAAGAATGAAGGAAGGAAATATGAAGGGGCTTCATGGGAATGTGACAATTGGGACTGTAGCTTCCAAATTTACCTTTGAAGGCCCTTTAGTCAAGGAAAGGTCGTCGTTTCTGATCACGGCCCGGCGAACTTACATTGACCTTTTTACCCCCAAAAAGGACGGAGACATCCCCTCGTTCTTCTTCTATGATATAAATGCTAAAGTGAATCAAAAGCTGATAAATAAAGACAGGTTATTCCTTAGCTTTTACACAGGGCATGATCGTTTCCAGGAAAAAGAGACGTACAAAGACTTTTCAATCCAAGATATGGAAACCAACAGCGCTGAGTGGGGCAATAGGACCTTTCTGATGAGATGGAATCATTTATTCAGCAAAAAGCTTTTCAGCAATTTCTCATTCATATACAGCAAATACGGATTGGGCATCGATCTCGAGGAAAAAGAAATTGCCCGGTATCAAAACTTCCACGCGATCTCAAAATACAACTCGGGGATCAATGATATATCAGTGAAGCTGGATTTTGACTATTATCCGACCATACATAAGATAAAATTCGGACTGGAGTATTTCCATCACACTTTCAATCCCGGAAGGCTGGAAAAAACTACGGAGGAATACGTTATCGATAATGGGATGAGGTATTACACACCTACGGGAAATATTGATGAAGTCAGCAGAAATGATATTGTGTACGCCAAAGAGTTCCGTGCTTTCCTGGAAGATGATTTTGCTATAGGAAATAACTGGGTTACAAATATCGGGCTCCACTATTCGGGGTTTCTGGTTGATGGCAAATATTACACCTCAATTGAACCCAGAGTTTCAACAGGCTATTCCTTCTCAGACAAATTGGTGCTGAAAGGAGCTTTTTCACGCATGGCCCAATATCTTCATTTGATGACGCATTCAGGCATGGGACTGCCAACCGACCTGTGGCTACCGGTGACATCCACCATCAAACCACAGTTTTCAAACCAGGTCACATTAGGGTTGGATTATCGTTTCAATGACACCTACAAATTAAATTTTGAGAGCTATTATAAATTTCTGGATCAGATCTATGCCTACCGGGAAGGTGTGGACTATCTATCCGCGGATAACAGTTGGCAACACAACATCGAGTTAGGTGTTGGAAAATCTCTTGGCATGGAATTAATGCTCAGCAGAAATGGGAACAATCTTGACGGATGGATCACCTACACATACTCCAAAAGCGACAGAAAATTTAATGAGGTGAATAATGGGAAGCCCTTCCCCTACAAATATGACCGCACGCATCAGCTAAATACAGTAGCCAATTATAAAATAAACCCGAAGCTTTCCGTAAGTGCTACCTGGATTTATGCTACCGGCATGGCGTATACCCTGTCGACACAAAAATATATTTCACTCTTTGGGCTATATGATTGGAATGTTGCGTCCGGCGATCAAACCGACTATATCGATGTACTTGAAGAGCGGAATAACGCCCGGATGCCGGATTACCATCGAATGGACATTTCGGTATCTTATTACAAGGTGCGTAAAAGGCTGGATACAACATGGAGTTTATCCGTTTACAACCTCTACAATCGTTTCAATCCCTATCTCATTTACTGGGATAATGACCCCAGTGATGATGGTAAGCGAAAACAAAAGCACGTGGCACTTTTTTCAGTTATACCCTCACTCAGCTTGCGAATAGATTTCTGAATGATGAATATCAGTTCCAAATATAAATTTCCATTGAAGGCTTGTTCACACCTGGCTCTGATCATCGGTTTTATTACCATTAGCCCATCATGCGAAGAAACGAAGTTTGTCGATATCACCGATGATCAAAACAAACTGGTCCTTAATGGTATAATGTCACCCGATTTTGGTCTGTGGATAAATGTTTCCCAAAGCGTAAGCACATCAAGAACGGAGAATTACAGTTTCGTACCCGTCACCAATGCCGTGGTGGATTACTATGAGAATAATGACTTGATTTCTTCAATCGTGGAAAATGATCTGGGGAATTACTATCAAACAGAGTATAAGCCAGGCACAAATAATACTTACGAAATAAGGGTAAATGCCCCGGGACTGCCCGAAGCTCACGCAACTGTGATCATACCTGATCCCGTGGAAATTTCAGGCTTCCATATGGCATCGGTAGTTACCGGACGAAATAACTATTATCATAATGATACCCTTCATTATGAGGTAGAATTTTTCGCCGATCTGAGTTTTGCAGACCCCGGGTCTTCCTCAAATTATTACATGTTAGGGGCCTACTATTGGGAAAATGGTGCATATCATCCGCTTGAGGCTGAAACGGAAGATATAAATATGAACATTCACATTCAGGATGCTATAGGCGTGCTTTCATGGGACGATAGCCAGATCAATGGTCAGGCTTACGAATTTTCAGTAAAATTCAGGTTGCATAGATATGAAGGGTTTCAAACAAGGGTTAGGATAGTGCTCTATTCCATAAGTAGAGATTACCATCTGTACTTAAAATCTTTTTCCCAAAATTTTACTGTATTAAACGACGCAACATTTTTTTTCGAGCCGGTCGAGGTATCCACCAACATAGTCGGAGGATGGGGAATTATATCTGCAGTATCCTCGAGTACAAGATCATTTGACTATACGTTTTAGGATTAAAATCCTTCCGCCGGAAAATGTGACCTAAAGGCCTTTTAGCTGCAAGCGGACGGGAGGTCAGGATTATCAGGATGCCTCCTTTATCCTTCGTGTGGATGGCCTGCAATATTACCGCCCTTTATTCAGGATGTCCATCGTCAGCGAATTCAGAAGATTCTTTACAAAATTTTTTGTCGCCTGCCTCTCCCCGGGATCATATTCTTTGATCAGTTCGGCCATATGCTGCGCTTCCTGATTAAATAATTTCATCCAGAGATCATTGCCGGAAGCGGTGGCCTCCAGTACAATTGACCTCATATCCTCTTTGTTTGCGCTTCTGCTGACATATCGTTTCAACACCAAAGAATCGACGGCCCTGCTCGTGGTACTCTTGTCCAATTGTAATCTTTTAGCCAGTGAAAACAGGGTCATCGGGCCGTATTTTATCAACATGCGCAGTGCGAACCTTTCAGTTAGCGTAACATCAATGCAGGCTTTGGCATCACGATCTCTGTAACTATACAATCTGGATAGCTCACTGATCAGATCATAAAGTTCCTCAGCATCCTTGATTATTTCCCGGTCAGTATTCTGCTTACCCATTCCAGTTTCCAATATAAAAATAAAATTTACAAACTGCTCCTGCAATCCGCATGCAGGGCAGGGAAACAAAGTGATCAGGTCGTTGTTTGTCCTGGTATTATTGTTGTGTATTGCAACAATAACATTTGCGCCCCGTTACTATTAAGGAAAGATTTTGTTCCCTCACGTTCAAAGCGTAAACAGGAAATTGCACCAGCAATCGGAGGGCTTATGGGATCTTATTGGCGTAGCTGCATCATGACGAGCGTAGAGGCAATATGATCTGAAACCATGTTTGAGATTCCAATGACAAAAGGCACAGATTGTAATCAGTTCACACAAAAAAGCTGGCACGTAGTATACACGAGATATAGATATGAGCGGAAGGTTCAAAAAGAATTGGATAATCTGGGAATTGAATCATTCCTGCCAAGCAGAAAGGTTGTAAGGCAATGGAGTGACAGAAAAAAGGTTGTTGAAAACCTCATATTTCCGTCATATGTATTTCTGAGATCCTGTGAAAAGGAATATTATAAAGTATTGAGTATTAAAGGGTTGGTGAGGTTCGTGATATTTGATGGAAAACCATCAAAAATTCCCGAATGGCAAATCGATGCGTTGAGAAAAATCACAAGCTCCGGCATCCGGTATTCCTGTTTGACTCAATCTATTCCCTGCGGGGAAAAAGTGAAAATAATTTCAGGACCATTGTGCGGGACTTATGGAGAAGTGATTAAGGGAAACCAAAATCAGATCCGGATAATAATTGATGGAATAAGTAACTCCCTGATAATAAATACATCCTCTATGGAGCTGGCAAGGATTGGCTGCCTGTGAATGGATTCGGGGAGTTCAGACAATGGCCATTTGAAATTCATGAATAAATCTGATTTCAGGTTTTCACGATCTTGGGTATTCCCCTGCAAAATCCTGTCCCTGTCTTTGGATATTATATTTACACGCCATGAAAAATGAAACCAACAAGTTGGGATTCATCGGAGTCGGCAGGATTGCAAATGCTGTCGTGACAGGGTTTTGTACGTCAAATCTTGAAAATGTTGAAATCGGATTATCTCCCAGAAATAATGAAATTTCAACCGATCTGACCCGAACTTATCCCAATGTCAACCGATTGGAATCCAATCAGGAGGTCCTGGATTTCGCTGATATTGTTTTCATCTCATTAAGTTTTAACGACACTGAAAAGATCCTGAATAATTTAGATTTTAAAAGCAGTCACACTATAGTCTCGTTTGTTCCGTATTTAGGACTTTCAAGAATAGCCCGGGCAGTATCACCGGCAAGTAAAATTTGCAGGGCAATTCCTCTGCCAACAGTTATAAATCATAATTGCCCGATCCCGATTTTCAATTCCAGCCCAGAGGTTACGTCATTGATGGATCATATCGGGAAACCATTTCATATTAATGATGAAAATGAACTTCATGTCCTGTGGACCCTATCAGGATTTATAGCTCCAATTCACAGTACACTGAAGGAACTTGGCGATTGGGCGATATCAAAAGGGGCTGAAGTGACAGTCACCAATCAATATTTGATTGAGATGTTCTACTCTCTATTTTTCGAGCATCAGAAATCCGGTTCAGAAAATCTCGAACAATTTATCCAACGCAGTAAAACACCGAATGGAATGAATGAGTATTCCGAAAAATTTATCAGGGAAAAGGGAGGACATCAAGCCTATTCGGAGGCTGCAGATGATTTGCTAAAATGGTTTACGAAATAGCCCGCTCTCACAAACCTTGCTGCGGAAACCGGATAGGAATTATTCAAAATTCGCCTGAGGTATTCCCGGGATGAGTCTTCCCTATCTCTTCAGGCTTTTCGCAGTAAATCTTGTCCTTTGATAAAGGAAGTAAAATATTCCTGAAATGTGGAAAACATCTGATTGATAGCTCAAAACAGCATTTTAATTACACCCGCTAAAATATCATGAAAAGTGATCTGCCGCTTTTTTGTTTGTTGCTCGTCATTTTACCCTTTGGATTGAGCATGGGTCAGCCGGTTCAAAATACACCGCTGACGGGCCTGTATGTCGGCCAGGAGCCTCCGGGAATCGGCATGCAGGTGGTGAAAAATCTAAAAGAAGAATAGTCTTTAACTATCGATCCAATTATGCAACTTTTTGAATTATCATTGATTATTGCAATTTTCCTGGCGCTGATGTACCGGATCATGCCAAAGGAACGAGCCCCTGTCTGGTCGCAGTATTTCCCTGTTCTGGCGTTGTTTTTGATGGCCCTCCATCTCTACTTGGAAGGATATCTATGGACCATGACGCTTGTTTATGTCATCACAGGATATCTTTTTATCACCGCGGTTTACCGGTTTGCCCGGGGACCTCGCAAACATGATCAAACCGGGCACCGGGCTAATAAAGCATTAACAATCCTTAAGATTGTCTCTGTTCTTATCCTATTCGCCATAGCACTCCTGCCGGTAATTTTCTTTCCGGTACTTAAACTGCCGGACCCAACGGGGCCCTATGCAATAGGGACCAGATACTCTGTCTTTATTGACGAAGATCGCCCTGATCCCTTTACAGGGGATCCCGGTGACTTCAGATCTGTTTCGATACAGGCCTGGTACCCGGCAAAGGTCAATGGTAAAAGTCCTTTCCAACCATACATGAGCCAAGAAGCAACCCGGTGCTGGGCTCAAACCTGGGGTCTGAAACCCTCATTCGTCTTAGGTCATTTTTCATCGGTAAAAACACATGCTATTCAGGATGCCGGTGTGAGCGTGGAAGGAAAACCTTACCCCGTGATCCTTTTTTCATCATCCGGGATCATGTCTTACAACACCGCACTGTTAGAGGAACTGGCAAGCCATGGCTATGTCGTATTTAACATCGGCCACCCACACTGGTTTCCCTACTATTTTGATGGAAATGGTGGGATCAGGTGCACCGGAATCGATGACGAATATTATGATCGCCTGTGGGAAGAAGAGAACCTGGAGGAGGTAAATGAAATTAAAGAAAAGCTGACCGTGGCAAAGCGTCCGGAAGAGAAAGCGGAATTACAAAGATTACTCAATGAAAATATGCCTCTTGAGGTTCATGATATCCGTTTATGGGCGGAAGATCTTGACTTTGTATTAGGAGAAGTGGAGAAGCTTAACAATGAAGACCCATCATTTTTAAATATGCTGAACCTCTCCCATGTTGGTGTAATCGGATTTTCAAAAGGAGGTGTATCCGCTGCGCAATTTTGCATCTCAGATACCCGGTGTAAGGCTGGCATAAATCTTGGGGGATTCATGTTTGGCGACGCTACGGAAAAAAATATAAGACAGCCATTTATGTTCATGGAAAACATTGAACCCTGGTGTGTTGATTGTCTGCCAATATGCGATCACATATATAGCAAGGTGGAGAACCGCGCCTACATGCTGCAAATTGAGGATGCCACGCATTTTAATTTCACGGATCTGTCATTAGGGGGGCCATTTCTGAAGTTGATCGGGCTCATTGGATCCATTGATGGGAACCGCTTCATCAAAATTCAAAACGAATATGTACTGGCATTCTTTGATAAATACCTTTATGGAAAGGTCTCGCCATTGCTTGACAGTGAGCCAAGTCATTATACTGAAGTGAAATTCAAATCACGTGATCAGAACCCTCTGCAATTTCAATAATTAATCTTATGAAGTGTTTAACATTTACCGCCATCAATGTTTCCATCCTGTTCACCGTTTCAGCGGTTTTTGGACAGATCCGGGACGAAAACAAAAGTGTAGCCTACCCTGAAGGGATCACGATGGAATATGGTATCGGAAACTACTCCGTGAAGGACAAATACATATCGGAAGAAAAATACTCAGGTAAACTCCCATACTTCCAGGTGGGCTGGGTCAAGTCGCATGATAAGTACTTTTATGACCTGTCGTTCGCATTCCGGCATTCGGATGATGTTGCTAACCACAACGTCAAAACAGATATTTACCTTGTCAGAGCCAGGCAGGGATTTCAATATTCAGTAGCCGACTTTACCCTATTCCGGAAAGATATGTTCCTTTTTTTAGGCCCTTCCACGGACTTCTTCCTTTTTAATAATGAGCAGCAAATAGCGATTTCGGGATTTGAATATGTAACCTCTTTTGCCATGCTGTTCTCGGCCGGGATCAGAGCAACACTTTTGTACCCTGTTACGCCCGGGATTAGTCTGGAAAGCAGGTTAAATGCAACCGTAGCATCAATGGGTATCCGGATGGTGGATGATGAGGAGACAAACGAATCTCCGCTAAAGCCATTAACGATGCTCAAAGGATTGGATCTATTTTCCAGCCTGGGGATACGATACAGCCCCAATTCAAAAATTTCGATCGGTGCAAAGTATTTTTTCAGCGGGGCAAATATCAGTGCCTGGGATCCGCTTAGATCGGCAAGCGACAATGTCGCAATTCAACTGACCTTTGACTTTTAATCCGGATCTATGAACAAGTTCAAATTAACAAGCTTCCTGATATCCGGACTCCTGATGGTTAATTGCGAAGACCTGATGGTCAAACCATCATCGGCGGATCTGAATGTCCGGGATTTCGAATCCGCCTGGCATAGAGTGAATGACGTGTATCCTTATCTCGACTTTAAGGGAATAGACTGGGACTCTGTTTATACGGTATACAGACCTCTTGCCGAAGCATCCCGCGGTGATGAGATCTATCTCGTGCTGCGGGACATGCTGCACACCCTGAAAGACGGACATGTTTACTACAAAACCGAAGGTGGTGGTGAAGTTTATCCATTCTATCCGGAAAGACATTTCAGGGACCGGCATGGATATAATCCATTTGTTGTAAGGAGTTACTTTGATAAAGAACTCAGGATCTCAGAAAGTAAAAGCCTTGAATACGAGATACTGCCTGACAACATAGGATATGTTTTTTTGTCGGATTTCCACGAGAACTACATGATAAACGAGTTCCCTGTAGCATTGGAATATTTACGGAATACAGACGGGCTGATCATGGACATACGACAGAAGAGAGGTGGGGATTATGGTAATGTCGAAGCCGTGGTCACCAGGTTTATGACCGGTTCACTGGCAAAACCGGACTTCTACCTGCTTGGAGAAAAACTTGATCTGTCCCCTTTCGAACCGCAAGGCTCCTTCACTTATACAAATCCTGTTGTTGTGCTCATCAATGGCTCTACATTCAGTGCAGGAGAGCTGACAACGGAGATCCTGAAGCAGCTTCCGCAGGTCACTGCCGTAGGGGATACAACAGGAGGCGGGAGTGCGGGAGGAAATAGCGAACCTCCCAATGCTCGAACTGAATTTTTGCTGCCAAGTGGAAAGACCATTAATGTGGGAACAGTGGATCTGCGACGCTATGACGGCTTACCATGGGAATGGCTGGGTGTAACTCCCGATATCCGGGTGGAGCAAACGGAAGCTGATATTGCCCTGGGCATAGACAGGCAATTGGAGTACGCCATCGAATTATTAAAATGATATGGAAATGACCACTTCGAATACGGGCTGCGGGCATCTGCTTGCGATACTGGTCCTGCTCTCCGTCAGTTGTAAGGATGATCCTCCGGAAGCGGATCCGGTTGAGGATGGCTCATGGACCATCTATACACGCTATGATTGGTCACATGACGGAAGTCCGGTCTCATCAAACTGGTGTATTGTATATAGCGATGGCGCGAGTACCGAAACCAAGATCAAGGCAGGTGAATTTTTCGATTTGAAATTTGAGGAGATCCTGACAGCATTTCAATTCAATAATCACCGTGATTTTCTCCTGCCACCTGAAAATGAAAAGATCAATCTGTATTTGAACAGGTATCATGAAGAACAATTTGCCGCAGCTTTCTGGGGTACCGTATTTATTACGCTACGGGAAGATGATCTTGATACCGCCCTGTACAGTTACTTGTTTAAACATGAATTGACACATGAATTTGAGTACCTCATCGAAGGTACTCCGGAATTGGGAACGGATGTATGGTTCAGGGAGGGAATAGCCATCTACATCGGCAGTGACGACGGATGGGATTTTATCAGCAATGCCGATGACCTGAATGCATGGATCAGCAGAAACTCCTCTTATCCCAACGGCGGCAATCCGATCACCATCCACAACTGGGAAGATTTTCCTGAAGGCTCCGATATAACCGGTTACTATACGGTGTTCTTTGTGGTGATGAGGTATATCCTGGACGCCGAAGGTCTGGGCCGGTCGAAAGAGGATATTCTGCAACTCTTCTTCGATGTTCGCAATGGTGTTGCTTTTTCATCAGCTTTTCAAAGCAATTTTGGAATTACCATGGATGACTTTGAAGAAGAGATCTTCGACCGGCTGCTGATCTATCTTGGAGATACAGCAGGGAAAAACAACTGAATGAAGGTCAGATCGAAAACATTGCAAAATTATGAGGATGGTCATGTTGGTAAATTCGCTTTTTTTAATCCTGTCTTCTACAAGTCTATACTCACAGAATGAAAGTGTTGATCAACTCTTATCGCAGGAACTTGATGAAGGCGAAGCAATAATCTGGTATCTCTATCACAGTGGCTGGGCGGTAAGAACCAGGTCATATTTCCTGATTTTTGATTATTGGGAAAAGAGGGATAAATCAACTGATTTTTCGTTACACAATGGGTTTATCAATCCTGATGAGCTGTCTGATCAAAAGACCTATGTTTTCATTTCCCACGCCCATGAGGACCATTATGATCCTGTTATATTCAGCTGGAGGGATTTCAGTGACGTAAAATATATTTTCGGGTGGGAATCCAATAATGAATACACAGACCTGTCCTTCGGAGCCCAAAGGGAGCTGAAAAAACTGGACGGAATTGAAATACAAAATATTCACCATTCATTTGACAATATACCGGAATCAGCCTTTATGGTCTATGTGGATGGCCTGTCTATTTATCATTCCGGAGACCATGGACATAGCCAGGGGGGAAACAACAAGGTTTTCAGAGAGAATATTAACTACCTGAAAAGTCTGAATAAAAGTCTTGATATTGTTTTTACACATACCTTCGGGGGAGAGCGGTACACCATTCAAAAGTTATCGCCTAAGATCGTATTCCCCATGCATGACGGTGACAATGAGAAACAATACAAAAAATTTGCTGATGAATTCGGCACTCGCAAACGCCGGATAATAGCCGCTGAACGGCCCGGTGATAGTTTTATATATAGAAGCGGAACCATTGAACGCACCGGAAATCAGTAGATAAAATAATACCGGTTGCGGGACACACCTCTCAATTAAATAGCAGAACCATGAAAGACAATAATCCGAAAAGATCCATATTGGAAATTGCTGCATTTGCCATTGTCGGATTAATCGGGATTGCCTGCTGGCGATTCCTGAACTCCATAGAATACCTCCTGTTTCCCGACAGAAAGAAAAGATTGATCATGCTGATTGATCTGGACAAGTGCATCGGTTGCAATGTCTGTTCGGTAGCATGTAAATCTGAAAATGGTGTCGCACTGGGACAGTACAGAACGCAGGTACTTGAAGCCGAGGAAGGTGTTTATCCATCTGTTCAAAGATTATTCCTGCCTGTAATGTGTAACCATTGTGAGGAAGCTCCATGTTTGAAGGCATGTGAAAACAAAGCAATCATCAAAAGGAGTGACGGACTGGTATTTATCGATAAGGAAAAGTGTAAAGGACTACAACTCTGTATTCCTGCCTGTCCTTATGGCGCCATTTATTTTAACCAGGACGCCGATCCAAGTGCGGATGTCAGGGACTATCCCTCAAGGGCTGTAGGACGGTCGGACAAATGCGACCTTTGCATGGGGAGAATTGATGTCGGCCTGGAACCCGCCTGCTCTGACACGTGCCCAACAGATGCCCGCGTATTTGGAGATATGAGGGACGGAAACGACCCGATCCGAAAAAAGATTCATGAGGAAAAACTGACGGGATTACTACCCGGTAAGGGCACCGGACCACAGGTATATTATCGTGGAGGAAACCGGGATTTATTTAAGGATACAATAGTCAACCCTCACAATTAAAAAAATGGACAGGAGAGAGTTCATAAAAATATCGACCATAGGCTCGTCTGTAATTTTTGTACAAAAGGAAAATTTAGCCAAAGCTGCTGTTGATGAGCCTGTACAAACGGATGGAAAGATTGACAGAATTACCTTACCTTCAGCATGCTGGCAATGCGTATCCAGATGCGCAATTATCGGGTATGTGGAAAACAATCGCCTTGTCAAGATCGACGGGAATCCGAACTCACGGAGAAATGAAGGCAAGGTTTGTGCAAAAGGTCAGGCCGGTATTAACCAGGTGTATCATCCGGACAGGGTACTTTATCCACTTAAAAGAATTGGTAAGCGAGGGAGTGGGAAGTGGGAAAAAATATCATGGGAGGAGGCCCTGGGCCTTATTGTGGATGGAGGGGAAATTGAAGGGACGAAAGTAAAAGGGTTGCGAACGCTGAGAGAGGAAGGCACACCTGAAAAATTTCTGTTCCATTACGGAAGAATGGTGGGATCGGACTATACAATAATCCGGAATTACTTCTTGAACGCCTATGGGACCGCCTCCATTGGAGATCATAACTCAATTTGTGTCAACGCAGGTGGAATAGCCCGGATGCTTTCCGGGGATGTAACGCCCGGCTTCCCTTTCGACGAGGCAAAATTCATTCTGAATTTTGGGAATAGCCTGTTCGAGGCAGGATTTGATCATGTGCCATTTGTTCGAAGGGTCTCCGGGATGATCGAGAATGGAACACGGTTGGTCACATTTGATGTGAGGCTATCAAACACCGCTGCCAAATCGAATGAGTGGATTCCCGTAAAGCCAGGTACCGATCTCGCCGTGATACTGGCCCTCTGTAATGTCATAGTCCGCAATAAACTATACAACAAAGAGGAGTTTCAAATGTCAGCCAATGTGACAATCGAAGAATTGGAAAACCATTTGGCACACTATACTCCGCAATGGGCCGAAGAAATCTCCGGTGTCCCTACTCATAAAATAATATCGATCGCAAAAGAATTCGGTTCTACGAAATTCAGCGTGGCAATTTCTCAGCGTGGAGCATTCATGCATTTCAATGGTGTTCAGACTCAAAGAGCCATTTATTTGCTAAATGCACTTTCCGGAAACCTGGGATCTCAGAAGGTTGTAATGGAATTCCCCCAATGGGATTATCCATTTCCATTTCCTGATGGGGCAAAAGACAGACTAGATCTGTTTGAAGGAGAAAAAGGTAAATATGTGATTACAGCCGGCAATGTTTCCCACCAGATCTGTCATATGATAGATATTGAAAAGGATAAACCGGAGCTGTACATGGTTTATTGCCACAATCCCGTGTACTCAAATGGTGATTGCAATCAAAATGCAAGGATCTACGGGGATACAAAGAAGATCCCATTCCTGGTTGCCATAGATGTGGCTTTAAGTGAAACCTCGGAACTTGCGGATCTGGTCCTTCCGGACACAACGTACCTGGAGCGATGGACCTGTGAAACCGGCCGGGCTCCCAAAGGAATTGCAGAATACTATATCAGACAACCATTAACGGAACCCCTGGGAGAAAGCAGAAATTTTGTTGATGTTGCCTGTGACCTTGCCGCCAGGCTGGATCTGGATCTGGGTTTTTCATCCTCAGAGGAATTCGTGAGGGAAACATGTAATAACACGGCAGTAATTAAAGATGCCGGTGGATTCGATTTTATGAGGAAAAATGGTATTTATCAGGATGACAATACCGGCACCTCATTTGTTCAACGCAGAAAGATCAACATCAGATCCGAAGAGCTTCGAAAAAAAGGATTTTCAGGTATACCAGGCTGGATGCCGATTCCCGGGCATGATAAACTGGACGACAATGAACTGATACTTACTACTTTCAAGACCAATGTGCAAACCCATTCGAGAACTCAAAACTGCAAATGGCTGACCGAATTATTCCATGAAAATCCCGCATGGATCAATACCAAAACAGCTGAACGGCTGGGCGTAGAAAACGGGAGCTTAATAAAAATCAATTCTCCCATAGGAAGTTTGATAACCAAAGCAAGGGTAACCCAGGGAATTCATCCGGATGCCATTTCCATCTCTAATCACGGAGGCCACTGGGCATGGGGATTTTATGCTTCAGGCCAAAGATCTTTTGTCCACGATACAAACTTTGAGTCAGACATCAGGAATAAGTGGTGGAAAGCAAACGGCGCGCATGTGAACAGCATAATACCGAATACGGGTGACCCTATTGCCGGTTCTATGTGCTGGAATGACACGGTCGTGCGTATTGAAAAAGTCTGAATACTGCGCTTGAGGGGAATCAAATCAAAAATGGAGATCGCCTGCAACTTTACATTGATGATCTACGTATATTGAATAAGAAATACATAGATAATCAACGTAATTATGGCATCTAAAGGCCTGATGGCAGCATCGACCAAACCACTGATCTTATCCATTTTAAAAGAGGGTAAGAATTACGGTTATAACATCACACAACGTGTAAAAGAACTTTCAGGCGGATTGTTGGAATGGTCGGATGGCATGCTCTACCCTGTATTGCACCGATTGGAACGGGATGGTTTCATCACCTCCGAATGGATCATTACGGATTCCGACAGAAGGCGAAAATACTATTCCATTACCGAATCCGGGAAAAAGGAGCTCATAATGGAAAAAGAAAACTGGCTGAATGTTCACGCCATGTTGGCACAACTCTGGGGATTAAAACCTTCATTTTAGTGTACGATCTGGAGAAAGAAATTGGGAACTGGCTGACGCAGCTTAGGAAAAATCCCGGTTTCGAAGATGGCGACATAGTCGAAATTGAGGATCACATCAGGGATAATATCGAATACGAATTAGGAAAAGGGCGTACGCCGGAAGAGGCCCTCAGGAATGCAATTTCGTCATTTGGTTCGCAGGAAGTAATGAGTGATGAAATGATAAAATCAAGGACGGCTTCCATGAAAAAGCCCCGGAAACATCAATTCGAACCGATCGAAACAAATTCCATGAACCCGATAACCCAGCAAGCGGTCATGATGCTGAACTACCTGAAGGTGGCCATCAGGAACTTTAACAGGAATCGGTTATACTCTTCAATTAATGTTTTCGGACTGGCCCTCGGAATGGCGCTTTGTCTCACAATCAGCTTCTGGGTTCAGCGGGAGCTCAGTTATGATAACTTTCACAAAAAAGCTGACAGGATCTACCGGCTTGAACGGACGCTTTTCCGGGATAATGCGTTTAGCAGATGGCCGATTACCTCCTATCTGTACAGGGATGGATTAATTGATGACTTCCCCGAAATAGAGAATGCCACCCGGATCTGGAGAAGAGGGTTTGTCGTAAAGGATAAATCCAACAATACGCACAGACAGGAATTATATGCAGCAGACAATTCCATTTTCAAGATCTTTGATTTCAAGCTGGATGAAGGCAATCCCGAATCGGCGCTTGCCGACCCGCTGACGATCGTACTGACAAGAGAGCGGGCTAAATTATACTTCGGAACCGATGACGTCATTGGTAGTCACCTGCAACTGGAGTGGCAGGGAAAATGGACCGATTTCAAAATAACAGGGTTGCTGGAAGAAGTACCGCAGCACTCGCATATCCATTTCAATATGCTGGTATCAATGTCTTCCTACCCGGATACACGATTTGAAAATTGGAGAAGCAATTACCTCTACACTTATGTATTGGCAAGAGAAAATACGATCAGAAGCGATCTTGAAACAAAGCTCCGGAAATTTGTTAAATCAAGGCTGGAGGTGCATTACGGAGATCTGACCGGGCCGGACACCGACATTCACGATGTGCTCAAACTGGTTCTGTTTCCCATCACAGATATTCATCTGGATCCCAGCCCCAATTATGAGATCGAGGCGGGAGGTAACAGATCATCCGTATTTATTTTCGTCTCGATTGCATTATCCATACTGGCTATTGCCTGTCTGAACTTCATTAATCTTTCTACAGCCAGGGCTAACCACCGTGCGCTGGAAGTAGGCTTAAGAAAAACCTTTGGAGCAAACAGAAGACTCCTGAGAAGTCAATTCATAATGGAATCCATATTGCTTGCTGTTGCTGCCTATTTCATTGCAATCCTCATGGTATTCTTTCTCGTTCCCACCTACAATAAGGTGTTTGGAGACGAAATGACTTTAGATTCTATTATGCAATTAGATCATCTCATTGTTTTTCTGATAATTGCCATTGCCGTCGGATTCGTTTCAGGTATTTATCCCGCATTCTTTCTGACAAGGTTCAAACCAATCCAGGTGCTGCAGAAAAAGTTTTACCAGGGTAGCAAAAGGTCTGCTTTCAGGAGAAATCTGGTAGTGATACAGTTCATTATTTCCATCATCCTGATCATAGGGGTACTCACCGTATCCAAACAAATGCAATTCATAGGAAATACGCCACTTGGCTTTGATAAGGAGAACATGGTCTTAATTGAGGCTCGCGGAGAACAGATACCCAAAGGCTACGCAGCTTTTCGTAATGAGCTATTGCAAAATCCTCAAATTGCGTCCGTTTCCGGATCCTATGATGTTCCGGGTGACCGTTTCTTCAGTAACACCTATTTTTCAACAATAGATGATACGGAAGGTATCATGATGCAATACATGACCGTAGGTTATGATTTCATTGAAAACTACAACATCAACTTAATTGCAGGGAGAAGCTTTTCGCGCGATCTGAGCACTGATACGGCAGGAGTAATTATCCTTAATGAAGCCGCTGTAAAACGAATTGGCTGGAACGAGGATGAGGCGATCAATAGAAAATTATCCGCCTTCCGGGACGAATTAAAAATTGTGGGTGTTGTGACAGATTTCAACTTCAAATCCGTACACACGGAAATCGAACCCCTGGTCTTGATCCTTTATCCGGAAGGTTTGAACAGAATATCAGTCAGGGTGCAATCCGGTGAGACCGAAAGCGTTCTCGAATTCATCCGCCAGACATGGGATAAGGTTTATCCGGGGGAGCAGCTTGCCTACGGTTTTCTGGATGACCGAATAAGCCAGCACTACCAAAGTGAAAAGAAAATGCAAAGCCTGTTTGTGGTATTTTCATCCCTTTCAATATTTGTAGCCTGCCTGGGTCTCTTTGGTCTGGCGGCATTTATCGCGGAAACAAGATTGAATGAAATTGCAATTCGTAAAGTGCTGGGCGCCTCACCTTTTAGTGCAATCATGTTATTATCGAAAGATGTCATTAAATGGATGATCATCGCAAATATCCTCGCCATACCCATTGGGTGGTTGGTAATGAATGAGTGGTTGCGGAATTTTGTCTATCGGGTCGAGATCGGATGGGTTGTTTTCCTTGTGACATTTCTCATTACAATGATCATTGCTCTGACTACTTTCAGTCTCCAGGCTATCAGGGCAGCCTATGCCAATCCTGTCGATTCAATAGCCTATCAGTAATCCGTAGAAGGCTTCTTGATCACTCATATCTCAGGGAGTCAATGGGGTTTTGGTGTGCGGCCCGGTAGCTCTGAAAAAGTATGCAGGCCAAAGCGATCAGGTATACTGCCAATCCTGCTATTGCGAAGATCCACCAGCTTATTTCCGCGCGATAAGCAAAGTCCTGCAGCCACTTTTTCATAGCCAGGACCGAAAACGGGATGGCCAGGACAAAGGCCATCATGAGCCACTTGCTGGTATCCTGAATAAACAGGAGATGTATATCCAATGTAGAGGCGCCAAAGACTTTGCGAATACCTATCTCCTTGGTGCGCCTGAGAATGGTATAAAACATTAATCCCAATATCCCCAGACAGGACAGGATAATGGCTAGTGCCGAAAGAACAGCCGTAATCATCCCCATCTTTCGATCCGTAGTATACCACGAAGCAAATTCCTTATCCAAAAATGTATAATCTATCGGCCGGTTGGCTACAAATGATCCCCAGACGTCATTTACAAACGAGACGGTTTTGGCAATTTCGTCAGAAGCTATCCTGATGCTTATGAAACTTTCCGTCCCTGGCCGGATAAGGACCATACCCATTGGGTCAATGGCATTGTGCAGTGACTCAAAATGAATGTCCTGAATGACACCGATCACATGGAAAACGGTGTCCAGCCTGTATCTTTTCCCAATTGGATCATCCCAGCCAAGTTTTTTGACGGCAGTCTCATTCAATACGATGGCAAGATTGTCCGTCTTATGACCCTTTGAGAAAAACCTGCCCTCAACCAACTTCAGACCCAGGGTGTTGACATACTGCTCATCGCAATAAAATACCGTGATATGGCTATCATCATCCGCAGAATCAACGGGGTGTCCCCATGTGGAGAAATTGTTTATCCCCGGAACGCTTTCCGAACCGGATATTGATATTATGTTCCTATTGCTCGTCAGCGCCTGTTTGAAGGCGGCATGAGATTCTCCCAGATACCAGGGATTTTTGATCAGGAGTACATTTTCCTTGTTGAAACCGCGATTGGTTTCACTATTCAGATACCTGAATTGTTTAAAAATAAAAATGGACCCTGCCAGAAAAAACATGCAAATCATGAACTGCAGAATGATCAGTTTGGAATTGAGGAATACACCTGTTTTTTTAACCCCGGTGACAGCTTTCTTCTCTTTTAGCATATCTGAAGACACCAGCATGACTGCCGGATGCAGTCCGGATAAGATTCCCAGCGCAACAACAATGGACAGCACCAGCACGATATTTTGAGAAGAGTAGAGGAATTGCCTGTCTATCTGTCTGTCAACGAAAGATTCGAAATCGGTGAAGAAGAATTCAATGGTACATATTGCGATAAAAAGTGCTACAAGAAAAATTATGACTGAGTCGAGGACCAGGTAACCGGTTTCCTGAAATAGAGATGCGCCATTTACTTTCTTTACCCATGTTTCTTTTTTTCTGCCGATCGAATGACTGGTATGCAGATTGACAAAGTTGATAACTGAAATGATCAGGATAAACACTGCCAATGCCGGGAAGAAGCTTACGGCAAAATAACTTCCCTTGGAAGATTCATAGCTGGCCTTATGGACGATTGAATTTAAATGAATGTCATCCAGGGGTTGCAACAGGTAAGTACTTCTGCTATAGTTGAAATAATCGGTACCGTAGAATCTTTCCATAAAAGCAGGCAGCCGTTCCTCCACCTGTTTGCTCTGTTCCGTATTTTGAAGCAGCACATAAGTTTTCAAAAAATGATTGAGCGGATTCGGGTTGTTCATAAACGGAAAAGAAGAAGAGGATATGAGAAAATCAGGAGCCATGTGGGAATTGGGTGAAAAGTCATCAAAAACACCCGTGATGACATAGTTTTTCTCACTTATGCCCAAATCACTGGATTCAATTGCGATGTTGTTGCCTGTTGGATTGGATTCATTGAAGAGTTTGAGTGCGGCAGACTCGCTAATTACAACCGATCCCGGCGACCTCAGACATTCACTTGTATTGCCATGTATGAGTGAGGTGCCAAAAACTTCGAAGAAAGTGGCATCCGCTGCAAGAACGTACTCCTCGCGAAATACCTTGTCAGCCTTCATGACAATGTTGTTCTCGCTATGATATAACCTGGTCGTGGTTATGACTTCCGGAAATTCCGCACGGAGTGCCTCCGCAAAAGGAGCAGAGACGGAGGTACCAAATTTTTCACCACCCTGCCAGTTGCGGATGACCCTGAAAACGCGCTCACTATTCGGAAATGACCTGTCGTAAGTGAGTTCATGTGAAACAAACGCCCAGATCAGAAATGAAACCCCGATGCCAATAACCAAACCAAACAGATTAACAGCTGTGAGCACCTTGTTCTTTAAATAAGTCTTACCGGATATCTTCAGGTGAAATCTAAGCAGCGTAAAAAATCTGCCATTGAAGATCTTCATATCCCGGAATGCAAACGGCCGTAGCAGGTTTACTACCTGAAACCAATATCGGAACTTTGTCTTCCACGAGTTTGACTTTGCATCATTGTAGTATTCATGCAGATCACCCTGAATGGCTTCATGAAGATCCGGGTCACAAAACCATGAAAGGATCTTGTCCGCAAGTCTTGGTGGTCTGTTGCGTCTTGATCTCATAGTGTCCTACAGGTAAGGATTTTTCCAATTGTGAACCGGGGATATTCCAGATGTCTCTTTTCGGAATAATTCATGTGCAGGTTCCTTAAATGTTACCAGGTGCCAGTTCCGGAATTTTGTTCCATAGACTCATTTTGGCGTCCCGGCTTTTTACCAGCACTTTCCTTCCCAGGTTTGTCACCCGGATAAAACGCTTTCTGCGGCCACCCCTTTCATTCGTAGATCCTCCAAGGTAAGTATCCACAAATCCCTTTTTCTCAAGCCTGGCAACCGTAGCATGCACAGCTCCGATTGTCACGTTCCTACCAGTCTGACCCTTGATTTCCCTGCAAAGCGCCAGTCCGTAGGCTTCATCCTTCATCATCACCGCAATTAACATTATCAACTCCTCGAACTCCCCCAAATAATCTTTACTCATACTATTAGTTCTACATTGTATAACTAGTATTACGCACCTTTCTTCTATTTGTTTTACAATATAGAGATAATTGCAGTGATCCAACAATTTGGCCTGTCTTCCGGTATGAGCCCGGGATACGTGGTTTCTTTCTAAGAAGAATTAATTCATTCGTCCCGCAGGCTGTTTACCGGGTTTTGAAGAGCTGTACGAACGGTTTTCCAGGAAACGGTAATCAGGCCGATGAGGAGCGCCAGCACTCCGGAAAGGATAAAAAGCCATGGGTCAATTGATACGCGGTATGCATAATCCAGCAACCATCGATCCACGACAAAATATGAGATCGGCGCCGCCACCAGGAAAGCCAGTACTATAGGTTTGGCAAAGTTTCCGGATAGCAGCGAAGTGATGTTGACAATGGTAGC
The DNA here is from genome assembly GCA_028278225.1 of Cyclobacteriaceae bacterium. Taxonomy (GTDB): domain Bacteria; phylum Bacteroidota; class Bacteroidia; order Cytophagales; family Cyclobacteriaceae; genus JANQEU01. The sequence goes on from JANQEU010000055.1 coordinate 43,842, forward strand.
TCCCAGTACCCTGCGTATCCCGATTTCTTTTACTTTTTGCTCAACTATAAAAACGGATAAGCCGTAAAGACCAAGGCAGGAAATTATCATGGCCAGTACATTAAACAAAAGCAGTGATTTGGATAAGGTCTTTTCCTTTTCCACCAGCCGCTCGAAATTTTCGTCCAGAAAGTAGTAACTGAATGCAGCTTCGGAATTTAACTCATCCCAGAGTTCATTGGCAGTCGTAATTAATCGACCGGGATCAGAACCTGTGAACTTGATGGCTAGATTTGGACCGTTTTCCTTCAAAAAGATCGCGCCGGGCTGAATTGACCTTTGCAGGCTTTCAAAGTTGAAATCACTGACAACTCCGATCACACGAAACTTTCCGTCATTGAGTCGCGCTCCGATCGGCTCTTTCAGAGCAAGTGCTTTCACTGCGGACTCATTTAATAATACCGCCGATGAATCCGTCGCCAAATCAGCAGAAAAATTACGCCCGTCCAAAAGGCGATAGCCAAGGCAGGGGATTGTTGTCTCATCACCGTAAAAAGCCTTGATACTGAGGCTTTTTTCCATTTCTTCCGTCTTCAGATTGTGAATGTAAAGTGAATTATCTGCCGGAACTTTGTGAATGTTACTTATGTAGGACACCTCCGGCAATTTCCGCAGTTCCTGCATCAGGTAATCACTATGGTCCGATACCCGGTTAAGATTTCTGATTATCATAACATTGGAGGTATCAAATCCCAGATCTTTATTTTGAATGAAAGAAAGCTGTTTGTAGACGAAGAAGGAAACAACCAGCAAACTGATTGATATAACGAATTGGAAAAATACCAGGCCGCCACGCAGTACGCCTTTTTCACCGGGTGACTGTGTGCCTTTCAAAATTCTGACCGGCTGATACTTCGTGATGTAAAAAGCGGGATAGATACCTGCCAGTAAGCCAAGCGCCAGTGACGCCAGCGATATTACGATCAACTGGCCGGGATGCACAAATAATGTTTCCAGTAACTCCGTCTGAGTAATTCGCTCAAATGCTTCCAGAAAGAGTTCCGCTACCAAAATAGCCAGCAAACTGCCGATGGAAAACAACACCATGGACTCCACAAGAAATTGACCCACTAATTGCTTTCGACTGGTTCCGAGTGTCTTCCTGATCCCCACTTCCTTCGCCCGCTGTGATGCCCGTGCAGTTGTAACATTCACAAAATTTATGGAAGCCAGCACCAGGATGAGCACGGCAATGCCGGCAAAAATGCGGGTCTTCTGGTAGTTTCCGGGAGCCGAAATCTCAAATTTCATGGTTGATCTCAGATGAATGTCGGTAATTGCCATGGGCAGGAGTTTGTAGATACCGGAGGCCAGCCACTCCTCATAAGGAGTTTCATTGCCAATTTCCGGGTGTATCTTCTCCTTCATGAGATCTGCCAGGATATTCTCCAGCGCTATTTCGGGCTCCGGGTCATCAATCTTTGCATAGACATATGATGAAGCGGATAACCATCTCCGCACGGAGGATGTTTCGGTAGTGCTGATCCAAAGTTCGGCAGGGATATGAGAGGGCCGATTGCCATCAACCACTCCCGTGATCGCATATGTTTTTTCATCCAGGGTGAATGTTTTGCCCACCGAATTGGAGGTCCCGAAAAGTCTCTCAGATGCACGATGGGTGATCACAGCCGTATTAGGCCGTTTCAGGGCGTCCGACCTGTCCCCATGTAAAAACCCGTATGAAAAAACTTCAAAAAACTGTGGATCCGCAATAAATGTTTCCTGTGAAGAAGCCGTGACATTATCAATGATGATGTCCTTCTTCCCCATGTCATCCAGCCGGGTGACCTGTGATACTTTAGGGTATTCTTTCAATTCATTTTCAAGTCGTACAGGACCCTTGGCCATGTCCCCGATGTTGTAGAAATTAACGCCGATCCGGAAGATCTTATCGCGATCATCAAAATGCCGGTCGTAGCTAAACTCCTGGTAAACCCAGGTACCTATTACGATGACGCTTGCAAGGCCAAGCGTCAACCCCAGAATATTGACAAACGAGTAGGTAAAATGTCGGATTACTGTACGGAAAGAGACTTTAAGGTAATTTCGGAGCATGATTACTAGCGGCCATTGGTCTAAGGGTGGATTTGCCAAATACCATGCCACAGGGCTTTTTGGCGGGTTATGCGGGGAATGACAATACTTTACTCCGGTATTTATGCCTTTAATGACCGATTTTGAACAATGACATTGTCCAGTTTCGAATAACCGGATCAACTACAGTGAAATTTAAAATTGAGTCCGAATTCGACTGAATTTAATAAAAACTGCAATTGCGAATAAAATAATGTAACTATATTTACTGCAATTACGAATAATATATTAAATGAAGAAAACTAAACTCGGTGAATTCGAAGAACTGGTGCTGCTGACGGTAGCCGTCCTGCAGGAAAATGCATATGGTGTGGAGATCAAACGGGAGCTGGAGGAGCGCCTGAATGAGCGCCTGAGTGTAGGCTCCATACAGTCGGCGCTTAAACGTATGGAAGAAAAAGGATTCCTCACCTCGGTATTTGGGGAATCCACCCGAAAAAGGGGTGGCAAACGAAAACGGATCTATAACGCTACCCCCTATGCGCACCGTGTTCTGCAGGAAATGAAAGACGTCCGTTCACGGTTATGGGAAGCGATTCCACAGCCAATTACCACTTTTCAGACATTATGAAGACTGAACAGGTCCAAATGCCTCCAAAATGGCCACTGAAGTTTCTAAGACTCATTCTTAAAAAAGAGTACCTGGAGGAGATAGAAGGAGACATGCTGGAGGTGTTTCAGGATGACCTGGAAAGCGCTCCGTCAAAGGCCAGGATCAGGTACACGCTCCAGGTGCTGAAACTGATCCGTCCAAAGCTTGTAAAAGGACTTTCAACGATACAAAAACCTCATTACTACGACATGTTCAAAACATATTTCACTACGGCGCTGCGCAATCTTATCAAGCGTAAAACCCATACCGCCATCAACATATCAGGACTCGCAATCGCCATGGCCATCAGTATGCTTATCATCCTCTTTCTGATCGATCAGGACAGAATGGATGAGCACAACCCCCGGGCAGGCAGCATTTACAGGCTGACAACCGAGTTCTTTGACGAATCCCGAAATCGCAACATTTCCCACGGCACAACGCCTTATGAACTTGCCGAAGTAATAAAGTTTAATGTAGAAGATGTCGAGGATGCTTCTCAAATAGTAAAGGGTAATGGCAATATCAAATTCAAAGACAAGGTTTTTGGGTACAGAGGGTTATACGTGTCCCCCAATTTCCTTGGCTTTTTCGAATATGATCTGCTAAGTGGTAACAGGGGAATGGCTCTGCAATCCGGAAATGTTGTCCTGTCTGTCGAATTGGCGGAGAAGCTTTTCAGTCAGGTGGATCCGGTCGGTCAACTGGTGGAACTGATTGATATCGGAAGTTTCGTGGTTTCGGGGGTGGTTGATAGTGAAGCCGTAAAATCCCACCTCAGGTTTGATTTATTATTGCCGGGTGAGGTTTTTGCCGCAGGCAACAAACACCTCCTTTCTGACTGGGGCGCGGGATGGAAGCGATTTTATAATTATTTCAAACTGAAAGAAAAAGCTTCACCTGATCCGCTGCTTGTATATGCCAATGACCTGGACTCAAAATTCCCGGCAGAAGAAAAAGCCCTGTACAGCTTTGGCATTCAGCGATTGGATAAAATTAATCTGGGCCGTGTGGTGCGAAATGAGGTGGGCCTTACCACTCCGGGAATGGTGCTCTACTTTTTCATTGTTCTTGCCCTGGTTTTGATGCTTTCCGCAAGTTTCAACTACATGAACCTGTCGATCGCCAGGGGACTGAGAAGGGCTAAAGAAGTGGGCATAAGAAAGATCACGGGTGCCGGAAAAATGCAGATCATCATGCAGTTTCTGGTCGAGGCCCAGCTGGTCATGTTTTGTGCATTGATATTTGCCTTTCTTTTGCTCCAGGTGCTCGTACCCACTTTCAACAACCTGAAAATTCTGAGGGACATAGACGGAGCGATCACACTGGATTTTAATTCAAACGTAATTGTGTATCTCGTATTCATAGCTTTTGCGGTGGTCGTAGGGTTGGTATCCGGTATTTATCCCGCGTTGTATCTTGCGTCATTCAAATCACTGTCGGTACTCAAGGGTCCGAATCATAAGGGGAAATCCTCTTTTATTTTCAGGAAGATACTTGTTTTCATACAATACACCTTTTCGATCATCTTCATCATTACAACCATTATCCTGTATCAGCAGGCCCAAATTATTGTGAAAACCAATTACGGATTTAATCATGCCAATGTGATGAACGTGAACATCAAAGACCTGCCTTATCCGGAGATGAGGAACGAACTGATGAAACGCAGTGAAATAAAGGGTGTTTCTGCTGTATCGGATCTGCCGGTACTTTCCAGTTTGGAAGAAGTGGATTTGGTAAATAAAGAGATGGGACCGGAAACGATAAAATCCTTCCTGGTTTCAATGGATCCTTTTGCCATTGACAATCTTGAACTGCAGCTGGTCTCGGGGCGTAATTTTAGACCCGGACTGAAAAGTGATAAAGAACAGGCGGTCATCGTGAACGAAAAGGCCATCACCATGTTAGGCTATGCCGATGCCGGGTCGGCTTTGCATCAGACCATTGAGCTCATCCGCGAGCTCCCTACGGGTCAGGAAACTATCAAAAAGAAAATCGTTGGAGTGGTCAGAGACTTCAGACATCAATTTGTGATGATCGAAAGCGGCCCGCTCGTCATGGATTACGATCCCGACCGGTTGAGTATCATGAACATCCGGTTCGAAGGTTCCGACACCGAAATGGTGGCGGCAGTTGTGGAAAATATCTGGCGTGAATTTGACAGTTCACATCCTTTTCAGTATGACCTCTATTCTTACGACATTTCGGACATTGATGATGAGTTTATCGACATTGTTCACATAGTCGGATTGATTTCGGCCATTGCGATCATTATCGCCTGTCTCGGACAATTCAGTATGGTCCTCCACCATGTGCAACTCAAGGTGAAGGAAATCGGTATTCGCAAGGTCCTGGGATCAAATCTGTCCGGTTTAATGTTGCTGTTATCGAAAGAATTTTTGGTGATCATCCTTCTGGCAATTCTTGTGGCTATCCCCGTTGCCTGGAGGATCAATGCATTCTGGACGGGTAAAATATTTGAGTCCCCTGAAGTCTCCGTGATCAACATTTCGGTGGGAGTTGCCATTGTATTTTTACTGGCAATGCTGACAATATTTTCCACAGTACGTCGTGCCGTTCATGCCAACCCGGTCGAATCGTTAAAATATGAGTAACCGGAGACTGGTAACCAGGCAGAAACGCCGTAGTGTAGATCGACCGGTAAAAAATAATTAAGAAGGAGCTCAGTTATTCAGCTCATCCAGATCGCCGGTCTGCTTCAGGTAGTCAAGCGTTTTATGTGCTTCATTTTCATCAATGATGCTAATGGCAACACCCACATGAACAAGCACATAATCATCAACTTTCGCATCGGGCAGCATGAAAAGATTGATCTCCTTCATGATCCCGCCAAATGAAACTTTAGCCGTACGCAGCAACGGATCGGATGCAGCGTCTATCGACTTTATTTTTCCGGGAATAGCCAGACACATGTTTCAGGCAACAGTTTCAGGTAAATGATGCTTCAGCCAATGACACCACTCATCCAGATTATCTCCTTTTGTAGCTGAGAGCTCAATGAATTTGATTTTCGGATTAACCTGAAGCGCGTATTCCTTAGCCTTGTCCATATCAAAATCAAGATAAGGAAGCAGGTCAACTTTATTGATCACGCAAACCTGGGACGTAACAAACATGTTGGGATACTTGATCGGTTTATCTTCACCCTCGGTCACACTCATGATCACCACCCTGTGCGTCTCTCCCAGATCAAACAATGAAGGACAAACCAGGTTACCGACATTCTCGATGATAAGCAAACTATCCTCTTCAGGCTTTAGCTGATGGATAGCATTGTGCACCATGTTCGCGTCCAGGTGACATCCGTTCCCCGTGTTGACCTGTACCACAGGTGTTCCCGTTGCATCAATCCGGTTTGCATCATTCAACGTTTGCTGATCGCCTTCTATCACATAAATTTTGGTATCAGCCAAAGATAGGATCGTCTTTTCAAGCAAAGTGGTTTTCCCGGAACCGGGAGAGCTGACCAGGTTTACGCAAAAGATATTTTTGGCCTCCATGTACCCGCGGTTTCGTTCTGCCAGCAAATTATTTTGCGACAGTACATCCTGCTCCACCGATATGGTGCGTTCATGAGAATGATGGTGGTCATGATGATGATCGTGGCCATGATGATGGTCATGAACCGTTTCCTGACCAGGTTTTTGAATCCTGACTTGAGTATCATCGTCGCATCCGCAGGTCGCACACATAGTTCTGAATTTTAAATGACAGTTAAAGATTCAACAAAAAACTCTTTCCCCTGGTAGATATCCTTGAAAAAAGATTCGCAATCCGGACAAGGATCATACAGGTGATGGATGTCAAAGTCGTGCCCGCAATCCAGGCATTTGGCCTTGCCGGGTACGGTCTTAACATCCTTTTTCGCACTTTCCAAAACCGAATCTTTTACCGCCGCCGGCCATGCAAAGTCAAAAGCATCGTTTTCTACCCCGGCACATTCACCGATCTTCAGAGAGATGGAAGTGACCCTTTCGGCCTGTGCTTTTTTTACCTCTCTTTCTGCTATATCAACAATATTCAGTGCCAGGGACAGTTCGTGCATTACGCTGATTTTTTGGCAAATTTTCTTTGAATCAGGTAAATACCCACGCACAGTACCAGGACAACAGGTATTGAGTGGCCGGGAGAAAGCAAATAATGGCGGACGCCTTCCGTGGCAACTCCATGCCCCTCATGTCCATAAGTTAAAAACGGACTTAGCATCAAAATGCCAAACAGGATTTTCAACAACAATTTGTTCATATCTCTTTTCTTTTTTAAATCTGAATGATGCTCCAATTTCAGTGGTTTATATGTCAACTTTTATGATTTACATCAAAAAATCTAATGAGATTTTGATCTAGCAGATTCTCGGCAATTGCTCTCCGGGTAACATATTCACCACGCGTTTCCCACCTATCTTGCTGTGCAAGACAACCTGCCCGAAATGTGATTCAACTACTTCCCCGATTATTCTGGCATTTTTACAGGTCTCGAATGTCCTCAACTTATCCAGCGCCTGTTCCGAAACCTCAGCCTTGACAAACCCCACAAACAAACCCTCATTTGCTACATAAAGCGGATCCAGCCCCAGTAACTCACAGGCGCCTCCAACCTCCTCATTGATTGGCAGCTCTTTTTCGAAGATCTCCACCCCTATTTTACAGCTTTTCGCAATTTCGGCCAGGACAGTAGCCACACCTCCACGTGTAGGGTCCCGCAGGAGGTGAATAGCCCTTCCAAACTCATCCAGCAAACCCCTGACCGGCTCATCCAATGGCGCCGTATCGGAGATTATTTCCGTCTCAAACTCCAGTCCTTCCCGGACAGACATAATTGCTACCCCATGTCTTGCTAACTCCCCATTCACAATGATCTTATCTCCCACCTCAATATTCCCGGCGCTGATCGATGCATCGGGATGTATCGGACCTATCCCGGTTGTATTTATAAAGATCTTGTCCCCTTTACCTTTTTCGACAACTTTGGTGTCACCGGTGACTATCTGCACATTTGCGTTTTCAGCGGCATACTTCATTGTAACCAGGATGTCCCAAAACTCTTCCATCATCAGCCCTTCTTCGAGGATGAATCCAACTGAAATATATTCCGGAATTCCCCCGCACATGGCAATGTCATTGATAGTCCCGTTTATGGCAAGATCTCCGATATTCCCGCCGGGAAAAAAGATCGGTGAAACCACAAAACTATCAGTGGTGAAAGCGGTTTTTCCTGACGTATTGATCACTGCGCCATCATGCCGTTCATGGAGGATTTTATTATCGAAAAGGTTGAAAACACCGGAATCCAAAAGTTTGTTTGTCAACAACCCACCGCTTCCGTGACCCAGGGTGATCATATCAAAGTCAAGTTTCGGCAACGGACAGTCTAATCGTACTTTCATAAGTCAGGCCTTTTCTGTCGTATTTGAGTAATGATAGTAGGCAGCGCAGGCCCCTTCCGAAGAAACCATCGGGGCTCCTAACGGATTCTCAGGGGAACATCCCCTGGCAAATTCGGGGCAATCAGGTGGTTTCTTGATACCTTTCAATACCTGGCCGGCTATACACGCCGGGTTTTCCACAGCATGCTCAATATGAATATCGAATTTGCGTTTTGCATCATATGGGCTGTATTTCTTTTTGATCTCATATCCGCTACCGGGTATTGTACCGATTCCGCGCCACTCCCGGTCAGCCACCTCAAATACCTCAAAGATCGTCTGTTGGGCTTCAGGATTTCCTTCAGGCCTGATCACCCGGCTGTACTGGTTCTCCAGTTTGCTTTCTCCGCTTTCCAGTTGCTTTAGGGTCATTAAGATCCCCTGCAATAAATCGACGGGCTCAAACCCCGTAGCGACAATCGGCACGTTGTATTTTTCGACAAGAGGCCCATATTCCTGCAATCCCATTATCGTACACACATGCCCGGCTGCCAAAAACCCCTGGATCCGGCTTTCCGGATCGTTAATGACTGCCTCGATGGCTGGCGGAACAAGGACGTGGGACGGGAGAATGGAATAATTGGTCAAACCCAGTTTCTCAGCTTGTATCACTGACAGCGCGTTTGCCGGCGCCGTTGTTTCAAAACCTACGGCAAAAAATACCACTTCCAGCTCCGGGTGCCGGCGGGCAAACTGTACAGCCTCAAGGGGAGAGTACAGGATCCTGATATCTGCTCCTTTGGCCTTCGATTCCAGCAAACTTCTTTTGCTACCCGGTACCCGCAACATATCCCCGAAAGAACAAAGTGTCACCCGTCTCTCCTCGGCAAGATAAACCGCCTGATCGATGAGGTTAAGAGGGGTAACGCAAACCGGACAGCCCGGCCCATGGATCAGGGTGATTTCAGCGGGCAGAATGTTAAGAATTCCATTTTTTACCAGGCTATGCGTCTGACCACCACACACCTCCATTATATTCCAGTGGTTTTTTGTGACCTTCCGGATCTCCTCAATATAATATTTGACCCGCTCGGGATCCCTGTATTCATCCAGGTGTTTCATGCTACAATTTTGGATTTTTGATCTTTCTCATTTCAATTATCCGGACACTAATCCCAGGCTTCCAAGTACCAATTGTCCGAATGATACATTCTCATCATTCGGTGACAATTCCCTGTGAAAATGCAATGAAAATTGATCTGCCAATTTATTGCAAATCAATTCAATTAACAGGCTATTCTGAAAAACTCCACCACTAAATGCAATCTGCCTGATGTTTGATTCCACGGCAATTCTTCTTATGATCTCTACCAGGGTAACATGGAATTTACGGGCAATTACTTCCTTGTCAATATTACTACTCATTTCATCTGCTATTTCCGCCATCATTTTGCCGGTACTGATCTTTCCACCGCCCACTTCAATGTTGTAACAATCTTCCTTGAAAGAAGAGCATTTCCTGGCGAGCACTTCCAGGTACATTGCCGCCTGGCCTTCATAACTTGCCTTGTCGATGAGCCCCAGCAGAGATGCCACAGCATCGAACAATCGTCCGACACTTGTGGTCCGGAGTTCCGCAGCAGGTAACATTTTTTGATACAGCTCCCACTCCCGGGCGGTGAATTTATGTGCCAGGTGAAGCCGGTCTTCCGGTAACTCACTTGTAAATGCCAAAGCCGAAATTCTGGGCTCTCTTGCCATTTTATCACCAAAAAGGTAGGGAACTCCCTCAAAATGATACGCCCTCTTCATTTTTTGATCCTGCCACTTAAAAAATTCTCCGCCCCATATGTTTCCGTCTTCCCCGTAGCCTGTTCCATCCCAGATAACCCCCAATACCGGCTCTTTGCTTTCGATCAGATCACTTTCCTGGAGAATCGCGCCAAAATGAGCCTTATGGTGTTGTATGAAATCTATTTCTATCCCTTCTTTCGCGGCCAATTCAACCCCGTAAGTGTGGGTGAAATACTGCGGATGCAGATCCGTGAAGATCTTGGTTGGTGTGAAGTCAAGCACATTCCGAAAATGCGCAAGGGTACGCCGGAACTGAAGTTGTGAATCGTAGCTTTCAAGATCACCCAGGTACTGGCTGATATAAATTTTGTTACAATGTGCCAGGCTGATGGAACCTTTCATCTGGGCTCCCAGCGCCAGACCACCATTTACCACTTTGTCCGTATACCTTCCGAAATATGATGGCGCCCATCCACGTGAACGCCTGAGAATTACGGGGTCCCTGGTTTGGCTGACGACCCCTGCTACGGAATCATCCTGCGCAATCACGATATCCCGGTTGTGTGCCAGCACAAAATCCGAATAGTTTGAAAGCTCCTCCAAAGCCATATCATCACGGTATATGATCGGTGACCCACTCACATTTCCACTAGTTGCAACCAAGGGTTTATCAAACTCTTTGGCTATCATGCGGAGCAGGGGAGCATAAGGTAACATCACCCCGATCGAATCAAGGCACGGGGCGATACTGCCGACGGACAAGCCGGTATTAATTTCTTTCGCTGTATTCAGAAGCACTATTGGAGAGACAGGACTTCCGAGCAAGTCTCTTTCTCGACTGTTGCAGATCAGATCCTGATCCACCTGATCCAAACCGGGATACATTACCGCAAAGGGTTTGTCTGGTCTGTTTTTCCTTTCCCGTAAGGTCAGAATAGCCCTTTCGTTTGTAGCGTCACAAACCAACAAATAGCCCCCGATCCCCTTTACCGCTCCGATTTTTCCCTCCTTCAGCATTGCGACAACATCATCAATAATCACTTTAGGATCTCTTTCGGCGACCAGCAAACCATCATGATATAATGTAAGCGAGATTGCGCAATTCGGACATGAATTTGTCTGTGAATAGAACCGGCGGTCGAGTGGATTCCCGTATTCTTTCGAGCAGTCGGGACACATCTCAAACTTTGACATTTCAGTCAGTGGCCGGTCATAGGGCAGACCATTTATGATGGAGAACCTGGGGCCGCAATTTGTGCATGTGGTAAAAGGATATTGATAGCGTCGATCCCCGGGATTTTCCATGTCATCCATACAATCCTCACACATTCCAAAATCGGGGCTTAACCGGACCTCTTTCGGACCTGAGTCATCGCTATCAATGATTTGAAAATCATGGAAGTACCGGTATTCCGCCTCCTTCATGGAATGGCCTTCGATCCTGGCCTGGGGAGGACAATGTTTTAGAATAGTTCCCAGAAACTTTTTCGCAACCTGAGGTGTGCAATTGATCTCAATATGTACACCGTCCGTTGTATTATTTACCCACCCATTCAAACCTGAGTTCCGCGCAATCCGGTACACAAAAGGTCGAAAACCAACACCTTGTACCTGACCGGTAATGTGAATATGGTATGTGCGTGTCTCAGCCATGGTTTCCAAGTTATCTATTTCACGCCAAAATGATCACCCGCGAGGTTACTGATTTGGTTGTGATTCAGAGAATGATTAATCTCATCTGCATCAATGTAGCTTGTCATCCTTTATGATCCCGAATTAGCGGAGATTAACGCCCTCAAATGCGAAACAAGTATGAGTAAATCGGAAGTTCACAAGTACCGTGTTAGCACGGAAGATCTTCAGCAGATCTTTAAAGCGCTAAGTTCGAAGGATTACCAGAACATAGGCCCGATCCAGAGGGATGGGGCGATCATGCTTGAGAAAATCCAGTCCTTCGACCAGTTGGCAGCCGGGTTCCATGAGGATCTTGATAAAGGCGTCTATAGATTATCTCAAAAGAATGACGGCTCGCTGTTCCAATATACCGTAGGCCCCCAGTCTTTCAAAAAGTATCTATACCCCCCAAGGCGTAAGCTATGGGCCGCCACCAAAACAGGAAATGGATTTAACGTTGAAGAAGGAGACCAGCCTCCTGCAAAAATGGCATTCTGGGGGATCAGATCTTGTGAAATCCGGGCTATCGAGATTTTGGACCGGATATTCCTCAGGGGTGAGTTTTCGAATAAGTGGTATGAAAAGGCCAGGCAGGACCTCTTCATTGTTGCTGCCGGCTGTACCAAACCCTCCGGCAATTGTTTCTGCACTTCTACCCAAACCGGACCAGCCCCTAAAGGCGGCTTTGACTTGTCGGTGGTGGAGGTCATTGATAAAAAGAATTATTTCATCCTGGAAATAGGTTCCGAGAAGGGACAAAAACTTGTTAACAAAATAAAACTTCAGCCGGCCTCACCGGCTGAGATCCAGAATGCGGATAAACTGCTTGCTGCATCTGAAAAGAAAATGAGTAAAAGGTTTGACCCTGAAGAGGCTGCAAAAATTCTTATGGAAAATCCTGACCACATTCACTGGAATGAGGTAGCTAAACGATGCTTAAGCTGTGCAAATTGCACGCTCGTTTGCCCTACCTGCTTTTGTTCCTCTACGGAGGACATCACTGAAATTACCGGAGATCATACCGAGCGATGGTTAAGATGGGATTCGTGCTTCAACGGTGATTTTTCATATATCCATGGCGGTCAAATCCGGCCTACAACCAAATCAAGATACCGGCAATGGCTTACACACAAAATGTCCGGCTGGTACGATCAATTTGATTCTTCAGGCTGTGTTGGGTGTGGAAGATGTATTACCTGGTGCCCTGTGGGAATTGACCTTACAGAAGAATTACTGGCAATGAAATCATAGAAACTAATTAGTCATGAAAGACATACAGGAACTTTTAAATCAACAATCTTTCTTTAAAGATATGTCGCCTGAAATGCTGAACCAGATAGCAGGGTGCGGTGAGAACCAGGAGTTCAGTCCGGGAGAATACCTAGGAAAAGAAGGAGAACCTGCGCATCACTTTTATATCATCCGCAGTGGTAAAGTATCTGTTCAGATCAATCACCCCAGTAAAGGTGCCATGACGATTTGGACATTGACTCCGGGGGAATACGGAGGTTTCAGTTGGATCATACCACCTTATCGTATGCAATTTGACCTCAAGGCTCAGGAACATACATCGGTGGTGGCACTGGATGGCAAATGCCTGAAAAAAATCTGTGATGAAGATCATCACATTGGTTACATATTCATGCAGCAGGCTGCGGCCATCATGGTTAAACGTTTACACGACACAAGAATTCAACTTTTAGATGTTTACAGCACAAAACATTAGTCCCGAACTGACAGTCGAAGAATCTTCAAGTGATATTTGGATACCTTCACCTTACGTCGTGGCGGACAAGCACGTTGAGAATGACGACCTGGTAACATTCGTTTACGAACCGGCAAGCGAGGACATTCTGGATCCGATGCAACCGGGACAGTTCAATATGCTCTACGCTTTTGGCATAGGTGAAATCCCGATATCCGTCAGTAGTCTAATTTCAGATCATCCGAGAATCACCCATACTATCCAGAATGTTGGCGCTGTTTCCAAAGCGTGCTGCAACATGAGGGTCGGTGACCAAATCGGGCTTAGAGGCCCTTTTGGGACGCCCTGGCCTGTGGAGGATGCCAAATTCAAGGATGTAATCATAATGGCCGGCGGAGTGGGTTTTGCTCCACTTCGTCCTGTGGTCGAATTCATCGAGGAATACCGTGATGATTACGGTGAGGTAAACTTCCTGTTTGGAACACGGGACCCTCACAGTATTTTATTTCACCAGGATGTAATTTCATTGCAGTCAGATCCCTCGGTGAATTTCCAGATCACCGTTGACCACTCCTTTTCAAACTGGAGAGGAAATGTGGGTGTGGTAACAACACTCGTGGAGAAAGCCGAGTTTGACCCGGAAAATACCGTTGCTTTTGTATGCGGACCGGAAATCATGATGCGCTATGGCGCATATTCACTGATTGATGCGGGAGTGGATGAAGAAAATATCTTCATCTCCATGGAAAGAAATATGAAATGTGCAATCGGACATTGTGGACATTGCCAGTACGGACCATTGTTCGTCTGTAAAGACGGTCCTGTTTTCCTTTACCCCGCCATTAAAAACTATCTCAACATTCGAGAACTATGAGTGATAAGAAAAAACTTGCAGTTTGGAAATTCGCCTCCTGCGACGGCTGCCAGCTTAGTATTTTGGATTGTGAAGACGAATTGCTTCTACTCGCTGACCAGGTAGAGATCGCATATTTCCCGGAGGCTACCAAAACCATCATTGAAGGCCCGTATGACGTGTCCCTGGTGGAGGGTTCGATCACTACTCCTCACGATGCGCTCAGAATACTGGAAATTCGAAAGAATTCCAACCTGCTTGTCAGCATCGGGGCTTGTGCGACTTCCGGAGGCATCCAGGCCCTTAGAAACTACCTGAATGTTTCAAAATATGTGAATGCCGTTTACGCCAAACCCAAGTATATCCAGACGCTGGAAACATCTACGGCTATTGCGGACCATGTCCAGATAGACTATGAACTGAGAGGATGCCCCGTAAACAAATATCAGCTACTCGAAGTATTGGGGTCATTTCTTAACGGGAAAAAACCAACAATTCCTGATCATAGTGTTTGCGTAGAATGTAAACTGGACGGTAATCCATGTGTTGCGGTAGCAAAAGGCATGCCATGTCTGGGACCGGTAACACATGCAGGTTGCGGTGCCCTATGCCCACATTATTATAGAGGATGTTTCGGATGCTACGGACCAATGGAAAATCCAAATACCACCTCACTGGCGTCCTATGTCTCCAAAAATGGATTAGCCGATGGAGATGTATTGAGATTGTTCCGGAATTTCAATTCAGCTTCACCACAATTTTCTAATGAAAGCAAACGCTATGAAACCGCTAAGTGACAATAACAGGATAATAAAGTTTGATTACATTGCCCGGGTTGAGGGGGAAGGTTCATTCTACGTGAAATTGAAAGACGATAAGGTCAAGGAATCGCGATTGAAGATCTTTGAGCCACCCAGATTCTTTGAAGGATTCCTGCAGGGAAGATCTTTCAGGGAAGTGCCTGACATTACCGCGCGAATATGTGGTATCTGTCCGGTAGCATATCAAATGAGTTCTGTCCATGCCATGGAAAAGATCTGTGGTTACCAGGCTTCACCGGTAATTCGCAGTTTGCGAAGACTCCTGTACTGTGGAGAGTGGATTGAAAGTCACGCGCTGCATACATTCATGCTGCACGCTCCTGATTTCCTCGGATATCCCGACGCCATTACCATGGCAAAAGATCATAAGGAATGGGTCCAAAAAGCGCTGATCCTCAAAAAAACCGGCAATGATATTGTCAATATCCTGGGCGGCAGGGAGATCCACCCGATAAATGTAAAAGTCGGTGGTTTTTATCGTTATCCGCAAAAGTCGGATTTCGAGGAATTAAGAACGAGATTAAAAACCGCGCAGGAAATCGCGTATGATGCTACAAAGTGGATGAGCGGCCTGGAATTTCCCGATTTCGAGTATGACTATGAATTTGTGGCCATGAGCCATCCTTCCGAGTACCCGATGAACGAAGGGAGGTTGATATCAAATAAAGGGCTGGATATAGACGTACGGGAATATGAAAAGCACTTCACTGAAGAGCACATGTACTACAGCACCACACTTCATACACTGCTGGATAAGGTGAGGGTCATTTTTACAGGACCGTTAGCAAGGTTCAATCTTAATTTTGAGCAACTATCTAAGGATTCAAAGAAACTTGCAAGGGAAATAAAGCTGTCGCCAAATTGTAAAAATCCGTTCAAAAGCTTGCTGGTACGTATGGTCGAAACATTTTATGCGTGTGGCGAGGCGATCGACATCATTGACAAATACAAGTATCCTGAGAAGATTGAAGATCACGTGGAGCCTAAATCCGGTAAGGCAGAGGCTGTTACGGAAGCACCCAGGGGAATATTGTTCCACCGGTATGAGATTGATAAAAAAGGCATTATTAAGAACGCGCGAATAGTAGCTCCGACAAGCCATAATCAAAGGATCATAGAAAGCGATCTTAGGAGACTGGTAGAGAAATTCCATCACTTAAACGATCAACTATTAACTGAAAGGTGTGAACAATCTGTAAGAAATTACGATCCTTGCATATCCTGTTCTACCCATTTTTTGAAAGTTGAGATCGATAGGGAATAAAAGCATACCTCTTGTAATCGGACTGGGCAATATCTATCGTGGAGATGACGGACTGGGCATTTTGGTCATCAATGCCCTCAGGTCAAACCACCCGGGCATCGCTGATTATCTTACGGAAGAAGGAGATGCCACCCGCCTGATTGATCTTTGGGAAGGAAGGGATGTCATCGTGATCGATGCCGTCAAAACCTCCCGGCAACAAAGCGGAAGAATTCATCAGATCAATTCTATCGAAGAACTATCCGGAAACACTGAGATCCAGTTTTCGACCCACAGCATCGATCTAAGTGAAGTAATCGGGCTGTCAACACTCATTGAGAAACCCCCTGGGTCACTTTTCTTCATTGGAGTGGAAGGTTCTGTCTGGGAAATGGGCGCCATCATTTCTGACAAGGTAAAAAGTCAAATTCCGGAAGTGGTGGAAATGACAATTTCCCATATCCGAAACAGTCAAAAGTCATAAATTAAGGTTAGGATTTGTCATGTTCTAAACTTCCTTCATAATCTAATTTCACGGCGTAATACCCACAAATTTGATTATTTATTATGGACACGACAGAAGCTAAAACCAAAAGAGTCTACCAGTTTGGTAACAAGACCGCCGATGGAAAAGGATTTATGAAACCATTACTCGGAGGTAAGGGCGCCAACCTGGCAGAAATGAGCCGCATCGGACTACCGGTACCCCCCGGATTTACCATCACGACAGAAGTATGCACTGAATACCATGAACTTGGAAAAGAAGGAGTGATCAATGTCCTGAGACCTGAAGTACGGGAAGGAGTGAAGTTTATTGAGGACATAATGGGAGCCACATTTGGAGATCGGGATAACCCGTTATTGTTGTCAGTAAGATCAGGTGCAAGAGATTCCATGCCGGGTATGATGGATACTGTTCTCGATATTGGCTTGAATGATACGGTAGTGGAAGGTCTTGCTAAAAAATCGGGTAAACCGCACTTTGCCTGGGACTCATACAGGAGATTTATTCAAATGTATGGAGACGTAGTCATGAAGGTTAACCGCCATGTATTGACCGATACAGACGTCTTTGAGGAGATCCTGGATAAAATGAAAGATGAAAAGGGTGTAAAAACTGACCAGGAATTGTCCACAGAAGATCTGAAAAAACTTGTAAGTCTGTATAAGGAGAGAATAAAGGAACTGACTGAAACAGATTTCCCTCAGGAACCTGCTGAGCAGCTTTGGAATTCTATCATTGCTGTTTTCGAAAGCTGGCACACACCCAGGGCAATTGTCTACAGGAAATTAAATAACATTCCGGAAGAATGGGGAACGGCTGTCAACGTACAGGCGATGGTCTACGGAAATATGGGAGAACGATCAGCTTCAGGAGTAGCATTTACCAGGGACGCTGCAACAGGAGAAAATATCTTCAATGGGGAGTATCTTATAGATGCCCAGGGTGAAGATGTGGTAGCAGGAATAAGAACACCCCACCAGATCACACTTGAAGGATCAAAAAGATGGGCAAAACTTGCTCAGGTTGATGAGGAGGAGAGGAAAAAGAACTATTCATCCCTTGAAGAGTACATGCCGGAAGTTTACCAGGAATTGGTAAAATATGAGCATGAATTAGAAGATCACTTCAGCGATATGCAAGATCTTGAATTTACTATTCAGGAGGATAAACTGTGGATCCTTCAAACAAGGAACGGAAAGCGTACCGGGGAAGCAATGGTTCGCATAGGAATGGAAATGTTAGATGAGGGAAGAATTGATGAAGTCACATTGCTAGGTAGAATCGATCCGAAGAAAGTCGAAGAATTACTGCACCCAATATTTGATCACGACGCCCTGGCAAAAGCAACCCCTATTGCCAAAGGATTACCCGCTTCACCAGGGGCGGCTACCGGGCAAATTGTTTTTCACTCCGAGGATGCGGAAATATGGAAGGCTGATGGAAAAGAGGTAATACTCGTTCGTACTGAAACTTCACCCGAGGATCTGGCCGGTATGGATGCCGCCAGGGGTATTCTTACCTCCAGGGGTGGTATGACGTGTCATGCAGCTATTGTTGCCCGTGGAATGGGTAAATGCTGCATATCGGGTGCAGGCAGTATCCATGTAGATGGTGATAAGAAAGTGATGACAATAGATGGAAAAGTCTACGAAGAAGGATCATGGATCTCAATTAATGGTACCACAGGACATGTTTTCGAGGGAAAGATCCCGACAAAAGCAGCTGAACTTACAGGTAATTTTGGTCGGCTTATTGAATTGGCAGATAAGCATTCTAAAATGAAAGTTCATGCCAATGCGGACACTCCGGAAACTGCAAGAGCTGCCCGGGATTTTGGAGCTGAAGGCATCGGATTGTGTCGAACCGAGCATATGTTCTTCGAAGAAGACAGAATTGCAGCTATGCGTGAGATGATCCTTTCGGAAGATGAGGATGGCAGAAGAAAAGCACTTGAAAAACTCCTGCCGATGCAACGATCAGACTTTGAGGGTATACTGAAAGCCATGGAAGGTTATCCCGTGACCATTCGGTTACTGGACCCTCCATTACATGAATTCCTTCCTCATGATGAAACCTCACAGAAAGAGATGGCCAAGAACTTGGGTATTACACTTGAGAAACTTCGTGAGAAAGTCGATGATCTACGGGAAGTTAACCCCATGCTGGGACATCGGGGTTGTCGACTGGGCAATACCTATCCGGAGATCACCCAAATGCAGGCCAGGGCCATAATCGAAGCGGCCTTGAATTTGAAGTCTAAGGGGGTAAATGCCAAACCGGAGATCATGATCCCATTGACCGGAACAGTGGAAGAATTTAAGATGCAGGCAGATATCGTTCGCAATGAGATTAAGAACATCTTTATCGAGCGACACGAGGAGATCGAATTTAAAGTGGGTACAATGATCGAAGTACCCAGGGCTGCTTTGGTAGCTGATCAGATTGCGAAGTACGCCGACTTCTTCTCGTTTGGCACCAATGACCTTACTCAGATGACCTTTGGATATTCCAGAGATGATATTGGAAAATTCCTTCCTATTTATCTGGATAAAAATATACTGAAAGAAGACCCGTTCGAAGTTTTGGATCAGGAGGGAGTAGGGCAGTTGGTTATGACAGGAGTACAGAAAGGAAGAAGTACTCATCCGAAATTGACTGTCGGAATTTGCGGCGAACATGGCGGCGAACCTCGATCGGTCGAGTTTTGCCACACCGTGGGTATGAACTATGTGAGCTGCTCTCCTTTCCGCGTTCCAATTGCTAAAGTAGCGGCCGCCAAAGTCAATATTCAGGGTTAGTCAAAAACCTATCTAACCTCAAAAACCGGGCTGGTACAGTCCGGTTTTTTTATAATCGTGAGATCACCGTACCTGGGTTTCTCATCCTCAAGCCAAAGTAGGTAACACCTCGCGAATAAAAGACCTGATGCCAATGGCACGTATATTCTGCTTCAATGGAAAGTCATCTTCCTTCGGTGTTATGATGTAGTTCCGGCTGGTATCCAGGTCTTCGGTCCCGTTGACAAGAGCTTTACTTACTTTAGGTGTGGCAGTGAATTTTACTTCCAGGCCGGCAATTGGTTGCAGGCTTTTTGACAGTACGATATCCACCTCCGTACCGGCATGCGTCCGATAATAGTAGATGTCCAGACTTTCAGGCTTTTCCGTAATAATTTGCTGAAGAACAAAGGTTTCCCATGAGGCTCCTAAATTGGGATGGCCAAGCAATTGATCATAGGAATTGACACGTAACAGTCCATGAAGTACGCCCGTGTCCGAAACATAAATTTTAGGTGATTTGACAATCCTCTTTTTCGCATTATAGGAGAAAGGCTGCAACCTGTTTATCATGAATGTGCCTTCAAGAAAATCGACATACTTGTTGATTGTGTGATTCGACAGGCCCAGGGATTTACCGATCGAAGTAGCGTTGAACAGACCACCGGTCTGCCATGCCAGCATTTCCCACAATCTCCTGGTCATCTGAGGAGATGACGGCAGCCCTAACAACGGCAGGTCCCGCTCAACATATGTCCTTATGAAGTCATCACGCCAACGGAGTGATTGCTTCTCTTTACCAAGCACACTCTTTGGAAATCCTCCCTGAAAATGATGCCTGCTTAATGGTATGTCGGGTATTTCCGATATCGAAAACGGCTTTAGATCAATGTAAGAAATCCTGCCGGCAAGGGACTCAGATGCATCCCGTAATATGTCCGGGCTTGCAGATCCCAATATGATAAATCTCAGAGGGACACTGTACTCATCCACCATTGAGCGGATTATCCCGAAAAGTTCCGGCATCACCTGTATTTCATCAATGATGATGCATGATGACTGATTTTCGGTAAAATATAGTTCCGGTTCCTTAAGTTTATGGACGTCCGATGGTTTCTCCAGATCTAAATAAATGGTGTCCTTACTTATTGATGTAGAAAAAGACCTGACCAATGTGGTTTTCCCAACCTGCCTGGGACCTAAAACACCTATTACTGGTGAAAATTCCCCTATTTCTTCTAATTCATGCTCGTAAATCCTTCTTATCATCCTTGAAATGTGGAATTAAATATTCCAATTTTCAAGGTAAATTTATAATTTTTTCCTTGAAATATGGAATTCAAAGTTCCAATTTTCAAGGTAAATGACAACATCTGAAATGGAAGAACAAGATTGAAAAAGTCTCCGGTAAGTTGGTGTCTATTGTGATTTTATCATGACCAGTAGCATCTTAAACCTCTCTGGAGCCCGCAACGCATGAGGAACATTCGCCGGGAGTACGATTGATTGCCCTGCTTTTACTTCATTGATCTTCCCGGAAATAAAAACGTCTGCCTTCCCATCCAATAGATGAACGAAGGCATCAAATGGGGCGGTATGTTCACTTAACTCCTGTCCCTTGTCAAATGCAAACAAAGTAATATTACCTGCCTGCTTTTTTATAATGGTTTTACTTACGATCGCCCCTTCCTGGTACTGAACGGCGTCTCTAAGATCAAAAACATTTTCCATTTGGCAATAATGTATCAGACATCCGGATCATCGAATGATCCAAGTCATGTATTCATACCTTGAAATTAGTTCATGACGGATGATTTTGGTCATGGGATTTTGATCGATCCAATCTTAAATTGAGGCCTAACCCAAATCTTTCATGAAATGGAATATCTGCAAATTATTGATGTCACACCATCCAATGCAGAAAAACATTCTCTTTTCTGCGTAAAAGACATTACAAATCCCGGGTTCCAAAACAAAAAAACCTGGATGGCCAACAGATACAAGGAAGGTCTGCGAATGAAGATCATTGAAGATCAAAATGATACAATGATGGCTTTTATTGAGTATCTGCCTGCTGAAAAGGCATGGAGACCGGTTGATGCCCCCGGTTTCATGTTTATTCACTGTATGTATGTCTATCCCAACAAAAATAAAAACCAGGGGCTGGGATCGCGATTGGTTTCCATTTGTGAAGAGGATGCCAGGTCACAAGGTATGAAGGGAATTGCAGCAATGACCAGCAAGGGGACCTGGATAACTGACAAAAGGCTTTTCGTCAAAAATGGATTTGAAGAGGTTGATAATCGGGGAAGGTATGAGCTAATGGCGAAAAAGTTTGATGAAAATGCCAGGACTCCCAGGCTGTTGGACTGGACGGTGAACCAGGCCAAATACCAGGGGTGGCACATATTATACGCCGATCAATGTCCATGGCATCAGAAATCCGTGGAAGCGCTGCAAGCAACAGCCATTGAAAATGGAATTACTTTGAACATTACAAAACTGGGATCACCCATCGACGCACAACATGCTCCATCGGGATACGGTGTGTTCAGTCTTCTTCATGACGGAAAATTGCTGGAAGATCACTACATCAGCCAGACCAGGTTTAAGAATATATTGAAGAAAGAAATCGGGACTGCAGTCTAAAGGTCTGAGTCCAAAAGGATCCTCTTCAAAGTACTCTGATAAAGATCATATTCCATCAGGTCGT
Source organism: Cyclobacteriaceae bacterium (assembly GCA_028278225.1). Lineage (GTDB taxonomy): Bacteria > Bacteroidota > Bacteroidia > Cytophagales > Cyclobacteriaceae > JANQEU01. The sequence continues at coordinate 66,041 of JANQEU010000055.1, forward strand.
TATGGCCGCCATCTTGAATGGTAATCATTTCAATGTCGATCGACCCCTTCGCATGCTGAAATAACCTGTAACCTGATTCGTAGTCCACAATATGATCCCGGGTCCCATGAAGAACAAAAACCGGGCAAGGGACTTTTCTGATGTGTCTGAAGCTGGGAAAAGGATATTTCAACAAATACTTGTGCGGAAATATGGGATAATGCCTGACCGCCACATCGGACAAACTGTAGTATGGTGTTTCCAGAATTAACATGCCCGGATCATTGTCTGCGGCTACCCGTACCGCGATACCGGACCCAAGTGACCGGCCATAGACTATGATCTTCTCCTGAGGGTATTCTTTCATCAACTCACTGTACAAAAACTGGCCGTCGCCGTACAGGTCTTTCATGGTGCGTTTACCCGTGCTCTTCCCAAATCCACGGTAGTCATATATGAGGACATCATATCCATATTGCACAAAGTACTCTCCGATCTCCCCCCATCTCGCCAGACTTCCGGCATTACCATGATGGTAAAAGATCACACCCTTTGAAGTGTCACTTTTGAAGTGGATTGAATTAATTGTTACATCTTCCGAAACCTGGAAATTTCTTTCCACAAAATTCGATTCAAATCGATACTGATACCTTTCACCGAGGACCTCCGGGAAGAATATCAATGACTCCTGGATGAAGTAAATAACAATGCCAAAAAAAATGTAGGTGGAGACCGCTCCGATGAGGATGACTTTAATTATGCTCAACAGCCTTGTCTTTTTGTTTCTTAAAATTAATACTCGTTTCCTCCTTGCTTACGGGCTTGGGTAGTTTTGAGTTAACCATTTCTTCCAGCATCCGGTGATATTCTTCAAAAGTGTGCAGATTGTTATGACCCCCTCCTATCACCGGATACAGCCTGGTGATATCAGGGTTGATCTTTGACAACTTCACACTTGTTTTAAATGGGATAAGTCTGTCATTGGTGCCATGTATGATTTTGATGGGGCATTTCACATATTTCAGCCAAACAAAGGTCCTCACCGGAAAACGAAGGATCAGTGACAATGGCATGAAGGGGATATATCGACGCGCCATCCTTCTTAAGCTATAATATGGTGATTCCAGGATCAGCATCCTTGGCTTATTGGTTGAAGCAAGTTTGGCTGCAAACCCCGAGCCCAGCGATCTCCCATATACGATGATGTATTTTTCGTCCACCTGTTGCTTCATGACGTCATAAACGATCTGGAGGTCATTTTTGATCGCTTCTTCTGATCTTCTTCCGGTACTTTTTCCAAAGCCCCGGTAGTCAACCATCACCACATCAAAATTCAACCGTGTAAAATCCACTGCGAACTTGCCCCATCCCTTGATGGATCTTGAGTTACCCTTAAGGTATAAAACCACTCCTTTAGGTTCAGGAAGCTGAAAATGGATACCATTGATATTTTCCCCGGGCCCTACTTCTATGTTGTATTCCTTAAAGTCCTTGTGTGGGTATTTGTATTCAAAGTCCTTTGGCAACTTCTCCGGCTTGAAAAGAAACCTCTCCTGCGCATAGTAAACAATTACATTGGTAATAACATAGACGATAAGTACAACTGTAACTACAGACCACATCATTGGGATAAAACTGAAATTATTTTCATGTACAGTGAGTCATCCGTCAATTTACCCTGATCTCAATTAATTGACAACTTCTGTTTACCCGTCAGTGATCCTGTATTATTGGATCTGGCATATTGATCGTCATCACGGTTTGCCTGATATCGTTCCACAACAAGGTTAAATTGCTTGCTTAAGGTTTATATTTGCTTTAACTTAATATCAGCTTCTTGAGCTTATTGATTTAGTACAATCTTATTATTAAACGAAAAAATGTCATGGACACTAAAGACCAAATTGAGAGTGTAGTTTTCCACCAAACTCAATGCCTGAATGCAATCGAAGACCTGAAAAAGATGATTGAAACGCACCACGAGGATACAGCCATTAACAAACTAAAAGACCTGAAAAAGGAGTTGACCAGACTCACAATACAACTCAAACAAATCGAAGAAACGATAGATAGCTAACAAAAAAGCAATCACGCTACAAAGCGTGATTGCTTCTCTTTTATCCGCACTGTCATACCAGAGGACTATCTCTCCAATCCGCTACGGGATCTCAATAACAATTTTGAGTAATGAATGCTATGATGCCGAACACGGACGGATCCCGCAATTTCCAACCTGGAATAACTTCGTGTTAATATTTATGATTCTTCCATGAATGGATACCTGTAATCAGTCGGAGGAACAAAATTTTCCTTGATCGTTCTGGCGCTTACCCACCTCATCAGGTTCATCATGGCCCCTGCCTTATCATTTGTCCCCGACCCTCTGGCGCCGCCAAAAGGTTGCTGACCTACGACAGCGCCGGTGGGCTTATCATTGATATAGAAGTTTCCGGCACAATTCGCCAATTTCTTAGTTGCCAATTCAATGGAATACCTGTCCTGCGAGAAGACAGCGCCGGTGAGAGCATATGGTGAAGTTTGATCAACAAGCTCCAGTGTTTCCTCAAACCGCTCGTCCTGATATACGTAGATTGTAACGACCGGCCCGAAAATTTCTTCGCACATCGTACGATACATGGGATCCTTCGCCAGTAGAATTGTGGGCTCGATAAAATATCCACTGGAGTCATCGTGATTTCCACCCGCTATCACCTCCACGAGGTCGTCTTTCTTGGCCTGGTCGATGTACTCGGATATCTTGTCATATGCCGCTTTATCTATTACTGCGCTAAAGAAATTTGTGAAATCTTCGGGGTCCCCCATTTTGATAGATGCCACATCTTCCAGGAGCAGGCTTTTGGCTTCATCCCACATGCTGGCAGGTAGGTATACCCTGCTGGCCGCGCTACATTTTTGTCCCTGGTACTCGAAAGCGCCACGGGTTATGGCCGTAACTACCTCCCTGACCCTGGCCGATGGATGTGCAATGATGAAATCCTTACCACCGGTCTCCCCCACGATTCGAGGGTAACTCTTATATTTTGCAATATTCGTCCCGATGGTATTCCACAATTGTTGAAAAACTTCCGTGCTTCCCGTAAAGTGGAGCCCTGCGAAATCCGCATGATTGAAAATGGCGGCACCTGCATCACGCCCGCTTACATAGAGTAAATTGATCACACCGTCCGGTAATCCGGCCTCTTTGAAGACCTCCATGATCACCTGCGCGGAATATACAGCCGACCGGGCTGCTTTCCATACTACGGTGTTTCCCATTAGCGCCGGTGCGCTGGGCAGGTTGCCGGCAATAGATGTGAAATTGAATGGGGTCAGGGCAAAAACAAAACCTTCAAGAGGGCGATATTCAAGCCTGTTCCAGACGCCTGGTGAAGATTCGGGTTGCTGACTGTAGATCTCCTGCATAAATGCTACGTTAAAGCGCAAAAAATCAATCAATTCGCAAGCAGCATCGATCTCCGCCTGGAACGGGCTTTTTGACTGACCCAACATTGTGGCAGCATTTATCCTGGCTCTGTAGGGCCCCGCGAGGAGGTCAGCGGCTTTCAGGAAAATTGAAGCACGATGCTCCCAACTCATATTGGCCCATGATTCTTTTGCGCCAAGCGCCGCATTGATGGCCTGTTCAACGTGCGATGAGTCCCCCTGACTGTAGTACCCAAGTACATGTTTGTGGTCATGTGGCGGGCTCATTTTGACCTTATTATCGGTGTGTATTTCCTGTCCACCGACATACATGGGTACATTTATCTCTTTAGATCTTGCTTCCTTCAGAGCGGCTTTCAGCATAGCTCTCTCCGGAGATCCCGAGCGGTATTCCAAAACCGGTTCATTGGTGGGTTTCGGAACATTAAAAACTCCTTTTGGCATAGTAATTTTTGGGTTTAATAAAGGACTGCAAATGTAATGAAAGAAGCATCTTAAGCCTAAAGATGTTTCAACAGGTCTGTAAGATTTTCTACCTGATTTTCATGCTCGAAATCCGTGTCTCCGTTTGGGTTGAACCAAATAGATTTCCACTGCGCATTTTGAGCCCCGGTTATGTCCGTTGCATAGTTGTCACCGATCATTATCACCGACTCAATGTCAGCTCCGGAGATTTCCAATGCCAGCTCAAATATCTCAAGTGAAGGTTTTCTGTGCCCTGCTGTTTCCGAGGTGATCACATATTTAAAATACTTGTCAAGGCCGGATTCCGTGAGCTTTATGGACTGAGTGTCTTCAAACCCGTTGGTGATTATACCAAGTTCATATGCTTTACTCAATTTTTCCAGCACTTCGATAGCCCCGTCAATAAGCGCGGTTTTTCGCGGGCAAGTTGTAAAAAAGTACTCGGAGATCGAATCATTCATTGTGTCCGATACCGTTCCCCTCTCCTCCAGTAACGAGCGGAATCTGTGCTTCCTGATAAAATCGCGATCAATTTCACCCTTGTTATACCGTTTCCATAACTGATGGTTCTTGTAATGAAAGGAGTTAATAAAAGCTTCCGGTGATGAAAAGTATTGCCCCAGATCGTACGCGTGAAACAATTCGGTCAATGTTTCCCTGGCATTGGCATCATAATCCCAAAGTGTATGATCAAGATCAAAGAATATATGTGTAATACCGTTCACTGCCGATAATCCTTAGCTGCAATTTTGTTGGACGCAAGTTCGCGATTGGAGTCCATAATATGGTAAATTTCCAGGTCTTTCTGCAATTGTGGGTCTTTCAGAACAAACTGGATCATCTGGTTAACAATTTCGTAAACCTCATCCTTGATACTGTAAAAAACCCATTGGTCCTGCTTTCTGACATTTAATAATCCTGAATTTCTGAGATAGGTTACATGCCGTGAGGTTTTCGTTTGTGTGAAATCCAATATGGCCTCAAGATCGGAGATGGTTAATTCCTTATATTGGTAAAGAAGATGTATTATCCTTGCACGGGATTCATCCGAAAATGCTTTGAATATTTGAGCGCCGATATTTAAACTGAAATTCTTGAGTCTCACAGTTATATTTGTTGATTAAAATAAAAATTTAAAACATTTGGCGTTGTAATCGTATTGATTACATAAGTTTTGACGGGTTACAGTGAAATTAATTGTTCCATTACTTCTTGCCGCATTTATCGGATTCACCCATAACACACTGGGTCAATCGGGTAAAGAGGTCATTCAATTCACAGGCGTGGTCTTCGCAGAAGACAGCACCTCAATTATTCCCGGAGTGCACATCTATACCCCCAAAGGAGGAAGAGGAACCACTACTAACCCCTACGGGTTTTTCTCGATGCCGGCGCTTGAGGGAGACAGCATCATATTCAGTGCCGTGGGGTTTGAAAGAGTGCATTATATCATTCCCAAACACAATGAACAGCACAGTTTAAAGCTTCTTGTATATTTGAAAGAGGACATCACGTTCCTTGAAGAGGTTGAGGTATTCCCCTATCCGTCGGAGGCAGCTTTCAAAGCCGCTGTATTGGCTGCGAAGCTTCCGAATCAGCGTGACCTGGACAACCTGGATCAGTGGGTGAATAGTGAGATAATGAAATCGATGTATTGGAATTTGCCGGCCAGCCCTAATATGAATCATCGTTTTTTCATGCAGGAGCAAATGAATGCACAGATCTACCGTGTGCAGGCGCCTCAAAATCCGCTACTCAATCCCTTTGCCTGGGCAGCTTTTATAAGATCGCTGCAGAAGAATAAAGATAAGTGATTCCGGTTGCGGGTTCCCGGTTGCGAGTTAACCGCAACTCGCAACCCACAACTGGCAACATCTGTTACTTAACTAATTTGAACTCAATATAAAAACTGCCAGAAAAAACTGTCTTTTCGACGGAAGGAGAAATCTTTTAATATTGTCATGCCTGCTGTTATTTATAAAAATACTATCAATTTGAGAAGATATCTCTTTTCAATCGATATGACAGTTTTTTCTTTTAATTTTTGGACGCTGGATACATTTATGCCATGTCAAACTTTCGTTAACTATTCTCCTGCAAGCGTTGTGCTACGTCCGCGACTTCATTCCATACCCTGAAAGTATTCTTGTAACAGATTTTGGCTATCTCCTCCTCCGAATATCCCCGTATCAACAGCTCCAGTATCAGGTTTGGATACATGGATACATCCTTCAGGCCCTTAGGCAAACTGTCACCGACACCGTCAAAGTCAGAACCAAAGCCAACGTGATCAATGCCTACCAGGTTGACGACATGATCGATATGATCCGCCACGGTCTGTATGTCTTCGTAAACATCATTTGCGACAGCATACGCTTTGGCATAAGCCTTATAAGCTTCATCGTCGGTAGATAAACTATTTTCTATACGATAATTGGTGAGGTCTTCCTGCATTTTGCTTTGCCTGTCCTGGACTTCTTTTGACAGAAAAGAAGATCCAAAATTGATATGGATCACTCCGCCATTTGCAGCCAGCGCTTTCAATACATCATCCGACATATTCCTGTGAAATCCCGGGGTGAATTTGCGACATGAAGAATGAGAGGCAATAACAGGCGCCCTTGTAATTCTGAATACGTCAAATGCTGCGCTGTCTGTAATATGGGAAATATCCACCATGATCCCCCATTTGTTCATCTCCGCCACCACCTCTTCTCCAAAAGGACTCAGCCCGTTCCAGGTGGCGGTGGTATCATAGGAAGAATCACATATCTGGTTATCAGTAGCGTGTGCGAGCGTGATGTAGCGAATGCCACGATCGAAAAAATACTTCACATTAGTGATATCATCTTCGACAGGGGCTCCATTCTCCATTCCCATCGGAAGTGAAACAAGCTCCTTTTCAAAATTTTCTGTTATCTCCGCCGGGGAATTGGCCATTCTGAACATGTCCGGGAATGCCTCAGGCAATCTCATGACCATGTCTATCAGGGAATCCGCAAATTGTTTTGCCCCTCCTGTTTCCTGGTACACGGATGGCGTGTAGATAGACATAAAAGGAGCATCCAGTCCGCCTCTTTTTGCTTTTGGATAGTCAAAATTCCCATCCGTCTCGACCGACACATCTTCGATGGTCTTCGATAACATGAACCCCTTGATCTCCATGCGGTACGGTAGATCCACATGCCCGTCCACGATGATAAATTTTTGCGCAAGTTCATCTGCATACACCCTTAGCTCCTCGTCTGTCATGTCCTTTACATTTTTCCGGTCCGGACCGGAACAGGAAATGATCAAACCGAGTATCAGAAGGGAAATTGGTCTCCGCATGTCTGTTCAATTTTAAGGCGCGTAATTTAGATGGAATTGGTATAAAAGAAAAAACCCCGTCTGATTGACTCAGAACAGGGTCTCATACATGTATGTAATGTTATTTATTCAGCAGCCTCAGCCAGAATAAATTCCAATTCAACATTTCCCGTAACTTCCGAATCATTTGGATCTGTTCCAACCTGAAATCCTTCCAGGATACTCAATACTCTGATCAACCCTTGCAGACCTCCGGCAGTTTCGAATGCATAAATCTCACCGACAGCCAATCCTTCCATTACGTTTCCTGCAGCTGTGAAATCAATGCCGGAAATTGCCCCTTCAACATCCGCAACTGTTGTAATTTCCGTCACATCAGTCAGTGTGGTTTCTGCAAGTTTTGTTTCGTTTCTGGTCCCCCAGGCTGGTAATCCATCATTTGCATCCCCATATTGCGTATCCCCTAATCCAGTGAAAGACACATAAACGGAAGGAGATACCAGATTAGCTTCCTGACCATAGTAATAACCAAGATCTATCGTCCCTGATACCGGATCTGTTGTTGCATCAACATCATCAATACTATATACCATATCTTCTGATATGCTGTAGAAAGTATGAGTTTTTCCCTCCCCACCAGGAGCAAATAGAATTATCGCCGTTTGAACTTTTGCTGCCGGCGAAGTAACGTTAAAAGAGAAGGAATCTGTTGTAGTCTGATTATCATCATCCACGGCTTCAAAATCGACAGTGATCGATCCGGCCTGGGAGGGTGTTTCAGCACTAAATGTAACTGTGGCAGAGGTGCCGTCTTCACTGACTTCTGCCTCCTGGCTGTTTCGGTTATAAGTAGCAGTTAGGCCGTTGGAAACGTTCAGTGTATTAAAACCGCCCGGAGCTGTTATGGTGACGGTGAATGTGACGGTCTCTCCGGTCCCTACATCGCCACCATCTGAAAGCGAACCACCCCCATCAATGGCAGCGGAAACCGAAAGACTGGGTGCAGCCGGTGGTGTTTCATCATCGTCGCTACAGCTGTAGAGCAATCCAATTGAACCCACGATAGTGAGCAAAAGTAATTTTTGAAAGATTTGTTTCATTGTGATAAAGTTTAAGGATTTAGTTATTAATTCAATTTTGTTCTTCTGATTGCAAAATGAGGATCACTCACGACGAAACTGCCTGTACGAAATGGGGAGTCTGGTGGTCATAAAGTGGCCCTTGGTTTCTTAACGGTTTGCAAAAATGCAGAAACATTTTTAAAATATTGATAAAATAAGTATTTATTGAATTATTTTAATTTCTGCAATGATGCAATACTTTTCCTTTTCCAAATCTCATTAGAGACCCGTCAATAATGAATTTGGTTTGACCTGTAAAACGAAATATTTGGCAAAAAATTGAATTTTTTAAAGAATAAACAATAATTTCCGGCTTGAATGCGATCATTTAATTTTAAAAAGTGTGATTGCGTTTTTAAAAAAATGTGACATTTTTGTATAATAGACTAACCGCTTAATCTTTAAGTCCAAAACTATGACTAGTAAAATATCAGAAGAATTATTAGCAACGTGGAATCAATATGCAGCCTACTTCTCGTATGCTATTGCCGTTGTTGGTTTGCTAATTCTTGTGGGCCATTATCTGAAATTATTGACTACCAGGGATTTTAAGTCGAGATATGACTATATCAATATGCACGAAATCAACCTTCTTTGGTATGGATTTCTGTGTATCCTGATTGGAGCGGCTCTTTATGTCAACACGCTTGGCGATAATATTACCTGGTTATGGTTTTGCGTTACACTTTTTGTAAGCGGGATGCTGGCCATGATCCTGGGTGTTGTGGTTCAAAACGTCCTGAAGTTTTACTATCCTTTTTATATCGAGAAGAGGTTAAAGAAATTAAGATTTACTCCACGTATTTCTCCTGACGGAAGAAAAATGAAGCTCCTGAGTGAAGAGGAAGAAGACGTGTACCTGGATGAAGGTATGCAGGCTGAAGAAGATGCTTTTTCCGTTGATTATGACGTTTGGATCGATGAAACCAGCGGATATACAAAAATTGAAAAATATAATGGTAGATTACACGCACTGGAATGCCCTGAGTGCAGCTACCAGACGCTGAGAGTCGACCGGGAAGAGGTGATCCAGCCGGCAACGGAAACCGAAGAAGGCGAATTGATGAAGTATTTCACATGCGGGTATTGCGGGCACAAGGAAAGGAAGTCGTTTAAGATTGCCAAGACCGGGGAAGGCGCTGCTGCAAGGTAACCAATTGAAAAGTTCATATATCTGAAGCGGATCCGCCGGCCGGCGGATCCGCTTCATTGTTTTACACAAATATTTTGTGGCTCAGAGAAAAATCTCAAGGCCTCGTCACCGCCTTCTCTGCCTACACCCGATTGTTTCATACCTCCAAAGGGTGTTCGCAAGTCACGTAACATCCAGCAATTCACCCAAATGACCCCTGATTGAACCCGATGCGCAACCCGGTGGGCCCGGCTTACATCCCTTGTCCAAATACTGCAGGAAAGACCGTAGGCCGTACCATTCGCCACCGAAATCGCCTCTTCTTCACTGGAAAATGGAATAAGTGAAACCACAGGACCAAACACCTCCTCCTGGTTTATGGAACAGTCCGGATCCAGTCCCTCAATCACTGTTGGCTCGACAAAATATCCTCCGAGATCTTCAGGGTGAATTCGACCTCCTCCCACCAGGATCGTTCCCCCTTCTTCACGTGCTTTATGGATGTAACCGAGGACTTTGTTCATATGATCCTCGGATATCAATGCGCCAAAAGCCGTGTCATCCCTGTAAGGATTGCCGACCTTTAATTCGCGTACCTGCTTAAGAAATCCTTCCTTAAATTCTTCATAAACTGACGCCTCTATTATAATCCTTGACCCGCACAAACAGATCTCTCCCTGGTTCCGGAAGGCGCTTAAAACACTTGTGCGGATGGCTTCCTCCAGATCGCAATCGGCAAATATCACATTCGGATTTTTACCCCCCAGTTCCAAAGAAACTTTCTTGAATTGATCTGCAGCCAATTTCCCTATGATCCTCCCTGTGTTTGTACCCCCTGTAAACGAGATCGCTTTGACCCGGGGATGCTCCACAATCGCCTGTCCTACTTTCGGACCAAGGCCATGCAGGATATTGAGCACTCCCGGAGGTAAGCCTGCCCTGGTAGCCAGTTCACCAAGCATATATGCCGTCATCGGTGTGAGCTCAGAAGGCTTTCCAATGACGCAGTTTCCCATGGCCAATGCAGGCGCTACTTTCCAGGTAAAAAGGTAGAGGGGCAGGTTCCACGGGGAAATACATCCCACTATACCCAGGGGCGCCTGTCTCGTATAATTTACAGCGACACCTTCCATCACATGAGCACTGGAGGAATGATTTACTATTGCTGATGCAAAGAATCTGAAATTTGCCGCTGCACGGGGAATGTCAACCGCTCTTGCCAGTGCGATGGGTTTGCCTGTGTCTTTAGACTCCGCCTGGGCCAGCCGGTCCTGATGTTCATCTATTAAGTCTGCAAGTTTCAGTAATATCCGGCTTCTCTCAGCTATTGGCAGTTGAGACCACGATGAGAATGCGCTTTCAGCTGCCGCAACTGCCATTGCAACGTCCGCCTTATCCGAATCCGGAACTTCCGAATATATATCCCCCGTTGCCGGTTCATAGTTTTCCAGGAACGTCTTAGAATCAGGGGGTTGGAATTCTCCGGCGATATAATTCAGGATCTTTTTCATTTCTCAGATACTTCCCGTCCTGCCACCGTCCACCGGAATATTAATCCCATTGATATATCCGGCTTCCTCAGAACAAAGAAACGTCACCAGTGAACCAATTTCTTTTGGTTTTCCAAACCTCCGGGCGGGAACGGACAATTTCCAGGTGCTCTCCATTTCTTCTTCCGACACTCCTTTTTTCTGAGCCTGATCGGCAATTATGGCATGTAAGCGCTTAGTGTCGATGGGGCCAGGCAAAATATTGTTCACCGTAATACCGAATTGTGCAATTTCATTGGATAGCGTCTTGGCCCATGAGGCCATTGACCCCCGCACGGTATTGCTGACACCCAATCCCTGGATAGGGATCCTGACAGAAGTTGAGATTACATTGATAATCCTACCAAAACCATTTGACGTCATATTTGGGATCACCCATTGCGCCAGATGATGACTTGTTTTCAAATGCATGGTGAAAGCCTCTTCAAAATCAGACCAGCTTGCATCTTTCACCAGGCCCGGGGCCGGCCCACCGGAATTATTGATGAGGATATCAAACCTGCCATCGACAATATCCTCTTTTATATTTTCCAACTCCCGAAAATCAGCAAAATCCGCAGCAAGGAAACTATGCGTTCCTTCCAGGTGAGTCAATGCGGATTTTAACGAATCCTCGGATCTTGCAAGCAGTGTGACGGCAGCATCATTTTCAGCCAGTGAAGCGGCAATTGCCAGACCAATGCCCTGGGTACTTCCGCAAACAAGCGCCCGCTTTCCTTCTAAACTTAAGTTCATTAAAAATCTTAATTACTTTTACCGATAAAGGTATTCATAAACGACAAAATCCCATGGCTATAAAAAGACCCTTTAACCTGCAGGAATGGATTGAGAACAACAGGGATATTCTCAAACCACCGGTTGGCAATAAAAATTTATATCATGACGCCGGAGATTACATTGTGATGATAGTAGGTGGTCCGAATGCCCGAAAGGACTATCATTTCAATGAGACCGAGGAACTATTTTTTCAGTTGGAGGGTGACATCAATGTAAGAATTCAGGAGGACGGCAAAGCAGTTGATATCCCCATCAGGGAGGGAGAGATGTTCCTTTTACCGGCACGGGTACCACACTCTCCCATGCGTGGTGAAGGTACCGTCGGATTGGTGATAGAACGAAAGAGAGAAGCCGGTCACAAGGATGGTTTAATGTGGTTTTGCGATGAGTGCAATTCCAGGCTGCACGATACCTACTTTCATCTCACAAATATTGAGAAGGACTTCCTGCCACGGTTTAAGGAGTTTTACACCTCCGAGGAGTTGCGTACTTGCCAAAACTGCGGAACGGTAATGGAAACTGATCCAAGATTTGTAGAATAGGATCATGAATTATGTAAACCAATTGGAGTTCGCAAAAGAACTCGACCAGTCCGATCCCCTGAAATCGTTTCGAACCAAATTTTATATCCCGGAGAAAGACGGAAAGGATGTCATATATTTTTGTGGAAACTCTCTGGGGTTACAGCCTGAAAATGTTGATGAGTTTGTAAACAGGGAATTACGAAAGTGGAGAGATTTTGCCGTTGAAGGACATTTCACCGAGCCCTATCCATGGGTAGATTATCACAAATTTGGGCGGACCGTACTAGCCGAACTGGTTGGAGCCGAAGAGAATGAAGTGGTGGCATTCAACAGCTTAACCGTCAATCTGCACCTGATGCTGGCTTCGTTTTATCAACCTGAAGGAGTCCGTAACAAGATAATAATAGAATCAGGCGCTTTTCCCTCCGACCACTTTGCAGTGACAAGCCACATGAAAATCAAAGGAGTGGATCCGGCCATGTCCCTTGTGGAGGTCGCCGTACCTGAGGACGGCTACCTCTCCACAGCTGAGATCATTGATGCAATAAATGACCATAAGAATGAATTGGCCCTCGTGCTGTTGCCGGGAATACAATATTACACCGGCCAGTTTTTCCGGATCAGGGAAATAACCAGGGCTGCGCATGATGTCGGGGCATTTGTGGGATTTGATCTTGCGCACGCAATTGGAAATGTACCCGTCTCACTTCATGATGACGACGTTGATTTTGCGGTATGGTGTTCTTATAAATATCTCAATTCGGGGCCGGGAAATGTTGGCGGGGGTTTCATCCATCAAAAGCACAACAATGATCCCTCCTTCCCAAGATTGGCCGGATGGTGGGGCCAGGACGAAACCATAAGGTTTAAAATGGAAAATAATTTCCAGCCGACAAAGGGTATCGACGGGTGGATGTTATCCAATATAAATGCGCTTTCCACATCGGCTCATTTAGCTGCACTGGAAATATTCAAAGAAGCCGGAATGGAAAACCTGAGGAAGAAAAGCATCACCCTGACAGGCTATTTGGAATTTCTGTTGAAGGACTCCTCCTTTGCGCCAAATCTCAAAATACTCACTCCCGGATCTGCGGATGAGCGAGGATGTCAGCTTTCTCTGTACTTTCTGAAAAATGGGCGAAACGTCTATGACTTCCTTACACATAATGGAGTAATGCTGGACTGGCGGGAGCCTAATGTCATGAGGGCCGCGCCCGCTCCCCTCTATAACACATTTGAAGATGTTTTCAGGTTCGTGAAATTATGCGAAAAAGCACATGATCAACTTGGATAGGGAGAATCAACATATTGCAATACTAGGTGCCGGACTGGCAGGTTCATTACTGGCACTGCTACTAAGAAATGAGGGATTTAAGGTTTCCGTGTATGAAAAGCGGATCGACCCGCGCGAAACAAAAATACCGGAAGGGAAATCCATAAATCTCGCACTCAGTCACCGGGGAATACGCGCGTTGGAGCATGCTAATGCTTTTACCCCGCTAAAGGATCATCTGATTCCCATGAATGGTCGCATGATGCATGATCATGATGGAAAACTGACCTTTTTATCATACGGTACTGAGGGTCAATTCATTAATTCCGTCTCAAGAAACGAGCTGAACCTGAATTTGATCAACCAGGCTGAAAAATCCGGCGTTTCATTCCATTTTGGTTACAAGTGTGAAAGGGTCAATCTTGAAAAAACTGAATTTGTAGTATCCAACAACGGCAAATATTACACACACAACACGGATGTGGTGTTCGGCGCCGACGGTGCTTTTTCGGCATTGAGAAAGTCGATGCTGCCCCAGGACAGGTTTGATTACCAGCAGATGTACATCGGCCATGGTTATAAAGAGCTTGCCATGCCTCCCCGCAACGGGGATTTTGCCATGGAACCTAATTACCTCCATATCTGGCCGAGAGGAAATTTCATGCTCATTGCACTCCCTAATCCTGACAAAACTTTTACCTGCACACTGTTTCTGGGTTTCGAAGGAGAAGAATCATGGGAAAATCTGACCGATGACAAATCAGTCCTGGACTTTTTCCATGGAAACTTCCCCGATATGACCTCAAAAATACCTGACCTGTTGGAGCAGTTCCATCGCAACCCTACCTCGTCCCTGATAACGGTAAGATGTCAACCCTGGCATCACAAGAGGTGTATGCTGATCGGGGATGCAGCCCACGCCATTGTGCCCTTTTACGGGCAGGGAATGAATGCGGCATTTGAAGATTGCAGGCTCTTCGTGGAAATGGGGAAAGAAATGAACTTTGACTGGGACCGGTTACTGCAAACATTCTCAGGAACGCGCAAAAAGGATGCTGACGCTATTGCCGATCTGGCATTAAGGAATTTCATCGAAATGAGGGATCAGGTAGCTGATAGCAGTTTCCTGGAACGAAAAACCGTAGATGCCCGGCTACATGAAAAGTTTGCGAATGACTGGATACCTATGTACAGCATGGTAACATTCTCGGATATCCCATATCACCTTGCCCTTAAAAAGGGACTGGAGCAGGAAAAAGCACTGATAGATGCCCAGCAGAACAACTACCTCTCGAACCTGGAAAAAATAAAAAGATCCCTAGCTGGTTAGGTTTAGCTGACGAGAAAGTTCGTCGATCGTTTTTTGCTCCACTTCGGATATTCCGTCAGCAATGTTGGCAAAAAGATACATGGACTCCAGTACAAATTCCTTGTCCTCCTCATGAGTTAACAACCAAAATCTTAACGCGCCCAGAAACTTTTCTTTCCATTTATCCTGGTTTTGAATGAGAAACTTAAACTCTTCCAACAAATTCTGGCTCATCAGATCTTTTTCTACTTCACTCAATGACTGTCCAAACTCATCAATTAGTCCTTTGGTTGTCTGTTCCACAGCTTCCCATTCCTCCGGATCCAAAACGCCATCGCACATGCAGACGATCAGTGATGGGAAAAGATTAAGAATGTAGGAAAACTGATCAATATTGAAGGTTACAGGCCGTTCGTGGTTGTACTCGGCCAACAAGCTGGTTAAAGGAGAACTCATAAATAAATCTTGTTTTAATTCAATTTTTTCATAGTTTAATACCATTAGTGAATGAGAAGTAACCAGCCTGAAGAATAATTATTTAGCGGGAACCGTTCCCGGTCAATTCAGTAGAGTCAGAGGTAATATCACTATCAGGATGCAGCACTATGTAATTGTTAAAAGTCTCTTCAATGATTTTAACATAATCAACGGGTTCCATTCCACGGCAATATCCAAACTCCACTACTTCGTCATTGTAGTAGGCGGGCTTTGATTTTTTCAGCAGGTACTCTTTCACACTATCCCAACTGTCCGGATCAGCTTCATATTTCTTGGCTAATCTTCTGGCATCAAAGACGTGCCCATGACCCACGTTGTAAGAAGCGAGCACAAATTTTAACCGTTCAGCTTCATCATCTATTATATGGTCCCAACGCTCCTGGAGCCATTTGATGTGTAATACCGCTGCCCTGAGATTTTCTGCAGGATCTCTTAAGTTTTTGATATTGTGCTCCGCAGCAGTTACGGGCAAAACCTGCATCAGCCCGATGGCGCCCGCCCACGATTTGGCATCCGGATCAAATTTGGATTCTTTGTAGACCTGGGCCGCAAGCATTCTCCAATCCCATCCCAGCTCTGTGGCAGCATTTTTGATCAAACTATCATAAGGCGATATTTTGCCTCCCCCGGTGGAGAAGTATTCACTCCGTTTTCTGATCCTGCTTGATTTCGAGCTTTTGAAGTATTTGTCGTAAACCACATAGTACTCGGGACGTTTTCTCATCTTCAATATCCATTCATTTAGAACGGTCCGGAGACTGTCTGCATTTTTCCTCATTCCCCATGCAATTTGCTGTGGAAAACTTACCGGGGTCTTGATATCGAGATTGCCGTAGTAGGTGGTATTGACCAGGCCAATATCCTCCTCCACTACGGTAAAATCAATTTCACCGTCTGACACCTTCCGGATTATTTCTTCTGTCTCAACGTTTGGAAAATCCTCTATGATGATAATTTCCCCGCCAATTTCATCCGAGAGATTTATCAACCGGTTCAGATAAGATGATTGATATCTGACAAAAACTTCCTTCCCAATGAGGTCAACAGGATTTCGGATTAACCGGGCTTCGATTTCATGAAGCTTCATCTGCCGCCAGTTCTCCGGTTTTCGCTGGACCAATACCAGCCGGACGAGATTGTGGTAATGCGAAAAACTGATACGTTCTTTCCTCTCCTTGGTGATCGTCAGGTTGTAGGCCATTATATCACCTTCTCCTTTATTCAATTTCTCAAATGCTTCTTCCAGGTTTGTGGTGACATTGATCCTTAGCCCAATGTTCATCGAATCCGTAAACATCTTGAGCAATTCATACTCATAACCCATGGTCTCCCCTTTGTAAAGGAATAGCCCTGTGGAGCTATTATCCATAAGGGCAATGATGTATCCCCTTTCATGTATCTCGTCGTAATCAAAATCTACAATGTTTTCATCACGGGACAGGGAAATATTTCGAAACTCAGTATTAGATGGCTTACAACTACTAATCCCTGCGATCAGAATTATGGAAAATATTTCTAAATATTTCATAACGCTTCTGACAAGGTAAGAATTTCAGAATAAAGTAAAAAACGGACTAGACCATTTCATGGTGCAACATTTTCAGTGCTGCACGATAAATGCCTTCGGGATCAAACCCGCATTCACGATGGAGTTCGATTTGTTCACCGTGTTCCACCACACGGTCGGGAATTCCCAGTCTCACAACTTTTCGGTGGTAATGATTGTCTGCCATAAACTCCAGTATTGCCGATCCGAATCCCCCCTGGACACACCCATCTTCGATGGTAATGATGTAGTTATGCCTCTTGAAAACTTTGTGGAGCAGATCCTTATCCAGCGGCTTGACAAACCTCAAATCATAATGACCGGTGTCAATGCCTTCTTTCGCCAGCGCTTCGGCAGCCTCAAACACATAATTGCCAATATGCCCGATTGTGAGAAATGCCAGGTCTCCCCGGTCGGATAGCACCCTGCCCTTACCAATCTCCAGTTCCTTCAGGGGCGTTCTCCATTGCGTCATCACTCCCTGTCCCCTGGGATATCTGATGGAAAATGGCCCATTAAACCTTGATGCTGTGAACATCAGGTTTCTGAGCTCTTCTTCATTCATAGGTGCTGAAACAACCATATTGGGGACGCACCTCATAAAGGCAATATCGTAAGCCCCGTGATGTGTGGGTCCGTCAGCACCCGCAAATCCGGCACGGTCCATGCAGAATGTTACAGGCAGATTTTGCAAGCACACATCATGTATAACCTGATCATACGCCCGCTGCATAAAAGTGCTGTATATATTGCAAAAGGGATGAGAACCCTGTGTAGCCATCCCAGCCGAGAATGTTACAGCATGTTGTTCGGCGATTCCAACATCAAAGGCCCTGTCCGGCAACTCCTTCATCATTATATTCATAGAAGAGCCGGAAGGCATAGCAGGTGTGACGCCGATAATTTTATCATCTTTCCTGGCCAGCTCCACTAGTGTATGGCCAAATACTTCCTGATATTTGATCGGATTGGGTTTAACAGGGGCTTTCTTGTGGATCATTCCGCTGACCTTATCAAATTTTCCAGGTGCATGCCACTTGGTCTGATTTTCTTCGGCGGCTTTATATCCTTTTCCTTTTACGGTTATACAGTGTAATATTTTTGGCCCGGAAATGTCTTTAAGGTCATCCAGGACATGTACCAAATGATTAACATCATGCCCGTCGACAGGCCCAAAGTACCTCAGGTTCAGTGACTCAAATAAATTACTTTGTTTTAGCAGGAAAGATTTGATGCTTCCTTCTACCTTACTTACTATTTCCTGAGCATTCGGCCCGAACTTGCTGATCTTACCCAGGATGTTCCACACTTCATCTCGGAACTTATTGTAAGTATGTGATGTGGTAATATCCGTCAGATAATCCTTGAGGGCTCCCACATTTGGATCAATCGACATGCAATTGTCATTGAGAATGATCAGGAGATTGGAGTTTGACACCCCGGCATGATTCATCGCCTCAAATGCCACCCCGCCCGTCATCGCTCCATCACCGATGACTGCGATGTGTTGCCTTTCCCTATTCTGATACTTATTGGAAACCGCCATACCCAGAGCGGCTGATATTGAAGTCGATGAGTGCCCTACGCCAAATGCATCGTACTCACTCTCCCCTCTTTTGGGAAAACCGGAAAGACCTCCATAAAGCCTGTTCGAATGAAATTCTTCTTTTCGTCCCGTAAGGATTTTATGGCCATAAGCCTGATGGCCCACATCCCAGACCAACTGATCCTCCGGAGTATTGAACACATAGTGCAAAGCAACCGTCAATTCCACTACTCCAAGGCTGGCGCCGAAGTGTCCTCCGTAAACCGAGACATGATCAATGATATAGTTTCTAAGGTCCTGGCAGACCTGAACCAATTGCGTTTGATCAACTTTTTTTAAGTCATCAGGGGAATTAATTCCAGCGAGAAGTTTACCCGGTTCGATGCGCATAAGGATCAGGTTTGAAGAATACAATACAAACCCAAATTACTTTGAATTGTTTATATCTTTTTCTGTTCCTGAAAAATAATCTTGCAAATTTAATCCAATTTTGCATACGATTTTGGAAATTTCAGAGGAACCGAAAAATTGAGTGAAATAAAGGAAAACGTGAAATTTGAGATCAAATTACCCCTTTTTGAAGGTCCGTTTGATCTGTTGCTTTTCTTCATCGAAAGGGACGAACTGGATATTTACGACATCCCGATTGCCAAAATCACGGACGACTTCCTGGGATATCTGCATCAGTTGGATCAGATGAATGTCGAAGTAGCGAGTGAGTTTATCCTGGTTGCCGCTACACTAATGCGAATTAAGGCCAAGATGTTACTCCCGCGCCCGGTTCTGGATGAGGAGGGCAATGAAATCGATCCCAGAGAAGAACTGGTGAAACATCTCCTCGAGTACAAGAAATACAAATCCGTCATTACCGACCTGTCCAAACTGGAAATGGATAGATTAAATCAGGAGAAAAGAGGAAACCTGTTCAGGGAGATCCGCTCCCTGGCTCAAACCATAGATGTAGAAGCTGAATTACAAGATCTTGACCTCTACAAAATGATGAGGGTATTTGAGCGGGTCATGAACAGGTATGAAACTGAAAAGAACAAACCCATCCACCAGATTATTCAATACCCCTATACAATTGAAAACCAGAAAGATCATCTGATCAGAAAGATGTATGCCGCCGCCAACCAGCGTCTTTCGTTCATAGACCTGGTCAAAGAAAAACCGGAAAAAATCCTGGTGATCTTTAATTTTTTGGCAATCCTGGAATTACTTCAGCTAAGGAAAATCTCACTATCCCTTGGCGAAGGCTTCAATAATTTTTGGATTGAACCCAGGACAAATTGAACATCAATAACCAAATCCTAAATAAACCCAGTATTGAATTCTCCCGGGACTCACACCTCAATTATCGGGTTTCAGGTTTGGAGTGTGCTGTTCAGACCCGCTCAAATTGAGAAAAGAAGAAATCTCCTTCGATTCCGGCATTTTCATCGGAATCGGATCCGTGAATGGCATTTGCCTCAATTGATGTGGCAAACAGCTTTCTGATGGTTCCTTCCTCGGCCTTGGCCGGATCTGTCGCACCTATAAGTTTTCTGAAATCTTCCACTGCATTAGCCTTTTCCAGGATCATAGCAATGATAGGCCCCGACGACATGTAGCTAATAAGATCCTGATAGAAAGGTCGCTCCTTATGGACTGCGTAGAATGCTCCGGCTGTTTTCGCATTGAGTTGTGTAAGCTTCATTGCTTTTATAGCAAAACCTGCTTCCTGGATCATTTTGATCATAGTACCGGAATTCCCTGCCCTGAAAGCATCCGGTTTGATCATAGTGAAGGTAATATTGCCCGCCATTTTTATTTTTTCTTTATGATATGATTGTGATAAAGCGGCTGCAAAAATAATATTTAAATTCAATCACGTTCACTAATCTCATATTTTGTAATTATTAGAATTCTTATGAGTTTTGCCGTTCAAAAAAATGCCTGAGAGCTGGCCAAGTGAATTCAATAGACGGTTTTCTTCCGATCCTCGAAGAGACTAAAAAAATTGTCATTACAACTCACCCGAATCCTGATGCCGACGCATTGGGTTCTTCTTTGGGCTTATACCTTTTCCTAATCCAAAGAGGACACGAGGTCCATGTCATATCGCCCACCGAGTACCCTGATTTTTTGCAGTGGATGCCCGGAAATGAAAAGGTGATCGTCATGTCGGAGTCAACATGTGATGAGGTGAGGTCAAAAATGATGGACAGTGACGTTATATTCTGCCTTGACTTTTCGATGCTGAACAGGCTCAAGGAAATGGAAGAAATGATCCGCAGCTCGAATGCCGTGAAAGTCATTATCGACCACCATCGCGATCCGGAAGACTTTGCCGATTACCAGCTATGGGATACCAATGCTGCGGCTACCGGGGAGCTACTATTTGATTTTATTCTTTTGCTCAATGGCCGGGATGAAATAACACCGGACATTGCCAACTGCATATACGCCGGTATCATGACTGATACTGGGTCATTCAGGCACCCCTCAACCACCGCCAAGGTACATCGTATAGTCGCGGAACTGATAGACCTGGGAGCCGATATCGATTTGGTCAACCGCGAGATCTATGATACCAATTCGATAAACCGGTTAAGGTTCATTGGTTTTGCACTTTCTCAAAGGCTGTATATCCGCGAGGACCAGCAAATAGCCTATTTTGTCATAAGTGCAGAAGATTTTGAGCGTTTCGGTCTGAAGACCGGCGACACCGAGGGATTAGTGAACTATGCCCTTTCTATTAAAGGCATCGTGATGGCAACCATTATTATTGAGAAAGAGGATGAGGTACGATTATCATTCAGATCCATAGGGGATTATGCTGTGAACTTGTTTGCAAATCAGCATTTCGAAGGTGGGGGTCATAAGAATGCCTCGGGGGGTGTTTCAAATATGAGCCTTAATGAAACAGTAGAGAAATTTGAATCACTCATTCCGCACTTCAAAACAAAATATCTTAAAGTACAAGTATGAAAAAATTTATGTTCAGCCTGCTCCTGGCAGGCGTTATGCTGGGCTGTGGAGACCAGGATACAAAAGTAAAAATCACCTATTATGAGAAAGGGGAAGAAGCGCTGGAAATCGGTAAAGTACTGCTCTTTTGGGCGGAATATAAAACTGAAGATGGTGAATACTTGCTGGATACCAGGCCGGAGGAACCGCTGGCAATACTTTATGACACTTCTGCGGTAAATCAGGGTGGATTGTTGATGAAAACAATTGACAGGCTGAAGGTCGGAGACAGTGTTTTATTCGAAATACCGTCAAAGAATCTCTGGGAAGTCACCTTTCAAAGGGATCTACCCGATTCGATCGGGGAGAACTCATCGATTTCCGTTATTATGAGGATAATTGATCAGGTGACACGTGAAGAATACCAGGCCTATGCAATGGAAATGGAACAAAAGAGAAATGCAAGGTTTAACGCGGAGGAGGAAAAGCAGTTGGAAGCATATTTTTCGGAAAAAGGATTACTACCTGCTAAAACCGAGTCCGGTTTACGGTACATAATTACTAAAGAAGGGCAGGGGCCCCTGGCGAAGAATAACGATCGGGTCAATGTGAGATATAAAGGAATGCTCCTGGATGGTACGGAATTTGATGCCGGTGATTATGCGTTTGTATTGGGGACCGGAAATGTGATCAGAGGATGGGACGAAGGAATAGCCTACCTGAAAGTAGGATCGAAAGCCACACTGTACATCCCAAGTGCATTGGGATATGGCAGCAGGGGCTCGGGTCGTACCATTCCCCCATTTTCATCGTTAATATTTGAGGTTGAGTTGCTGGAAATAATTAAATGATAAATTTTCGATTCTTTTTATCGGGTCTGGCTGTCTCGCTACTTATGATAATTGCGGGATGCAAGGAAAACTTTTCGGAAGATCCGGATCCGGATATACAACGGATCGAAGACATACAAATTATCGAAGAATATATTTTGGAAAATAATCTGGGCCAGTACGATACCACCGAGTCCGGTGCGCGATATATCATCCTGGACTCGGGCTTTCGTGACAGCATACACTACAACAATATCGTAGCTGTAGATTTTGTGGGATATTCTGTCGATAGTAGTGTTTTTAGTACGTCCATTCGCGAAATAGCCGATAGCGTTTTCACGGAGGTCATCGAATCCCAGCTACAACCACAGGTATTCACGTATGCCGAAACAGGGTGGTCGGTAGAATTGATCCCATTGACATCACAATTCATAACCGACAATGGTCAGTTCGCGGGCACAGGACTCGCAGAGGCCATTACGGAAGCCTTCATTCATATGAGAGTTGGAGGTAAGTTACTCGTGCTACTACCATCCGATCAGGCATTTGAGTGGAGATCTTCCGTCTTTTTTGGCCCTTATTCCGTAATCATTTATGAGATCTATCCTGTCTGGGTATTGTGATGGAAATATGTTTTGCCACACAAAACAGCAATAAATTAAACGAGATCCAACAATTACTTCCGGAAAGCCTCAGCTTAAAAAGTCTGAAAGATCTTGGTTTTAGGGATGACATTCCCGAAACAGGAATGACACTGGAGGAAAATGCGGAAATCAAAGCCAGATTTTGTTATCAAAAATTCAGAATACCAAGTTTTGCCGACGATACAGGCCTGGAGGTAGAAGCCCTGAATGGTGAACCAGGCGTTTATTCCGCCCGATACGCCGGTATCACTAAAGACAGCCATGCCAATATGAAATTGTTAATGCACAACCTTGAAGGCATTGATAACCGAACAGCTCAATTCCGGACGGTGATCTGCTACATTGATCCTTCCGGGATAACCATGTTTTTCCAGGGTATTGTAAAAGGCAAGATCCTGGGAGAAATGCGGGGAGAAAAAGGATTCGGATATGATCCGATCTTTGTTCCTGAGGGATATGGTCATACTTTTGCAGAGATGTCATTAGCCGAAAAGAATAAGATATCACATCGATCCATAGCCTTTGGGAAGTTTGTTCCGTATTTGATATCCGGCGAGGTATGAGCGCGGGAATTGTCATTGGAATAACCGGTGGAAGCGGATCGGGAAAGACTCATTTCCTCAATCAACTGATGGACTCGGTTTCTCCCGGGACCATCTCCATTTTCTCAATCGACAATTATTACCTGCCAATTGATCAGCAGCAAAAAGATGAAAATGGTATTGAAAATTTTGATCTTCCGGAGTCCCTGGACCGTGACCGGTGCGCCGGTGACCTGAAGAGATTGATCAGCGGTGAGACACTGAGAATAAAGGAGTACACATTCAACTACTTCAATGTTGAGCCCAGGTACATCGAGATTCCCGCGGCTCCGGTAATAATCGTGGAAGGCATTTTTACTTTCTATTTCCCGGAAATAAATGAGTTACTTGACTTAAAGATTTTTATCGACACGCCTGTTCATATGATGGTCAAAAGAAGGATCATACGTGATGCCAAGGAACGCGGCTACGATATGGAGGATGTGTTATATCGATTTGAGCACCATGTAATGCCCGCATACAACAGGTACATCATACCTACCAAAGATCAGGCAAATCTGATCGTGCCGAATCATGGTGATTTTGATGCTGCAATTGATGTAATATCCTCCCATATTCAGCAATATTCCAAATCAGAATTGTAGTCCGTTGAAGTTTAATTACATTTGTGGGCCCTTATGAATGCTCATGGCAAAATATGGTCTTTACGAAATGGATTGACAGGACTTCTGGTCGTTCTTTGGTTGGGTCTGTCTTTTGTTAACGCCGGTTTTGATGAACCGACAATTTCCGCACCATCAGACAGCCAGGAGGAAACACAGGATGAGCGGAAAAGGCAGCCTCCCGTTCTCAAGTTAAGCGAGGCCGTACAAAGTTCAATTCATATTGATGTGGACTTTCACAGTTTTTTATTGGACGAGGTTGAACAGGATAGTGAAGAAGACGAGCGAAACTCTAATGGAGATCTGTTCAGGTCCAATCTGTCAAAGCATTTCAAGGTCTTATTGAGGAAGATAATTTCCACCAATGCACCCTAGGTGATTCGTTTGCCCTGTCACCAACCGGCCAACCTGTTTATTAACGATCTTATAACTTCTTAACGAAATGAAAAACAAAGGATTTGTGGTCTTCTTGACCATTTTGATTTCATTACTGTGTATCTACTATTTGTCTTTCACTTTTATCGCACAAAGGATACAGAGGGATGCCACAGTAATGGCGACCGATATCAACAATAACATAGACTTCCAGGAAAAACAGCGATACCTTGATTCCGTGTGGAACGAGCCCGTCTACAACCTTCTTGGGATAGAGTACACCTATCAGGACATCAAGGAGACAGAGCTCAATCTGGGCCTGGACTTGCAGGGAGGTATGCATGTCACGCTTGAAGTGTCTCCGGTAGATATCCTGAAAGGGATCAGTGGCAATAACCAGGACCCGGATTTTCAGGAGGCCCTCAAAGTTGCCAAAAACAATGTCCGCGGAACGCAGCTCAATTATGTAGATGAGTTCTACACCGTTTTCAAAGAGATGGCACCGGATAAGTCCATGGCCTACATATTCTCAAACGCATCAAACAGGGGCAGAATAAGTCTTAATTCTACCGATGACGAGGTCCTGGAGATCATCAATACCGAAGTTGAAAGTGCAATTGACCGTTCATTCAATATCCTCAGAACCAGGATTGACCGGTTCGGAACATCACAGCCCAACATTCAGCGTCTTCAAAATACCGGAAGAATACAAATAGAACTGCCCGGAGTGGATAATCCCGAGAGAGTAAGAAAACTGCTGCAGGGAGTAGCGAAGCTTGAGTTCTGGGAAGTCTGGGAGCTCAATGAGATCATGGATGTCATTCAGGCAGTGGATGAGCAAGCCTACCTGGAACTGGGAAACACGCAGGCACAAAGTGAGGGGCAGCGGGTAAGCCAGGGATCTCTGGATGATCTGTCGGATATACTGACATCCGAGACGGATTCCATTCCGGCAGATACCGCTTTAGCCCAAGTGGATACGGCGGATGCCAGCCTGGACTCCCTTGATGCTGCCATTCCTGAGGTATCAGACTTGCTCAGCCTTATAAAATCTCCCTACGGCTTGATCTATGCTGTAAAAGACACGTCACGGATAAACAGAATACTTCAGTTGGAGAGTGTGCAGAACATCATTCCAAACACTATGAAATTCCTGTGGTTGGTAAAACCAATTGAAACGGAGGAACTGAATGCCGAGGAACTGCTGGAACTGTATGCTATCAAAACCTCCAGAACGGGACAGGCTCCTTTAACGGGAGAAGTGATCGTTGATGCCAGACAGGACCTTGATGAAAGATCCAGGCCGGCTGTTTCCATGCAGATGAACGCCCAGGGTGCAAAAACCTGGAGGAGGTTAACGGCAAACAACATCCAGCGCCGAATAGCAATCGTGTTGGATAATTATGTGTACTCCGCACCGACCGTGCAGGGAGAAATACCGAATGGAAATTCTTCAATATCAGGAAGTTTTACAATTGAAGAGGCTCAGGACCTTGCAAACATCCTGAAGGCCGGCGCATTACCCGCACCGACCACTATTGTGGAAGATGTTGTGATCGGACCCACACTCGGCAAGGTTGCGCAAAAACAAGGTTTTAATTCCATCTCCGCCGGTCTTGTCATCGTGATCATATTTATGGTGATCTATTATTCTAAGGGAGGTTTGATTGCCAATGTTGCACTATTTTTCAATGTCTTTTTTATTCTCGGAATTCTGGCACAGTTGAGTGCGTCCCTTACCCTTCCTGGAATTGCTGGTATCGTTTTAACAATTGGTATGTCCATTGATGCCAATGTGCTGATCTTCGAAAGAATAAAAGAGGAATTGAGGAACGGGGCCGGAATAAAACAGGCCATTTCCGGTGGCTACAAGAAGGCGTACACATCTATCATAGATGCCAATGTTACTACCCTGATCACAGGTATCATTTTATATACGCTTGGCCAGGGTCCGGTAAAGGGATTTGCCATCACGCTCATTATAGGTATCATCTGTTCATTCTTCAGTGCCGTATTCATCACACGGGTTATCGTTGAAACTTTCTCAAGGAAAGGAGACAAGTCGCGTATCGCGTTTGCGAATTCCTTTTCCAGAAATGTACTGGCCGGGCTAAATATAGATTTCCTTGGAAAAAGGAAAGTGGCCTATATGTTTAGTGGCGCTTTCATCACCCTGGGGATCATAGCCCTAATCGTTCAGGGCTTAACACTGGGTGTGGATTTCAAAGGCGGAAGATCTTACGTGGTTACATTTAACGATCCTGCCATTCCTTCCCACATGAAATCCGCATTGAACCAGACATTTGAAAATGCCGGAACTGAAGTCAAAACATTCGGAGCTAATAATGTTATGAAAATAACCACCAGTTACCTGATTGATGACGAATCTGACGAGGCAGACAATCTTGTGAGAGAAACTTTGATCACCGGACTGGAAGATTACACGGGGCAGGAGTTTATTGCTAACGACGAGGCGGTTGATGAGACTCATTTTACCATTTCAAGCTCCTCTAAAGTGGGTGCTACCATTGCCGATGACATAAAGAACTCATCGTACCAATCTGCGGTGATCGCCCTCATTTGCATCTTCCTGTACATTGTGGTAAGATTCCGGAAATGGCAGTTTGGCCTGGGGGCGATAGTCGCCTTATTCCATGATACCCTGTTCGTGCTATCGACATTTGCCATTGCCAATTTGTTTGGGATCTCCTTTGAAGTCGACCAGGTGTTTGTAGCGGCAATCCTGACGATCATCGGCTACTCAATCAACGATACGGTGGTAGTGTTTGACAGGATCAGGGAAAACCTTGGAATAAAGTCCGGTTCGGAAATACAGGGGGTATTTAACGAATCTCTGAATAATACCATCAGCCGGACACTGATCACATCAGTTACAACAATGATCGTTGTATTGATACTTTTCATCTTCGGCGGCGTGGTTTTGAAAGGGTTCTCTTTTGCGCTGCTGATCGGCATAATGATCGGTACTTATTCGTCTATTTTCATTGCTACGCCGGTTGCTCTTGATTTGAGCACCAAAAAAGCTTAGCAGAAACCTGGAAAATATCTATTAAAGCCATCTGCCAGCCGGCGGATGGCTTTTTTCATTATTTGTAGGGATTATTTGATTAAATTTAGGATATCCAAAATATGCAATCAGATAATAAATACCTCCTATTCGTTATATCCCTTGTAGTGTTATTTGTGTGCGGGATGTATGTCATGAAAAATGTCTTTCATATAAAGGCATATAAGCATCCTTCAAAGGCCAAAGCATTCTCAGAGCACGTGAGTAGTACCAGGCCAGTTACCATGAATCCCGCGAAAAAGGAGGAAGCAAAAGAAGTAAAGGAGGAAGCCGTAATTGCCGAAGAAGAATCCGGCAAGCAGGCTGAAAAAACCGAGGCAACCGCTGAACCGCAAGTATCAACCAAGACTGAGATCCCCGATGTGTTCTTCAAAAATCTTCTCGAAACGTATAAACAGGAGGTTGCCCTGCCGCTAAATGGGAAAAACAGATCAGATATTGTCATCAGATATTACCCTCATGAACCGGACGGGGACAAAGTAAGATCACTGCGCGCTCTGAATCTCTACATCCATGAAAGAGAAGTCGATGAGGCATTGGCAACGTACGAAACGAATTCACTTTACTACGGTGATAGTGTGGAGACGTCGGACATCCAGCTCATCGCCTATACGCTTTTGATAAACGGCATCAGGCTGAAGCAAATCGTTCCTTCCGCATTTCACTCGGATTGGAAATCCAGGTCCGTCGAGGTAGGCGCCGACACGGCTTTGATCGATGCCCCGGTTTTGACCCTCGAAAACATCCAGTCATTCAGAAATGACCTGCTCCTCCGGTAAAATGTTAAAAAACGTGAACTGAGCGCCGATTCCTTCTGGGATTGGCGAATTTTGATTTATGCGGCTTGTCGTATTTATCGGGATGGTCATGGTTGTGCTGTCAGCACGTAGTCAGGAAATCAAGTACTGCAGGCTGCATGATAATACCAGCAACGAACCAATACCCCAGGCACACATTCAAAATCTCACCCAACAGAAATTCACCGTTTCATCGTTTACCGGAGAATTCCGGATCCCGATGGAGCTTGGAGACAGCATATGGATAAGTTGTGTCGGTTATCAAAGCACCGGATTCATCATTGCACGTGAATGGGCAGACACTAATGATCTCATTATAAAAATGGAAAGGGATACCATTTTACTGGATGAGGTCATCATTGCAAGACTGCCTCCAGAATATGTTTTCAAGGAAAGGATCCTCAAATACCAACCTGAAAATGATTCTGTCATCGAATTTCACGGGGTACAGAAGGCAGCAGATTACGACAACCCACTGCTACTGGATCAGCATGTGAAATCCATCGGATTCGCTTTGAGACATCCTTTTGGTTTTATTTACCATAATACAAGCAAAAAGGAAAAAGAAAAGCGCAAACTGTATAAGATCGAAAAATCCAGATTCAGGTCTTATGAGATAGATCAAAAGTACAATCGGGAATATGTTTCCGCTTTAACAAAACTTGACGGCGATGATCTGACGAACTTCATGATGTTCTGCGATTTTTCAGAGGATTTCCTGTACAGGAGTACCCAATTTGAAATTGGTCGGGCTGTTTTGGCCAAACTTGCTGATTTCCAAAAAGAAATCGGAGGAGCGGAATATCCCGGTTAATCTTTAGATATATAGTTGGTATAACTGCTACCGGAATTCAATCTCTTTTTTTAATTTTCTATTGGGAAAAATCGCTCAGGTCATGGAATTTACAGTTGAAACCCACATAAAAGCCGCTCCGGAAAGAATATACAACGCCTGGCTGGATAGCGATGAGCATTCTGATATGACCGGCGGTGATGCACTGATCACGGATGAAATTGATGACAAGTTTTCGGCCTGGGATGGCTATATCTGGGGTACGAATCTCGAACTGAAACCTTACAAATACATCAAACAATCCTGGAGAACAGTGGATTTTGACGATGACCAGGATTTTTCGACCCTGGAAGTATTTTTCGAACCGGAAAACGACGGAACTAAGGTCAGAATAAAGCACTCGGGGCTTACCTATAAAGATGAGCAATACAAGAAAGGCTGGTTTGACAATTATTTCATTCCTATGAAGGCGTACTTCGAGGAAGGATAATTCGGCTTACTTGCTTTACCACACGTGAATATTCCCGGTATCGTCGATCATGATCTTGTTTGCGTTTCATGAGAACGACCACTTCACAATTTTGTAAATCCCAAATATTGTAATACAATCATTTGATAATAGAATGACCTGAAATGAGTCAAAAC
The DNA here is from genome assembly GCA_028278225.1 of Cyclobacteriaceae bacterium. Classification (GTDB taxonomy): domain Bacteria; phylum Bacteroidota; class Bacteroidia; order Cytophagales; family Cyclobacteriaceae; genus JANQEU01. Next base: position 95,839 of record JANQEU010000055.1, read on the forward strand.
CCGAACCGGAATAGTATCAATTGCTAATAACTGAAAACAATTTTGAGAATAGCAGTGGATCTATTTGGAGAACCCAAGAAAAGAAGATAGTATACAATTAACAAGCAATTCAATGAACACTAATGCCATAATTCTTGCAGGTGTCTTTTTGTATTTGTGCTTTGACATACTGCGACACTATTCAATATTCAGGAATCGAAAAATTCTTATACTTTCAATAGTTGATGGACTCTTCATATTTACCATGATCAGTATTCTGATAACGGATCTATTGCCTGTTAATACTTTTATGTGGTTGATAATACCATTTTGGGGATTACTTAGCCTTTACTATCAATATCTCAAGTTTAGGAAATCCGCTGAACCTTTATCCATTAGAATTCTGAGAATAGGAGTTGTTTATTTCTTATTCGTAGTTCTTTTAATTAAAATCTAGCTGAATATTGAGATAATAACAGAATCCGGATAACTCATATTCATTCACGAGCGAATGGAGTTATCCGGGGATTAGCATTTTGGTTGTAGTATATCTATTTACCACACGTGAATATTCCCGGTATCGTCGATCATGATCTTTTCATGCTTTACGGGAACAACGACCTCAAAACTCTTATTGATCACTCCGATCTTGCCATTCTTCTTGCTCTTGATGATGGCGAAATCACCGACAAAAGGACTGACCCGGTAATTTTTGACAGGACCAATATCATCAATGTGATCCCCTCGTGACGGAAAATAAAAGGACAATTCGATCAATTCATCACTTCTGAAGTCCTTTAGTGCGGGAGGAATGACCTCATTCCCATTTTTATCGATAAAACCATATTTCCCATTTAGTTCCACCATGGACCAGTTATTCTCATTTCGATTGAAATATGAGATGTGGTCATATTTTGGTGCTACAATTTCCCTGCCCGTTCTATCAATAAAACCCAGCTTCCCATTGAGACTGACCATTGCCCATTTGATGCCTTTGGATCCAAAGGAATAAATGCGATCATATTTTGTTGGCACTATTTCCTTTCCCTGTTTATTTATGAATCCCTGTTTGCCGTTGGATTCTACTTTTGCCCATGTGTCGGCATAACTCCCGAAGTAGGAGATGTTGTCATATTTCAACGGAACCACTATTTTACCGGCCTTGTCTATGAATCCAAAGAATCCGTTCTGCTCGACCTTGGCCCATGGGACTCCCCCGGAGTTAAAATGGAAGATCCGGTCATATTCCACGGGCACAACCTCCTTTCCTGTTTTGTCAATAAAACCAACAAGCCCGTTTTTCTCGACCGATGCCCACTCCACACCGTAGGAGCCAAAGTATCCGATTTTTTCATACTGAACGGGCACCACAATTTCTCCGGTCTTATCAATAAACCCGAATATCCCATTTACGTCTACCATTGCCCAATTGGAATTTCGACTTCCAAATGAATAGATCTTGTCAAATTCGGGCTTTACGACGAACTCGCCATCTTTGTCAATAAAGCCATACCGACCATTATACGCGACCATCGCCCACTGGGTCCCATGGCTTCCAAAATCCCAGATCTTGTCGTATTCCGGCGGGATAACTTCGGCACCCGTTCTGTCAATGAACCCGTACTTTTGATCTTTCTTGGTAACTGCCCAATTTGAATGACCCTTGGCCCCAAAATTTGAAATGTAGTCATATCGATTCTCCAGGGAATCGGTCTGGGCCTTTGAAAAAAAGGCGAAGAAAATGAAGATAATAAAACAAACTGCTCTCATGATGAATAAGGATTCACTGAGTAAAGACAGAAAAAATATGGAAACGTTTCCGGATCAGGACTAAAAAAACCCTGACGATCACTGACAGGGTTCCGGTGGTTTATATTCAATTACCTAACTCCCGCAACCAACACAATCGATTTCCTGGTTTGCAGGTTTCGTACCATTCAGTTTCATCTTCAGATTATGGATCTTATCCCGGATCTCCATGTCACTAAACATGTCTCCTGTAAGTTTAGCCTCCAGGGATTCGATTTCTTTTTGAATTTCTTCTGTGGTCATTTTTTAATGTTTGATTTAACAACTAAAAATAGATTAAAAAAGTGTCAAAATGAGTGTAATCACCGAGAATCTCTGTCTGAGAAGAAAAACACCAGTGCGATAATCACTATAAGTGCAGCAGGAATAATGAAAATAGATGAATTGAGCTGTCCGTAGACCACACCTCCCCCGATCAGGCCCAGAATTGATGCCAAACTGCCGCTGCTACTGGCAAAACCCTGAATGGCGCCCTGGTATTTTTCACCTGCTACCCCGGCCAACATGGATAAAAAAGAAGGCCACATGATCCCGTTTCCCAGTGCGAAGAGTACCACCCCGGCAAATATTACAACGTCCGTTTGTACGGTAAAGGCATAAAACCCCGCGGCCAGGATCAGATTGCCGGTAAAAAAAAGCTGTCCGTCAGAAAACTTCTTTGAAAAATAAGACAGCAGAGGGCCCTGAACCAGGACCAGCACCCCACTCATGACAGTAAAGAAAATCCCTATCCTGAAAACACTCCAGTTAAGTGTTTGTACGGCATGTACCGGAAATGCAACATAGAAGAAACTGAATGCCAGAAATATCAGGAAGTATATTATCAAAGCCCCGGGTACTTTCGGAAGTTTCATAACTTCCCAAAGCGACATTGATCCATTTTGCATCTCGTGGCATTCCTTATGTTCCTGCCCCAGTACTTTTCGTGTATTGTCTACTTCAACAGCTTTTTTCAGCAAGCATGGATTCTGCTCTTTGAGATTGAAAGAGATGACCAGGATGGCGACAAAAGAAATTACCAGTGCAAGGCCTACAGGTAGGATGTCGCCCAGAACTGTGGCACCCAATATGCCGGCTGCCGCGGGTCCTACGATGAATCCCAGGTTCCCCGAAGCCGACATTTGACCAAAGTTTTTCTTCCGGTTTGAGTCATCTGAAATGTCTGCGAGATAGGCATTGGCCACCGATACGTTACCGCCGGTAATGCCATCCAAAGCTCTCGAAAGAAAAAGTAATAAAAGTGGAACCGTAACCGTAAATGATCCCAAAACCGGCGTATCCACACTGGTCAGAGTTTCATTCGGCAGAAGCATTGCCACCAGAAAGATAACCCAGGCCAGAAAAGTGCCCCCCTGACTGAGAAGAAGTATCTTCCTGCGCCCAACCCTGTCCGACCATTTGCCGAGGATCGGTGCCCCGATCAACTGAAAGAAGGAATAAGATGCACCCATGATTCCATAGATCAGTTCATTGCCTCCAAAATTGATCACTACCACTACCAAAAAGGGAAGGACAATGCTGTAACCCAGGGTGCCGATAAAATTCACCAGGAGTATGGGGAAGATAGAATTACCACGGTCAGATAGATCCATACTTTCAAGTTAACGCAAATTAAGTTTCCATAATTCAAAAGTGAGAAATTACCGTTCCCACATATATGATCCATCTTTTCCCATTTATGCAAAATGTGATTAATTTCGCACTCGATTTCAAAACATACATTTTTAACCTCAAATTATAATGCCGAATACAGGAAAAGTCACCCAGATCATCGGACCTGTTGTTGACGTGAGTTTTGATACTGAGGGATCAACCCTGCCCAATATTCTTGACGCCCTTACCGTCACCAAATCCGATGGAACGAAAATCGTTTTGGAGGTGCAGCAGCACCTGGGTGAAGATACCGTAAGGACTGTGGCAATGGATGCAACGGATGGTCTGATGAGGGGGCAGGAAGTTATTGACCTGGCTTCTCCTATAAAAATGCCTACCGGTGAAGACATCAAGGGAAGACTGTTTAATGTGGTGGGTGAGGCTATCGACGGCATGGATCAGCCTGAAGGAAAGACCGGGTTACCTATACACAGAAGTGCACCGGCATTTGAAGAACTCTCAACTTCCCAGGAAGTACTATTTACGGGGATCAAAGTTATTGACCTCATCGAGCCATACTCAAAAGGGGGTAAAATCGGCCTGTTCGGAGGGGCAGGGGTTGGCAAGACGGTGTTGATTCAGGAGCTTATCAATAATATCGCCAAAGCTTATTCCGGGCTTTCGGTTTTTGCCGGTGTAGGAGAGAGAACAAGGGAAGGGAATGACCTTTTACGTGAGATGATCGAGGCCGGTATCATCAGTTACGGTGATGAATTCAAGAAATCGATGGAAGAAGGAGGTTGGGATCTTTCTAAGGTCACCAAAGAAAACCTCAAGGACTCGAAGGCAACATTTGTTTTCGGTCAAATGAATGAGCCTCCCGGCGCAAGGGCAAGAGTGGCCCTTTCCGGGCTCACTGTAGCGGAATACTTCAGGGATGGAGACGGTAGCGGACAAGGCAGGGATATCCTTTTCTTTGTTGATAATATCTTCCGGTTCACCCAGGCAGGTTCTGAGGTATCAGCCTTGCTGGGCAGGATGCCTTCAGCCGTGGGATATCAGCCGACCCTGGCTACGGAGATGGGTGTAATGCAGGAACGTATCACTTCCACAAAGCATGGATCTATCACTTCGGTACAGGCTGTTTACGTGCCGGCCGATGATTTGACGGATCCTGCTCCTGCAACCACATTCTCTCACCTGGATGCTACTACCGTACTCTCAAGGAAGATCGCCGAGCTGGGTATCTATCCTGCTGTGGACCCATTGGACTCAACATCACGAATCCTTACGGCCGAGGTACTGGGTGACGACCACTATAACTGTGCGCAGCGTGTAAAGGAAATTTTGCAACGATATAAAGAACTGCAGGACATTATTGCAATCCTTGGTATGGACGAGCTGTCTGACGAGGATAAACTTGTAGTACACAGGGCCAGAAGGGTTCAGCGATTTTTGTCACAGCCATTCCACGTCGCCGAAGCATTCACGGGCTTAAACGGTGAGCTTGTCAATATTAAAGATACCATCAAGGGCTTTAATGAGATCATGGATGGAAAGCACGATCACCTTCCCGAAGCAGCGTTCAACCTTGTTGGCACAATCGAACAGGCAGTTGAAAAAGGTGAAAAGCTGCTGGCGGAAGCAAACGCTTAAGTATGTTTATCGAAGTAATTACGCCTGATGCAAAAGTTTTTGAAGGGGAAGTTGAAAGTGCATCCTTCCCCGGAAGTGATGGATCTTTCCAGGTGCTAAACAATCACGCACCGCTGATCACCACCCTGGGCAAGGGTGATATGAAATTTGTCAAAACCGTAAACAAAAAACCACAGGAAACTCACATCCTCGTTGAAGGAGGAGTTGTTGAAGTTTTGAATAATCATGTTACGGTACTGGCAGAGAAAGTTCATACCTGATCAAGTAGGATAAAAAGCAGCCCCGATCATTGTCAGGATGGTTTTATTATGCATTGGATCGGGATTTCAGTTTCCCCCAGATCCGTGAGTGCATTGATGAGTCCGGCTTTTTGAAACCCCGGAATATCGCTTGCCGTAATTCTCTGTTCCTTAATGAGTTTTTCCCTGAGAAGCATCTCCCTCCTGACCCCCCGCAGCAGGCAGCTGTCAGGCGTGATCCATTTGTAGCCGTCATGGAAAACAACGTTTGCATAAAAACTATCTGTGATTTGTCCATTCCTGATGATCAGTATTTCATCAGCATCTCCCCTCCGATCAAATAGTTTTTGCAAACGGGACCTATCCAGGTACTTGAAAGAATATTCTATACTGTCATCCTCTACCATTTTGAGATGACCGATCTTACGCTGTTCATGTTTCTCATGTTCAATAACGTATTCATCCCTGCCATAAACCAGCCTTACCTTGTGCCTTTCCTGAAAGTTCAGTTTTGGCATGATGTCCCGAAGGTCAAGGGGTTCCATCCCAGGGAAATGGCTTTGAAATACATGACAAACCCGCTGTTGATGAAAATCCAGTAGTGGGTAATCTCCATTCTCCAGGCATATTGTCTCAATAAATCGGCACATAGACCTTATCTATTGTTTCCTGGTACTCCGCCTCCGGTTTGCTCAGGCTGGTGATCCCGCCTCCACTTTTAAAAAACAACCTGTCGCCCTGGCGCTCGATAAATCTTATCATCACACCTGTATCCAGGACAGATCCGTCATACACACCACATATACCCGTATAGAAATTGCGGTCATGATCTTCAATCGATTGAATGATGTCAATGGTCTTCTGCTTAGGCGCACCGGAAATGGAGCCAGCAGGAAGAAGTTTAAAAATTATGTCACCGAGTTTCTCATTCCAATCCTCTTCCAGTTTGCCTTTTATCTCCGAACTAACCTGAAGCAGTCTCTTCTCATGGGTTTCAATTGCCTCTATATATCTGAACCTGGACACTTCAACGTCGCAGGAAACCAGGCTAAGATCATTTCTGATCAGGTCAACGATCGTGACGTGCTCAGCCTTTTCTTTAGGATCGTTTAGTATCTTATGCGCAGCATTGTCAATGTTGGCGTCAATTGTCCCTTTCATGGGTGTAGAAGTGATTGACCCTTCCGAAATTTTTACAAACCGCTCAGGCGAAAAGACAACAAACCGATCCCGGAACCACAACCTGTATTTTGCCTTGCTGATCCGGAATATCTCCTCCAATGATAAATCGACTTTTATTTCAGTGGAGACCGTCAGATTCACCAGGAACGAATTTCCGTAATTGATCTCCCTTACCACACCATCAAACTGATGATGAAACTCCTCCAAAGATTTTGGAAACTTCCTTAAATCTATTTCACCTGAATGAGTACATTCCGCGCAGTTACCGGAGTTTGGAAATTTATAAAGTAACTCCCCGGGATCAACATCTTCCAGGGGTTTTAGATAACACCTTGAGCCAAGAAAATCTGTGAAAAAGATAAAGGGCTTTCGTATCCGGCCAAATTCATTGATATGTTGAACAGCTTCTTTACGTGGATACATCATTATGCTTTCGCCGAAATCGCTTAAAAATCTTTTTTTCGTATTTCCAAAAGAAATTAAACTGACCCAGGACGAACCCGTAGAATAACAGAATGACGTTGTACATCGGTAAGATCAATATGTAGTATGCGACAGAGAACCAGACATTTTGTTCACCATCGGGTGAGAAATAGGCAACAACTGGTCTCTTAATTATCAAAACGGTGGTCCCGGTCAAAGCAAACACAACCATTACAATGACGAATTGCCAGGTACTCCGTATGCTCCATTTTTCTTTTAACCTCTTAACCCAATTCATCAATATGATTTTTAAATAGTCCCCATGAATCCGTTTTTGGCAAGCATTTCAACACTAAATGTTCTTTTTTGACGGGATGTAAAAATTCCAGTTTGAAAGCGTGCAAAGATATGCTTTTATCGGGGTTTGGAGTAGGACAACCATACTTCAGGTCCCCCTGAATAGGGCAATCTATTGTGGACAACTGGACCCGGATCTGGTGCGGCCTCCCTGTCTCCGGATAAACAGCAACCAGGGACCTGCGAACGTCAAAAGCCAAAAGCTCATATTTAAGAATAGCCTCTTTGGAACTACCCCCCGGATGATCATACGCCTTAGAAACATTTTTTTTCGGGTCTTTTTGTATCCAGTGTCTCAACTCCCCGGTTTCCGGTTCAGGCTTACCGTCAACTATTGCCAGATAGGATTTACTTATTTTTTTCCCCCTGAACAAACCCGTCATTCTTTCCAGACTTTTGGAAGTTCTTGAAAAAACAACCAGCCCCGTTACAGGCCGGTCCAACCTGTGAACAGGATGTATGAAAACGTTCCCCGGTTTATCAAATTTTTCTTTTATGTAGGCCCTACCCCAATCGGTGAGGGTCCTGTCACCTGTTCTGTCACCCTGCACCAGCCAGCCAGGCGGTTTATTACATACCAGCAAATGATTATCCTCATATACTATTTCCGGGTGGTTCATCAGGGAGCAAAATTAGCTATCTGATATTGATAAATGGAAACTGCCATCTTTGGCCTATGATCAGGGTCAGATATTCCAACGGAAGTCACACCAGGGTCAGGTTACCTTAAATCTGGTGAGGATTATCCTGAAAGTTGTGCCTTTTTTCACATCCGTTTTTTTAACAAATATCCTTCCCCCATGGTAATTCTCGATTATGCGTTTTACCAGTGTCAATCCGAGCCCCCATCCTCTTTGCTTCGTAGTAAATCCCGGGCGGAACACATGTTTGACCCTGTTTTTAGCTATTCCCTTGCCAGTATCACGCAAATCGATAGCCACATTTTCATGATCCAGCTTAAAAATATGAATGTCAATATCTCCCTTTCCCTCCATGGCATCAACGGAATTTTTTATCAGATTTTCCATCACCCATGAGAAAAGATCCTGGTTGACCATCCCTTCGATATCATAAGGCTCTGATTTTACATTGAAGTTTATCTTCTCAGACAAACGACTTCTCAGATATGAAATTGACCTGTCTACCAGATCTCCCAGCTGCACCTTGGTCAGCTTCGGGACGCTGCCAATACTGCTAAATCTTGCGGTGATCATCTCCAGTCGCTCTACATCCTTGTCGAATTCCTCAATGTTCGCGTCTTGCGGATATTGAGATTTTAAATAATCCACCCACGCCATTAATGAGGAAAGCGGTGTGCCCAACTGATGGGCAGTTTCCTTGGCCAGCCCGACCCATACCCTGTTTTGTTCGGACGATTTGGAATAATTGAATATGGCATAGGTCACCAAGCCGAATAGTATGATCACCAAAAGCTGCACATATGGATAAAATTGTAGCTGAGCAAGAAGTGCGGAGTTCTTGTAATAAATGAATTTCCTGCCATAAACCTGGTTTTGGGCATCAACCAATCTTACCTGGATAGGCTCGTGTTCCCCTTTCATTTCCTCCACCTGTTCAAGTAAATAATCCTCCCTTCTGTGCTCAGATAGCTGTTCCGCTTTAGGCAGGTTCCGGTAATACTCCGGCTTACCTCTGTCATCCGTAAGAATGACTGGTATGGTAGTGTTGGCCTGCACGATCTCATCCAGAATAAATGAAAGATCCGCGCTTTGATTGTTATCGTTTGCCAGGTACTCCAGCGTCCTGGCGTACAGATCGACCTGACGTTTTTCACGTTCTCTGATGTCAATGACCAGTCTGTTTGTATATAGAATGGACCCGGCCCCAATTACAAATGATACGGTAAGCACAAACCATTTTAAAAAGGACCGATTAGAATAAAGATCAATTGATGCCGCTTCCTTCAGAGGTCTCAATAATATCAGGTATTATCACAACAATTTAACGAATGGAGAGCAGAAGTATGATTAATTACTTGCCATAAACCATTTTGCAAGGATTTTCCAATTCACTTTTGTCCCATGCATCAAAATACCCACGCGGTAAACTCTGCTGGCTATCCATGTCGTAAAAATGAACCCCGCTACCAGTAAAAACATGGATAAAAACAACTCCCATATCTCCACACCAAATGGAACCCTCATCATCATAATCACGGGAGAGGTGAATGGTATAACGGACAACCAGAATGCCAGGGAACCATCCGGATCATTTAGAACTGCTCCCAACATGATTATGGCAAATATCAGTGGAATGGTCACAGGTAACATAAATTGCTGAGCATCCGCATCAGTATCCGATGCGGAACCAACGGCGGCAAATAAGGCACCGTATAGCAAATAGCCTCCAACGAAAAAGAATAGAAAAGAAGCCATTACCATCGGAAAATTTATTGCCCCCAGTGATTCTAATGCCTGCTCCACAAAGCCCGGATCGACCTGTCGTGCCTGGGGAGTACCCATTATTTCGGCACCATCCGTAGCAGGAACTCCGCCGATACCCATGGCAGCAGTGACGCCGGCTATGACCACAAAAGAGAAAACGATCCATATAATGAACTGTGTCAGTCCGACACCGGCAATTCCAATGACCTTACCGATCATAAGATGGAATGGCTTCACCGAAGAGACAATGATCTCAACAATCCTGGTGTTTTTTTCCTCTATTACCCCTCTCATACACTGAGCACCATAAATAAATATGAACAGATAGATCATGAATGCTGCTATGTACCCTATGGCTGTGGCAGCTCCCGAGCTACTGCTTCTCTCCATGCCTCCTTTGCTGAGATTGATCGTATCCAGATCCGTACTAACCTTAAATGAATTTATTACTTCATTGTCCAATCCGGATAGTTCCAGCCTCATATCCTCCACTTTTCTGTCAATCTCCCGCTCAATCTTATTTACGATAGACATGCTGGGATTGGATCCCGAGTAGAATTTGTAACCAAAAGGGTCTTCAAGATCAATTTTTGGTATGAAAACCAATCCATAGTAGCCTTCACTTAAAAGTTTGGCTTTTGCTTCCTCTTCCGAAGCATCGACAAACTCATAATTCAGTTCGTCGTTTGGGACAAACACATCGGTGAAATATTCGCTTTCATCGAGTACCAGGACATCCTTTTGCTCAACTCCTCTTGTCGCCAGGTAAGTTGGAAGAATGATGATAGCAGCCATCAAAACAGGTCCCAAAATGCTGGCTATCAGGAATGATTTCTTGCGCACCCTTGATATATATTCTCTGCGTATGATGATATGTATTCGATTCATGATCAGTCTTTGACTTTTGAAATGAAGATTTCGTTTATGGACGGAATTTTTTCGGCAAACCCATGGATCTCAACTTCTCTCAGAAGTTTTTTCAGGAGTTGATTCGGACCCTCCCCAGATTTGTCTTTGACAACAGCCTTCACCAATCCGGCATCTGTTTCCTCAGTGTCCCTTGCATCGAATTCACCATTTATGGGCAGTTTGCCTTTATATTCAATGGTATACAGGCCTTCACGATGTTCATTTTTTATTTCCACCTTACTTCCATCCAGTATTTTACGCGATTTATTGATGAGCGCTATGTGATCACACAGCTCCTCCACCGACTCCATCCTGTGAGTTGAAAAAATTACGGTTGTTCCTTTGTCCCTCAATTCCAGAATTTCATTTTTAATGAGATCCGCGTTCACGGGATCGAATCCCGAAAAAGGTTCATCGAGTATGATCAGGCTCGGCTCGTGCAGGACTGTGGCGATGAACTGAACTTTTTGGGCCATCCCTTTTGACAGATCCTCAATATTCTTATTTCTCCATGCGCCCAGATCCAGTTTTTCCAGCCAGTCTTTTATTCTTTTTGTGGCCTCTCCTCTTGACAGCCCTTTCAGTTGAGCCAGGTATAGAAGCTGATCTCCTACTTTCATTTTCTTGTACAAGCCCCTTTCTTCCGGCAGATACCCTATTTTTCTAACCAGAGCAGCAGACATTTCCTTCTCCTGCAGAAAGACCTGCCCCGAATCCGGCTCAATGATCTTTGTGACGATCCTGATGAGGGTGGTTTTACCTGCTCCATTTGGACCGAGAAGTCCGAAAATACTCTTTTCCGGAATAGAGACACTGATGTCCTCCAGGGCCTGGTGCGAACCGAACGCTTTGCTGATGTTGTTAATTCTGAGTAAGTCCAATGATTTGTTATTTAACCGATTTCGAACGCTAAGCTATTAATTTATTCCGTCAATGGAATTTTTTTATTCTCACTAAAAAATGCTTCTAATTTTGCCGGAATGAAGACTGTGCTGGCCAGGTTGTATTCCGTATATGCAATGTTGCTATTCGTGGTAACCTCGGTCTTTTTTTTGCTTCCGCAACTGATCATGGCTCAAAACAGGAAATGGCACACTATGGCGCTGTATATGAATTATTATTGGGCCAAAACCTATTTTTTTCTATTATTCATCAAACTGGAAGTGGTCCGGAAATACAAGCCTGAACGGGAAAACGGCTACATCATCTGTGCAAATCACTTTTCTTATCTCGATATACCGATCGCCGTGTTGATCCCCATACCCTTCAAGTTTATTGGAAAGAGTTCCGTTCGTAAAATTCCGGTACTCGGTTATATGTTCCGCAAAATACATGTAATGGTCGACAGGGAAAGCCTGATGAGTCGCGCGAAGAGTATTAAGGAAGTAACAAATGAATTGCTGGACGGATTTAATATGATGTTTTTCCCGGAAGGTGGAGTTAAAACCAAAGACCCGCCCAGTATGGCTAAATTCAGGGATGGTGCGTTCCGCCTGGCAGTCGAACATAACCTTCCCATTCTGCCGGTTGTACTTCATGATAATTATAAGGTCTTGCCTGATAATGGAAAATACCTGCTTTACAATCATAAGATCAGAATATCCATTCTCGAACCAATTTATCCTAAAAGCAACGTGGAAAATGAAATTGGAAATCTCAGGGATCAGGTATTTCAATTGATTCAAAACGAATTGAACAGCTCCAATTGAATAATTCAGTAATATTGCTGTTTATTCAGAAAGGGATACGGCTTTCATGAAAATCAACCGCGAAACACTTAAAAAGATCGCTCATCTGGCCAGGGTGGAGATAGACCCCAAAGATGAGGACGATCTTATTAAGGACCTGGAGCAAATCGTTTCCTGGGTTGAGAAACTCGATCAATTAGACACCAGTGACGTAGCGCCCCTGACCCACATGTCCTTTGAAAAGAACGTCCTTCGGGAGGACATTGCCTTTAATTCCCTGCCCAAGGAAAAGGGGTTGAAAAACGCACCCGACCATGACAATGACCACTTTAAAGTCCCCAAGGTTTTAAAGTAAATGACCGAATACTTCCCAAAAGAAGTTTCACTTCGCATACCAGCCATTATCCTGATCGTTTTAACCGGCTCGATGATCTATTTCCATGAGAAAGGATTCGACATAACTATTAACTGGGAAATAGTAAGCCAGGCGGAGACAGAAAACTTTGTTGCGCATACCTTTTCTAAGGGTCCGTTTGACTTTGAGCTGGAGGGTCAGAAGTACTTTATCACAGAAACTTTCGGCGGATCGGATATTACCCATAATCCAATGCTCTCCAGAGTATTGATCTACATCATATGGATCGGTATTTGTGGGATACTGGCCGTATCAACCGTCTGGAAAAGATTCTGGTTTATTGTGATTGCCGCTTTGGCGATAGTCTTTATCAACTTCCTGGATCTGGATGCCCTGGACGTATTGGGAGGCAGGCCCGGTAAAAAATGGCTAACCATGGCGATGATGGTGGTATTACTGATCCCCACCTACTACCTGCATGCCTTTAAGCCCGCACTCAGGTATTTTCTGAAATGGTTATTTGTGGCCTTACCTTCGACAGTACTGTTGATGACTTTGGATGTCCTGTCACCGGTATTCGTTCCTCACTTCATAGCAAACGCCCATATTTCACTGTCTATCCTCTGCATCCTGTTCATCTTTCTGATAGCTGAGGAAATTTTATTTCTGATCCTGTTTTTTCTAACCCAATCCAGGGGCGGGAGGCATAATGAGAAACACTTCATAATATTCTCGCTGGTCTACTTAGGATTCCTCGGCGTTTACTATGGTAAAAAAGCCGGGTTTATTGATATCGGTTTCAGCTTCCTAAACCCTTACTACCTGCTTTCCATATCCCTGCTGGTATCTTTGTGGTCTACCAGATTCAAACAGGAACTATACGACAGCGTACTGGCTTTTTCCAGTGATATACGATATATCCTGATCACCCTGGGGATAGTATCCGTCGCATTTTTGAATCTGGGATTCCTCCGGGGTAATGATCCGGCTTATGAAGCCATGCACTATGTCATAGTTTATGCCCACCTGGCATTTGGTTTCATGTTCCTGATGTATACACTGGTGAATTTCATTTCCCCGATAATGCAGGGATTTCAGGTATACAAAATTGCATACAAGGAATATAGTTTTCCATACGTATCTTCCCGTCTGGCAGGGTTGGCAATTGTTGCCGGATTCTTTTTCCTTTCTGACCGGGAAGTGCAAAAGATGATGCGGGGTGCCAGGTATAATTATCAGGGAGATCTTTATCAGCTCAATGGGGATGCAGGTCTGGCACAGGAATATTACAGGCAGGGGAGCATTTTTTCCTGGGATAATCATTATTCAAATTATATGCTGGGAACCGCCGGCCTGGCGAAAAATGATTTTGATGAAGCAGTCTATCGCTTCACGCGTGCAAAATACAAGATCCCATCTCCCTATACCTATGTAAATACGGCCAATTCACACTTTGCGCTCAAAGAAGAGGGTAAGATCCTGTCATTGCTGCAGGAAGGAAGTCTGCTATTCCCCCAAAGCGCTGAATTAAACAATAATCTGGCGATTGCCTTAAACAACCGTGGCAATCCGGAGGAAGCTTCCAGGCTAATGAACTCTATTTCAGGGAAGACCGAAAAATGGAATAACGCAGTACAGGTAAATAAATGGATGCTGGGCCATGACTCATCGAACCTCTTGAAAGAATATAATATTGACAATGCTGCCTTAAAAAGCAACATAATCGCACAATGCGAAAATGATCCTGCAGTGAGAACACTTTGGCTGGATACAGGCTTGCTTGAAGGGTCCCCAAATCTGCACCGGATCGCATATCTGATCAACGCCTCATGGATGTTTACTGACAGTATCCCCCGGAAATATTCTGACCGGTACCAGGTTGAGACCACCCTGTCCATCCTGGAAAGAAATCTCGCCCATTCACAGGCGATCAACCTTTATCGCAGCGGAAACATTAATCAGGCGTTCAGAAAATTTGATCTGCTCCAAAATAATGCCAGCGAACCGGAAAGAGGCTTCTTCCTCAACCAGTTTGGCCTGCTTGCTCTTGAGCAGGATGCTCCCCGCCTGGCGTCAGATTATTTTGAGAAGGCAAAAACATTAAACTACAGGGAAGCATTTTTTAATGATGTGATCGCTAATCTTGAAGCCCGGAATTGGACCGGGGCTATGAGGCTTTGGGCGGATTTGCTGGAGCGTGACAGCAGTTTTGCTGAAATGTCTGATTTCATTGACCCAATTATCAAAGGTCAAAACAATAATAGTTTTGCCTTCCGGTATTACCGAATATTCGATTTCCAACCTGCCGGGGTACGATCATTTGTCGGGGAACTGGAAACCGCCCAACTGGCAATGCTTTGGAAAAGGATAGTTCAGGAACATGCCGTGCAGGGTTCTTTCGACAGACTTGAGGAGTTCTACACCATTTTCAGTCCATTCCTGCCTCAGGATGAAGTTCAATATTTCACATCTGTCCAATCGGATCTCGAAGGAGGGCCGGAGGTTGATAATACCTATTTGGCAAATGTTTTTGATGAAATCAGGATCCTGGCGGTTATACGGTCCGGCAAGTTCACAGATATGGAGAAATATAATATTCTTCTGGAGGCAATTGACATTAATCCCTACTCGACTGTACTGATCAGGGAATATTGTATGGCTGCCGTGGCGATGGGATTATTTGACTATGGAGATCAGGCTTTATCACGACTTCATAATCTACTTCCTTCATCGGAATTCGATATTTTTGAGGAAAACTACAACGAGGCTAAAATGAAAAGATCCGGGGACACCTGGACATTTTAGTAAGGGGTAGTGCAAAAACATTAATTCAATGTCCCAATTTCTTTATGGTGAAGAACATTTAACCCCGAAATGTGCTTTACAGATTGCAAATGGTGAAATCAAAGGTGTAATAGGGAAGTCCGCGCGGGAAAAGATCACAAAGAGCCACGCACAGACCCTGTCAATCGCCGATAGTGAGGAGGTTGTATACGGGATCAATACAGGTTTTGGCCCCCTTTGTGACACGATCATTTCGAAAGAGCAAACCCGCCGGTTACAGGAAAATATCCTTAGAAGCCACAGTGTGGGTGTGGGAGATCGCGTTCCCGACACTATCGCCCGGCTCATGCTTGTTACCAAACTACATGCCCTGTCAATGGGCTACTCCGGTATTTCCCTGGCTGTGCTGGAGAGAATTCAAAAATTTGTGGAGCTCGGGATAATCCCGGTTGTTCCAAACAAAGGCTCTGTAGGGGCAAGTGGTGATCTTGCGCCATTGGCCCATTTATTCCTGCCACTGATCGGACAGGGAAAAGTGATCATAGAAGGTAATGTTCACGATGGCAGCATACTGGAAAAGAAATTTGACCTGCGTCCTATGGAATTGGGTCCGAAAGAAGGTCTGGCATTGATCAATGGGACACAATTCATCCTGTCATACGCGATACTGGGTCTGTTTCGACTGCATAATTGCCTGGAGGTGGCAGACATCATCGGGGCAATGTCACTGGAGGGGCTGTTGGGATCAATAGCACCGTTTAGGAAGGAATTACACCGGATCCGGCCGTTCCGGGGATCTCAGTTGGTCGCCCATAGGTTGACTGCCCTCCTCAACGATTCGGAAATGGTAGCCTCTCATGCAAATTGCGACAGAGTCCAGGATCCCTATTCCATACGCTGTATACCCCAAGTACATGGTGCTTCACGTAATTCGTGGCTTCATCTCAGGGACCTGGTGACGGTAGAACTCAATTCGGTTACTGACAACCCCATCATTTTGAATGACAGGGAATCCATAAGTGGCGGAAACTTCCATGGGCAACTCCTTGCCCTGCCCCTGGACTATGCTGCGCTGGCAGCAGCGGAGCTCGGCAACATTTCTGACAGAAGAACATACCTGCTGCTCGAAGGAAAGGAAGGTCTGCCAAGACTTCTGATGAAAAATACCGGGATAAATTCCGGGTTTATGATCCCCCAGTACACTTCGGCGGCCCTGGTCAGTGAGAATAAGAGTCTGGTCTTTCCGGCCAGTGCCGACAGCATACCCACTTCTCTCGGACAGGAAGATCACGTCAGTATGGGATCGATAAGCGGAAGGAAACTCTCCCGGATCATTGATAACCTGGAGAACATACTGGCTGTCGAATTGATCTGTGCAGCCCAGGCCTTTGACTACCGAAAGCCCCTGAAATCCGGACCGGTCCTGGAGGACTGTTACAGCCTGATACGGTCCGAGATCGATCATGCGGAAGAAGACCGCATCTTCGCCGAAGACATAAAAAAAGCCCTCCCGCTTATTCAGGATAAGCTTAGGACGGCAGCAGGTGACTCTGCACTCAAATTGCAATTAAACCTTAACGGAGAATTAGATGAAATTTTCAGATTTTCTTAAAACCTATGCCAATCATCCCATTTATCAATCGCCTACCGGCAGCGCTCTGAATGCCCGTTCATGGCAAACAGAAGCACCCTTGCGAATGCTCCTTAATAACCTGAACGAAGAAGTTGCCGAAAACCCGGATGAACTGGTCGTCTACGGCGGTACGGGCCAGGCTGCCAGAGACAGGGGATCCCTCGAAAGGATCATAAAGATGCTGCTTGATCTGGATGAGGACCATAGCCTGCTGATCCAGTCCGGCAAACCCGTGGGAGTGGTGAAAACCCATCCGGAAGCGCCCAGGGTATTGATCGCCAATTCCAACCTGGTCCCTGAATGGGCAAATTGGGAGCATTTCGAAGCGCTAAAAGCCAGGGGGCTGATGATGTACGGCCAGATGACGGCAGGTAGCTGGATCTACATCGGATCGCAGGGTATACTCCAGGGAACGTACGAAACTTTCGCAGCTTGCGGGAAAACTCATTTTGATGGTGACCTTACAGGCAAGCTTATTGTCTCCGGTGGATTAGGTGGCATGGGTGGCGCTCAGCCGCTGGCAGCCACGATGGCCGGCGCCGTATTCCTGGGAGCTGACGTAGACCCTAAAAGAATTGAGAAGAGGCTTGAGACCCGATATATCGATAAAATGACTCACTCGTATGAGGAAGCAAGGGACTGGACGCTGGAAGCTAAGGACAGGGGTGAAAAAATATCCGTCGGATTGGTAGGAGATATTGGTGATCTCCTTGAAAACCTCATCAATGACGGCATTGTGCCGGAGGTCCTGACCGATCAGACGTCTGCTCATGATCCTGTTCACGGATATGTGCCCAATACCCTGACCCTGGATGAAGCCATCCGGCTCAGGAAAGATGATCCCGTGAAATACAAGGAGCTGTCCCTTAAGAGTATGGCACGTCATGTTGGCTATATGCTTGAGCTCCAAAGAAAGGGAAGCAAAACTTTTGATTACGGAAATAACCTGAGGGAGTTTGCCAAGCAGGGGGGTGAACCAAATGCTTTTGATTTTAAAGGATTTGTGCCCGAATATATCCGGCCACTCTTCTGTGAAGGAAAGGGGCCGTTCCGGTGGGCTGCTTTGTCGGGAGACCCAGAAGATATTTTTACAACCGATCAGGCACTGATTGAGGCATTCCCTGAAAACACACACCTGATCAACTGGCTTACGCAGGCCAAGGAAAAAATAGCATTCCAGGGATTACCTTGCCGTATTTGCTGGCTGGGAATGGGTGAACGTGAGAAGGCGGGACTGATTTTTAACGACCTGGTGCGTGAAGGCAAGCTGAAAGCTCCTGTCGTTATCGGCCGGGACCACCTGGACTGCGGCTCGGTAGCTTCGCCCTACAGGGAAACGGAAGGCATGCTGGACGGTACGGACGCTGTTTCAGACTGGCCATTGCTGAACCTGATGAGCAATACTGCGGGAGGTGCGACCTGGGTTTCGTTTCATCATGGCGGGGGTGTCGGCATGGGGTATTCACAGCACGCGGGGATGGTAGTGCTCGTGGACGGAACGGAAAGGGCGGAAAGATGCATTCAGAGGGTTTTATACAACGATCCCGCAATGGGGATATTCCGGCATCATGATGCAGGGTACAAGGATGCAACGAAGGTGGGAGAAAGATTTGACCTGTTGATTTAAAGGTAAGTGATGAATTTTTCGATTACTTGATATTGGCGTCATCCAGCCGTTTTTTGATTTGATCGATCTCTTTCTTCAGTTCTACAGGATCATGGTCCAATGCTTCTTCAATAGCAACAAATCCTTTTTCCACTTTAGTGGAAAACCTTTCCAGTGTATTCACTATAACTTCGGTATTTGATTTCATTTGGTCTGACCTGTGGCCGGACAATCATAATACGTTTTTACAGCAATATCCCGGTTTTCAATTCCTCAATGATTTCATGCTTCGTTTTGTTTTCGTTTATGATATGATGATCGCATTCTATGGATTTCTGACGAACGTGGGCATTGATCAAGTGCAATTCCTCATCCGAAACGTTGATATGAATGGACTGATCCAGCGCGGCTACGCGGTTTCTGCATAATTCCGCATTGGCAACTATCCCGATGATTATCACCTGAAAGTCCCGTCTGAGGTTGGTCAGCATTACATCGAAGTATTCCGTCAATCCCGTTGATTCAAAAACCACTTTCTTTTCGGTTTCCAGGGCATTTCTGACGCCAAGTTCAATTGTTTCAAATACTTCGCTGAGGTAGCCCGGGTCATCTACACTCCTGCCATTCCGCATCTGTTTTACCCAGCTTTCCACTCGCAAGAAAGTATAGTTAAAGTTTTCCCGGATCAACGATCCTATGTACGACTTCCCACTCCCTTTTGGTCCAACCAGCAATATGATCTCCTTATTTGTCATTTTCATGGAGATCAACTTTTTTCGATTTCCAGGTCCGGTTTCGCTGCTCAACTACCAGCAGGCTAGGCTTGTCGGGTGATAGCTCCCCGATCAGTTCGCCTTCTTCTGACCAGAATGCGCTTTTACCCCCAGACTCCAGGTTCCAGGCTTCACCGCAATAGTTTGAGATAAGCGTACACATTTCGTACATCTGTGCATATTCGCTCATTTGGTAATGCGCTTCTTCCATCCCTTCTTTGGTATAAAAGATACTGGCTGCATAGATCGTACAATTTTTGTTTGCCGCATTGCAGGGATGTATGGGATGACTTATATCCGCGCAAACTGCCAGTGACACATTATTATCTTTTATGCTAAGGGTAGGATTACACGAGGCAGTGGATGAAAAAAAATCTTTCTCGCCACCATGCAAATTCTGCTTGATGTACTGTGATCTTGTACCGTCCGGGGAGAAAATAAAGGAAGATATAAAGAGGTCGTTGTCCATTCGTGCCGGTGCGCCGGCGATGATGGACATTTCGTGATCCACGGCCAGCTTATGGAGTTCGTCGAGTCTTTCGTCATCCAAGGTGAGTGATAACGATTTCGCCTGCTCCCTGGTGTAGCCTGTTAGTGACATCTCCGGGAAAATGATTATGTCAGCATTTTCGGCAATGGCCAATGCTGCTAATTGGTAATGATCAGCCAGGTTCTCACGGAGAGAGGTTTTGGGATTTGATTGTGCAATTGCCAGGATCATGAGCCTGAGGTTTCATTTTGATTATGGACAGTAAAATTGAACTTAATTTATTTAAGAGTGAAAATCTCCGGGATCACGCTTTTCAAAACTTCGGCAGCATCAACTTTTCCAGGTGGTAAATGCTTTCAGTTTTTATCATTCCCCGCCTGGCTACATTTGCATGCGGCCGAGCCAGATGCTTACACCGGTGAAAATATGCACAATGTGCTATTTTGGGCAGTGTTAATGAGAATCGCTCGGAGGAGCCGAGGGGTTGCCAGGAAAATACACCACATCCTCTCCCGTTAACTGTGCGCCTCCATAAATGCCCGCAACACCTGGTTAATACGGGTTTGATATCCCTTACCTTTTTGCTTGAAAAAAGATAAGATATCGCTGTCCAGGCGAAGGTGAACTTCCTTCTTAGGCGGCCTGACCCAGGCAGCCTTCTTAAACCAGTCTTCAGTCAGCGGCGGAGCTGCATCAGGGTCATTACTGCTCCCCTTATCAATTTGCTTGTCCGTCAAACGATCGACTTTTCCCCAATCCGTCCGGCTTTCAACTTGCTGGAGTTCCCTTGAACTGTATCTAACTATTTTTTCTCCTTTTTTCTTCTTTGTCATAGCTCAACCTTTCTTTTCGCCGTGCCACTCTCGCGGAAATAATGCGATAAACATGACCCCGCATAGTATAAACAACTGTCATGTACCGCTCGTTGTAACGACCAATGGCAATAAACCGTTTCTCTCCACCGTAGGATGATGGTTGGACCAAAATATTACCCCTCTCAATAACGCGAGCCGCATCCACAAAATCAATGGCATGTTTGTTGATATTGCTTTGATTTTTCTTTTCATCCCACTCAAATTCCACACTTCAAAAATATGATTTGTGTACATAATTGTCAACACAAATTAAAAACGGAGAGGTTAATATATAGTTCCCCGAATTTCAAAAAAGTTAATAAAACCATACCAGTAACTAAAAAAGCACAAACGGAGGCTTGCGCTATTGGGGGATCATTTCGATCAACAATGCTCTTATCAGTATAGAGTCGGAGTGATCAGAACACAGGCGGACGCCATGATGCATCGCCTTCACGCAGGAAGATCCCCCCATAATGACGCAGGCGTCCGCTTGTGCCACATTAATATGAACTAGATATTTCAATTCCAGCCAATTTCCACAATTGATTGCTTTTCCAAAAATCGCTCCGGGATGATCTTTTGGATGTGATCTTTTAACCTGTTGATAACTGATTCTTTAATGTAACTACTGTGAACAACGATGCTAACTTCTCTTACAGGCTCAGGGTTGGTAAACCTTCTGATGTGTATGGAATTCAGTTCATCCATCACAGAAAGTTCTGGCACAAGCGTATAGCCCACTCCGTTCTGGACCAGGTTTTTTAACGCTTCAATCGAGCCGCTTTGGTAATCAAAACCAATGGATGAACCATATTTCCCTCCTTTGCAGATGGAAAGCGCTTGTTCCCTGAAACAATGTCCGTCATCCAGGATCAGAACTTCACGGGGGTCCAGGTCTTCTGCCAGAATGAGCTTTTCATTGAGAAATCGATGGTTTTCAGGCAGATAAAGCAGAAACGGCTCATAGAATACGGGTATTTCTTTAATAGAGGTTTCATTGAGAGGAGTGACCAGCAACCCTATGTCAATGACCCCATTTTCCAGTTGGGAAATGATCTGGCCGGTTTGAAGCTCCTGTATCTTCAAATGAACCCTGGGGTTTTCTTTTAAAAATGAAGGAAGGAAATGAGGTAGTAAATAAGGAGCGAGCGTTGGAATTATACCTATTGTGAATTCGCCCTCCATCGATTCTTTTTCATTGTTAACGAATTCTTTGAGCCGTCTGGACTCCCTGAGAATTTGTCTGGCACGTACAATTACTTCCTTTCCTATTTCGGTGGGCTGGAGGGGTTTTTTATCGCGATCAAAAATTCTGACGCCGATTTCTTCCTCCAGCTTTTTTACCTGCATCGTAAGGTTGGGTTGAGATACAAAACAATGCTCCGCAGCAGTCACATAATGCCTGTGTTCATCCAATGCTACGATATACTCAAATTGCTGTAATGTCATATAATTTTTAATTATACAAGTATAATAATTATTGATTTGACTAATAATAAATAATTCATCAGCTTAGTAAATAATTAATTGGAACAAATAAAAAATCTTATCAAAAATGGGAAACAGCAATAGCAACGGTGAAAGCAAATGCCCCTTTCACGGGGGAGATCCAAAGCAAAGTGCCGGTGGCGGTACTTCAAATCGTGACTGGTGGCCAAATCAATTGAAGTTGAACATCCTCCGCCAACATTCTTCTCTGTCCAACCCTATGGGTGATACATTCAACTATGCTGAGGAGTTTAAGAGCCTCGATCTGGATGCACTGGCAAAGGATGTAGATAAGTTGATGACAACCTCCCATGACTGGTGGCCGGCAGATTATGGTCATTATGGGCCATTCTTTATTCGTATGGCATGGCATAGCGCCGGCACCTATCGAATCCACGACGGCCGTGGGGGCGCAGGCTCCGGTACGCAGCGCTTTGCACCCCTCAACAGCTGGCCGGACAATGGCAATCTGGACAAGGCACGCAGGTTACTGTGGCCGATCAAGCAGAAATACGGACGAAAAATATCCTGGGCCGATCTTATGATCTTTGCGGGCAATCGAGCCCTGGAGACGATGGGGTTCAAAACATTTGGTTTCGGCGGCGGCCGTGAGGATGTATGGGAACCGGAGGAAGACATCTACTGGGGACCTGAAACCGCCTGGCTTGGTGACGAGCGCTACACCGGGGACAGGGACCTTGAAGACCCTCTTGGTGCCGTCCAGATGGGCTTGATATACGTAAACCCGGAGGGGCCGAACGGCAATCCTGATCCGGTCGCATCCGGCAAAGATATCCGGGAGACATTTGGCCGGATGGCAATGAATGACGAGGAGACCGTGGCACTCATTGGCGGCGGACATACTTTCGGAAAAGCCCACGGCGCTGCAGATCCGGATAAATATGTCGGTCGCGAACCTGAAGGCGCGGCCATCGAAGAGCAGGGGCTTGGCTGGAAAAACAGTTTTGGCAGTGGCAAAAGTGGTGACACGATCACCAGTGGCCTTGAGGGCGCCTGGACACCGACACCGACCGTGTGGGACCACAGCTTCTTCGACACATTGTTTGGCTATGAGTGGGAGCTGACAAAGAGTCCCGCCGGTGCATACCAGTGGACACCAAAGGATACATCGGCGCAGAATACTGTACCGGATGCGCATGATCCGGCAAAGCGACACGCCCCTATGATGTCTACAGCGGATATCGCGCTGAGGATGGATCCGGTCTATGAGCCTATTTCGAGGCGCTTCCACGAGAACCCTGACGAGTTTGCTGATACCTTCGCCCGTGCGTGGTTCAAGATGACGCATCGTGATATGGGTCCCCGGGCACGCTACCTTGGTCCGGAGGTGCCTGCCGAAGAACTGATCTGGCAAGATCCCATCCCGGCTGTCACGCATGACCTGATTGACGATCAGGATATCGCAGCACTTAAGGATAAGATCCTCGCCTCAGGACTGTCTGTTTCCCAACTGGTATCCACGGCCTGGGCATCTGCTTCTACTTTCCGCGGTTCGGATAAGCGTGGCGGCGCAAACGGCGCACGCATCCGGCTGGCACCTCAAAAAGACTGGAAGGTCAACAATCCTGCCCAACTGGCGACAGTGCTGGACAAGCTCGACGATATCCGGAATGAATTCAACAACGCCCAGTCCGGGGGGAAACTGGTTTCTCTTGCTGACCTGATCATACTTGGTGGATGTGCTGCGATCGAGAAAGCAGCAAAAGATGCAGGTCATGAAGTGGCAGTACCTTTCACACCCGGACGTGCCGATGCATCACAGGAGCAAACCGATGTGGAATCATTCGCCGTACTTGAGCCCAATGCAGACGGGTTCCGGAATTATATGAAAACCCAATACATAGTGTCAGCGGAGGAAATGCTGGTAGACAAGGCTCAACTTTTGACACTGACTGCAACTGAGATGACAGTTCTTGTTGGTGGCATGCGAGTACTGAATGCCAATTTTGACCAGTCGCAACATGGTGTTTTCACGGACCGTCCTCAGGTGCTTACCAACGATTTCTTCGTGAATTTGCTGGACCTGGATACGACGTGGACAGAAACATCCGGGGATCAGGGTGAGTTTGAAGGTCGTGATCGTCTGACAGGCAAGCTCAAGTGGACAGGCACCCGTGTCGATCTCATCTTCGGTTCGAATTCTGAGCTCAGGGCACTCGCGGAAGTCTACGGATGCCAGGACTCCCGGGAGAAGTTTGTGCAGGACTTTGTGACGGCGTGGGACAAGGTGATGAACCTCGACCGTTTCGACCTGGCATGATGCCGGTGTAATGATGATCTCAAAACGGGATATTTCCACCGGGAGATATCTGAGGTGCTAAGAGGACTTCCGGTGTAACGTACACCAGGTTAATATATAGAAGAACAAATGGCAGGGAGCTTTACTATAAAGCTCCCTGCTTGCCGTGTTGCTAAGCCTCCGTTGGAATGATACATTTGATAACAGTTGTTGGTGAGAGTGCGAAAAGCTTCTATCTGAAGCCACAACATATATCCGATTTCAAATCACTGATGAGAACGGTCACATCCGGAAGAGTGATGATCGTTTCAACAAAATTCCGGTCAGATCTGTTTTACAGTGCCGAAAAACCCAAAAATGATTCAATATTGAAACTGTGGGCCCTCTACGCAAACACAAGTCCTGCCTTTCCTGATAACGAAGATTTCATCACTTCGGCCGGGGATGAAAAGGCATTAACCGGATATTTTCAATCCATCAACAAACTATCCGGAAACTGGTATCACTACTGGCTTTACAAGAAGGCATTCCAGTATACATGCCGCAATGATCCGCAGAATCCGGTGGCAAGGACTGTTGCGCAGTGTGATCAACACCTGGTCAAACACCCCAGTATAAAAAGAACTCCGCTGATCAGCTCCTGGGAGAAGAGTGATCCCGAACTTACGAAGGATACCTTTTCACTTGCCATGCGCATCATAAATAATCAAACGCTCTCAAACTGACGAAATACAAAACAGTACGTCCATTTGACATGTAGCGATGGGTTACGTCGAACGAACCGGGGTATGGAGAATTAGCATTTCAGGCATTGCAAATGCCGGAAGAATATTTCAGTCGCAATGCAATTGCGACCGAGCTGAAATCGTCAAAAGCACAAGCGGACGTACATTGAGGTTTGATTAAATTTTGTTTGGAGAGGAAGAATGACAAGTGGAAAATACTCTTAGAGAGATATTGTAAGCGTTATATGTTCTTTTGACTAATTTCAGCTATACTGCAATACACCTTTTACTATTCCTTCGATTATCAGTTCTCCTTCAAGTGCCAACATCGGAGGGTATTTCAAGAAGTTGTCTGATTGTAGAATAAGATGGTCGCCCTCCTTGTGAATTTTTTTAATCTTAACTTCTCCCTTATGAATACACACTATAGTTTCATTATTTTCAGCGACTTGACTCTTGCGCGCAATAACTAAATCTCCTTCCTTGATTTTCGGCTCCATTGAATCTCCTTTTGCCTCTACCAAAAAAGCGTCTTCAGTTGGGAATTTAATTAGCCGCGAAGCTATTGGTATGCGATCTATTGGGTCACCATCTAGAATTGTTCCATTCGGACCACATTGAGCCATTCCATAAAGATTGAGGTACACAATAGATTTCTCAGGTTCGGAAAGAATTTGATAATCCTTTGGATTACTGGGATTACGTTTGAGATATCCCTTTTTCTCAAGTCTTTGAATATGATGATGAATAACACTTGGCGAAGAAATTCCCAATTCCTCTTGTAGTTCGCGAATGGTTAAAGGATCAGTAACATTTCTCTTCAGTAATTCAAGTAAAGCTTTTTGTGTTTCATGCAGTTGCTTCATAGAAAAGTGAAAATACAAAAAATAGAATTCTACTTGTTGTTCTATGTTTTGTTCTAATATACTATCTTTGTTTGAATTTATCCAAAATTATTCCATTTATGGCATCAGAAGGTGAAATCAAACAGGAAATTGAAAGGATTGTCAACGGCAAATATTCCCTTTGGACAATTGGTGTCACGGATGATCCTTCAAGACGAAGACAAGAACACGGGAATCCCAAATATTGGCATCAATGGGATGCAGATACGGAACAGCAGGCAAGAAATGTTGAAAGTTACTTCCTCAATAAAGGGATGAAAGGTGGTACTGGTGGTATGGGGAAAGCCGATTATGTATATATTTTTTAATTAATCATGGCCCGTCGTATTAGTATATCACAATATAATAACATGGTGAGGCAAGCTGTAAATAAGCAGAAACAAGCTGTTAACAAATACAATCAACATGTTAGAAACTACAACAACAAGGTTAGACAGGCTGTCAATAAGTACAATCAGGAGGTACGAAAGTATAATGCAAATAGGCAAAAATTAATTAATGCATTCAACCAGGTAAGAAATCGGCCGGTGCATACCACAGTTCATGTGAAGACCTATTCTAATCTCCACAGTTCTACAGAATTACTGAGGTATTCCTATCAGCAACTTGAACAAGAATACTCACCTGACAATTCCCAAGATGAAAACTTGATGTTGGATTTACCATTACGGGAAGCTACCAATAGCGTATTCCTTTATAACTCTATAACTGGCAGGGACCAGGATGATGGACAAGGTGAATATGATCTTCAAAAGACTGTTATCGAGGATTTACTTTATAGAACCAGCAAAGATCTTGGTGACAGGTGGATTGGGGCCATTCATTCTCTGAACCCAAACAATCCTGAAGCTGCTAGACATTTTTGTACAAGTGTAAGAGAGATTTTCATTGGTTTAATAGATATTCATGCCCCAGACCAACATGTTGCTACTTTACCTTATTGTGAATACAATGATTCAGGCGCCCCAAGTCGGAGAACGAAAGTAAGATATTTACTGAGTAATAAATCTATTCAATCAGATTCGTTGGAAATATTCGTCGAAAATGATGTTAAAGATTTAATGGAATTGCTGTATACATTAAGTTCAGGAACTCACGGGGCGGCAGGTAAATTCGATATACCTCAATTACTCAAATTAAAGAAAAGAGCCGAGGACGCAATAAATTTCATTGGTCAATTGACCGTTTAAAAAATTACTGTACTGCAGCAGACTATCGTAGCTAACGTCCTTAACAATCTGTGTTTTCAATGCAGTTTATTTTTTGTTTGCAGTAGTAATTTTTTTAACTGGTTTATTAGCTTCTTTAAAATATTTAGATTCTCGCTTAAAATTTTTGTATTTCCTAGTTGCACGTATCTCTTTGAAAATCGGGAATTCTTCCAATCTTTGGACATTCAATTGTTTGGAATCTAAAGCAGCAGGAAGAATATTGAAAAATTCTTTTGTCTCATTTCTTAGAGCAGGAAGAGCTAATTGAAAAATTTCCTTTTTATCGGAAAAGTCAGCATTGTTTAATTCTTCTTCAATTTCTTCCAATTTATTTAATCGCTTTTTACAAAGCCAATGGTTTAATTGGGAAACGACTTTATCGACAGTTTCCATTTCAGAATCGTTAATTAGAAAATAGCTCAAACCTTCAGCAATTTCCCAACGAGATTCCAAAAGATTCTCATAAATAATATCAACTAAAATATCTCCTCTATTCTTGTCACCTGGATCTAATTTCTTCCATAATTCACATGCTATTAGTATAAAAACTAGATGAAGCTTTCCAATAACGTTATCTAGATATTGTTTGTCAAGTGCCAGTTCCTTTCCAATTTTTAAACCTTTCGTCAAAGAAGAATCTACCTTTGACATATAGATTGAATTAATAATTCCGCCATTATGAATGTGTAGGTTTCTTCTCTGATATGCTTCTATCAATTCAATTTTTCGATCTTCCAGGTAGCCCATATTAAGCTTCAATTCATCCTTCAATAATTGAATCCAATCTTCAAAGCTAGATCGAAGGATATCTTCAATTTTTAAGTCAATTAGATGATTCTCGGCATCTTTAATACTCCCTAAATTTTTTAAATCCTCTAAGGACAGATTTTTTTTAGCAATCCCCGAGGATCCAGGGTTTTTAGAATAGAAGTAGTGGAGAATTTGAGAAAAGAACCATTCTACAGAACTTAATACGGAGATGAGTGAATTATTGTACAATAATGCAATGTGATTCGAAGCTTTTTCGACATTTTCAAAAGGATCACTAAACTCTACTTCCTTTGGAGCTTTTATTTGTAGCCCAGACATCTTAATTCCTTTGTCATCCTTCTCGATATTATCAAACTTCACTTCAAGCTTTTCTTTGAATAGGGAGACAATTTTCTTTTCAATATCTTTTTGATGTCCTTCAAGTTCTTTCCTTATAGAATCCTCTATTTTATCTCCGTATTTATCGAGCATATTGTTAATTATTCCAGAAGTGATGAGGGGCAATATTTTAGATTGATGCTCTTTAAATTTCTTTTGTAATATTGGCTCAATTAAATCAACAAAATCTCTAAGGGCAAGTATGTTGTTATTGAAATTGGTTAATTGCTTGTCAAACATATATTGTTTTTATTACTGCCAGCACCGAAAAAAACGCAATGGTATTTGTTTTCCATATAACACAATTCATACAATCTGTTGATAACCAGATCGAAAATCCTCTGTAGTGGTTTGTTAGCATATGTACACGGATAATCAGGTCTTGTTATCAATACTCCAGAACGGAATATAGTTAATCGCTATTTAATTTCAAATGACCTGTAGCCGTGGATTACGTCGAAACAAACCGGGGTATGGAGAATTAGTATTTTGGGGCATTGCAAATGCCGGAAAAATATTACGGTCGCAATACAATTGCGACCGGGCTGAATCAAAATGGAGGATGGAGGGTGAACGAATGAAGGCAGTGAGTTTCCAGGACCCAGCACTGCGTGCCATTTATCTATTATTGTTGGAGGTAGTTTTTTCCGTTATCCCGATTTCCGCCAACCATTGTCCCATTGTTTCAAAATATCCGTCACAAGTTTCCCAATTGAATTTTTCCAAATCTTCAAACTTCCCGCCTGTTTCACATTTCATTATGTTGTGATTACAATCGGGTAAAGTTTTTATTCTCAAAATCGTCGTATCCTTTGACCCAATATATCTCTCGTAAAAGGATTTAGTCCTTCGCCAATCTACCTGTGAGTCTTTTTCGCCCAGGATTGCCAGGACCGGACAACTGATGCTTTCTACAATTTGTTGAAATCCGGGAAGGAAAACCATTGACCCGGTCC
This sequence comes from Cyclobacteriaceae bacterium, assembly GCA_028278225.1. Lineage (GTDB taxonomy): Bacteria > Bacteroidota > Bacteroidia > Cytophagales > Cyclobacteriaceae > JANQEU01. The sequence goes on from JANQEU010000055.1 coordinate 125,271, forward strand.
GCTCGTCCCACTTTAATTGGTCTTTGATCCGTAAATATGATTTCTGATCCCTCTCATATGTTTCCCTGGTGTAAAGACCATGCAATCTGATATACAGTGAATCTTTTCGCAGGTTTTCATTCGTACCGAGAAACTCATCAAAAGTCCCGCCTTGTCTGAAAACCCTGCTTTCTTCCAAACGTTCGTTCATTAACTGGTTGACTACCGAGTCAGGTCTGCCAATTGCTTTCAAATTGGCTTGTAGCAGATAGTTCGAGTTTTCAAGAGAGTCTACCCCGCTGACAGAGATCCAAAACTCAATTGCCGGATATTTATTTATTATTAACGGACAGATCCAACCGGCTCTGCTAATTCCCCAAAGTCCAATCTGTTCAGTACCCGGGAGCTTCGTCTTTTTAAGTTCCTGGATTGCTGCTATTGCTTCATTTGCGCTATTTTCTACCGGTTGCTGACTGTCGAACTCGCCTTCACTCTTACCGCAACCTCTTTTATCCCAAACGCCAACTGACAAACCTTGTTTAACGAAAAATTGACGAAGTGTTGTATACCATTCCGACCATCCACTGTTTCCGGTAAAGTCTGTTCGGCCCGAACCCGGAATAATGATGACCATGGACTTGGGATTGAGGTTAACAGGGATATCAACCTCACCCCAATATTTAAATCCATCATATTCAAACGTAAATGCTTCCGTTTTGCTTTGACCATAGGAATTTCCGGAAAGCAAAATCAATAGCATTGAGATGTGTAGTATGTGTTTCATGGTTGCTCTCAATCACCAAACGTATTCGTGTTAAAAAATATAGACCCCTGATTACCTCCAACATTCTAAATAGCGTGTGTATGCACTTTATTTTTGGTCTTGTTATCTATACTTCGGAACTGAATATAGCTTAATCGCTTTTTAATTTCAAATGATCGGCAGTACCGGTTTCTGTCGAAACAATCCGGGCCGTGGGGAATTAGCATTTTGGGCATTGTAAATACCGGAAGAATATTCCGGTCGCAATGCAATTGCGGCCAAGCCAGAACCTGACATTTGTAATGTTTTTATCAGTATTGAGTTGGAAGTAGGTAAATGCACAAGCGGGTACTTACGCTATCGGGGGAAAAAGCGCATTCATATTTATCTATTGTTATGGGTTTTTGTTCCCAACATAAGCATGCGAAAGTGCTCAAATCTTAACCGAAATTTGGTCCAGTAACTTTCTCTTCCAGTAATGAAACCTAATTCTTTCAGGCGCTTGAAATCAACCCAGGTTCGGAAACTAAATGCGTAAATGGTCATTAAAATACCAAACGCTAAATTGGATAGTATATGATATCCGTATAACAAACTTAAAATCACAATTGGTGTAAGTGTGATCAAATGATATCTCCAAAGTGTTTTCACATTCATTCCGTTTTCCACTTTTTATTCTTCTATAGTCTTGTTATCTATACTTTGGAGCTGAATATAGCTTAATCGCTATTTAATTTCAAATGATCAGCAACCACGGTTTATGTCGAAATAAGCCGGGCCGTGAGAATCCGTCAAAGACATAAGTGATGCTTGCGCCAGGGCGTGTGGTCTATGTCATAATTTACATCCGTGAGCTTAAAAACGACAAATACAGGATCATTTGAAGCTCAAGGCGTAATGCTTTGTGGCTCATTTTTACATTTTTTTGATCCGTATTATCTAAAGATCCTATCCCATTCGGCTTGGCCGCAATTGCATTGCGGTCTTAACCTTACCCTGGCATTTGCAATGCTTTTATCAGGTATCGTCAAAAAACACAGGAGGACGTCTGCGTAAGGGGGAGACCTGATGTATCGCTGTCAGGACGAAAGACCCGACAGCACAAGGCTTTCGGCTTGGCCGCAATTGCATTGCGGTCTTACCTTACCCTGGCATTTGCAATACTTTTATCAGGTATCGTCAAAAAACACAGGAGGACGTCTGCGCAAGGGGGAGATCTGATGTATCATGTCAGGTCGAAAGACCCGACAGCGCCAAAACGTTCGTAGAACACTGTAGAAGATTTTTTTAGCAGCAAAACGTCCGTAGAACTCTGGGCAAGAATTTTCCCGGACCAAAACACCCGTAGAACTCCATGCTACAGCAAGTTTTAAACTGCGGTAGCTCCCAGATCAAAAATCAGTAGCCACCACAACATTTTTCCTGAAGATTTTTCGTTCGCCTCCCCCGCCATACACTTCAAAGACCACGATATAACGGCCGATCCGTGCTTTAGTACCTTTAGCCGTAGTACCGTCCCATTGGACAAAGCCCGTAGTAGACAAAGAAGCTCCTTTTGCAAGGTTGATCACAAAGTTTCCGTTCTGATCGTAAATGTCAATATTGGCAAATAGTCCTGCCTGATCAAATTGATAATTTATGGTCGTAAAAGAAGAATGGGTCAGGTTCCCTGATCCGGGAATAAATACCCTGGGTTCAATCGTTACGGGATCATAGGTAGTTACACCTCTTGTGGATTGGCTGTTTGCGTATCCTGGAGTGGCAAATCCCTCCATACTTGAGGCTGAATGCCAATTATTCTCCGAAACTGCCGGTATTTGAAATGACAGACGCTCAAGTGAAACACCTTCGGTCTCCTCCAAAAGTATGGAGTGAAAATTTTCGTTGAAATATACGGAATCGATAAGCGAACCATTGACTGATTTCATTACCAAAATACCTTCATCGTTAGGAAGTGACGGCAGGTCATCAACTTCCACAATATTCCCTGCTATTGCCCTGGGAAAGTCAAATAAAAGTACCTCTTTGTTTTCAGTGAACACCACGTAACTCTCAGGTTCGAGTATCCACTTCCCCTGGAAAACCTCAGTATCTTTCTCGTTTGATAACGATAGCCCGGAAAGATCAAAGTACGAAGTGGATGTGGTATTGTGTACCTCAACAAAGTCAACACCATTTGGAACGGGATCAAATAAGATTTCACTGATTACCAATCCTGATTCGGGTACTTCAGGGAGGAATAACGAAACCGAACCTGACACATTATAACTTCCGGTACAATTAGTTAATCCCTGAACCTCCATTGTATATGCTGTATTGAACCTGAGCGAATCAATCAGCTTGACATTAACCACCGAAGGATCGGGTTCATTGAAAGTGATCCGCTCAGAGGAAACAGTATCCAATGACCGATCCGCCCAAACTTTGATTTCATTTCCGATGGCAACCGGCTGCAAACGTTCATCAAAATCCAGCACCAACTCATTTGGTGAGATAACTTCCGCTGTGATCAATTCCGGCCCTGCATAGTCAGGAAAGTCTAAAAAATGGGAATTCTCAAATCCAGGCGTTCCTCCTTTGGGATCAATACTTGGTTTCCAGTTTTGATTTTCCTGACATGGATAGGCTAAGCCTCCCATTTCCAGGGAGTAGCCCCCATCTCCGGAACCATCCGCCTCAAACCAATCTCTTGAGTATATCATATTGAAGATTACCTCCCTCCCATTCGTAAGCTCCAGGTATTGCCCCCCGTTTGAAAGAGAAGTCCAGGGTGAAACGGAAATTGCATTAACTCCCGGAAAATTCTCAACGGACGATGAGGGCACAAGCAAGGCATAATCTCCTGGTTTTAAGATGCCGTTAAGATTACCCGACTCCGAACTATCATCCACAACCCTAAGACTATCCAGACTCAGAACCTTTTCCGAGGCGTTATATATCTCAAGATATTCTGTAATTGCCAATCCCACCGGAGGATCCGGATCTGACATAATTTCTGTGAATATGATGTCACCAAATAACGGCTCGTCTCCAATGGCAATTTCAACCATAACATCTCCCATAGTATTAGCTGAGCAATCAGCGACTTCCGAAATGAATATTTCATAGGTCCTGCCAGACAGGAATCCCGGTGCAAAGGAGATGAGCAGGGAATGATCATCTATTACTTCAATGCTAAAGTTATTCCTACCCTCTATTATGTACTGCCCTGAAGCTAATGATAGACTATCCATGAATTCATTGAATTTCACAAGGATTTGGTTGGTTTCAATCAGCTCAGTGAATACAACTTCCGGTGGGACTGTGTCAGGCATTAAACTGTATACTGAATTCTGCCGGCCTGGAGTCCCCCCGGCTGCGTCCCCGGAGGCAACCCAGTTCGAGGAAGCCGGGCATTCGCTTTCCGGGTTGATCAACTCCAGGCTGTAGCCGCCTTCGTCCTTGTTTTCGTCCCGGTACCAACTGGTGTGATACTGTACTTTGTCAACCAACTCTCCGTACACTGTGGTTAGTCTCAGACTATCTCCGTTGTTATCAAGCGATGGAAGATCATCGACGACCTGGCCGTCAAAAACTAAAATGTCCCGGGAAGATGACAAGACAACATAACTTCCGGGATCCAGGCTAAAGACAGGTAAATGGGAAGAAGAATTTTCGTCGGACAATATAAGTGAGGTTAGCTGGTATTCCCTGTCACTTCTATTGAAAAGCTCTAAATATTCGATCTCAGGTAGTCCGGCAGACGGGGTTGGATCGGCCATGATCTCGGTGATAATAATGTCTCCGGGTCCGGGTACGGCAGGCGGATCATAAATGAAAGGAATAGTATCAGAATTATTGAAATTCCCACTTAAATCACTTATGCCGGCATAGACCAGTTGATACTGTTGACCAATTGTCAATGTTTCAAACTCCAGGAGAAGATAATTACCCTGAACTTCAAGAGTGGCTGGATTTCCGATCCCAACGATTTTGTATTGGTCTGGGGCTGTGGCATAATCTGCATCAACTGATTCGGAGAACGTTGCGCGAATGGCATTGAAAAATTCTGATTCAATACCAGTGATCTGAGGCGGTTCGGCATCATAAATATAGTTTGTCGAATAATCCGGTAGTTGCCTTTGCCATCTATCCTTCAAATCATTCCAGGACAGGCTTAACTCTGAATTTGGCTGAAAAGAATTTTCGAAAATAATCTTTATGGTCCCGGGATCTTCAGGATCGACGGTTAGAAATAAAATTGTATTTTCAGTATTAAACTGATCAGTTGATAGTACATCAAATTCGGTATCGAATGATAATTCAAGGCTGAAGCTATCTGTCACTGTAATAGCGTTAAGAAAGGGCTCAAACTCAAATGAATATTTCTCAAATTGTAGTGGCTGGCCACCGAACGACTGGATGGAGGTAGCGGTCAATGCATAAGATTCACCTTGCATTAATGTCGTGTCAAGGTCCAGGAAATACTCAGATTCGTTCTGATATACACTGTCGACTGACATTCCGGTAATAGAATAGTTGTCAAAATTCAAAGCAGAATTATCCATCCCCATGGAATAAGATATGGCAACAGTGGTATCATTCAGTGCCCTTATAGATGTAATTAACGGCTGAATTGTATTTATACTGTAACGGATGGTATCCGTCAGCTCATTGCCCAAACGATCAGCCCAGTTAATGATATCTAGCCTGCCATAATAGTCGGATTGTATCAAGTTGAAATACAAATCCATAGAAATGGAGTCGGGACCATGCATTTTGACTGCAGTTGCCTTGATGTCCTGAAAGCAGAAGTTCGATGGCAAAACAGATGCTGAGGCCACAGGTTCACTGGCTATTATTCTGATCACGGTATCATTCAGTTGGTACGCTGTATCCAACCCCGGAGCAATGGGATCATACGTAAACGTTTTGCTTCTATTGGTTGTAATTTGATTGCCATAAAGGTCCTGGAGATTTGCGTAGGTGAGTTTCTGTTCTGCTTCGATTTCGAACGAATTGTCAAACCGGATCATTACCGAATTAAAATCCGTCAAAATGACTTCCAATGGCCTGATTTCAGTATTAAGTCGATAGTTATTAAGGTTTATGGCCGGAACCGGCGCCAGAGATTCGTCAAACTGAAGGTTCAGGCTTGAATCATTCAAAATGAAAAGTTCTTCCAGTTGCGGGGCTTTTGTATCATAAACAAAAGTTTTTGCCGGGGTAATCATTATCTCATCATTCGTGTCCACCAAATGCTCTGCATAAAGCTGATATTCCTCATTTTCATCCAGGTGCTTTTCCAACTGGAGTCTGACGATTGCTGCATTCGATTGATCAGCTACAATAGACGTTGGATTCCCAATTCCACGGTCTATTAAATAATTGAACGGATCTGTAGCCGTATTGGAATCCGGAATTTTCGAGAAGGTGATCTGTAAGACATCGGTAGACAAGGCCTGTACCGTATCAATCTCCTGCCGATAAGTGACCGAGATCGTAGTTGTGTCCATTACGTTACCGGAAGTGTCCTCCAGGTTATAAATCAATATCTCTTGCTCTCCAAGGCTAAATTCTTCTTCTATTGCCAGATGAACCCTGTATCCCGAAGAGTCCTGAAGCTGGGCTCCATTCGTTGCAATAGTCACACCTTCAATTCTGTAATTGGATTCGTTTTCGGCAATACGCTCTTCGATGGGCTCATTGAATTTCAATGCCACAACATTCGAAGAAACTATCGAGGATCCCTCTATGGAGGGACCGGCCACGTCATAATAAAATTGATAATCAGTTTCTAATCTATTTCCTGAGCAATCGGAAAAATCGCTGAACTCAATCTCATAAAACTGCTCAGATGTTAAAGGATCGTCCAGGCTGATAGAAATGATTTTGGGAGTGATAACATTCAAATCAGATATGGTTAACGGATCCAATTGAATCGAATCCGTGTCCATTCTGCTTTCATCCATTAATTCTGAAAATAAGATCACTATGGAATCTCCCCCAAAAACTTCCGCGTCCAGGATTGCAGGCCCGACTAGATCCGTACTGTTATCAAAAACCGAATTGATTGTCCCCGGAGTGCCCCCTTGCAGGTTTGTAGAAGGCAGAAAATTTCCTTCATCGGAGCAAACTGCAGTTGGATTTATCTGCTCAGCCGTGACGCCATTAACAGATATTGCATTGTACAGCAAAGCATCAACTACCTGACCCAAACTATCCCTCAGAATTACACTATCTGAAGAAGCGCCGTTAAAGTTTGGAAAATTGCTAACTCCAATTACATCTCCGAATAAATTAAAATTTCCGCTCTCGGCAAGGTCACAAATAATAACATAACTGTCCGGCCGCAGGGTAAAATTTAAAAATGGATCGGAAGAGTTTAGATTATCACTTAAAGTCCAGTTCTCAACGTTAAAAAAATTAGCTGTCGGGTTATATAGTTCCACAAAATCAGTCTCAGGCAATCCTGTTGAAGGCGTAGGATCGGCCATGAATTCATTGATCACCACTTCACGCTGACCGGCAACGGAGAAGACCAGGTATTCAACATTTACGGCAGAACCTGGGACAATTGTATTTTCGTTAAGATCAGTGATGTTATTCACCATGATGATGTAGGTTTCACCATTAGTAAGGTCCGAAACCGTCAAATGAACTATTGAATGGTCCAAATCATCCCTCCGGGCTTCACTGACCAGGATTCCCCCATCGACGTTATAGTTTGAAGTGGTTTCGGCAATGATTTCTTCTATCTCTTCATTAAAGATTATGTCAAACTGCGTCTGCGATACGGCCTCAGCCGATCGAATGGCTGGCGGTACGATATCAGGAATCGATGTAGCTGTTATAGATACGTCATCGAAATAGTAATCATCAAATTTCGTGGAGCTGTGTCTTACCAGAAATCCAAAGTAGCTACCCGCTAATGGACTGTCAATTTCCTGGTATGTTCCAATTAAGGAATAGGAAACACCACCTGCCGGATCTGCTTCCAGCGTCCACAGTGCATTTTCATCCCTGGTGACCCGGATACCGACATTGATTCCCCCTGCCACCAGGTCAGCTGCATCCTCAATGATGGGACCAGATACTCCTGCTTTGAAAAGATCTATTCCATCGCCCGAACCACTCTCTCCCATTCTAATGTAATAGCCATTTGCGGAGGAGAGGTCAGAGATATCCGCAAGTAGATAAATAATTATATAGTTTGAGCTGGATGGAGCGGTGAACCCATTTTCATACCTTGCTTTGAACTCCCACTTAACTATATGCTGCGTAAGATCGGGAATCCCGTAGGTACTGATATAAATGCCGGAAGACGAGGCTGGCCCAGCACTTTGCAGCTCTCCTGTGTTTACCGAAAAATCCGCTCCCATCATGGAAATATCAGAACTGACCCAGATGGGACCTTCCGTAAGATCGCCATCAGAAAAATCATCTGTCACCTGGGCAGCGACACAGGTCACCCATAGCAATGACGTAACGCAAAGCACTTTTCTAGTGAGCATCAACAGTTCTTTGGGAAACTAAGATTATAAATTTTTGATTTTCTTAAAAATAAATCGTACAGAGATTGACAGTTGTCGGTAAAATAAGTCTTGTCGGATTGAATTGAGCTGGATGGCCACGACAACCGATAGTACTCAATTCTTAAGAAAATGACATTTATCATGACCTCGTCCCCCTGTTGACCTTGTATATTAAAGAACAGCGTCTAATTTTGCCGCTCCGAAAAATTGAATTGATATGAAACTGGCAATCGCAGGTGCAACAGGTCTTGTGGGGCAAAAGGCCCTGGAGATCCTGGAAGAAAGAAATTTCCCCTTTACGGAGCTGATCCCCGTAGCGTCTGAAAGGTCCGTCGGGAAGAAGATCACCTGCCGGGGGAAGGAGTATACCGTGGTAGGCATGCAGCGGGCCGTAGAAATGCGTCCCGATGTGGCCATCTTTTCCGCCGGCGGCGGTACCTCCCTCGAGTGGGCGCCGAAGTTTGCTGAAGCCGGCACGGTGGTCATTGACAATTCCTCGGCATGGCGCATGGACCCAACCAAGAAGCTGGTAGTCCCCGAGATCAATGGCTACGTGATCGAAGATCAGGACAGGATCATCGCAAATCCCAACTGCTCGACCATCCAGATGGTGTTGCCGCTCGCGCCGCTCCATGAGCGCTACGGGATCAGGCGCATCATCGTCAGTACCTACCAGTCTGTCACAGGGACAGGCAAAGCGGCAGTGGATCAAATGAATAATGAAAGGCAGGGAACACCAGGAGAGATGGTCTATCCCCATCCCATCGATAAGAATGCCCTGCCACATATAGATACTTTCCAGGAAAACGGATATACAAAGGAGGAGATGAAGATGGTGAATGAAACCAAAAAGATCCTGGGTGATGACTCCATACAGGTCACGGCCACCTGCGTAAGGATACCGGCGATCGGCGGTCACTCAGAGGCGGTGAATATCGAGTTCGAAAATGAATATGATCTCAGTGACATTCCGGGCATACTCGCATCCACTCCGGGTGTAGTGGTACAGGACGATCCGGATAGTAACGAGTATCCCATGCCCATCACTGCCCATGAAAAGGATGAGGTGTTTGTTGGCAGGATCAGGAGGGACGAAACCCAGCCCAAAACCCTGAATATGTGGATCGTTTCGGACAATCTCCGTAAGGGTGCCGCTACCAACGCCATACAGATCGCTGAGTATATCGTGGAGCATAGCCTGGTTTAGTGCAGATTTCCGGAGTTTTGAGTAAGATTTCCGAAGTTTTGGAAACTTCGGAAATCTTACTCCTCCGGAAATCCGTTTCTTTACCACGTGGAAAGTGAAAGGACGTTAGGTTTTCTCCAATCGAAGGCTGCACAGCAATTCATTGTCAAAAATGAACACTTGGATCCACATCAGCTCATTCTGAACCCGCCGGTGGAGATCAGGGGATTTGAAAGACACATCGCTGATCAGATCATCAGCCGCAGAAAGGCGAAGGCAAAATTGCCTTCATGGCTTGAGCACAAAAGCATTATCTATCCCCCTCCCCTGTCCATGGAGCAGTCTTCATCCGAAGCGACGGCAGCATTCAAATCGGGCATCATCAAGGGAGATCACCTGGTCGACCTGACAGGAGGCATGGGGGTGGACTGCCTTCATCTTTCGCAAAACTTTAACAGGACAACATACATCGAAAAAGACCCTTGGCTTTGTGACCTTTTTCATCACAATCAAATGCTTTTTGACAGGAAGATCGAGGTGGTAAATAGTCTTTCGCAGGATTTTATCGAATCGCTTCCTGATGACGCTGACATCTCTTTTTTCGTTGATCCGGCAAGGAGAGATGACCTGGACCGGAAAGTCGTGTCGCTTCGCGACAGTACGCCTGACGTCACTGCTTTGCTGCCCGCTCTCCTCAAAAAGGGAAAAGACATCCTCATAAAAGCATCCCCGCTGATGGATATCACAGCAGCCATCAGGCATCTGGATCGGGTACGCTCCGTTTATGTGGTTGCTGTGAAAAATGAAGTCAAAGAATTACTCTTTCTTATTGAGAAGAAATGGTCGGGAGAACCGTCTATCCATTGCATAAACATTAAGGGAGACATACCAGACTACTTTGAATTCACATCATCCGCTGAAAACACTTCAACTATCCGGTACGCGGAAGCCGGGAAATATCTCTATGATCCCAATGCCGCCATCCTCAAGGCAGGCGCTTTTAAAAGCATAGGTAATGCATACAACCTGGATAAGATATCGGCCAATACCCACCTCTATACGTCAGGCCGGCGCATCACTGATTTTCCCGGGAGGGTATTTGAGGTTATCAGCCCCCAACCATCCAAAAAAGAATTGCAGGATCTTCATCAGGCAAATGTCATCGTGAAAAACTACCCGTCGTCCGCAGAACAGGTCAAAAACAGGTATAGGATCACAGACGGAGGCGACTTTTCCCTGGTCGCATTCAGGACCTCCGCAGGCCGGTCCAGGCTCGTGATTTGCCGGTAAAATATCGTTTGGGTTTCACCCTATAAATGCCTACTTTCATCCTATCCATGATCAAACATTTCCGTTATGAAAAAAGTGTCAATAACTCTATTAACCCTGATGATAGCCTTCTCAGGTTTTGGTCAGATCAGCGCCAAGCTGATGCAGATGTCCGACGTTTCGGATACACAGATCGCCTTCGTATACGGAGGGGATATCTGGGTAGTCCCCAAAGCCGGGGGCACCGCCATCCAGGTCACAAATTCGCCGGGTGCTGAATCCTGGCCCAAGTTTTCTCCCGATGGCAGTCTCATCGCCTACACGGCCAACTATCATGGCAATCTGGATGTTTATGTGATGCCCACAAAGGGAGGATTGCCCACCCGGATTACCTATAATTCTTTCGCGGACAGAACTGTCGACTGGCACCCTGACGGTGAACGTGTCCTCTTCGCGTCACGAAGGGAGATGGGTCAGAGAAGCTCACGTCACTTTTACCTGGTGAGTAAAGAAGGGGGATTTCCGACGAAACTGAGTGTGCCTTATGGTGAACTGGCGAGCTTTTCACCTGATGGCAATAAGCTTGCCTACACAACGAAGATCACCGAAAACTATCCATTCAAAAGATACAGGGGCGGATTAGCCTCTGATGTTATCATTTTCGACCTGCAAAGCAATTCTGCCGAAAACATCACGAACAATACTGCTAATGACGGCAAACCTTCCTGGGCGGATAGTGAAATATTCTTCCTCTCCGATCAGGGTGAAAACATGAGATTGAATGTCTGGGTCTACAATACTGAATCCAAATCGACCACTCAGATCACATCCTTTACGGATTTCGACGTTTCTTATATGTCAGCAGGATCCGGTGACCTGGTTTTCGAAGCAGGCGGCGTATTGTACCTGATGGATATTTCGACCAGGCAATACAACCCCGTGGACGTCAATGTCATCAGTGATCTTGCAGTGGAGATCCCCGCCAAAAAGAATGTTAGCAATGCTATCCGGAGCATGACCGCTTCTCCTAAAGGCAAGCGTATTGTGTTTGAAGCCCGTGGTGAATTGTTCAATGTGCCGGTAAAAGAGGGATACACTCAAAACCTGACACGATCAAGCGGAGCATTTGACAGGGATCCGGCCTGGTCGCCGGATGGTAAGCAGATAGCCTACTGGAGTGATCAGTCCGGTGAATGGGAGATCTACCTGCAGGAAGTATCAGGTTCTGCTTCACCGCGTAAATTGTCAAATTATAACGGAGGATTCGGATATCGCCTGTACTGGTCACCGGATAACAAGTGGCTTGCATTCATCAATGAGAAAAACGAGATCAATGTTGTAAATGCTTCGACAGGTGAAACAACCCCGGTACGCAAAGACATGTGGAACAGGAGCCATCCCGGGAGACTGGGTTATCCGATAAACTGGTCGCCCGATTCAAAATGGCTGGCATTTCACCAGGGTCTTGAAAACTCTCATGATGCCGTATTCATTTACAGCCTGGCGGACAAGAGCACCAATCAGATTACGAGTGGTTTTTTTGATGACTTTGGTCCTGTATTCAGCGCCGACGGGAAATATATTTTCTACCGGACAAACAGGACACATTCCGCCAACTACTCGGATGTGGACAATACGTGGATCTATCCCAATGCAACTCAAATCGCGGCAGTTGCCCTGACGGCCGAAGCGCCATATTTGCTCAGCGCCAAAAATGACGCCCTGGAAGAGGAAAAGGAAGAGGAGCCCGGGGAAGAGGATGATAAAAAGAAAAAGAAAGACAAAGACAAGGGTGAAGAAAAGAAAGAAAATGGGATCGATGTGAAAATTGATTTCGACAACATCGAGAGCAGACTGGTGTTATTGCCACCCAAAGCCGGTAATATGGGCACTGTCATCGCCTTCAAGGACAAAATTGTGTACCACCGGTTTCCAAATACCGGATCAGTAGATGAGAAAGCGTCCCTCCAGGTGTACGACCTGAAAGAAAGAGAAGAAAAAACGGTCCTGAAGGATGTGCGGTGGGTAGTAGCTACGGCTGACGGGGAATCCCTGCTGGTCAGAAGTGGCAGCAAATACGGTATAATTAAGCCTTCGGCTGATCAAAAGATCAAGGACCCCATTCCAACCGGGGACCTGGTAATGGATCTGGTACCCAAGGAAGAATGGAGGCAGTTGTTTACGGATGCCTGGAGGCGACACAGGGATTTTTTCTACGACCCTAACATGCATGGCCTCAACTGGCAGGAGATGAGAACACGTTACGGCGCCTTGATTGAAGATGCCAGAACACGCTGGGACGTCACCAATATCATTTCCAATATGAGTGCCGAACTGTCGGCAGGCCATACCTATACCTTCGGTGGTGATGTGGAGCAGGTAAAAACGTTGAGTACCGGGTTCCTGGGGATCGACTGGGATTTGAATAACAATGTCCATCGCATTAAGCGTATTGTGAAACCGGCAGAATGGGATATGGAGGTGAGGTCGCCCTTTGACCGGCCTGGAAGTAAAATAAAGACCGGTGATTATATTCTGGCCGTAAATGGCATTGGCCTGGATCCTGACAAAGATCCCTACGCTGCATTTGAAGGGCTCTCCGGCAAGACAGTCTCACTCAACGTGAGTCCCACCGGAAGTAAAGCCGACGCTTCGGATCACATCGTTAAATGCCTTACCCCATCCGAAGAGCGTCAGCTCAGGTACCAGGAGTGGATCGAAAACAACCGTAAAATGGTGGACGAATTGTCCGATGGTCAGTTAGGCTATGTGTATATGTCGAACACGGCAGGTCAGGGTCAGAAAGAGCTCATCAAAATGTTTTATGGTCAATTGCACAAAAAAGGATTTATCATCGATGAACGTTTCAATGGAGGAGGGCAGTTGGCTGACCGGTTCCTGGAATTGATGAAGCGGCCTGTGGTATACAACCTGCACTGGCGACACGGAAAAGATCATACCTGGCCGATCAAAACCAACACAGGACCACTAGGAATGTTAATTAATGGATGGGCTGGTTCAGGAGGCGATGGACTACCCTGGGCGTTCCAGGAGTTGGAGGCGGGACCCATAGTAGGTGAACGGACGCTTGGCATCCTGGTGGGGCCGGCAACCGGTCATCGACTGATAGACGGAGGAGGAATTACGGTCCCCGGCGGCAGATTATATGACAATGACGGGCATTGGTTCTGGGAAGGAGAGGGTGTGACACCCGATTTTCCGGTCTGGGACGATCCTAACATCCTGGTACAGGGCCGGGATCCGCAGATGGAAAAAGTAGTAGAAGAGGTGCTTAAGCTGCTGGAAGAAAACCCTCCGCAGATGACCCCGGCACCGGAACCGGAAGATCGGACGGCGACAGGGCTGAAAAACAGGAATTAGGCCTATCTTATTCCAGTTATTTTCGTAAAAAATAATAGTAACCGCTCGGCTGAAAAAATAAAAGCTGACCTCCTGGATAAGGGGAATGTCAGCTTTTAAACCAATTTTTAATGCGCATAGACGCTACCGTAAACCTAAGGGTATTTGACTCTTAAGGAATTGTAAGAAAGAACAGTAACCCATGAATTGTAAAAAAGAAGATTGTTGTCACTTAGGTGGCACTATAAATTACAATTTAAACACAACCTGGCGTGGAATGGGTAATAGCATACATAGCAACCTTAGTTACCCTGGAACTTTTAATACTTCCAAGGATCCATCGCAAAGGACCTCTTCTTCTTCTCGGAGGACTCCTGGTGATTTTGCAATTCCTGCCATTATTTATCATCTACTACGGTGATATAGGCAGAACAAGCCTGGTTCACCTCATAATCTGCTATGCACTCCTCAATGCTATCCTTTTATTCAATATCTATGTCAGCCGGACGCGATCCGAGAAACAGGCCATCAGATTACTGGATAGCAGGAAAAAAGCTGTCTCTACAGCATCAGAACGAACTTTTTACCTGATCGATGAAATGATCAGAAATGAAAAGATCTATCTGAACTCTTCCATTAAGCTAAGCAAGATTGCCAGGTCCGTTCATTTATCTGAAAAGCAGGTTTCCAGCGCCATAAATGAAATTGCGGGAGAAAATTTCAATTCTTATATCAACCGGCTCAGAATTGAAGAAGCCAAGAAGCTTATACTGGATCCGCAAAACAACAACTACACCATTGACGCCATAGCGGAATTAGCAGGGTTTTCTAACAAAGTATCATTTTACAAGGCTTTTAAAAAAATCACCAAGCAATCGCCGACCGAATACAAGGTCTTAAAACACTCCTAGCAGTGTCTCCCCCTAATCACCAGGTCCTTTTTTAGTAAACAATCGTGATTGTTTACTTAATAAACCTGATTATTAACATATTAACAGCTTTTGCAATAAGTATTACATGAAGTGAATCCGTTCTGTCTTGTAAAGGCTAAAAACTCATGTATTTTAAAAAACACGTAATTCCCAGGCTGCAGGACTATGTCGAATTCATCTGGGAGTTAAAACTTCCTAAAAACGAACTAGGGGATGGTTATCATATGATACCCGATAACTATGGTGAACTCATGATCAACCTTGGCTGTACAATCAGCAGTAGGGTATCGGGTATGAAAAAAGCCCAGGTAATAAACCGCGGGGAAGCATACCTCGGCAATTGCCGGAGCAGAGGAGTTGTTTTTGAATCAGAGAACGATTTGCATCTGTTGTCGGCCAAAATCAAACCGGGCTTTGTAAACCTGTTACTAAGGAAACATGACACGACTTACAGGGATAAATTTTCTTTGATCTCGAGGGAGTTTCAGCTACCGGCTGACCCTTACATTGAGCCCTCGATTTTCCGGCTCTCCGACCTCATCATAGACCGGATCAATGATAATAAAATGTACATAGATCCTTTGATTGCCGAAGCGATTTTGATGATCGAAGAACGCCAGGGCAGGATCATGATAAAAGAGATCTACGAGGGTCTGGCAGTCAGCAAGTCGACACTGGAACAAAAATTTCTAAGGGAACTAACGATCACTCCGAAAGAGTATTGCAAGATTGAGAAAATGAAAGGTTTCATGATGAATTATAATCAGCATCATCATGATTACAATTTGACGCAGTTGACCTTTCAATCAGGCTACTATGATCAGTCCCATTTTATTAAGGATTTTCGATATTTTATGGATATGTCTCCCCGCACATTTTTTAGCAGGAGGGCCATAATGAGCTATTGAACTTAAACAACTCAATTTACTAGGACTAAGGACCAGTCATTTTGATTGGTCTTTTTTTTGTAAAACTCCTTTGCCGGAAAGAAAAGATAGTATGGGAGCAAAAACGCTCAAATCAATTTTCTCCGCCAGATAGATGGGTGAACAGGCTTTTGAAGTCGTCAGCACTCTTTAGTGGCAGGTTCTTCTTATCCGCGAGTTCGTATATAGCCTGATGCTGTTTCAGTTTTTTAAGATTCTTTTTGTGAGAGGTATTTATTTCGACATATGATTCATTTATTCGATAAAAGGATTGTTCCTTCGTAATCAATTCATAGTTTCGGTTACCCGTATTTAGTCCCTCAACATATGTCGGAGGCTTTTTATAGATCCAGTATCTTATATAAACGCCATAATCCCCCTGGTCATCAATGATCTTAAAGTAATCATTATAGTATTCGTCATCACATTCAAAACTCAATTTCCTGAAAAGCTCACCCGATCCTTTCGATGGATCAATGAGCTCAAATCCCTCTACGAAATTGTCTTTGAAAGCTCTTTCTCCCCCACGCTCCTTGAGATGCAGGATCTGACTATATAGGTTGTATTTCAGGGTCAGATTATCAAAGACCTCATCTCCCCGTAGAAAAACCTTTCCTTTTCTCCATTCATCGTACAAATAGGGTGAGCCGTCTACATTCGGAGGCGGGAGCTTCTTCCCAACCATACTCTTATTTGCAAAATCACTGTAAAACTCTATTTGCTCCAGTGTACTCTTTTCCTGACTAAAGGTGATACCAATAGTTCCAATTGAAACCAATGCCATTAACAAATTTCTCATGGCTAATTATCAGTTTTTATTTCAATAAAATAATCAATAAAAAAGAGGCTGCCTTCAATGTCAAAAGACAGCCCCCTTTCTTCACACTAGTACGGCTGATTATGGAATGATCGGCCAGTCCAGCCCATCGGTCCTCGTCATGGTAATATCAAGTGTCCCCTGACAATCACCGGCCAAAGTTACATTCATAACCGGACCGGCAACACTATTCACTGTCAGTGACCATCCGCATCCAAAACCATCAGCCGGGCTCATGCTTATCGAGGAGCACACATCTGTGACCCTCAAGGCTGTCCCTCCTGCTGTCTGCTCACAACAACCGTATAAATATTGATACGTCCCGAATGTGAACGTACTCCATTCATAAACACCGGATCCACCGCTCTGCGTCCATGTAATCGTCCCTGTCGCATCAATATTGCTCACTGCATCAGTATCCCAGCTATTGACAACATAGGATGCTTCCACACCGTCCAATTCCGAAGGACAGGAAACGCCCCATGCAAATCCGCAACCTCCTGCGGAGGGTTGTGCGGGTTCATTACACAGGTCAGAATTCAAAGCAACCGTCAACTCCGTTCCGTCCGGAAGATTGATGGGAAATGTCAACTGGAAGAAATCCCCCACCTCAATGGAATCTACCGAGGTGAACTTGGGATTCAGACCTTGTAGAATAGTCAACATTTCAGCTCCGGTAATAGTGACTGTGCTTGGCAGATTACCTACAGGAATTTCATCAATATCCACAGTAACATATGTAGTATCGACGAACTCGTTTCTGAATATATCAAACTTTCCAGCCGTTTCCGTATACTCAAGTCTGATGGTGAGGGACTCTACATCCGTAGTTCCGAAATTGTCATAATCCAGTGTAAAGGAAATCTGCTCACCATTCAGGTCATTCAATGCATTGAAAAACAGATCTCCCGGATCGGTGGGCTGTGTCACCAGGGTAACGGCCCCAACGTAATCATTCAGATCCGGTGCAGGATTGATGTCGTCCTTTTGACAACCAAGAGCAACTAATCCTACAACTAATGAATATATTATTATTTTTTTCATTGTACTCAAATTTTCAGCGTTAATCAACATCCCAGAAAACAGGTTCAGTCACCAAAACACTCGGTGCGTTAGGGTTACTGGTACTCTCCTGCTGCCCCAGTGGTAACCTTAAAGGAAACGGAGCCTGCGGAACCAGTGCATCCGGAAGATCCAATGGCATTCCCGTTCTTCTGAAATCTGTGTAGGTCTCTATCCCGTTGCCATATTGTGAGAAATATTTTTCCTCTATGATTACATTTAGCGCCAGATTTTGTGTTGCGGCCCCGGTGTAATCGGCCATCCTGTTGGCCACATATGTAGAATCATCAACAGCGGGAACTGCTGCATCCAGGGCAGCCGACCAGTTAACAACATAAGATATGGAGTGCTCGATACCCTCCTGCAAAAGTGCCTGCGGATCACCAGTTGTACCCAGGACCAGTGCAGCTTCAGCCAACATCAGTGCCCGCATTGAGCTGGTGAGCCAGGGAACTACTCCGGCTCCGTTGGCACCGGCTCCCAGGGTGCGTTCTCCATAAGAGCCATCATCATAATCACCACCGATTGGATATATACCAAATGTCGATCTGAGCGCATTATCTCCAGGGATACCCGATGGATCACCCCCATCCCTTCCTATATAACCGGTATTAGCCGGATCGGTTGAAAGGAGGTTCCAATACGTGCAATCCGTCCTGGCGTTGCAGGGTGTGGTTTCAAACACGAGGCTACCCAGAACGTCCTGTCTGTAGACGTAAAAATTAAGCCTGGGGTCCCCTTTGGTAAGCATTTTATACATGAAGTAATTGTTCATGTAAA
This sequence comes from Cyclobacteriaceae bacterium, assembly GCA_028278225.1. Lineage (GTDB taxonomy): Bacteria > Bacteroidota > Bacteroidia > Cytophagales > Cyclobacteriaceae > JANQEU01. The sequence continues at coordinate 143,859 of JANQEU010000055.1, forward strand.
AGGTTTTGTCACCCGCACCCGCATAGTCCTGCTGATAAATGGGATGCTGATTTATCGGTGCAAGATTTGCTCCAAAGTTGAAGACAAAATTCTCGCTATTGTCATCGATAAAATCGTCTTCCGCTATCAGCGCTTCAATGCCTGTGGTAGAAGCGGAAGCATCCACTCCCCTTGTTGTCAGGTAGAGCTTCAACTTCAGGGTATTGGCCACTTTCTTCCAGTTCGAAAACTGCGTTGTAGCGGTATTCCCTCCATATATCAGGTCATTGGCAACCGGCGGTAAATTCTGGGACATGGCACTGTCAAGATTGACTTTTGCCTCGTCCAGTACCCTGTGCAGATCCGCATAGATGGCCGCTCCGTCATCATACTCCGGTGATATGTTGGTCTCACCTGACAATGCCTGGGAATAAGGCACATCTCCCCATAAATCAACCATTATGCTATATATATGCGCTTTGTGAATTTTTGCGATACCAACATGGCCCCAAAAACCCTCAGCGCTGCCCTGGTCAATCACCACCTGAAAATCCTTCAGTACGGACACATACAAGCCTGTGAAATCATTATCCATCTCCCCGGGGTCAATGCTAAATTGGCTTTCAGAGAGATTGTAAAAATGATGAACAAATATTGATGCAAACTCATGTGCATCCCTGCTTGTTCGAAAGGCAGCAAAAGTTTGCGCGCTCGGAAGTACCAGGTCAATGGATGCTTCCGAGGCGTTATTCGGGTCACTATTGATATCCAGAAAATCATCACCGCAAGCCATTGCGATGAAAGTGACTGAAATTATTATTATAAATTTTTTCATAATTGAATTCTATTTGAATAAATACATCTGCTCCTAGAAGGTAGCGCTTAGGTTAATGCCAAATCTCCTGGTAGTAGGGATTACGCCAAAATCGACACCTTGCGAGTTTCCTGATTGATTTGGGTTCAATCCATCTACATTACCTGCTCCCAGTGAGTTGGTGTCAGGATCGAAGTTCAGATCCTCCGGGAAATTGACAGCATTGTACCACAGGTTTCTACCTGAGAGAGAAACGTTGACGCTACCGAAAGGAGTATTACTCAAAATGGACTGAGGCAATGTATAGCCCAAAGTGACTTCCCTCAGCCTGATCGTAGTAGCATCAAACACTGAGAATTCATGCGCACCGGCCGATCCAAATGTATTGATGAAATACCAGTCATTTACTGTTAGCATCGTTCCATTAGGGATGGTGTTCCCGGACTCATCCAATACTGCTTCCTGCGTGGTTGGGTCTCCGACCACTCCCGGGATGTAAACGGTGATCCTTCTTCCATTCGGATGGTCAGGAACGGTACCGGGGGTGACTCCCCTTCCATACATTTGATTGTAAGTTCCGGACCATATTTCGCCTCCATGCCTGTATTCGATCAAAGCGCTCAGGGTGATCCCCTTAAAGCTGAGCCTGGAAGTAACATTGAGTAAGAAATCGGGATTGGGATCAGCTATTACCTCAAGATCATTTGGAATGATCAGTTTTCCCGTTTCCGGATCTACCAGCAGGTCTCCATCATCGGATCTGGCGGCTTTTGTCCCTTTGACCTGGCCATATGGCAAACCTATGATATGGGCAACCTGAACGCTGTTTCCATACCCGTTGATAAACACCTCATCAAGGCCTTCGGCCAGTTCTTTCACGATATTCTCATTCTTGGTGAATGTGGTGAAAAGGTTCCACTCAAATCCGTTGCTAAGTGATACCGGGGTGAAATCCAGAGCTGCTTCCCAACCCTCGTTAGTCACTTCTCCGATATTTACCACTTTAGTGTCGAAACCTGAGGCAGGGGATACATTAATCGGTACAATTTGATCCTGGGAAGAGCGACTGTAGTAGGCTACATCCAGTCCGATCCTGTTCTTCCAAAGTCTGAACTCCCCGCCTATTTCATATTCATTGGTAAACTCCGGCTTCAACTGACTGTTGCCCAGCTGATCACTGACGATCTGCCCATTAACGGTATTGACTACATTCGTAAATGGGAATCCCAGAGATGCGATGTTGTGGATCACCCCACTGTTGGTCACATAGTTTAGCGGTTGCGTCAGATATGGGTCAGTATCATTCCCCACTCTGGCAAAGCCAACCCTAAGTTTTCCAAAACTAAATATATCAGTATTTGCATCTAAGTTCAGTGCCTCCGAGAAGATCCACGACAGGCTACCTCCTCCATAAAAGTAACTCCTGTCACTTTTGGGTAGCGTAGAAGTGATATCATTACGACCGGTTAAGTTCAGGAATAACCACGTCCTGTAATTGAAGGTAAGGTCCGTGTAAAATGCCTGATACGCTCTTTCAGTAATCCCTCCGGCCCATGGAATAACATTCTGAGTGTTGTCAAGGTCATGGATGCCATCTATGATGATAGTAGTCCCCTGAAACGCCTGTCTCCTTCTTTCTCTTTGGTTTACATTGTAACCTATCAACGCCCTCAATCCAATATCACTGGTCAGATCGCGGGTACCCGTCAATATCAGGTTACCATCCAGTTCACTGTTATAAATATTATCTTCCAGTATCTGTCCCGTCGGAGAAGCATTCGTACCACGTGGCAACACATTCAGGTTTCTTTGGTTGTATACATTAAATCCTCCCCGATACGTAATATTCAACCAATCCAAAATATCATACCCTAAGGTCACATAACCATACAGCCTGTCCACATTACTGGTATGCGGCGCATATTTTGCCAGGAAGTACGGGTTATCATTATCAGGCCTGTAAAACGCGGGGTTTCCATTGGCATCCTCGCTTGGATATCCCTTAACATTTACGTTGGGCGGTGTGTACAGCAACCTTTCCGTGATGGAAGTACCTCCGGTAAACAATCCCGATGACGGTGGTGATGTCAATTCATTCCGAACGTAGGTTGCACTACCGCCAATGAATAAACCATTGGCCAGGTTTGCATTACCACCCACATTTACACTTGTCCTGGTCCCCTCATTAAAGGGAACAATTCCTTCGCTAATAGTCCTTGACATACCGGCTGTGAGCGTTGCATCCTCGTTACCACCGGTAACACTCACACCGAAATCAAAAACACTACCCGTCTCAAAAAAATCTTGAGGGGTATTATATGGCCGCAATAGAATTGAATCATTTGCAAACTCCGGAAAATAAGGAGCTCCGTTAGGGTTATTATACCTGTCGTATGGATGGCGGAACCATGCACTTCCCGACCCCGGATCCTGGCTTAGGATCAGGTCTGAATTCACTGGTATTGACCACTCCGGCTGCGTCATATCGAATGAAGCACCCCAGGTACCGTAATTACCATCTACGTACTTGAAATTATTCCCTTGAGTATAACGTTTTTGATAATCAGGCAAATTTGATACTTCCTCTATATTATAGGAAGTGTTGACCGTGACTTCCAATCCTTGTCTGGACGCCTTTGCATTACCTGATTTTGTGGTGATCACGATTACACCATTGGAGGCCCGTGATCCATAAAGTGCAGCTGCAGCCGCCCCTTTCAGGACGGTCATGGACTCAATATTGTTGGGATCCAGGTCAAAAGACCTGTTGGACGCAGTTGTCCTGCTTGTGAAACTTCCCGTCGAGAAAGTGGTGTTATCAAACGGAACTCCATCCACCACAAACAGGGGCTGATTATTACCCAGTAATGAGGAGTTACCACGAATGGTAATGTTTGTACCTTCGCCTACCGCACCACCGGCGCCGACAATATTTATCCCGGCTACCTTCCCCTGCAACGACCGGACAATGTCCGGCTCGGACTTTTGAGCCAGCTGTTCGCCATCAAGGTTCGACACCGAATAGCCTAAAGCTTTTTTAGCCCTCTCAATACCAACTGCCGTAACGACAATTTCACTTAACGTCGCAACATCCACCTCCATTTTTACATCGATTACGGACATTGCACCAATACGTATTTCCTGGTTTTCCATTCCTACAAATGAAAAAACCAGCGTACTGTTGGCATCATCAGGGACGGAAAGCCGATAATTTCCATCAATATCGCTTGTTGTCCCCATAATGGTCCCTTTCAGAACCACATTTACACCGGGTAGTGCGCTGCCGTCATCGGACGTAACCTTCCCCGATATAACTCTCTCCTGTGCAGCCAAAGACAGACTGCTCAGAAGAAACACATAGAATATTATTCTCTTCATTTACCTTGTGTTTTTGTGAAAAATTTGAAAACTCGTAAGGATACATAGTAGAACTCTCAAAAAATTGTAAAAAAAAAGAGTAACAGTGCGTAAGGGTATCGGCGTCCTTGGGAAGAGAATCCGGCCTTTAGTTAAAAACTAATCCTCAAATGGTTAAATTGGCTCCTGCGAGATTAATTAACATGTATTCAGACATTGAAGAACCGGAAAAGAGACTCGTTATAGGCGTTTTTGGTTCGGGAACACATCCGGATGGAAATCCTCAGCTTGTTTTTCCATTTGAAATGGGAAAATGGATCGCCAGGAACAACTATCACCTTTTGACCGGCGGCGGAAGTGGGGTAATGAAAGCGGCAAGTGCCGGATTTTGTAGTGTAGGTGACAGGAAGGGGTTAAGTATAGGTATAATCCCAAATGGTAAAGACCCGGATATGTATCCTAATCCCTGGGTAGAGCTGCCGATCTTTACCCATCTGTTTGGGTTGCAGGCTAAAGGCCGGGAAAGCAGAAATCACATCAATGTTATGTCCTCCGATGTGATCCTGGTTTTCACCGGTGGGATTGGTACAAAAGCCGAATTGGAACTTGCAGTAAATGACTACGGAAAGGGAGATAATTTGATTGTTTGCCTTGAGGACGGTGGATTCATCTATGACATGAATACAGACTCCTTAAAACAAAATGGAATAGGGAATTTTGCTTCCAACATGGAAGAGGCTGTCGTGAAGATCGAGTTGCTGCTTGGAAAATTAAAATCGGCCAAATCTAAGTGAAAGTGTTCCTGACCAATTGGCAATGTCGCCGTCCTCTACTAACGGATCAGGTAATTCCAGTCCCTGGATCCAGCGGTAGGAAGCACCTGCCGCAATTCTGAATGAAGGCGTGATATTGAATTCTAACTGAACTGCAGGTTCAACTGTAAAAAAAGTTGAACTCTCAAGTGTATAATCTGTATCCGAGCCATTCTGAAAGAAATCTTCATCGGTTATCTGAATCTCTCCCGCTCCTATAATGATGGGTATACTGAGGTGTACTAATTCTTTGGTCAAAATTATTCCGCCAAGCATTAACCCGGCATAACCACCATTAATAGTCAGTTTCCTCGAAAGTTGACTTGCTACAGTGTCGGGGATCAGCCCCTGAGGCAAGCGACCGGTAAATTCCGGATTGGTGGCAATGCCATAGCCAGCTACACCTAGCATAAATCTTCTGTTGACGAGTACTCCACCGTAACAACCGAGGATCATTGCCCGCTCCGTCATCAGATCTGTTATTTTTATATCGGCACCGCCGAACCCATTAAGATCATTTTCTTTGCTCAATAGGGATTTTATTTCTCTTGGATCATTTGTGTCAATGTATTGCTGTGCGGTCGCGCCAAACAAGGTTGAGCATAAAATGGCGGTGATCAGTTGCTTCATAGTTTAAAAGACGTATTTGAAGGTTAGGGCCGAATCCCAAAAACGTGCTCTTGTGTATCTAAGATCAATAAAATTAAAATATGGTTTAATGTCAAATCCGATGGTTACCGGAACGCTTAGCCACCTGTATTCAAGGCCGATCATCGCATCTACTCCCATTACGTAGAATGTGCGTTCTTCAAATTCGAAAGTGGGTGGATCCACGGATCTCAAAACTCTACTGAGTTTTTTATACTGCTCATATCCGACATGACCGCCTACACCGTAAAAGGCATAAAAATTCTCATTAAAGGAGAACTCCATAGGCTGGTGGAAGAGATACATGGTAGTAAGTTGCAGCCCATTCTTTCTTCCGCTCATGGTTATTTCAAGGGATTCCTCTTCCACCAGGAACTTTTTAAATGTAATTCCTGACGTATGTCCGAGCCTGACACCGGCCGACTGCTCGTAAGCGGCCTGTCCGAGGCAGAAAGTAGTGGCGAGCAGGACCAGTGGGGGAAAAATCAAACGCTGCATGAGTGCCTAATCTCGATTTGTGAAAATGTCGGTTTCTTTGATTGAAATGATCAATTCCCCTCCATCGGATTTTATATCCAACCGGCTGTGAGTGGTATTTGTATTACCGACGAATCCATTCAACGAAATGATCCCCTCCTCCAGTATTTCCTTCTTCAATACAAGCATACTGTTCGGTAAGTACATTTGATCTTCCGGTCCTCCCACGATTGAGGTATTGATGTAAGAAGCCTGATCCAGTATCATATTTATATCACAGGACTTGCCGTTGATCTCAATTTTACCAAAGTCCTTATTAATGCGGCTCAGGAATATGTCTCCGTAATCAAAATCCAGTCTTATATCTTCTGCGGCATAATCAAGATTAAGGTCCGTAAAAGTACCCTCACCAATCAAATCTGTCACTTCATCCATAAAATACTTATCGTTCCGCGAGATCATATGTACCTCTTTGACCACACCTAGTGAGATCTCTGAAGAGCTGGATTCAAAATCCAGTTTCCCACCCCCGGAGATTTTACTGTCAATCCCGCGAAGTGTGAGGTTCCCGTCGTCGATATAGTCAAATGTATGTTTACCAAAGCTGTGTTTTAACATCAATTCATTGCTGATCTTGTTTCCCCTTAAGTCGCCATGTGAAAGATCTATTGAAACAACACCTGCCAGGGTTGACAAATATATGTCTCCGAATTTATTGTCAATGGATATATCCACCTCTTCCGGGACCCATATTTCATAATCCACCGATACACGGTTCCCTCCTATCACAGATTTGGAGTAATCCGTTACCTGATCCACCAGATCTGCCAGGATCCCCCTGCTTTTACCCTGATCAAATTTGGTTGCTCCACTTACAATGGTCCCAATTTTGCGAAGGTCGACATCCACTCGCCGCATTTCCTTATTCACTATATCCTGGCTCTTTCCTTCTGCAATTACCTCCACTTTTATGCGAATGGAGTCATTGTACCACGTATGGACGATGACTTCACCGTATTTATTGGTAATATCCAACCTTGCCTGCTCCCCGATGTAAAATGACTGATCAAAGCTTTTCTCTATCCGTACATTCTGTGCAGACAGTAGCGTCGTGATCAATAACATGTAACTATATACCCCTATTTTCTTCATTGCTCTTGTCTTCTAAGTCTTCCAAAATTCTTTCTAAGATTTTCAGCTTCAACCGATAGTTGTCGATCATGGCTGTTATGACCTCTTCGTTGTGAACGTCGTCCCTCAGATCCTCACTCAATTCCGTAAACGCTACGTCCAGAGCTTCAATATCCTGCAATAACTGAGGATCACTGACCTGATTCCTAACCAAATTGATTTTAGCATCAATCATATCCTGATAATAAAACTGTGCCTCCTGAAGTTCAGCCGGAAACGTATCCCCGGTGCCTGAGGTAGAGCGGAACCCAACCCAGCCAGCCAGAAGGATTAAAACAGATGCCGCAATCGAATACCAAATTCTTAAAGGCACCGTTTTTGTCTTTTGTTTGATTTTAGGCGCGATTTCGGACCATCCATGCGCTACATCAAATGGGTAGAGTTCGAAATCCTCCTGGTTACGCTGAACATACTGTTTAAGTTTATCAGACATATTGCTGTACTTTATCGCTTAACTGGTTACGAATCCTCGCTTTCGCTTTACAATACTGAGCTTTGGATGCTGATTCCGAAATCGACAGGATCTGCGCAATTTCCTTGTGATCATATCCTTCAAATAAATAAAGCGACAAAACCGTGCGACATCCGTCAGGAAGTGTATCCACAGCTCCCATGATCTGGTTTGCACGGTACTTGTTATATTCAAAATCATCTTGTTCTTCCTCCATGGTATCCCAGCCCTCCTTCAATTCAGTTGTCATCAACCGCCGCTTTCTCAACGCATTGATGCAATTATTTGTAACAATTCTTTTTATCCAACTGCTAAAAGTATTTGACTCCCTTAGTGTTGGTAGTCTTTGAAATGCATCAATGAATGATTCCTGCAAAATATCCTTGGCTTCTTCTTCGTCTCCCATCATTCGACGGCAGATATTATACATCGCTTTTGCATATAGTCGATAAAGCTCAGACTGAGCACTTTGATCACCCTTCTGACTGCTTTCGATCAGATGCTTATGGATATTTTGAGCTTCTCCTTTCACTTTTCTTGCTTCAAGGACGCTGTGAATCTTAAAAGGTTTCTCAATTTCGATAGATATGGGAAAAAATCAGCCCTTTTCTGAAGAATCTTCGATCTTCTAACCTGAATCCGTTCTTAAGAATCGTGCTATGAATAGATGGCAAATTTCGGGATTCCAGGTGGGAAAATACCCTGAAAAACAGGTACATCAGAAAAATCAGGATCCTGTCTCTCTTTTTGCCGGTATGCCGAAAATCAGAGACAACAAGTCTTCCGTTTGGTCGAAGTAACATCAGAATCTTTGATAATACCGTCTCCAGATTATCCTGACAAAAAACATCAAGGAAGAACGGACATATAACTGTATCGTAAGGCCCTGACAGCTGCATCTCAAGGAAATCCCCCCGGATAAAGACTATTTTTTCCGACCGATAGGCACTGGCCTGTGATATCATCCTCTTCGATAAATCAAGGTAGTCCACTTCAATATCCTCACCCACATAATTTAATATTTTGCCTGTTCCGCCACCCAGAATCAATACACGGCTGTTTTTTTCCAGTTTATTTAAAAAGTAAGCAGCGGCTTTGACCAACGTATTCCCAAAGGCTATTTGTTGAATCAGGTCATAAAACCCTGCTACTTTGTTAAAATCATTTTTCACAACAGGAGCAATGGAATAAAAAAGATACCATCACTGATCATTCGATAATAGTCATTGCGCTCAAAAAGATCCTTATTGAACAATAAAAGTAAAAGCACCAATGAAGACAGGCTGTAAAATACCTGGAGAATGATAAAATGACCACCAAAGTACATTATGATGCTGGCTGCCAGGGACAACACACATAATGAGATAATAACTTTTTTCGAAGTATCAGGGCCAATTTTTGTGACCAAGGAATGAAATCCGTCATGGAAATCCGTTTCCGCCTCGATCAGTGCGATTAACAGCAAATTAGCAAGTGCCAGGAGAATCATTTGCAGCAATATCAAAATGTCGGTCCATGCTATGACGACTAATGAAAAAGGATAGAGAAAAATACCGATCCCAAATCCGATGGAAATCGCAAGTTCTTTAAACCCTGATCGTGCCAGGTTTCTTTCAAGTGCCAGATATAGTGATGAAACCAGGGCCAAAGCACTACCTCCTATAATAACATTTTCAGGAAGCCAAAGCAGGTTGACAATTGTAATAAGCAGACACACCAAAGCTACCAGTTTTAATTTCTCATAGTTTCGTTTGTGAAAGGAATGCCTTGAAAAGAGGGGGTCGCCAATCTTGAAGCATCCCGCAAGTGGTCAATAGTATATATTAGCCAGACTGCAATCCCAAGAGCTATGTAAATGGAGACGGGAACGGTAATTGAATATTGAGCAGAAACAAAATAGAGAAGCAGAAGAGTTGCCGCAACAATGTCTAGTGATAACCACCGGAGGATCAGGATGAAATGAGCAACTCTCAGGACCGTACCTGAAAAGCTCATTTACTACGAGCCCTTGGCCAATGCCTCAGCACCACCTACGATTTCCAGTATTTCTTTGGTGATAGCAGCCTGACGTGTCCTGTTATACGTTAGGCGCAGGTCTTTCAAAAGCTCCTGGGCATTGTCTGTTGCCTGATCCATGGCAGTCATTCTGGCTCCTTGTTCAGCAGCATTGGATTCCAGCAGGGCTTTATAAAATTGTATTCTAAGCGATTTTGGAACTATCTCATTGAATATGAATTCCTGATCCGGCTCAAATATGTAATCTGTTTCAATCTTGACATCTTCTTCGATTTCACCAGGACTAATGGGAAGAAATGGCTCTGCCCTCAATATTTGTGTCGCAACATTTTTGAACTCGTTATAGATGATCACCACTTTGTCGTAAGTTCCGTCAACGAATCCTGTCATGGCATGATTTGCAGCTTCCATTACCTGATCGAAATCCAGATGATGGAACATATCCCAGTAATCATCAATTACCTGATACCCTCTTTTTGAGAAAAATTCCCTTGATCTCTTCCCGATTGGCATGATGTAAAGGCCCCCGCCTCCTTCCACATCACGGTAGGATTCATTTATTTCATTCAGGGTATGCTTAAAAATGGAACTGTTAAAAGCTCCGCAGAGGCCTCTGTCAGAAGAAACCACAACAAGCAGAACGTTTTCCACCTCACGTTCTTCAGCATATGGATTCTCAACCTGAGCCGTATCGATGGAAGCTGAAATATTCTGCATAACACCTGTCAGTTTCTGAGAGAAAGGCCTCATTTGCATAATACGGTCCTGGGCTCTTCGCAACTTGGCAGCAGCTACCATTTTCATGGCTTTGGTAATCTGCTGCGTCGATGTGACAGACTGTATCCTGTTTTTTACTTCCTTGAGATTCGCCATTATCTATTGTTCGTATCTGCTCGCAATGTCTTTGGCTGCTTCTTCAAGCTTGGACAGGGCGGCATCGTCAAGTTTGCCAGCTTTGAATAGATCCAGGACATCCTGATGCTGGGTTTTCATTACCTGGATAAATTCTTTTTCGAATGGTTTCACTTTTTCCTCGGGCATCTTATCCAGATATCCTTTAGTCGAAGCATAGATTATTGCAACTTGCTCTTCCACCGGAACAGGGGTATACTGCGGTTGTTTCAGCACTTCCTGATTTCTTCTGCCTCTGTCAATTGTTCTCTGAGTGGCTGCGTCCAGATCTGATCCGAATTTTGAAAATGCCTCCAGTTCCCTGAACTGGGCCTGATCCAGCTTCAAGGTTCCTGCAATCTTTTTCATCGATTTGATCTGAGCAGATCCCCCTACCCTTGAAACGGAAATCCCCACATTGATCGCAGGTCGAATGCCGGAATTGAAGAGGTTGGCCTCGAGGAATATCTGCCCATCGGTGATCGAGATCACGTTTGTAGGGATGTAAGCGGTAACATCACCCGCTTGTGTCTCAATAATCGGCAATGCGGTCAATGATCCGCCACCCTTTACTTTATCTCGCAGTACTTCCGGGAGATCATTCATTTGTGCCGCGATGTCATCGTTATCAATGATTTTTGCGGCTCGTTCCAGCAGTCGTGAGTGTAAATAGAATACATCACCCGGATAGGCTTCTCTTCCCGGAGGTCTTCTGAGCAACAGCGATACTTCCCTGTAAGAAACCGCCTGCTTCGAAAGATCGTCGTAGATCACCAGTGCAGGTCTTCCCGTATCCCGGAAGAACTCCCCGATTGCCGCCCCGGTAAATGGCGCAAAGAATTGCATCGGTGCGGGATCGGAAGCGGAAGCCGTAACTATTGTGGTGTAATCCATTGCTCCTGCTCTTTCCAGAGTAGCCAGAATGGAAGCAACGGTAGATGACTTTTGTCCGACTGCCACGTAAATGCAGTATACAGGCTCTCCTTTGTCGTAAAATTCTTTTTGATTGATGATCGTGTCAATAGCGACGGCCGTTTTACCGGTTTGCCGGTCACCGATGATCAGCTCCCGCTGCCCTCGCCCAATCGGGATCATGGAGTCGATGGCTTTGATACCCGTTTGAAGAGGCTCACTAACGGGTTGCCGGTAGATTACCCCGGGGGCCTTCCTTTCCATTGGCATCTCATAAAGCTCCCCTTTTATGGGACCTTTTCCATCAATAGGTTCTCCCAGAGTATTGACAACCCTGCCAGCCAGGCCGTCCCCAACCCGAACCGAGCCGATTCTTCCGGTTCTCTTGACAGTATCCCCTTCTCTCACTTCGCTTGAGTCCCCCAGAAGTACAACACCTACATTGTCTTCTTCAAGGTTCAGCACAAGTGCATTCAACCCATTCTCAAATTCCAGCAATTCCCCTGCCTGCGCCTGGGTCAATCCGTATATACGGGCAACACCATCACCAACTTGAAGTACGGTGCCTATCTCTTCAAGCTCCGATTCCGTCTTGAAATTTGAAAGTTGTTCTCTTAGAATCGCTGAAACCTCATCAGGTCTGACATCTGCCATAGTAATTTTCTTTAATGCCTTGCGGCCTTAGTTTTGTGCGTATTGCTGTTGTTTAAACTTTAATTCCAGTTCTTTCAGTTTGCCACTCAGGCTTTCATCTATTTGACGATCACCCATCATCAGGATATATCCACCTACAATTTCAGGATCTACCTTTTCCACCAGCAATGGTGTTTTTCCTGATATTTCCTTTACAATTTCCTTAACCGAGTCCCGGATTGCATCATCGATAGTAAAAGTTGTGGTGATTGTCGCTTCCTGGTACCCTTTCTTAATGTTGTAAAGTTTAAGGAATTCTTCGGCCACCTGAGGAAGCACATCTTCCCGGTTTTTCCTTGTAATCAGGGAAAAAACCATCAATGTCAACTCATTTATTTTTCCTTCAAATATTTTGTTCAGAATGTCCGCCTTCTTGAGGTGCACAATGATGGGGCTTTTCAGCATTGCGACAAAGCCCTTATTTTCCCTGCAAATTGTCACAAAGGTCTCCATATCCTGCCTGACCTCGTCAAGAAGCTTTTGCTCCTCCGCCAGATCAAGTAATGGCCTTGCGTACCTTTTGGCTATTCTGCTTGCGGACATCTATCAATTCACTTTAACGTCTTTCAGGAATTTGTTTACCAAAGTCTTCTGGGATTTTTCATCCCCAAGCTTTTCCCGTATCAATTTTTCCGCGATGTCGATGGATAAAGTGGACACTAAATCCTTCACTTCTGCAATGGCTGCTTTCTTCTCGCTTTCAATACTTTGCCTCGCATCGCTAATCATTTTTTCTGTGATCTTTGAAGTTTCGCCCTTGGCCTCCTCTTTTATTTGATTTGCCGTAGAAATGGCCTCTTTCAGTATCTCATCGCGTTCAGCCCGGGCTTCCTGAAGCAAATATTCATTGTCCGACTTGATTTGCTCCATTTCTTCTTTGGCTGTCTCAGCCGCCTGAAGGGCATCTTCGATTTTACCCTCTCTTGCTCTCAACGCATCGGAAATTGGTCTCCAGACGAATACTGCGAGAACGATCACAACGGCCATGAAAACAACAAACTGCCAAAATATCAGGCCTATGTCAGGAGTAAGTAAATCCATCTAATTCACATTTTATAGTTCAAACTAAGGGGCCTGACAAGATCTATCACCTTGTACAGACCCCAATTCTTCATTTAGCCTTCGCTTGTTGCAATCAAAAAACAGATTACGACACCGAAAAGCGCAATTACCTCGATTAGAGCAGCGATAATAAGCATAGCCGTTTGCACCCTGCCGGCAGCTTCAGGCTGTCTTGCCATAGCTTCCATTGCAGAACCTCCAATTCGACCGATCCCAATTCCGGCGCCTATTGCTACCAGACCGGAACCGATACCGGCACCCATGATCGCTAAACTAACGTCCAATAAAATTGATGCTAACATTTGTTATATATTTAAAATTTGAACATCCAATAACTCAATGATGATCCTCGGCCACTGCCATCCCGATATAGAGTGATGAGAACATCGTAAAAACATAAGCCTGTATAGAGGCTACCAATATTTCAATAAAATTGATTACAGTCACAACAATCGCCGCCCCAAATCCGACAATGTACGATTGAAAAATAAATGCCATAGCCAGCAAACTCAGGATCACAATATGCCCTGCCGTGATCGCAACAAAAAGCCTTATCATAAGTGAAAAAGGCTTGGTGAACATTCCTATTATCTCAACTGGTATCAATATTGGCTTCAATGCCAAAGGAACTCCTGGCGCCATCAAATTATGCTTCCAGTAATTTTTATTTCCTGAAAAGTTTGTGATAATAAATGTTAGGACCGCCAGGACCATGGTCACGGCGATATTACCGGTAAGGTTGGCAGCGGCAGGAAACAGTCCGAGCAGGTTACCAAACCAGATAAAAAAGAAAAGCGTCAACATATAAGGAAGATACTTTTCATATTTCGGACCAATGTTGGGTTTAACTATCTCATCCCTGACGAAAATAATGATCGGTTCAAAAAATGATTGAATCCCCCGGGGAGCCCTCCCCTCATTTTTCCTGTATCCTCGTGCTACTGATAGAAAAATAAGCAGCATAATGCCGGAGTTTATGAAAAGAAACAAGACATTTTTAGTGATGGAAAAGTCCAGCACACTTTCACCGGATTCCAGCGTAATATGATCATGATCCATAACATAACCGTTGTAAGATACGGAGTTATGCTCGTCGTCGAAAAAATTGGATGAGGAAAACATCTCAAGCCCTTTTTCTTTTGAGTATACAATGACCGGAAGATGTACTTCCACACCATGCGTTATCTCCCAAATATGCGAATCCCGGATGTGATGATTGATCATTTCAGCCGGATTGAATTTCTCTCCCTCCGAACCTTCGGCTGCCAACGATGGCTGAATTAGGAAAACACCCAGAAAAAGAAATAAAATACCGATTTTCAGTATTTTATTGACACAAACAGAAGAATATTTCATTATGAAAACGGTGCTCATTCGGCTAATTCGGCCGCAAGTTAGTTAATACCAGAGTTATTTCAAATATCAGATATGACAAATAGACAGTCGTGAATTGGACTGTCAGGGCAATCCTGTTTTCCACTCCGGAAGCCAGGAAAATGAGAAGTACGAATCCCGCTGACAAAAACCTGAATGCAACGGATCCCAGTACATAGTTAGGAAAATGCCGGAGATCTTTTTTCCCCAGGTAGAGAATCCACATTACCAGTGCGGATTGTAAAAAGAAGAATAAGATTATCCAGGGGAAATATCCGTGTAGTCTGAACGGTAAATAATCCTCCAGTATGAGCATCAATACAAAAAACAAAGTGATAGCTGCTGAGCCGAAAAGGTATTTCCTCATTTAAGACGGTTGAGAAGGTGATAAATGGATCCTATTACGGCTATGAAAACTGAAGATACCAGAAACCATGGCCCATTCAAACCCATCCAATCGTCTAGCTTGTATCCTCCAAAAATTACGACGAAGTTGAAAGCGGCTAATTCAAAAGCAATACCGCTCAGTTTCAAAAAATTGTTATCGGGCGATCTATGACTGTGCTTTGAGGAGGGGCGGCTGTTCTTCCTTGTTGCCAATTCTTATTTCTTTGGATTTCACTCCCATCTTGCATTTGCCATTGAAAGAGGCACCGGACTCAACAATCAGTCTGTTGGTAATAATATCCCCATCAATAACCGCCGAAGGCTTTAAGACGAGTTGTTCAGTGATTTCGACGGTACCACTGATATGACCGGCAATTTCCGCATTCTGAGCCAAAACATTCCCTTCTACCTGGGAAGAATGGCCGAATGCGGCCTTGGATTTGGTTTTTATGTTACCAATCACTTTTCCTTCTACACGAACATTGCCGTAAGTTTCCAGACTACCTTCCAGAATAGTCCCTTTGCCAATGATATTGCTGGAATTACTTAATTCCTCTACTTCTTTCAGGTCCTTCTTATTGAGCATTTTTACTTGGTTTCCTTATTTTAAAATGAAATGTAATCCTCGGGGTTAACTGCATTTCCCTTATGCCACAATTCCAAATGTAAATGTGGCCCTGATGTCAACTCACCTGTATTACCAATTATTGCGATAATTTCTCCGCTGGAGACAAAATTACCAACGTTTTTCAATATTTCCGAATTGTGCTTGTATACTGAGATCAGATTACCCCTATGCTGGATCCCTATAATATATCCGCCATCGAGCGTCCAACCGGAAAATATAACCACACCATCTGCTACGGATTTTATCGGTTCATTTTCTTTTGTGACGATATCGACACCGAAATGATCTGATTTCGGATCAAACCCCCCAGAAATTATGCCCTCGACAGGTGTGAACAAAAATATTTCCCTGAGTTCGTCGTTGCCTTCATCCACAATGGAGATAAGACCCAGGTCACCCTGCTCGTATTCAGCCCTGAACTGGGAGTCTATAGGATCCACCCTGGTAAGGTTAATATCTTCACCATTGAATTGCCGGGAATCATCACTTATTACCGCCAGTTCCTCTAATTCCTCACTTTCTCCTCCGAGGATCCTTCTTATATTCTGGATATACTGATCCTTTTGACGGACTTCCATTTCCAGTGAATCAACACTCATACTAAGGTTAAGGACCTGACGGTTTGCCATCATCTGCGCGTGCCTTGGATCCAGCCATTGTTCAAGAACCGAAGTGACTAAATAGACCGCCAGTGCCAGGGAAATCAAAAATCCAAGGGTCATCAGCAGGATCAGACGAGCATAGTTGAAGCTGAGCGTCTTTTTCTCAGCGAAATTCTCTTCATTCCTGATGATAAGTAAATACCTGTTCGTCAGCCAACCGGAAAGCGTTCGTTTCTGCCCCAATTTCTCCTAGTTTTGAATTGGCAAATATATTCTAAAGCCATTATTTTATCTTTGAAGGATAATACTGATTGAAAATATCGTTAATTCTACACGTCGTAATAGTAATTAGTAAATTGAGGTTAATCTTATCCATTTCAGGATTAATTTTCTGTACCCTCAGTATCGCGCAAAATAATCCGATTGGCATTACCTACCATAATGTGACCGCTCGATATAACGGCTATTTTATTGCCAAAGAGCAGATAAAGGAGATCGAACAAACCATCTTTGATCGATATGAATGGGACTATAACCACATCCTGCCTGTATTTCCTCAATTTGACACTACCACCTCAAGGTCACTCGAAACCCAGCTCCAGGACTGTATTGAAAAGGCTTCCATAGCCATTCAAAGGCATCCTGAATCCCGATGGGAAGATGACGCCTATATTCTTGTCGGTAAAGCCCGGCTCTACGGAAGCGAATTCCCCGAAGCCATAGAGACATTCAAATGGGTGAATACGAATGGAGACGATATAAATGATCAGCACAGAGCCCTTATCAATCTTTTAAGAACGTTTACAGAGGCGAAGGAATATAAGAACGCCAGGGCTGTTTTGGAATACCTGGACAAACAGGAGATAAACGTTGAAAACAAAAAGCAACTGCACCTCAACAAAGCTTACTTTCATCACGTGATGGAGGAATATGATTTAATGGTCCAAAACCTGGTAGAAGCGGAGGAAATGATGAATCGCGGTGCGGACAAAGCGAGGGTGGATTTCATAATTGGACAGGTTTATCAGGCGCTAAACTTTGATGCGAATGCATACAGCTATTACAAACGAGCTCTGAAACAAAGTAATACATACGAACTGTCCTTTTTTACAAAGTTGAATATGGCGCAGGTCACTCAAATGACCAGCAATAGCAATATCAAAAAGGTTCGTAAGTACTTCAGGAAGCTCCTTAATGACCCCAAAAACCTGGAATACCAGGATAGGATATATTTCGAGATGGGTCAATTTGACTTTAAGCGGGGGGATCTTGCGGGGGCTATTGAAAATTACAAACTGTCCGTGGCCAGTGGAAAGGACAACAGGCAAAAAGCATATTCCTTTTTGAAAATCGGTCAGATATACTATGACAGCCTGAGAAACTTTCAGCTTGCCAAAAATTATTACGACAGCACCATCCAGGTTTTGCCAAAAGACGAGGAGAATTATGAGGAGATCAAGTCGAGGCAGGAGATACTCTCGGAGTTCGTTGAGCACTACACCACACTGCAAACCAACGATAGTCTCATTTCCCTTTCAAAACTTTCAGATGATTCACTTGAAGTTTTACTGAACCTGAAATTGGATGAAATGGAGTTGGCTTACATTAACGAACAGGAAGCGGAGAAGAAACGGAAAAGGAAAGAAAAGCTGACAGAGACCAACATTAATTCTTTTGATGAAGAAAACCTTGTAACAATTAATGAGAGCATCAGCGGAACATGGTACTTCTACAATACCTCGGAGATTTCGAGAGGCCAGGCTGAGTTTACCAGAATTTGGGGAAATGTAGAATTAACCGATAATTGGAGACGTAGTACTCGAAATGAGATACGGGAAACAGAACCCCAGGTCCAGGAGTTGGCAGCGGTCCAGGATCCGGCAGCCGGCAAAGAGACCAGTAAGGAAGAAACAGAATTCGACAGGGAGGGGGAGAGATCCAGGTTAGTGGCACAGATTCCGACAAGTGAGTCACAATTGGAGCAACTGCTTGGCGAAATTGAGGTGGCCTACTACGAACTTGGCAATATCTATAACTTTAAATTGAACGAAAAACAAAATGCAATTTCGAGCTTCAACTCGCTTCTCTTAAGATTTGATAGCTCCGAGTACAGACCTGAGGTTTTGTACCAGTTATACCTCCTCTATCAACCAATGGACAGTACTCAGTCCGATAAAACCGCCCGTCAACTGCTTGCCGAATTTCCTGAATCTATCTATGCTAAACTTATCTTCAATCCTAACTACATAGAGGAATCCAAAGCACTCCTGGAGGCATATAAGAAAGTGTATAAAGAAGCTTACCTGCTCTATGACAATGGAGATTATCAGAAATCACTGAATCAAATTGATAGTGCACTTATCAATAATCCGCAAAACCAGTTCACAGACAACCTGATGCTTCTGAAGGCCATGAATCTGGGTAAGATTGACGGCATCTATAAGTATCAGTATGAGCTGAACAATTTTATCAGGAATAATCCGGATAGCGAATTGCTGGATTATGCAAAAGTTCTGGTCAAAGCCTCGGAAGATTTTCAGATCAATCTCTACAGCAGCTCAAGAGCCAAATTCATCAAAAACTTTGACGACAGGCATTATTTCATCCTTTTATACTCGCCAAAACCTGAGCTATCGAAGAGCCTTCCGGAAATTGTGCAGACATTTATTGAAGAAAACAGTTTAGATTTAAATACAGGTAACCTGGTCTTTGATGAAGGGCATGCCATGGTGTTGGTTAATGAATTTGATGGAAAAGCAACAGCCAATGATTTCATTAAACTATTTGACTCCGGCGTGGATCTGCTGAGTGAGTTTAAAGGGGAAAAATTCTATCCGTTAATAATTACCAGGGAGAATTTTGAGATCTTCTATGAGACCAAAGACCTGGACAGTTATCTAACATTCTATCAGAAGAACTATCCATGAAAATGAAAAAACGTATAAAAGTTGTTATCATTTTGATGTGGGTAATCCTGTTCTTTACAGTGATTGGGATCCCCGGAATCTTCACGATGGTAAAAAATGACGCTTTCGGGTGGTTTGGCGGGCTGCCAAGTTTGAGTGCTCTCGAAAGACCTGACCCTGATCTGTCATCGGAGCTGTTTAGTGCCGATGGCGTATCCCTTGGTAAATACTTCCGTACAAATCGAACCCCTGTCACTTACGATGAGCTGTCTCCCCAGTTAATAAACACACTTTTGGTGACAGAAGACATCAGGTTCAAACAACACTCAGGGATCGATCTGAAGGGGTTAATACGAGCCGTCGTAGGGAAATTGACATTCCAATTCAGAGGCGGCGGAAGCACCATCACCATGCAGTTAGCCGAAAACCTGTATCGTACCAATAGCGAAAACCAGGGTTCAATGTACCGGATCAGGGGCATAGGTCAAATTATTACGAAGCTAAAGGAATGGATCATTGCAGTTCAGTTGGAAAAATCCTACACAAAGGAAGAAATTCTTGCTATGTATCTAAATACGGTTGAGTACGGTTCAAATTCCTTCGGAATAAAAGTCGCTGCTAAAACTTTTTTTAATAAACTTCCTTCACAACTTGATTACCTGGAATCTGCCACTCTCATCGGGGCAGTCAATGCACCTACCCGATACAGCCCAATACTGAATCCCGAGAACGCTATTAGTAAGCGAACGGAGCTGCTGTATAATTTGCGTAAGTACAACATCATTTCGCAGGAGCAGTATGATACACTAAAAGTCCAGCCTCTGAATCTCAATTATAAAGTAGACAGTCACAATGTGGGTCCGGCTACTTACTTCAGAGCACAAGCCAGAAATTTCCTGCTTAATTGGTCAAAACAAAACGGCTACGACCTGTTTGACGACGGTTTAAAAATTTACACAACTATTGATAGCCGTCTGCAACAATATGCTGAAGATGCAATGACAGCTCATATGGATACGCTTCAACGGCAGTTTAATGAACACTGGGCAGAAGGTAATCCATGGATTGATGAAGATCAAAACGAAATTGAGGGTTTCATTGAAAATGAAATAAAAAAGGAATCGATCTACAGGAGGCTTGTAGAAAAATATGGGGAAGACTCAGATTCAGTTGAGATCGTTTTGAATCAACCCAAACCTATGACCGTATTCAGTTGGCAAGGTGAAAAAGACACCTTATTGAGTCCCATGGATTCTATGCGGTATTACAAGCGTTTTCTACAAGCTGGATTTATGGCCATGGAACCTACTACGGGACATATTAAGGCCTGGGTTGGCGGTATTAACTATAAGTATTTCCAGTTTGACCATGTGAAGCAGGGTAAACGTCAACCCGGATCAACTTTCAAACCGGTTGTTTATACAGCAGCAATCGACAATGGGTATTCACCTTGTTTTCCCGTTGTAGATGCGCCTGTGACCTATCCTTTTCCCGGTGAGGACCCTCCGACATGGACGCCCAACAATTCCAGCGGGAAGTTCACCGGGGCTAAAATGACAATCCGACAAGCCATGGCCAGATCAGTAAACAGTATTACGGCATTCATGATGAATGAACTCGGTCCCAGGACGGTTGTCGATTATGCTAGAAGATTAGGAATAAAGAGTCCGTTGGCAGCTGTTCCACCCTTATGCCTTGGAGCGGGAGGAGACGTCTCGCTTTATGAAATGCTGGGAGCCTATTCCACATTCATAAACAAAGGTGTCTATACGGAACCTTTCTATATATCACGCATTGAAGATAAAAATGGAAATTTGATTCAACAATTTTTTCCGGTGACCAAAGAAGCGCTGAATGAAGAAACGGCTTATGTGATGTTACACATGTTAAAAGGAACCTCCGAAGAGGTAGGAGGTACGGCCTGGGGACTGGATTGGAATTTAAGGAATGATAATGAAATCGGCGCAAAAACCGGCACAACTCAAAATGCTTCGGATGGATGGTTTATTGGAGTTACACAAAACCTCGCCGCCGGAGCCTGGGTAGGAGGTGATGTTCGTTCCATAAGGTTCAGAGAATGGGTCCTAGGTCAGGGTGCAAGAACAGCTATGCCAATCTGGGAGGGATTTATGATGCGGGTTTATGATGATGTGACCTTGCCCTATCAAAAGAGCAAATTTGATCCTCCGATAAACCCCATCAGCATTGAGCTGGATTGTTCAGTTTATGAGACAGGATCGGAAGCAGACACAGTTTTCTATGATGTAGTAGACGAAGATGATATCTTCTAGGCATGGAGTACTACCAATACTCTGCCGAGCATTATCTGAGCATTCCAAACGATCCCGGAGTTTACAAGTTCTTCAACAAGGACGGGTTAATTCTATATGTCGGAAAGGCCAAAAATTTAAGGAAGAGAATATCCAGTTATTTCAGCAAACAAAGCGCTGATCGCAAGACTTCGAGGCTGGTAAGTGAGATCAGCCATATAGAGGTAATTATTGTCAACTCGGAGTTTGATGCTCTATTACTGGAAAACAATCTTATCAAAGAAAACCAACCCAGATACAATATACTTCTGAAGGACGACAAAAGCTTTCCAAGCATATTGGTAACAAATGACAGGTTCCCAAAAATCTATTCAACAAGAAGGATAGATAAATCCATGGGTACTTATTACGGACCATATACCTCGGTGAAGGCCATGAATAGTGTCCTTGACCTGATCCGGAAACTTTATAAAATCAGGACCTGTAATTACAATTTGTCAGCTTCCAATATTGAGAAAAAGAAATTCAAATTGTGCCTGGAGTATCATTTGGGCAATTGTCTGGGTCCATGTGAAGGATTGCAGGAGGAATCCGACTACGTCGAAGAGGTTCAACAAGCCAGGGATATCCTGAAAGGCAGAGTTGGTCTGGTCAAAAGTCAATTTTTATCGGAAATGAAATCCGCTTCGGATAAATTGAATTTTGAGTTGGCAGAGATGTTCAAACAAAAACTGCTGCTATTGGAAAAATTCCAAAGCAAGTCCCTTATCGTCAACCCCAAGATCACAGATACCGACGTTGTAGGAATGATACAGGAAGATGGCAACTACTTCATCAATTATATGAAAATAGAAGATGGAAGCATCCGTGTATCCGAAACGGTAGAGGTCAAAACTAAAATGGGTGAAAGCCCCCAAAGTGTACTACAATACGTTATACCGAATTTACAAGTGAAATATCAGAGTAACAACCGGGATGTTCTTTGTAATGTGGAGGTACAGCTTTGGGGTGAGGTCGATGTCATAGTCCCGGCGATAGGCGACAAGAAAAAATTGGTCGACCTATCAGTCAAAAATGCTGTACTTTTCAAGAGAGAAAAGTACGAGGCTAAAAAGGGCCATATTTCGCAGTTGGAACGCACATTGGAACAACTGCAGGAAGACCTGAGGTTAAAGGATATCCCCAGGCACATCGAATGCTTTGACAATTCGAATATTCAAGGTTCCAACCCTGTTGCTTCAATGGTTTGTTTCAAAAACGGGAAACCATCAAAAAAAGATTACAGGAAATTCAATATCAAGACAGTTGCCGGCCCTGACGATTTTTCTTCAATGAAGGAGGTGGTGTTCAGGAGGTACAAAAGACTTATTGGCCAAAACTCTCCACTACCCGATCTGGTGGTTGTGGATGGTGGTAAAGGTCAGTTGAACGCCGCCACTGAAGCGCTCAATGAACTTGGAATTTACGGATCTCTGCCTGTGATCGGAATTGCCAAAAGATTGGAAGAAATTTATTATCCGCACGATCAATTACCTCTTTTTATCAGCAAAAAATCAAGCTCTCTAAGACTTATCCAACAACTCAGGGATGAAGCTCACCGGTTTGCCATCACATTTCACAGAGATAAGAGAAGCAAAAAATCACTGACTTCCGAACTGGATGAAATAAAAGGTATAGGACGTAAAACCAAGGAGACGCTTTTTGAATCTTACAAAAGTATAGCCCGGATCAAAAAGGCGTCCGGTGCTGACCTGATTCAGGTCATTGGTCCATCCAAAGCCAGACTTATCACAGAATACTTCAAAACAAAAAATGGCTAGTTTTTAACTAGCCATTCAAACAATAACAATCGTACGTCTTTTCTTAATATTCTTTAATGCACCTGCAACTATTTCTGGTGGTTTTACTGATCCTACTGTGAAATACTTCGGCAGAGCCTCTGTGAAAGGTGATGACGCCTGCTGTATTTCCAGAGATCTCTTCCGAATCCCAGTAGTTCCCCTCTATGGATATCCCATTATAAAAACCACTGGCATCACCAAATCCTCCAAGCAGTAAATCCATACCCGAAGTTCCACCTTCCACTAAATGCGTACCAGCACTGTGCAGCCCGTCAAATGCGGAAAATAGTAAGGTCCAATCATTTGTTGTCGGGATCCTCCATCCTTCCGGGCAGGCTTCCAGGGCAGCGTCATAAGTATAAAGCTTTCCGAACTTTCCACAGTAAGCAGGCTCCTCTTTATAACAAAAAGAACCTTCACCTGTATCATATCTGAGATTTTCTCCCATCCATGTTCGCTTAATGAAAATGCCACCTTCAAGGGGAATGGAAAACTCTATAGCCCTGTAAGTAGTACCATCTCTCGAATCAGTGAATGACGAAACTTCCTGAGAGTACAGCGAAGTGCAAAAAAATAATAACAGCAATGAGTAAAGTAGTTTCATAGGCAAAACAAATTGAAATTTAAGATTCTAATACTCCCATAATTGACTTTCATACTCCATTATATCATACTCATACTTTTGCTGTATGATCAATGCGTTTAAAGGGTCTTTTGCGATAAGATCCGCATACTCCTGTCTGATATCCAGGTTTTCCGGATTTGATACTTTTATAATAGGTGCACTGAAAAGTCTTAATTCAAATGCATCTCCAAAATTGACGTGTTTCGCTTGATTCTGAGAATTATACCATTTTGCCCGGTCAGCATAAGGTCCCCTGAATATGTCCATGAGATCGCTATACTTAAAGTGAGCTACGGGCTTCTCAAATCCTGCAGGGTTCCACTCAACCCCTGCGCTGGACGGCAGGGCCAATGTAATAGACCGGATATAGTAGTACATTCTTGATCTGTTTCGGTCAAAAATTACATCCTCCTTTATATATATAACTGAAAATAAGTCAGTAGGTATCCTCTGGAGCGAAGGGCCCGTACCCCCGCCTTGCTGCTGCTGTTCATTTGGGTCCGTAAATCCTGAAGAAAATCCACCACCAACGAAGGGATTATCTTCCTGCTCAACAGAGATATTGGAATTAAAGATAATATCCGGCATAAAGTTCAGTGTGGAGTCAGATCGATAAGGTGTAAGCAAACCTTCATCCACAGCCTCGATCACAAGGCGTGAGAACTCTGCATTTCTCGAAAAGAATGGTCTGTTTTGCTTCTCCAACAAATTCATTCTTCTCCAAACCGTCTTTTTGAACAATGCCTGCTCTTTGGCCACCTCAGGCTTTATTACCGGCACATTGCTTTCCTGGGCCAATACAGTGAATGACCCCGCAATCAACACACCCAAAACAAATTTTTTCATACTATTTGAACTTTAGTTCAGAGGTATCGCTATGAACTTATTGAACCTTGGAAAGTCCTCAATTTGCCCTCTGAAATTCTGTCTTTGTACTTGTTTGATCTCTATTACGATTTGGTCACCTTTCCTTGCATTTGCTGCAATTTGAGCCAGGTTAATTCGCTCACCTCCTCGTACTACTTGCCTACCAATACCACCACTAACCAAAGTTACTTCCGCCTGAGATACTCTAAATTTTGCGTCGTCAGGAAGGAATTCTGCAAATCCTTGTTCAGGAATTGGTCTAAGGTAAATCCTCGGTGATTTTGCCGAAATACCGGCCTTTATATTAACCTCACCCCTGTCGGTAAAGGCTTTGACCTCAGGTGCCGGAATAGGTCTAACTCCGAATTCCCTGCTTCCAATAGTATTGCCACCGCTTCTTACGGTCAAAACAACCTTTGCCGCATTTGGTACGATAGTCACTGCTCCTGGAGTGGAACCTTTGATTGCCGCGCCACCCTGCGTTCTAAAATCCGGATTGTACGCCGCTCCGAGAGCAGGTACCTGTACATCCAGCTTATTTCCACAATTCAGGAACAAGGCGTTAACAGATTGCGATTGGATCTGAATGACGGGTTTCATCACAAAGTACTCAATTGTACTCATAAACGTGGAATCCGTTCCTCCCGGCATTGGTACTGTTATGGCTGCTTCAAAAGTCTTTCGGGCCTGGTTATTTACATAGTTACCCGGTGTCGCCACGAATTCAACTTTTCCTACACCACCGGAAACGGGAATATCATTTCCATTAAATGTCATTGTCGGTGTTATTCCTGAAGCTGAGGCTGCAATAAACATATCAGCCTTGTAGCGAGTTCCAGCTGCTACATACTTGGATTCGGGCATTACGACAGGCTTAATCTGGTCAAAACTCAAATCGCCTGCTCCAACTTTATTAGACAAGTAATCCAGCGCCCTAGTTTCATAACCGAGAATTCTTGATTGAAATTCACTCATGGTTGCAAGGCAGGCAGGTGTTGGGGATTCCTCAAACGCCAATTGGGAAAACTTTTTTCCCTGCTGATTTGGGTCTTTGTTATAGACCGGATCATCGGCAGCATCTACAGCAATTGGTTTATAGTGATCTAATTCAACGCTTGTAGCACCGAAACCCCCAAGTTTTTCTTTAATTAGCTCGGAATAACCGTTGAGTGTTTCTTTCAATGTTTCTCCATGTCCTTCACCTCCTTCTTCCGCCGGCATCATGTAATGTCCTACTTTGTTATAGTCAGTTTTACCCTGAAGGTGCTTGGCATCACCCGGATACTCCGCTTCGTGATCAGCAAGATATCCACCGGTAATTGATACCATGGTATCCTTTATCGCGTCAAGTCCCTTTAATATCTCCTCAGTGGTTCGCCTGACCTCCTGAGCGGCCTCTACAACTTTCATATCCGCTTCCCTGTTACCAGTTTCATCGACGGTTTTCACAATACTCTCCACAATCTGCTGGTTCCGACCGGCACTTTCCTCATTGGCCCTAACCAAACTTTCGTTAATAAATACGAACTTGTCTATTACTGTGGTACTAACATTCAGTGCAAGCAAGGCGGTAAGCACCAAATACATCATACCGACCATTTTTTGACGTGGGGTTTCTTTTCCTCCGGCCATAATTTGTGTTAATTAAGATTTGGTCAATTATCCTTTCATGGCAGTCAACATTCCACCATACACGTTGTTAAGCGATGCTATATTGGAGGTGAGCTTGTTCAACTCCTCCTGGAAGGCTGCTGTTTCCCTGCCTGCATCGGCCATACCTTCAAGCGCAGTTGTCACATTTGAATAGAATTTATTCAATGCCTTTGTATGCCCTTGAGAGTCCTTCAATTCCATTTCATACAGTGCATTAAGCGCACTTAAACTCTTGGTAACATTTTGAACCTGAGAATGGTAATCCTTTGCATCTTTTGTAGCTTCCGACATGGCTTGCATGGCTTGCATGGCCACACCATAAGACTTGTTCATTTCGGTCAAAGTCTGCGATGCTCCCTTTAGATTATTTGCATATTCGCTTGTTGCAATGGATGCATCACCCAGCTTGGCCATATTATTGGCTGAATCCGCCAGTTTTCGCATACCTTCCCCAAGGCTCTTTACCAAGTCCGGACCAACCTTTGCGTCAGCCATCATTTGGTCAGCCTGAGCTGCAACTCCACTGGCTGCCTGCGGTACCCGGCGAGGGGCGGCTGCAGGACCATCAAAGTCATCAGCTAATTCAGGATATACTTTTGCCCAATCCGGATCTTTATGCTTAGGTTCAAAAGCACTTAGAAAGAATATGATAGCCTCAGTTGTCAATCCAATTCCCAGCATCGCGGCAGCGCCTGGTAAGTGAAGAATTTTAAACATTGCTCCAACGATTACAATAGAAGCCCCTATTCCGTAGATCTTAGGCATTATTGTCGAAAATAGAAGCTCGGTGAATCCGCCTTTTTTGCTCATATTTTTAAGTATTTAGGTTAGTATTAAAATTTGAGGGTTAAAATTCATATCCGCTAGATCTTCCAAGGTATGTCATCGCACATCTAAACCCAATAGATGATCGTGCGGTATCTCTATGTTCAAATGAACGCGTACCGGTCTCAAGGAAATATGCTATATCTTTCCACGAACCTCCGCGCAGAACTTTGAAATCAATTCTGTCATCGTAATATGTCGGGTTCAAATCCCATACCAACGGCACAGCAGATGGGTTGTAAGCATCCTCGCACCATTCGGATACATTGCCGGACATATCATATAAACCATAATCATTTGCAAAATACGTGGCCGTTGGGGCGGTATACGCAAAACCGTCGTCAAAGTAATTACCTCGCCCGGGTTTGAAGTTAGCCAACAAGCAACCTTTAACATTCCTTATATAGGGATTCCCCCAGGGGTACCTGTTCATATCTCTACCTCCTCTGGCAGCATACTCCCATTCCGCTTCAGAAGGCAGCCTGAACTCAGGCATCACAGGCAATCCGACATCCAGACGATAGTTGTTGAGGTGATCTGTCCTCCACTCACAAAAATATCTGGCTGCATTCCAGTCCACACCGACAACGGGATAGTCATCAAAGGCCGGATGTGACCAATAGTATTCAACAAAGGGGTCACCCATATGATGTGTAAAATCAGTAACCCAGACAGTCGTATCAGGCAACAGATCTGCAATGGAAAATCCTGCCGGAATATCAACTTCAGAGCCTTCCGTCAGTTCCTGGGTAAACTGCCTGTATTCGTTGTTAGTTATCTCAGTATCATCCATAAAAAATGCACTGATCGTAACTTGCTTGTTAAAGTTAATCTGAGTTGCGGCTACATCTTCATCCGCCTGTCCCATATGGAAAGTCCCGGCAGGGCAAGAAACCATTCCGAATGGTCTCGTCATCTCCCAACCCAGACGACCCTGAACTCCAATCAATTCCCCTCTATCATCCGTAGCTCCTCCTCCACCGCCAAAGAGGCCACAACCACTAAGGGCCACAATTATGGCTATATATTGCAAAAAAGATAGCTTAGAAACACGCATAATATTCATAACACCTAATTTGTACACGCAAGTATGTAAATTAAACAAACTTCTACAATAATTATTGTGTGATAAAGAGCTTAAATATATAATCTTAATTAAAAACTGGCCAAAAAATAATCTATAAATAATGAAATTGAGACAAGAAATGAGTCAATTCAATGTGTGAATCTTGGCGTTTTGACCTGTTTCCTTCCTCCGAGAACGAATTCAGGTATATTGTACCTTAGGAATATCTCCTGAGAAGTCGGCTGCTTCGCATCTTGCTCATCCACAACATAATCCAAAGCGTATCCAAGCTGTAGTTTATTACCCGGAAGAAATGAATACCCAAACATGAAGATGACTGCCTCGGCCCACCTGTAAGATGCTCCACCCCATGCTTTCTGACCAATGTTGATTATCGCACTCAGGTCAAAGGAAAATGAGTTTAAATCAGACCGTACGGTCAAAGAGGGACTCAGCGAAAGATCACGGTTCAGCCTTTTGTCAAATCCGCCAATCATATTATAAGTCCGGATAAGTTTGTTTTCAAGACCATTTGCCAGGCTATCAAGACCATAATCGAATGACGGCTCCAAAATATTTAAAGCGGACAATCCAACAAAGAAATCACTGCCGGATGTGTACAATGTCCCAAGCCCCAGATTGAAGTTTAATTGAGACTCCCTTCGACCCACATTAAACGGGTCGTCCGGATTATTGAACCGTAACTCATCGAATTTCTGAATTTGAGTGTACATACCTGGCAGCAATCCGATCTTCAAAGTGCCCGAACCGATCTCCATCTGATAGGAAACCGGAACATTCAGTATCATATTCGTAACAGGGCCCAAATTGTCATTCACCGCTATCAAGCCAATACCTGTGATCTTCCCAATTACAGGGATAGAGGCTGTGATTGCCTGTGAATTAGGAGCTCCTCCGGATCCATCAAACGTAGAGGAGTATCCCGTCCATTGGCTCCTGACCTGAAAAGTGAGATGTGAAATTTCGTCATTACCGACAAATGCGGGATTGCTAAATGTCGGATTAAACATATAGTGACTAAATATTATATCATTTTGTCCAAGAAGTGGAAAGCTGATCAGAATAACGATAATGCCGAGACACCTTCTCATAAAATGATTTACGGGTATAACATTAACAGTGTTTTACCTTATGTCCCCTATGATATTCCGTTAGCTTTTTTGATGTACAATTCCAAAGCACCGGTCATTGAAGGAGCATTCGGCAACGGAGCCTGAATATCCAGGATCAAGTTTGCCTCTTTCACTGCTTTAGAGGTTGTCGGCCCAAAGGCAGCAATCCTCGTTTTGTTTTGCTTGAAATCCGGGAAATTGTCAAATAAGGAAGTGATCCCGGAAGGGCTAAAAAATGCGATTATGTCATAGTTGACGTCGGCCAGGTCCGAAAGGTCGCTTGCCACGGTTCTATAAATAATCGCCTCCTTGTATGTGTATTCGTTTTCTTCAAGGAAATTTGGGATGTCGTTTTTACGAATATCCGAACAAGGAAAGATGTACTTTTCCGATTTATGTTTTTTGAGAACCTCAATCAAATCCTTGGCCGTTCTGTGACCTGTAAATATCTTCCTTTTTCTGATGACAATATATTTCTGCAAATAGTTAGCTGTCTGTTCCGAGATGCAGAAATACTTCATATCGGTCGGTATTTCCACTTTGCTTTGGGAAGCTAACCTGAAGAAGTGGTCCACAGCATTGCGGCTGGTAAAAATGACAGCGGTGAAATCCAGAAAATTCACTTTTTGCTTTCTGAACTCTTTGATCTCGACAGGATCAATTTTTATGAATGGACGAAAGTCAATTTTGATATTGTACTTTTCCGCCAATGTGTAATAAGGTGATTTTTCATCAACCGGTTTAGGTTGCGAAACCAGAATGCTCTCTACCCTAGTCATTCGCCCGTTGTCTTCCAGTATCAGATCATTACTCATGCCTATTCCGCTTTTTCGTTATCTATTTTGTAAAGATCAAGGCGATAATTACAGCGCCCAAGATTTCTGTCGTGCAAAGGTAGGAAATAATATGGAGTTTTTTGTACCTGAGATTCAATCCGATTTTGTAATAATAATAAATCAGAAAAACCACGTAGGCTATGAAGTAGTAGTGTTTCCAAATCCAGCTCCCCGCAGATTTACCAAAGATATCCAGCCAATATTTTCCGAAAAAAATTGCAACCAGCAGCAAAGACAAAGTGGTAAAAAATCGTAAGAAATCATAGACCTGCGTGTAGGCAAGATTCCGAAAAGAATTAAGCCTTGTAATTGCTGAAATCAAAAAGTATTTGAAGATCAGTGCGCCCAATATCACAGCAGAGTAACCCAGCCATCCGAGCAGGCTCATGTTAAGATCGCCGTAATAATTGGGATTGCTGAAATCGTTGATATACCAAAAAGCAAAACCACTCAATGAGCTTAAGATCACGGACAGAATAACCAGGGTGAGATCAAACTCGTTCGTCCTTTCGGTAGATGTTGACTTACGGAAAATCGATACTTTAAAAAGATCATCAAATGTGGCAGGTAAATAATATTTCAGATATCCCACAAGTAAGACCTGTACAAGGAATACGATGATAAACAGTGAATTTAGATCCGGCCCTACCCTCGGTTCTATTGGGTTGCTAATGATTGTCCGATCAAAATCATTATCAAACAGAATGGCGCTGATCGATCTGAAATCACCGTCAGTACTCAAAGCCAAATAGATGGAATCTGATTTTGTGATTTGTAACAGATCCGTTTTCGTCATCTCCAGACACAACAAATTCGTAAAATGCAGACGGCTGTTGAGCCAGACATTAAACGGGTCACCGTTGCATATTTTGATCACATCATAGTCCTCTTGACTATCAAGAAATAACCCAATGTTCTTATGGGCGAAAAAGTCAGTGACAATGTTTATATCGTTCGATGTGGAGACAGAAATAAATCTGATAGACAGATCTTCCTTTTCGATGAGGTCATCCTGGCCAAAAGTGTAATATGAAAACAGTAGACTTGATACAAAAGCAAATATCCGTGTACTAGAAATATGATGTAAAACCGAAATGTATTTTAGTGTCATTGATTGAAACGGGTTGATCTTTTGCAAGCCCATTGGCAAAAATAAAATTAAAAAAACCACTCTTTGTTGTGAGCGCAATACCTCCGCCAATACCGGCTATTATTCTTCTCTTGTCGGCAGAAAACGGGTTGTGGACGACTCCTGTATCAAAGAATAAGAGAAGGTATGACTGATCTTCCAAATATTGCCGGAACTCCAGTTGTTCCGTAACCATGGTTTTCGCAAAAATCTCATTTTCATTGAACCCGCGGAATGTTTTTAATCCACCTAACCTGTAAAGTTCATTTTCCACGAGGTTGTCGTTGTCTATGTATCGAAATATTGATCTGCCGGTCACTGAAGCCCGCTTACCAATGGTTTTTTGAAAAAACAGGGATCCTTCAAGCCTTACGGCTACGCCACCGGCCCCCAGAGAATCTCCGGCTCCCTGATCGTCAATTTTCTTGTCTCCCACTTCCGACAAAAAACCAAATGATATCTCGTCGGCTCGTGATATTCCACTAAAATTGTCCTGACTTGAAACTGATAGTCCATACCAGTTCGTCATGAACGGCACGTATTTTTCGTTTCCGGCTGTTTCGATCAGTGTACTGGCGTCTTGCTCAAAACGAAATGCCATGAGCAGACCTCCGGATATATTTTTGCTGATTGAGATCCCAAGGTTACGATTAAGGAATGTTGTATCCTGCTTAAACATCGAAACCTCAAACCCAAGTGTCAAATCGGAATGTAAAAAATAGGGGTGAGAATAATCCAGATCCAATGATTGCGAGAACTCCTGAAATCGATTCCAACTGAATGACAGCCTTTTCCCCGATCTGAATAAATTTCTCAGCTCCAGGTCGAGGTAGCCGGTCAGGATTGATTTTGAGTTCCGGCTTTGCAGTAATCCAATCACTCCTTCAAATGTGTTGGTGTTTTGCACCTGGATACTTGTATGGATCATGGCTTTGCCATTGCTAAAACCAATGCCGGGTGCTTCCGTGAATTTCAGGAAGGGAAACAACTCCAGTTTTTTGCTCATGCTTTGATAGTCAATCTCCCGAAATGGTTCTCCCGGAACCATGTTGAACACATCCCACAGGAACCGGTCACTTAATCTACCCGAAAGTCCTGCAACTCTAATTGTGTCATACGTAATAAGTACTTTCCTGTCGATGATGATATCTGCCAGAACCTGATCCTTTTTTTCTTCAATGTTGGCCAGCGACAACGACACAAATGGATAACCGGAATCAGAATATTCATCCAATAGATCATCCAAATCCCGGACTTTCCTTAAATGGATTTCAGCGGAATCCACAATTACCCGTTTTGGTCTCCAACGATACTTTTCGCCAAAATGGAAATACAAAAATTCA
Source organism: Cyclobacteriaceae bacterium (assembly GCA_028278225.1). Classification (GTDB taxonomy): domain Bacteria; phylum Bacteroidota; class Bacteroidia; order Cytophagales; family Cyclobacteriaceae; genus JANQEU01. The sequence goes on from JANQEU010000055.1 coordinate 176,647, forward strand.
TCGGCGCCTGTACGCTTTATACTATCTAGGTTCGAGTAAATGTACCCTTCCATAATTTTGTTGACAAGAAATTGCCGCACCTGCGAGGTGACCTGAAGCGAGTCACTTCGGGATATATTGAATGTATCGGCACCAGCAATCCAGTACTGAGTCTGCGCATTGACCCCGGTATTGAGCACAAGCCAAAAAAGGATGAACAGGCACCACTTACACAGCTTCTCCACAAAATGTAAATTTGGATCAGTAAACGTAGTGAATTGGCAGGATTATATATTCATATTCCGTATTGTACTAAAGCCTGCCATTACTGTGACTTTCATTTTAGTACAAATCTGGGTACCCGCGATGATCTGATTGAATGTTTGAAAAGAGAGATCCGGCTTAAGTCGGATCCTGATACGAAACTGAAAACCATCTATTTCGGTGGTGGAACCCCATCCATTTTAACCAAAAGTGAGTTGAATGGTATTTTGAGACAGATCTACCAAAGTTATGATGCCGGTCTATCCGAGGAAATTACAATTGAATCCAATCCTGAAGATCTTACACTTTCCAAATTGGGATCATATATGTCGATGGGAATCAACAGACTTAGCATCGGTGTCCAGACATTTAATGATCAAAAACTCAAATTTTTGAATAGAAACCATGATAGTATCAGGGCAAAGAAAGCAATCAGGGACGCGCAGCAAACGGGCTTTGAAAATGTGTCTGCTGATTTGATTTTCGGTATCCCCGGAACCGGAATGAAGGAATGGCAAACGGACCTTGCACAGATCCTGGAATTTAATATTCCCCATATTTCCATATATGGACTGACGATTGAGGAGAGGACGGCATTCGGCAATTGGACCAGACGAGGCAAAATAGACCCCATGCAAGAAGATCTTCAAATTGCACAGTTCGAGCTTGCCCATGAAGTTCTGACAGAAAATGGCTACGAACATTACGAAGTGTCAAATTATGCTTTACCTGGATTCAGGTCTGTCCACAATCTTTCCTATTGGACGCAGGAAAAATACACAGGGATCGGACCCGGCGCCCATTCTTATGACGGGGTAGCGCGTAGCATAAATATTTCGCATAATCGCAAATATGTCAAATCGATCATGGAGGGTGTGATACCGGAGACGGTTGAGCATCTAACCGGAACCCAGAAACTGAATGAATATGTTATGACACGATGCAGGACCAGTTTCGGTATCAATCCGGATTACATAAAAAATATGTTCGGCAGGGACCTGCTGGAAGATAAAGACGCTGAACTGGATCAACTGGAAAGGCGCGGACTGATTCACCTGTCAGATGGCGGGATCTTCGCCAGTCCAAAAGGATATTTGATGGCAGATGAAATTGCATTGAAGTTATTTTATGATGAATAGTTAACTTACAGTTAAAACTTCCGGCATCTGATGAAAACTGACATAAAAAAGGCATTGGTACTCTTAAAATCGCTAATATTCCACTACCATGGCCTTGATCAGGATGAAAAAAAAATACTTGAGAAATATGTGAATGAAATAGATGCATGGGAGGAATACGAATGGGCTTCTGATTTCATTGCACTGGACTATTTGTCAGCTTTCGAAAGATCCAAGGAATTTCTGGGTAAGGTATTTAATGCGATGCCCGAGGAAAAGAGATTGGAATATCTATTGGATACCTGGGAGTCCAATCATCTGAAGGGATACGTCACTGAAATGGAAACAACCGCCATGATCAATCTGGCCAAGGATTGGTCAATCGAAAAGATGTTTCTTACCAAAATCAATCAGTCCTAGCCCTTCTGTCTTAAACTCACGGTTCAGGAGGAACTATGTTAATTGTGCGATAAATTTCGGCGGCCAATTTTATCATAACCGATTTTATCCGTAAACGACATTTTCCATTTACGGGGTGTAATATTCCTTGAAGTATTATAGCATTCGGTAGTTTATCATACCGGAGTTATAATCACGCCATTTGAGTAGAAAGCGTGATCTCAGGTCAGAGGCTCATTTTTTCTTTAAATCGGGCTGCCTGTCTTCTGCTGACCTCCACTTTTTCACCGCCCCTGAGTTGCACCAGGAGACCGCCATTAAACCATGTTTCAATATTCTCGACCCAGCTCAAATTGATGATATGTTTTCTGCTCGCCCTGAAAAAACTCCGGTCATCCAGCCTTTCATCCAATGCATTTAAGCTTTTGTGGATCATGGGCTTGAAATTGTTGAAGTAGACTTTAATATAGTTACCATCAGATTCGAATAACCGTATATCCTCCAACTTCACAAACCAGCACTTATCTCCGTCTTTTACAAAAACCTGGTCGTTGATGGTCAGGGTTTTGGTTATCGGCTTGTCATCAGGTGCGTCGGACCTCCTTTCTTTCAGGGCCTGGACCTTCTGAATGGAATCCTTTAACCTTTCCTCCTGAATTGGCTTCAGCAGGTAGTCCAGTGCATTAAAATCAAATGCTTTGATCGCGAATTCGTCATAAGCAGTGGTGAATATGACATGAGGAACCTTGTCCAGTTGCTCGAGCAATTCGAATCCTGACTTTCCGGGCATTTGTATATCCAGAAAAATGAGATCCGGCTGGTGCTGGTTGATCTTTGTAAAGGCGTCATCAGCATTTATTGCCTCATCTACAATTTCAATTTCCGGGTAGTTTTCCAGTAAAGAATTGAGCTCTTTCCTTGCTAGTCGCTCGTCATCGACGATTATTGTTCTCATAGATTATTCGGGTATAATTATTTCGGTTAGTACAGTGTTTGAATTGTTGTTACCAATATTGAACCTGGCATTTTCACCGTAAATTAACTCCAGGCGCTTTCTGGTATTTAGCAAACCATATCCAATTGAGGGGGTTCTGCCATTCATAAATTGTCCGGTATTGCTTATTCGAATATTAAGACCTTCGGCGGTTACTTCCGTTTCGATCTTAATCACCCCTCCGCTCTTTAACGTAGAAACTCCGTGTTTGATACCATTTTCAACCAAAGTCTGGATCATCAGCGGCGGAATGTAGTAGTCGTAGGATTTAGGGTCAATGTCCATTATAGCTTTAAGTCGCTCCTCGTAGCGAATCGCTTCCAATTCCAGGTAATCCTTCACAGTGCGGATTTCTTCCTCAAAAGGCACAAGTTTTTTTCGCTCGGTCGATAATGAGTTTCTCAGAATATTGGAGAGCTGTGTTATGGCATTTTTTGATTTCGCAGGATCCTCATCCACAAGGGCCCTGATGCTATTCAGGGCATTGAATATAAAGTGAGGATTCAACTGTGACTTCAGGTTGTTCAATTCCACTTCTTTCAAGGTTGCCTCATGCTGCAAGGATTTGTTGTATCGTTCAAAATAATGGAACGAAAGATAAAGCAGTGACCAAAAAAGTAAAACTCCGATAGATACCATCAGGCTTGCCATGATCGAAAAAAAACTAAAGTCAGTTTGTGGATTCAGATCCCCGGTGGCCCATGAAACACCGATAATAAACAGATAGTGCAGGATCGATAAAAGAAAGGATCCTAGTATAAACCTGGGAATAAGAGAATACCATTTATACTTCAGCCACCCCAATCGAAGTACGAGTTCACGGAACAAATGTGTCAGCAGAATATAAAAGATTACCTGGATAAGCTGGCTGATCACGAAGAACTCATCGATTGCACCCGCTACGGAAAACAAGAATATCTGAAGCAACCCAAAAATGGTCCACCCAAATATCTGGCATAACCAATATATCTTGTTCTTGTTCATTTTATCATCGATGAAACTCCGGTGGACTAATGCAAATATCTGAGTTTTAGATCAGACTTATCCTATGGCCTCACGCTAGTTGCGCAATTCACTCTCCAGAAATCTGGCAGTAAAGCTGTTTTTCTGCCGGACTATTTTTTCAGGAGTTCCTTCCGCAACAATTTCACCTCCGTCGTTCCCACCGTCGGGCCCAAGGTCAATTATGTGATCCGCCACCTTGATCACATCCATATTGTGTTCTACAATCAAAACAGTGTTTCCTTTGTCAACCAACCGGTTCAACACATCCAAAAGATGCTGAATATCCTGAAAGTGAAGGCCGGTTGTAGGCTCATCTAAAATGTAAAAAGTCTTGCCCGTATCTTTTTTGGAGAGTTCGGTTGCCAATTTCACCCTTTGAGCTTCTCCGCCGGAAAGTGTAGTAGCATGCTGTCCCAGGGATATGTATCCCAATCCGACATCATTCAATGTCTTTATTCTGCGAAGTATTTTGGGCTGATGGTCAAAAAATTCCACGGCCTGTTCGACAGTCATCTCCAAAATATCGGATATTGATTTCCCCTTGAACCGGACCTCAAGTGTTTCCCTATTGTATCTCTTCCCTTTGCACGTCTCACAGGGGACCAGGACATCCGGCAGGAAGTCCATTTCAATCAATCTCATTCCTCCTCCCTGGCAGGTTTCACACCTGCCGCCTTTAACATTAAATGAGAACCGCCCAGGTTTATACCCCCGGATCTTGGATTCGGGCAATTCCGCAAACAATGATCTAATGTCAGAGAATACACCCGTATAGGTTGCCGGATTGGATCTTGGTGTCCGGCCGATTGGACTCTGATCCACCTCTATAACTTTGTCAATTTCATCCATTCCCGAGATCGCCTTATAGGATAAAGGCTCCTGCCTGGATTTATAAAAGTGTTTTCTCAGCACGGCGTATAGTGTTTCATGGATCAGCGTAGACTTACCACTTCCGGAAACACCGGTAACACAGATCATTTTGCCTAATGGAATGGTGAGATTGACATCTTTGAGGTTATGGCCATTGGCTCCTTTCAGTTTCAGGTTTTTACCATTTCCATTTCTCCTCTCAGAAGGGATTTCAATTGACCTGTCCCCATTTAAATAATCCGCTGTAGCTGTGTGATTTTTGATGAAATCATCCGGCGAAGAAGCTGCTACGATCAGACCTCCATGGCGTCCCGCTCCCGGGCCGATGTCAACGATAAAATCCGATTCAAGCATCATATCCTTATCGTGCTCCACCACGATCACCGTATTGCCAAGGTTCCTGAGATCTTTCAGCGCCCGGATCAGTTTGAAGTTGTCCCTGTGGTGCAGACCTATGCTTGGCTCATCAAGAATGTAAAGCACGTTGACAAGCTGTGTGCCAATTTGAGTTGCCAGCCTGATGCGTTGTGCCTCCCCTCCTGAGAGCGTTTTAAGCGGCCTGTTTAAAGTCAGATATGTGAGGCCGACGTCAAGGAGAAAACCAATTCTCTTCCGGATTTCTTTCAGGATTTCCTTCGCTATGATGTTCTGCTTTTCATTTAGCTTTTCTTCAATTCCTGCAAACCACTTGCCGAGATCGGTAATATTAAGTTCGGCGAGTTCGCCAATATTCCTGTCCTCAATTCTGAAATGAAGAGACTCCTTTTTAAGCCTTAGTCCGTTACAGGAAGGGCAATTTCGAACTGATGTGAAATCTTTGATCCATTGCTGGGTTTTTTCTGTTCCGGTTTCTTTTTGTTTTTCCAGAAAATTTATGATCCCTTCAAATTTTGTGTGCCAGTTAGTGCCGGGATATTTTACCGAACTTACTTCGACAGGAACATTATCTCCATAAAGCAAAACGTTTATAACATCCTCAGGGACTTTTTTGATTGGTGTGGAAAGAGAAATATTTCGCCTTTTAAGTATGGCTTCGATCTTCTTAAATATCCAAATATCCCGGTACTCTCCCAGTGGGACAATGCCCCCCCTGCTAATCGAGAGCTCTGGATCTGGGATCACATTTTCAATTGAAATCTCCTCAATCTGACCGAGGCCATTGCACTCGTGGCATGCTCCGTACGGAGAATTAAAGGAAAAAGTGTTTGGAGCAGGATCATCGTAGGCAATTCCGGTTTCCGGGTCCATCAGGTTCCTTGAAAAATATGAAATATGGCCTGCGTCATCCAACACAAGCAAAATTCCATTTCCCTGTTTCAGCGCCGTATTGATAGATTCCGAAATCCTTTTCCTGAATTCCTCCTTAACGATAATTCGGTCAATTACAATTTCAATGTCATGTGTCTTGTACCTGTCTACCTGCATCTTGGATACAAGATCCCGGAGTTCCCCATCAACCCGCACTTTCGTATAACCCATTTTTCTGATCTGCTGAAACAGCTCCCGGTAATGACCTTTTCTGCCTTTGACGACAGGAGCCAAAATTGTCAACCTCTCTCCGTCATAATTGGTCATAATTTGATCCAGGATCTGATCTTCGGACTGCTTTTGCATGGGTTTACCGGAAACGTAAGAATAAGCTATACCGGCCCTGGCAAATAATAACCTTAGAAAATCGTAAACCTCGGTGACAGTACCAACAGTGGATCGAGGATTTCTGCTTGTAGTTTTCTGCTCAATGGAAATAACGGGGCTCAGTCCATTGATCTTGTCGACATCAGGCCTTTCCATGTTCCCAATGAAAGATCTGGCATAGGCTGAAAAACTTTCCATATATCTCCGCTGACCTTCCGCATATATCGTGTCAAAAGCCAGAGATGATTTTCCACTCCCACTGATACCGGTGATTACCACGAGCTTATTGCGTGGTATGGTGAGATCAATATTCTTAAGATTGTGCTCTCGAGCTCCTATGATCTCTATTACCTCCTCTGCAGATTCGATGGCAACATCAACTTTTTCCTCGGTAATTGTATTCATAAAATGCGAATGGAACGCAAAACTAATATTTTGGATTCTGTAATCTAGAAATTAGGTGAAAGCATGTACTTACTGTAAAATATATCAATGACCTCCACGGCTTCCTCAGCGGTATCTACAATATTGATCAGATCAAGGTCTTCAGGACTAAGATTGTTTTCCCGTTTCAAAACAATTTCGGTGATCCAATCCAAAAGTCCCCCCCAGAATTGCCGGTCAACCAAAACAATCGGGAATCTTCCTATTTTTTCAGTTTGTATTAATGTTAAAGACTCGAAGAATTCATCTAACGTACCAAAGCCTCCTGGCATAACAATGAATCCCTGGGAATATCGGACAAACATGACTTTGCGGACAAAGAAATAATCAAAATTGATATTCTTATCCATGTCTATAAACTTGTTCGAACTCTGCTCAAAAGGGAGATCAATGTTAAGTCCGACCGACTTGCCTCCCATGCGATAGGCGCCCCTGTTCCCGGCCTCCATTATCCCCGGTCCACCGCCTGTGATAACGCCATAGCCATGCTCTACCAACTTCATGGCAATTTCTTCTGCTTTCTTATAGTTCGGATGATCTACGGGAGTCCTGGCCGATCCGAAAATCGTGACGCAGGGACCGATCTTAGCCAGATTTTCGAATCCATTTACAAACTCACCCATTATTTTGAAGATTGCCCAGGAGTCCGTGCTCTTGATCTCTTTCCAGTCTTTGTCCTTAAAAGCTTTTCGGATCAGTTCTTCGTTATTTGAATTCTTCTCTGCCATCTTTATTCTTGATTACCGAAAGGAAATATACGTCGTTTGGCCCAAGAAGGATATAGTCACAATAAATTCTTTAACGCTTTTTTTACGTTATCATACTCGAAGTGAAATCCGGCGTCCTGAATTTTCGCGGATGACACATTGTTACCACCCAGTAGCAATTCAGCTAATTCTCCAAACATCAGCCTGAGAGCAAATGAAGGAATGTTCGGAAGAAACAAAGGTCTGTTCAATGTCCGGGCGCAGGATCTTGTAAAATATCCGTTCGAAACAGGTTCCGGAGCTACTGCATTGAATGTCCCTTCCAACCCGGCCTCAATTACGTACTTAAACATTTGACATAAGTCTTCCTCGTGGATCCAGCTCATAAATTGTTTGCCTGTCCCCAAAGGGGCTCCAACCCCATACCTGATCGGTGCCGCCAGCTTTGGAAGTGCTCCCCCGTGCTTGCTCAAAACAATTCCAATTCGAAGTTTCGTCACGGGAATTTTCAATTCGCTAAAGTTCTCTGCTTCTTTCTCCCAATCCAAAACGACCCTGGAAATGAAATCTTCACCGGCTCCCGAATCTTCGGTCACTTCGGCCAGGCCGCTATCAGCTCCATAAAATCCAATTGCTGAAGCCGAGATGAATCCCTTCAATTGCACACCCGATTTTTTCAATTCCTCAAACAAGAGCCTGGTGGAATTAACCCGGCTCGAGTAGATTTGTTCCTTCCTCTTTTTTGTCCATCTCTTTTCAGCAATGCCGGTACCAGCCAGATGTATGATATAATCAACATTTAGAGCCTCGCTTTCTATTTGTCCTTTGGAAATATCCCACCTGAACGTTTTATAGAGACTACTTTCCCGTGCGCGTCTGCTCAGTTGAACCACTTCGTATCCACTTTCGGTCAAAAGCTTGCTTAATGCGGAACCTAGTAACCCTGTTCCTCCGGTGATTAATATCTTTGTTCGCATGCAGCTATTTTATTTAAGTAAACTTCAAATCAGCCAATTTTTCCTGATATCGCTGCTTCTTTTTGCAATTTTTCAGGCCAATGCCCAGAAATATACGGATAAGATAACTTCTGCAAAACTGGAAATCAAAGGTCAGTCAGTCGATGGATACGGTACCAATTTTGATTTCAGCGAAAAGGCCGTCAGAAAAGGTTTCTGGAAATATTGTAAATCATTTGCCCGGCCATTGAACCAAAAAAAATATTATGAAGTCACGATTCCCGCTTCTGAAAATGAAGGTACGGTTGATCTCATAATTTTTGGACAATCGGTGGACGTGGACGGATCTACCGATTTCTATCTGGCTTTTGATAATAGCCAGGTTCCGGTCAATCAAACTCAAGTTTACTCAAAGCAAACCCGAACGCTTTTAATAGATTTTAAGGAAAATTTTTATGTCGATCACTTCCAATCCCTGATCGATAAAAAAACCAAAGACACCAGGAAATTGAGCAAACGTTATGAGAAACTCGTGCGGACAAAGAAAGATGATTTGCGGGCTTCAGAATTACTGGAGGATATAAAATTGATTGAATCGGAAATAGCCGGACTTCAAAAACGATTGTTTGAAGTTTCGCGATAGGTCCCAACACCGAACAGGGGACCGCGAACAATGAGCAATCAATCCTTGTAAGAAATTTAATGAACGGAACTCCTCCCATGGCTGAGAAATCGATCTGATTTCCGAAATAAAATCACCTGGCTTCTTACAGAATGGAATATCGCAGGCTGAAACTCACCTTGGTGCCAGGATTCAGGCTTTGGAAAAAATTACCGGAACCTGATCCGAATGATCTGTAGATCTGCTCCCGCTTGTCGCCCAGTATATTGGTTGCCTTAAAACCAAACCTGATATTTTTTCTTGCCCCAAAAGTTTTGTTCAAAGTAAAGTTTATACTATGAAAAGGAACAGAGTAGATATCCGGTCGATCTGCAATACCTGTAAACACCAGCGTTTCTCCCTGAACATTATAATAAAGTCCGGCTTCTATGTTGTCGCCATTGCCATCGTAGGCGATGCCTCCATTGATGATGTAAGGAGCCTGTCCCTGCAACTCGCGGGTTTTCCTGACATGCTGACCTTCACGGGCATTTCTGACCCTGGAATCAAATTCCTCTTGGCTCATCTCGATTTCAGATTTAAGTAACGTAAGATTTCCGTTTAATGTGAACTTTTCAAGTGAGGTTGTCAACTGACCGAGATTCTGCCTAAACTCCACCTCTCCACCGATGACCGTGGCATTACCCACGTTCCTCGGCTGGAAATTGTTATCAGCTGTTGCGCTTTGTACCATTTCAATCGCATCATTGAATTTCTTGTAGAAACCACTTACTGAAACTGTCTGACCACCCAGTTGGAAAACTTCCCACCTCAGATCAAAATTATCAATTAAGGTGGATTTGATGTTTCCATCCCAGATCACTTCGCCAAGCACATTATAACCAGGATTTAATGCCCCTATGAATGTCCGCCCGGTTAATGGATCAAAGATCTCTGCAAAAGACGCTTCCTTGAAGGAGAACCTGGCAATGGTCCTCGAATAGGAGAATCGGATATTCTGATTTTCTGATACCGCATAGATCAGATTGGCAGATGGGAAGAAATTGAATTCATCGATTACCGTGCTATCGTTGCTGCTAAATCCCTGTTGATTTGTTCCCGTATAGTTCTGCTTATAATCTTCGCTTCTTACACCCACAATGGCTCTCAGGTTTTCTACCGGTGAGAACTCATTAGATATGTAAAAAGCCATATTACGGATTGATGATTCGTAGAAATTTGGATTAACTGGCAGGAAGTCGGGTATGAAATAGTTGCCATCAAATCGATTCCCATTTTGCGGCCAGATGTTTTCTTCCGCCACGATTTCGTCCGGATTGCCGGTCAATCCAATGGCGGGATCCACAAAGAACTGAAACCTTCTAATAATGTACTTTCTGTTTTTGAATGTATTTCCGGCCCCAAATTTTAGTTTCGCCGGTGAGTCATTGAACTCATATTCCCTTGTTAGTCCTAAAGTTGAGGAGAGGTTGATTTCGTCAAGATTACGCCAGATCCTTTCGGGAAATCCACCCTCGGTTGTAATGGATAAATCACCTTCGTTCCTTACCTCATAGCGTGTAAATTTGATGTCCGGATCATACAAAGATGATTTGGTTGGTGAAATCTTCCAATCCACTTTCCAGGCACCATTATTAATGAAATGTTCTCCTCCAAGAAATACATTGCTCAATCTGCGCTGGCTAAATTCCAGGTTATGCTGAAAACTATTGAAATCCGATCCTTCATCACTACCTACAAAATCGAAAATTCCGGTCTTTTTTTCTCCATTTTGGAGGTGTAGATAGTTCAGTTTGTATTTAGCATTTTGGGTTTTGAAAGCAATCCCGGCCAGACCGCCTATCAATGCACTGTTCACCCCGTAATCACCCTTTTGAAATTCTCTCCTTTCAAGGGTCTTAATACTCTTATCGGAACTCAATCCAAAGCGCCCGTATTCCGCACCTTCATAAAACTCCGTGGAATTGCTGTATGTAAGAGCCAAATTGTAACCCAGTGTGTTACCCCTGATATTTATTTGATCCCCTGTAGAAAATCCAGCATTATAGTCCATAAAACTTGTCGTTCTCATGGCACTGAGATCTGAAGTAAAACTTCTCAGTTGATCAGCGTACTTTATCCCTTCAGGGGCATTTGGATCAAGTGTTCTGGGGTCGATTATCCCCCCGGTTGATGAATGGGTTATATCAGCATCGGAAAATGGCAGTTCACGCGTCCCATCATCAAAACCGAGAAAGTCCGTACTTCCTCCATCATAGGTAGGGAAATTAGTATTGAAGTGCATCGCTGAATTATACCCCAATCCAAACGAAATATTCATGTTCCGTAGCTCCGGAAAATCTTTTGTCTCGATGTTGACCATTCCGCCTGTAAAATCTGCCGGCAGATCAGCTGTAAAGGACTTTGAAACTACAATGTTGTTAAGAACATTAGTCGGGAAAATATCCATTTGCAATGTATTCCTGTCCGGATCCAGTCCCGGTACATCCATTTGGTTGATCAGTGTCTTGGTATACCTGTCTCCCAGACCTCTCACATATACATACCGCCCTCCCTCGATAGATACTCCTGTGATCCGTTTTGCAGCTGAAGCCGCCTCTGAATCCCCTATTTTCCTGAAACTGGCCGAGGATATACCATCCAGCAAATTCGCTGATTTTTTCTTGACGGTGAGTAAAGCGGCCTCAGTATTCTTGATCACTTCACCACTTATGACAATTTCTTCAAGACCTACGACATCTTCCTGTAGCCTGATCTGATCGATCAATGTGATCCCGCCATCAGTCACCTCAAGGTCCGTAATGGTCAAAGTCTTAAAGGACACAAAAGATACCTGCAGGTCATAGGTGCCGGGGTCGGCAGTTATTTCGAACTTCCCATCGAAATCTGTGATAGCTCCATTAGTAGTCCCTGCGATGACTACCGTTACCGAAAACAATGGCTCACCGGTGGCGTCTTCAATCACAGTTCCTCTTATTTTTCCGGACTGCGCATAAAGCAGTGAGGCAGCGAAAAGGCCAACAATGAGAAGCTTAATTTTTTTCAATGGTCCGTTCATCTAAAATTCTGTTGAATTAGAAAAAAGCAAAACCCGGCGAAGTATGTTTCGACGGGTTCACTTGCGATATTTTATGCTTTGAAATCAATATTCAATTAAAAATCGTCCAGAGCTCCTGCAGCGCTGGCAAACGTGAAGCTAAACTCTGATATTGTCGCTCCAACGGTATTTGCTCCGGCTGCTACACCCGTAGCAAGCCCTGCAGGGAAAAAATCTGTAATTGCTGATCCATCGGGAACGGTAGCCTCAAATGAAGATGCAGCAAATCCGTCAGAATTGGCAGCATAACCATCATATCCTTCTACATCCTGATCGGCAGTAAGTCCGAAGAAGTAAACATTTGAAATGTTCACATCCGTATTATCATCAAAATCGATCAAACCGCTGGCACCATCCGCTTTCATAGTTCCATTTGTAATGGTATGTCCGGTACCGGCGTAAGTACCTTCCGGACCATCCAGTTCAAAACCTTCATCACCAGGACTGATCACAATGAAGTTGTCAAGCGTACCTGCCCATGCCTGGTCCGTATCAATTGCGTCATCACCGGCGTTCCATACGAGTACGCTGGACACATTTACAGTACCGCCAAACCATTCAACCCCATCGTCCTGATTTCCCACGATCTCAATGTGGTCAATTGTTGTCCCGGAACCAACTCCACCCAAAGTGAGTCCGTTGATCTCGTTACCTTCTCCAATGTTAGCGCCGCCATGCCTGATGGATACATACTGGATGGTACCTGAATTATCAGTATCATCTGTTCCTCCATAAAGTCCGTTTGAATCAGATACGGGGATCCCTTCGATTTGCTCCGATTCATTGTCCGCTGAAATCCTGGCATTCCCAAGGATGATCAAACCTCCCCAAAGACCGTTCAGGTCAGGATCAAGATTAGGGCTTGCAATTTGACCCGGTTCGATTTCGTCTGCAACAGACGTGAATATAATGGGCGATTCGGCGGTGCCAACTGCATTGAGGGTTGCTCCTCTGGCGATCAGTAGTGCAGTAGCATTGGATCCTGTCCCGGCTTCACCTTTAATGACAGTCCCTGGTTCGATGGTAAGTGTAGCACCATCCTCTACTGCAATTCGTCCTGCAAGAATGTAGGTTTTGCCTGTCTCCCAGGTTTCATCAGAAGTGATATTTGAAGCAACTGTGATGGTCGTAACTTCTTCCAAAACATTGAATATGACAGTTGCCTCGGCTGAGTTGCCGTTTTCATCCGTGACAGAAAGCGTAACGGATCCTGCGCCAGTGGTACTTCCTGCAGAATATGAAACCGTGATTGTTCCCGAGTCAGCACCAGCAGTTCCATCAGCCGAAACAGTCGCGGTTCCATTTGTAGCTGAAACGGTTGACGATGCGAATCCTGCTTCTGCGCTGAAACTGAATTCTATGTCAGCGGAAGTGCCGGATTGGATGTCCCCTCCTGTATTACTTGTCGAAACTGTAGGCGGAGTTACGACTGTGGACGAATCATCCCCGCAAGCAATAAATAGCATCATAGACGCTATGGTTAATAGAGTTAATAAGTTTTTCATGTTAAAGTTTGATTTGGAGTGTGGTTTAAAGTCTTGGGCAAATTTCAATCCTGAGTGTTAATTGCCTATTCGACCAACATTACCATATCATTAAAACAATATGATATCATTTACCGGAATGTTAAGAGACGGGGGATTGGCGCCTCCTTTGTTAATTGAATGTTAACGGATTATTTACTAATCTGTACTTTGCCTAAAATAGACTTAATGATGTCGTGGGTTGTCACACCGTCTGCTTCGGCCTCATAATTAAGCAGTATTCGATGATTCATGACATCATCCGCTATCTCTTTTACGTCCTCCGGTAACACGTAGTCGCGTTCATCGAAAAATGCAACAGCCTTAGCGGCAAGGTTTAGGTTGATTGAAGCCCTTGGAGAAGCTCCAAACTGGATATAATGAGCTTCATCCTTGAGTTGATATTCGTCAGGATTCCTGGTGGCAAAAACCAACTCGATAATGTATCGTTCCAGCGATTCGGATACAGCCACCTGGTTGATCTCTTCACGGATAGCAAAAATGTCCTCCTTGGTAAGCAATGTTTCCAGCTTGGCATCAAATGCCATATTCGACATTCGCCTCATTATCTCTATCTCCTCCTCTTTCGTCGTGTACCCCACGTGTACTTTGAGCATGAATCGGTCAACCTGAGCTTCAGGTAACGGGTACGTTCCCTCCTGATCAATGGGGTTTTGGGTGGCCATTACCAGAAAAGGCCTGTCAAGTTTGAAAGTTGTTTCGCCAATGGTGACCTGCTTTTCCTGCATCGATTCAAGTAGCGCCGATTGTACTTTCGCCGGAGAACGGTTCACCTCATCAGCAAGGATCATATTCGCAAAAATTGGCCCCTTTTTGACTTCAAACTCCGCTTTCTGCTGATTGTAGATCATGGTGCCAATCAAATCAGCAGGCAAAAGATCCGGAGTGAACTGGATTCGCTGAAAATCCAGGTGTAGTACATCCGCCAGCGTATTCACTGTCAATGTTTTTGCCAGTCCGGGAACTCCTTCGAGCAGGATATGACCCTGAGTGAACAGCCCTATTAGCAATCTGTCGACCATATGCTGCTGACCAACAACAACTTTGCCCACTTCTTTTATTACCCTCTTAATTTTTTCCTGGTGCTCCTTCTTAATATCCTGCGCTACTACATTCTCCATTTTCTAAATTTGTTTTTGAATTTCTGCTCCTTAGGGCTGCAAAAATACCCCCCTTTCCCAAAAGTGAAAACCTAATTACCTGAATGGTAATATTTAACGTTTTTTAAGATATACTGGTAATATTGAACAATGAACGAGACCGAAAAAGAAAAAGTAAAGGAAAAAATCCATGTGAAAATGGAAGAGTTGAAAGCCAGGCTGGAAGAACTGTATATTGCAACCAAACCCATGGGATTGGATAGTGCCGTAGGCAGATTGAGCAGGATGGACTACATCAATAACAAAGCAATTGATGAAGCTAATATCCGGTCTTCAGAAGAGAAACTGAAGGCTTTGGAAAGGTGGTTGTCTCTTTACGACACTGATAAGTTTGGAATGTGTACAAGATGCGGTAAAGACATTAATATAAATCGACTGTTGTTCATGCCGGAAAGCACAAGATGTATTCAATGCGCAGATAAATAAACTACCTGGCTTCTGAAGCTTTTTTCATTACATACATCATTTCAGTTGCGATCTGAAGGCTTCTTTCATCATAAACTCTTTTTTCACCGGGGGTACCGTCCGCCGATTTTGGGTCTTCATATCGCAGCGGTACTCTTTTTTCCGATCCGGGGATGAAGGGACATGCTTCATCCGCATCCGAGCATGTCATAACAGCGCAGAAATGTTCTGTTGGGTTTGATGGGTCATCGTATTTTTTTGACCATACATTCATTTGTTCTGTCTTTTCCCCTAAACGAACGATATACCTCGGGTTTGTCGCATTTGAGCCACTGATGTTTATTCCCGCTTTTTTCAATGAATCGACGGCATTGGGATGGAAAGCGGTGGCTTCAGTACCACCGCTGTATGTCCGTACATTTTGCAATCCGAAATACATCGAAGCAGCCTGAGCCCACAGCTGACCCATATGACTCCTGCGAGAATTATGCGTACAAATGAATACAAGTTGCACTATCCCGTCTTCTTTCGATGAAATATATGCCGCCAGGTTGTCCAACAATGATTTCCGCTCCAATGGAATTCTTTTCACCAAATCCCTGGCACGATCGAGGTAATCAACTAATGCAGGATACATGGATTCAAACATCGCATTTTTAAAAGTAAATATTGGAATTTAAGTGTTAACAAATCTGAACGGAATATTGCGCAGATTTAACAGCAGGGAGAAGCCGAATATTTCGGATCATTTTGCCCGACGTCTTCGATAAAATGGTAAACCTCCCACTCATATCCATCCGGATCATTTATCCAGAATTTATCCTGTCTGGCATAGCAACACGCTGTATTTTCTTCTTCGAGCTTGATCTCGATCAGGTCCCGCACAGATTCCTTTTTCTGCTTTAATTCCTCTGCGGAATTGACCCTGAATCCCAAATGTCCAAAATCATCCCTGACATTTGCTTTCGATTCAATAAATGAAATAACCAAACCGGGATTTTCCAGTTCAAACTTTGCATAATCTTTTTTGACCTTTTTCGGTGGTTGATTGAAGAGTTTTTCATAGAATTTAACGGTTTGGGAAATATCCGAAACATTCAGTCCCAAATGAAATTTCAGTTGATTTTCCATAAAAATTATGTTTAGTGTATAATAGTTTCCTGATGTGACGCCAAATAGCATTGACCAAAAGAGATCTCCGGGAAGTCCCTTCGAACAGATGATGTGACAATCCACTTATGCCCGTCGGGATCTTCTACTCCAAAGCTGTTTTGAACAACCTTGCAGGTCTGATTAGCGCTCACATTTTTTAAGAATCTTTTAATTCGATGGAATGTCCGGTTGACATCATTTGAGGTCTCAAGTTTTAATATGTAAGCAGCGTTCATACTCGTTTCTGCTCCTTCCAAAAGAGTCAGAAAGATATTTTGATCCTTAAACTGAATCATATGTGGAGTGAAAACCGTGGGTCGAATTCCAAGTAGATTCCGATAAAAAACAAGACTGTCGTTAAAGTTTTTCACCCAAAGTTTTGCGTCTATCATTATATTGCAATATTACGATTAATAATAACAAATTTTTTTTAGCAGCAATCTGATAAAGTAATTTTTTCAAACAGGTCATTAAATCTTTTTTTGATGCTTTCCCAGACCTCGGAGTCAATGCAATAACACATGGACGCCCCCTCTACCGTTCCCGCAATGATATTCAGATTTTTCAGTTCCTTCAGATGCTGTGATATCGTCGCCTGCGCCAAGCCCAATTCCTCTACCAAATCACTGTTTATACACTGATTGGATTTTAGTAAATGTTCAATAATGGCGATTCTCGCAGGATGAGCAAAGGCCTTGGCTATGACCGCCAGTTCATTTTGTTCATCGGTAAACAGATCAGTCTTTGTAATCCCCATATTGCAATATTACGATAATTAATTCATTTGGTTGTTATTCGCAGAAAAAATCGCACTTTGTTCACCAAAGCCTCGTTAGACTAGATAGAACTAAAAATTATTTGTCAATGGCCTTTGCTTTGCCATTAAGCACAGGTTGTGACTGCCAAAATGTAATTTTTCCGTTAAATTGGCAAATTGTTAAGAACTCCGGCTGGAAAGTGGGTCATGGATTATCTCCATTGTGTTATGAACTGAATTGTTATTATTGTCGAATTTCTTGAAACTACTAATTGCAACCAGTAACAATTTAAATGCCGGATGTTGACAAATGCATACTTCCTTTAGAACTCATATTTACTTTTCACTCAAGGAGTGCCTGTTAGTCGCCTGCGGGCTTTTGATCTTTTCGGTTACGTTGGGACAACCGCAGCCGGTTAGCAGGATTGAAGATGCGGAAAATGCATTGGATAAAAGAAATTGGGTGCAGGCTATACAAATCCTGGGAGAGATGTATGACACCGGATCAGGCACCCAAACGTTTGAGTACAGTAATGTAGTCTGCAATCTCGGATATGCCCATTCTGAAAACGGTGACCTGGTAAACGGACGCAAATTTTTGGTCGAAGGAATTAACATCAAAAGACAAGGGGGATGGACCACTGACATTTATTACGCAAGGGCTTTGCAAAACCTTGGTGGTGTCCTGAAGGATCTTGGGAACTATGACCAGGCTAAGGTTTTCCTGGAGGAATCTATAAATGTAATAGGCTCCAATATAGGTAAAAACAATCATGACTATGCCGTTGCCCTGAGTAATCTGGCCTCTTTCTTCAATTTGGTTGGTGAATATTCGGAAGCTTATAATTTTTACACGGAAGCTCACAACATAATCAATCTGATCCATGACGAAAATACCCCCGAGTATGCGGAAATATGTGGTAAACTTGGCGAGATTCTAATCAAGAACGGAGCCTTTTCACAGGCGGAGGAGTACATTCTGGCCTCTGTCGATATTTATGAAAAGCTGGGTGAGGATTATATTCTGGAATATGCAGAGGGAATGGAGAGCCTGGGTGTATTGTACGAAGTAGAAGGAAAATACGCTGAGTCCGAGAGTGTTTTGCTGGAAACGCTAAAGATAAAGCAGGGCATTCCGAACCTTGACGAACAATTGCTCATAAAGACATACAATGACCTTGGCATTTTATACCAGCATTTGGGGAATTTTGACAAAGCAGAGGAATATTTCACCCGCGTATATGAAATGAGTATCCGCATTCTTGGGCGGGATCACAGTTTTTATGCGGTTTCGGTGAACAATTTAGCTGCTATTGCAGATAAAAAAGAGGAATTTCATAAAGCCAAAACACTGTTCTCTGAAGCGCTTCAGGTCTATGAAAAGGTCCATGGCAAAAATCACCCGCTTTATGCAGATTGCCTGAATAATCTTGCAAGTACCGAAAGCAAACTGGGATTGTATGATGACGCAGAAGTGCACTACAGGGAAGTAACTGAATTAGACAAAGTCATCTACGGTGAAAAACACCCCCATTACGCTACCACACTTAACAACTATGGTATGCTGCTCTTCAGAAAAGGGAATATTGAAAAAGCTGAAGGACTGTACCTGGAGGCTTTGGAAATAAGGGAAGAGACGCTGGGCAAAAACCATCCATCCTTTTCCAGGTCTCTTGAAAATATCGGCTTGTACTACTACGAAAGTCGCAACTTGTACGTGGCTGAGGATTTCTTCAGGCAATCCATTGAGATCCAGAAAAGTCAGATCACAAGTATCTTCCCGGCCTTAACGGAAAATGAGCGCCAGGCTTTTTATCGTACCATAACGTATGACATTGAACGATACAATCACATTGCGCTGGATCTCCTCGATGAAAAGCCTGAATTGATCAATTATATTCTTAATAATCAAATCCAGACAAAGGCCATATTGCTCAATGCCTCTGAAAAAGAGAGGCGATCAATCCTGAATAGTGGTAATCAGGAACTGATAGAGGACTTTCGAAAATGGACCAGTTTAAAGAATGACCTGGTGAGATATTACCACGTAGGTCTGGCCAAAATGGCTGAGTATGGACTGAATGTTGACGACCTCGAAAATGAAATCGATCTCCTGGAAAAGAAAATCATTGGCCAGGTAGGTCAGTTTGATATCGTCCGAAATGCCGAATTGACCTGGAAGGATATCCAAGCTGCCCTGGAACCTGGTGAAGCAATAGTCGAAATATTGAAAGTAAGAGAATTTGACAAAAATGAAATAGAGGAAGATCTTGCATTTGGATTTGGCGATGATAGTGAATATCTGGCTATCATCATGAAATCCGGAAATGCCCCCCTTGAATATGTGGTGATAGAAAATGGCTTCAACCTGGAGGAAGTACATTACTTATTCTACAGCAATTCGCTAAAATACCATCTCAACGATCAGGACAGCTATAAATACTTTTGGAAAGACATTGACAAGAAGCTAAAGGGTATTAACCAGGTATACCTTTCACCCGATGGTATTTATCATAAAGTAAATCCCAATGTTTTCAGAGATTCAAAAAACTCGTTCCTGTTTGACAAATACTACGTAAGCCTGATAACTAATTGCAGTGATCTGCTAAAAGACGAAAGTGAACCCGCTGAATATAAAAGAGCTTATCTGGTAGGCAATCCAAAATTCAACCTCAAAAAGCGGGAGTCCGTGCTAAACCAGCTTCCGGGCTCAAAAGTTGAGGTGACCCAAATACAAAATCTGTTGGAGTCCGAGGGTGATTGGGATGTGCGTACATTCACAGAAGAAAAGGCTACGGAAGCCAGAATCAAATCATACTATCAGCCCAGGTTACTCCACATCGCCACCCACGGGTTTTTTGCCGATGATCAGGATGCTATTACAACCAAATTGCTGCCCAAGCAGTCCCACCCGTTGTTCAAATCAGGCATTTACCTTGCTGGTGTGGAAGACGCCCTGAACTCTTACAACAACGGCAATCCGGCAGATCCATTTAATGACGGTGTGCTTACAGCTTTTGAAGCCATGAACTTAAATCTTGACAAGACAGACATTGTGGTGCTGTCCGCATGTAACACGGGACTGGGAACAGTGGAGAATGGTGAAGGGGTTTTCGGACTGCAAAGAGCGTTTATGGTGGCTGGTGCCAAGAACCTTATTATCAGTATAGCGGAAGTAGATGATATCGCCACTCAAAAAATGATGGGTTATTTTTATGAGAATTATGGCCGAAAGGTTGATATTAGTAAGGCTTTGAAGAATGCTCAGGATCAAATAAGAAAAGAATATGATGATCCACTGGTTTGGGGATCGTTTATGTTAATTGGAACAGGGAAAAGATCATGAAACAGGTGTAATCATGTAATCAACCGACTATAGACATCGATTCATGCAATTTCCATTGAAGAAGAAATTGACTTTAGACACATGAAAAAGTTGACCAACCTTTTAATTATGCTACTGTCGGCCTGCTGGCTTCACGCCCAGACTCCGGGAATGGTTAAAGCTGAGGGAGATCGGTACTTCAACAATGAACAATATTTTAAAGCCATCGAGTACTATCTGAGTGCTGTCAAGAGAGATCCCGATTTAGTCAGCGCAAAATACCAGTTAGGGGAAAGCTACAGGTTGACCTTTGATACTGAAACAGCGGAGTTCTATTATGGTGAAGTAGCAAATTCAAATTCAACATCATTCCCCCTTGCCCGGTACTATTATGGCGTCATGAAAAAAGTGAACAACAAACCTGATGAAGCTTTGATTGAACTGAACCGGTTTATCGGCGACATGAAAAACAGCGGTTTGAATGAGGATGATAGGTATCGGGTATATTATAAGCAGGGCCGCATTGAAATGGAAGGCTGCCGTTTGACTCTCAATGCCACAACCAAACCACATCGCCAGTTTGAAGCTCTTCCCGCCCCCATAAATACAGAATTCAATGATTACGGAGCTTATATACATGATCATGATTCTTCCCTGGTTTTCTCTTCGGGCAGGAGATCCGGAAAAGGAAGCCTGATCGATTACAAATTTGGTGAATCCTTTGCCGACCTGTTCAGGTTTGAACTCGGTCCGGGTGGCTGGAAAGAAGTAACAGAACCGGACAGGTTTGATGGGTTTTTTAATAGCAAGTGGGGAGAAGGTGCTGGTGTCTACAATGCTGATTTCACCAAATTCTATTATACCCATTGCAATGATGAACAAGGGACATGTTTTATCTACAAAAGTGATATGGTGGACGGAAGATGGCAGGAGCCGGTGCCACTAAATGAAAATATCAATGTTGTGGGCTTCAACAGTAAACATCCGTCGGTTACAAGTACCGGTGATACCTTGTTTTTTTCCAGTGAAAGGACTGGTGGACAAGGTGGATTTGATATTTGGTACAGTGTTTCTTCAGCAAATGACAACTGGGGGCAACCCATAAACATGGGAACTCACGTCAATACGAGTTTTGATGAAATCTCTCCATTTTACTATGCAGATGACAAAGCCCTGTTCTTTGCTTCCACAGGGCACAGAGGCTTTGGGGGCTTTGATGTTTTTATGGCCAAAGGACAATCGTTTGACAGACCTGAAATATTCAATGTAGATGCGCCATATAACTCAAGTCAGGACGATTGTTTCATGGTTATAGGTAAGGATTATGGATACATATCTTCCAACAGAGATGGTGGACAAGGTAAGTTTGATGTATATAGATTCATCAATGAAAAGGACGAAGATCCGATTATCGCTGAAATCGAAGTGGATGAGGCCGTGGCTGGTCGTAATTCACTTTTTTCAAACGACTATGAATTTGATACGCCTGATGAAATTCGCATCAATCAGCTAATCTCACAGTTTCTGGCAAACAAAATCGCCAATACCGATGCAGTGCTGGACCAGGAATTGCTCTCCTTCTATAACGGGCTCTCGAGGGATGATAAAGAAAAGGTCGATCGTATTGTAAATGCGCGTTATCGCAAGATGACGCAGGGGGAGTTAAGATCGTTGCGTGTCGAAGATGAGTTCTATTACAGGCAACTCGGAAAGTCGGAAAGAGAGAAAGTCGATCAAATAATCTTTACAAGGCTGGAGCAGAAGGATTTGGCTCTTGGAGTGTCTTTCGATGATGAGACACGTCTCTACTATCGTAATCTGGATAAAGACAAGCGGGAAAGAGTGGATCAGATTGTAGCTTATCGGGTCAATGACGCTGACCGGAATAAGTTTGTGCCGGATATATATCCGACATACTCCTCACAGGACAGACAACAGATCGACCTGATCGTTCAGGAATATTTCACTCAGAAGAAAAGCCTTAATATGTTGCCGTTGAGGCCCAATTCAAAGCTATTTCTAAGAGATCAGGGGGGTGAGAAGTTGAATGAGGCGATAAAGGAAAAAGTCATTACCCTCGCTGAAGACAGAAAATTTCAATTGACCGAAGATGACAGAATTTTCTTCCAAAATCTGGATAGTGATCAGTTGACGGCGCTGGAAAACATTGCGTCAGCCTTTGTCCTTGCAGATCCGCAAAATCTGGATAATGAAATCACACAATCGGACAGAACATTCTATCGCCTTCTCAACAGTGTCCAGAGAAATAGTGCTGATAGAATTTTGGCAAAATTGATTAACAACCTGCCGGTGGCAGACCTATACTATGCCGAAGTCAACTTCACCAAACCGGAAATATCACAAATACGAAATTCTTATGAGACGGAGAATTCCATTGACGCCATTCTAACTGAATTGTCCGGAACAGATGACAGGGAACTCATCACAAAAGAGGATAATGTTGAACGAATGAACCGATTCGTGGAAGTTTCGTCAGATGATTGGCTGGCAAATAAGCTACCCGGATTCATCCCGGATACAGGAGAAGAAGATTTCGTTGTGGCTTCCTCTGCCGTCGCATCTGCAACAATCCCCGGTTCGGATGCCGGGGGAAGTGGAACAGGTGCCAGCAACACCACCAGCGGCGGCGGTCAGATCGCCGGCATCCTGTTAGAACCCACTGTGGTTAGTTCAGGCAAGGAAATTGCCCTTGAAGGTGAAAGTGAATCAGATATCCTGGAACCGGGAGATGCTGAATTTTATCAAAACCAGACGCCTGAAGATCAGTTAAGTATTGACCGGTATATTGGAGCTCAATATATAAATGCTGCCTATACAAACAGATCCCTTATCACCACGGATAATAATTACTACAGATCTTTACCCAAACAGGAAAAGGAATATGTCGAGTTATTGGCCAGGAAAGTGAAGGGAGGTGAAATCCCGTATGAAAGTGTAGTCGCAGCACTTAACCACTATAACAATGCGCCAATATCTATTAAGCAAGTGTGGAACAGGATAGTTTTTATACGCTCACTGGAAAATGTAAATGGAAGGTACAGGGCCAAGACATTGGATTATCGTCTTGTAAACCGGATGCCGGAGGACAATAAAGCTATTGTTCAAAGGATAGCAGAACATCGAACAGCCAATGCCCGGTTGATCAGTGACAATTTCCTTGCGGAGGCTATTGATGTTCCAAAAAAGTCGATTCTTGATAATTTGATGAGATACAATACAACCAATTATCCATATATCACAATTTCCGGACAACTGACTGATGAGAACACGGGGAAGCCAATGGACAATATCCCTTTAGGCGTTCAGCCACCGGGCGGCGAGGTGGAATATCAGACATACACCGATTTTATTGGAAGGTTTGAGTTTGAAAATATACCTTCCAAGAACTATCAGATTATTTCATTAGATACTGAACAGGAAAAATTCGCGGAGAGTTTTTTCATTCGCGACCTGAGCGTCACCGGATATGTTGAAAACATACTTACAAATGAAGTTGAAACGGCAATCTATTATAATTCCGGAATAACCGCTTTGCGAGCCGAAGGAGAAGTTACGTTACAGGAGGTGGCAGATGTCTACAAAAACGACCCTTCCATCAAAATCGAACTCAACGGCCATACAGACAACGTTGGACAAGAACAATTAAATTTGGATCTAAGTAAAAGGAGAGCGGAAATTGCCTATCAGGAACTGGTGAATCTTGGTGTTTCTCCAAACCACATCATCATTAATTTCCATGGGTTGTACAAGCCGGTCACGACAAACCTCAGCCGCTATGGGCGACAGTTCAATCGCCGTGTGGAGATAAAACTACAGTCTAGTGGTCCAATCGATTATGACCCACCCATTGTATATCTGATCCGGCCGGAAGGCACCTTGTTCAGCATTGCAAATCACTTTAACACCACGGTTGACGAGTTGAAAGCTTTGAACGGGATCACCCAAAATTCTATTAATGCATTCGAACCTATCAGGGTCAGAAATCCGATGCATAAAAGACCTTTATTGAAGATGCTGGTTGAGTTAAATACTTCCGTCGATACCGGGTTAAAGAATTACACGGTTCAGAGAGGGGACACCCTGGAATCCATCGCACAGAAATACAACCTGCCAGAGGAATTCATCATGGAGATCAATAACATGACTACAAGGGAGATCGCAGTTGGACAGGTCCTGAAGATCTACCTGACGCTTTAAAATAGGGGATTCGATACTTTTCTCAGTCTACTGCTTCTGTTGAGGTTGTATTGCAGGGATATTTCAAATGCCGGTTGCTGGATACCTCTTAAATCATTGGCCTGATTGGCAAGTATCTGTGTATTCAAATCGTAGCTAATCCTGGCTCCCACCTGATCATTATTAAATCCCAGTATGAATATGAATGAATCTCTGAATCTGTACCAGGTTCCCAATATCAATTCCAACCCGCGCGAGTCAAGTGAAAATCCTCTGTTGATCTCCGTCGGATAGGACACATAAAAACCACCGTTAAACAGGAAATCCGAAGCGTGAAAAAGAGCTAAAATCGAAGGCATCAAATATAGACTGCCCAACTTGAATTCCATCGACCCGTGATATTTGTAAAGGATTGGAGGGATATATTGATTGTCTTTGTTAAGAGATTTATCCGGACGATTAATATTAGTTACTGAAAGACCTGAAAAAGCACTGTACCTATAGAGCAAATAGTTTCTCTCCCTGTTGTAGAAATAGATAATCCCTGCATTAGCTACAATACTGGATGAACGTTCGTCAAACTCCGTCACCGGGATTGGAAGGGATGAATCGTAGCCGGAACTTATATAAGGGCTATATTGAGAGGCCCAGCTCAATTCCGAAAAAGTAGCGCTAACGTTTTCCATGCCCCCCTGGGCGGCAATTATTATAAGATCGGGACTGGCGATACCCAACTCGAAATTGTGTGCATAAGACAAATAAAATCCTGTGATCTCTTCAATCCCGTTTAATCCCCTTTGACTATTGAAAGCGGTTACGCCAACTCCGCCAATTTGTTCGCTAAAGTCGCCAACAGTTATGGGAAAAACGAACGACGCCTGCATCAGGACATCCTTCGTAAGGGCCCCTGGTTGTTGCTGCCTGTAGTTCAGACTGAAATTGGGGCTGCCATAAACCCCGGCGAATGCCGGATTCAGATAAAGGCTTGCGGTATAATACTGGGAAAACTGAGTTTCCTGGGCCCGCAATGAAAACATGTGCAGGGTAATAATTGATAATATCGTCAGCTTTCGAATCACCTTACTAAATATACAGGTTTCTTATAGCTTTCCGGTAATCCTTCCGGAGTTCCATTTTCCCTTAATAAGTTTACAACACAGAAATACAAACCCCTTGGGGCGTCATTCCCGTTTTTTAGCCTGCCATCCCAGCCTATGGAAGTAGCCTCATTTAACTCCGTAGTTTCATAAACGACATTGTTGTACCGATTGAACACCACCATCCGGAAATTGTCCTCCCGAATACCGATCCCAAACACGCGCAATGCCCTGTTTATCGGGTCTGAAGCGACAGGCGAAAAAGCTTCCGGGATAAAAACATCTACGTGATCTGGTATTCTGGGAGCCAGTGCAACTGCCACGTACTTATCTATCCCATCTGCAAGGAATAACTCTTCTTCACTGATAATGGTCTCGAAAGTCAATGTGTCTCCTCCTAAAGTTGTAAACGGACCTTCCGGAGCCGTGGCAATAGCAACTACCGGGCTCTTAATATCTGCGTTTATCGGGTTTATTAATGTAAAGCTCGATTCATCCAGATTCTCATCGACAAATCCAACTTCAACCAAAGCACTTTCGATACCAGGTGTCACCACTTCAACATGGTACAAACTTTCATCCGAGACACCAATTAATGTGGAATCGGGCTCCGGAACACGAGAATTAGGAGTGATGAATGTAACTGCGAGTTGGTAGAAATCATTTTCCTGAATACTTGAGAATGTAATTGGTGCATATCTTCCATTCGCGCCTAATGGAAATAGTTTAAACTGAGTATCTGTTTCATCTGGTGCGTCCGTGAGTTCCGATCCCCCTTCCAGGATCAACCTCCCTTCAAAATAAGATGAACCCGGCGTTGGAACCCGTACATCTGCCGTGTTATCAATGATCAACTGATTTGATCCGGCAGTCTTCAATACTCCACTTCGAAAATCTATTAAATCCTCTACTTCAACCATATTCCCTTCCAAAACGACTGTATCATTGGAGTTAATAATTAATTCCGAAATCAGTAAATCATTGTTGAATACACGCTGCATGTCATCTCCGGTCATTGTAAATCCACCCATTGTCCCATTGTACATGCCTGAATTTACCCAATCGCCGGAAAGGCTGATATTTCCTAAGTTGAAGAAATCACCTTGATTTTGGATATCTCCATCCACTATAAATTGATTGTTATTCTCAATTCGCCCATTATTTTCAGCGGATCCAGTGGAATTGACAATGGCACTGTCTCCAACAAACACCACGGCACTATCCTGGATGTAAAGTGTTTGGGCTTTTGATCCATATATGACCAACAGACCCAATCCAAATATGAAAAGAAGTCTATTTATCATTCAATGATGCTTTAAGTCCTAACATCGCCTTGATATCCTCAAGGTCATTCTTCATTTCCATGTTCTCATTCTGAAGTTTCATCATGAGTTCCATGTGCATTTCCGAAAGCTTCATCTGCTTATCCAATGCCGCTTTCAGTATTTCCTTATCTGATTTTTCACCGTCAATATCAGCCATCAATTGATTGATAATCTTCTGCTGCTCCTGGATCGCTTTGATGAGGACCGGTATTAGATCTGAATATCGAATCCCCAGAGTTTTCGCCTGATCGTCTCCAACATTTACAACCTCCGGAATAACATCCAGCACTTCCTGGGCAATAAGTCCCAATTTTGTCTGACCATCGCTGTCATCCTTCCAGTTATATGCTACAGTCCGAAGCTTTTCAACGTCTGTTAAACCATAATCAAGCTCGGAAACATTTGTTTTAAGCCTCTCATCCGATGTTTGGACAGTACCATTTACCGCCCATACATCCACCCAGCGATTTGTGGTTGTTCCAAGACTGTAAGCATTATCACTTCCTGGAATAACATCTCCTGTGCCATTGGCAGAAATTATCAAGTCTCCATTCGTATCAGTTGCCGAGATGGTATTCCCGTCAGCTTTGATATTGTCAATATTTACTCCTCCAGTTCCCGCGTCAAGATCTATCTGAGTGGCCCCGGTTGTATTACCAATTGTTATTGTCCTAGCGGCTGCTCCAGTACCTATATTGATATTCTGTGCATCCGCGTCATTGCCAATATTGATAAGACCAGCGGAATTTATGCTAACATTTCCGCTGTTACTGGCGTCAATCGTTACACCGGTATGTCCATCAAGTGTCAACGATGAAGCCTGCGCATCAACTGTAATCCCACCCGATCCGGCATCCAGATTAACTGCTGTGGCTCCAGTGGCATTCCCGATATCAATAGTTCTGGCGGCGGCTCCTGTTCCAAGATCTATATCACCCGTACCGGTATCATCACCAATACCGATTGTCCCAGAGCCTGCGGAACGTAATGTCGCTCCAAGTGTGGCCGATATGTTTACTGCTCCGGAAGTAGAAGAAAGCGTATTACCATCCAGACGCAGGTTGTCAACGTCCGTTTGAGCAAAAGATACGGTAGATGCAGTTGCTACGTCCTGATCCATGGCAGCCACATTCCCCCACGAAGAAGCACTTATTGTCTCTGTTCCTATGTTTTCCAATTGGTTGATCTCATCGGTAGTCAAAGCACTTATACCATTGTTGTCCAAAACAATCGTGCCATCAATGTCCGGTACCGTCAACGTTCGAGTCGTCGCTGTGCTGATCCCACTCAACTGTAGATTCAACTCCTTGGTCGCATCTAAATTATCCTGGATCGCCAACGTCGCATC
>JANQEU010000096.1 GCA_028278225.1 Cyclobacteriaceae bacterium
GCTGAATAAATAGAAAAAACAGGTTTTTGCGTTCGTAGCTCAAGTGGTAGAGCAACTGACTCTTAATCAGTGGGTTGAGGGTTCGACTCCTTCCGAACGCACCATACAGAATAAAGGCTTACAGGCTAAAGGCTTGTAAGCCTGATTATTTTTAGAATGATATTAAACCTGATCTGGACAGCGTCTTGTTATTCTGGGTTCAGATTTTCGATTAATGATCATTTAATTCCGAACGCAACGTACTGACATGCCATACCTCTTATGTCCTAAGTCACGAGTGATTCCTGCATCACCGGCGTTGAGGTGGCGATACCATGCATGATCATCAGGGTTTTCAGACGAAGACCAGAAGTACGCTAAACTTCCGATGAAGTAGAATCCTCCTGTAGAGATCAGCCCTTTTGGGGGACGAAAGCCGCCGGCCAGCGCTGTAAATCCTGTTTCATTTGTCGCTCCCCCGTTAGGACTTCTCCAGTGCATTGTCCCGGTTTCTTTCAGTTTTCCTCCAATCGAACCACGCCTACCTGTTTTTTCAGCATCATTCCTACTCATTCCGAGAAAGCGCTCCAGCACTGTCCAGTCTCCATCTTTCGGTACGTGCCATCCTTTAGGAGCAAGCCCGCGCGGATCATTGACCGCATACCAGTTGTACAGCTTACCATACACATAACCGTTAGCGGCGTTGTTCTCGTAATAACACCATGCACCGGTAGTTAAATTTGTCCACTTAACGGTATCCTGAACCTGCGGAATCGGATCACCGTTTCTATAATGACTCACATTCAGATTTTCAGCCATCCAGATCTGGTTGCCAATACGGACCGTTTTATAGGTATTTCCATCAATATCCCGAACCCGATTTTTCGGAAGTGAGTGTACAGCAGGCTTTTGTTCTTTTTCTGAAGGAGGTTCAATTTTTATGCTGCTGGTATGTATTGTCGGTTCGAACAAAAAAACATATAGCGCAGCTGCTGACAGGATCAGAAAAACAGCTGTGCCGATAATCATTATTTTTTTTCTGGCGGAATTTTGGAAAAAACCCTGTCTTATACCTTTTTCTTCATTCGACGGTTGAGGCTTCACTGAAGATGAGATTTCAGGTGGTGCCGCCGATCCTGTGTTCTTTCGTTGGATGAATGACGCGATTGCTTCTTTCAGCAGGGCAAAATGGGGACCAGATTCGTTCTGGTCCCAGGCAGTCAAATTTGCTGCCTGAGTATCCCTGAAACCCAATGGGGGAAGTACATCATCAAGCAGAATCGGCACATACACATTTCTTCCATTTGCCTCGTCAGCTTCCTGTGGAACCCATTTGGAATTGACTGAATTTCTTGACCACACAACTAGAACACAACTTGCATTGTCAAGAGCATTACCGATATGACTCCGCCACGTCTGACCAACAGGAATGTTCCTGTCCCAGAAAACACTCCAGCCCTGTTTTTCCAGAGCATCAACTATCGGCTTTACTCGC
>JANQEU010000098.1 GCA_028278225.1 Cyclobacteriaceae bacterium
GAAGCTTCTTCACGATCTATCGTTGCCAAGAGAGGGGACCATTCCACTTCAACCCAAGTACTTTGATTCGGCGCCAGGAATCGACTTCGCCCCTTGGTCATAGTTACTCTAGATCTCATTGACTGGTGCGTCTGGTGCGAGTTCCTTAACGAGCTCAATTCCATGGAGACAGTCTGACTTCTCCTTGTAACCTTCTCCGGAGTCGGCAATTGACTCATAGTTATTGGCTCGAAGGCGCCAACGCCATTCACCGGCTTTGTCTTTATACACTTGGAAATCTGCCATTCTATTCACCTCACGACTTGATGAATTTGGATTGGTTTCTTATTTATGACCCATTTTTTACTTGCTATAGTTTTCCGAATATCTGGGATGACTCGATAGGTATTGGGAGGAATGAGACTAAATTCTGACAGATACACACGGATGTGGTACTATGATTAGCCTTCATTCCCATTGTGGTGTTGTTATATCTCTCCTAGATTAAGTCCAAAGAGTATACGGAGTAGTATCTTCTGGATAATCGTCGTCATTGGAGCCAGAACCATCTATCCCATATGATCCTGTGTCACAATCATCCCAGTAGTTACCTTCGCTTCCGTCATCCCATTCATTGTTGGTATGATCATCGTATCCTTGGTCCTCATCTGTGGAAGCAGCTGAATTATTTGTTTTAAAGTTGTTATGATGTATGTCATTATTTTCAGGACTATCTCCACCGTCGTCATTTATTTTCACACCATAGTCACTATTGTCTTCGATGGAGTTCCACATGATGAGATTGTAGCTGGAGTCATCTGTAATCGAAATGCCATTGTATCCGTTGCCTTTTCCGGACTCGCCGATCTTATTGTAGATAATGTATGTGTACCGGGTTGTATCCCATAGTTTGATTCCATTCCGATCATTATCAATGATGGTATTGTCTATAATGGAGTTATATTCGGAATCGTGATGAATAGAGATACCGTGATAGTCATTATCCTCTAATGTATTGTTGGATATGAGGTTCTTATCACAACCACCTCCATTGGGATCTGCGATTTTATCGAGGTAAATGCCGTGATCATCGTTTTGTTTACATTCATTTGCAATTATCCAATTCTCATTGCAGAAGTCAT
Organism: Cyclobacteriaceae bacterium; assembly: GCA_028278225.1. Taxonomy (GTDB): domain Bacteria; phylum Bacteroidota; class Bacteroidia; order Cytophagales; family Cyclobacteriaceae; genus JANQEU01. The sequence goes on from JANQEU010000098.1 coordinate 1,122, forward strand.
GAAGGCGAATTCCGTCATCTGTATTCTCATTACAGATGTTGTTCGAGATAACGTTCCATCGGCTATACCAGTTCAGAAGGATACCTCTCGCATTTGTGTCGGTTCCCTCTTTCGAGCAATCATTGTGAGTGACGGTATTATAATTCCCATTAGTTCCTAAACGGATGCCATTGTTATTTTGTTTGTAACAGGTATTTCCAACTAGAACGTTGTATTCACATTCATAGAACATTACGATGCCGTTCCCACTATCCGTTAGTGTGTTGTCGATGATCGCGTTGTATTCTATTTCGTCATCAGTACCACCGGTCTCCTCAAGTCGAATATTTTGTGAATTAGCACCATCACAAACGTTATTCATGATGACGGTTTCAATTATATCGTAACTCGTTGCGTTGATCAATTTTATGCTCCTCCAAGATCCGTTAATCTCATTGCCGTAGATGAAGCACATACGTACATGTGCACTATCACTGGTCGTTAGTAGGACAGCATCATATGATGTACTTCCACTAGTGATTTCAAATCCGGCAACAACGATATTGTCGGTGGTTATTGTTACAGCTTCGTCACTCTTCCCGGTAGCATCGATCTTTGCGGTCGTAGCACCAGAAGCAGGTTCACCGAGGAGAATCAAATTCTCTCCATATGCATCGTCCGTTAACGAGACTGCTTCAGCACATGTGCTGTGTTTAACTGCGATGACCCAATAAGTCGTTGTAATATTTGCATTATTCGTACCTTGCGCTGCTGCAATCGACCCATAAGGATCACTCCATGTTCCTGTTCCACCTGTTGGAGTACTACTATCATATTCCACGAAAGAAGCATTTATTGGGGATGAAACTGCATTATCATCGGTTTCGCTTGCCGTTCCATCAATCGAGTAGGAGCCGGATCCCGACCAATCATGATAGTAATTGTAGCTCCAGGTATTTGTATTGGATGTGCAATCGTCATTTGCGTTTTGATCGTTATAATTCCCGGCGAATGTATTGCCGCCCCCATCAACACCACCAACGGTGACATATGGATCGTTGGTACTATATTGTGCAATATCGACACCGTAGTCGCCAGAGGCGTCGCCGTTCCAATATATCTTATTCAAACGAACATTGAAACGTCCTGGGCTTTCTGAATCCTGGTTTCCTTCAATAAAAATCCCATCATCCGAGTTATTATAGATGACATTGGAGAGGATCTGGAAATCAGTATATGTGGTAGCCGTCGTCGTTACCTTTATTCCTGTTGTTCCATCAAAGATTTGGCATTGTTCTATTATCGCTTCTTCAGAATTATAGAGTTCGATCCCGATTCCTGCGTCGGCAATATGACAATAATGTATGGTAATATTAGTGCTAGAACCAGCTACTGCATTGTTGTACAGATAAATACCTTTGTATGGGCTGTCATAAATATAACATTCATCAATTTCGAGGTCAGTAACACCTTCAGCATAGATTTCACTGTAGGTGCTTGTATCGCCTATGTTATTTGAAAAGACCTTACACGTATCTATCTCAAGAGTATCTGTTGTGTCAGAATATATACCATAATCTGTGTTTTCATAGATGTATGAGTCATAGATGTAAATGTAAGAACAACTATCCTTGATATAGATGCCAGAGTCGCCATTATCATAGATATAACATTCATCGATTTCTACATATGAAGAATGTACACTTGAGGAATAACCAAGCTCAACTCCATCATAAGCATTGTCGAAAATGTGACACTTTTCAATATCAATATGGTTCTGACTAGTTCCGTCGATATCTCTCATTACGATACCTTCATTGTCATTGCCGAATATTTTACAGTTCGTTATATGAATATCCGAGCCGTCATAGGCGAATATCCCTTGGTCATCGTTGTTGAAGATATTACAGTCTGAAATAGTAATATCTTCAGCTTCATCAAGATATATACCATAAGTAGTATTTTCATAGATATTACAATCATCGATAATAATATCATCGTCATCTGTATCATCATCCGAGAAATCGATACCCGTTGAAAATCTTAGAATGCTAAGATCCTGAATGGTAACGTCGCTATCCGCAGTAATTTGTACACCATCCCCTGTCCTATC
>JANQEU010000009.1 GCA_028278225.1 Cyclobacteriaceae bacterium
GTGGTGGTCAGGATCGCCATGCGTTACAAAGATATGTGTGATGTCGTTCCATTCTGATTTTGGAATCAGCGTCGTCATCCTGAAATAGTACAGGAAAAACCCGCCTGGATCGATAGCAATTTTTTTATCTCCGGATTCGATGATAAAGGCGTTGTACAGGTAATGCTTGATTTTCATTGTTATCTCCCCCGATTTGCTTGCTTTCAACAGGATTTAACATCAACTGCCGAGAAGACGTTCTTTGCTGTTAAATCCATCAGTAACGGACATGTTTGCGAGTTGCCTGAAGGAGTTCGCCTTCAGCCATCCTCTATCACGCCACCACGATAATTCAAAGGAAAGCAGACCAGCCCATTTATTGGGTTGTCTTTTCAATCCACATGCTATGGTTTACCAGTCCGAATTCTTTCAAGACCGAGACAAGATGCTGGCCAAGCGCACTGCCATGCTGCTCCAACGTGTTAGTGTTATCAGTCAGGTGAATACTAAAGTCGTTATCTAAATCGAGCTTATTATAAACCTTGATCATTATATCTTTATCCTTTTGCACTTGTTTGAACAGTTGCTTTAGACAGGCTTTTACTTTTTCAGAATCGTTACCAGTAATTTGAAGTTCGATGATCTCAAGCATTTTCTATTGATGTATTCTTATGTTCAATCCGTTTCTATACATGATTAGGTCAAAAGTTGTGCCAAATACTTAAATTATTATTTATAAGTATCTTAGGTGGATCAGCCGGTTTTGATTTTATCAAATATGGTAATAATTTCACCAAATACGGTAATTGTTTTATATTGCAATTATCATATCGTTTCGATAGCTCCAATACATGTTGAAAAATTGAAATCTGTTATGAACGAGAATGAGTTTTTTCGTGAAGTTACTCTAAAGATTTGCGGGCATCTTGACATTGAAAAAGGCCTGCACGAGTGCATTAAATATATTTCACAATTCATACCGGCTGATAGAATGTACTTGCAACGATATCAGCAGGACCTTCATTCTATGAATTTGATTGCCAGAGCCGATCAGGATACATTTGAAAAAATGGATGCCTATGTTCCATTTGATCGGGAGGCGAAAGAAAAATTAATGGCGTT
>JANQEU010000086.1 GCA_028278225.1 Cyclobacteriaceae bacterium
TGCAGCCATAATAGTCTGGAAGGTTTTCTCCCGGTCGTCAGGATGAACAGTGCTTTCGCAGAGTTTATGGGAAGGTGGTAAACTATTCGGTTCCAACCCGTATAATGTCCATATCCTGTCTGACCAGATAACCTTATCGGTTTTTTTATCCCATTCCCAAACGCCGGCATTTGTTGCTTCCAATGCGAAAGTAAGTCTTTTTTTGCTTTCTGTGAGTTCTTCCTCCAATCGCTTTTGTTCATTGATATCCATGCCGACAGCCACGACACATCGTTGTCCATCAATAATAATCCGCCTTCCCCGTGTGGCAACCCATTGTGCTTTATTGTTGCCAGGAGGGTGAATTTGAACTGCACTGCAATCGTCGGCACCGGAATTCAGGATGTCCAGGAATTTTTGCTTTACAGGGAAAAAGTCATCGGCTGAAATGATTTTTTTGTAATCAATGCTCTGGCTTTGATTTTCTTTTTTTCCAAGAACGAGCTGGCGGGCGTACTTGTTCCACAAGATCAAACGTCCATCAGCACCCAGGACAGCCGCACAGCCGGGCATCTCGTCAAGAACAGCAGTTTTCAATGCACACTCTTTTTCCAGTTCACTTTCAGCTCGTTTCTTGTCAGAAATGTCCTCAGTGATAACGAGTAGCCGTGTGATTTTTTTTTCTGATGAGTGGACCGGGTTGATGGTGACCTTCCAGGTCCTGCCTGTTATTTCAACTTCAAAAACTTCTCTTTTGCCGGTTTGAAGAATTTCCCGAATCTTTTTCTTGTGCTGTTCAGCAAGTTCCGGCATTTGCAAATCCACAGCAATAAGATCAAGCACATTGGTCCCAGTGCAATTATGCGTATGCTTGCCGTATGTGTCAGCAAAGACGGAGTTTGCAACAAGGATGACGCCTTCTGTATTTATAAGAGCGACAGCTTCCGCAAAAGAGTCCAGAATCGGAAACACCGCTTCTTCGAATCGGGGAGCACTTGCTGTAATATTATTCATGAGTTCCTACAGTTGTCAGGATCATTTGGTGGTAAGCTATGCATTTTATAAGGAATCAGACAAACCTGACGCAGGGCACAAATCATATTTTGCCGGTTTACAGGTACTTCAGCCCGATCATGGCAGCTGCTGTAAACTGGTTGATGAGGAAAAGGATATTGTTTACGACCTGAAAGCGCAGGAACGCATTATGCGCGTGAACCTCGCTTTTGCCTATGGCGTTCCCGAACCCGTCATCCACGGCATTTTGCATGAACGAGGCGCCTGTTTTCGGATCACGGTAAATCGGAATCTGAATAAAAATGTTCACAGCGAGTGAGGCAAGTACGATGTATACCAGGATCTGGAAACCCCATATCCAGGCAAGAACAGCAAAGACAGCGAATACAAGGTCGATGATAAGAAAAGCGACCAGAAAAGTGTTCCTTGAACCGATCATGACCGTAAGCGATTTCATTCCGCCTTTG
>JANQEU010000093.1 GCA_028278225.1 Cyclobacteriaceae bacterium
AGATGTGAATTTTCGTCGTGTTTTTTTCATAGGTCTCAGTCAATTTAAACGTTTCTATTTTAACTAAGCCTATGGCCCGATTTTTAGGGAGTATTACAGCTGACCAAATAACAAAAGAGCTATCTGAAATTCTTTCAGAACAAGGTCTTAAGCTAAATGCGGATAAAACTGAAACTTCGAGTGACATAATAAAAAGCTCCTTAAAACCTGATAAGAGATATTGGATTGTTAATAAAAGGATTGCTGAAAACAAACAAAAGTGGTTGATCCAGCTGTATTTATTTTCGGAGAACTATCCTAATTCAGGAACAATTGAAAAACAATTGAAAGAATTCTTAAGTGTTCTTGAAAAGTCGAAAAAAAAAGACTCAAACTTAAAAACACTGATAAGCCTTGTCACGGAGATTGGAGTTAGAAATCCCAGAGTAATTCCAACAGCTATCGCTATACTTAGTATTTTCATTAGCCGTATTAAATTGAAGGAAAATAGAATTCAGTTAGCTAAGAAAATAAAATCGAAGTTTGCTCAAGTCCCGAACTCTTCTTTTATCATGGTATGGTTCCAGAGACTTTATTTAAAAATTGATAAATCTGAATTATACGATGAACCTCTCTGCAAAAAAATCACCAATCAAGAGGAGATAATATGGAATAGTACATGGTTGAATAATAAATTAAAGAAGATCGTTGAAGAAACTTCCATTATTCAAAGTAGCGGAGTAAGGAAGACGAGAATCAAAGTATCAAAAACGGAGATTAAGGAAATTGTATCTAGTAAGTTTTATTATTAATAAAAGCTAAGCTCGAAAGATTATTACAACTTTCGGCTAATTCCATCTTGTGCCAACTTGTCATGGAATCCCTTCTTGGTATAATCCTTGTGGTCAAAGAACTTATTGATCATTTAAAAATAATTTTATGGCAAAAGGTGGTTCAAAAAGCGGATCCTCTAAGGGTGGACCTTCCAAAGGTGGCAACCCCAACTATCCAAGTACTACTGGTAATAAATCCGGTGGTGGCAGGGGCAACATTCCGAAAGGAAGATAACCTTAAATAATTACCAAGCAAAAGAATTATATCTAACCCTCAGGATTGATATTAATTCAGGTGGTTTTCTTGTGTTCCACCTATTCTTCTCAGCAGACAAACTTCAGTAATACTACCTTTTTAAGCTTAGTATTTTTCTCAGAAAAACTGTTTCTTATCTACAGATTTCCCTTCAGAATTTATTGATTTCTTCTGAGGCCAGAATTCTCAAAATTAATTTTCAACTTCAAACTTTTCTCTCTCTAATTGGTACATGGATTTGAAAACGTCACTTTCCACTGCCTACAAATTTTTGTATTTTTATTTTGTCGAACAGGTATTTCTATGTATTGCTTTTAATCCCATCCTCCAATGGTTAGGTGGCATCAACAAAATGGTCTGAACAAACTTTTGGAAAATGTCAAAAATTATAATTCCAGCTAAAAGGGAAGAAAGCGGTCCTTGGCTGCTAGATGAAGCTTCTTTTCTTAAACTAAACCATGTTCTAACTGAGGTTTCCGATTTATTGGATAAATCCTTTAAAAAGGAAAGAAAAGATATTGACTATTTAAAAAAGGATGATTCCCATCCTCATAGTAATGGAAATTCCATTATCAAAGAAATCATATTAATTTCAGAAGACGACACACAAATCGTTGAAGACTCCATTGACAAAGTATTACAAAACCCACATTTGGGTCGATTTGATCCATTTGAGTTTAAAATCAACTATAGATACGGAGATCAGAATTTCCTAACAATTAATCTTGGAGATGACGATTACATTCAATACGATATTGAGACTTATGACCTTGAAATCAAATATCAAATAAAATATCTCCTTGATAAATGGATTAACAATAACAGACCCTCAAGAATATTAAGAGCATGGAACTCTTCATCAGGGTTTATGATATTTATCTCAGGGTTTATTTTACTTCTTTCATTTGTTAGCGTATTCTTTCCTGACAAAGAGAGTTATCAATCAAAGTTAGAGCGAGAAGCGAAGCAAATTATTGAATCGGGAATTGATAGCCTTAATATCACAAGGGCTGTGGAATTGCTTCTTGAAATGCAATCGGGCTATGTTCCTTCTGACTATAATCCTCAATCGGCACCCCCATCTCAAAATTGGATTAAAGCATTTGTTCTAAGTTTTTGTTTTCTTATTATCTCAATTATCAAACCTGTAACGATAATTGGACTAGGAAGAAATACCGTTAAGGTTAAACTTTTAAGAAATTGGATTCGAATTGTAACAATTCTTCTCCCTACAATGCTCATATTGACTCCGTTGTCTAAAAAAATTTCTGAATGGTTGTTTTAACATTCAGAGGTACTTGATGTCGAAAAATACAGAATCCCTAGGTGATGACCAACATCCTAACCGATACCTTCTATATCCCCAATATTGTAGATAAACTTTACATGTGATTATATATTGATTCTATTATCTATCCTTAAGGTAAAGTTAAGTTTAGCCATAAAACCGTGGACAGTTCCGGGGACACTTTTTTACGATCCAGCCGGATTCACTTGATCCAACTTTACCGGTACATAAATAAAAAAGGCCTCTAAACCTAATTAGAAGCCTTTTTTTGTGTCACTCAGCTTTCGCTGAGTTTACTACTAAGAGCCCCCGGACGGATTCGAACCGCCGACCCGCTGATTACAAGTCAGCTGCTCTGGCCAACTGAGCTACGGAGGCCTAATAAAAAAATCAAGCTCACTTCTTCACCTCCACCGACCCGCTGATAACAAGACTGCGCGTCGCGGACTACGCGTCCCGGACTGCGCGTCCCGGTCATCTGCTCGGCCAACTGAGCTACGGAGGCTAATTTCAAGAAACGTCAGCTTCAAAAAAAGCGAGTGCAAATGTATACTCACACCCGATCTTTCCAAAAGATGAGCGAGAATTTTTACGCATTCCTTAAAAGCTTCAGTTGCTTTTTCAGGTCTGCCAATTCTTTGTTTGCCTTTTCTATCTTGTCGTTGAAGTCGCTTTTCATCGCATCGGCAGTCTTGGAGGAAGCAAAATACTCCATGTTCGTTTTATAAGTATTGATATCGTTCTCCAGATTCGTTATGCGGCGTTTCAATGCATTTTCTTTTCGCTGAAGCTTATGATCTCCATGTGAACTCCCTTTCATCCTGTTGATCTGGATATTGATCTTCAACTCTGATTTATCTTCATCTGTCAATGCATCGCATTCCATCAGCTTATTGACCACCCCATCAAATCGTGCATGCATTTTTTTGATCACGCCGCGCGGAACAAATCCAATATCCATGTACTGATCAATCAGATCATAAACATTATCCAGGCTGACAGTAGCCTCCCCGGACATTTTTTCCAGTTCATCACAGAGCTCCAGCTTTTTCTTGTAATTCTCGTCATACTCTTTATTCTGCTGCTGATTCTGGGCCCTTCGCTGATCGAAGAAATGGTCGCAGGCCGCCTTGAATTTTTGATACACCTCATTTCTGAGCTTCTCCGGGACTGGTCCGATATCTTTCCATTTCTGCTGAAGTTCCTTGAATTCATTTGCCGTTTGTTCCCAATCCGTACTTTCCTTCAAAGCTTCCGCCCTGGCAATAAGCTCCTCTTTCAATTTGAGGTTGTCATCTCTCTGGGATTCGAATTGCTTGAAAAAAGCATTTTTGTTGTTGAAAAAAGTCTTAAATCCGGACCAAAACCTTTTGTTGATCTCCTTGGCTTTATCTCTTGGCATTCCACCTATGGATTCCCACTTTTTCTGGAGTTCAAGCAGTTCTTTTGTTTTGCTGTTCCACTCCGTTATCCTGTCTGAGGTGAACTCACCGAACGCCTGAACTTCTTCACTCATTTTGAGCTTGCTCTCCATATTTTCCTGGAGATTCTTTTTCAGGTCCTCCACGTAAGATTTACGCTTCAGATAAATCTTATCAGATGCGGTTTTGAACCGGATCCAAATGGATTCCTGTTCCTCCCTTGGGACCGGGCCAATATTTTTAAACTCATCGTGCAATTCATTCAACTGGTGAATTGCATCCTTGATGTTTTCTATTGCATCAAGGGCTTCTGCTTTCTGACAGAGCTCCAGTTTTAATTCCAGATTTTTCTTTCGATCGAGGTCCTTCAGTTCGAAATAGATACTCCTGGCGTCATAGTACCTGTCTAACAGAGCATTGTAATTTGCCCAAAGCAGTTTATTCTGACTGGCCGGGACAGGCCCGATTTTTTTCCACTCATCCTGCAGAGACCTGACGGCGCCGATACTGAAATTGGTTTCCTCACCATCAACAAGTTCCCTGATCTTATCAAGGATTTCGTTCTTTTTCTGAAGGTTTTCCTCTTTCTGTTTTTCGAGGTCACTGTAGAAATGATTTCGTTTGTCCCTGAGGAGATCATAATAATCATTGAAACGTTCATCCAGTTCGTCTCCCTTGAACTCGAAATCAGCCTCCTCGTTCCCTTCCTCTTCAAGAAATTTCTTTAGACGGAGCTCCCTTTCAGCATGAAATATCTCATCGTATCTGGGTTTGATCTCTTTGAGCAAACGATCAACCCGTCGCATGTCCGTCTCCTTGTTAAGCTCCACAACAAAATCCACACATTCCTGCTTACCAAACTCATCGAAATCAAACTGCTCCTCCTGACTTGCTTCACTTTCCTCACTTTCTTCTTCGGAGACACCCTCTTTTTCGGAGACATCCTCTTGCTTTGAGTCATCGGCAGCGGCTTCCGGTATGGCCTCCTTATCTGTTTCCTGCGGAGGGTCTGTGGAGGGATGTGTGTGATCTTCTATATCTCCATCCTTGGCTTCATCCTGATGAGGGTCCTCCTTTTTCGACTCCTCATCAGCCGGCCCGGGCTTGTCTGTTTCATCTGATTCCTCTGAAACAGGTGCGGTTTTAGTGGAAGACACGGGGAGTTCTTCCTCCCCTGTCGCATCCTTGGAAGGGCCTTCGCTTTCGGGATCATCCTCATCGGATCCGGACTGATCTGTTTCTCTGGCTGACGGGGCTGTATCCGCAGAAGGTTGGGGATGTTCTCCTTCCCGGACAGCATCTGGCCGGACAGCATCCGGCTTTATTTCTTCCTGCTCCGAATCTTTTGGATCTTCAGGTCCGGTTCCGGCAGTTACATCATCAGATTCCTTCGGCAGATCAGCTTTTGCTGAACCGCCATTCTTTTCATCCGAATCCTTCGACGTCTCTTGTTTCTCCTCAAATTCAGCCTCCTGCTGAACCTTCTCCGAATCCTCAGGAGATTTAACTTCCTCCCTTGATTCAGCTTTTACTTTTTCTTTTTCCATTGTCTCAAAAATCAACCCCAACATCCAAAATTAATAAAGCTGACTAGTTTAACCTTGGATCCTGCGGATAGTTCGCGATCACTTTAAACTTTCCACCTTTGATTTTCAGTACTTCCTGCCATAAATGCTCAGGCTCGGTGTCCAAAACCAATTCCGGTGAAGTATTCTTAAAAATTATCCATGATTTGATTTTTAGTTCATCTTCCAATTGTCCCAAATCCCAGCCCGAATATCCGACAAAAAACCTGAAATCGGCTTTATCGATCTGCCTTGTATCAATCAGGGTTATCAACTGATCAAAATCACCTCCCCAATATAATCCGGGCAATATTTCACGACTGGCTTCCAGCTGGTCACTTCTCCTGTGTATGAAGTGCAGGCTGTTTTGCTGCACCGGTCCTCCGATAAAAAGTGATGCATCAAAACTCTCAATATCCTCTATCACATCACTGAAAACGGATTTTGAGGGTTTATTTAAAACAAACCCAAAAGTCCCGTTTTCATCATGTTCACAGAGAAGAATTACCGTTCTTTCAAAATTGGGATCAGGTAAATACGGCTCTGAGATCAAAAGATCCCCACGCCCGGGTTCAATCCAGTTGTCTGAAGAAAAGTAGTCCATAATTAATGTAATGCAGGTTTAATTGGCAATTCGGTCAACACTTCAGCCTCGTGTACTGTCATTTCCCCCAATCTCGTATAGACGCTGCTTTCATCAAAATAGTTTAAAGCCATTCGAATGAATACCTCTCCGTGTCTGGCTTCCGATGCCCAAAGCTGATGATAGAATTCCCTCAATTCCGGATCTTCCAGGTGTTCATACACCTTTTGAAAGCGCTCAGCTCCACGAGTCTCCACCAATGATGCCAAAAGTAATCTGTCCATAAAGCGCTCCTCTCTCCCGGAACGACACCCGTCCAGCAATTGTTTCACATATTCGTCCCGGCCTATTTCATGTGGAAGCTGCAATCCGCGTTTTTCCATAATCGAATATACATCTTTGAAATGATCCAGTTCTTCAATCCCAATTTCGATCAGCTCCGGTATGATCTCCACCCTGTTTGGATATTTTGCCACAAGGCTCATTGCCATGGCACTTGCTTTTCGTTCACAATTGGCATGATCCTGTAAAAACGAATCAAAATCCGACATAACCGCGTCTATCCATTCTTTACTGCTTTCAGCTTCCAAATCGATCCTGAACTTCATTTATTTTAGCTTTAGATTGCAAACAAATAAAATGATTTCATCCGTCATATTATTTACTAATAAAACTCGTGAATATTTCAGAATTACAAAACAAATTCATACAGGCTGAACTCGACGTTGACAGTGTTGAAAAATCTCCAATTGATCAATTTCGCATATGGTTTGATCAAATACTCGAGCTCAAACTGAAAGAACCCAATGCCATGGTCCTGGCTACCGTGGGAAGCGATAACATCCCATCACAACGAACCGTACTTCTCAAGGCTTATGATGAAAAAGGATTTGTCTTTTATACAAATTACACCAGCAGGAAGGCTTTGGAAATAGACAACAACAATGCCGTATCGTTACTTTTCCCATGGATCCCCCTGGAAAGACAGGTCAGGGTCACCGGGTACGCCGAAAAAGTATCAGCGGCTGAATCCGTCAAATACTTTCTGAGCAGACCATATGGGAGTCAGCTGGGGGCATGGGTCTCGCATCAGAGCGAGGTTATCACATCCAGAAGCCTCCTTCTGACCAAGTGGACGGAAATGAAAAAGAAATTCAAAAAAGGCCAGGTCCCTCTCCCCGATTTTTGGGGCGGATACCGGGTGTCGCCAACCAGCATTGAATTCTGGCAGGGTCGGCCCAACCGGTTACACGACAGGATAGAATACAATCTGAATAGAGAAAACTGGGACATACAGCGATTGGCTCCATGAGCGAGACAAGTGAGATCTATTTTGACAGGTACGCCTGGAAATATGATCTGTTCCCTGAATTCCAATCTCCTTCCGACATTGAAATGGTCATTGTATTGCCTTCCTACAGGGAAACAGGGATCGATATCCCGGTCCGATCCATTCTGTCATGCAATCCGGTTCCATGCAAGGTCATCTTATTGGTGGTTATCAATGAGTCGGAAAACGATCCTGATCCCGTCAAAGAGATCAATAGTAAAACGGAGGCGGTACTGAAGGGATTTGAGGGAAATGACAACATTATCCTTTTGTCGACCAGGGTAACGTTGCTGGGCAGACATGCCGGCGTGGGCCTTGCCAGGAAGATCGGAATGGACCAGGCATGCAGGTGGTTCAATTCCGCAAGCAGGACCGGTATCATTGCATGTTTCGATGCCGATAGCACCTGTGATCCCAATTACATTCAGGAAATATGGGTCCATTACAACAAAAATCCGTCGAACGGAGCCGTTGTGTTTTATGAACATCCTTTAGAAGACAATGGTATCGTAGAGTATGAGCTTCATTTGAGATACTATACGGACAGTTTGAGGTATGCAAATTATCCCTTTGCCTTTCAAACACTGGGTTCCTGCATCACGGTAAGATCAGATATTTACATGAAGCAAGGTGGTATGAACAGGAGAAAAGCCGGGGAAGACTTTTACTTTTTGCATAAAGTAATACCGCTGGGATTGTTCGGAGAAATCAACAGCACCGGCGTCTACCCGGCCGCACGTATCTCAGATCGCGTCCCTTTTGGTACGGGAAAAGCACTTTCCCAATTCAATCCGGATGAAACGTATAAAACCTATTCGTGGAAATGCTTCGGTATTGTCAAGGAACTCGTGGATGCGATTCCAAAGCTCTATCATCAGGGGAATGTGTTATTTTCAGTGATTTTGCAGCAATTCCTGGATGATCACAATTTTGAAGATAGCCTTACCAAAATACGTAAGAATGCCGCTGACCCGGTTTCATTTCAGAAGTTGTTTTTTGCATGGTTCGATGGGTTTAGGGTACTGAAGCTGATACATTACTTAAGAGACAAGCATTTTCCGAATGAGCCGCTTGATGAGAATTTGACCCGGGTGAATAACCATTTCTGGAAAATTCCCGATTTTCCGATCTCCAATGAGGAACGGCTAATTGCTATACGTAACTGGGACCGCGAAAAAGAATATTCTTTTCCGGGTTTTTCCGTATGAGAGAGTTGAAGTTTTTAAAAACTCCGGAGAAGCTCAAATAAAATCGAAAAGATCTCTGACGCCCAAATACTGATTCTGTATAAATCCTTCGGCGTAGCTAACCTGTATGCGATGGCCAAACTCCTGTGCCCTAGCTTCCAGCATTTTCATGAAAGCCGGCGATGAAATGTAGGTATCCGGTTCTTTTGAATCAGGATCATAGACCTGTGACCGGAAGGCCTTTATGGCTTCCATTTTTTTATCATGAACATCTGAAATGTCTACAAGGAAATCCGGCTGCAGTGTGACACTCTGAATATAGTGGTAAAGCTTCTTTGGCCTCCAGGGATCCTGATCATTCCCCGATTCGTCTTTTGTCAGGACTTTGGCTAACCCGGCCTTGAAAAATGCTTCTTCGACGAGTGCAGCTCCCCTCCCATGATCCGGATGCCGGTCATATGGTGCATTTGCCAATACTATTTCCGGTTGGTACTTGCGTATCATCCTTATGATCTCCAGCTGGTGGTCGTGGTCATTTTCAAACCAGGTATCAGCAAAACCTAAATTCTCCCTGGTCGATAATCCCAGTATCCTTGCTGACTCAGCGGACTCTTCCAAACGTTTTTCAGGTGTTCCTCTTGTTCCCATCTCTCCTTTTGTGAGGTCCACGACACCCGTTTTATAACCTTTTGCGGCCTGTGCGATCAAAGTTCCACCACAAGAAAGTTCCACATCATCAGGATGGGCGGCAAAAGCCAATATATCTAGCTTCATTTTTAAATCTCGATTTCTGTAATTTCAGATTGTCCCCCTGCCGGAAACAAAAAAGTCCCGGAATCCGGGACTTAAGTTTAATCAAAATGATCCTTTTCAGGCTAACTCTGCCAATTCAATCTCTTTTTCGGCAAGAAACTTCTCAGCGTCCAGGGCGCCCATGCAACCACTGCCGGCAGCCGTCACAGCCTGCCTGTATGTTTTGTCCTGTACATCCCCGGTAGCGAAAACACCGGGTACATTCGTTTTGGAGGTTCCGGGAATCGTCTTGATATATCCCTGCTCATCGATATCCAGATAATCTCTGAAAATATCCGTGTTTGGCGTGTGGCCAATGGCAACAAAAAATGCACTTGCATTTATCCTTGATCTTTCTCCGGTCTTGTTGTTGATCACATTCACTGCCTCCACCTCTTCTTCGCCTTCCAGGGACTCTGCGTTGGTGTTCCACATAATCTCAATGTTGGGTGCATTCATTACCCGCTGCTGCATGATTTTGGACGCCCGCATTTCATCCCTTCGAACCAGCATGGTTACTTTATTGACCAGGTTTGATAAATAAGAAGCCTCCTCCGCCGCGGAATCTCCTCCGCCAACCAAAACAACGTCCTGTCCTTTAAAGAAGAACCCGTCACAGATCGCGCAGGCAGATACACCTTTGCCATTGAGCCTTTCTTCGTCCGGCAGGCCCAGCCATCTCGCAGAGGCACCTGTGGAAATGATCACAGCCTCAGCTTCTATCTCGTTGCTTTCATCTACAATTACTTTATGCGGCCATCCTGAGAAGTCTACACTTGTTACCATTCCATAACGGATGTCAGCACCAAATCTCTCCGCCTGTTTCTGAAAATCCACCATCATCTGCGGTCCCATCACACCTTCGGGATAACCGGGATAGTTCTCTACATCGGTGGTTATCGTCAGCTGGCCTCCGGGCTGTCCCCCCTGGTATAAAACTGGTTTTAACCCGGCCCTTGCGGCGTAGATTGCTGCCGTATATCCCGCAGGACCGGACCCGATAACTAATACTTTTACTTGCTCGATACTCATAGAAAAATCATAAATTTCTGATACAACGAAGGATGATCGGAATTAATTCCAAAACGGCAAAGATATGTCAGGATCGTTATCCCAAATATGTTTTGAGAGATTTACTTTTTGAAGCGTGACGCAATCGCCTTATAGCTTTTTCTTTGATTTGCCGAACACGTTCGCGCGTCAGGCTAAACATGTTTCCTATCTCTTCCAAAGTCATCGTATGACTCCCCTTTAACCCAAAATAAAGCCCCAGCACGTCGGATTCGCGTTGCGTCAGCGTGGACATGGCCCTGCCGACTTCCTTCTTTAGGGATTCAGCCATCAAGACCTCATCAGGATGAACTTCTGCTTCACTTGGCAGGGTATCATGCAGGTTGTTTTCCTTTCCATCTACAAATGGCGCATCCATTGATACATGACGGTTAGAGAGTTTAAGTGTATCTATTACCTCTCCGGTTTCCATCTTCAGGAAATGCGCTATTTCGGAGGGTGAGGGTTCTCTTTCAAACTGCTGCTCCAGTTCGGAAAATGCCCTGGAGATTCTACTGAGTGCCCCTACCCTGTTGAGTGGCAATCGCACGATTCTTGACTGCTCGGCAAGGGCTTGCAGAATTGATTGCCTGATCCACCAAACTGCGTAAGAGATAAATTTGAAACCCCTGGTTTCATCGAACTTCTGAGCCGCCTTGATCAGACCGAGATTCCCTTCATTGATCAGATCTCCCAGGGTCAATCCCTGGTTTTGGTATTGTTTTGCAACTGAAACTACAAATCTCAGGTTTGCTTTGGTCAGTTTCTCCAGGGCTACTTCATCGCCTTCCCGGATTTTTCTGGCCAATTCCACCTCTTCCTCGGCGGAAATCAACTCCACCCTCCCAATCTCGTGAAGATATCTCTCGAGAGACTGACTCTCCCGATTGGTAATCTGTTTGGTGATCTTCAGCTGTCTCATTTGTGGTGACTGGTTGTAATTGGATACGGGTCACGACGTATCTGCCACCACTAAATTTAGTCAGCTTTCTCCTTTTTCTGAGGTTTCGGCAACAAAACTTTGCGGGATAATCGGAATTTGCCGGTCTTTTTGTCGATCTCAATTAGTTTTACTTTGACCTCCTCCCCGACTTCCAGGATACCTTCTACATTGTCCACCCGTTCCCATTTGATCTCGGAAATGTGAAGCAGTCCGTCCTTACCTGGCAGGAATTCGATGAATGCGCCGAACGGCATGATGGATTTGACTTTGCCTTCATAAACCTCTCCAACTTCGGGTACGGCTACGATGTCTTTTATCCAGCTGTGAGCCTTGTCGAGTACCTCCTTATCCGCAGCAAAAATATTGACAAGTCCTCCCTTGTCCGTCTCCTCTATTACCACGGTTGCTCCGGTTTCTCTTTGTATTTCCTGGACAACCTTACCCCCCGGACCGATCACAGCGCCGATCAGGTCCCTGTCAATCTCCATTGAAACCAGCCTGGGAGCATTTGGTTTAAGATCTTCACGGGGAGCCGGGATGGCTTCAGTAAGTTTTCCCAGAATATGTAAGCGACCTTTCCTGGCTTGTTCCAGTGCTTCAGCTAGCACATCGTACGATAGTCCGTCCACTTTGATATCCATCTGACAGGCCGTAATGCCGTCGGCAGTCCCCGTTACCTTAAAATCCATGTCACCCAGATGATCTTCGTCTCCAAGTATGTCGGACAAAATCGCATACCTGCCTCCGCCTTTTTCCGATATCATGCCCATGGCTATTCCGGAAACAGGTTTCCTGACCTGAATACCGGCATCCATCAGTGCCATCGAACCGGCACAAACAGTTGCCATGGAAGAAGATCCGTTAGATTCAAGGATATCGGAAACAATCCGTATGGTATAGGGTGAGTCCTCCGGAATCATGGATTTCAGGGCTCTCATGGCCAGGTTACCATGGCCTACTTCTCTTCTGCCAGGACCCCTGTTGGGCCTGACCTCACCCGTGGAAAATGCAGGGAAATTGTAATGCAGGATGAATTTGTTATAACCGGCAATCATGGCTCCATCGATCATCTGCTCATCCAATTTTGATCCCAGCGTCACGGATGTCAGGGATTGCGTTTCACCCCTCGTAAAGACGGCGGAACCATGTGCTGACGGGAGATAATCCACTTCGCACCAAATCGGTCGGATTTCATCAGTTTGTCTTCCATCTAACCTGACCCTGCTGTCAAGGACACAATTTCTCACTGCCTCTTTTTGTACATCATGGAAGTACTTGCTGATCAGGAATTCGTCATACTCGTGCTCTTCCGGCAGCGTCTCGATGAATGCTTCCTCAATAGCAGTGAATTGTTCCTTTCTTTCATCCTTGCTGGCAATTTTCTTCCCTGCTACTTCGTAACATTTGTCATAACCAAACGATTTGATCATTTCCTCAAGTTCTTCGTCATGATTCTCATGATCATACTCTCTTTTCCCGGCCGCGCCTACATCATTTGCCAGCTCCAGCTGTACCTGACATTGTATTTTGATAACCTCATGCGCCGCTTTGATGGCCTGGATCATTTCATCTTCCTGTACCTCCCTGCTTTCACCTTCCACCATCATGATGTTGTCCATCGAACCGGCTACAATAAGATCCATCGTAGCTTCCTCCAGTTGTTTGACTGATGGATTGACAATATAGTCGTCTCCCGATTTGATCACTCTTACTTCCGATATGGGGCCGTTGAAAGGAATATCCGAAATGGATATCGCCGCTGAGGCTGCCAGTGCGGCATAGGCGTCCGGCATGATCCCGGCATCAGCACTGATAAGGGATATCATCATCTGGGTATCGGCATGATAGTCATCGGGGAATAGCGGACGTAGCGCCCTGTCAACCAGCCGGCTGATCAAAACTTCATAGTCGGAAAGTCTTCCTTCCCGTTTCAGGAATCCGCCCGGTATTTTTCCCGCAGCTGCAAATTTTTCCTGGTAGTCCACGGATAGTGGGAGAAAATCAACGTTCTCGCCGGCTTCTTTGTTGGAAACCACGGTGGCAAGCAACATCATATTTCCGACCTTCACTACCACTGACCCATCAGCCTGTTTTGCCAGTTTTCCGGTTTCTATTGTGACCGTTGTGCCGTCGGGTAATGAAAATTCTTTTTGCTTAAATGTAGAAAGCATAATCTTGGGGTTAGTTATGAAAGGATGAGAGTAGAAGGACAAAAAAAGGGGGCATTGAGTATCCCCCTTTCATTTCTTATTTTCTGATCTTGAGCTTGTTGATTATTGCGCGATACCTTTCGATATCATTTTCATACAAGTAGTCAAGCAATTTTCTTCTCTTCCCTACGAGTTTCAGTAAACCTAACCTGGAAGCATGATCCTTTTTGTTGGATTTCAAATGCTCCGTCAGGTGGTTTATCCTGTGAGTAAATAAAGCAATTTGAGACTCAGAAGCACCTGTGTCTTGCTTTCCTTTACCGTATTCTGTGAAAAACTCTACCTTTTTCTCTGGAGTTAAATACATTCTAAGTTTTTATCTAATCTTTTATTTTAAGGCGCAAAGCTAGGTATAAGTAAATTTTAATCAAATAATTATGAATTAATTAATCCATCTCTTCGGCAACCGGGTTTTGATCTTCTCCAGGACAACCAGGTAAAAGTCATAGTCAAATAACCTGGCGTCTATTCTGGCCTGGCGGAGAAAAAACAGCCCGAACGGAAAAAGTATCGCATCGGCAGTCCATACAGCATACTTACCGTCAACAAACCCGGCCTTCGCCCATTTTTCACTTGTCATGGTAAGCACGTAGTAAGTGATAAAAAAGAAAATGGAAACAATTACCGGCACCCCGAGTCCTCCTTTCTTGATAATAGCACCAAGGGGCGCACCTATCAAAAACATCACAATACAGGCAAAGGATTGTGCGTACTTCTTGTACTTGGAAACGGTGTATTTGTAAATGATACTATTCATATTGCCTATCCTGATCCTCATCCCGTTAATATTCGCTTTGAAATTTCTGGCCTGACCAAGGGATTTCTGTGTAATCTGAACGCGTTTGCTCTTCAGGTCAGTATAAAACGCGGAAAGATCCGCCAGTGTCATTGTATCCAGTTGGTACACATTTTCTCCCATGATTGCATTTCTTCTGCCAGGTATTTGGGCACCGGACCCTTGTATTTGAGCCCTCTTTTTCAAACTTTCCTGTAAATGATCCAGCATATTAAAAGGCAAAATTGAAGCCGATTGGATGTCCACAGGCATTTGGTTGATAACGGTATCTTTTTCGGGGGGCGGGATCATCGGTTTGAAATGACGAGGCAGGTATGAAGTGCTTCCACGCATCATGTTATTGAGTGTTTCCGACTTTTGATTATTCAATGAATCGATATCCCGGGAGAGCTCCGCAATGTTCTTCATTTGCCGGTTGTTCTGAAACAACTCTTCTTTAGTCCTTTTCAAATCAAATGACGACAGGCTGAATATCATATCCAGCTTTTCGAAACCGGTCCGGGTCAGGTTTGCCGGATCCTGACTGTTTTTTTCTCCTTCACTGTAAAACGTGCCATCGTAGAGCTCCAGCTTCAGGTACTTCTCATTATAGATTGTGTACATTTTGCAGGAGTCCGCCAGGATCACTCTTTTGTTTCCATCGCGTTTGGTATGGTCATAGATCATTACATCCAGTAATGTCTTGTTATCATTGAGTTTTCTGGCAGTCTTTATGGTATAGTCCGGGATACCATGATAGAAGACCCCGGGCTTAATATCAAGTGTCGGCTTTTTATGCTTGATATCGTAGAGGAGACTGTAGGCCTTAAGGTTTGCCGCCGGGACGATGTAGTTGTTGAAAAAGAATGCACCGATCGAAAGGAAAACAACGAAAATGAATATCGGTCTCAAAGCCCTGATCAGGGATATTCCGGCACTTTTGATCGCAGACAGCTCACTGTTTTCACCCAGATTTCCAAAGGTCATCAATGATGACACCAAAACACCCAGCGGAAGCGCCACCTGGAGCATGTTCAGGCTGAAATAGAACATGAGTTTGGCAAAAACCAGGAACCCCAGGTCTTTGCCCACAAAGTCATCGAAATACTTGAGCATGTACTGGACCAAAAGAATGAATGTCGCCACCAGGGTGGTCAGGAGAAATGGTCCGAAAAAAGACTTGAGAATAAGCTTATCCAATCGCCTCATACGTCATCACGGTATTTTCAAATTATAACGGACGATAAAGATGTGCTGTTGCGATCAACCTCCCACAATTTCCTTCAGGTCGTGAATCAGACTATCCCACAACTCGGTAGCCTCCTCCTGATCCATGTCCGAATAGTCTGTTACCCTGATGAAAACCTCCTGTGTGAGTTCATTCATTTCCAATCGGAGCTCAACGGTATTCGGATCATCATCCTCACTGAGAAACTCAAACTTTACATGGTGATTAGCTCTGCTGGACACAAGCTTCGCCTTGTTTTCATCGCCATCCCAAATGAAAGTGTAGATCTTGTCCTCATCGATGTTTACATCATCAGCAAACCACTGTGCCAATCCTGAAGCTGTACCGATATATGGAAAAAGCATCTTTTTCGAAGCGTTGATACCATATTCCCCTATGAACTTATTCTTTTCCATTTACGCAATCGAATTTTAGATCAATGTATTAAAAAAATTAAAAAACCCCCACTCTAGCCTTAAAAAGAAATTGATATAAATTTGCATCTCTTTTTTCAGGGCCCCCCATGGCGAGGTAGCTCAGGTGGTTACCCGCCCGTACCGAACGGCACGTTCGGGCGGGGAGCGTCGGATTATGAATATGATTGTAAAAATGTTTTCCGATATAAAAAGAGGACTTTTGGCGAGGTAGCTCAGATGGTTAGAGCGTCGGATTCATAACCCGGAGGCCGGGGGTTCAATTCCCCCCCTCGCTACGACAAAATGCTCCGTAGGAATTTATCGATCACGAAAAATCCCAAAACTTGTTTTCGGGGATTTTGAGAGATT
>JANQEU010000003.1 GCA_028278225.1 Cyclobacteriaceae bacterium
GATTTTGGAAATTCAGAAGAATTAACTATTAGATCATCATGTTTTTAGATGTCAGTCTGAGGTACCCGAAGACTGACCGTCGTTTTACAGGTAGGTAAATTCTTCAATGTGACAGGCACGCCCTCCCGTCTCCTGGTCTGTGAGCCACAGACCAGGGATTTTGGGAAATTCAGAAGAATTAACTGTTAGATCATCATGTATTTTAGATGTCAGTCTGAGGCACCCGAAGACTGACCGTCGTTTTACAGGTAGGTAAATTCTTCAATGTGACAGGCACGCCCTCCCGTCTCCTGGTCTGTGAGTCACAGACCAGGGATCAGGACGCATTGAAAGCCTCAGGGTCAAAAAACAATTGAATTCTTTTGATGGCGGAATTCCCGATTTCAAAGATCTGGATCATTTCGGTGGTAAGTCCTGGTTTTGAGAAGGTATAATGAATGCAGGTCTGATGATCAACGGAAAACCTGTGGATAATATCAAAGGACCAGTCAAACGGGGGATCTGATTCCAATTCATTTATGTATTCAATTGCACTTGTGTACCGGGCGAACGGTCCCTCAAACAGAAGATTTTTGTCCAGTACATCCTTCAGCCTTTTCAGGTCTTTCCCGGAAAACAAGACTTCCATGAAACGATTTACCAGATCGTCATTTGACATCATATTAGATTTTAGACCTGCAATTCCGTCCCCTGGTCTGTGAGTCGCAGACTTAGGGATCAGAACTTAATGTGAATCAGGCCAATTCCCTGATCACCTTAAACGTCCTGTCAATTTCTTCTTTCGAATTGTAGATATGGACGGAATGACGCATCATCTCCTGACCGACTGATCTGGGCTGGAGCCGTTCCTTCTCCCAAAGCGTTTTTTGAAGTTCAGGGCCGGTCAATCCATCAACGGAATAGGTCGTAATTCCTGCCGCCATTACGGAATTAGTCGACGAGTGTATTTTTACATTGTCCATTTCCTGCAGGCCATTACGCAGATAATCACCCAGTTCTTTTATCCTGCCTACCCACCTGTCCTCTCCAATTGTATTGAAAAAATCTACCGCTGCGTCAAATCCGGCTATTAGCCCGGGGTTTCCGGTACCATATTGCATAAGCCTGAAGCCGTGATCCTCCTGATTGTCCCAATTGTAACTGGTCAAAGTGGACCACACCTCACTTACCCGGTCCTTATCAATGTATAAGATTCCGCTTCCTGCCGGCGCCAGGAGCCATTTGTGCAGACTGGAGTAATATGCATCACAACCTATTTCCTTTACATCGACTTTTATCTGACCTACGCATTGCGCCCCATCCAAAATGGTAAATATGCCTCGTTTTTTTGCTTCAGCACAGATTTCCTTCACGGGCATGACCGTGCCATATCCGGAAACAATATGTGGGATAGCGATAACGCGGGTTTTCTTTGTTACTTCTTTAAAAATAACGTCAAAGACCTCCTGTGGATCATTCGCCGGTACCGGCATAGTTGCCTGCTTATATACGCACCCCTTACGCATTGCCAGCATCTGCCAAACGGCAAAGCCACCTCCGTGCTCCTGGTTGGTGTTTAGCAGTTCGTCTCCCTTGTTAAGTTCCAGGCCATTACCGACGAAATTCATACCAAAAGTAGCATTTTGGGTCAGCGCAATTTCCCTGAAGTCAGCATTGATGATCTCCCCGATTTTTTTGCGCAGATCCTCATAGGGGAAATATCCGCTCAGCAACACCGGTCCTGATCCGTCTTTGTAGTCGACTTCCGCTCCGTGAATTGCCCAGTGTTGCAAATGGTGGATCATCCGGTCAAGGGCGTATCCTGAAGTTGGGCCCATGGTCCCGTTATTGAAATAAGTCTGTCCTTCCTTCAACGGGAACTGTTTTCGGATGATCTTCCAGTAATCTTCATTATTATCGTCCGTTTTTGGAATGTCAGACAAGGCGTAGGACCTGCCGGGACTATAATTCAACGCAGGGAACGCCAGAACGCCCATTGCACTCTGACGAATAAAATCTCTTCTTTGGTTCATGTTGGTTGTGTTTAGTTTTTACTCAAGAGCACATCTCTCAGGGCTGAAGCCAAATCATCCTTTTTTTCTGCTTTCAAAAGTTTTAAAAGCGCTTCAGCGTCACTTGCCTTAATTAGCTCACTTATCCTTTTATTGGCTTTGTCGGATAATGATTTTTTCAAGACCTCACCAGTAGATGGTTTTTCTTTAATAACTCCCAGCAGGTCGATCTCTTCGATTAATGTGTTAAGGATTTCCTTCCCTTTTTTCTTGCATGTTTCCGTAGGATTGTAAGTGGAAGTTGCATCACGCAGGGCCCAACTGCTGTAGTCAATTTTCAGATCATTTATTTTCCTGATCCGCGGATCGTTCTCACCAAACACACGCTCAATGACTGATACGGTCCCACCCTTCCATGCCTCAAGATCAAAATCATCACTATCGAGATTTTCGATTCGTCTGTTCAGAAGCTTTATATAATTTTCTTTCATCACGACTTATAAACTACGGTTTTACCAAATGGGCTAAGTGATAATAAAGCTAATTTAAAATGTTGACGAGCAAAAGGAATTCCTATAATCGTAATGGCCAGGATAATCCCGAAAACCAAATGGCTCAGACTGATCCAGATCCCTCCGACCAGTATCCACAGGATGTTCATCAGAATACTGAGACACCCTGAGGCGCTCTCCGTATGCTGGACGTCCTTTCCGAATGGCCAAAGCGCCAGACCTGCCAGCTTGATGGTTTGGATACCGAACGGGATGCCGATGATGGTGACGATAAGCAGGAGACTTGCTATCAGGTACTCGATCGCAATTATGATGCCACCGAAAACAAGCCATATAATATTACCGAGTGTATTCATTTCAATAGTTAAAACAGGAGGAAGAATAGAAATAGCAGAACTAGCAAAACCGCAATCCATTTGTAGCTCGTGCTGATTTCGGAAAATTCATAACCGCAGACCGGACACGTTCTTTCAGACTGATCAATTTCCATGGCGCACGACGGACATTCTTTCTTTTTCATCAATTATTAGTGTTTTGGCATTCCATTTGTAACTGATTTCTTTAAATGTAAAAATTGATCTAGATCATTTTGTACTTTGTTAAAAGAAATGAAAATTTACATGAATCAAACCAACAATGTCATGAAAACAAGACTGATATATCATTTGGCTGTAGTGGTTTTTCTTGGTAGTGTGCTATTCTCTGCTAATGATGTCGGACCACAAGAGCCCTGGGAAGTACCCACCAAATACAAGAAAATGAAAAATCCTACGGATCCCGAAGTGGATCTGTCGATTGGCAAACAGCTCTATAACAAACATTGCAAATCCTGCCATGGCAAGACGGGATTAGGAGATGGCCCTAAGGCAGCTGAGCTGGATACCCCGAGTGGAGATTTCTCACTGGCAAGTTTTCAGGAACAATCAGATGGAGAATTATACTACAAATCAGTAATTGGCCGTGATGACATGCCAAATTATGAGAAGAAAATACCCGATGAGGAAGATCGATGGCTGGTTATTAACTACATGAGGACGTTTGCAAAATAGATCTTCGAATCAACATAAAATACTACTAAGGCCTCCTCATGGAGGCCTTTTTCATTTAGAAAAGTTTGCCCGCGATTGTCATCTGATGTTAATATTCCAGGATGCCGGTCCGAAGGTTTTTACATAATCATTGACATTTATCACCGGGAGGTTTGATCTTATTCAGTTTGGGTTTTGATTGGACTCATTCTTATCGATCTGGTTGTCAGGTAGATTGGGCTTTGCTTAATCTACCAACCCGTTACCATTTGTTTAACCTCTAATCAAAAATAGATGAGACGATCAAATCTGCCTTTAGTGGTAATTTTTCTTTTCCTGGCGCTGATGATGACCAAGTGTGTGTATAACGACGTGCCAGAAGTCATTATCGAGCTTCCCGATACTGTCAGTTTTAGCCTGGACATTATTCCGATTTTCGATGCGGATTGTAATTCTGCAGGGTGTCACAATGAAGGTGGGATCAGACCGGACCTTTCACCCGGCAATGCCTGGGACGCCATACAGTCCGGAGATTACCTGGATTTGACGGATCCGGCTGCAAGTCCATTTGTGATTAAGATGGAAGAGGGAGGTAGTATGGCACAATATTCTAATCCGCAGGATGTTGCGCTGATTACACAATGGATAGCTGAAGGAGCGAAAAACAACTAACCCAAACTAAAAGAAATCATGAAACGAATATTTATAGTACTTCCATTATTAGTTGGAATCCTGGTTTATACGCCAATATACTCACAAGAGGAAGAAGAAAAAGATAAACGACCGGCACGACCGGCATTTGAAAGTCAACTGCTAATAGATAATCAAACAGTTATAATTCCTACACAAGGGACATTTGAGTGGGATATGCAACACCGGTTCGGGGCTGTTGAAGATGGAATAGAAGACTTGTTTGGACTATATGATCCATCGAATATTCGAATGGGCTTTACCTACAGCTTGTTGGAAAGACTGAACCTTGGATTCGGTTTTACCAAGTTTAACAAATTTGTTGATTTCAATGCGAAATACCTGATTCTGCAGCAGACACGGAGCAATAGTATGCCTATCAGCGTGGCATATTATGGTTTGATGGCGATTGAGTATAGTGACGCTGCCAAGGAATATGACAAAAGCATAGATCAGGTGTCCTACTTCAGTCAGATCCTGATCGCAAGGAGATTTGGGGCAGCATTTTCATTGCAGATATCCCCAAGTTATTCGCATTTTAATGCCGTTGACCAAAGAGGGGAGGACAAAGAGAGACATGACATGTATGGTCTTGGAATAGGCGGGAGATACAAGTTCACAGGAATGACCTCGTTTATTTTTGATTATGAAATGCCTCTTTCCGAGCAGACGGGACCAGAAGCTCCGGAAGTACAGCCAAGTCTGAGTTTTGGTGTCGAAATAGCTACCAGTTCTCACGCCTTCCAGGTTTTCATAGGTAATTATCAGGCGATAGTACCACAGGAAAATCTGGCATATAATACTAATGAATTTGACAGCTCAGGAATATTTATCGGTTTCAATATCACGAGACTATGGAACTTCTAAATACAGGACTATGAAAAAACAATCTGATCGAAGAAATTTCTTTAAAAAGGCAATTGCGGTATCCGGGACAATAGTGGCAGGAACAGCAATTGCGGAATCAGGGAAAATGAAACTGCTGACACCTGATGGTAAACTGGTGGAGGTAGATGCAGATCTTGTAAAGAGATCTCCAAAGCAAAAAACTACGAACAAAGATCTACTGGATTGGTCCGAGCAAATAAAAAGCTAACCTTATGGAAAAGGAAAGAAGAAATTTCATTAAGAAGGGAGCGGCAATTGGTGCCACCGGTGCTGCGGGACTGATGACATGGATGGCAGCTGAGGATGTTAATGAAACGGGTGAAAAAGTGAAGCTTTTATCCACCAATGGTGAGATCATCGAAGTGGACAAAGCATATTTGAAAATGGCGTCTGTGGAGAACGCTGAACAGATGAGGAGAGATCTGATCGGGCGGGAACCGGTGCCGGGGAGGAAATTTATTATGGTGGTTGATCTTGGAAGGTGCCGAAATGCAAAAAAATGTATTATCGCCTGCCAGAAAATGCACTATCTCGCAGAGGACAAAGAATGGCTGAAAGTCAAACTTTTGAAAGACAGCGACGCCGGGGCGCCTTATTGGTTTCCAAAGCTCTGCATGCATTGCGACAATCCTCCCTGCGTCAAGGTTTGTCCGGTTGCCGCTACATTCAAACGAGAAGATGGATTGGTGCTAATTGATAATGACAAGTGTATAGGATGTAAATTCTGCATGGTTGCCTGTCCCTATTCGACGAGGGTCTTTAACTGGGAGGATCCGGAGAATCCTGATATGGAAGGCGCTGAGTTTCCAAGTACGGAAACCAGCCTCCCGCATTATCATAATACAGTAGAAAAATGTGATTTCTGTCCGGATATGGTAAGAATGGGCAAACTACCTGATTGTGTAACGGTATGCCCGAACGGTGTCTTTTATTTCGGGGATGAGAATGAGGATGCCGTAACCAATGGTGATGAAACCGTCAGGTTGAGCGCCCTGCTGAAAGACCGGGCCGGTTACAGGTATATGGAGGAATTAGGTACTAAACCAAGGGTTTATTACTTACCCCCGGTAAACAGGATGTTCCCCGTGGAAAGAGGCTACAGGGATCTCTCCGAGGAAGAGATAAATGTTATGAAGGATCAGATGAAATAGGATTGTTATGAAAAACACGAGAGAAAAGATTTTCGAAGCAATTCTTCCTTCCATGAGGGACAAGGGGATAAAATTCAAACTGTGGAATGCCTTCCTGATAGCCATTATTCTTTGGGGATTGTACGCGCTTTGGATACAGGTAACCGTCGGGCATATCGTGACCGGGATGCGCGATCACATAGTTTGGGGAATCTACATTGTTAACTTCATATTTTTTATTGGTCTTGGCTATGCAGGATCCGTAATTGCCGCCTTGCTATATTTTGGCAATATAAAATGGAGAACGCCGATTGTACGAGTTGCCACCGTGATGATGGTGATATCCACCATTATAGGACCTATCTACATATTCATGGAAATAGGAAGACTGGACAGGATACACCATTTGTTTATTTACGCCCGGCTGCAGTCTCCCATAATGTGGGATGTGATCGCCGTGATCACTTACCTCATAGGGTGCATAATATTTTTCTACCTGAGGGTTATCCGCGATTTTTCCTTTTTGTCGAATAAAGAGATTTTTTCAGGATTCCGGCAGAAACTTTATAGGTGGCTGTCAATCGGATATTGTGAAAAACCGGAGCAAAACAGGCTGCTAAAGCAATCCAATGATATTCTTGGAGTACTCATCGTGCCCATTGCAATCCTGGTAAGCTCTATTCTCTCCTGGATATTCGGCATGACGCTGAGACCCGGTTGGCACAGCTCAATATTTGGCCCATACTTCGTATTGGCTGCTATTTATTCGGGAATTGGTGTTGTTGTCGTTTTGCTGTATATCTACCGTTCGATTTACAAGCTGGAAGCGTATATCACCGACACCCATTTCAAATATCTTGGTTATGCCATTATTGCATTCGGGGCTGGTTACGGCTATTTTACGTTTTCGGAATATTTTACGGACTGGTACACCTCTAAGGAATGGAATGCCAGATTGATCGAAAAATTATTTGATCCTCAACAGTACGGGTGGGCTACATTCTTCACTACGGTCGGGGGTATTCTGATACCAATGATCGTAATAGGAATTCCGCAACTCAGAACTACCAAGAGTACCGTCGTCGTATCGCTTATTATGGTCATCGCCATGTGGGTGAAGCGTTACCTCATCATAATTCCAACACTGGAAAACACATTGGTACCCATGCAGGATCTGGATCCGGTGGTATCAAAATATTCGGCCACCTGGGTGGAGTGGGCGCTTGTGTCGGCAAGTTTCGCCGCATTTGCGCTAGTGTTCACATGGATCATGCGGTTTGTCGGTATCATTCCCATATATACCTCATCGGAGCTTGAGGAAGGAGCCCGGATATATTCTAACGTTCAAACATCATCATCATGAAAATCGCGCTGACGACATTCCTGACTCTCCTGTTCGCGGGGATTCTCTTTGCACAGGACGAAAAGATCGGATTGGATATCACCTTGACCTATACAAGATCTGCTGATGGATCGGTCACCTTGCAGGCTGAGGTATATGATGAGGAGGAGTATGAACCTGTTACAGATCTGGAATTTCAATTCATCTCTGTTGCAGGCGAGGAGGAAGAGGTTTTGGGGGCTGCATATTCGGATGAAAATGCAATGGTTGTACTTTCCGGGATTCCATTTGAAAAGATTTTAAGAGACATGAGCGACAACATGGTCTTCAGACTGGTAGGTGAAAATGACATCTATAGCGGATTTTCCGAACTTCAGATCCGGCATGTGGAGTTGTCAGTAAATTTTAAAATTGAAGACTCCGTCAAAATTGTATCAGTCGACCTGACAGGCAAAGATGAGGATGGGGAAACCGTCGGTGTGGAAGACGGAGAAGTGTATTTCTTCGTTCCAAGATTGTATGGGGACCTCGCCATTGGTGACGTTTGGACCGATGAAGACGGTTATGATCAAATGAGGTTTCCTACCGATATCCCGGGAGATGAATCCGGGAACCTTACGGTAATTGCGAGAATTACCGAAAGTGAGGACTTTGGAAGCCTGGAGGTCAGAGTGGTCAAAGACTGGGGACTACCAACCATGACCGAAGCGCTGGATGAGCGTGAATTATGGAGCCCGAATGCACCGTTATGGATGGTGATCACTTTTGCCATATTAATCACAGGCGTATTTGTGCACTATATCTGGGTGATTGTTAATTTATACCGGGTCAAAAAGCTTGGCAGATAATATATCTTAAGTCCATTCCCTGACCGGAGGGGAACCGGAGACTTTGCATCACATCCGGGATATCCGTATCCCGAAGCTTTCTACGTCCTGCCAGTTGGTATACTCTACTATGGTATCCCGTGCGGTCGGACCTTTGGTAATGAGCATGATAAAACGTATGATCTGCCGGTCCCAGTAACTGTAACTCGGGTAGTCCAGTCGCCCGGCAAAAACAGCCAGTTCCTTGGGCTTCCAGTCTATCTGCTTCAAAAACTTTTTAAGGTAAGGGTTAGTATCGGGCTTGTTTTTCTCCGGTTTTCGGGCCACAACGTTCACCGAAAAAAATGCACTCAATTTACTGTCAAGAAGCTGCTTGTTCTTTCTGACGAACCTGTAGATCTGAGCACTATGTTTCCCGTAACGAATGCTGGCGCCCACAATAATTTTGTCAAACTGATTTAAATCATGAGATGACCAATCATTGACGGAAATTAATTGTACCTGGTGCGCATCTTTTTCGATCACTTTTTGCAGATACCTGCAGATCTCAAGTGTGTGACCGTCTGTGGTGGAATAGATGATCAGTATGTTACTCATGTCGCTTCAAATTGCATTTTTAGATTTTTTGAGATCAACGTGAACCGCTATCAGTACCGACCTCAATGATTTATTTGACAACAACCAGAAAAGCTATGCTAAAAATCATATTGACGTAGTGATATATGTCAATTTTTTCAATTGACCAAATACTATCTTGAAGGGATCAAAAAAGCATTTGACCAACATCAAAAAATACTCTGTTATGAAAAAGTTTTTAGTACTCTCGATTACTACTCTTTCGGTATTGTTATTTCTAGGCTGTGAAGGCCCCGCTGGAGTGGATGGAATAGATGGTGTAGATGGACAAGATGGTGCGCAAGGCCCTGCTGGTGCTGATGGCAATGTTACATGCCTGTCTTGTCACAATAATGTTACACAGGAAGTCATAGCGACGGAGTTTGCCGCTTCACAGCACTCCTCTGGCGCCATAGCCGTTGACTATGCCGGTGGCAGATCATATTGCGCTGAATGCCATTCTCATGAAGGATTTTTAGAGTTTGCTCTCACTGGAGATGTAGCAGCAGATATTGCTAACCCCAGCGCATGGGAATGCTCAACTTGTCACGCAATTCACACAGATTTTGCAGCTGATGACTATGCATTCAGACTTGGGGATGCCGTAACCCTGATAGCTGATGGTACAACCGTCGTAGACGGAGCTAACAACAATATTTGTTTGAATTGTCATCAATCCCGCAGAAACGTTGGTTATTATGACAAGTATACAGCTGACACAACCTTTACCAGAACATTCACCGGTGATGATATTGCGGTCTATCAAAATGCTGCAGTGGGTCCTGGCGGATCAAAAACCCTAAATGGCACTGGTGATACATTAACTGTAGTATTTGATGTACCAACAACATATGCCTATATCAGCAGTACTCATGCCGGACCTCATCATAGCGCACAAGGCAACGTCTGGCAAGGACTTGGAGGAGTTACCGATGGCACTCCCTATGCTGCTCATGATGGCGGATGTGTTGAGTGTCACATGGGACCGGAAAGCGGACATAGTTTCTGGCCTGAAGAAGGGAATTGCATGGTGACTGGTTGTCACACATCTTCTAAGGAGTCAAGTTTAGATGCTTTTGCTGTCAGAGTTGCAGCTGCAGCTGAAGCCTTGGAGGGCCTCCATGCTATACATTTGGACGACGCGGATAATGGTTATGTTTATGGAAATATTCATCCCGTTTATGCGTCATTGCCAAAAGCAGAATTTAATGCCTGGTGGAACTTTATGGTACTTCTTGAAGACAGGAGTCGTGGTGCACATAACCCTACTTATTTTGAAACCCTCCTTACCAGTATTGAAACTGACTTAGGATTATAAGAGTATTTTGAGATTATATATGAAAGGCTCCAGGTTCTGGGGCCTTTCCTTAAAACACTTAAATACGTTAACCCCGAACGCTGAAAGTCAATGTATCAGAATTTTAGGTTAGTTGGCGTTTCATACAGGACTTCCTGCATCAATATCAGGGAGAAATTGTCATTTGATGAGGAGGAAAACCGAAGCCTCATTGTGCGATTCAAGGAGATCTTTGGATTCGAGGATATACTGGTTCTTTCTACTTGTAACCGCACGGAAATTTACTATTCATCCCCCCAGGACCTTGATGATAAGATCATTTCCATCGTCTGTTTTCAAAAAGGGATAGAGATGGAAGAGGTTTCTTCGGATTTTAAAACACTGCAGGGAATTGAAGCTGTCAGGCACTTATATAATGTGACCTTAGGTCTTGACGCCAAAGTTCTGGGCGACATTCAGATATCCAACCAGGTAAAAAGAGCTTACCAGTGTGCGGCCGATGAGGGAACCGCCAGTCCTTTTCTCCACAGGCTGATGCATTCAATATTGTTTGCCAACAAACAAGTTGTACAGGAAACCGCCTTCAGGGATGGTGTAGCGTCTACGTCGTACGCCAGTGTTGAATTAGTAAAGCAAATAGCCGGGAATTTCAGGCATCCAAACATACTGATCCTTGGACTGGGTGAGATAGGGTCGGATGTGGTGGATAATCTCAAAGGAATTGATGCTGAAGTCACCTTGGCTAACAGGACAATTAAGAAGGCGGATAAGCTTGCGGAGGCCTACGGGTTTGGTGTTTTGGATATTGAAACGGCCCTGGAACAGGTGGCCAATTATGATATCATAGTTTCAAGTATCAGAACCAGCACACCGGTTATTAGATCCGGTCACTTCGATAAAACATCGGTGAAACAGAAGCTTTTGATCGACCTTTCTGTTCCGCGCAGCATATCCCCGGGCATTGAAAAAGTACCCGGGATAATTCTGTATAACATAGACCAGCTGGAAGAAAAAACGCAGGACACCCTGACCAGGCGACGGGCGGCCATACCGGCTGTTGAAGCTATCCGGGATACTGCTATTGAGGAATTTAAAACCTGGGACAAGGAAATGATGGTCTCCCCCGCCATCCAAAAGTTCAAAGAAGCGCTGGAAGATATCAGGAACAAGGAACTGGCGCGCTATTTGAAAAAGGCAGATGCGGAACAGGCGAAGCTTCTTGACAAGGTCACAAAAGGCATCATACAAAAAGTGATCAAACTTCCGGCCATACAATTGAAAGCGGCCTGTAAGAGAGGAGAGGCTGAAACACTGGTGGATGTTCTCAATGACCTTTTTGATCTTGACAGGAAAAAAGTACAGGAAAAATCCTGATCAAAAATCATCTCACAGACTGTAAGAAGTCAACTCCGCTGCTAAGCATTCTCATTTTATCCTGAATCCAAAATCCTGATCATTGGAATCAATATAATTTGAAGTAAACATCACATATTTGTTTACGAAGACCGTTCAACCAACATCAATATGAAATATGTAAGATTTTTTTTCTCCGGGACCTTTATGGGTATCCTGCTGCTCTTTTTTGCAGTTGTCATAAGCTATGCCACTTTCATCGAAAATGATTTTGACGCTGCAACGGCCAGGATGTTTATATACAATGCGAAGTGGTTTGAAGTATTATTGATCGTGATGGTCATCAATTTCGCAGGGATGATCTTTACCAAAAGACTTTATCATAAAAGTAAACTCAATATCCTGATCATCCATATAGCACTGATCATTATCATTATTGGGGCAGCCGTTACCCGGTATATAGGATATGAAGGCACAATGCATATCCGAAATGGTGAGACGAGTAATCAGTTTGTTTCGTTGGATACCTACTTCAGTATGGGTTTTGGGACCAATGATGATGTGAAAACCTACAAAAAAAAGGTGCTGATTTCTCCTTATGCAAAAAATTTCTTGAATGAAACGGTTGAAGCCAGCGGTAACTCATTCAACGTAGCGCTTCAGCGTTATCATCTTAATGCGATTCAGACTATTGCGGAAGATCAATCGGGATCACCATATATAAGTATCATAGCAGGGGATCGTGATGGACGGCATGATCTCTTTTTAAAAGAAGGGGAATCAAGAGATATACATGGTATTGGATTTAGTTTCGGAGATACTACGAATCAAAAAAATATCCAGATTGTCAGAAAAGATACCTCACTATATATTAAAACTCCCTTGGCATGGAGTGATTATTTACACCATGGAAGGGTGCCTGCTGAACTATCCGCTTTTAAACCGATACAGTTGATGGAAATACAACGTTTCGGCACTATTCAATTTCTGATTAATGACTATAAGGAAAAAGGAAGTCTGACTTATGAAATAACACCAGGTGTAAAAAGTCATACAACCAGTGTTTTGGAATTGAAAATCAATGATGAACGGTATTTTCTTGAACCCCAAAAATCAAAAACAATTACAGTAGATGGAGTTGACGTTGATCTGTACGTTGGACCGCAGGTCCTGACACTCCCCTTTTCGCTTAAACTTAACAAGTTTGAACTGGAACGTTACCCTGGCTCCAACAGCCCGTCATCATACGCGAGTGATATAGTATTGATAGATGAAAGAACAGGCCTGGAAACTCCTTATCGAATATTTATGAATAACATTCTTGAATATGAAGGTTACCGCTTTTACCAGTCTTCCTATGACCGGGATGAACTAGGAACAATATTGTCTGTAAATCATGATTATTGGGGGACAATGATCACATATGCAGGCTATTTTCTCCTTTTTGGAAGCCTGCTGTTGTCGTTTTTTACACGTAAAACAAGATTCAGGAGAACTTTGGATTTTATCAAAGAGACTCATGAAAAACGCAAGAACCTTTCTGTGAGCGTCATATTATTACTTATAGCTTTATTTAGCTTCAATGAGGCCAATTCACAGGAAAAAAACAACAATGTTATCAGTAAAGAACATGCCAGGAAATTTGGAAGCATTTTGGTACAGGGTCAGGATGGTCGAATGATGCCGGTCAATACTCTGGCAAATCAAATCATGATCAAGGTTCACAAACAAGGTTCATATGAAGGTCTTACTGCCGAGCAGGTACTTCTTGGATCAATGAACGAACCAATACAATGGCGGGCCAAACCGTTTGTAAAGGTTAATCATCCTGAAGTGCAAACTTTGCTGGAGATAAACGGATCACTTGCACGATATACTGATTTCTTTAATCAACAAGGTCAATACAAACTCAATAATGCTGTAAGTGAGGCACATAATAAAAAGCCGGCCTTGAGAAACAAGTACGACAAGGAGTTGATCAAGGTAAATGAACGGATCAATATTTTTCACAATTTATTGCACGGCACTATGCTGAAGGTGCTCCCTGTTCCGGATGATCCGGGAAATAAGTGGACTACTCCGGCAGCCTTTATCACTGCAAGTAGAAAATCAGGGGTTGATAGTTTGTTATTTGAAAATTATCTGAACGAGCTTAAATCTGCACAATCGACTGGTGATTATGCCAATGCGAATGAAAAACTGGAATTGATCAGTGCCTATCAAAGAGACAAAGGACGGGATATTGTACCTGACGAGTCAAAAATCAAATTTGAAATATTTTATAATCGAGCCAACATTTTTAAGAACCTCTTCCCGGTTTACTTCACAATCGGAGTGTTCCTGGTGTTCATCTTTTTTGTACAGATTTTAAAGCCCTCGTATCAGTTCAAGAAGGTAACCAAGACTTTTCTCGTGATATTGCTCCTGGCGTTTGTCCTTCAGACACTGGGGCTAATTCTAAGGTGGCATGTTTCCGGCCATGCGCCATGGAGTAACGGGTATGAATCCATGATATACATTTCATGGGCTACAATGCTGGCGGGTTTCATTTTCATGCGGACATCTCCTGTAACCCTGGCATTAACCTCCATGTTGGCCGGCATTACACTTTTGACAGCACACATGAGCTGGATGGATCCTGAGATTACCAACCTTGTCCCTGTTTTGAAATCTTACTGGCTGACGATTCATGTGGCGACCATCACTGCCAGTTACGGTTTCCTTGCGCTTGGCTCGCTTCTGGGATTTTTCAATTTGCTGTTGATGTCATTCAGAAAAGAGGGAAATGTGGAGCGACTGAATCTCATGTTAAAGGAGCTTACACTGGTAATTGAACTGGCGCTGATGTGCGGTATTGTGCTGCTGATCATTGGAAATTTCCTGGGTGCGATATGGGCCAATGAGTCCTGGGGCCGGTACTGGGGCTGGGACCCTAAAGAGACCTGGACCCTGGTAACCATAATATTCTATTCATTTATACTTCACTTACGTTTGATTCCGGGACTAAGAAATCTTGTGTTCATTAATTTCCTGTCTCTTATTGGATTTGGAACAGTTCTGATGACTTATTTCGGTGTCAATTACTATCTGTCGGGCCTGCATTCCTATGCAGCCGGGGACCCTGTTCCAATCCCTACCTTTGTCTACTATACAATATTCGTAATAGTAATAGTAAGTGTTCTTGCAGCTTACAATGAGTTTGCACTAAGAGATAAATCGGAAAAAGAAGCCGGACTTATTCCGGAATAGGGAAATTAAGTTGTTTCCTTCAATTCCTTGCCTTCCTGATTTATCCTGACCAGGTTGTAAATTGAATGGATGATATTCGCCCAGACGGCAATTAGCAACGTACTCATCAAAACGATCATCCAAATAGGTCCGAAATCCGACCAAAGCATCCTGACTTTACCAGATTCCAAACGAGGTCCTGTCCCCCAATTTACAGTTGCAGTTTGTGTCACATTTCCAAAGTCGTCATTGTCTTCAATCTCAACATACACCAGAAGTGTGCCGTTTTTATCTCCCGGAATGTCATTTGGAAAGTCAAATATGTACTCACCTTCTTCGAGCCAATCATCTCCGATTGGGAGTCTTGACACCATCCCCTGTACATAGAAATAAATGTCGGATTCCTCGATGGGAATTTCCTCCCCCAGATTATCGATCATATTTGCGTAAACCGTGATAGTATTCCCGTCTTCAGATTCATTCAATTCCAATGTCAGATTCAAATCCCGGACGGCTAGTGATTCCTCGAAACTGTCCAAATCGCCGGATCCTTCAAAACGTGCCGTAACATTAATATATCCTTCTTCATCCTTGATATATGAATAATCCGCAGGTAACGTCAAATTGCTGATTCCCTCTTGTGTGGTATTTGCAGTTCCAATCAATACCTCTTCGTCTTCTGTGCTGTTGAAAAACCGGATTTCGGCGTCATAAACCGGCACCCTCTCTTTTTCCATAGTGCCATAAAACTCTACAATAAATGAACGTGTTTTATCCGCATTTTTATAGGTTTTAAAGCGAAATTCCATATCTAACGAAACATCATCGTCCTGTGCTGATAATGGGAGAGTCTCCAGATTAAAAAACAACCCAACCAAGACCAAATATTTTATTGATTTATATAATGAATTTCTCATTGTCTAATCGTTTTTATGGTGATCAAGTGTAGGATTTTATTTCAATTCCTGAAATTTTTGGTTCTCCCGTATCGTTAACAGTTTCCGGTTCGTCCAGTACTTCCTGCATTGGAATGATTGGAACGAACTTGGCAATAACCGTAAAAAGCAAACAGAATCCAGCTATACCAGCTACAATAAGTAACCATTCGACCCATGTAGGTGAATAGAACACGTATTCTAATCTGGTATCCTGAATTGGAAGATATGGATTCTCAAGTGTGGGTACAACTATCAAATATCGATTGATCCACACTCCAATTATTGCTACCAATGCAGTAAAAGAGATGTTCTTGATAGTGCGAAATCGTTTAAACGTCATCACCACTATAGGTAAAATTACGGTTAGGTAATTCGCAAAAATGAAATGCCAGAAGTACCGGTCAAACAAGGAGTTTAGAAGCAGGATATCATGCTCTTTGTTGCTGTACCATCTTGAGAAGTATTCACTGAAAGTGAAATATCCAAATAGTACTGCTATGATCATCATCACAAATCCGGAAACTGAAAAATGTCGTCTGACAATGTAATCTTCAAGATGAAACGACTCTCTGACAACATATAGAGAGACTATAATGACCGCAATGCCAGCATAGACACCGGCCACGATAAAGTAGATCGCAAAAATGGAACTATTCCATCCGGGCTGTAAGGTCAGACTGAAGATCCATGCTAAGACAGTGTATACGGCAATGGCCATCATGATGATCATCGTGGACATGGCCCTGGTAGCCCTGTACAATCTTTTCCTTTGAGTGGGTGTATCGCGGTAACCAATTGCCAGCCACCTGTAAAGGTTTTTTCTCCACTTTGGTAACTTCAATTCGTCATGGTCCCTTAAAATGGCAAAATCGGGAACAAATGTTAAGTACAGGTAGACAATACAAACGATTAAATCCGTTGTGATTGCGATCACATCCCAGGTAATTGGTGACTGTATACGTGGATAAAGAAACAGGTAGTGTAATCGATCTAACCGTCCCATGCATAGAAAAATGAAGAAAGGACCTACGCATAATGAAAGAACTGTGATAGACTCAATGATCCTGATAACAGGAATCTTCCATGGAGTCCTGATAAAGTGTAGTATGGCAGAAGCGAAGGCTCCTGCATAGCTTACTCCCAGAATATATAAGAAATTCACCCCGTAAAATCCCCAGACTACATGATCCCGCATTCCGGTTACTACCTGCCCTTCAGTAAATTGTATATAAGCGGCATAAACTCCCATGCCCACCAGATAGATAAGGGCAATGATCCAGATCCAGCCCATGGTACTGGTTTTTTCCAGTATCGGAGCAAATCTTTTTAGGATTTCAGTTCTACTATAATCTGAATTCATGACTTCTGTTTTAAGGTGCTATATCTTTTTTCTTCATTTTCTGAATGTAAGGCACATTATCATACCTCGCCTTCACTTCATCATTGACATCAAATCCTCGCTCTAAAGGAAATTGTCGATTTGCCGCAGGCAGATAATAAACATTCGGGGCAGTTCCCAAATCTTCGAGGTATCGAAAAGCCGCTCCGTCTTTGATCAACTCCGAGAACCTGAGGGTTTCGTCCCCATTTGTAACAATATCCTCATTCTTATCTCCGAAATAGATCACACCCATGGGGCATCCCTGCACACAATGCGGTAATTTACCTGCACGAGTCATGTCCGGACAGAAATCACATTTGATTACGGTACCTAATGAGCCGGGAACACTGGTCTCAGGGGAATAAGGCTGCTCTTCATCGAAGGAAGGATTAGGACTCCAGTTAAACTGGCGTGCTGAATAAGGACAACTGGTAACACAGAACTTACAACCAATACATCTGTCTGTATCGATTAAGACAATGTTGTCATCCCGCTTAAATGTAGCACCGGTTGGACATACTTTTACACAGGGGGGATAGTCACAGTGGAAACAAGGTTTTGGTAACCAATATGGCTCTCCATCTTCATGGTCTTGTATGAGCTGTATCTTCATAAACTCCTGATAGTATGTCAAATTGTGGGCTTTCTGACACTTCTCAACGCATGCCCGTGCATTTTTACATTTGGACAGGTCAATGACCATAACAAATTTGCGATCGGGGATTCCCTTCCTGGATTCTTCCGGTGAAATGTATGCTTCAGGATAGTTATTGACACTTGCCTTGTCAACTTCTACAAGTTTACCATCCGGAGTTAGAAGCTTCATTTTCTCACCGGTTTCTTCTTTATCCGGCTCTTCCGCGGGATCAGTATTGGAACCCAGGGAGACGCCCGCTACAGCTGAGACACCTGAGAGTATCCCTAATTTGAGAAACTTTCTGCGAAGTTTTCCGCTCTTTTTATGATTGTCCTTTTCCATTGTGTTACTTCATTGATGGAGTTTTGTGAAAACATGAAAACCCTGTAATTGGAAAATGTTAGGCCGGCCTGTCAAAGGGAATGAACACTCCAAATTATTCAATTATTCGTTGCCTTTGAAGTATTCAGAATCCTTGTTTGACCAGAGACTAAAAGTAGTTTCAAAATAATGCTGTGACAATGATGTCGATCATGAAAATCGGGTCTAAAACATGATCAACGTCACATTCAAAGTGAAGATCCAATTCAGTATTAATCAATGAAGTAAGTTCCTGTGAATGAGCAATACAAAAATTACCGGAGCTCCCGGTTGATGGCTAATCGTATCTCCGTATATGCTCTGAATTCAGATCATATCTGCTGCAAATTTCTTTTCCCTAACCGGAAATACAAGCCACCTGTCACCCGATAAGTTGTCGATAGCTGTTCTCCATTTACGCTGGCATACAGTGGAATTTCTACCTGGACATTGAAAGTAAGGTTGTTTTCCAAGGGGAGTCTAAGCTCCGGGCTGAGAAATAACCATTGACCGCCTGTATTTGTAAGTTCACGTCCGTCGATCCGATCCCTGAAGGCATGCCGGTAACGTAAGTCCAGGGACGCATTGAAAACGGTTTTGTTTAAAATGAACTGATCCGAATATCCAATGTGAAACCTGTAATTATTTCCGATCTCATAGGATTGCACACCAAGATATGAATCGTTTACACCGGTCAGGCGGATCAGACCCATTGCGTTCAGAGACCCTGTGGGCCTGTTGGACAGCGATTGGCTGAACAGTGACCATACAATTCCGTCGATTGCTCCCGAACCGGGCTGAAGGTCGAGGATATATATGATGCCATCGGGGGATCTCACGTTTGTCTTTCCATTGGGCAGCTTTCCTCCCAACCCAAGCAACCATGTTCTTCCTGTTTGTGAGGGATTTGTCAATTGATACTTGGCCAGGAACATGACGTCCCCGAAACCATCGGTTTTTTCTATGGTGGAGGGAAGTCCCGGCTGCCGTATTTCCCTTCTTTGCCAGACATACGAAAAAGTAAAATCCGTTGAGATCCTGCTTGTAAGTGAATACCCAACAGATACAAGTGTTGAATGAGTTCTGCGGATCCTGGAGTGATCATCAAGGGTCTCACTGTTGCTCTTGAAAGTCTTCAAAACATTGACATCCTGATTGAGCGATAACTGGAGGTTACCCTTGCCGGCTGCAGGGAATCCAATATTTGTGGTTAATGGGACGCCCCCCGAACAACAAGCCTGGCTAAAAATTTCGAATGAAATGAAAATAAATAACAGGCTAATCCACTTCATACTCTTATTATACGGGTGGTTATGCCGGGGATTGTGTCATTCAATTGACATAGTGGATGATCGATTAAAATGTATTGGGAAGAAGTTCCTGTTAAAAGGAATGGTTTGCGCCGAATATGCTGTTACATGGATAATGAATCTGCACAAAGCCTTATTCATCAGTCTATTCACGCTTTTTTTCGCAGCATGTGAGGATGAGAAAGTGCCAGACCCGATTCCTCCAGGCGGATCCTCTGATCCGGGCCAGTGCTCGATACTGGAAAACGGGTGGACCATTCCGGTCAATACTGTTGCAGACGGAGGCGTCGGTAAGGACGGTATCCCGTCGATCGAAAACCCTCAGTTCCTACCGGCCGGAGAAATCACCGGACTTACTGCGGACGAGCTGGTTATCGTAGTGAAAGCAGGAAATACCATGAAAGCCTACCCTCAAAGAATATTGGATTCACATGAGGTGGTAAATGATGTCATTGAGGATATTCCGGTCGCAATTACATTTTGTCCTCTGACGGGAACTGCCATTGCATTTGAGCGTACGATCAACGGAGAGGTCACGACATTGGGCGTCTCCGGACTTCTTTACAACTCCAACCTGATACTGTATGACCGGCAAACGGATACAAGGTGGTCTCAAATGACCTACCGGGGAATAACCGGGGAATTGTCGTGCGCATCACTTGCAACTATACCTGTAGTGGAAATAGCCTGGAGCGCGCTTAGATCTGTCCATCCTGATATTGCGGTTCTTACGAACGATACGGGCTTTGACCGGGATTATAATAATCTTCCGGAAAGTAGCATCATAATACTTAATAGCTTACCGGTATTCCCGTATGAACCCAGGGATAGCAGATTGCCG
This sequence comes from Cyclobacteriaceae bacterium, assembly GCA_028278225.1. Classification (GTDB taxonomy): domain Bacteria; phylum Bacteroidota; class Bacteroidia; order Cytophagales; family Cyclobacteriaceae; genus JANQEU01. The sequence continues at coordinate 20,369 of JANQEU010000003.1, forward strand.
AATTATCAAAGGGTGTTGGGTGTGCTGGATTCACCTGGCGCCACCGCCTACACGTTGGATCAGATCGAACAGGGTGGACATGTGTTTGTCAACAACAATCATTTACTGGTGGTCGATCCGGAGGCGAAATTCATTGCAGCCTATAATGCTCCGAATGGTAGGGGAGGTTTTGAGTTGGTGAAAGGAAAAGAAGGAGTAATCATGAAAGATAACCTGGGAAACGAGTACGATTTGTTTGGAACGGTGGTGTCTGGTCCGGATCAGGACGACCGGCTGGTGCCCACAAACTCTTACGTGGGATACTGGTTTGCAATGGCAGCCATGCAGCCGGACATCCAGATCTTCAGCAATGAAGAAGATGGATAGTCAGCTTATCCTGCTCAGTTGGCAACAATGCTCAATAACGAACCTGGGCGTCATCTGGCCTTTAAAATGCGCCAAAACAGAGAAAGGCATACCAGAACTATGATTATCGATTAACGATATTTGATTTAAGATTTGGATCCTGATCACCACATCTCCAATCGTTAATCGTAGTTCGTTTATTGGAAGCTGCGGTATAGGTGATTGTCGGCGGTCTGGCCAATGAAAGATGTATGAAAGAAATTTGTAAGGTTCGAACTCACCTTATTCTCTCCGGATCATAGCGGTTTGATAATTGATCTTTACAACGTTGTATTTTTGATGCCCACATAACAGAGAGACGCATACCAGACCTACGATTATCGATTAACGATATTTGATTTAAGATTTGGATGTTGATCACCACATCTCAAATCGTTAATCGTTGTTTCCTTTATCGGAAGCTGTGGTAAAGATGGTTGCCGGTGGTCTGACTCACGAAGAAGATGTATGAAATTCGAAAGTCGGTTTGAAAGTCTTCAGAAAAGCCTGTGGTTGAGATCAGCTCGCCCTGCTCAATTCATAACGGTTTGATAACCTT
>JANQEU010000095.1 GCA_028278225.1 Cyclobacteriaceae bacterium
GGATTCCGATCTTCCCGAAGAATTGTTTCCCTCATCCGTGTTCCTGTCTTTCCTCAAATCACGCAATCTCAGCTTTCTGCCTTTATACAAACCGCGTTCATCGATCAACTCGAAGTAATCCTTCGGGACGGCATAACCGGCATTGTTTAAAAAATCGACCAGGAATCTGTTATTGTTATAGTGTGGGAGCATTTCCCTTTCTTTTCCGGAAAGAGGCGGCGTCCCACATTCCTCCGTGTTTTGGGCAAAAGGAATTTGACTGAGGAGAAGTAATAAAAACGAGTATAAATATTTCATAGCTTTTTTGGTTTTTTGATAAATAGTAAAGCAACCCCAACGGCATCCATACTGCCACATCACCGGTCAGCTTAATGATCCGAACGGCTGTGCAGGGCAAAGACCTGTGAAGACGGATTGTCCGGAAGGGCTTTAATTAACAGATTTCAATTTGGTGTTGACGTTTCCACCGGTCCGGCGGATATGTCATGCTGGGTCTTAATTTTTTGGTCATACAGTGATATCAGATTTAGTTTACTTAGTGAGGTAGGATTGTTCGCGATAAATATAGATATTGTTTCTGAGGAAGAACGGTATTATGCAAGAATGGCATCCTTTTGTCACAATTTGTCTATGCTTTTCGGAAAAAAATATTTTGCGGGGTCCAAAATTTGGATTATTAAGGAGAATTTCTTTCAAGATCGATCCAGCGGATTCTTGGCATGAGAAATATCTTTCCAGTGGTGCTACACGTGAATTGCATCGGGAAATTTCTTTTTTGGAGTTTTTCACGTGGATTATTGCAGGAAATTTCTGGCCCGGAGTTTTTCACGTGAATTATTGCAGGAAATTTCTGGCCCGGAGTTCTACAGACGTTTTGGCCCGGGAAATTCTTTTCCGGCACTACCGGGTCTTTTGACCTGCCTGTATTATCATAAGTGATTATATGAAATTCGCCGTCCCGGTGTGGGCATCCGCCAGTACTTACGCCGTATTTCAGCTCTATACCTGACCTGTCCAGACCATTGCAAATGCCAGACAAAGTAAAGGCTTCCCTGCAGGCAGGCAGATTTCTGAATTCCACCTTGCTCCATCAGGCCTTGCTTACCGGACTGGTAGGGGATTGCCAGCGACCTCATGCCTGGTGGGTTGTATTGGATTACTCATTCGCACGACCATACACACTGGCCCTCGTGAATCTCCGTTTCATTCCGATTTACTCATACCCAAAAGCCATGCTCAAGACCCCTCGTGAATCTTCAATACATTCGGATTTACTCATACCCAAAAGCCATGCTCAACACCCCTCGTGAATCCTCATTGCATTCGGATTTACTCATACCCAAAGCCATACTCAACACCCCTCGTGAATCTCCGTTTCACTCCGATTTCGAACCAGCCAATTACACCCAGAATTTTCAGGAATTTAAGGAAAGCGTGGGACGTACTAGATTCGAACTAGCGACCTTCCCGACGGCCTCCGTCGGGACGCTCTAAACTGTCCAAGTGGGTTGTATTGGATTACTCGTACACCCACTGCGCCAATCCCCTCGTGAATCCTCATTGCATTCGGATTTACTCATACCCAAAGACATACTCAAGACCCCTCGTGAATCTCCGATTCACTCCGATTTCGAACCAGTGATAATTCCTGGATTTGATGAAAATAAGGGAAATGTGGGACGTACTACCTGCCTGCCGCAGGCAGGGATTACTCATACTCCTGGGCATGCCCGCAACCCCTCGTGAATCTTCGCTTTGCTACGATTTCGAACTAGCGACCTTCCCGACGGCCTCCGTCGGGACGCTCTAAACTGTCCCAATGGGTTGTATTGGATTACTCGTACACCCACTGCGCCAATCCCCTCGTGAATCTCCGTTTCACTCCGATTTCGAACCAGTCAATTACACTCAGAATTTTCAGGAATTTAAGGAAAGTGTGGGACGTACTACCTGCCTGCCGCAGGCAGGGATTCGAACCGCTACGGCGGACCGTTAGCGACCTTCCCGACGGCCTCCGTCGGGACGCTCTAAACTGTCTAAGTGGGTTGTATTGGATTCGAACCGCGGCGGCGGACCGTCAACGACCCCCGCCCATAGAAGTGGGACGTACTAGATTCGAACTAGCGACCTCATGCCTGTCAAGCATGCGCTCTAAACCAACTGAGCTAACATCCCAAAGGACTGGCAAAGATAACGAACACATCCATAATCCTTATTCCGTTCGTAAGCTATTTACAGGATTGGCCAGGGAAGCTTTCATGGCCTTGTATGAAATGGTGACCAGAGACAGTAATGCTGTGATCGAAGCAGCCAGGATAAAGCTGACCCAGGAAATGTTGATCCTGTAGGCGAAATTTTCCAGCCAAAGTGAAGAAACGTACCATGCCACCGGAAAGGAGATCAGCAATGAGATGATAATTAGTTTGAAAAAATCAGAAGTTATCAGAAGGAATATCTTCAGCACCGAGGCTCCCAGCACTTTCCGAATTCCAATTTCTTTTATCCTTTGCTGAGCAGTAAATGAAACCAGTCCGAATAAGCCCAAACTGGCGATCAAAATCGCGAGCCCGCAGAAAATGTAAATGAGGGTGCTGAAACGGGATTCTGACTCATAATATTGAGCAAACTGGTCATCCAGAAACTCCGCCTTGAAGGGCCTGCCACTGCCAAGGTCTTCCCACTTCTCTTCCAGGATGGTTAAAACGGATTGAATTTGTTTGCTGTCTACTTTCACCATGATCACAGAGTTTCTGGGAGATTGGTGGATGATGAGCGATTCTATCTCATTTTGCAAAGACCTGTGGTGAAAATCCCCGACCACCCCGATGACCTCTCCTCTTTTTATCATAGAAAGCTCACCCCTTTCGGTGGTATGATATTCGATGATCCGGCCGATTGGCTCTTTCCAGTCATCGCCATATGTGTTTATGGCTTCCTTCCATGCAGATTCATTCAGGATGAAAGCATTTTGATCTGTTTCGAAGTCTTCCGAAAACGGACGTCCCATTATCATCTCCATACCTAGCATCTCCAAAAAGTTTGGTCCGACATAGTACCCGGGCCAGCCTTCGCCGTGCTCTTCCTCCGAATACCCTACAAACTTATACCCCCAATAAGGAGCATTGTCCCCCGGAACGGAACTTGTGGAAGCTACGGCCAATATTCCCGGGATGTTTTGCAGTTCTCCTTTTATCAGATCCCACTTGCTGTTTACCGTCGGGTTTCTGCCATACGCTAACAGCATGACTTGCTCAGGTTGGAATCCAAGGTTTTTATTTTTGACAAACCTCATTTGATCCAGCACGACGAAGGATGAAACGATCAATGTGGCGGACACGGCCAATTGCGCAATGATCAAACCTTTTCTTATGGCTGTTGCACTTTTTCCGGTTTTAGTCTCTCCTTTTAGTGTCCTTGTAGGTGAAAACGATGATAAATAAAAAGCAGGATAGCTCCCGGCTAAAATTCCCGTACTCAGCGTGATGGCCAGGATTAATACTATTGTTGATCCAAATTCCTGAAGGATGTTGAACGAGAAGGAGATCCCGGTGATTTGTTCCAATACCGGAAGGGTCAGGTACACCAGGCCTAAAGCCAGGATCAATGCCAGAAAGGTAAAGACAACTGATTCAATGAGAAACTGAGTGATCAATTGCGGAACAACGGCACCCATCACCTTCCTCAGACCGACTTCTTTGGTGCGTTTTGCCGATCTGGCTGTTGCCATATTCATGTAATTAATGCATGCGATCAATAATACCAAAACTGCGACTACTGAGAATAACCTGATGTGGTTAATATTTCCCTGATCAATAACATCAGCTCTTAAGTATGTTGAGTGGTTCCGAACCTTTGTCATGGGCATCAGCCGAAACGACGGATCAGTAAATGTGGATCCGGAGTAGTTCTCATAAAATCGCTTGTAGTCTTTCTCGACAGGCCCGGGATCAGCTCCCGGCTGCAACACCAAATAAGTTATGATCCAGTCATTTATCCAACTGTCTATGATCGGTACATTCGGATTATTCATTAACAATTCGAAAGAAACCACATGATCAAATTGCAGGTGAGAATTTACAGGGACGTCTTTGATAACCCCGGATACCTGGAAAGGATACTTGCCGGGACGATTGAGATTTTCGATCTGAACGATCTTCCCAATTGGATTTTCGTCTCCAAAATATTTACGTGCGATCGATTCGGTCACTACCAATGATTCAGGACCATTCAGTGCGTCATCCGGATCGCCATGTACAAACTCGAATGTGAATGTCTCAAAGAAATTGTTGTCTGCCACGAAATAGTCGGCATAGTAGATCTCATCCGCAGTGATCTCCGTCCTGAGCTGCTTGTTCCACGGATGTATGCGGGTGACATCAATTATTTCCGGATATTCCTCCACCATTTTGGGGCCGATCGGCGCTCCAATGACGCTGTAAACATGCTGGACCCGATGTATCTGATCTGCTTTTTCATGAAATGTATCAAAACTTAACTCGAACCTGACATGGAGCAGGATGATAAATGCACAGGCCAGGCCAACAGACAACCCCGTTATATTGATGAGGGAATGTGCTTTATCCCGAATGAGGTTACGTTCCGCTATTTTGAAATAGTTACCAAACATAAAGTTTCTTTTTTTTGATTGCTTATATCGGTTTTTGGATATGGCTTTTAATGGAAGCAAACTCACACTGTCGATGAAAAACCGGAAATTGGCTGTGACTATTCCTTCGGAGATCCTGCGCTCGTCATAGAGTTCCAGAAAATCACCAACGAGGTCGACACGGTCCTGTGGACAACACCAGCGCATTATTCTTTGAAGAAATCCCGGCGGGTAACTCATATCTTTTCAGGGAAAAGTTCAAATGTTCCTCTTGAGATACCCTTCCAAAGTTTTTGCCTGTTTTCCATTACCTCTTTCAGGATCTTTTGACCACTGGCAGTCACGGAAAAGTACCGTTTCGGTTTGCCACCTCTTTTCTTGGTGGCCTCCCCCAACCTGGAAAGCAGGAATCCCTTCTCCTCCAACCGGTATAGCCCCGTGTGCAGAGCACCCATACTGACTGTGCGATTCAGGCGGGACTCTATCTCTTTTTTTATTGCCAGACCATATGCCCCTTCACCCAAAATGCCGATTGTAAGCATGACAATTTCTTCAAACTCGCCGATATTATTTCTCGATACCATTTTACAATCCAGATAACATTAAACTGAAATACTGATAGAGCTTACAAACGCGAAACAGTCAGCGGGGTTTCATTTTACCTGCAAATAGAAAAAAATAATTTCAGTTTGCTGTGGGAGGGGACGCCATGTCATACCGGGCTTTAAACTGCTTCATTTCCTGAATCAGTATTTCACGCTCGTTCAAAACATTTGTGAAAGTCTCCTCCCCGGTTTTCAATTGACGATAAAGTTTTCTTTTCTGGGTCAAATGGTATTTTAACCTTGCAAATCTCATCGAGAAGATCCCTGAAAAGTATCCCGCAAAGAGGATTATGGGAATGATCCACCAAAAACCGAATATGATATATAAAATGATCGCTATCAGGACATACCAAAGTGTAAAGATCCCCATGCCAAGCAGAAAGGCCATGGAGCCTATGAAAGAGGGATTGAGTTTTCCAGCCTGGTGGTCAACAGAAAACTTGGGAGCAAAGGCGCTGTTGAAAATGTACCTGGTGAGGAAAAACGGGATCGCATTCAGAATAAATCCGATCAGGAAAAATGGTAATCCCGCAACATACGCCAGGGTTTGTGTGTAGGGAAAGGTCGCTGTTGACCCCATGAACCGGGCATCTATTTTGAGTTTGTCCAGGGATTCAAAGTATCGCTCAATTCTGTCTTTAATTCCTTCAAACTCAACTTTGTCATTCTCCTGGAAATAATTAATAGCGTCCAGTATTCCTTTTCTTAATCTGAATTTTCGTTCTATTTCGTGATCAGCTATTTCCAGTTCCTTCATCACGGTTGATCCAAAAAGCCGGGAAACTTTCCTTGCAAAAGGTGTGAAATCTTCGTCCTCAAAATGCAACACCAGCTCCGTCATTTTCTCGTGTATACGGTCCGTCATATTCCGAACTTGCTTCTTTTCATCGCTTTCGTCAGGAAGATCACTAAAATCGATCGGCTGGCCGATGTTGATGACCACATCACTCTGGAAGTTGTGCGGGCTGTTGTAGTTGAGGCCAATGGGAATGATTGACACCTTTTTATCACTCTTCATGTATTTGTCCGCACCCAGCTTGATACGTGAGGCCCCCGTTTTCAAATCCCTGACCTTAGTGATCGTCATGCTCGTACCCTCAGGGTAGATGACTATCCTGCAATCATCTGCCAGACACCTGTAGCAATTGATGAACATTTCCTCATTATTGACCGCACTTTTTTCTTTTCCGGTTTTCAACCACGGTCGAATCACGGGGATCATATTGAACTGGGTTCGAAAGATCCAACTCTTCAACCCCTTGCCAAACCATTCTGCCCCGGCAATGAAATGGAGTTTTTGCCTTTGAAGCATTAAAAAAATCAATGGATCCAGAAATGCATTCGGGTGGTTAGACACGAATATCACAGGGCCATCTGTGGTCAGGTTTTCCCTCCCGATCACCTCAATTTTTCTGAAAAAAGCATGGAGACAAAGCCGGACAAATGGCTTAAGGATCGTATATAGCACTGTGACTGATCAAGTATGAATAACCGTAAAACTACCTAAGCTTTCTTTCCCAATATTCTCCTAATTGCTCTTTTTTGATTCTTTGTTTCACTTCATCGCTTTCGAGTTCCGGATGCCTCGCGCCTTTTGAGGTGAAATGCCAGGAACCACAATGCTGACATTCATAGATATTTCTTGGCCCCCTGTCCTGCTGGTGAAAGTTTCTGATGTGGTGTTGAATCAGTGCCTCTAGCGCAAGTTCCTCATTTTCATATGAAACTTTTTTCGAGACCGGGCAAAACATCACTCATTGAAATGATAAAGCAGGATAAGCGTCCCTGTGAAAGCGGGTTTTGGATTCCCCACAATTTCCATTCTGGCTCCCACTTCAGCCTTGGTGATACCTCTCAGATTTGTCAGGTTTTCAAGTTTCGCTTTTAGTAATAACTCGCTCCCTACAGGTACCGGTTGCCCAAACTTGAATCGCTCAATCCCGTAGTTCACCATCATTTTCAGGTTTTTAGTCTCCAATATCTGACCCCACATATGCGGCACAAGAGAAAGTGTGAGATAGCCATGGGCAATCGTCGTTCCGAATGGGCCCTCTGCTGCCTTATCAGTGTCCGTGTGAATCCATTGGTGATCTAGGGTTGCATCCGCAAACTTGTCTATTTGTTGTTGTGTGACTTTGAGGATCCGGGACTGCCCCAAGTCCTTGCCCAGATAGTCATTGAATTCTTCGAAGCTTGAAATTGTGATCATACTTTTAAGGTAGGTTAAATTGAATCAACGGCAAAAATAACTCATGAATGGAATTTATTTCATTGCGAATTATAAGGTTTAACTTATTTTTAGGATCGCTTGACACAGATTTAAATGGAAGTAAAGAACATCCTTGTACCTATAGACTTTTCCAAGTGCTCGAAAAACGCGCTGAAGATTGCCATCAAAATTGCCAAAAAAGTAGGTGCAAAAATCCATATGGTCAATGCCGTGCACATTCATACACCTCATCCTGATTTCTCGGGTGGCTCCGTTATTGACGGATTGATTGCCGATTACGAAGCGCAGGTCAAACAATCCTTTGAGGAACTGGAGTCGGAAATAATAGAATTGAAGGATGTCCCTCATGAATCCGACAGATTCCTCTCCTACCTGACAGATGCCATCTTTGCGGAATGCGACTCGAAAGATATTGATCTGATAATCATGGGTACCAGGGCTGACCATGACAAGATGGAGCATCTGATCGGAACACACTCCACGGACGTAATCGAGTCCTCAGACGTACCGGTCCTGGTAATTCCGGAAGATGTGACCGAATTCGAACTTAAGAAAATTGGTTTTGCATCAGACTTTGTAAAAGTTTCAAATGTCGGTAACCTGAAAATTCTTAAGTGGATCGCCAGGTTATTCAATACCGAAGTCCTGGTTTTTCACGTCATGGAAGATCCATCCAAACTGACCACTAAGGAAGAAAGACAAATTGAGGTCCTGAAACAAAAGCTTGAGGGAATAAACACTTCTGTTCTTACCGTGGAATCAAGCTCAATTGTAGATGGTATCAAGGATTTTGTAAATGAGCATAATTTGGACTTAATGGCACTGCTGCCACGCAGACACAATCTGTTCCAGAGAATATTTAAGAAGTCCGTAACAAAAACGATAGCTATAGATCCTCAAACTCCACTATTGACATTCCATGACTTTTAGTTGTGAGTTTACGATGATGAATTTCAATTAGCTGCCGGGCAATGGAGATACGACATTTTTCCGATTCATGGCTATTGCCGCTACATAAAGCTTTCATTTCTGCTTTTTCTGAAAACGAGGTCCCTTTTAACCCTTCCAGGAAACATTTTGAAAAGCGAATTTTGTATAAACTGAATATTTCCAGGCAACTTTCGGCTATTGCCATTGAAAATAATGAAATCCTGGGCTTTACCCTCCATACTCATAATTATTATGGCGGAGAATCAACTATCTATAATGGAGGTATGGGCATAGTCCCCCAGGAAAGAAGGAATAGTATCGGCCTGCAGTTATTCGAGTTTTGTTATCCACGATTTAAGGAAACGAATGCAAAGCGCGTAATCCTTGAAGTGATCACCACAAATAAGCCGGCATTGAGTTTTTATGAAAAAATGGGATTCACATTTACACAGACCTTCAAATGCTATAAGAACTCAAGTCCTAATTTTAGCTCATACAATAAGGATGTTGCAGTTCACGAAGTTGATGATTGGAATCCTCGTCGATACAGACACATGAAGTCATTCGAACCTTCTTTTATTGATTCGGACGAACAAATTCCCTATAACATCAGAAATGAAATTATTCTCGAGGCAAAGGACGACGATCAGCGCGTGGGATTTATCATTCTCCAGCCGGAGACAGGCCGCATTTCCCAATTTGCCATTGACGTGGAAGCAAGAGGAAAAGGGATCGGCAAGAGATTGCTGAGGGAGAGCCTCAGATTTTGTAAAAGAAATGAGCTCACTATCCTGAATATTCCTGAATCGGAACGGGAGACCAATGAAGGGTTGATCGCCATGGGATTTAAAAATCAGGTTGATCAATATGAAATGCAATTGGCTCTCTGATGGGTTCGCCGATTGGACTTTCACATACAACCAATAAAATCCAGTTCTCACATGCCCTGACCGCCGGATTGTCCGGTGACAGGGAATCCTGACTTTCGTTTTATCGCGTTGTTACAACGATCTGTTCGTGAAATTTGAAGTTAATGGATAGAAGTAGAATGCCTGTAAATAAGATATTTGCAGGAACATTATAATTAATCAGCCATCCTGGTCTGCCGAAACCATAGCGTATACCCCCGATGAAATGGGTGGAACTTCATACTGCCATAGAAGGGAAATCTGTTCCTCGCAATACAGAATTGCTTTTTCACCAGATAGCTTTCGACTCACGGTCAATTAAAGACGGTACGGGAGTGCTTTTTTTCGCTATCAAGGGGGATCAGCATGACGGTCACGATTATATCCGAAACCTCTATGATCTGGGTACCAGAAATTTCGTCATAGAAAGAGAAATTACTTTTTCGGAATTTCATGGTGCAAATTTCCTGGTCGTTCCGGATGGCATAAAGGCGATGCAGCAACTGGCCGCCTACCACCGTAATCAATTTGAAATCCCGGTGATCGGGATCACAGGCAGTAACGGAAAAACCACGATCAAGGAATGGCTCGGCGTAATGCTGGGGATAGGTCATTCCCTGGTTAAAAATCCCAAGAGTTTTAATTCTCAGATCGGTGTCCCTTTTTCCGTATGGAACCTGACTTCCAAACATGATCTTGGAATTTTCGAAGCAGGTATCTCTCAGCCTGGCGAAATGTCAAACCTGGAGCCTATAATAAGGCCGACCATCGGTATATTCACCAATATCGGAACCGCTCATGACCAGGGGTTTGAAACGAGGGATCAGAAGATCAGAGAAAAAGCGCTCCTGTTCAGGAATTCTTCACAGATCATATGTTGCAAGGACCATGAGCGGGTCTTCCGACATCTGAACAACCAATACACGGGGAAAGTGATTACCTGGTCTCTGTCCGATCAGGAAGCAACACTGAAATACAATTTGGCAGGTAATCAACTTGATGTGGTGTACGCCGCCAAAACCTACATATTGAAACTACCTTTCACTTTCAGGATCTGGGTGGAAAATGTCCTCAATGCTATAACAACCGCTATCCTTCTCGGTCTGACCGAAGCTGAAATTCAGCAGGGTCTGGATCATCTGAAGCCTGTCAAAATGAGGCTGGAGATCAAAAAGGGAATGAATGACTGTTACCTTATCGACGATTCGTACAACAACGATCTCCAGGCGCTGGAAATAGCACTGGATTTCATGAAGCATCAACGGCAAAAAGAAAAAAAAACAGTCATACTATCCGACTTGCTCCAATCCGGTTTCAGTTCGGAGGTGCTATATCAAAACGTCAATCATTTGCTGAAAACGCATCAGGTCGATCAGGTAATAGGCGTGGGGCCCGAAATAACCAAACATAAAAACCTGTTTGATGTCCCAATCGACCTGTACCCCAATACTGAAACGCTGATAGATCATTTACCGGTATTCAACCATGAGATGCTCCTGATCAAAGGGGCCAGGCCTTTTGCCCTGGAGCGGGTAACAAGTTTGCTACAGGATAAAAGTCACAGGACAATCCTCGAACTGAATTTTGAAGCGTTGTCCCACAACCTGAGACAATACAGGCAATTACTGTCACCAGGTGTAAAGGTGATGGGAATGGTCAAGGCCTTTGCATACGGAGCGGGTAACCTTGAGATTGCGAACTTTTTGCAGTTCCAGAAAATAGACTATTTGGGAGTTGCATATGCGGATGAGGCCATTGCCTTGCGTAAAAACGGGATCCATCTTCCTATCATGGTCATGAATCCTGAATTAGACAGCTTGCCGCTGTTATGCGTCCATGATGTAGAGCCGGAGATTTTCAGCTTCAAGGGTCTGGAAGCTTTGATCCGGCTTGAAAAAATGCCGTCAATCCATCTGAAAATTGAGACAGGAATGAATCGACTTGGATTCACACCGGACCAATTGGAAGATCTGCTGACTTTTCTGTCCGGGAATCCAAAAATCAGGGTGGCGGGTATTTTTACTCATTTTTCCAGTGCTGACGACCCTGAAGAGGATGATTTTACTTCGGAACAGGCCAGGGAATTTGAGGAAGCATTTACGAAGCTTTCGGAAACGCTCGGTTATACCCCTATCCGCCATGCTGTCAATTCTGCCGGGGTTATACGGTGGCCACGGTATCATTTTGATATGGTGAGACTGGGAATCGGGCTGCATGGATTTGACAGTACGGATACATTGCACCTGCGGCCAACTGGCAAACTAACAAGTAAAATAAGCCAGGTCCGGGACATCAAAAAAGGAGAATCCGTAGGCTACAACCGGTCAGGAATCGCTAAAAAAGACATGAAAATTGCCATCATTCCCATTGGCTATGCAGACGGATATTCACGAGTATTTGGAAATGGGGCAGCCTACATGAATATCAATGGTCTTCGGGCTGCAACGATAGGCAACATCTGCATGGATATGGCTATGATAGATGTGACGGGAATACCCTGCGAAGAGGGTGATGATGTGGTGGTGTTCGGAGCTTCACCTACTATCAGCGATCTCGCCGGATGGGCCAATACCATTCCCTATGAAATACTCACAAATATCAGCGAACGTGTAAAAAGGGTCTTTTATTCCGAATAGGTTGTTTCAAACCCGGTAACTTCATGGAATACGGGTTCTGAAAAGAGAGTATCTTTCCCCTACGATCAGGATTATGGTCATTATAAAAAAAGCAATACTTGTTCCTCTTTTTACGGCTGTGTTTGCGGGAGTGGCCATTAGTCAATCCTGCACCATTGCCAAAAGTTTTAAAGGACATACCGAACCCCTCCTTGGAATAGCACAATCACCTGATGGCAAATACCTGCTCTCCGGGAGCGATGATAACACGGCGATATTGTGGAATGAGCAAGGAGAAAAACTGAAGATAATTGACGTACATCTCCGAAGTGTGAATGATGTGGCATTCTCGCCGGACAACAAGAGGTTCGTTACTGCAGGAAGTGATGAAACATTCATTATTTGGAATATCGACGGAGCGAAATTTAAAACAGTGAGAGCCGATGATATTTATGTCAAGACAGTAGTTTACTCGAACAGTGGTAATTACATCTTAAGTGGCGGAGGCGATAACATTGCCCGGTTATGGACTTCCGACGGTGAATTAATCCGGGAATACGAGGGACATTCCTGTACAATTTACCAGGCCTCATTTTCACCGGACGATCAATTGGTAGTACTTGCAAGTTGTGATGGCACCGTTTCTCTTTGGGATACCGGCGGCCGGAAAAAATTGACGGTGGACCATCACTCCGGTGGGGTAACAGCCGCGAGTTTTTCACCTGACGGAAAGCACATATTGACCGCCAGCTTTGACAAGTCAGCGGCGTTATGGAACCTGGAAGGTGAACTACTGGCTACGTTCCTCGGGCATTCCGATGAGGTCAATCAGGCTGAGTTTTCATCAGACGGCCGGTTTGTCCTGACAGCTGGTGAGGACGCAACAGCCAGACTTTGGAATACAGACGGATCACTTATTAAAACGTTTGGAGACGAAGCACGGGTGAGCTATACCAGCGCAACATTTTCCAGGGATGGTCAGTTTGCTATCGTTTCATCAAAAAATAACGCGATAGATTTTTGGTATTTGCCAAAATGAAGGACGGGGCAAGCCAGGGTGAGTGATCTTTACACGACGTTTTCTTAAGGAAAACCCTGGATATAAGATTTGATAACCCCAAAAAGTTTTCGAAAATTCATACTGGACAGATTGAGTGCGAGAAGGAGAATTTATCACATATCCAAAATCACGTTTCAGAAGAAATGATGACTTACCTTTATATAGGTTTTAACTTGAGTTCGTGATAAGAAATACAATTTTCTGACTGAAAATCTCAAAAAAACTGTGCGACCCGGTCTTTTCGACCCCAGGAGAAATCTATCTACACAAAAGCTGAGGATATTCTCATGTGTCAGGTTAACATAATGAAAAGATATCTCATTTTATTCGATATGACCGCGTCGCACAGACAGCTTTTTTGTGATCATTATCATGAGTTGAGGTTAGTTTTAGCATTTACTAAAATCTGCGATTCTGTTCATGGATGAGGCTCATGAAATGATTTTATCAAACCCATTCGACAGATGGGAGTTGATTACCAAAATCAACGATGATCCGGCACTTTTTAAGACGTTCATCGAAAAAGCCCTCTCAGATGACCAGCCCCATGCCTGGAGAGCTGCATGGATATTGGGGCACTGTACCTCGGCGAATGACCAGCGCCTGGTTCCTTATACGGAGAGAATGGTACAATCCATTCCTGGCAGGAAAGACGGGCACCAGAGGGAATTGTTGAAACTCCTCCAGAAAGTCGATCTTGATGATGACCTGGAAGGATGGCTATTCGATCATTGCATGTCTATCTGGGAAGCAATAGGTAAAACACCATCGGTAAGGATTGTTGCATTTCGAATGTTGGCGAAAATTGCCGGTAAATACCCGGAACTGGTCCATGAGCTCAGCATTCTGACACAAAATGAATACACTGAAACGCTTTCACCGGGAGTAAAACGGTCATTGAAGAAAATAGCCGAAAATCTCCAGTCAGGGACCGATGAGTAAAAGAGAGGAATATATCGGGAAACTAAAGCACTTTTTAGCTGATCCGGAAAAGTTGGAGCAGTATCTCATTCAACATTCAAATTTGCCCGGCCCCAGGGCAAACCTGGAACTTGCTTTTGGCTTTGCACGGATCTATGATGATTTAAGTGTCCTCTTGCGGTGGATTGACAAGTCACATGAAGCCGATGTGAATGACCTTCAATCTTTCCCATCGTTTTGCGTAACCATCTGCCTGGGCCATGTATTTGTCGGCACCCTTAAGAAAAACCGACTGATCAAAAACTATCCTGCGGAAGTAGAGCGCCTTTTAAGTTATTTTTAACCCACAGCTTCTGAAATTTTTGCCGGGCATAACCTGACATCTTAAATATTAACCGGAAAACTGTCAGTAAAGAGAAGCCCAAAAAGTAATGGTCACTCAAGAATAATGATATGATAAAATCAGCCACAATCATTACAATAACTGTTTCCCTCCTGTTATTTACCGGATGTGAAATTTCGGGGAATGAGTCCGGATCGGATGTCCTTGTATTTACCGGTGCAACCATCTTTGATGGCAACGGGAACGCTTTTGATAATGGAGTGATCATCGTCAAAAATGGCAGGATTTCGGTCGTGGGTTCACAGGAAACAGATATACCGGCCAATGCCAGGATTGTGGATGTTACCGGGAAATTCATGCTGCCCGGTCTGGTTGACGCGCATGTGCATTACTTCCAGACAGGGTTTTTTGACTCGCGGCCGGATGCCTTGGATCTAAGAGACACTATCTCTTACCTGAAAGTACAGGCCTTTCAAAGAAAGTATCCTGAAAGGTATCACGAAGCTTACCTGAGATCAGGTGTTACTGCCGTGTATGATGTCGGTGGATTTCTGTGGAGTATTGGTCTGCAGGAAACTGCGGAAAATGACCTGAATGCACCACACGTAGCTGCCTCCGGTCCCTTGATCACTCCTGCGCCCAGGTCTATGATCAATATTTTCAACACTCCCGGAGAAATGGTAATGATCCATTTGGATTCGGAGCAGACCGCCCGGCAAGTGGTTGAGCAAAATTCATCTCTGGGATCAACGGGTATCAAGCTTTGGGCGCTTGCACCGCAAGATCTGGAAGATATGAGCAACCTCCTGGCGCTCTCAGACGAAATTCAAAAGAGGAAAAATAGACTTATAGTCCACGCTACGAGACTTGAAGCTGCCAAAGCCGCCATAGAACTCGGCGCCAAATTGTTGGTTCATAGTGTAACCGACAAGGTCATTGACGATGAATTTGTATCGCTGATGATCGACAATAAGACAATTATCACACCTACGCTTGTAGTATCCGGTGGATACCTCAAAACCAGGAAGGCAATTTTGGGAGAAGAAATGAAACTGGCTGATCCGAATAACGTAGTGGATGAAGCGTCCAAAAGCCTGATCGAAAATGCGACCGCCTTTCAGAAATACACGGACATGGTTGCACTTGAAAAGAGGATTGAAAGAATGGAAAGGTTTATTGCACGTGAGGACAGTGTTATGATGACAAACCTCAGGATACTTTACGATGCAGGCGCACTGATCGCAGTCGGAACGGATGCCGGAAACCCAGGCACTTTACCAGGCATTTCAATTTACGATGAACTGGAAAAAATGCAGGAAGCCGGTATCCCTGCCGCTGATCTGATCGTTATGGCAACCAGGAATGGCGCCATGGCGATGGAGCGTTTGAACGATTTCGGCACTATCGAGAATGGCAAGATCGCAGATATGATCATTCTGCAAAACGACCCTTCCACGGATATCTCAAATATGAGATCGGTAACGCACGTGGTCAGAGGCGGCCTGTTGCGACCTGTAAATCAAAAATTTGAATAAAGTAAGGCTACTATTTGTGTTTGTCAGAATCTGAATATTCCAGTCCTTGTTTTATGCCTACTTCGATCGCAGGAACCCCTCTTTCCATCCATAGTGGTTTTGGCGCATCCTTCAGGTAATGATCAAAATACTGGGCCAGACGGATATTAAAATCGATCTTGTTCTGAAGCTTCTGCGGCCAGTGTGGTTCCCCCTGGTAATTGAGCATCCAGGCCGGTTTACCCAACCTCCGTAAAGCCACAAAAAGTTCAATCCCCTGATACCAGGGTACATGACCATCGGCGTCATTGTGCATCAGCAGCAGTGGTGTATTGATCTTGTCAACAAAAAAGATGGGCGAGTTTTCGATATATCTGACCGGGTACTCCCATAACGTGCCCCCGATCCGGCTCTGTGTGTGTTCATACTGAAACATCCTGCTCAATCCGGTCCACCAACGGATACCTCCGTACGCACTGATCATATTGGGTACCGGAGCACCCGCTTCGGCGCACCGGAAAATATCTGTTTTGGTTACGAGATATGCAATCTGGTAACCACCCCAGCTATGCCCCTGGACACCAATCCGGTCCTTATCGATAAATCCTTCCGCTATCAAAGAAGTGACACCTGGTATTACACAATTGTATGCACTCTCACCGGGATAGCCGGTTTTATAGTGAACATTCGGATTGAAAATCACATACCCCCTGGAAGCATAAAAGCTATACGTAATCGTTGATCGACCCGGTGCGGGCGCCCTGTGATTGTTAAGGCCGTCACTGCTTTTTTCATAGAAATTGACGATCATCGGATACTTCCTGCCAGGGTCAAAATCTTCCGGCTTGACTAGTAGTCCCTCCAGTTCCTGCCCATCCAGGGAAGTCCATTTGTAAAGCTCTATGGTTCCCCAATTGTATTCACCCTGCTGTGGATTTGCATTGCTGATCTGAATGGTTTTCTTAAATGACAGGTCCGAAGCCTGCAGATCGGGAAAAGTTTTAAAGTTCCCCCTCGTGAAGATCACCTTGTCGTCATTCTGGGCCTTTTGAATGTCGCCAAAAGCATAGTCGCCCTCTATCAGCAGCTTTGGTGTGGAACTTTTGCCATAGGTGTATTCAAATATTGCTTCATGCTTGTCGGTCTCGTAAAACCCCGTTAGCGTCAATTTCTGCCCGTTTTTAATGAATCGTTCTTCGTCATCCAGTTTCACATATCGATACCGCAGTTTCTGTTCTCGCCCGCTGGTAAGCTTTTTAGGAGCTGTGCTGTTTTCAGGATCCACTTCCCAGATATCATACCGGTCATAGATAAGCAGTTTGCTGTCGTCTTCGATCCAGGACATCACACCATATGGTCCCGGGTAGCTGGGAGAATCATGTTTTTCGTTATAGAAAAGTACCTGCTTGTTGTCCGTAATCTTAAAGATCCCGGCCTTGGCGAACGAATAAGTGTACCAGGCGGTATCCTTTCTGCTGTACCAGTAAGCGTAATCCCCTTTGGGAGATTGGCGTGTATCCCCCCGAATGTTTTTCGCGATCAAACGGGATTGGCCTGTACCAAGATCAATGGCGTAGAGGTCGTTCCCTGCTCCACCTTCCCAGGAAATTTCTTTGAGATACGGCTGGTTATTTTGTCCCACCGCATATGGTGCATTGCCTTCATCCCCCAGGATAACTTCGGGGATCTCAATGCCTGACAAGGGCACAAGCCTATCTTGTTCTATATGGAAAACTGCCACGTAAGCCTTCTCCGAATCCTCCTTCTTTTCAATTTTTTGTTGGGTGTGCAGCCGCGGATCCGTATAGCTCCAGACTTCCACATTGACTATCTCCTCAGGCAACAGGGAGGTGTCCTTGACAATCGGATAAGTTGCCAGCCCCAGAAATAATCTGGACCCATCCTCGGAGAAATTGTTTTCATAAAACTCATTTACTCGCCATTTATCATTCAGATCCGGGTGATCGGAAGTAACAACAGCCCTCGATGAGTCCTGGGTAGCATTCCAATAGTTCAGATCCCATTTTCTTACCAGTGCTTTAGTGGTATCCGGATCGCTAACAAAAACAAACTGCCTGCCGGCTTCATCGAACGCCAGTGATTGATATTTCCCTTTGGATCGGAATACCGGGATCAGATTTTTCTCATCAGCATCAAAGACGTAAACGCCCTCCTGAAATGTGGAGTCACCTTTGCTCACAAATCCGATCGAAGGACCTTTTTCTGCCAAGACATAATCCGTAACCTCGGGAAATTCAAATGTTTCCGCCGTTGACAACTGCATTAAGACCAATGGGTAAGATTTTTCCTTGTCTGAAGATTTTTTGCTCTTTTTCTTCCCTTTGGTGGTGTCGTTTGGCGGGTCATATTGGTAACCCACCCAGTCAGACCATTTCTCGGGTAATTTCACAGAGATTAACCCAGCAAATTTCTGAGTCGTTTTTGCCGTCAGGTCGAAGATGCACAGGGAGTCTTTGGGCAGGTCCTCCTCTTTGGTCTTTATCCGGCGCAGCTCTCGTTCTTCCCACATGTCCGGCTTTATCTTAAAAATCATGTGGCTGGAATTGAATGTTATTCCGGGATCAACGCCACGCTCATAAGTCAGGACTTCATTACCTTTTCCATCCACCAGTTTCAAAACGGGATTTGCCTCCCCATTCGATTTCAGTACGTAGGAGACCCACTCACCATCCCTGCTTATCGACTGGTCATCAATATTTCGCCAAATGTGATAAGCATCATGATCCAGTACTTTTTTATTTTGACCAAATGCACTTTGGGTACAGAAAATGACTAGCAGGATGACAGTAAAGTTCTTCATAATTTTAATTGATCGTGGTGTAGCGGCAAATTACCGCGTGGCTCCAGAAAGAGAAAGCCAGATTCCGTTTGCGGTCGAGGAAAGTGATCAGAAACCGCTACTTTCTGAAAGGCTGCATCTTCATGTAGGTAAGTGATCGCCACATCCATTCCAGGGGGCCGAACCGAAAGCGATGCAACCACGGTCCGGACCAAATAACCTGTAAGATCCAAACGGCAACAACAGCTATTAGCTGTTCCTTTCGCTCCAGTCGTCCAAACAAGCCAAACCCGATCCCATAAAATACTAGGGTACAAAGAATGGACTGCGCGATGTAATTCGTCAATGCCATCTGACCCACCGCTGCAAGCCGGTCTTTCAGCCATCCCAGGGCATTGGAACGGGCAATTAACATTATGCCACAGATGTAACCAAAACTCACAAAGGCACTTCCCCAATAATTAAATTGAGATCCCAGGTACATCGAGTATTCCAGTGCAAAGTTTGCCTGGAAGTTGCGGTATACACCGTAAATGACGAGTGAAAATCCTATGGCCCATCCTATGATCAACCCTCGCCGGTAGAACCCTGAAGAACGTCCGGCTGTCAGGACACCCCATTTATACAATGCCATGCCAACAAGCATCAATCCCCCAGCCCGCCAGAGGAACAGGAAAAGGAACACACCGGTTTCCATGAAAATTGCAGATGATGAATTTTTACTCAACTGCTCCGCATAAGTTCCGGTAATAGCAGCGATTTCATTCTGAATGGTAATGGTATCGGGTATCCAGCTTTCCCGTAAGGCAATGATTGATTCCGGGGGCCAGTAGTCCATCGATAGCCCAGCCATGACATAGATCACGGTATGGACTGCTATCAGGACGGTTCCGACTATCATCAATTTTACGGGCTTTGCCTTTCTGAACAGATAGGCAAACAAAGCACACAGGGCATAAGGCACCAAAATGTCACCATACCAGATGATGTGAGCATGCAGCAAACCGATGATCAATAACCAAAAGGTTCTCCGGTAATGCAGCCCGGCGGAACGACCGCTTTTTTCCTCGGCACTCTGAGTGACCAGTACGATCCCTGCTCCATACAGAATGGAAAATATGGTCATGAATTTCTGATCGCCAAAGATGTGACTCAACAGCCAGACCCATCGATTGGCGCCTGACATGTCACCGTATGCCATCGGGTTGAGGTAGGCGGCACCGGGCATGGCAAAGCTCTGGATATTGATGATCAGGATCCCGAGGATGGCAAACCCTCTGAGGAAATCGAGGGCCTGTATTCGTTCGGAGGAGGAGGTTGGTTGCAAAATGGCAGTGGACATCCTTTTTGATTACAAATTAACTACTCCGGGGGAGAGTTCCTGCCCTGTCCATACGGATTTTTTAACGCTTTGGTGGTGATACTTTTTTTACAAAGATCAATCCGTCAAAATGCCGGGAAAGTACCAGCTTGTTCGATTGGTTGAGATCTAAAAAAGTGTCGTTCACCACTATTTGCCGATTAAAAACCGATGTACCGCTATCTGCTCTCACAAATTGACAAAACCCGTCCAGTTCCATCATCACATGCTTGAGGTCAAGCTGTGTGGTATCCGGTGGATCCATTGGTTTGGAATCTCCGGAATTCCCCGCGTATTCTCCGTCCAGGGCAAAAGAACCCAAAACAAACATTTCGTCCCCGTATCTGCTGTTCAGGACTTGCCCCATCGTAAGGATCTTATCATTGTACCGCGAGGCATGATAATTATGGGTCAGCACAATGACCTTCCGGTCAGGATACAGATTTTCAATCAGCCATATAGTGTTGTCTGCCATGATCGAATCCCTGGCCGCAAACCTTGTGTCCCAATCCTTGTCTTTTGTGAATTGTAAGTAATACTGCAGGTAACTAATCCTGTTTTGAACGCCCTTTAGAACGATCGGGTGGATATTTCCATCTTCCATAGCTGAATACAGCAATTGCCAATCGGCAATAAGCGCATTTGTTACCGGCGCAATGGAATCGTAAACGGCGTTTCTGAATTGACGTGAGACCAACGAAAAACGATGCTCTAATCCCCACGAAGCTGCTGAGTCAAGACCCAGTCGATTAGTCTCCTGTTTAAGTGTTTGGTAAAAGGATATACCAAATCGCTGCGGATCAAAACCGGCAAACTCGATATCATATTCCCTGATGAACTGCATTAGTTCTCTCCTGGATTGATTACGCCAACCACCGAAAAATCCGGCGGTGAGTTCAGCAGGTGATAATTCTGTTTTTCTGATATTCAGATCTATTAGCTCACCCATTCCGGATTCAAAAAGTATCACTTCAAAGCCCTCTTTCGTGACCAGAAATTCTATCAGGCTATTCTGCATTTCAAAGATCTCGTGTGCCCCATGGGTGAATTCACCGATAGAAACAATTTTTTTGTCCTTGACATACTCAGAGATACTGATCCAGTCTGCTTTTGAAAAGTCCGGAGATTGGGAGATCACTTTGGAGTTGGACTGTAATTCTTCGATCTCTTCTCCGGTAAGGAACTGTGCGCTGATACTACAGGATACCAGTATTGCGATCGTTAGCAAAGGATATTTTAAGTCAGGATTTGGCAACATAGATCTATTATTTTCAAACTCAAAAGAAAGACACTGCCATTTAATGAAAGTTACCCGAATCCCGAAAGTTAATGGTGCTGGTTGAGCAATCTATCATTTTTGTCAAAATCGAAACAACCTCTCAATTTTCCCGTATCATTACTTTATGAAAGGAACACACCTCGGTGAACTGGAGGAAATGATACTTCTGGTAATCGCCAATCTGGATAACAATGCATATGGCCTGAATATCAGAAATTTTATACGGCAAAAGTGTGATCGAAGTGTCAGCATCAGTACGGTGCATTCAACCATTCACAGACTGGAAAATAAGGGCTTCTTAAGATCAAAATACAGCCATACGAATTCTCCGGAGCGCGGTGGCCGGCCCAAACTGCTTTTCACGATCACTTCCTCGGGCAGGGATGCTATCAAAGCAACAATGGAGCTGCGCAACGCACTATGGAAAACAATCCCCGGTCTGTCATTTGAATAAGCGGTCTATGAAACAGCCTCCCAGGTGGATAGAGAAATTGCTACGTCGATTCATCGATCCCTCATTGTATGATGAGGTACATGGGGACATGCTGGAGGATTACCATTACAATGTCAAACATGGAGGGATTACCGCTGCAAAATGGAAGTTTATCCTCTCAGCGGCAGGGTATTTTCGCTATATGCACCTTTTGAGATTTAACCGTTCCACTCACAACAGTACTTCAATGGATATCTGGAAAAACTACTTTATTTCTTCCTACAGGAACTTAGCACGAAATAAGCGATACACCGCGATCAGTTTGCTCGGGCTAGTGGTGGGTTTTGCCTCGGCAATCGCCATACTTCAGTATGCTTTTTACGAAAGCAGCTACGACAGCTTTCACGGGGAGCCTATATTCCGGCTGACTCACACGTTTACCAATAATTCGGGAGTATCAGAGGGGGCTTCCACATTGATGGCAATGAAAGAGGCTTTGCTTTCAGAGGTCCCGGAAGTCAACAAGGTTACCCATTTCCTAAGTACCGGGGGAACCGTGAAAGTACAGGAGGAAATCTATTCGGGTGAAAATATAGTTGGTGCAGCTCCTGATTTTTTTGATGTCTTTCGCTTTAGAATACTCGGTGGAAATGCCGTGGAACTCGACAATCCGGATGTCATCTTCATTTCAGAATCTACCGCTTCAAAATACTTCGGTCCGGAAGATGCATTGAACCAGGTGGTGGAGATGCAGGGCATCTTTGGTCAGACATGGGACGCCAGGGTCGGAGGAGTGTTTGAAGACATTCCCATGAACTCACATCTTCGTATTGACATCATTTTTTCGGAAACTAAAATTTTGACCGCCTTTCGGGAAGGTAATTTCTTTGGCAATATTACATTTCAGGAGATACCATGGCGGCTGCTGGGATTCCCGACTTATGTGATCCTGGAGCCGGGTGCGAGTCACGAACAGGTGATTTCCAAAGCAAACGAATTGATTGCCATCAATAGGGAGGCCATCAACAAAGAACTTGACCAGAAACATGAAGTATGGCTGCAGCCTGTTTCGGAGATTCATACCACACCTGGTATTCAGTCAGAGATGAGTCCCACCAATGACCGGAAAGTGATCCTGCTTTTTACATTCATCGCCATTTTCATTCTGGCCATTGCCTGGATCAACTACATCAATATGGCGACGGCACGCTCCGTGACGCGGGGAAAAGAAGTGGGCGTTCGTAAAGTTCTCGGCTCACATAGAAAACAGCTCAGGAATCAATTCCTTCTTGAAGCATTCATATTAAATGCTTTCGGTCTATTCCTCTCCCTTTTGCTGGTTATTCCGGCAGCACCCTATCTGGAAGAGATTGTAGGTGTCAGGTTCTTCCATACTATGTGGACGAATTCGGAACTGATCATTTTTATCATAGGCGTCCTTTTCCTGGGATCTTTTGTTTCCGGCATATATCCGGCATTTACATTGTCCAATTTTGATTGCCTGGAAGTAATTAAAGGCAAACTGAAATATTCTTCCAAAGGTGTGATCTTACGGCGTATACTCGTAGTTTCCCAATTCGTGTTTTCAATATTCCTGATTGCGGCGTTGCTCATCGTGCAATCGCAGATGAACTTTATGCTCAACCATAACCTTGGTATCAGTATCGATCGGACTTTCCTTGTAAGTGCCAGTGGAGGCGCCTCCGAGCCTGACAATTATCCATCGAAGATGCGGGCACTGGTCAATGAATTTATGGAAATCCCGGGTGTTGAAAGTGTTTCCGTCTCCTCAATTGTACCCGGCATTGTCAATCAGTGGCGAAATTCGACCGAAAGACGTACCGGTGAAGGAGCAGGATTATTTATTCACCGGTCCATCATCGATGAAAATTTCATGGATCTTTATGAAATTGATATTATAGCCGGGCGCAACGTCAGCAAGTCCTTTGCCAATGACGGCCAATCCCTGATCGTGAATGAGACAACACGCAAACGTTTAGGGTACAACTCACCTGAAGACATCCTGAATGAAAAAATATATTTCGCCGGTCTGGAATACAATGTGATTGGAGTGGTCGATGACTTCTATCAGCGAGGGGCGCACTTTGCCTATGAGCCTATGAGCTTTCAATTGGACACAACCCTAACCGGAGGATTCATTTCCATAAAATTTAATACAGGCAACCTGAGAGATCTCTTATCCGGAATTGAGGATAAATTCAAAAGTGCCTTCCCTGATGCTCCCTACAATGGGAGGTTTTTGGATACCATCTTTCAAAATCAGTACACTGCTGAATTTCGTTTTCGTAATTTGTTCACGATCTTCTCCACCATAGCGCTACTCATTGCATGCCTGGGCCTTGCAGGTCTGTCCTCTTACATTATCAATCAAAAAATGAAAGAGATCAGCATCAGAAAGGTTCTAGGCGCTTCCGGGTCAAACCTGTTTGTCCTGCTAAATAAAGAATACCTTGTCATCAGCATTCTCGCATTCCTGGGAGCTGGTCCCGCGATCTACTTCCTGAGCCCCGTGTGGTTACAAAACTTTGAAAACAGGATCAATGTCCATCCGGGATTCTACATTGTTCCGCTTGTTATCATTACCTCGGTGGTCTTACTCACCACTATCAGCTATACACTTCGCGCGATCCATGTGAACCCATCCAGAATGCTAAAGGAAGAATGACACAGGGAAGTAAATGCTGGTAAAATCCCTGTTACTTTTTAAATTTCCTGAATGGGAAAATCATTGTTATTACTCGGTATACTCATCTCATTTGATTTGGGGGCCCAGGGGACATTGTCTGCGTCTGAAATTGCTGATGGTGTAAAATCTTATCAGGATCTGTTCAATCGCTCAATGCGGGACAGTGTGTCCTGCTTTCGGATACCCAGCGTCGTCACGGCACCCAATGGGGACATTGTCGCTGCCATCGATGAACGTGTGCCTTCGTGTGGTGATCTGAAGTGGAGCAGGGACATAAATATTGTCATAAGACGAAGTACTGACAATGGCTTATCATGGTCCGAAATCGAAACAGTGGTCGACTACCCTCAGGGGCAATCTGCATCCGATCCATCCATGATAGTCGACCATTTTACAGGTGAAATCTGTATGTTCTATAATTTCATGGATCTGGATAAAGAAAAAGACGTCTACTACCTGCACATGATCAAAAGCAGGGACAACGGAAAAACCTGGAACGAGCCGGTTGACATCACCGCTCAAATTACCAAGCCGGAATGGCATAATGCCTTTAAATTCATCACCTCAGGACGCGGGATTCAGACACGGTCCGGAAAACTGTTGCACTGCCTGGTGAACCTGGAAAATGGTACCCATATCTTCGCAAGTGATGACCATGGCAGTTCGTGGTACCTGATTGACAACCCCATCACTCCTGCCAATGAATCCAAGATCGTCGAATTGGCTGATGGCGCCTGGATGGTCAATAGTCGAACCAACGAGTCCGGACTGAGGTATGTTCACATCTCAAGGGATGAAGGACAAAGCTGGGAAACAAAAGCCGATACGGCTCTGAGCGATCCGGGATGCAATGCCAGCATCATTCGGTATACTTCCGTAGAAGACGGTCACGATAAAAACCGGCTGCTATTTTCCAATGCCAATTCATCCGAAAACCGGGAAAACATGACAGTTCGGGTCAGTTATGACGAAGGGCATACCTGGTCCCGGGGCAAAACATTATACGCAGGTAGTTCCGCCTATTCGTCACTGACAATTCTGGAAAATGGTGAGATCGGTTTATTTTTTGAAAAGGATAACTACCAGTCAAATGTGTTTGTACGATTTACGCTGGAATGGCTGACGGATGGACAGGATCAGTACACCCACAAAAAAGTCAGATAGCTGAATTTTGGCGCGGTTAATATTCACGCTACAAACGTATTTTATAACTATCGAAATAGTAATAAAACTATATAAATAGTTGTATTATTAATTTTATAGTAATACGTTTGTCCCATGAAGGAATTAACCAGGGCAGAAGAACAGGTCATGCAATACCTCTGGAGACTGCAAAGGGCGTTTTTGAAGGACATTGTCGAGCAGTACCCGGAACCAAAACCGGCTTATACTACGATCTCAACGGTGGTAAATGTGCTGGTAAAAAAAGAAATGATCGGATTCCGCACTTATGGGAAAGCAAGAGAATATTACCCAAAGGTCACAAAACAGGCTTACTCGATGTTCACTTTCAGGGGGATGATGAGTAAATTTTTCAACGATTCACCCAGCCAGTTTGCTTCTTTCTTCGCGAAAGAAAACGATCTGACTTTGGATCAGTTGAAGGAGGTTGAAGAATTGATACGGGAGGAAATTAAAAGGAAAAAACAATGACTGAGCTATTCACTTTTCTGATCAAGGCTTCAATCACCTTGATCGTGCTTTACTTATCCTATCGGTGGCTTTTTAGCGGGATGACCTTTTTCAATGCAAATCGTTTTGTCCTGATTTCATTTCTGTTGATTTCCGTATTAGTACCTTTCCTCAGGTTACCATCTTTTTTAAACAATCCCGTCCCCGTGGATACAAAGGTGCAGGAATGGTTTGAGTCTCCGCAGGACGTCACACCAATCACCCCGATTCACGTAAAGCAAACAGCTTCAGACAGGGGCCCGATAAGTATTGAACACGTTTTACTATGGCTGTATTTAGCAGCTGTCTCCGGGTTGAGTGTTCGGTATGTCCTGAATTTGACCAGATTGGTCAGGTATCCCCGGAAATTCAGACAAGTTGGAAATTATACAAATGTTTATATCACACCTTATTCTCATCCTTTTTCCTTTTTCCGCAGAATTTATGTGCCTGATGGCATGCATGAAGGCGGATTGGAAGGAATACTGGCCCATGAAAAGGTGCATGTGAAATGCGGTCATTCATTTGACCGTATATTGATCGATCTGTTTGTTATTCTGTTTTGGTTCAATCCCTTCATTTATTTCTATCGAAAATCGCTGATTGAAGTGCACGAGTATGAGGCTGATAAATGTGCAATAGCTGAACTCGACAAGTCAGACTATTTGTCACTGCTTCTGGCGCAGATCTCCGCCCGACCACAAATGCCTTCCGTGAGTTTTTTCGATTATTCCTTAACTAAAAAAAGAATAACGATGATGAACAAAAGAAATTCAGATCTTATCACGATGCTACGATATCTGGTGATCATACCGGTTGTTGGAGCGATTTCCGTTATGTTTTCAAACGGTCAGGAAATTGTGCAGCCTGTAGTGGTGGCTGAACCCGTTGTACCCGCCGTAAAACCAATGGTACCGGGATTGGCATTGCCGGCCGGGCTGAATCTGCCCCCCGACCCTATTGTCGTTTCTTTCCCGTTTCAAAGCAGTAAGATCCCGTCTATCTTCCCGGTCGATGCGAGGGAGGTTGAAGTCAAAATCTCAAGTAGATTTGGCAAACGTGCTGATCCTTTTACCGGAGCCGACCAAATGCATACCGGTATTGACATCAAAGCACCAACCGGCACACCTGTAATAGCTACTGCTGACGGAACTGTAACGAAAGCAAATTACCAGCCTAACGGATATGGCTATAACCTTGTGCTGGAACACGCGGACGGCTATTCCACAAGATACGCGCAGATGGAAAGCTATATCGTCCAAAAAGGGGACAAAGTTGAGCAGGGAGAGGTTATCGGATATGTTGGCAGTTCAGGGCGCTCTGTCGGGCCCCATCTGCACTACGCGATTTCGAGGCATGAAAAGTATGTAGACCCTGAGGACTATATCCGGGATTACCTGTTCAAACAGGAGAGCGAAAAGTAGATTATTGTACCTTCCGGGTTCCGGGGGCATAATTGCAATTCTTCATTTTTGGAGATAACTTCTCCCGGAATTTAATTTTTGTTTTATGAGGAGGCTTGGTCCGATCCGTTTATGGTCTGTTTTGATCATACTTGCCTGTTTGTCATGTCAAAAGGATACAAAGAGCCCACCCAATTTCATTTTTATTCTTGTCGACGATTTGGGATGGAGGGACCTTGGGTGCTATGGAAGCACGTTTTATGAAACGGAAAATATAGACCGGCTGGCAGAGGAAGGAGTTCTTTTCACTAACGCATATGCGGCAAGCCCTGTATGCTCACCAACAAGAGCTGCTATCATGACAGGGAAATATCCTTCAAGGGTTGACATCACGGACTGGATACCGGGCCTGGATCCGAAGGACAGGAAACTTCTCGGTCCGCAGGATCAGGATCAGCTTGCGCTGGAGGAGACGACCATTGCTGAATATTTGAAACGAAATGGATACAACACCTTCTTTGGAGGCAAATGGCATCTGGGTAGCGAAGGATTCTTCCCGGAAGATCAGGGATTTGACATCAACATGGGTGGACACGAAAAAGGATCCCCTCCAGGCGGCTACTATACACCTTACAAGAACCCAAAGTTATCCGATGGTCCTGAAGGAGAGTACCTTACAGACAGGCTGACTGATGAGTCCATCAAATTCCTACAGGAAAACGGCGATGACCCATTTTTCCTGTTCCTGTCTTTTTACACCGTACACACCCCTATCCAGGCGAATAAGGAACATGTTGGAAAGTTTGAGACCAAGCTCAAAGGAATGTCAGACAATACCGTCCGTAAGCTGCCCGAGCACGACGGCAGCACGGTCCGGAACCAGGTAAATGCTGATTACGCTTCCATGGTGTACTCGCTGGACCTGAATATCGGCAGGTTGATGGATGAACTGGAGCAAATGGGCTTGCGGGAAAATACGGTTGTAATATTCACCTCGGATAACGGGGGATTATCAACACTGCCTGAAAATTGGAATCCGCCAACGACTGTTCTGCCATTACGCGCAGGAAAAGGGTGGTGTTATGAGGGTGGTATCAGGGTGCCTCTTATCATTAACGGCCCCGGCATTCAGAAATCGACAAAGAATGATGTGCCGGTTATAAGTATGGATTTTTATCCTACAATTCTGGAATTGGCCGGACTTCCCGAACTTCCGGATCAACACCTCGATGGATTGAACATCACTCCATTACTTACCGGTCAAAATAAAATTGGCAGGAGCACGCTGTTCTGGCATTTCCCGCACTATCACGGTAGTACCTGGACGCCCGGCTCGGCAGTCCGTATGGGAGATTGGAAGCTCATCAGGTTTTATGACAAGGAAAAAACCGAACTGTTCAACCTAAAGGAAGATATGGGAGAACGTAATGACCTGTCAGCGACCCATCCCAATATGGTAAAAGACCTTGAAGCAAAGCTTGACTCCCTGCTTTTTGACACCGGGTCGAAATTTCCGGTGGTTAATGAGCCAGGATCCGACTGATAAAATTCACCAGAATTTCCGGATCGTATTAAGCAGATGAGGGTGTACCTTCCCGCCAGCAACAATTTCACGCCCGAAAAGAAAGTCATCCCCTCCCTTGAAATCCGATACATGCCCACCTGCTTCCTGCACGATAAGCGCTCCGGCAGCCACATCCCAGGCGTTCAGATTATACTCATAAAAGGCCTCGAAGCGGCCACAGGCTACATAAGCAAGATCGGTAGCCGCACTGCCTATCCTTCGTAGTCCATGACTGTTCCGCATCAATTCGTTGAGGACTCCGAGGTACTCGTCGATCTTTGTGAAATTATGTATGGGTAGTCCTGTCGCGAAAAGGCTATCTTCTACCCTGTCCGTGGCGGAAACCGAAATTCTGCTGCCATTCATCATAGCTCCGTGGTTTTTTACGGCCGAAAAGCACTCGTCACGGGCTATCTCATACACCACACCTGCCGCCAGCTGATCTTCAAGCATAAGCGCTACACTCACCGCATAAGTGGGTATACCATGAACGAAATTTGTAGTACCATCAAGCGGGTCAACAATCCATGTGTAGGTTTCCTTTTTTTGATCGACCTGGTTCTCCTCGGTGATGAACCCGGCCTCAGGCAGTAATTCCCCAAGCGCTTTGACCAATTTTTGCTCGGCCGTCTTATCCACATACGAGACCAGGTCCCTTTGACGTTTTAACTCGACCACATCAGCATTAAATGCCCCGGCTTCCTTCCGGATGAATGACCCTACCTCTTTTGAGATCGTGATCATCCCGGTGATTATTTTCTCAAGCTCCATTCGGATATTTTTTCAATTATCAAGTACTCTTTCCATTTATAATGATGACAAATTCACCTTTGGGTGTTGTGGCTTCAAAATAATCCTTTATTTCGCGGGCCGTCCTGGTTTGCGTCTCCTCAAATTTCTTTGTCAGTTCCCGGGACACGGATACCATCCTGTCTTCCCCGAAAAACTCACATATCTGTGAAAGGGTCTTTTTGATCCGATGTGGCGATTCGTAGATAATCAGTGTCCTTTCCTCTTGCGAGAGTTGTTCCAATTTTGTCTTACGCCCTTTTTTATGAGGCAAAAATCCTTCGAACACAAATCGATCGCAGGGGAATCCCGATTTTAAAAGCGCCGGTAAAAAAGCAGTGGGTCCGGGTAGCGCTTCCACGTCCAGTCCTTCTTTCAACACCTCCCTGATAAGCAAATAACCAGGATCGGAAATTCCCGGTGTCCCTGCATCGGATATCAGGGCAAAAGACTTCCCCTTTTTCAAATCTCTGATAATGGATTCAAGCGTTTTATGTTCATTGAAGGCGTGGTAACTCTTCATGGGAGTGCTGATTTCATAATGTTTCAGCAGTACTCCTGATGTCCTGGTATCTTCGGCCAGGATAACATCCACGGACTTTAATACTTCCAGTGCCCTCAAAGTGATATCCTTCAAATTCCCAATAGGAGTAGGTACAAGAAAAAGTGAGGTCTCCTTTTCCATCAGTCGGCCAACCTGTCAATGGCTGCTGCAAGTTCCCGGTCCTTATCGGTAACAATATTGCCGGCATCATGAGTGGTCAGCTCAATCTTCACAGTATTATAAACATTGGACCAGTTGGGGTGATGATCCATTTTCTCAGCAACTATGGCCACCTGACACATGAAACCAAATGCCTCCACAAAATTCCGGAACTTAAATTCTCTGACTAACCTGTTATCCTTTTCTATCCACATTCAATTATAGTTTAAAGAGCTATTATCCCCTCTACCAGATGTACCTTTTCATATACCCTGATAATATCGTCACTATGGTTTACATCTGATTTCAGGGTGATGCTTATGTATTTTTTGTTAGAACTGTTTCGAAAGGTGAGTTCTCCTTCCGGTAAGTATCCGACTACTTCATCTTTTTTGTCCGGGGGTACTATGAACTTAAATATGTAAGTGCCTGGAAAAGAATGCTGCTGCTCAATTTTTTCCCTGAACGATTTGACATCCCAGCTCATGGTCTTAATATAAAAAAAGAGGGTGTCTCAAAAAGCTAATCCACTGTCAGGTTGACTTGGCGTCCCCGAGGCTCTCGAAACCTATTTTCAAGCATTCTAGGATGCATTTCGAGAACCTCAATGTGACGATGACCTATTTTTTTGAGCTTTTGAGACACACTTTTTTCTGTAATTATGTCTTTACTTATCAATAATATTTATAACGCTCGTCCTCGATATCCGCATATTCCAAAAGCGCGTCATAGATATTTTGGAAAGTGAAGGGTTCTTCCCGTCTTCTTACAGATCTGGTATTGTTAACAACCACAGGCCTGTAAGCTTCATAATCCGCAAGGTCTTCCAAAATGTTCTTGGCAGTCACAGTCAACATCAATACGCCATTTTGGGTGACAAAGGGTAGTGTGGACTCACCTTCTTCCAGGGAGAAAGCCGTACCAATGGCTTCAGGTGCAAATCCAACGCCCGGGAAGGAATTGGTGCTCAAGGTAATATCACCACTGCTAACTCTCGCTCCATCACCATAGGCAGTTTGAATATCTTCATAACTCCCTTCAAGTCCATCAAGTTGGGAAATGATGATATCCGCTTTCTTTTTATCCAGCACTTTCCTGGAGACTTGCGATCGTACATCCTCAAGGTTTGCGGTTCCCTCTTTCTGTTCACTGGTTTGAACAGCTACAACATATTTGTCATCCAGTTCGAAAACATCCGAAACATCCCCTATGTCAGCAGTATTGAATAGCCAAAAGACGATGGATCTTGCATTGGACAACGATCCCAGGCGTTTATCATTCTTCTGAACTTTGGAAGCATTCCTGACAGCAAGACCCAACTCTTCCGCTTTGTCGAAAAAATCGCCGGATGAGTTTATCTGACTGGCAAAAAGGTCCGCCTGACGATAGGTCTCGTTCAGCGTCCTGTCCGAAACGAACAATTCCTTCTCGATGGTGGCAATTTTATAAACTTTAGTGGTTTTTGGTTCTGTCACCTCAATGATGTGATATCCAAATTCGGTTTCAACGACATCTCTTAATAAGCCGGTACCGCGAAAAGCAAAAATGGCATCCTTAAACTCCTGTACGTAGCTGCCCGTCTCACCTATCCAACCCAGATCTCCACCCCGGGCTGCAGTTGCATCAGTACCGTACTGACTTGCCATGTCAGAGAAATCCGCCCCATTCCGGATCTCACGTAAGACCCTTCTGGCTTCATTCCGTGCAGCCTGTTTGGCCTGGTCGCTTTCGTCATCCGGCTTGAAAAGGATATGGCTCGCTTTTACAAATGCCTCATCTCCGTCATTGATCGCTGATATTTTAAAGAATGTATAACTGTTCCCGCTCAGCTGTGGTTCGGAGACGAACCCCTCAATCAGTTCTACATTATCTCCTTCCAGGAATGCCGGAAAGTTGTTGGGTTTGTAGGTTCCGTATGGAGTCAGTCCATCCGAATTTATAGATGTGAAAACGGAGTCATCCCGGGCATTTTTAAGATCTTCGACAAGCTTTGCAACTTCTTCAATTACAAACAATGAATCATCTGCAGAAGGCGTTATCGGAAACTCTACATAACTGGCATCTTTGGAAGCCTCACGCTGATACTCTTCGCTGTTCTCATCGATGTAATCCCGCAACTCCTCATCCGAGGCTTCTACCAGTGTATCTGACAAGGAGAAAAACGGCACGTACAAATAGTCCACGGTAAGTGTAGCTGTTTCCAGATACTCCTGCTGTGCTTCATATTTGTTGGCAAATTTGGACAGTTCAAGCAGGTTTTCATATTTCACCAGTTTACGGCTGGGACTTAAGGTAGATTCAAATGCAAACCACGAAGCCCGCTGTGCAGGTTGTGCATTATTTAGATTTTGCAGGAATGTGACCACATTCTGACGGTCAAACTGACCGGTATTGGGGTCTGTGAAAAACTGCCTTATCTGGGGGTTGATGTTTGTTCCCTGAACCATATCGACAACCTCCGTATCTGTCACTTCTATGCCGAGATTCTGATATTCTTTTTCAAAAATATTTTCAACAATGAAAGCCTGCCAGGCCTGCTGGCGAATCTGGTCCAATTCCTCTGATAAAGGATTTCGTCCCATGTTCAGTGAAAAATTTGTTGCCAGTTCGTCGACCTTATTTTGAAATTGGGTATAGGAGATGCTCTCACCCGAGATCTCACCAATATCATTTGAGCCCCCCAGCAGAACCGAATTTGTGTTTAATAAGTCTGTCAGAATGAATGCGAACATGGAAAAGGCAACTACAATTACCACGATCTTTCCCATTTTTTGCCTTAGTGTGTTGATCAACGCCATAATACCTTCTGGATTTTTTTAAAGACGGCAAAAATAAGGACTTGAGTTAAATTAAAAAATGTCTAAGCCATTGATTTACAAGGCCTCTTCCGACTCATGCACCGTCAACTTGACCTGATCTATCCGATTATCCTCCATTGACATGATCTGAAACCTGAATACTCCTACATCTATGGTCTCATTCTCAGCAGGGATATCCTCATTTGCATTGAGGATCAGGCCGCCCAGGGTATCATACTCGCCTTCCGGAAGATCCAGATTGTACTTGTCGTTGAGGTAGTCGATTTCGTGCCTGGCGCTTAACAAAAAGTCATTTGGTGACAATTGCTCTTCAATCAAAAATTCATCGTCATGTTCGTCCTGTATTTCTCCAAATATCTCTTCGATAACATCCTCCATGCTTACGATCCCCGAGGTACCGCCAAATTCATCGACTACCAGTGCAAGGCTCTTATGTTCATTGATAAACTGAATGAGCAACTCATTGGCTAATGTGGTCTCAGGAACAATGATGATAGAGGTCAGCATCTTTTTGATAGATGTGGGTTTTTTGAACATTTCAAGTGAATGGCAGTAGCCAATCACTTCGTCAATGGACTCCTTGTAAATGACGATCTTGCTATGCCCGCTTTCGATAAAGGCTTTCTGAAGTTCGCTGATATCATCATCGATGTCCACCGCAACAATTTCCGTCCGGGGGATCATACATTCGCGTACTTTGATGTCTTTGAATTCCAGGGCGTTGGTGAATATTTTGGCATCCACTTCCTGCTCTTCACTATGTCCCCTGAGAATATTCTTTTTAATATAGTTGTTAAGATCGATCAGGCCATATACGGGTTTGTCCTCAGAATAATCGAATCGCAAAATGTAAACAATAATGAATTTGGAGATGAACTCAACGAGGGTGACAACAGGATACATCATGAAGTAAATGATGACCATGGGGACAGCCAGAACCGACAGCATGAAATCGGGATTGAGGAGAAAGAGACTCTTGGGAATAAACTCTGCAGTCACCAAAACAATCAGGGTAGCCAGGATCGTCTGTAAGATCAGGATCACGACATCCTGATTAAGTATTTCGGGAAGGTTCGCAGAGAGCACAGGTTCGATGAGCTGCGCCATAAATATGCCATAGACAACCAGGGCCAGATTATTCCCAACCAGGGAGGTTGCCAAAAACCTGGCTTTGTTCCGCTGAAAAAGTGAAAGGATCTTGCCGGTAAATGTCCCTCGCTGAAAAAGCAGTTCAATTCTGAGCTTATCGGCAGAAATGTATGCTATCTCGATCCCGGAAAAAAATGCCGAAAATACCAGGCTCACCAGGATGACAACGATTTGGTACGTATCAGTGGTCATCGTTGCTTACGTCGCTTTTTTTGATCATCAGGAGGCTTGTCTTGCCGTTGCATTTTTCTGTACCCATATAAAAATAACAGAGTCAGGCTTAACATAAAAATCCAGTATGATTCCGATATGCCAATTGTGATCGCCTGGTGTGTTCCAATGGCGAAAAAGCCGAGCGCAAGAAAAAACAATATGGAATCTACCGGCTTCACTGCTCATCTTCAACTGAAATGGTGCCGGCCGGTTTATGTATCTGGTAGGAGCTGAAATCCTGATTTGCCGTCAATCCCTCACCGGTATGGATCTCCCCCCCGGCAACTATGGTCACAAACTTGTCCGTATAAAATTTCTCTTCGGTAGGATTCCAGAACAATTCCTCCGTATTCAATATATCATCGGTATCCACATTCCGAACCACCACATTACCTTCTCCCCGGTACAGATCTTCAGCGTTTATGTAGTACGCCGCATTTGACCTGAAGGTGCATACCAATTTGTCATCCTCGAAATACTCCAGAAATAATCCATCCGGGTAATCCTCATCTCCGCTTTCAAAATATAGCCTTTTCGGGGCCTTAAGCCTGACGGCCAGCGTGAAAGAGTCGGTCATGATCATGTTGACATTGTCCATTTCCATCGTAGGCCCCTCATAAACCTCGGTCGTCAGGAGTTCCTTCCTGTTCTCGCAAAAACAAAGTAAAATGAACACCGTGATCCCAACGGAAAACCTACCGTAAAATGTATTCAAGGCAGTTATTTTTTGCTGTTAAATAAGTTTCAAAATTACGGGTTATTAGGACAAACCCATGAGCAGATAATTAAATCATGATCTCATGTTGATGTTCCCAAGTCAGAAACTCAAATGTTACGCCAACAAAAAACGGCCACAAATTAAGTTCATGACCGTTAATTTCATGATTTTTTTGTCGATCAATTTGCCGGCCTTCTTTCAAGTACGACCGTTTCGTTGATCCAGCAACCTACCTGGTAGGTCTGTCCTTCCTGGTATTCTTCGTTAAACAGGTCCTCTATGGACGGAAATAAGGCTTTTGCTTTTGACATTCCATCCTGGTTACCGGCCAGCTTATACATCTTGTGTGCAGCAATGAAAACGGCGTAATCATGGGTTTTGAACTCGCCTTTCTTGCAATCCTCGAAACTTCCCATGTACAAATTCCCTATCAGGTTGTATGGTTCCTTATTTGAGGGATCAAACGACAGGGATTTACGTGCATTTGACCGGGCGCTTACCTTTTTGCCTTCCGAAGCGTCCATGGTTGCCATGTTCATATAGATCTCCGCTTTTTTGATATTTTCTTCAGTGAGTTCGATCGCCTGATTGTAGAAATCGTATGCAGTGGCCACATCACCGTCCTGGGCCGCACGGATGGCTAGGAATTTTGCAATACCAAACGAAGGCTCGTCTTCGTTTACCGCTTTTGCCGCCTCATAGGCCAATGGTCTGTCCGTGCATTTCCCGGTTAGCATCAGCTGGAAGATTTTCTTTGCAATCTTGATATCTCCTGTTTCCCTGAATTTGGGGCCTAGTATTTCCTCGACAAAATCACAGTTCAGGTCGACCGTACTTGTGAGCATCTTATCAACGTTGTCTGCTATTTTGTCCAACGTGCTCAGGTTCTTTCCTTCTGCCCGTTTTGCGTCGATTACATCAGTTATCGCACTATAAATCTCAATCACCCTCTCATCAGAAATATCTCCTCCCGTGAGTTTGTGCCTCCGTACGACATCCATGTACGCAACAAGATTATTGTTATAGAACTTGTCGCCATTTAGCTCAAATGACTTGTTGTACATTTCATAGAGCTCGGCGTATTTTGATTTGTCACTTTTGTAAAATTTGTATGCCGGAAATACCTTCCTGTTCATGACATAGGCCTCTTTACCGAAGTATTTAATCCTGAGATCATACATCTCAAGTGCCTTTTCCTGGTAACCGGCTTTCGTAGCTGCATCGGTTTCTTTCTCAGCAAGGTCCTGATAGATTTTGGCACCATTTTGATACAAAGAAGTATTGAGGTCCGGGGTGTTTTCCAGAAGCCAGTCCAACGGTTCGATGGATTCATTCAATTTGCCCGCTTTCATCATGTCCACATAGAGGGCATTTTTCTCTTTGGCTACGTCAACCTGTTCTCCCCAATTCCAACCCGGCTGTGATGAACCTGTCTGTGGCAACAGACTTGCCCCAATGAAGATAAGTGGGATAAATAGAGTTTTTGATACTTTATTCATTTTTCCAATTATTTAATCATACCTTCTTTTAATAAACCATCGGTCGTTTATGGTCAAACCAAACACAATCTGGTAAAAGCTTTCCCTTACCAAATCATTATCGGTCGTTCCTCTCCATCCGAATTTAAAAGCAGTGTCCAAGCTGGATACACCGCTAACTGGCAGAGAAACACCAAAATTAATACCAAATTCGTTAATCTCAGTCCCATTTACCATATAAGGCAACTGTTTGTATTGCAATCCGAAGCGATAATGGACCCTCTGTAAATAATTGTTCACACTGTTATAATCAGGTACGATTTTTCCTCCTAAAGTAATACCAAGTGTGTTTCTCAGACTGTCCGCGGCGGCATTTTTAGAATTCTCCCAGTTACGGTACTTTACATCCAGTCCAAATTGTAACTGGTTGCCGCTTTCATATGAGATTCCAAGTCCGAGGTTCATTGGGATCTCATATTCCACGGCAAGATCCTCATTAATAATTAGCGCTCCCGGTAACTCGATTGAGCCATCACTCGTGAACCTGGACAATTTTGAGTTCCGTTTTCCGCTCAATTTTGTAGGTATCTCAAGAACACCACCGTAATTGATCGCTCGTGATTCACTGATTTTGAAAGAATGTCCGAAAGCAACGGCAAAATTCATATCGGAGTATGACACATTATCCTGGTATATGACCGAGAAATCGTCAGCATCTTCCTCACCAGAAATGATGTTTTGAATACCCTTATCAATGGCCCCAAAGACATAGGAGGCCCGGAGTCCAAGTTTAAAATCCTTGTAAACATTGAAGCCATGGGACCAATTGACCTGCGACAAACCTCCTGACCCATCAAACCGGTTTTCCACTAATTCCCCTGTTTCCTCAAGAATTTGTTCGCCAACGATATTGTAGTTTACTGAACTAAACGGCAACAGGGTGATACTCGACGCCCATTTATTTGTGATCAATGGAAAAGACAAGCCGATATAGCGCAAGCTCCCTGTTCGACCGGAAGTGTTCCCTTCCCCACCGATATACCTTCGGAAATCCATTTTAAACCCAACCTGAAATGAAGTCAGGAAATTGTATGGCAAAAAAGCCGGGTTTTGAGTATTAATATTGTAAACTTCGGGTGTCCCTATCCCCAATCCTCCCATAGCCTCATTATGCGGCAGAGAAAAATCGGATATTTCTCCCAGACCGTAGTTGGAATACGGTGAAATGATAGATTGTGAAAATACTGTAAAACTACCTGCTATGAGCAGTGCAGGTAAAACTCCTCTAAACAGCCTCATTATAAATCAAAATTCGATTCAATCCGGTCAACACTAAATTTGGGCGTACAAAGATGGGTGCTTTTATTATGCTTTCAAAGTACTGCACATCACCGCCGGTAAGAATAACGTTCAGATCCTCATTTTCTGCTCTCAGGTGATCTATAAAACCTTTCATTTCATGTCCAATTGCTTCTTTGGATCCGCATATCAGGCTTTCGGAGGTACTTTTCCCGGGGAAACCGGTATCATGCTCTTTCCATGTCCCGGAGACATCGGGAAGTCCTTTTGTAAACTTATTCATGGATTTCATTCTCATTGTAAAACCAGGAGCAATCGCACCTCCCTTAAAAACTCCATCAATTATGAGATCATAAGTAATGCAGGTCCCCATGTCAATCACCAAGGACGGACCCCGAAATAAATGATCAGCTCCTACAGCAGCTGCAATCCTGTCCAGTCCCAGTGTTTCCGGAGTTTTATACTCCAGGCCGATTGGCACTTTAGATGATACTTGAAACACAAAAGGTTGAAAATCATCGAACAACTTCTTAAGTTCAGTGCCAGTATGTGATACAGAGCAAATGATCACCTTATTATTCTCAGGGATATATTGCTTCAATTCCGCTATTGAATCCCATTGCCTGACATGGGAGATCTGATCACCATGAAATTCAGCGGACTTTATCCGGCTATTGCCTATATCGATTGCGATATTAGGAAGATTGTGCACTTTTCGATCGACTGGTTTATGGGTAACAAAAGTACTTAATGAATTGATGCCGGTGAGCTATCTAAAACTGCAGAGGCCTGTGTCACAAAAAGCAAATTAAAACGGATTCAAAAAAATATAGATTTGCGCTTGAAAGATAACAGATATAAGTGAATAAGGACTATCAAAATAACATGAAGGATCTACTCAAGAAATTTGAGGAAAAGGCTCCGCAGGTCGTCTTCGAATGGTCAGACACTGAGTCTGAGGCCAAGGGCTGGGTCGTGATCAATACGCTGAGAGGGGGCGCGGCGGGAGGAGGCACCCGAATGAGAGTTGGCCTGGACCGTCATGAAGTGGAGTCTCTTGCCAAGACGATGGAAATCAAATTCACCATATCCGGCCCGCAAATAGGAGGTGCGAAATCGGGAATAAACTTTGATCCGACA
Source organism: Cyclobacteriaceae bacterium (assembly GCA_028278225.1). Taxonomy (GTDB): domain Bacteria; phylum Bacteroidota; class Bacteroidia; order Cytophagales; family Cyclobacteriaceae; genus JANQEU01. Next base: position 39,258 of record JANQEU010000095.1, read on the forward strand.
GATCCCAGAAAATACGATGTGTTAAAGAGGTGGTACAAAGCTGTCTATCCTCTTTTGAAGAATTACTACGGCACCGGTGGCGACATGAATGTTGATGAAATTAACGAGGTAATTCCGATCACGGAAAGTTTTGGGTTATGGCACCCGCAGGAAGGAATAGTAAACGGTCATTATGATCCGCCTAAACCTCAGAAAATACATATGATCGGACGGTTACGGCAGGGGGTGTCTAAAATCCTGGAAGATTGGGAATATGTGCCGACTATGTACAAAAACCAGCAGATTGACAGGAAGTATACGGTCGCTGATATGATCACGGGATTTGGGGTTGCCGAGTCAGTGCGCCATTACTACAAAATCTGGGGAGGAGATATTACCCGGAAAAAGGCCATAATACAGGGATGGGGAAATGTGGGGGCAACCGCCGCGCTGTACCTTACAAAATACGGAATGAAGATAAGCGGGATAATAGATAAGTACGGAGGATTGATCTCTGAAGAAGGTTTTGATTTGCCCGATATCAAAAAACTATTTCTGGATCGTGACGGCAACAAACTTGTATCGGAAGATATGATGCCGTTTGATGAGTGCAATGAAAAGATCTGGCAGACAGGCGGACATGTTTTTATCCCTGCTGCAGCTTCGCGGCTGGTCTCCAGGGTGCAGGCCGATGAAATGATTCGGAACGGTCTGGAAGTGGTGGCATGTGGTGCAAATGTGCCTTTTAACGATAAAGAAATATTCTACGGCCCCATCGCTGAGTATGTCGATCAGAATGTATCCCTGATCTCGGATTTCATAGCTAATTGTGGAATGGCCAGAACCTTTGCTTATCTGATGGACCCGAAGAACGACAGCAAAATAACGGATGATGACATTTTCAGTGATATATCCAACACCATAAAAAGTGCCCTCAAGAGAATTCATTCACAAAATAGCGGTAGGACAAAGCTTGCACAAACTGCATTTCAACTTTCCCTTGAGGAATTAATTTGATAGACTGAATTTGGTTTTGAGTCTGTGAATTACTTCTTTAGTGTAAGTAACAGCCATTGATCTAACCCGGAAGAATGAATAAGCTGCTTAAAGTTGTACTGGTTATGACGCTCCTCATGAGTGTGACAACCGTATGTCTGGCAGCTAATCCCGATGTTTCGGGGGTTGATTCCATTACCGTATTAGATTCCGGCCCTTCCGAGGGAGGCGGGGACCATCATGGCAGTGCTCCCTCCACCTGGAGTGTTTTGCCGTTTGTCCTTCTCCTTTTGATGATTGCCACGGGTCCGCTGTTCTATGAGCATTTCTGGCATAAGTCATACCCCATTGTGGCGGTTTCACTGGCAATAATTGTGGTGCTGTACTATCTGTTCGTCTTGCACAATACTCACAGCCCCATCCATGCGATGGCCGAATACATTCAGTTTATCTCGTTACTTACGGGATTGTTTGTAGCTTCAGGGGGGATCATGATAAATGTCGATAAGGAGGCAAAACCTATCACCAATGTTATCATCCTGGCAATAGGTGCAGTGATCGCAAATATCATCGGGACTACAGGGGCTTCCATGTTACTCATCCGTCCTTTTATCCGGTTAAATCGCAATAGGATCAAACCTTACCATATCATTTTCTTCATTTTCATAGTCTCCAATATTGGCGGATGTCTGACTCCTATTGGGGATCCCCCATTATTTCTTGGCTTCCTCAAAGGGATACCTTTCTTCTGGACACTGACCAATAATGTTGTGCCATGGGTTTTTGGCGTCATCATTTTGCTGATCGTTTTCTTCTATTTTGACAAGGCCAACAAGGCTAATTGGGAACTGGACGATGAGGATGACACAGGTGAGCCGACAAATGCAATTGGAATCAAAGGGAACAGGAATTTTTTATGGCTGGCAGTAATAGTCGGTTCCGTTTTTCTTGATCCGAATGTTTTTGAATGGGTGCCGGGCATCGTATATGAAGGGCAGAAGTTTTCGTTTGTCAGGGAGATCATCATGCTCTCATGCGCATTTCTGTCATTTAAGTTTGCTGAGAAAAAGGCCCTGGCTGGAAATGAATTCAACTTTGAGCCAATCAGGGAAGTAGCTTTTATTTTCATTGGAATTTTCGGAACGATGATGCCCGCACTTGAGTTGGTAAGCAATTACGCGCAATCGCCTGAGGGTGCGGAGATGATCTCGCAAAATACACTTTACTGGGGAACAGGCTTGCTTTCCGGATTTCTAGACAATGCACCTACTTACATTAACTTCCTCACTGCAGGCATGGCCGCCGATGGAGCAAGCATCAATAAGCTGAACGAGGTGGTTCAGTATGCCGCCGGGGGATTCCCTAATTCCATACTTGAGTTAAGGGCCATTTCGGTAGCAGCTGTATTTTTCGGTGCGATGACCTATATTGGAAACGGACCGAATTTCATGGTGAAATCCATCGCAGAACAAGTGGGTATCAAAATGCCCTCTTTCTTCGGGTATATGGTGCGTTATTCAATACCAATTTTGTTACCAATGTTCCTGGTAGTCTGGTTGATCTTCTTTGCTTTCAACTAAAGGTCAAAAAGCCTTTTATTCAAATATTGCAGGGATTTTTTCTTAAACCTCGAATCAACCAGGAGGGAAATATTATTTCTGCTCCCACCGTATGAGATCATTCTGATCGGAACATTCTCCAGGGCATGAAAGATCTCTTTCCCCACCCCTTCATGTTCGGCCACAAGATCGCCAACAATGCATATAATGGTCTGATTTTCATCCACTTCCACCTTGGCATATCCCTTTAGCTCATCGACAATGTCATCCAGAAATGCGGGATTATCAATTGTCAGCGACACGGCAATCTCCGACGTGGTGATCATGTCTACCGGCGTCTTGTATTTTTCAAAAATCTCAAATACCCTCCTCAGAAACCCATACGCATTGATCATACGGGTACTCTTGATCTTTATGGCTGTTATGCCATCTTTCGCCGCTATGGCCTTTACCGCCTCCGGTGACTGATTTGAAGTGATGAGCGTTCCGTAGGCCTCAGGGTTCATCGTGTTTTTGATCCTGACGGGTACGTCTTCCTGCTGAGCCGGTATGATACAATTGGGGTGCAGGATCTTGGCGCCGAAATAAGCTAACTCACCAGCCTCCTCAAATGAAAGATCCGAGATGGGTTTTGTCTTGTCCACTACCCGGGGGTCATTGTTGTGCATGCCATCAATATCAGTCCAGATCTGGATCTCCTCCACTTTTAATGCGGAGCCGATGAGTGTCGCGCTATAGTCGCTACCTCCCCTATCTAAATTGTCGATCCCACCATTCACATTCCTGCAAATAAATCCTTGTGTGATAAAAAGCGAAAACTCACGATACTGTGATAAAATGTTTTTCAGCTTGTTTGAAATAATCGTTAGGTCAGGCTCATGGTTCTCATTCAGGTAAATGAAGTCCGCCGCCATGATCAATTTCGATGATATGCCTGCTTCCTCCAGGTGAAGATAAAAAAGGTTTGTAGAGATCATCTCTCCCTGTACCACGATCACTTTTTCGATCTGCGGAAGGTAGGGCTGCCGGATAAGCCGGTCAATTTCTCCAAAATGTTGCGTAACGATTTCCGTAGCCCTTCCTCTTCGATCTTCATTTTCAAGCAATTCACCGATAAAAGTCATATAGGACGACCTTAGCGCCCCTGACTTTTCCAGGGCAAGTTCGCGGTTCCCGTCTTTAAAATGTTGAATGATCTCCACCAATGAATTGGTAGTACCGGATACGGCTGAAAGCACTACAATTTTCTCCTCATCACTTTTTGTTAAAAGTGCGCCTATGTGTTTCATACGTTGGGGCGTCCCAACTGATGTACCTCCAAATTTTAAGACTTTCACTACTTTTTGAGCATTAACATTTTTGCGGCAGTAGCAGCGGCTTCATCGCCCTTGTTGCCATGCTTGCCTCCGGCCCGGTCCAATGCCTGCTGCCTGGTATCCGTAGTGAGTACTCCGAATACTACGGGTTTGTTGAACTTAAGGCTTACATCGGTCAGCCCACGTGAAACTGCCTGGCAGATAAACTCAAAATGACGGGTTTCACCCTGTATGACACACCCCAGACAAATGACCGCGTCAATATCCTCCCTGGCTGCCATCCACTGTGCTCCCAAACTTAATTCATAGCTGCCCGGAACATTTATCCTTTCGACTTGTTCCTTCTTTACTCCAACACTAAGCAGGGTCTGTAACGCTCCGGAGTACATTGATTCCGTAACTTCCCTGTTCCATTCACTGACAACAATGGCAATCCTGGCATTACCAATATCCTGTAATCCGTCTGTACCGAAATCACTTAAGTTTTTATGTCCTGTTGCCATAAATCAAAAAAGGGATAAAGCCTTTCAACCCTATCCCTCAAATTTATTTATTCGGGTTGATCATTCAACTATTAAACCCTCTAATCGGGCTTTGTGCTTCTTTGCACTGGTCGATTCGGGAGAATTGGGATAATTCTCCGTGATCGTTGCATATGCATTGGCTGCCTCACCAAACTCACCATTCATCTCATACGCCAGGGCTAACTTCGACAGGTAGGCCGGAGTGAAGCCCTCGTTTGGTTTGTAGTCCGAAGCCCTCCTGTAATAAGATATGGCACCTTCAAAATCCTCCAGCTCCATGTACGCATCACCTGTCAGTGAATAAGCTCTCGCCTGAAGTAGCATATCCGATCCTGAAAAGTCATCGAAATATCGAATGGCATTGTCAAAATCCGACATCTTCATATAGATCGACCCAATATAGAACTTGGAAAGATTGGCTGCTTTTGTCCCGGAGTACAGGTCTGCAATATCCAGGAAACCATAGTTATTCCCGTCGCCGTTCAATGCTTTCCCAAGACTATCCGCCTCGAAATAGTATACCGCCTGGAACATTTCTTCCTGCGCTTCATTATTCCGGTTCTGAATGTAATATTTATATCCCATGAAAGCGAACACCACAATTGCGATGAATCCACCAACGCCAAACACTATGTTCTGATTCTTTTTATTGTTGAAAAACTCCTCCGTTTTGGATACAAACGCTTCCGGGTTTTCAATCAAATCCAGGCCCCCACTTTCAGGCTTTTTCTTGGTTTTTGCCATTGATGTTCAAATTTGAGGTCGCAAAGATAAGAGATTAATGCAAATCATCTACTCCATGATATAGGGATATTGAGAATCCATATATACATCTTTATAGGCGTCCTCCGGGGGAGGGAATGGAGATTCTTCCGAAAATTTGACAGACTCCGTGACACGCTCTTTGATAGCATTGTCAATATCTTTCAATTCCTGCTCCGTCCTGAATTTATTATCTAATATGGTTTTTTTCACCTGTTCAATAGGATCCCTCATTTTGTACGCTTCCAACTCCTCCTTGGTGCGGTACTTGGCCGGATCTGACATAGAGTGTCCCTTGTAGCGGTACGTCCTGAACTCCAGCAAAGTTGGTCCCTCACCCTTCCTTGCCCGGTCTGCAGCTTTGGCAACAGCCCTGTGAACTTCTTCCACTTTCATCGCATCAACCGCCGCCGAAGGCATTTCATAGGCATCTGCCAGCTTGTGCAGTTCGGTTACATTCGAGGTGCGACTCACCGAGGTGCCCATGGCATACCCATTGTTCTCAATGGCGAAAATTGTAGGTATTTTGTACGTCATCGCCAGGTTAAGCGCCTCATGAAAAGCGCCCTGCCTGATGGCTCCATCACCCATGTAGCAAATGCACAGGTTGTCCGTTCCCCTGTATTTTTCTGCAAACCCAATTCCCGCGCCAAGTGGAATTTGCCCTCCGACTATGCCATGGCCTCCAATAAAGTTTACTTCTTTATCAAACATGTGCATGGATCCCCCCTTCCCTTTGGAAACTCCGGTGACCTTACCAAATAGTTCCGCCATAATGTATTTTGGATCCGTACCCAGTGCCAGCGGGTGGGCATGGTCCCTGTAGGCTGTGATATATTTATCACCTTCTTTTAACGCCGAGACCGAACCGGCAGCACAGGCCTCCTGGCCAATATATAAATGACAGAAACCACGTATTTTCTGTTGCCCATACAACTGACCCGCCTTCTCCTCAAATCTTCGCATCAACATCATGGATTCATACCATTCCATGTACTGCTCACTCGAAAACTCCGTTTTCTTAGTTTTTGTCCCGGCCTTTTTTGATTTGACTTTGGTTGCCATGTTTGTTAACCCTATCTATGTTATTGCGTTAGCTTTGCACGCTAACAAAAAAGTGTTGCGAAATTAAGCGAATTTGGCTGGTCCTCAAAATAAATGAACCTGGACACTCTACATCTGGAGCAATTCAAGAACTATCGGAATCTGACACTTGATTTCAATCATCGCATTACCAGCTTAGTGGGTGTCAATGGCTCAGGAAAAACCAATGTCATCGACTCTATATACTATTTGGGATACACCAAAAGTGCCTTTGGCAGCGGGGATTATCAAAATATCCTGCATGGAGAAAATCACTTTCTGATCAAAGGAAATTTTCACTCTGATTCCAAAAAATTTGAGGTAAAGGCCTATTTGGAACGAAACCAGAAGAAGGTTATCAGGTTTGATGATTTGGATTATGAAAAACTTTCAGATCATATCGGTAAGATCCTGCTGGTAATATCCACCCCTTATGATGGTGATATCATCAGGGGGCCGGGCGAAGTGAGGCGCAAATGGGTTGACAGTTGTATTTCGCTGGTTGACAAGACCTACCTGGAAACGCTGATCAGGTTCCAAAAGACACTGAAACAAAGGAACAGTTTGTTACGTCAGGCGAATGGCAGGCTGTCCTCTCCCCAGGTAAGCCTTCTGGATACTTACGATGCACAGGTCATTGAGTATTCCGGATCATTATCCCTTGTCAGGCAAAAATTCATTGAACAGTTCATTCCTTTCTTCCATTCGAATGTTTCCTCGCTGGTAAAGGATCTGGAAAAGTGCGATATCAAATATGAATCTGACGTACTTGAAAGTGAATTTGAGAAGAACTTCTCACAGGCCCGGGAAAAGGATATTTTGATGCAGCGCACTACGATGGGAGGCCACAAGGATGATTTTGTCTTTCACATGGATGGCTATCCGATCAAACGGTTCGGATCTCAGGGTCAGCAAAAAACTTTTCTTATTGCACTCCGACTGGCTCAATTCGATTATCTAACTTACAGGGAAAGTGTAAAGCCAATTTTGTTGCTGGACGACATCTTTGACAAACTGGACGATCGTCGCATTAAAAATCTGGTCGCTACGCTTAAAGACGAAAACCGGTTCGGACAAGTAGTCATTACCGATGCCAGAAAGGAACGAACCGAAAGTTTTTTTAGAGATTACAAACATCTGGAAATAGTAGAGATCCAGGACGGTAAATTGAAATGAAAGAGGAGCACACCTTCAAATTCGGCGATGCATTCAAAAAATTTCTGAAAGAAGAGCATCTTGATCAAACTTATAATGAAAAAAAACTGATCTCCACGTGGAATGAGCTAATGGGCAAACCCATAGCCAACCGTACTTCCAGGATTTTTATAAAGGACCGGATTATGTATGTGAAACTGACATCAGCGCCCCTCAAGCAAGAGCTTACCATGTCGAAGGAAAAAGTTCTCGACCTGATCCTCAGGAAAACGGGTGAAAAGGTCATCGATGATATACGGTTCCTCTGAGAAGATCCGGGGGTTTGAAGATCACCGTAACAGAAAATAATTTAAATAGTGAAATTCCTGTGTGACCCCGACGCAATCCTCCCACAAGGTTCACAGGAATAACCGGAAAAAGTAATGTGATTTCGCCGGCAAAACGGTCAGATCAGGGTTCAACAGGTTTCGGTGGTATGTACTTCTGACGAAGGGGGATCGTCCAGTATATGTAGTAATCAAAACCGACCGTATTCCTCTTTATCTCCCGGCCATTTTTCTTGTGCCTGCCAAATCCCGGAATATCAAACGTCTCCAGCTGACCCTCCCCCGAGATAGATTTGAATAACTTTCCCCGGATCTGGTAGCCCATGGTAAGATTCTTCAGAACTTTTGCCCTCAGTCCCAGATCCAGTTCCATCCACCTTGCGGTGAGATTTGCATTTTCCATTTGTGTGATCACCGTGCCCGACAGTGTGGAATGTTCAAACGTAATGTTGTCGGTATATGAGCTTTGAGCATACCTGAGACCAATTGACAACACATCTCCGGATTTATTATACGGAATTGTGTTTTGGTCAATCCCGATCCGGAAAAAATCACCTTTTGAATTGTATTCAAAACTTTCACGACGCGCATTTCTTTCATGACCATATTCGAAGACAAGAAAGTATTTGTGAAAATCGATTTCCACCATGCCTTCATAGGATGTCTTGAATTCAGAAACTCCCGAACCGATTAAACGCAACCCGTTTGCTCCAATTCTTACGTGGGAGGGCACCCATTTTTTAGGCCCCCAGGTTGTCGAGTCAAACTGGCCCAATGCCAGTTGAAAGACCGCAAGAAATATGATGCTAAAAGTGGATCTCAAGGTTATTCAGGTTTTCGAACAATTCAGGTATTTTGATTAGGGCGGAGTCCAGGTTGGTCTCCTGAATCTCAAGGTTGAAATATCTGATCGCGGCATCACAGGAAAGATCAAAGATCCTGACTTCTTTATCATACTCCAGTGTGATGAAGTAATCTATCGAATCCGTAAAGAATTGATACGTGATCTGTTCGTTTTCAAAATCCATGGGAAGGCTGTACTGAAATGAAGTAAGCAATGTATCGGGATAGCCGGTCAATTGTCCATATCCCTGAATGACAATGGAGTCAAAGGCAACTACAAATTCATCTTCATCATAGATCACCTGAAACCATAAAACATCATTGTACGGATTGACCTGGCAGTCTTCAATGTCGTTACATGCGGTAACAAACAGGAGTAACAATAGGCCAGCAACGAGTTTTTGCATGGTCGCCAAAGTTAAATGAATCGCGTTGGTTGGGGAACGAACCAGGACAGCATTTATGTTAGCTTTGCAGCAAATTCTATCGGTGATTGAAAACCAAGGGAAAGAAAAAAGATAAAGTGAATATTGTGACACTGGGTTGCGCCAAGAACCTGGTTGATTCGGAGGTATTACTCACACAACTTCGTGGAAATAAAATCAATACCACCCATGAGTCCGCAGGAGACGATTCGAATATCGTGATTATTAACACCTGTGGTTTTATCGAAAGCGCCAAACAGGAATCAATTGATACCATTTTGCAATATGCAGAAGCAAAGGCGGAGGGTAAAGTGGACAGACTTTATGTTACAGGATGTCTGTCACAACGGTACCGGGACGATTTGAAGACCGAACTTCCAGGTGTGGATGCGTGGTTTGGGACCATGGAGCTTCCACTGCTATTGAAAAAGTTCAATGCCAATTATAAACATGAACTATTAGGAGAAAGAATTACCACTACCGCAAAGCACTATGCATACCTTAAGATCGCCGAGGGTTGTGACCGGCCATGTTCCTTTTGCGCAATCCCCCTGATGCGAGGCAAACATGTTTCAAAACCAATTGAGGAACTTGTAAGGGAAACCGAATCGCTTGTCAGAAATGGTACCAGGGAAGTGCTGCTGATTGCCCAGGATTCTACCTATTACGGATTGGACATTTATGGAAAAAGAAAACTGGCAGAGCTCCTTGATCGATTAGCAGATATTGAAGGCCTTGAATGGCTCAGGCTGCATTATGCATTCCCAACCGGTTTTCCCGAAGACATTCTGGATGTAATGGCCAACAGGCCAAATATCTGTAAATACCTTGATATTCCACTTCAACATGGATCATCGAGGATGCTGGAAATCATGCGAAGAGGTACGACCCGTGAAAAAACCGAATCTCTTCTTGGTCGAATTCGTAATAAAATCCCGGACATCGCTATCAGAACTACTTTAATTGCAGGTCATCCCGGAGAGACCGAAGAGGATTTCAGGGAGATGATTGACTTTGTGGAGCAGAGTCGCTTTGAACGATTGGGCATATTCACCTACTCACACGAAGAAAATACACATTCGTACACATTGGGTGACACAGTCCCTGAAGAATTAAAAGAAGAACGTGCAAATTTGGTGATGGAATTACAGGAATCCATTTCTGAAGATATGAATAACGACAAAGTAGGAAAAACGTATAAGGTGCTTATCGACCGATTGGAATCCGGAAATTTCATCGGACGGACAGAACATGATTCGCCTGAAGTAGACAACGAAGTAATTATTGACGCCAATAGTAATCATTTGCGGATCGGCAACTTCTCAAACATCAAAATAACTCATTCAACTGCCTTTGACCTTTATGGAAGAACTGCTTGAATCCACTATGAAAATCAGCAAGGTATCATTTAAAGATGTTGGGGCTTTCTCTCCAATGTTTCTGGATTATGTCGGGTCGGCATCAGCATTGAGACCCTTTTATGAGAACATCCCGGAAATCGGAAGTTTTCAGGAACTGCTGACACAGCGAAACTTCTCACATGAAAAGAGGATCATACTGCATGAAGTGCTCAACGAGCAATATGGCCCTGTTAAAAAATCTGAGAAGGTTTTTGAAAATCTGTACTCATTACAAAATGACAACACATTTACAGTTACAACCGGACATCAGTTAAATATTTTTACCGGTCCTCTCTACTTCATCTTCAAGATTGTCACCACCATAAACCTGGCCAAAAAGTTGAAAGAGGCCTATCCTGACAATCATTTTGTGCCCGTCTACTGGATGGCAACGGAAGACCATGATTTCGAAGAGATCAGATCATTTAACCTTTTTGGCAAAAAGTATTCATGGGAAACCCAGCAAACCGGTGCGGTCGGTAGATTCGCACCGCAATCCCTCAACATTGTTCTTGAGCAATTGCCGGAATCTCCGGAGATCTTTGAAAAGGCGTACCTGGACAGCTCTTCTCTGGCCGAAGCGGTCAGGGTCTATGTCAACGAACTCTTTGGAGAGGAGGGTTTGCTCGTACTCGATGCGGATCATCCCCGGTTAAAAGGATTGTTTGCCGACACCATCAAAGATGATATCATTGAACAGAAGGCTAATGATATTGTGGAAGAAACCAACAGGAAGCTCCGTGAACTGGGTTATAAATCGCAGGCCTTTTCCAGGAAAATAAATTTCTTTTTTCTGAATGGCTTCAGGGAAAGGATAATTGACGAAAATGGAACCTACAGGATCAATAACCAGGAACTCAGCTATTCAAAGGAAGATATCCTGGCGCTGGCCGACAGCAATCCGGAAAAATTCAGTCCGAACGTGATCATGAGACCCCTGTACCAGGAGACTATCCTGCCAAACCTGGCATATGTGGGAGGACCTGCGGAAATTATCTACTGGCTGCAACTGAAAGCGATGTTTGACCATTATCAGGCCAGTTTTCCAATCCTGATGCCGCGTAATTTCGGGATGATCATCAACAAGGGATTACAGAAGAAAATCAATAGAATTGGCTGTTCTTCTGCCGACCTTTTCAAGGATGCTCATAATCTAAAAAGTGACTTTCTTGACCGAAACAGTAATAACGAACATCTGTTGGATGAAGAGAAAACGGAACTGGCCTCGGTTTTTGACAAGATCAAAGTAAAAGCATCTGTTATCGACAAAACTTTAGAGGGTTTTATCGGATCGGAATCTGCAAAGGCCCTGAAAGGATTTACGAACATAGAGAAACGCCTGAAAAAAGCTCAGGAAACCCAAAACGAAACCGTCATGAATCAAATAGATTCCATCAAGGAGAAGCTCTTCCCGGGCGGGGGGCTCCAGGAGCGGCATGATAATTTCCTGAATTTCTATCTTAATAATCCAAACTTCCTCCGGGACCTGTTAGGTCAGTTCGATCCTTTTGACTATTCTTTTTATCAGTTTTGGGAAACATAGATAAAAAAATATTTCGTCAGGAATTACTTCGAAAGAAGCGTCTTTTGAGCGACGCCGAGTATCAACTCAGAAATGACCAATTCATATCCCTAGGCACTTCATTTTTGCACTCAGTTGTATCGAAGGGAATACATATCTATTTGCCCATCAAAAGAAACAAAGAGCCTGATACTTTTCCCGTTCTTAAATTTTTATCAGATCAGCAAATCCCGGTGGTCGTTTCCAAAACAGATTTTCAGCGAAAGGAAATGATACATTTTCGTTATGATAAGAAGATCATCTTCGAAGAAAATCATCTCCGGATCCCTGAACCGGTCAGTGGAGAGGTTACAAGCCTGGAGATGGTGGATGTTGTCCTTGTGCCATTGGTCGCTGCTGATAAAAAAGGTAACAGAGTCGGATATGGCGGCGGTTACTACGACAGGCTATTGCAGGACACAGATCAGCAGGTGACGAAAGTGGGGGCCAGCCTCAGCTATCCTTTTGACTTATTTCCATTCACTGAAACACATGATGTTCCTCTGGATTATTGTATAACACCTTTTAAAGTATTGAATTTCAATGGTTGATGTGCTAATTATTGGAGCGGGCCCTATAGGACTGGCATGTGGAATAGAAGCAAAGAAAGCCGGACTGAGTCATGTCATTATTGATAAGGGTTGTCTTGTCAATTCTATTTACAACTATCCCCTGAACATGACTTTCTTCTCAACTTCAGACCGGCTGGAAATCGGTGAAGTGCCATTTATTTCTCACTATCCAAAACCGACAAGACCGGAAGCTTTGGAGTACTACCGGAGAGTCACGCTTTCATGGGACCTTGATGTCCGTCTTTATGAAAAGGTCACCAGCGTCAAAAAAGAAGCCGGTACATTTATGGTAAACACCACCAAAGCGAATTATTCTGCGAAGGCCATTATTATCGCTACAGGTTTTTATGACCTGCCCTATCTCCTGGACGTCCCGGGTGAGGACCTGCCGAAGGTGAGACACTATTATGACGAACCGCATCCCTATTTCGGAATGAAAATAGCCGTCGTCGGAGCTGCCAACAGTGCCGTTGACGTTGCTTTGGAAACATACCGAAAAGGGGCAAAGGAAGTCACCATGGTGATCAGGGAAGAGGAGATTGCACCAAGTGTTAAATATTGGGTAAGGCCTGATATGGTCAATCGCATTGAAGAAGGATCAATCAAAGCATATTTTGAATCTTCCATCACCGAGATCCGGGAATATGAAATTGATGTAACGACTCCCGATGGCAACATCACACTGGAAAATGACTTTGTGCTGGCAATGACCGGCTACCAGCCTGATTTCTCGCTTTTAGAATCGATGGGCATCATCATCGGAGACGATGAATTCCACACACCATCGTATACACCTGAAACGATGGAAACAAATGTGCCCGGTATTTATCTCGCAGGAGTCATTTGCGGCGGACTAAAGACCAACAAATGGTTTATTGAGAATTCCAGGGAACATGCCAAAGTCATTGTGAACGACCTCATCAAATAGCCCTTATGTCACTTTGCCTGGAAAAATTAAAGACCTATCTTTTCAGGGATTTCAACACTTTCACCATGATCAGGAGATATTGTCTTTTCGGTATTTTGATCTCAGTTCTGAGTTGCAGTTTGCATGCCCAGGAAAAAATGGAGTGGTTTGGAGATGCAAAGCTTGGGATCTTCATCCATTGGGGTATTTATGCAGTCAACGGTATTGACGAATCCTGGTCTTTTTTTAACAATTACATCTCACATGAAGATTATTTGCGTCAGTTAGAAGGCTTCACTGCTGAGAAGTTTGATCCTGATGCATGGGCGAACCTGATCAAATCAAGCGGCGCTCAGTATACCGTAATCACATCCAAACATCACGATGGCGTGGCGCTGTGGGACACCGAAATGGGAGGGATAAGTGTAGTAGACCAATCCCCGGCGGGAAGAGATCTTATTGAACCTTTTGTGTCAGCGATGCGAAAAAACGGGCTTAAGGTAGGTCTGTACTATTCATTGCCCGATTGGTCGTACGATGACTATACTCATCACACAAGAACGGTCAAACGCTATGACATAGATGATGACCCTGAACGTTGGAATTCATTTTTAGAATACTACCAGGGACAACTGGATGAACTTTCCCGGAAATTCGATCCTGATCTGTATTGGTTTGACGGAGACTGGGAACATTCCGAGGCGGAGTGGGAGGCAGTAAAAGTGCGGGCAAGGCTTTTGGAGCATAATCCAAATGTCATTATCAATGCCCGTTTAAAAGGCCAGGGGGATTACGCCACTCCCGAACAAGGTGTGCCGATTACCAGACCTGAAAGCAAATACTGGGAACTATGTATGACAATGAATGACTCCTGGGGGTATCAGGGCAATGATCAGAACTATAAAAGTCCCTACCAGATCATCAGGATATTCGCTGATGTCATCAGCATGGGTGGCAACCTCCTCCTGGACATAGGTCCGAAAGCTGACGGCACTATCCCTCCGGAACAATTGCGTATCCTGAATGAGCTAGGCAGATGGACCGCCAGGCATAAAGAAGCCATTTATGGCACAAAATCAGGGTTACCGCAGGGGCACTTCTATGGTCCCACCACCCTCTCCTCCGCTCAGTCCGTCTTGTACCTGTTCCTCCCTCATCCACCAAAAGGTCCTGTGGTTTTGAAGGGGATAAAGAATAAGATCAACAGAATCCGGGTTGTCGGCGATGGCACAAAACTGAGTCATACGGTCATTGGAAAAATGTACTGGAGTGAAATTCCCGGGATCATTTACATTGATATTCCCACCCAAAATATGGATGAGCAAATGACCGTAATAGCTATCCAACTGGATGGGCCTGTGGATCTCTACAGAGAAGATGGACAGGCCATTGAAAGTAATTGAACCTGATTTCCTAATTTTTTGTCCAAGTTTTAAACAATTTATTCCCTATTTCGTCTTACGGTTGGTAACCTTTATCAGATAACATTGTCTATCTGGTAATTTCTTATTTTAAAACTCACTAATGAAGCAGATACTCGCACTATTTACTCTTCTATATTCTTCCTTTTGTTTCGGTCAGGAACAATACACATTGAGTGGTTATGTCAAGGATGCCTCCAATGGTGAAACACTGATCGGTTCCACGGTTTTCATCAGGGAATTGAATGGCGGAAGCATCACGAATGTATATGGTTTCTACTCCATTACACTTCCTCCCGGGGACTACAACGTAGAGTATCGTTATGTTGGATTTGATACCCAGACCAGGCCTTTATCCCTGACGGAAAATGTCAGAATGGATATTGAGCTTCAGGAGGAAAATGTTGAACTGGAGGCAATTGTCGTTTCCGCTGAGCGCGAAGACGCAAATGTCACCAGCATTGAAATGAGTACGGCAAAGCTGGACATAAAATCGATAACCAAAATTCCGGCGTTCGTTGGTGAGGTTGATATTATTAAGAGCATTCAATTACTGCCGGGGGTAAGTACCGTCGGAGAAGGTGCTTCCGGTTTTAACGTGAGGGGTGGCGGAGTAGGACAGAACCTGGTTCTGCTGGATGAAGCCCCCGTTTATCAGTCATCTCATCTTTTTGGATTTTTCTCAGTCTTCAATCCGGATGCCGTCAAAGATGTCAAGCTTTATAAAGGCGGTATCCCCTCACAATATGGCGGTCGGTTATCTTCCATTTTGGATATCAGAATGAAAGAGGGAAACTCAAAAGAATACGATGTCTCCGGTGGCATTGGAACTGTTTTCAGCCGGTTAGCGGTCGAGGGGCCTATCAATGATAAAGCATCATTTATCGTGGCTGGTCGGAGATCCTACATAGACATCCTGGCCAGGCCATTTACCGATGTACTCGATGATGGAGCAGGACTATATTTTTATGATCTGACGGCCAAGACGAACTACAACATCAATGAAAAGAACCGTGTCTATCTCTCCGGTTATTTCGGCAGGGATGTTTTTAAGTTTGACAAGCGGCAGGGCTTTGACTGGGGAAACCGGACCGGCACATTAAGGTGGAACCATTTATTCAGCGATCGATTCTTCTCAAATTTCACGGCATTCTACAGCAACTATGATTATGCATTTGCTTTTGGAGAGGATGACCGGGACAAGTTTCGGTGGACGTCAAAAATCATCACCCACGACTTCAAACCGGAATTCACATGGTTCATCAATGGGGCCAATGAGTTGACATTCGGAGGCGAAGCTATTCTCTACCGTTTCAAACCCGCCAATGCCGTAAGTGTCAGCGACGGAGAACGAACTGATATCAGCCTCGAGGAAAGAAAAGGGTTTGAAGGATCCCTGTATGTCGGTAGCGATCACAAGATTAGCAAAAAGCTGACCGCACAATACGGTCTCCGGTATTCGATGTTCAGTTATTTTGGAGGGACGGCTTACACATATTCCGATACGATCCCCGGACTACGACCGGAAGTGACGGGCGCAAAGAAGTATGATGACTGGGAGTCAATTAAAACCTATCACAACCTCGAACCGAGGGTATCGTTGCGTTACCAGTTAAGTCCTTCATCGTCGATAAAAGCCAGTTACAATCGCATGAATCAATACATCCACCTTGTTTCAAACACGGTGGCTGCCACACCAATTGATGTCTGGCAACCCAGCACTAACAACATAAAGCCGCAGCAAGGAAATCAGGTAGCGCTGGGTTACTTCAGAAACTTTAGAAGCAACCTTTTTGAAACTTCCATTGAGGTTTACCACAAATGGAATAAAAACCAGGTCGATTATATAGATGGTGCGGATCTTTTTATAAACGAATTTCTGGAAGGCCAACTGCTGGAAGGCAAGGGCAGGGCCTATGGCGTGGAGTTTTATCTAAAGAAAACCAGGGGCAGGTTCAACGGATGGATGAGCTATACGCTTGGAAAATCCGAGCTGCTGGTAGATGGAATTAACTTCGGAAGAGATGTTGAAAACCGAAAAGGGAAATGGTATCCAACAAGGTTTGATCAAAGACACAATTTTAAATTAACAACCAATTATCAGCTCACGAAAAATATAAGTCTGTCCGGAATTTTCACATTTGTATCGGGGACTCCCACCACATTTCCGACAGACAGGTATGTGGTACAGGATTATGTGATACCGATGACAGATAACAGGCGAAACAACTTCAGGGTCCCGGATTATCACCGTTTGGATTTTTCAGTAACTGTGGACAATGTATGGCGGGGTGTACCAAAAAAACGCTCCGGGAAAGTTCGTTCCGGAGAAGATTACCTGGTCCTGTCCGTCTATAATGTATATGGCCGTGAAAATCCCTTTGCCATCTACTTTGCCCAGGGTGATGAGCGATTTCTGGCTGGGGAATCAGTCGATACATCCGCCAGTCAGGTTGCCATTCTCGGCACCATGGTACCTTCTATTTCTTACAACTTCAAATTCTGAGCATGACACGATTTTTGAACATAATTACCGTTTCTCTTATTTTTCTTTTCGCATGTGAGAAAGAAATTCATCCCGATCTGGAAAGTCCCGCCAATGCAATCGTGATTGATGCCTGGCTTACGGATCAGGATACAATACAGAATATTCATGTCACAAGATCACAACCGTATTTTGACAACGCCTCACCTTCCAAGATAAGCGGGGCTACGGTGAATGTTTATGATCAGGATAACAATGTTTTTCCTTTCATCGAAAATGACAGCACTTATACCTGGATAAGTCCGGATGGCCAACCCTTTGGCCAGGTCGGTAACATCTATTTTTTGGTGGTTGAAGTAAACGGAGAACAATTTGAGGCTGTCTCGGATATGGGAAGGGTTCCTCCTATCGATTCCATCAATTTTAAATTTGAAGAAAAGGATGCTTTCATCACGCAAGATTTTTACCTGGCAGAATTTGTAAGCCGGGACCCGGAAGGAGTAGGAGATACCTATTGGATCAAAGCCTGGAAAAACGGACAGCTTTTGAACAAACCTGATGAGATCAATGTTGCCTGGGATGCAGCATTTACGGAAGGTGGAGGAGTGGATGGACAGGTTTTTATTCAACCCATCCAGTACGCAATAAACCCCATAGATGAGGATCCTGACCAGGACAATGAGTTCATACCTCCGTATGATATAGGTGATTCGGTTTATGTGGAGATCCATTCCATCAATGTACATGCTTTTTACTTTCTGCAGGAAGTGCTCATTCAAACCAATCGGGAGGGCGGATTCGGAGCATTATTTGCCACACCTTTGGCCAATGTCACCACCAATGTTTACAACACAAATGGAAATTCGGGGTCAAGTGTTTTTGGGTTTTTCAATGTGGCGGCCGTCAGTTCCGCCGGCAGGCGGTTAACCGAAGAAGTTGCCCTTGCAGCTCAGGAAGAAGCAAGGAATTCCAACTAGCAGCATTCCGGTAATTTGTTAAATTTACCATATGCAAGTAGCCTCAATTGATGCAAGCAAGAAATGGACTGTTGAAGATTATCTTCAATTGGGGGAAGATTTTCATTACCAGTTGATCGAAGGAGAACTCATTATGTCACCTGCCCCAAACCCGTATCATCAGGAAGTTGTTTTGAGACTTTGCCGTGTTTTAGATGATTTCTGCAACAAGATCAAAGGTAAGACCTACTTCTCCCCGATCGATGTTTATCTTGATGAGCACAATGTATACCAACCGGACTTAATATTGCTTACAAGTGACTCACTAAACAAAATAAGTGACCGGGGTATAGAAGGAACGCCGGAACTGGTCGTTGAGATACTCTCCCCATCCAATAGTCATATAGATCGCTATCAGAAAAAGGAAGCGTATCACAAATTCGGTGTAAAAGAGTATTGGATGATCGATCCCAACAATAAGTCAATTGAGATTTTAAATTTCAAAAAGGACGCGGAGCATCCTGTGTTTTATCAGATTGAAAAAGGATTGGTAAAATCCGTATTATTTGAAGATTTGGGATTTGAACTATCTGCCATTTTTTAGGATTGAGGATTATTAATTTCACATTAACCGGCGGAAGGTTCGGAAAATCATTCCTGCAATTGGAATCGTACTGCGTGAATTTTGCAGTCTAAAATCTAAAAATCTAAAGTCTGACATCTACTATTTAATCGCCCGCACCATTTCTTTTTTACCCAAAGCGCCCGGCAGGGTTTCCACTTCAAACCCGATCGCAGCGAGGTCCCGCTTAAACTGACCTTTCGCGCAATAAGTAACCAGAGCACCATTGTTATTCATCAGGGCGTAACATTTTTCCAGATTAGGTCCTGACCAGATATCCGGCTGTTTTGACGGCGCAAATGCATCAAAGTAAACAAGATCATACCGGAATGACGTTTCAAATTCTTCAAGCGTTCTTTCAATTTTTCTTAGTGTGAAATTTTCCTTGATATTCACATCTGCCTCCCAATCTGACTTATGGAGTCTCATAAACACATCTTGTTTCTCATGTGATGCTGCATAGTTGAGCGTAGAAATTAGCTCCACAGGAAGTGGATTAGGTTCAAGAGCATCATAATGAACACTCAATTTTGACGTTGATATATCAATGGCTGTAAGGAAGGCGTTTAGTCCTGTTCCGAAACCAACTTCAAGGATCCGAACACCATCCCCGGGAAATTGATTAGCGACATATTTGAACCCTTTTCCGATGAAAACATATTCTGATTCGCCCACCGCACCATGAGAAGAGTGGTAAGTTTCATGAAGATCTTCCCTGTAAATGGTATGGGAGCCATCATCTGTGGTAATTATTCTTAGCTTGGGAGGTCGATTCACGATATAATTTAGCATTTAAGGTAAGGGAACTCTATTTTTATATTGATATTTATTATAATCATAACTAAAGAATATAATTTGGCTTTTTAAAGAATTAGAATTTATGAAAAATATACTTTCAACATTGCTTTTAGGCGCACTTGTTCTCTTTGTGGCCTGTGACGATGATGAACCAAAAGTAGATCCAATTGTAGGTGAATGGGAATTGGACAGGTTTGAAATATCAAATGCACCTACCGGGTTTATGAATGTGGAAGGTCGTAGTTCGGATTGGTTCGGAGAGGACAGGTACTCGATAGAGTTCTTTTCGGACGGCGCCTACAACAGGGAAATCGACAACATACCTGGCTTTGGAGACATCGATGATGAAGGCGAGTGGGAGCTAATAGACAACGAGTTGGAGTTAGATTCGGATGATGACGAGATAGGCGGTGTCGACTACTCATTTACCCTGGAGGAAGAGATCACCGATAGGGAAATGATACTGAGTGCGCTTACTACAATACTTGCGCTTCCTGATGATTTTGCCACCGTTGTTATGGTTGACACAGTCACCATCCAAGCTGTACTGGATTCATTGGTAGGTGCTTACGTTAATGAGATCCAGGTAACAGGCACTTATGAATTCGACCGGGTGAACTAAGGTAGTAGAAGAGGTTGCTGGCGTATGTGGATCCGACAGTGGGGATTAGTATTTCTTTTTAGTTTTTTGGCGACTGCCGTCGCAGCTCAAAAAGTCATCTCAGGCACAGTAACTGACAAAACCGGAGAAGCCCTGATTGGTGTCACCGTACTCAATAAAGCTGCCGGTACGGGCTCCATTACAGACATTGAGGGTAATTACAGGGTTTCCGTAAACCGGGGTGATACCCTTGCATTCAGCATGGTGGGTATGCAAACCCAGGAGGTAGTGATCACAGATCAGACCAATGTCAATGTCGAGCTTCTTCTTGAATCCGAACTCCTGGGAGAGATCGTTGTTACGGGTTTCCAGGAATTAAATAGGAAATTATTTACAGGATCTGCGGAGCGGGTGGACATGGAGCAGATAAAGGTGGACGGCATCACTGACGTCAGCAGGGTGCTGGAAGGGCAGGTCGCAGGCGTCAATGTCGATAATGTATCCGGCACATTTGGAGCTTCTCCCAGGATCCGGATCAGGGGAAATACTTCCATCAACGGAAACAATCAACCGTTGATAGTAGTGGACGGAGTGATCCTTGAGGATCTGAACAACGTCAACACGGAAGACCTGATATCCGGAAACGCCAATACATTGATAGGTTCGTCGATCGCAAACCTAAATCCCAACGACATAGCCTCATTTGAGATCCTGAAAGACGCCTCGGCAACTGCTATTTATGGTGCCAGGGCTGCAAACGGGGTGATTGTGATCACTACCAAACGTGGCAGGAGTGGTCAGCTGAGGGTAAACTACAGCGGGACATTCTCCGGCAAGCTTCGCCCTACCTACAACCAATTTAATCTTCTCAACTCGGCGGAAGAGATGTCCGTGTACAGGGAATTGTTCGATAAAGGACTGATTGACATTACTACCTCCGTTCGCGCCTCCAACTATGGTGCTATGGGTAAAATGTTTGCACTGATTGCCAACCATGAGTTGGAATGGGGGCCGGGAGGGGGATTGAACGAGGAGTTTCTCAATCAATATGAAAATGCAAATACGGATTGGTTTGATGTATTATTCCATGATATCGGAATTCAGCAGCAACACTCACTGAGCTTTACGGCAGGAGGCGAAAAAACCAATAATTATTATTCGGTCAGCTTCCTGAATGATCAGGGTCAGACCATTGCTGATGAGGTTAAGAGAATAACCGGTACCGCCCGTAACACCTATTACATTTCAGATAAATTCTCGTTCGGATTAAAGACATCCGCCAGCTACCGGGATCAGCGGGTACCGGGGACCAGGAACCGGGAATTTGACCCGATCTCCGGCAGGTTCAGCAGAAGTTTCGATATCAACCCCTACAGTTACGCATTGAATACGGCCAGGTCGATCCGCCCCTATGATGGAAACGGGAACAGGGAATATTTCAGAAGGAATTATACGGATTTCAATATACTGGATGAACTTGAGCTAAATTTCATTGACATCAAGGTTATCGATGTATCAGCCCAAACTGATTTTGAGTTAAGTCCTTTTGAAAGCCTGAATATAAGAGGTGTGTTTCAGGCGAGGTTTGCAAGTACCAAGAGAGACCATACGGTAAATGAAAATTCCAACCAGGCTGAGGCTTATCGCGCCAACCAGACACAGTTCATCCAGGATCAAAATAATCTGCTTTTCAGAGATCCGGACAATCCAGGTCTGAACCCGGTGGTCGTATTACCCCAGGGAGGATTCAACTACCTGGACGAAAGTGACCTGCTGAACATTTTCAGCAGGATAAGTGGCGAATGGTCATATAACCTGAATGAGGCACATGATTTGAATGCTTTGTTTGGCCAGGAGATCAGATTCACTGACAGATCCGAAACCAGCGTTACCGGCCTGGGTGTAATTTATGAAAGCGGAGGCGTCGTGGTAACAGATCCTAACATTATTGAATTCTTCAATCAACAGGATATTGATTACTACAGTCTATCACAGTCGAAAGATCGATTTATAGGCTGGTTTTTTAACGGAGGATATGCGTTTCGATCGAAGTACATCGCAAATTTTACGATGCGTTATGACGGATCCAACCAGCTGGGGAGAAGCAGGCAGGCCCGATTTCTTCCCACATGGAACGTTAGCGGAGCCTGGAATATCATAGATGAACCCTGGATGGGCCGGGCGACCTTTCTGGATGATCTTAAGTTCAGGGTCACATATGGCATTTCAGGAAACTTACCCCCTGAAGCCAGCGCCATTTTAAATCTCCAGTCTGACGTGACCGTACGGCCGACGGATGTGGAGCCGTATTTGTACATCCAGGACCTGACCAATACTGAACTAACCTGGGAAAAGCTGAATGAATTTAATACGGGAGCGGATTTTAGTTTTTTGAGAGGCAGGGTAACCGGATCGTTTGAATATTATCTTCGGAAATCTTTCGACCTGATCGGCACAGTGCAGACAAGCGGGATCGGAGGGCAGGGTCTCAAGGTTGGCAATTTTGCGGATATGGAGTCCAATGGCTATGAGATCACGCTCAACACAATCAATGTTGGCAAAGGCGAGTTTGGGTGGACCTCAAGCCTGAATGTAGGCTATACCAAGGATGAGATCACAAAACTTGATTTCGGCCCGCGTTATGCCGATGCAATAGGTCAGGAAGGTGCGGCAGTTGACGGTGGCGTGCGCCGTGGATTATATTCCGTACGTTTCAATGGGCTGAACGAAAATGGTGTTCCGACTTTTCTCGCTGGTGAAGGGGAGGAAGTTTTCCAGTTTGACCTGCAGGACAGGGAAGACCTGACGGAAGTGCTGAAGTTTGAAGGTCCCACTGAGCCCAGGGGAGCGGGAGGACTTACAAATACTTTTAGCTATAAAGGGCTTACACTGAGTATTCTGCTATCCTATAAATTTGATTATAAGATAAGGCTGAACGACGCCTTTTTCTCCTCTTATACGGATTTTGAAGCACTGCCTGGCGAACTGGCGGACAGATGGGCAATTCCCGGTGATGAGGAAAACACCAACATTCCGGCGATCCTGGATTTTTACTTTGTAGATGGAAGCGGTTTCAGCGGCAATCGTGAGGTTGTTGCCGCCTATTCTCTCTACAACAAGAGTACGGAGAGGGTCGCTGACGGTGACTACATCCGATTGAGAACCGTCAGACTTTCATACGGATTGCCCGAAAAAATTATCGGCCCCTTAGGTATTGCAAGCGGAGCGATCTCTCTCGAAGGGCAGAATCTGGCATTGTTGTACTCTGATCGGAGCAAGTTAAAAGGTCAGGATCCGGAGTTCTTTAGTAGCGGAGGAGTTGCGCTTCCGCAGCCCAGAATTGTTACACTCTCAATTTCAATTGGATTATGAGTTTTGAGTTTAAAATTTCAGGGAATTTGAATAATGACGGGTTACATAGGATTATAAAAAATGTGTTGCTCTTCGTAGCGATTTTGGCGGTCGGCTCATGCGATACTTTCCTGGATGAGCCTCCGGATAATCGTGTCACACTGGACGACCTTGATAAAGCGGCGCAGCTATTGACCAATGCCTATTCAATTGCCAGTCCTGCATTTACAGACTGGATGTCCGATGACGTCGATTTTATCAGGGGAACAACGAAACGTATAAGTCACCAGCAGATGTTTGCATGGGAGGATGTCAACACCGGGCCTACAGAGCAGGACACTCCGGATTTCTATTGGTTTGAAACCTACAATGCCATTGCACATGCTAATGAAGTCCTGGCTGTTCTCGATGGGCTTCCGGCAGAAACACCTGAGGAACTGGCGCGAAAGGATGCAATAGAAGCCGAGGCAAGACTGGTAAGGGCTTACGGTCATTTTATGCTGGTAAACATGTTTGCAAACCAATTTGATATCCAGGCGGCGGGTGGTGACCCTGGTGTCCCCTATGTAAATGAACCGGAAACTACTTTTTTTGGCGAATACAAAAGAAACAGCGTGAAATTTGTTTATGAGCGCATTGAGGAAGACCTTACGATAGGCCTGGAAAAGGGCAATGATAATTTTTACCAAAACTCCGGTAAGTACCATTTTAACCGAAATGCAGCCCTGGCTCTTGCTTCCAGGTATTATCTCTACAGAAGGGATTTTATCAGGTGCATTGACTTTAGTACACGGCTTCTGGGCAGTGATCCCGGCAATTTTGTAAGGGATCTGACTTCAGATGAGTTCCAGGCACAAAAGTCCTCGATTTTCGGTTATCCACAATTGTATAATTCTCCCGAACTCCCCAGTAATTTATTACTGATGCGTAAGATCTCACTTGTACAAAGACCCGACTTTGCATACGGACCGACACGAGGATTGTATGACGATATCTTCTCGACCAATGTATTTTTTACCGGTACTGACGAACGGGAAAACCCGGCACTCGTCAAGGGACAGAACGGAGTATTCCCGCTACGGTATGAAAACCTCTTTCAACGCCTGAGTCTGAACTCGGATGTTGGATTTCCCTATCACATCGCCATCATATTTCGAGGAGAAGAAGTCCTTCTGAACCGTGCAGAAGCATACATTGCAACCGGTCAAAACGACCTGGCCATTGCAGATTTTCAGGTATTGATAGATCGAAGATACAGCGACGTGCCTGATAAGACACTAAGCATGGAAATGCTGAGAAGTGCTTTTGGGGTGACGAATGACCCAACATTTACAGATGGGCTGGTTTTGTCCAATCTGTTATTATTCGAGAGAAGAAAGGAATTCATAGCACAGGGGATGCGTTGGTTTGATTTGAAACGTTTTGGCATTGACGTCACACATACCATGCCTGATGGATCAATCATCCAGTTAGAACCGGAAGATTTAAGAAAAGTGTTTCAAATTCCTCAATCTGCAATTGATGTAGGAGGGCTTGAGGAGAATCCAAGATAAATGTTAAGATCATGAAAGGATTTACCATATATATTATACCGGTACTCATCTTAATACTTTCATCCTGCTATCCGGAGGAAAATCTGAATGTCCCGGTAAACGATACCCAAATTGAGATTGTCACGGAACTGGATCAATATATCGATGACCATTTCACTACTGAATACGGAATGGCCATACGGTACAAGTTTGTAGACAGATACGTGAGCTCACTACAGCGTGTGACTGCTCCCAGATTGGAGTCCGTCAGACCAATGCTGGATTTCGTCGAGGAATTTTGGATCAATCCATACCTGGAAGTGGAAAACGGGGAGGATTTTTTCAAAAAACATGTACCGCCGGAAATCATATTTCTTGGCGGACTGATATATCTCGGTGACGGACTGCAGGTTTTAGGCACGGCCGATGCCGGCGCCAGGATAACCTTCACAAATGTAAATGCGATAGACCCCACGGATGAAGAATGGAGAGATCAGCAGCTCAACACCGTTTACCATGAGTTTGCACACACGGTCCACCAACTGTACAAACTTCCAACGGCTTTTGAAACGATATCTCCTGAAGGTTACACGGGGGCGGGATCATGGTTTGTCCTGACGGATGAAGAGGCGCTGGAAAGGGGATTTGTATCCCCGTATGCCACAAGCAACCCAAATGAGGACTTTGCGGAAACGGTATCTTTTTTCCTTTTTTATTCGGATTTCTATGGTCATTTTGTCGACCAGGAAGATTGCGAAACAACCATTTGCGAAACAAGGAATCAGGGAAGGGATATGATCCGCACTAAAATTTCTTCCATCACCAGTCACTACGAAAAAGTTACCGGTGTGGACCTGGAGGAGCTTAGGGCCGCTATTCAATCCAGGTTATGAAAAAAGGCTTTTTATATTGGTGCCTTTTGTTGCCGCTGATCCTGAGCAGTTGCGGAGATGACGATGGGCCTGAACTTCCGCCGGTTGAAGAACGCAAGGAAGAGGCTGTTCAGGGCTTGATTGATGATCTGATCGCCCCCGCAAATGGGTGGCGCGTAAATTACTCACCCACATCCGGGGCCGGAACATTCCTGATGCTGCTGGATTTCAACGAAAACGGTGAAGTTCTGATCAAATCAGATGTTGCTGTAAATGACGGGGAATTCAGAGAGCATGTATCAACCTACCGTGTGGATGTTGGACTATCCCTCGAACTCATTTTCGACACCTATAATGTTTTCCATTACTTCTTTGAACTGAATGAAACCCAGTTTGGCGGGGAATTTGAATTTCTGTTCGATAAGAGACAGGGCGAGAACCTGATTTTCATCAGCAAATCGGATCTGGGTTCCCCCACTACATTAACCCTGGAACCTGCAGACGGTACGGAGGAAAGTTCCTTCGGTTTGGAAATTGTGGGATACTTTGATGCTTTCCAGGGCAAGTCCCCCCGCATCTTCGGACTGAAAGCTCCCTCTCAACACGTAATCCTGGAAGATCAGAATATTTCGGTGTTCTGGCAAATTGATCTGATAGCGCGTTCATTGTTGGTGGATATGGCCGGGGAGGGCACAACGGCAAGCGAACTATTAAGTAATAATAACCTGATATCCGTATTCCATGAATCAACCTACAATTTCGTGGGAAACCGGTTGACGCTGGAAAATCCCTTTGAAATCGATATCGCCGGCAAATCCATAAGGCTGGAATCCATCGACTTCCAGAATTTTGACTCCCTGGCGGGGCCATCCATGTGCAACCTGAGCAGTGATCCTACACCGGTTTATTCCGGCACTTCAGAGCTGGGTAATATCAGGGTGGAAAAAAGCTTATTCAGTAGCGAGGGCCTCCCATACCAACCTCAAACCGACAGGTTGTACGCGGTAAATTCTTTCTTCATTTTCGATGATAGTTTAAGGTCCCTGCAGGAAGAGGGAATCATCTCCGTCAGTTTCCCAACAGCACAGGCCTTTGTCATGAATTACGGATTCCAGTCAGATTCCCTGCCGGAAAACTCAGTCGGGTTGATCTATGAAAATGAGTTTGGAGACAGCGAATGGATACTGCAGTATATGGAGCCCACTCAAACCGAGATCAACCGAATCAGAATTACATTGAGGAATGAATTTTACACACTCGGAGATGTAGATGCAACTGACATCGCGAATATGTCCCAGGTGAATGCGGAGATCTTTGAGGGCGGAGAGGTCTATATCTATGACTGGCCCAATAATTTTGACCTTAAAATATTCTGGATCTACAATCCGTGCAATGAATATGAGCTGTTGATATTGCCGTAGTATACATGTTTCAACCGAGGATACACAGCGTCGCGAAGTGTTTAGACCTGAGTTATAACCTCACTCCACCTCATAGATCAACGCCACGGCATGTGCTGATACCCCTTCGCTCCTACCCACAAATCCCATTTTCTCAGTTGTGGTCGCTTTTATGGTAATGTCTTTGTGTGAGATGTTCATCACCTTGGAAAGCGTTTCTTTCATGCTTTCAATGTATGGGTTGATCTTTGGAGCCTGCAGGCACACCGTACAATCAATATTGCCAATTGCATAATATTGGCTGGAGAGCATTTGCACTACGTTCTCCAATAGTATTTTGCTGTCAATACCGGCGTATTTCGGGTCCTTGTCGGAAAAATGAAATCCGATATCCCTCATATTTGCCGCACCCAGAAGCGCATCGCAAATCACATGTATCAGTACGTCAGCATCCGAATGCCCTACGGCTCCTTTATCATAGGGTACGAGAATCCCTCCAAGCCAAAACTCCTCCCCTTCCACCAACTGATGTACATCGTAACCGTATCCGATTCTAATTTTTGGTTTCATTGGCTTCTGTCTTTATGAAAAAGTAAAGATACCGAACAGTGGACCTCACAAGGCTTTGTAATGTAATGTAGAACAATTGTTCATGTCCAGTATTTTTAGTGATTGTTCTATGATCCGGTCTTTTGTTACCTTTCTGATCCTGTCCTGCTCCTGGTTGATAAGGTCCGTATCTCCTAAAAATGCAGAATACGCAAGATTCATTGTTCTATTCAGCAACTCCACTTCACCAAAAACCAAAGAAGACTCTGCGAGGTTTTTAACCCTGGATACATCCGTTTCTGAGATATTCTCAATTGCCGCGAATCCCCTGCTCAGCTCTTCTTCTACCTCCTCAAAACCGGTTTTATCATTAAGCCGGCCACTGATTACCAGTAGCCCGGGATCGCAACTTCCTGTGACATAAACCGACAGATGGGATAGCAGTTGTTTCTCCTTTACAAGACCCTGATACAGAATTGAAGATTTTCCTCTTCCCAAAATGTCTCCCAAAAGATCCACCGTATGGTAGTTGTCTCCCGTTCTTCCGGGCATGTGGTACACCTTGTATATGGCATCTTGGGGAACCCTGGATTCTACGCGGCTAAACCTCGGAGATGTCTGCTCCGGCTCCTGTGGAATTGGTGAAGTTTCGTAACTGCCGCTTTCTATCGGTCCAAACCATTTCTCTGAAAGCTTTAGAGCTTTCTCCGGACTTAAGTCTCCGCTCACTACCAGGATGGCATTGGTCGGCTCATAGTATTGTTTAAAAAACTTTCTGACATCCGCCATTGTGGCGTTTTCAATATGGCTGATATCTTTTCCAATCGTAGGCCAGCGGTATGGGTGGACCTCATAAGCTACCGGGCTCAATTTTAACCACACATCACCATACGGCTGGTTCAGATAGCGCTGTTTAAATTCTTCAATTACCACATTTCTTTGAGTTTCAAGGACCTCCGGTTTAAAGGACAAACTCATCATCCGGTCGCTTTCCAGCCAAAAAGCCGTTTCAGCATTTGGCGAGGGTACGATAGTGTAATAATTGGTGATGTCCGTGCTCGTAAATGCGTTGTTATCTCCCCCCACTGCCTGGAGTGGTTCATCGAAAGATTCAACATTTGCCGATCCGCCAAACATAAGATGCTCGAAAAGATGGGCAAATCCCGTTTTGTCCGGATCCTCATTTCTTGATCCGACTTTATAAAGAATATTCAGGCAAACGATGGGGGAACTGTGATCCGGATGGACGATTACCTGCAATCCATTGGAAAGTTTAAATTCCTTGAAATCAACCATAAAGCTCTAAAATTAACTAATATCGCGTTTGGAATTCGATTAATATTTCCAGTGAAGACCACAGCAGCCAAGGAATCCCAAATGATCTTCGACAGAAAAGATCGTACTGATGATGATCTTATTTCCGTCTACCGGCAACTGATCACCCCGCGACTGATAGAGGAACGCATGCTCATCCTATTACGGCAGGGAAAGATCAGCAAATGGTTTTCGGGCATCGGGCAGGAAGCCATATCCGTAGGCGCTGCGTTGTGCCTGAGCAAAGAAGAATACATTCTCCCAATGCATCGAAACCTTGGCGTTTTCACGTCGAGGAATGTTCCGTTGAGTCGTCTTTTTGCTCAGTTCCAGGGTAAAGCCGATGGCTTTACAAAGGGACGGGACCGGTCATTTCATTTTGGTACCCAGGCCTATAAAATTGTTGGGATGATCTCACACCTTGGACCTCAATTGGGTATTGCCGATGGGATCGCATTGGCAAGTAAATTGAAGAAGGAAAAAAAAGCAACACTGGTTTTCACCGGGGACGGCGGCGCCAGTGAAGGCGATTTCCATGAGGCGCTTAATGTTGCCGCAGTGTGGGATCTTCCGGTAATCTTCGTCATAGAGAATAATGGATACGGGCTTTCTACCCCATCCTCCGAACAGTTCAAATTTGAATCGTTCACTGTGAAAGGTCCGGCCTACGGGATCGAATCATACAGCGTGGATGGTAATAACATCCTCGAGGTGATGAACGAGCTTTCACCTCTGGTGGATAATATACGGAAGAAACCCCGACCTGTCATTTTCGAAGCCAGGACTTTCAGGATGCGCGGGCACGAAGAGGCTTCCGGTACAAAGTATGTCCCTAAGAAATTAATGGAATATTGGGGTGAAAGGGATCCGATCATTAATTACGAACAATTCCTCCTGGAAGAGGGATTAAGCGAGCGGTTATTGAAAGACATCAGGGATGATATAATTAAAGAGATCCTAAAAGAAGTTAAAGTGGCTTTTGACAAGCCCCTGATATCCGTTGACACCGGCACGGAACTGGAGGATGTTTATGCACCGTTTGTAAACAAACCCGTTCAACCCGCAACAGGTACACTATCAAAACTCCGGTTTGTCGATGCTATTTCAATGGGATTAAGCAACAGCCTGGAAAGATTTCCCGATTTAGTGATCATGGGTCAGGATATTGCCGAATACGGAGGTGTTTTCAAAGTGACTGATGGTTTTGTTGAAAAGTATGGCAAGGAGAGGATAAGGAATACACCCCTTTGCGAATCGGCAATTGTAGGAGCCAGTCTTGGTTTGAGTATAGCCGGCATAAAATCCGTTATGGAGATGCAGTTTGCTGATTTTGTGACTTGCGGCTTTAATCAAATTGTAAATAATCTCGCCAAGATCCACTACAGGTGGGGTCAGAATGCCGATGTGGTGATTCGAATGCCTACAGGTGCAGGCGTTGGCGCCGGGCCATTCCATTCCCAGTCCAATGAAGCGTGGTTTTTCCACACACCCGGGTTAAAGATCGTATATCCATCTAATCCGGCAGATGCCAAGGGTTTGTTGTGTGCTGCCATTGAAGATCATAACCCTTATTTGTTCTTTGAACATAAACATCTTTACAGGACCAGGGAAGACCATGTTCATGATGATTTTTACACCACAGAGGTAGGTAAAGCAGCAATTGTGAGTGAAGGGAGTCAAATCTCCATTATCACCTATGGCATGGGCGTGATCTGGGCAATGGAACTAAAAACGGAATACCCTGAGCTGGAGGTAATTGATTTGCGAACGCTATTGCCATGGGACAAGGATACGGTCAAAGCTTCCGTACGCAAGACAAACAGGGCTCTGGTACTTCATGAGGATTGCATAACCGGGGGAATAGGTGCTGAGATTGCCGCATGGATATCGGAAAATTGCTTCGAAGAACTTGATGCACCCGTAATGAGGGAAGGAAGTCTTGATACCCCGGTTCCATTTGCTTCCGGCTTAGAAAACAATTTCCTGCCGATTTCACGTTTAAAACAAAAGATTGACAGTATTTTGGAATATTGATCGTATTCCGGGCTAAGTTTAAGTCATATATGGCCCTTCGGAATCATTTCAGTTTGAGTTTGAAGCAGATCACAGCATTATATGCAATAACCTGCCTGTGCCTTTTTGCACTGCCTTCGAGCCCGGTAAAAGCACAGTTGATCACGGATAGTGATGCTCGGCTGAAGACGGTCGAAGTCCAGCGGGAAGGGTTTCTGTTTACCGGCCGCACTCAAAGGAAGATCAGACCCTCGGATAAGCCCCAGGTTGATAAAAAAATCAAAGTCCGGTATTCACCGGGCGACCCTTATGGTTTTGTCCGGCTCACGGCTGAGCCAAGATATTCGACGGGACATCCGTTCAAAGTTTCCGCCTTCAAAGTACAGCCCAGATACTCGCCCGGGGTGCCGTTCCGGCCCAGGGATCTTATCCAGCCATCCGTGCGATACTCAAGGGAGATGACCTTTGAAAAGTGGCAATATGCTGTGAAACCACGATATTCTCCAAAACCGCCATTTGAAGGTGAAAAGTATAATATCAAACCCCGATATTCTATTACCGCTGATTTCAGTGTTAAAAGACTATGGATACTGAGAGGAATTCCACTGATACCTATGCACCCAGTGGAATCTGCATTCAAAGGGCCTCATCACTACAAAAAACCGGGACTAAACGATGGCAGGGCTATGAATAACTTCAAATCATTCAGAGTCGGGCCATCATTCAATATTTGGGTATTGCGTAATTTGCCTGACAAATCGGGTATTGATGGAAAGATCTCCAAACCTAAATTTGACAAAAAAGAAAGAGAGATCTGGAATAATTAATGACCTGGAGTATCATCGATTCACCAACTCACGTGGATCAAATCATAAAGGAGTCACATCTTAACCTCGTTTTAATCTTTAAGCACAGTACACGGTGCGGGATAAGCGCGGTAGTCCTTGATAAACTGGAAAGGAAATGGGATGACGGGGAGATGGAAGGAATAAAAACCTATTTTCTCGACCTTATCAGAAACCGGGAACTATCTGATCAAATCGCACACGTTTTTCATGTAGAACATCAATCTCCACAGGTATTGCTGATCCACAAAGGCCGGTGCATTCATCATGCGTCCCACTTCGAAATATCATATCAAAAGTTGAGACAACCTGCATTTTAGAAGTTAAAAGTAACTTCCTGCCTGATATCAGGATGGATACTCAGGGCTACGGGACAAGTCAGGGCTTTCTGCTTGAGGTGATCAATCGTTTCCCTGTCCTGATTGCATTCGGGCCAGTCAAACCGGATTCTGATTGCGGAAATCGCTCTGGGATCAGATTTCATTATTTTTTCGGTTTCTGAAGTCATCCCATCAATGTCAAACCCCTTTTTTCCGGCCTCTATGCCCATTATTGTCATCATGCACGAAGCGAGCGAAGCAGCAACGAGGTCAGTTGGTGAAAAAGCTTCTCCTTTTCCCTGATTATCTGGAGGTGCATCCGTTACGATAAGGTTACCCGATTTTACATGTGTTGCATTGGTACGTAGTTGTCCTTTATATTCAGATTTTATATGCATTCGCAAACCATTACTTTTGTATAATCGTTGTATTGAAACAAATATATCTTAAAGTAGTGCTCAAAAGGGTATTTTATATTGCAATAATCATCATTCCGGGTCTGGCTTTCGGTCAGTTGGAAAGTGATTTTGAATACTCAAAGGAGTTTATCTGGGGCGTCAATAAGAACAACAGAGGCGGATTGATCGGGGGCATAGTATTAAAACACAGTCGAATCAAAAGTGGCCGTGTTTATGAGACTTTTGGCCTCGAGTTAATGAATATCAAGCACCCGAAGGAACAGCGGTATACCTCAAGACAGACAGGTACGTCGTTTGTTTGGGGCAAGCAGAATTTCCTTTACGCGATCAGAACACAATATGGCCTGGATCGGCTGATGTTCAAAAAAGCGCCGCAGCAGGGCGTGCAGATCAGCCTCGGTGTGGCAGGAGGCCCTACCATTGGGATCGAGGCGCCTTACTATATTCTAACACAGGGTGGCGAATACAAACAGTATGACCCGAATCTTTACCCGAACCTCAGGGCAATACAAGGGTCCGGAAAACTACTGCAGGGGATTGGCGAGTCCAAGCTTGTACCGGGGATAAACGCAAAAGCAGGTTTGTCCTTTGAGTTTGGTGCCTTCAGGAATAATGTAGCCGGCGTTGAGATAGGAATACTAACTGAACTCTACACAAGAAAAATCATTATCGTACCGACTCAGAAGAATACTGCATTCTACCCTACCGCTTTTTTCACTTTCTTCTGGGGAACAAGACGTTAATTTTCCTGGTTTGTTAGTCTGAGTATGGAAACTTTACTTTGCACAAAATTGTAGCGGATGATCGAATTACCCGTAATTGGAGAAGAACAGAAAAAAAGGACCAGAAAGCCGGACTGGCTAAGGGTAAAATTACCGGTAGGTAAAGAGTATCTGAAAGTCCGGGAAATAGTAGACCAAAACAAGCTTCATACCATCTGTGAAAGTGGTAATTGCCCGAATATGGGTGAATGTTGGGGAGCGGGTACAGCAACATTTATGATCCTGGGAAATGTTTGCACCAGGTCCTGTACCTTTTGTGCAGTAGCTACCGGGCGTCCGCCTGAATACGATGAAGCCGAACCATTGCGTGTAGCCGAGGCCATCAGAAAAATGGGTGTAAAACATGCTGTGATCACCTCCGTGAACCGGGATGAACTCAAGGATAAAGGCGCCGAGATCTGGTACCAGACTGTGGTTAAAGTAAAGGAATTTTCTCCTCAAACAACCATTGAAACTTTAATACCGGACGTCAAAAGCAACTGGGATGCACTGTACAGGATGATCGAAGGAGGTCAGGAAGTAGTTTCTCATAATATCGAAACGGTAGAGCGATTGTACAGGAGGGTTCGCCCCCAGGCTAAATACGTCAGAAGTCTTGAGCAGACAAAGCTCACGAAAGAAGCCGGTAAAAGGACAAAATCAGGCTTAATGCTCGGTCTGGGGGAAACTGCTGATGAAGTTCACAAAGCAATGGATGACCTGGTCGAAAACGGGTTGGATATATTAACACTCGGTCAATATTTACAACCCACCCGGATGCACATCGAAGTTGCGGAATTCATAACTCCCGAGCAATTTGAAAAGTATGCTGAGGAGGGTTTAAAACGGGGCTTGAAGTATGTTGAGTCCGGTCCGTTGGTACGATCATCGTATCATGCCGAAAGACATGTCGATGTACCGATATGAGAATTGAACCCGGTAAGCCTGCATTCAACAAATAGATCAAAACCTCACCCTGATGCCCGGACCAACCAGGAAAAATGCTTTTTGCTCGCTGAGTAGATAACCAAAGCCGGAGTAAAGCGGAAAGGTGAGTTTTCGGTTTGAGCTGATTGGATAGACCGATCCGATAACAACCAGACCGACATCTCGATTTCCACTACTTTCGGAATAATTCAGTGCATCGATTGCAATAAAGCCAGCCCCAACCTTAAACGGTTTGTACTTGGCGATTTTCCCTTCCTGGTAAAAGCTGAATTGCGCCATCATGGCAAAACTTATCCCTTTGGAAAAGTTGTCGAAGTCACCTCCTGATCCAAATTTGAGAATAAGCAAACCGGCAGGAAATGATACGTCAATATCAAAATTGTAATCCCGCTTCAGGTAAATGTTGATCTTCTTGTGAAAACCTGCGGCATTGTAACGTTGCCGGCTATGTGAGATATCGATTTCAATCTTCGACCATTCCTCGAGGTTGTAGGTCTTCTTGTTTACATAATTATTTATGTTGATATCCTCGGGATTGCAATTGCTGTTATCATAGTAATGAGCCCTTGGCGAATCACCGGATGGACAAACACCAAACTCCGAGAGCTTATAGATCTCGATCAGGTTTCCCGCTTTATTAAATATCTTGAACTGGATGTCGAGAAGCTGAACACCATACATCTCGCCATCACGGTCTATCATATCCCGGTCAAAATCAATTAGCAGGTCCGCCAGCGATTTTTCGTAATAGATCGGACGATTCAGCTCGCTGACTTCATATTTTTCACCATCCAGGTCAAGTGTGATGAAATCAAACTCCCGGGGTTTTTGGTATTCCCGAACCGCCAGTGATTTCCCGGTTTGCTCATTGAAATTATAGATCTCAATATTACGAACGGATATATTTTCCGGTATATGAATTTCAAAGAGTGAAAGTCGCTCATTTCTAACCAGAGAATCGATTTCCAGGTCTTTTGCTCCCTGAAATGAGATTTGGGCTTTATGCATACCTTTCCCCTCCAGTCTTACATTGATGCGCTCACCAGGATATACTATATTGGATTTTTGCCAGTCCCTCCCTTCTCTTTCAATAAATATTGACGCTATCTCAGTTTTAGGTGTGATATCAAGATTTGTGATGAATCTTGCCAGGTCTCCATCTTT
Organism: Cyclobacteriaceae bacterium; assembly: GCA_028278225.1. Classification (GTDB taxonomy): domain Bacteria; phylum Bacteroidota; class Bacteroidia; order Cytophagales; family Cyclobacteriaceae; genus JANQEU01. Next base: position 75,037 of record JANQEU010000095.1, read on the forward strand.
CAAATACAGGTATCCTTCAGACTTCCGGTGAAAAGCATAAACACGCAATTCACATAAGACCCTGTTATTGGTCAACCTTGATTTTGTGAACAATTCAGCGATCAAAGGTCCCCCAATCTCCTCCTGATTCTCAATCCTGTAAGTTTTGCCGATCTGCAGGAGTCTGTGGTTCTCAATTTGGATGGACACCGGTTCCCTTTTGTCTTCGCGTGGCGTTACTTCCTGCTGATCAAATGCCAGGAAAGCCAACCGTCCCTGCTTCACTAAAAATTCCGTATCGACCGGGATTTGGAACTGCAGGTTGCCTTCGTCATCCAGATATGGTTTTTTCAGATGTATGGAGGCGTCCAGTTGATGTAAGCCGGCAATATTCGGCAACAGATGTATTACGGCACTTCCCCCCCGTTCTGAAAACCGGTAATTTATGGATTCATTTTCAGTCCATCTGGTATCCAGGATCAGATTTCCCGGGTTGTTTGTGACCAACTCAATAATCTTTTCTTCTCCGATAAACAATTCATTACTTGCAGCATAAACGTCAACCTGCGAATTGTAAACGGGTAATAAATTAAATTCCTCCAATGCCACGACCGAATCCAGGGTCACATAAAATGAGAATTTCAGAAACTGGGATTCTGTCAGCGAATTAAATCTTACCTTGAACCTGGCCAAACCCTGTAAGTAGATCAGTGAGTCTACGATCGAGTAGTCGTTTGAGAACAGGATCTCAATATCCGGCCTATTCCCGGGATCATAATACAAGAAGACTTCAGCCACCTCCTCGTCATCATTGTATTGAAAAAAAAGATGGGGTTCGCCGGAATAGGTTATCGTGTTGCCCTGAAGATCATACGTCAATGTATCCACCTTCATTCGAATATTTTCAATAAAGCCGGCCTGAGAGAACAGGTAGATTGAAAAAAATTGAAAGAACAATAGTAGCGTCCCCTTTTTCATCACGCAAAGATGAAAATGAATTGGGAATTTAGTGATCGGAGTATCTTATTTTTCACCGGCCTGTAGTAATCAGGCCCCTGAGCCTTCAACAGGGTTACCATAAAGGAACCATTTGTATTTAAAGTTATTATTCTTAATCCTTTTGACTTTATTACAAATTATCAAACTAAATAAGCAATAATTATGAAGAGTGTTTTTTGCGTTTTCACACTGTCAGCGCTAATGTTTATGTCCGGCTGCGATAGCCTGGATGATGTCACTGCATGTATCCAGGAATTTGCCGACTATCAGGATCGTGCGGCCGAATTTGAGAATATAGAGGGGACCATTTGTGATAATCAGGCTGCTGCGCAGGAATTTATCACATTTTTGGAAACGGAAGCTAAAGGAAGCTGTATAGAGGAAGAACTGAACGAACAGGACCAGGACCTGGATCAAATTATAGTTGACGCCAAAGCCAAACTGGCGGCTTGCACCAATTAAAAAAATCAGGCTTCAGGGGGACTGTTCCGCGGAGTTTTGCAAACATTTTCCCTGAGTCCTTAAAGCCATCACACAGGATCTTATCAATTTGAAGATCAGCATTCAAGTTGGTGAGATCTTTCTTTTCAGGGAAAGAAGGGGTAACACTTGTGACAAACCCTGTTCCCCCCTATGGCTAAAAATAGCACCGGGCATCACTTTATCTCACTGGTAACGATCTCGGGTTTACCTTCCAGTGTTTTATGGACAGGACACCTGTCCGCTATTTCAATCAGGCGTTTTCTTTCCTCCGAAGTCAGGTCACCACTGATCTCGATTTCACGTTTTATCCTGTCTATTTTCCCCTTTTGATCTTCGGCGTCATCCGTGTCCGCAGCATGGATCTTATCATGTGTCAGGACCACCTTCACCTCTTTCAAATCAATCTTTTTGAAATTTGCATACATCCTTAATGTCATCGCCGTGCAGGATCCCAGGGCGCTCAGCAAAAAACCATACGGGGACGGGCCCAGATCAGATCCGCCTACACTGGCAGGTTCGTCAGCCAGGAGTTGGTGTTTACCTGCCGTTATTTCAGTCAGATATCCTGATTCTCCAACCCTGGTCCATACCTCACCTTCCTCAGCAATCAGGTCTTCCCTTTGATCGGTGATGTACCTTTTCGCCCAGGCCGAGATCATTAACCCAACGTATTCGGAGTCTTCTTTTTTACTTAGCAAGTGATCCGCTCCGTCGAGTGAAACGTAACTTTTCGGATGTTTGGCATTCTGATAAATTTCCGCGGCGTTTTCAATCCCGACGATGTTATCCTGTGGTGAGTGCATGATCAGCAGGGAACGATTGAGACTACCGATCACCTGCCGGCAATCATACTTTTCAAGATCATCAATAAATTGTTTTTTAATGGTGAAAGGCCTCCCTCCGATATCTACCGTGGCGCTGCCCTTTTCAATAATTTCTTCTTTACTGTCACTGATCAAATGACCTACATGAGTGGGATTCGCCGGAGCCCCTATGGTAACAACTGCCTTAACGGATGGGAGCCCGAAGGCGACATGTATGACCGCTATACCTCCAAGTGAGTGACCAATAATGATCTGGGGTGCCCTGTAATTGATTTCCAGATACTCATAGGCGCTTTTGAGGTCAGAAAGGTTAGTGGTGAAATTGGTATCCGAAAAATCTCCCTCACTATGCCCCAGTCCGGTAAAGTCGAACCTTAAAACTGCCATTCCCTGTAGTGTGATTGCACGACTGATATTGTCTACGGCCATCAAAGATTTTGAACATGTAAAGCAATGCGCAAAAAGGACGTAGGCTCCGGGCGATCCAACAAGCGGTAAATCTATACGACCGTTCAATACTTCTCCTCTTGAATTTTTAAAAGTGATATTTTCAAATCGCATTGCAGTAATACTTAATTTTTTTCGTAATTTTTATGAACCAAAACAACTCAAACAGTATTTATACTGTCTAGTACAATTATAAACCTAATTGGGATTTGAGGAATCTTGCAGCATTCGTATTCTATGCTATTGTCTCATCCATTGCTCATGGACAGATCCTCCATTATGATGTCGTAAAAGGCAGTAAAATAATAGGTAACGTCAATGTAGCCAGATTTTCCACCGGAGCCACCAAAACCATCGATATTCAAAGCAGGGTTGAATTCAAACTTATCTTTTCCTTTACGATCGATTTTAATCTTGAGGAAACGTTTGAGAACGGCACATTGAAAAGTGGTTCTGCCACTAACGAATTAAACGGTGTAACCCAGAAGGAATCCAAAATTGAAAAAAGGAAAAAAGACTATAATCTCATTATTGGAGGCATTCCAAACCGGTTATCTGAAAGATCAATAGATTATTCGATTTCCGAGATCTATTTCAAGGAACCACAGGATAACCAGAAGGCCTTTTCCCAGCACTTCGGACTGTTCCTTCATTTCGAAAAGATCGGTGATCACAAGTATAAATTGATTTCTCCGGATGGTGAAAATCACTATATCTATGAGAGCGGTATTTGCACAGAGGTCAAAATATTCCGGGATTATGCCAATTACTCATTTAGGATAAACCCTGAAAGTTATGCACAGATCAGGCAAAGGGCCGACACTGTCGGTAATTGAGTGACCTTCAGCGATGGTATTCTCTACCGGGTGAAGAAGGAGTCCACAAACTCTATTTTATTAAAGACCTGCAGGTCATCCATTTTCTCACCAACACCGATATATTTTACCGGAATTTTGAATTGGTCTGAAATACCGATCACCACGCCACCTTTTGCAGTCCCATCCAGTTTGGTAACGGCCAAAGATGTAACATCAGTTGCTTTGGTGAATTCTTCTGCCTGAACAAAGGCATTTTGCCCGGTACTGCCGTCCAGGATGAGTAATACCTCGTGAGGAGCGGTCTCAACAAACCTTTGGATCACTTTCTTAATCTTACTAAGTTCATTCATCAGGTTCACCTTCGTATGCAGCCGTCCGGCGGTGTCGATAATCACCAGATCGGCATTTTCATCCATCCCTTGTTTCACGGCTTCAAATGCAACTGATGCCGGATCGGTATTCATTCCTTTTGAAACAACCGGAACGCCTACCCGCTCTCCCCACATGATCAACTGATCCACAGCAGCGGCCCTGAATGTGTCTGCAGCACCCAGGATCACTTTCTTTCCCATAGATCTAAACTGATAAGCCAGCTTCCCAATTGTGGTGGTCTTTCCTACGCCATTCACACCTACCACAAGAATGACATAGGGCCCTTCCACGTTAGGAAGCTCATAGTCACCCTGATCAATTGTATTGTTTTCCGAAAGCAAGCCTGCAATTTCCTCTTTGAGGATCCGGTTGAGATCGTCCGTTCCCATGTATTTGTCCCGGGCCACTCTTGCTTCGATTCTGTCGATGATTTTTACCGTGGTTTCTACCCCGACATCCGACGTGATCAGCACTTCTTCCAGATCATCAAGAACCTGCTCATCAACTGTTGATTTACCAACAACCGCTTTACCCAGCTTATTGAAAAAGCTTTCTTTGGATTTTTCCAATCCTTTATCAAGACTCTCCTTTTTCTCCTTCGAAAATATGTTAAAAAGCGCCATCGTTTAATTCATTATTTAATAGGAAAGTATGTTTAAAACACTAAGGTTCCCGTATGTACAAAAAAAGCCGATCCGTCCGCCAGCTGGCGGACGGATCGGCCCTAAATCAAGATCTCAAAACTTACTTGGAAAGTACGTTCTTTACTTCCACCTCCGGCACCATTTCCTCTTTGAACGAGTATGCCCCTGTCTTCTCGGACTTCACCGCCTTTATTACTTTGGCATACTTGACACCACCGGGTTGCTTAAGCGTTGCTACTACTTTCTTAGCCATGCTTTATTTAATTTCTTTATGAATTGTATGTTTCCTGAGGATCGGATTATATTTCTTAAGCTCCAATCGATCAGGAGTATTCTTCCTGTTTTTGGTACTAATATATCTTGAGGTTCCTGGCATACCGCTATTCTTATGCTCCGTGCACTCCAAAATAACCTGAACCCTGTTTCCTTTCTTTGCCATTTTCTTATACTAATACGTTACCATTGGCCCGGGCCTTCTTCAAAACCGAAGTGATCCCATTTTTATTTATTGTTCTAAGAGCTGTGGTAGATACCTTCAATGTAACCCACCTGTCCTCCTCAGGGAGATAAAATCTCTTCTTGTGAAGGTTTGGATAGAACTTACGTTTCGTCTTGTTGTTAGCATGAGAAACGTTGTTTCCAACTCTAGGTCTTTTCCCTGTAATTTCGCAAACTTTTGACATTCCTATAGTCGTTTTTCAAAAACGGACTGCAAATATCATAATATTAAAAGTATAATCAAAAATGGAATATTAAATAATTTTTGGACTCATGAACCGGAATATTTCTGATCCGGCATTTCCGACGTGAACAATCAGATTAAAAAAAGTAGATTTGCACGTGCATAAGCAGACGTATTTTTTATTAACCCTGAATTGAATTGTCATGGCTGAACTGACGCTGACCAGCAACGATTTAATGGAACTTGAGAACCGGTACGGTGCTCATAATTATCACCCCCTGCCTGTGGTTTTAGCAAGAGGAGAGGGCGTTTATGTATGGGATGTGGAGGGCAACAAGTATTATGACTTTTTATCTGCCTATTCTGCCGTCAACCAGGGGCATTGCCATCCTAAAATCGTTGAGGCGCTGAAAAGTCAGGCAGAAACCCTGACCTTAACCTCAAGAGCATTCTATTCCGACATCCTGGGTCAATATGAAAAATATATCACAACATATTTTGGCTTTGATAAGGTCCTCCCGATGAATACTGGTGCGGAAGGAGTGGAAACAGCCATCAAGATCTGCAGGAAATGGGGCTATGAGAAAAAGAACGTCCCTGAAAATAAAGGTCAGATCATTGTATTTGACCAGAACTTCCATGGAAGGACGACGACGATCGTCTCATTCTCCAGTGATCCCGATGCCCGCAGGAACTTCGGGCCATTCACGCACGGGTTTGTAAAGGTAGCTTACAACGACCTTGAATCCTTGCAGGAAGCCTTTGACGAGCATCCAAACATTATCGGAGTTCTGGTCGAACCTATCCAGGGTGAGGCTGGAGTTGTAGTCCCCAATGACGACTTTATCCCGGGGATCGCAAAAATGTGCAGTGAATACAACGCCCTTTTTATTGCGGATGAGATTCAGACGGGAATTGCCAGGACCGGCAGTCTACTGGCAATTTGCGGTGACTGCACCTGCAAAGGTCATTGTGAGCGACAAAAGTCATACACCAAGCCGGATATTTTGATCTTGGGTAAGGCGCTTTCGGGAGGTACCTATCCGGTTTCAGCAGTGCTGGCCGACAATGAGGTCATGGAAGTCATTACTCCCGGTACCCACGGCTCTACTTACGGTGGAAATCCATTAGCCTGTAAAGTTGCAATGGCAGCCCTTGAGGTCGTAAATGATGAGTATCTGGCTCAAAATGCACGAAAACTCGGCAAGATCTTCAGAGATCGAATGAAAAGGCTGATTGAAAAATCACCCCTGGTCCGATTGGTAAGAGGCAAAGGTCTTTTAAACGCCATTGTAATTGACGACCATCCTGACAGCTCAACCGCCTGGGACATATGTGTGGCACTCAAGGATAATGGATTGATTGCCAAACCCACACATGGTAATATCATCCGGTTTGCGCCTCCCCTGGTCATGACTGAAGAGGAATTGCACGAGTGTTGCGATATTATTGAAAAGACGATCCTGAATTTTAAAGGATAGGACATTTAATTTCAATATTCTCACTAACCCATCGGGATAGCACACAGGGCAGGGACACGAATGTATAACAATCACCATCAATGATAGATTTGTTCGGTTATTCCCTGGAATTTCAGGACCTCATGATTTTACTTTTAATTGGTCTTCTGATTGGGATGGCAAAAACAGGAGTACATGGCGCGGGAATGATTGCTGTCCCACTTCTTGCAATTTTGTTTGGGGGTAAAAACTCCACTGGCCTGATGTTACCTGTTTTGTCATTTGCCGATGTCTTTGGTGTTTGGTACTATCACAGGCATGCCAAATGGGAACACCTGAGAAAATTGCTTCCATCTGCAGTTATCGGTGTGGCTATGGGAACATATCTGGGCAACCTGATAGATGATCATCTGTTTCGACAGCTTATGGCATCGATCATTTTTGTCAGTCTTGGAATTATGGTCTGGATGGAAAGATCAAAGAGAGGCAAAATTCCTACCTCAAAGTGGTTTGCATACAGCATGGGGATTCTTGGCGGCGTAACCACGATGGTGGGAAACCTGGCAGGTACGGTAATGGCATTGTATCTGCTCTCGATGAGGCTACCTAAAAACGAGTTTGTAGGAACCGCCGCCTGGTTTTTCCTTATAATTAACCTGATTAAAGTTCCATTTCACGTAATAGCCTGGAAGACAATTACACTTAATTCTTTTTTACTGGACACCATTACTATACCCGGTGTAGCCGTAGGTGCTTTTTTAGGAATTATCATCGTAAAAAAGATATCCGAAAAATACTACAGGTGGTTTATCATCCTGATGACGGCAATAGCTTCCATTTTCATGATAATTTAGCAGGGAATCAAATCCGGCTCTTTCATCATGCTAAAATGGGTCATCCCGCTAATTGCAATTTGCTCATGCTCAAAAGCTGAATTGACTTATAGTCTAATTCCCCAGGAGGCGAATACCAACAGCCTCATCATCGGACTACACATCATGAATGAGAGTGAAGTATGGGCGAGCGGAACCAACAGTACGGTTCTCCGAACTTTAAATGGCGGAGATTCCTGGGAAGTTTTTGAATACCCTCAGGCAGATACGCTCCAGTTCCGTGACATTTACGGATTTCCCCCGGAGGAGGCGATAGTACTGAGTATAGGTGAGGGTGAAGCTTCTCAAATCCTGAAGTTCCGGATACCGGAAAACTGGTCAACAACATATGTAATGGATCATCCGAAAGGTTTCCTGGATTGCATAGACTTCTGGGATGAGCGAAGAGGTCTGGCATACGGGGATTCCTTCGATGAGACGCCTTTCATCCTCAGAACCAATGACGGCGGTGAGTCCTGGGAACGAGTGGCCAATGGATTACCATTAGCCGGAAAGGGTGAAGGTGGTTTCGCGGCAAGTGGTACGTGCATTGAAATAGGTGAAAATGGACAGGCCTGGATCGGAACCGGCGCCGGGGGTAACGCCCGGTTGCTATACACTCCGGACTTTGGCAACACCTGGCAACCGATACCGACTCCAATGGTCAAAGGGCCAAGCGCCGGAATAACCTCCGTGAGATTCAGCAATGATCTGGGCTTCATCGCAGGTGGTGATCTGGCTATTACCGATACCCTTACTAACAACCTGTTTGTCACAAACGATCTGGGATCAACATGGCAGGCCTGTGGGCCTCCCAAAACAATGGGGGCGTTTTATGGAAGCGCTTTAAATCGATTCGGAGGGCAACATATCATCATTATCTGCGGACCAAATGGGGCAGATATTTCACTGGATAATGGAGCATCGTGGGTCAATATATTGAGGGATGATCTTTGGACAACGGATTTGCATTCATCTGGAACAGGCTGGATAGCCGGGAGAGATGGGAAACTTTACAAAATACAATTCTCCATATGACAGGCTTTTGCAGGTTGGTGCTACCTTTGTCGCATGCTCCGAAGACCCAGAAGGCTTAGAAAATCCGGTGCCATTCGTGATCTGGCACGAGAAACGGTGGTTTCAACAGACGACCTGATATTCCCCCTGTTTCTATTGGACGGGAACAAACAAAAGACAGAAGTTGCATCCATGCCAGGGATTTTCCGTCTGAGCCTGGATCTCATGCTCAGGGAAATCGAAGAGTGTATGAATCTTGGCATCCGGGCATTCGACATTTTCCCGGTGGTGGACGAGTCTCACAAGGACAAAAGCGCATCCCGGAGCTTTGACAAAACCTTTTTCTATCCGAAAGCCCTGTCCGAAATAAAATCAAAATTTCCGGAAGCCTTGATCATTACGGATGTGGCAATGGATCCTTACAGTTCAGACGGTCACGATGGCATTGTGAAAGACGGTAAGATCCTGAACGACGAAACATTGGAGATCCTTGGGAAAATGGCTCTGACCCAGGCTGAAACCGGAGTCGATTTTATCGGACCCTCTGATATGATGGATGGGCGGGTTGGGTATTTGAGAAAAGTCCTGGATGAAAATGGATTTCAGGATACCGGAATTATCTCATACACGGCGAAGTACGCGAGCGCTTTTTACGGACCATTCAGAGATGCACTTGATTCTGCACCGAAATTTGGAGACAAAAAAACCTATCAGATGGATCCGGCCAATCGAACGGAAGCGCTGGTGGAAGGACAACTTGATTACGAGGAAGGGGCCGACATTATTATGGTCAAACCCGCACTACCCTACCTGGATGTGATCAGCGATATGCGAGATAATCTTCCGGTCCCCATTGCAGCATACAACGTATCAGGTGAATACGCGATGATCAAAGCCGCCGCTGAAAAGGGATGGCTGGACGGTGCAAAAACCATGGACGAATGCCTGCTGGCGATAAAACGGGCAGGGGCCAGCATGATCCTCACTTATTTTGCGAAGGAGTTTGCAGAGACCAGGGGAAATTATTAGCCCGTTTTTTCGGATTCTCCTGAGTTTGACACCATTTTGAGATAACATACCGGTAATGAGCCTATTGAAAAATGACTTTCGATATACAAATTATCGCATACCAGATATCTATTTGGATTTGCTGCGTGTCTCTGTGGAGTCCTCTTTTTTAACCGCAAAGCCGCTGAGTCGCTAAGCAGATAGCGCATGAACATACTAAAATTTCAATACCAACCTCAGCGTCCTTTGCGTCCCGGCGGTGAGATGCATTGTATCAGTCAAAAAGATCCTCCTCGCGTTCAAGCATCAATATGGCGGATTGTGGGACGATGAAGTATTTTTCTCCTTCAAACTTGATCTCGAACGAACTCTTCTGAAGGAAAATTGCCTTGTCACCCTCCTTAGCCTGCAATGGAACGTATTTGACTTTCTCTTCCTCAGGCTTCCAGTCATCGTCCTCATCCATGGCAAAAGGAATGGGGTAACCGGGACCGGCTTTTACAATATACCCGGACTGTATTTTTTCTTTTTCCTGAACCCCGGGCGGCAAGTATATCCCGCTGGCTGTCTTTTCGGATTCCTTTTGAGGCTTGATCAACACACGATCTCCCACCACTATCAGCCTCTTCAACTTATTGTCTGCAGTCAATTCCATCTCCTAAAAATGGGGCAAATTTAAAAAAATAACTTTCTATCCCTCAAAAAGGTTTGTTTGCTCAATCGGCAGTTTTTCAATATCCTCCTTAACCATAACGTCCGCCCTATCGAGGAGCTTCTTATCCATGGTTTTTGAGGTCTTAGCCCCCAGCTCCTTAAGCCGCTCGGTCTTTCGGATAAGATTATCTTTTCCTGAATAGAGCTTTTTCATCGCTTCTTCATAGGTGTTTTGGGTGGACTTCAGGGACTGACCGACTTTTACCAGGTCATCGACAAAAGCCTTGAACTTGTCATAAAGAGCCCCTCCCTGCCGGGCTATTTCAAGTGCATTGCGATTTTGGTACTCATGCCGCCAGATGTTTGCCACTGTCCTTAATGTCGCCACCAATGTAGCAGGGCTAACAATGATGATATTCTTCGTATGTGCATCATTATACAGTTCTCCCCCCTCTTGCACTATCAGCGCAAAAGCCGCCTCAATCGGAATGAACATTAAAACATAATCCAACGAACCTCCATCAAAAAGCTGATTGTAATTCTTGCCTGAAAGGTTCTTGATATGGGCTTTCACAGAAAGTAAATGCTCCTTCAGGTGCCGTTCACGATCTTCTTCTGATTCAGCATTTGCATATTTTTCGTAGGCTGTTAAAGTAGCTTTCGCGTCGATCACTAGGTTCTTATTTTCCGGGAGTCTTATGATCACATCCGGCCTCAATCTTCTGCCTTCTTCTGTGGAATATGACTCCTGCGTGAAGTATTCCCTGTCCTTTTCAAGTCCGGATTGTTCCAGTATTCTCTCCAGCACCAATTCTCCCCAATTACCCTGGATCCGGGTATCACCTTTCAATGCCCTGGTAAGGTTTTCCGCTTCCTGGCTCATTTTTTTATTCAGCTCCCTCAGACTAACGATCTGCTCTCTCAAGGCCGTATTTCTTTCCAGGCTCTCCTTATTCGTTTGCTCCACTTTCTTTTCAAATTCATTGATCTTTTCTCCAAGGGGCCTTAGCAGATCATAAAGATTCGTTTTGTTTTGGTCTGTGAATTTTTTTGTCTTTTCTTCAAAAATCTCATTCGCCAGGTTCTTAAATTGATTGGTGAATCTCTCCTGTAGCTCGGTGATCTCACTTTTTTGTTCGCCCAACCTTTCGTGAAGATTTTTATAATCCGACTCAAGAGATGCTTTTTCGCGACTCAGCAAAATGTATTTTTCTCTCTCCTGCCTGAGTTCGGAATTCAATTGGGTCAGATCCTTTTGATGATTTTGACCCCTTTCACGTTCCATTTTTAGTTCGACATCCAGTCTCTGTAGTTGTTTGGAGTCGCCATTGGTACGCTGGAACTTAATTTTTCCCAGCAAAAAACCAATTGCTATTCCGGAAACAAGCCCCACCGCCATGAGTAAGATCACCGTCAAATCCATGTATCAAATTTACATCAATATTGCGATAAGGAACCAGCACTCCGGTTTTGGGGTTGAGTGAATGAATTGAGTGTTCATAACCCAAATAATGAAATCACAGTTTTAAAGCAAATACAGGGCTAAAATTGAGGATGATCAAAATTCTCTTTATTTGGTATTCCGAAAAATTTGCTGTTTGATCTTTCTTTGAATAATTGAATGACCGTTATTTCCGCATATGTGTTTAATTGCCTTTGCATTAAATCAGCATAAAGAATTTCCACTGATTCTTATCGCAAACAGGGATGAGTTTTACGAGCGCCCTACCAAGGCGGCTCACAAGTGGGACGAGGAAGGTATCTATGCCGGAAAAGACCTTAAAGCGGGTGGTACGTGGATGGGTATCTCGACAGGTGGCAGATTTTCAGCAGTCACAAACTACAGGGACATAAGTAACATCCAAGCAACCGCAAAAAGCAGAGGTGAATTAACAACTGACTTTCTGAGGTCAGACATCACTCCCAATGAATTCCTGAATCAACTTCATAAAAGGTCAGAAGCCTATAATGGATTCAATCTGCTGACGTTAACAAATCATAGCATTTATCACTACAGTAACTATGAAGGTAAGATCAATAAAATAGATGAGGGAATTCATGGTCTTAGTAACGCATTTTTGAACAGCCCCTGGCCAAAGGTTGAGAAGATCAAAAAAAGATTTGAAAAGGTAATCAAGTCGTCGTTTAACGTGGATGATTTATTTGAATTGCTGGAAGATGACACAAGGGCTGATGATCAGGATTTACCTAGAACTGGTGTCCCCCTCGACTGGGAAAGAGCATTGTCTCCGATATGCATCAGAACTGAAAACTATGGAACCTGCAGCAGTTCTATTTTATTGAAGGATAAGAGTAATCATGTTACTTTCATAGAAAAGACTCATTCTGTGGGTGGAAGGAAAGCCGAAAAAAATGCATTTGAGTTTGATATAAAATGAGAAGGTTTTTGTTCTCCATTTCATTCTTTTCCATGGTCGTCATGATCGCATGTGACACCAATGACGGACTAAGCGGGGACCTCGTCAATGGCAAAATAAATGGCGAAGAATGGCAGTTTCAATATGCAAAGGTGTTTTATAGCTTCAATAATGAATATGAGGTGGAAATGTACGGTCAGCATGAAAGGGAAACGGACCCCTGTGCGATCAACAGTATCAACAGCTACATTTCAGTAACCCTTCCCGGCGCTGAAGGGGTTTACACTTTACCATTTGCCCAGGAAAACGGATCTCTCAAGTTTCATCTTCCAGGGGTCGGTCAGCAATTTTATGTCGCCAATAGTGGGTTCATTGAAATCATATCAATTTCCGGTAGAAGAATTGCCGGTTATCTGCAGGCCGGTTTTGATGAAGACAACACTGTCGAGGGGACGTTCATATTTGACCGATGTAATTAAGGATTTGTCTTTAATACATGTTATAACAGGCGTTACATTATAAATTTTAACTTTATACCTATTATAATAGATACTAAGAAGGAATAGTTAGATAAAGTCTCTGTAATTCAATATTTAATATCTAATTTAGCAGGTGTTAATAAGGAATTTACGGCTTAATATATAATTTAAAAGGTATTACGCTTTGAGAAAATTAACTGATCTAGCGATTTTAAAGGAAATTGGCAAACGAATTAAAAATCGCCGCATACATAAAAAGTTAACGCAGCATGAACTAGCTGTAGTATCCGGACTTAACATCAACACCATCCAGAGTATTGAATACGGCAAGCCTGTAACAACACTAAGTCTAATACAGACCATGCGGGGGCTCAGAATTCTTGACCAGCTAGATAACTTTTTGCTTGAAATAGGTCCCAGCCCAATTGAAATGATGAAACGCAGGGAGAAGCAAGTCCAAAGGGTCAGAAGAACTAACCGTTAAGATCATGGCTGTCGCCAATGTTTTTATTTGGGATCGCTTTGTAGGTACTGTCGCCTGGCATCCGGACCGCAATGCGGCCACTTTTGAGTTTGACGATGATTTCACCAGGACAGGGATTGATCTGGCTCCATTAACAATGCCTGTTAGTGACCTTCAGAGAGGTGAAAGAATATTCGAATTCACTTCATTAAACAAAGATGTCTTTCATGGCCTGCCGGGACTGCTTTCGGATTCTCTTCCGGATGCTTTCGGAAGTCAAATACTAAAATCCTGGCTGGAGAGGCAAGGCAAGGACATCAAATCGATCACACCGGTGGAAAAGCTTAGTTACATCGGTTCACGTGGAATGGGCGCCTTAAGGTTTGAGCCTTCACTGTCACCAAAGGCCAGATCTTCAGAAAAACTAGAAGTTGAATCTCTGATAAACTTAACAAATAAAGTCCTTTCCGAGCGAGAGTCCATGTCCATGAATCTGTCTGAAGATGAAGAAAAAGCCCTCTCCGAACTCATAAAAGTAGGAACCTCTGCAGGAGGTCAGCGTGCAAAAGCTATAATTGGCTATAACGAAAAGACCGGTGAAATTCGATCAGGACAGGTTGATTTGCCCAGGGGATTCCAACACTTCATTCTAAAGTTTGATGGTGTGAATACGGAAGAATTATCCGATCCCGAAGGGTATGGAAGGATAGAGTACGCTTATTACAAAATGGCTTTAGATTGCGGTATTGCCATATCAAAGAGCAATTTACTGGAGGAAAATGGACGAGCCCATTTCATGACCAGGAGGTTTGATCGTGGCGACCAAGGTGAAAGAATTCATATTCAAACACTATGCGGTATAGCGCACTATGACTATCATAAACCCGGGCTATACTCGTACGATGACGCTTTTGCCGAGATGCGTGATCTGTATCTTCCATATCCTGATATGGACCAGCTATACAGGAGAATGATTTTTAACGTAGTTGCCCGCAATCAGGATGATCATACAAAAAATATTTCCTTCCTGCTTCCTGAGAATGAGACCTGGAGATTATCACCTGCTTATGATGTGACGTGGTCCTACAATCCAACAGGAATCTGGACAAACCTTCATCAAATGACCATTTCAGGGAAAAGAGATCGTTTTACAAAAAAGGATTTGCTGGATTTTGGTAAGAAAGAAGGCATTAAAAACTGTCGCCACATAGTCAATGAGATTGTTGAGATAATCTCGAACTGGCAATCATATGCCCGGGAATGTGATGTAAGATCAGACTACCTCAAAGTCATCGGCAAAACTCACAGATTGCAGCTCGATGGCAAAGTGTAAGCGTTCCTACATTACCACTTCTTCCTCCAAATAAGCCTCCACAGGCACGCAACTGCACATCAGATTACGGTCACCGTAAGCACTGTCAATTCGACTTACCGAGGGCCAGAACTTATCAAATTTCAACCATGACGCCGGAAAAGCGGCCTTTTCGCGAGAGTAAGGTTTGTCCCAGTCACCAGAGATGACGACCCTTTGCGTATGAGGTGCATTTCTCAGGACATTATTTTCCGGATCAGCCTCACCGTCAGCTATCTCTCTTATCTCATTACGAATGGCGATCATTGCATCACAAAAACGATCCAGTTCTGTTTTGGTTTCACTTTCAGTGGGTTCTATCATCAATGTCCCGGGCACCGGAAACGACACTGTCGGTGCGTGGTAACCATAGTCCATCAGTCGCTTGGCGATATCCTCTACTTCGATTCCGATCTTTTTGAAGCCCCGGCAATCCACAATCAGCTCATGGGCATTTCTGCCATTTGCTCCCCGGTAAAGGATCGGGTAGTCATTTTGCAGACGTGTTGCTATGTAATTTGCATTCAAAATGGCAATCCTGGTGGCATTTGTCAATCCCTCTCCACCCATCAGCGAAATATAAGCATGAGAAATAGGCAGGATACTTGCACTCCCGAATTCCGCAGAGGAGATGGCCGTGATCCCTTTATCACCTATTTGAGGTAAATAAGGTGTCAGGTGCGACGCCACTCCTATCGGCCCCATACCTGGTCCACCGCCACCGTGAGGGATGCAGAACGTCTTATGTAAATTCAGATGACATACATCCGCCCCGATCAAAGCGGGGGAAGTCAGTCCTACTTGAGCATTCATATTGGCTCCATCCATGTAGACCTGGCCGCCGTATTCATGGATGATATCACAAATTTCTACGATCGACTCTTCAAACACGCCGTGTGTAGAAGGATAAGTTACCATCAATGCCGCAAGCTGACTGGCATACTGCCCGGATTTGGACCTGAGATCAGCCACGTCAATATTTCCATTGTCGTCACAGGCAACGATCACTACTTTCATTCCGGCCATGACTGCGCTCGCCGGATTGGTGCCATGAGCTGATGACGGTATTAAAGCAACGTTTCTGTCAGCATCCCCACGATCATGATGGTATTGACGTATTACCATCAACCCTGCATACTCGCCCTGAGCCCCGGAATTAGGTTGGAATGAAATGCTGTCAAAACCAGTTATTTCAACAAGCCAATCATGCAATTCCTCAATTAATTCCTGATACCCCTGTGTCTGGTAGGAAGGGGCAAATGGATGAATGTGCCCAAACTCCTCCCATGTAACCGGGATCATTTCTGTGGTTGCATTGAGCTTCATGGTACAGGACCCCAGGGAAATCATTGAGTGTACCAGAGACAGATCTTTATTCTCAAGCCTTTTGATATATCTGAGCATCTCGTGCTCAGACTGGTAGGAATTGAAAACCGGATGCGTCAGGAAATCTTTGTCACGGAGGCTGTCTTCCTCTATTTCCACCCGGGAAACGACACCCTCAAATTTTGTCCCTTTCGCCTCAGCAAATATCCCCAAAACCTGGGCAACATCGTCGGCATTGTGTGTCTGGTCAAATGATATGCCAATGGAATCGTCGGCGAAATAGCGGAAATTGACATTTTGGGTTTCAGCAATCTTTCGAACTTTACCCGCATTGGATGCATCTACCTTGATGGTGTCAAAGTAACTTTTATTCAGATTCTCAATTCCAAGCTTTTTCAAACCCTCCTCGGCTGCTTTTGCCAGGCCATGGACCTTACATGCAATTTGTCTTAATCCATCCGGCCCGTGGTAAACTGCGTACATAGATGCCATTACCGCCAACAACACCTGTGCAGTACAGATATTCGATGTGGCTCTTTCCCGTTTGATGTGCTGCTCCCTTGTTTGCAGGGCCATACGATAAGCATTGTTTCCTTCAGTATCTCTTGAAACGCCTATGATCCTTCCGGGAACCGCCCGTTTAAAGGATTCTTTCGTGGCGAAAAAAGCGGCATGCGGACCTCCGAATCCCATTGGTACACCAAATCTTTGAGAACTGCCCACCACAACATCAACTCCCCATTCACCCGGAGGGGTGATCAATGTCAATGCCAGCAGGTCACTCCCTACGGCGACGAAAAGATCGTTTGCTTTTGCCCGTGCCACTAAACTCCCCAATTCCTTTACGGCACCGTCATTATTCGGGTACTGAAAATAAATCCCGAAAACATCGTCCCTCTCCAGATCGGCATTTTCCAGTTGAGCGATCTCCAGGGAAATCCCCATGCTGTCGGATCGGGTCTTCATCACTTCCAGTGTTTGAGGGAATACCTCATTATCCACCAGAAAAACACCTGCACTCTTTTTTTCTCCTTTCCGTGAGGAATGCAACATCGACATGGCTTCTGCAGCGGCCGTCCCTTCGTCAAGCAGGGAGGCATTCGCTATTTCCATCCCGGACAATTCCGCAACCATCGTCTGAAAGTTTATCAAAGCCTCAAGTCGCCCCTGGGATATCTCTGCCTGATACGGAGTGTAAGCCGTATACCACCCGGGGTTTTCAAGGATATTCCTTTGAATTACGGGAGGAACGATGCAATCATAATAACCCTGACCAATAAATGAACTGGCAATCTTGTTCTTTGCCGCAACCTTTTTCAGATCAGCGATGTATTCATATTCACTCTTCCCGCCTTTTAGTTTCAGCTTTTCCTTCAGTCGAATTGATGCAGGGATCGTTTCATCGATCAGCTCGTCCAGGGTATCACAACCCACCACTTCAAGCATTTCCTGTATTTCGTTTTGCCTGGGTCCGTTGTGGCGGTTTTCGAAGGAATCTCTTCTATTCAGATCAATGTTCATTTTTGGGAACGGATTAGAAAAATCTCTGCAAATCTAACTACTGAAATAGCTAAACCGTTCAAAAAAATCTACTATTATCCACACTTTATTAATCTGTAGTTTTGACTCAAATTTCATACGATGAAAATCAGAATATTGTACTTAATGTTACTATGGGTACCGGTATTCCTATCAGGTCAGGATAAGAAAGCGGCACGGTTTGCCAAAACCATTACCCAGGAAGATTTGAGAGAGCGGTTAACCGTTTTGGCTTCTGACTCACTGGAGGGCAGAGATACCGGATCCAGGGGCCAGAAAATGGCTGCCGATTATATAGCCAAACATTTTGAAAGTATAGGGTTGGAAGCGCCGGTCGAGGGGTCTTATTTCCAAAAATTCCCACTGGTGAAGGGCACCTGGAATAAAATCTACGTGAGAAAAGGGGATGTGATAAAAGAAAACCTTACTGATTTCCTTTATTATTCGAGAAGTGAAACAAGCGGTGAGGAGTTTATTGAATTGGCCTTTTTAGGTGAGAACCTGGAATATAACGATGGCGACTTGAAAGGCAAATACCTGGTGATGACTAACAAGAGTTGGGGTGCCTGGGATAAAAACATTGAAAAACTCAAAAGGCATAATCCGGCTGGATTTTTCATCGTGAGTAACGATGAATCGGAATTTGAATTTGCCTTGAGCAGATTTCAAAACTATTTCAGCAGGCCGATCATAAAGCCGGAGATAGACCGGACAGGAGACAAAATCATCATTACGAGTACAAAACTAATTAGCTGGATTTTTGAAAAATCCTATACTGAGATATCCGAAGGAGACCAGGCAAAAGTGATTTTCAATGCAGACATGCTTGTTGAGAACATCGGTAGTGAAAACGTCCTGGGATTTCTCAAGGGAACGGATAAGCCCGAAGAGCTTGTCGTAATTACCAGTCATTTCGATCATATTGGGGTTTCAAATGGAGAAATTTACAATGGTGCCGATGATGATGGCTCAGGTACCGTAACCGTTATGGAACTGGCCGAAGCATTTACCATTGCCACAAAGAAAAAGAACGGACCGAAACGAAGCATTCTTTTTATGTGTGTTTCCGGAGAAGAAAAGGGGCTCCTTGGATCAGCCTATTACACAAGCAACCCGGTTTTCCCCCTTGAAAACACCGTGACGAATCTTAACCTTGATATGGTGGGAAGGGTTGATGATAAGCACCTGGAAACACCGGACTACATCTATATCATAGGCCCTGACAAACTTTCACAGGACCTGCATCAGCTCTCAGAACGGATCAACGAGAACACGGTTAATCTTGAATTTGATTACACGTACAATGATGAAAACGATCCGAACAGGTTCTACTACCGGTCGGATCATTACAATTTTGCCAAGAACAATATCCCGATAATATTCTATTTCAATGGAACTCATGCAGATTACCACAAGCCTACCGATACCATTGAAAAAATCAATTTTGAGGTCATGAAGAAAAGGGCTGATCTTATATTTTATACAGCCTGGGAAATAGCTAACAGGGAAGAAAGAATTAAGCTGGACTAGCAGAAGTGATTGATCATTGTGGGGTTAGGTTGCCCTATACCCCACAAGATCTTTTCAACCAGCTATGGAAAGAAAGATAAAATTTTATCCATCTTTCTCCTACAAGTATACTACTTTTCCCTAATCCTTAAAATCATTTCGACAAAATTTGGATCGTTCGAATCAGGGTTTGGATAAGACCTAGTATGAATATGATTTTATGAAGATTGTTTGACACCCACAAATCAAAATAATACTATTTATAGCTATAACTTTGCTGTCATTATTATATTATAAAATATTAAAATAGTGCAAAAAATGTACTGCCTGATTAAGAACATTTCAGTTGTGAACGAAGGCTCTGTTTCTGTTCGTGATCTTCTCATCAAGGGCCAGCGAATCGAAAAAATCGACAGTAACATCCAGGTTGACGGAAATACTGCCGAGTTCCCTGGCGACGGGCTTTATCTTCTTCCCGGTGTAATTGATGACCAGGTACATTTCAGAGAGCCCGGATTGACTCACAAGGCGGAGATATACACAGAGGCCAGGGCGGCTGTGGCAGGAGGTGTCACTTCATACATGGAAATGCCAAATGTGGTTCCCCAGACACTCACCCAGGACCTGCTGGCAGAAAAATATTCATTGGCAGGACGAAGATCCTTAGCCAACTTCTCTTTTTACATGGGAGCTTCGAATGATAATCTTGAAGAAGTACTGAAGACGAACGAATCTGATGTTTGCGGGGTGAAAATATTTATGGGTTCATCCACCGGGGACATGTTAGTAGATAATGAGCAAGTTCTGGAAAAAATTTTTCGCAATGTTCCTCTGCTGATAGCAACGCACTGTGAGGATGAGACTACCATCAGAAGAAATCTGGCACTAGCACAAGAAAGATATGGTGAAAATATACCTTTCACCGAACACCCGGTCATCAGGTCTGAAGAGGCGTGCTACCTGTCCTCATCCAAAGCTGTGGAGTTGGCAAAAAAATACAATACACGGCTTCATGTCCTCCACATCTCCACAGGAAAAGAAACTTCTTTATTCAGATCAGATATCCCGCTTAATGAAAAGAGAATTACATCGGAGGCTTGCATCCACCACCTGTGGTTTTCAGATGATGACTACACTGAAAAATCCAGGTGGATCAAATGGAATCCCGCAGTAAAAACCAAAGACGACAGGGATAGTATCTGGGAAGCAGTCCTTTCAAATGAAATTGATGTTATTGCCACGGACCATGCTCCGCATACCATAGCTGAGAAGGAAAACAGTTACCTCAAAGCTCCATCGGGGGGACCGCTCATACAACACTCTCTTGCAGCGATGCTGGACTTCTACCATGCAGGCAAAATTTCACTGGAACGCATTGCCGAGAAGATGTCACACGCTGTGGCCGAGTGTTTTCAAATTGTTGACAGGGGTTATATCAGGGAAGGTTACTTCGCTGACCTGGTGATTGTAAATCTCAATAAGCCCTGGACCGTTTCAAAAGAAAATATACTTGCGAAATGCGGATGGTCCCCTTTCGAGGATCACACTTTCAAATCTTCCGTCCTAAAGACTTTTGTAAATGGTCATTTGGCATATGATGAGGGTTCATTCAATGAAAACGCACGCGGAATGAGAATGAGTTTTAACCGGTAACATCTTCTTTCTCGTGCCTCACATCTTCCTTATATAGATATTCCCAAATTCGGACCTTAATAACTGGATATTTTCAGCCCTGTTTAGCGTACCTGTGAGCCTGCTCCACTTTCCCGGACGATAGCCCGTTTCCCCGGAAAACGGAATATCAAGGTTAGAGTAAACATCCCCAAACTTCGTCTCCGCCAGTATTTTTGCATTGCCTTGCATATTTACACTGACATCCACACCTCCATACTTGGAACGAATATTCATGTCATTGGTAAATCCTGCAACCTCTATCATGCCATATTTGGCATCAATATCAAGTACAATTTCTGAGGGAACCATTATTTCCAGAATTATGTCCATAATCACTCCGTGCTTCATATATTCGTAACCCTCACGCCCTGTTTCGTTCAAAAATTTCTGGACTTCAGGTGAATGGATATCTGAGGTGTTAAAAAAATATTCTTCCCCCTGATGCTTGATCATTATCCTCCTGGGCAGGTGATCATAATTCCGAACGACAGAATTTATTTCCAGTTTATTCCCTTCGTTCACTTCAATTTCAAATGCATCGTCATTGGACCCCAGGTTAATACTTACCGCGGCCTTGATATTGATTTCACTTTTATCCCAGATCTCAATCTTTATAAGTTCCGGGCGTTTGAAATTCATTTCGACTTTCTGTCCGGCAGTAACAGGAATGCTCTTTTCAATGGTTGTTTGACCATGGGCAATAAAAATGCCGCATGTCATTATCAACAGGTAAATCAGGCGCTTCATACTAAATGATTTTAGATTATTGACTGCCCGATCAGGTATCAGGCAGCCAACAACTTACACTTACTTTTTCCTGAGATAAATATTACCATGCGTAGAGGACACACTGAAATTAACACCACCTCCGTTCAGTGTCCCTTTCACAACATTGCTGCTATAACTTTTCAGGTTGTTACTTTTTTCAATGGCTATATCCATATCGGAATAGATCTCTCCCCAGTTTGAACTGAGCTTCAGATCCGCTTTGGTATCCGATGGAAGCGAAATATCAACCAACCCATGGGAAGAAACAATAGACACCGGGCCATTTTGATTGACAGAGCCAAACACTGCTTCTATCTTACCATGCACCGTGCTTACGGTCATTGGTCCGGTAACATTTTCCAGGATCAAACCACTGTGATTGGTTTTCACTTCGATCTCATTGGTGATATCGGTAAAAGTAACCTTGCTGCCGTAGGCCGTGGAATGCTCATATGCCAGGACAATGCCCTTAGGGATTTTTACCGTGTATCTTCTGCTGGACCTTTTTGATATTTCGTCCATTTGAGTGTTCCCGTTGGATGTATTCACGGAAATACCCAAACCTGTATTGTCTTCCAGGCCGGAACCGTTGATAAGTCTGAGCCCTTCCGCACGTTCGGAGCTTTTTGATGACTTGGCCGTTGTCGTGATGATCACTTCGTTCCCATCATGTCCTTCGAAAGCGATCTTGTTTATTTCATTTACGATAAGCTTTCCGGTAACTGAAAAGCTGTACTCGTCTGTCGCCTGGGCGGTTGACAAGTATGTCATCCCGACCACAAAAATTATTGGTAATGTGCTTTTTATCATTTTCATTATTTTGACGCTTTTGATTTTTGTTAACTATTCGATTTTTATGTTCTGTTTATTATGTCCCATTTTCATTATGACAGCTTCAAAATGCCGATATGTGCTTCGCTTTTAACTGCTTCATCTGTTTCGCCTTTTTCCAGCAGTCTTCTTAAAGGTTCGACGGCATCATTTTCTTTCAATCTGACCATAAGGTTGATTAAGCTGATGGTAACTACCGGATCGTCCTGCGTTTCCAGCGCCTCCACCAGGGCCTTTTTCACCTGCATGATATCTGAGAATCTTGCCAAAGCATCCAGCGCTGCTAATCTTACATTCGTGTTATCATCATGATTCAATGTATTTATGAGAGCTGTGATGATTTCGTCATCTGAATTCGACAAAGTCATACTGGTATTTACTCCCTGTAGCCTGCTGCTTGCCGAGGACTGGTTTTGAAGTGATGATATTACTAATTGCTTTGTCAGTTCCACTTCACTTTTAAGAGCCAGAAGCTCTCGTTCATTTTGCTGATTTTTAGTGATCATAATGCCGATCACCGCCCCAACAAGTACCAAGGCAATAGATGCCGCTATCTTAAAAGCCCAACTGCCAGCTGATCCGGTTATCAAAGGGATCTGTCTTACTTTCTGATTTTCAATCTCCCCGGATAGCATCAAATCGAAATCGGCTCTTAGCGATTGATCCGGTTGCAGTTCAGGGCTGTTATCCATAATCTCCAGTATTCCGTTAAGTCGATCAAGCTCCTCTTTCCATTTATCGTTTTTGGCAATGACCTTTTCTACATGCTCCTTCAATTCCCCCGTGAGGTTTCCCTGGGCATAGTCAATTATCAAATCTTCCATCTTACGTTCCTCCATGCCTAAATTTTTTCAAGTTCGAAATAGTGTTCCTTAAGTTTTTTAATAGCACGATGTACTGTCACTTTTACAGAGGCGACCGAGGTATTCAATACTTCCGATATCTCCTCATATTTCATTTTCTGAAATTTGCTCATCAGCAGGATCTCGCGGTATTCATCTTTAAGCCTGGCCATAGACAGGTGCAGGATTTTCTCCTGCTCATTTAAAGTAATTGATTCACTTGTTTCTTGAATTTTCTCACTAAGTGTCTCAACATCGATATTGTCATTTTTCAAAACTTTATTTTTTCTGTTGTGATCCGCAAAAACATTTCGGGCAATCTGGTATATCCAGGGTTTGAACCTCTTCTCCCCCTTGTATGTATGCCTGAACCTGATCAGCCTGAGAAAAACATTTTGTGTGAGATCATGTGCCAGCTCCCGATCATAGGTGATCTTCACAAAAAAGTTGTAAAGCGGTACATGGTAAAGCTCGAACAGGTCCGATGCCCTTTCCAGGTCCCCTTGCTTTACTGCCATCATCAGCGACTCCTCTGACATACGATCAGGTTATGATTTTCGGTTTTCGGTGTTAGATACTGCCACTTTCACAGATGGTTACACCTCCGAATTGACATTTTACACTTTAATTTAATGGATCCCGGTCTGTCATCCGGCTCCCATCCAGTATGATTAATCCTTGTGCCAATACCTCACATCTCCGGTAGTAACATTTTGCAAAAACCTGACATATAACACAGTGTAATTTTAACCCGTTTTTTATTTCTATTAAATGACCCCTCATCTGACGAATGTCATCGGAGAGCTGGTATTCCTTTACTAAATTCCAACCCTTCGCACAACTACAACAACAAATGAAAAAGGTCTTATTATTATCCTCAATTTTATTTTTGAGCTTCTATTCTTTTGCTCAATGGTCACGAATAAACGGGTCCTTCAGGGATCGGGTACAAGCCATTTATGTCGAAGGCACGGATGTCTTTATGGCTACTTACGGCGGTGCTCACTTTTCTTCCGATAATGGTGTCAGCTGGACAGAGGTAACCCCCGACCTGGAAGGAATGGGGGGATTCGAAGGATTTTGGTCTGTTCTAAAGGTTGATACCATCCTATACCTGGGCTCAGCCAATATAAATGGTGGCCTGCTATTCAAATCCCTTGATGACGGACTGAACTGGGAATTACTGCCCTCGATAGGTCCAACCGGCACAAATATTCTTTCCCTGGGAACTGATGGTTCCACCGTCTGGGCCGGAAGTAACGGTGATGGAATTAACTACTCCGATGATGGCGGGATAACATGGACTAATACGGACCTGGGGCTGACATTTTCAAACATTTTTTCGATCCTCCACCACAGCTCTGGCCTTTACGCCGGAGTATCCCATATCAACCAGGATATTTTGAAATCCACGGATAGTGGAGTGAACTGGACGAACCTGACAAACAATTCAGTGAGTCTGGGAAATGGGGTTTACGACCTTGAAAACTACGGCGACACAATATGGGCAGTTTCACAAGGCTCAGGATTATATTACTCCATAAATGATGTGGATTGGACCTATGTAGAGGTAGATCCTGTATTTCCGAACGTTGATTTTGGGTTATCACTACATGTCAGCGACACTGCTTTCTATCTGGCCACTTATTCCGGCGGCGTATTCAAATCCGTAGATGAAGGTTTGACCTGGACCGATATTTCCGGCAACCTGCCATCTTTGAACATGTGGGAAGTTGCCGTTTCCGGCAACAATTTACTGGCGGGTTCACAATCGGGATTATTTGTTTCCTCGGACGACGGTGTTTCATGGGTCGAATCGGGAGGACTGAATACTACTTCGGCAAACAAACTGGTTTCGGATGGTACAAATCTTTATTTAGGAACTACGGAAATGGGTGTCTACACCAGTTCAGATGGGGGCAGTTCATGGAATGATATTTCGACACTTCTGTCAAGTTTATTTGTGAGGGATATTATGAAGGTTGGGTCTGACCTGTTTGTGGCAGTGGCCTCCGGGGGATTTTTCACTGGAGATTTACAGAAATCCACAGACAATGGCATAACCTTCTCATCCTCATCTACGGGGATTGCCAATGCCGATCAAATCATGGATCTATATTATGACGGGAGTGTGCTTTTTGCAGCAACCTTTACGGAAATATACCAGTCCATAGACGGAGGAGCTAACTGGACCTCAGGCAGTACAGGATTACCTGGAACGGGACAAATAGAAGATGTCATCTTTGACGGGACAAATCATTACGCCGGTATTACTGAAGGGATCTACCGGTCAATTGACGGAGGTACTAACTGGTCATTATCAACAAACGGTTTTCCTACCAATTACGGGTTTGTAGAATTTGAGGTGCTGGGGAATGATATTTTTGCTGCAAATTCACTTGAGATCTATGTTTCTTCTGATGATGGCTCGAATTGGGCCTTGACAGGATTCACCCAAACCTTAACACCCTCCAATACAAGCATAGCCGGACTGACAACGGATGGAAGTAATTTATACGTCGCCACAACGGGGGGAGTTTACTTCTCCGGTGACGGGGGTAATTCATTTTTCCCGTGGAATTCGGAATTATCCAACCCCACACTTGGAGATGTTGTGGTGCACGGTACGGACATAATTGCAGGAGGAATCGGCGGGCTGTGGAAGCGGGCAGTTTCGGAATTTGCGGTGACCATTTCGTCAGCCGATTCCCTGGCACTTGTAGCGCTGTATGACAGTGCAGGTGGTGCTGCCTGGACCAACAACTCCGGATGGAAAACAGGTCCCGTCACCTCCTGGTATGGTGTTTCTGTTGACGAGCCCGGAATTTTAAGTCTGAATCTTCAATCGAACAACCTCATAGGGGTGATCCCTGCCGAATTCTGGGATGTTTCAGATCTCGGAAGTTTGAACCTGAGCTTCAATGGCAGCCTGGGTGGAACCATCACATCAGGTATCGGTAGTCTTGTGAATCTGAAAGAACTACGTATAACAAACTGCAACATTTCAGGACCACTCCCTCAGGAGATAGGGAACCTGACAAGTCTTACGGATCTCGACCTGGGCTGGAACAGTCTGACTGATACGATCCCCGATGAGATAACCTCTCTTGCTAATCTGAAGCTGTTGGTGCTGTACTCAAATCAGTTTGAAGGGCCGGTTCCCTCCGGGCTCAATGGTTTGGTCAGCCTGGAGCATGTCAACCTCAGTGATAACCAGCTAACCGGATCCATTCCCACGGAGTTTTTCGAAATTACAGGATTGCAAAATCTGATCCTGGGTAATAATCAGTTTACCGGAGGAATTCCACTTCAGGCAGGACAGCTCAGTTCACTGCTGGAATTGAGGTTGGATTTTAACCAGTTGACCGGGCCAATTCCAATTGAGCTCGGAAGCCTTCCGGCCATTCAGTACCTTAACCTGGCCGGGAATCAGCTTACAGGCAATATTCCAGCCGAATTAGGGAGCCTTGGTACCCTCATCCAACTTGATGTAAATGGTAATCAGTTGAGCGGGCCTGTTCCAGGCGAGATATGGAATTTGACCAACCTGACCACTCTTTATCTGGGAGGAAATCAATTAACCGGAACGTTACCCATTGAGATCGGGAATCTTGTGAATCTTGAGACATTAAGCCTGAATAACAATCAGTTCGATGGTGCAATTCCAAATGAAATAACAAGCATGACCAACCTGATGCAGGCGCTCTTCAATTGGAATTTATTCACTGATTTACCTGATATGTCCGGCTTACCGAACCTGTTCCATCTTGGCGCAAATAGCAATTATTTCGAATTTGATGATCTGGAACCTAACATGAGTATTTCCAGCATTGATATTTCACCCCAAAATCCATTCGGTACCGAAGATACCCTGACCGTCGATCTGGGTGACCCATTAAACATCTCTTTTGTGGTAGGAGGAAGTGACAACACTTACCAATGGCTTAAAGATGGCGTGATTTCTCCCGGCGAGACCACCAATACACTGTCACGTGCATCGGTCACGGCAGCAGATCTGGGGGTTTGGACTCTTGAAGTTACAAATGGCCTGGTACCTGGATTGACCCTCGTATCCCATCCTTCATCTGTGCTTTTGAATGATACCATACCTCCGGTTGTGACTGTTGATACTGTCGAAACCGAAGAACGATCTCCCTCCTTTTACGGAACAACAAATGAGCCTCTGAATTCACTGGAGGTGACCATAAATGGAGAGACAACGAATGCGACCCTAAATCCTGACTCTACATGGTGGATCTCACAGGGTACCATTACACCGCTTGATACCGGAATCTATGACGTTCAGGTAGTAGCTACTGACCTTCTTGGGAACGTAACTGATACTACTTTTTTTGGAATCGTTGCGATAAGAGACCGGACCTACATCAGGATCAGCACAATCCCTATGGCAGGTGGTGATTTGGTGCAGGGGGCACGTGATGCATTGATCTATGGTTTTAGAGTGGATGTGGATAGCGCGCAAGCTACATGGGAAGGGATGGCCCTGGCATTTGATTCGCTGACCATCGATATGGACATTTTTGAAGATAGTTTCAAGATCTATTACAACGGAGTAGATGATTTCGGTACGGCCATATTCCATCGTCCAGGAGCTAAAGGAATTGAAAATCCGACGGATTCACTTCCAGTACCATGGTATGGATTTGGTTTTTGGATGGACAGCACACTGGCGATTGAGACATCCACCTACTACTACATCACTGCGGATATCAGCCCTGATGCTGCCGTCAGCGAAACTTTCCAGGTCCTGTTACCTGATGCCGAGGATAATTTTGGATTCCTCGGCCCAAAAGATAAAATTAATGCTGGCCTGACTCCTGGTCCGGTCTTCAATATTGTGGAGAATACAGCCGTGATGAGAACACAGGATTCACTGACACTGGTCCAAATATTTAATGCAGTGGGAGGAGACAAATGGATTCGCAGTAAAAATTGGTTGTTTGGAAACCTGGAAACGTGGGATGGAGTCACCATGACCGGAGACAGAGTTACAGCTCTGGACCTGAGCAGTAATAATCTTGTCGGGGTTTTCCCGGCTATTATATCCGGACTGGACGCAATGGTTAGTTTTGATGCATCCGACAATGAGCTGACCGAGATAACGGATGGCTCCAGTTTTGATGCTTTGACCACCCTGGATATTTCCCTGAACAGATTGCCGTTCACCACTCTTGATTTCTTCTATGAGTTGCCCATTGATGTGACATATGATCCACAAAAAGAAATACTTGAAGAGGAAAGGGTACTTCTGCAGATCGGGGAGACGCACACTGTCAACAGGGAGGTACCCGGAGGTGAAAATTATACCTGGTTTGCAAATGGAACTCAAATTGCGCAAACATCATCTTCATTTGATGTTACGGTTACCGGATTTGATGATGAAGCAATTTATCATGCTGAAGTCACAAGTTCGACAGTACCGGGATTGATTTTGGTTACAAGTCCTGTCGACGTGAGGGTTTCGTCACTGGACAGAGATGAAAAATCATTAAGGGCAATTTATGAGGCACTTGTAACCTCGGGATCAGGCTTGTCAGACTGGCCCGGTACCTCAGTCACTACATGGCCCGAGGTCACCATAACCGATAGTCGCGTTACAGGATTGTCCATTGCTAATCAAAGTCTTGCAGGGGATATGCCTGACAACCTTCTGGATATAGTTGGATTGACAACCGTGGATATCTCCAATAATTCCATTACCTCTCTGCCTGTTTTATCGGATCTCACAAACCTTACAAGTTTTAACGCCTCTCAAAATAAACTTGACTTCGGATCAATGGAACCAAACATCAATGTTACCGGAATCAACTTCGATGATCAGGGTATCATCGGTCACCCGTTTGCAGATACAATACCAAAAGGAGATGATTATTCTCTCAGGTTTGTCACTGGCGGAACTGCCCTGAATTATCAGTGGTATTTCAAAGGAGCCGAATTACCCGGAGCTACTACGAATCCGTACATCATTGAATCGATCGATTTTGAAAGTATGGGTGACTACACCGTAGAGGTAACAAGTGAGATAGCTCAGGGGATTACCCTCAGTAGTGCTCCTCAAACGATACTGGCATACGGAAATATTGAATTTTTCCCGGCTTTCTTTTATGCTGATAGTACGGAAGGATTTGTGACAGAAGGTGAAAGCAGGCTGTTCAAAATTCAGGAAGGCCCGTTTGATACGGTTGGCAGAGCGGACGTAATTAACGAAAGTCTCTTCTTTGAGAAAATTGTGCTTGGGGATTACCTGCTCAATGTCCGAACTGAGCCCGATTTCTTTATGACCAGGGATATTGGAGGTGGAGTGATCGATACTGTCCGGTTTATCCCTACTTATTTCGAAAGCGAGATCGACTGGGTGGAAGCCGATACACTACGCTTGCGTGATTTTATTTCCGATGCGCTTGCAATGCAAAGGGTACCTCCACCACGAGATCCGGAAAATGAAGGTGAAATTGCGTTGACCGTTGAGTCAGATCTCCCTGAAGACGATGGGGCGTCCGGAAGAATAGAATCTCGCAGAAGGGTGAAGAAGGCCGGGTGCAGCTTACGCCGCAGAACTACCGGTGGCGGTGGCAGGCCTGCGGCAGATGAGTATGTGCTTGTAGCATACGCGGAAACGGATGACAATGGAGAGGTGAGTTTTGGATTCTTGCAGGACGGATTTTATAGATTGAATATCCAGTATCCGGGAGTGCCAATGGATACTACATCATTCGTGGAATTTGAGATAAATGCGGCAGGCGGGGAAGGTGGATTCGAGCTGGCGGCAACAGTGACTGAAGATGGCATCATAGTGGAGGAAGTGCTTGGATTCACAACCGATCTCTTCAAGGATTTGTCCGTTTATCCGGTTCCGGCTGATGATCGTGTGATAATTCGATATAGCAGACTCAGGACGCAGGATGTCCGGGTGAGGCTGGTGGATCTTAATGGCAGAATTGTTAATCAACGACTCTTACCCAGGGGGGTTGACCGATCGATCACCCTTGATGTTCAGGACATTAAGAGTGGAATGTACTTGTTACATTTCCAGGATGAACGATCCAGGAACATTGCCGTATACAAGATCATTGTGAAGCATTAGAATGGCTGGAGCTTTGACAAAGTTCAAACTTTGTCAAAGCTCCTAACAAAATGAGGACTGGTCTGATCTCATTACCTTTGACCAATGCACTTGGTCCTGGTGTTAACCTTTTTTGTTCTCCTAATATTACAGGGATCGTACGCCAATTCGCAGGCCCTGGAACAGATTAGTTTAAGTAATCACAATCTTGAAAAAGATGTGATTTCCGGAAATTTGAAGATTTATGAGGACGTAACGGGTGAATTAGCGATTCATAACATTTTAAAAAACCCACCGGCAGTTCGATATGAGTATGTGGGGGAAAGTCTCGAAAAACCTGTAAAATCGTCAGTTTACTGGTCCAGAGTTCAAATTGAAAACTACACACAAGCGAGCAGAGATTTGGTTTTGAGTATCGGGAATTTTAAATCCCCCGATAACGTGGAAGCTTACATCGTAAAACATGATTCGACTATATCGATAGCATTAGCGGGAGCAATGGTGCCATATAGCAGGCTCGCCATTCAGAACAGATATGCCTCCATGATTCCTTTTTCAATAGAACCAGGCAACGTCATAAACATACACCTTAAAATTCTGTCAAATTCAAATCGGTCGATCAGCCTTAAGGCACAAATTGAAGCTCCCAAAAAAGCATTTTCGAAAGGAAAAACCTTATACTATTCACAGGCACTTTTCCAGGGTGCAACGCTGATATTATTTCTTTTTAATATGCTTGTTTTCTTTAACACCCGGAACAGATCCTATCTATATTATGCCATTTACATATTTCTGTGGTCCTGCTTGTATTTTGCTTTATTGGGGATGGCGGATATCACTTTGTTCAAAGAAGTACCTCATCTGACCATCCGGTTTGGATTATTCGCCCAGGATCTTGATTTCATATTTTACCTCTTATTTACCAGATCGTTCTTTCAAACGTCGATTCACTACAAGAGATTAGACAAATGGATATCCAGGTTCATCATTTTAGATCTTGTTTTTCTGGTCATTAACTTTCTGAACCTTCAAATCTTTGGAAACTACAATATCTTAAATATTGGAATTTCCTTCATGTTATTGGCAGAACTCATTTACACATTGATCATTGTCATTACAGTACTTAAATCCAAAAGCGTGATCGCCTACTATTATGTGACAGGTGTGCTTTTTCTGGTAAGTTTTTCACTGGCAGGATACATTTTGTACACAATTTTCAAAATTCATACCGGGATGGTAATGGCGGAAGTTGGGTCAATCCTGGAATTTATGGCTTTTTCTCTTGCTTTGGCATATCAGAGCAAACAAAACGAGATTGAAAAAAGAAGGGCCCAGGAGGAATTGGTCGAACAGCTACTTGAGAATCGAAAAATGCAAGAAGTGTATTCAAACAAGCTTGAAAATGAGGTTCTTCAGAGGACCCTTAGAATAACGAAACAAAAGGAGGAAGTACTTTCCAGGAACGTTCTTCTGCAAAGGAACAATCAGGAAAAAGAGATCATGCTGGCGGAGATTCATCACAGGGTCAAGAACAATTTACAGGTGATTTCAAGTATTCTCAATCTACAGGCACGCAAACTGCTGGATGAAACGGCGGTGAAGGCCGTTGAAGAGGGGCGAGATCGTGTTAATGCAATTGCTTTGGTCCACCAGAAACTTTATCAAAATGACCAATGGGAAACAGTAAAGATGGATGACTATCTGAGTTCATTAATTCAAAATATAGTTGCGGCATATGGGCAAAAAGATAATTTGTCCATACAACTGGATATCCATGAATTGGAACTGGATTTTGAAAAGGCCGTATCCCTCGGACTCATTGTAAATGAGCTTATCAGCAATTCCATGAAACATGCTTTTGAGGGAATTGATCATCCGACAATTTTAATTTCCCTTGGGCTGAAAAATGGCCTTTTGAAATTAAAGGTAGAGGATAATGGCATCGGAATTCCCGAAGGATTTACAGTTAAGGGACAAACTAATTTTGGGTTGAAACTGGTTCATTTATCGTCCCTTAATATGGATGCAAAAATCGATGTCAAAAGTAAAAATGGGACATTAATTGAAGTAGAGGTACCGATTGACACCTAAATCCTGAAAATATACGTATAAATTATATATATGCGTATCTTTACCCAATATTGGAAATATATGAAACAAAGACTCAATATTACAGTGGATGAGGTTTTGGTTAATCAAGCCAAACGCTATGCTGCAAGACATAAAACTTCTCTATCCCAAATGGTAGAGCAATTTTTTAAGACGCTTACACGTCCCTCTGAAAAGAAGAACATACTGGAGTTGTTAGAGGAACTGCCAAAACCTAAGATTAAGGAAATTGGTCAACCCAGAAAAGATTATTACAAGGAACGCCTGAAGAAATATGGCTTCTAAAGTTTTCCTGGATGCCAACTTCTTACTGGATCTCACATTGCATAGAGCCGGATTTCCAGAGGCACAGATCATCATGCAGCAGGGTATAAACGGGGACATCGAGCTATATACTTCCCCGGCAGTTCTTCATATCACAGCATATTTTACTTCTCAAGCATTCACGAACTCTCATACAAAAAAAATTCTTTTGACGCTATTGAATGACGTACACGTAATAGATTGTGATCATGACACAGCTATAGTCGCCCTCAATAGCAGTATTGATGATACTGAAGATGCCTTGCAATACTTTACTGCAATTAAGTTCAAAGTTGATTATTTTATTTCAGCGGATAAAAAACTTAAGAAGTCAGCCATACCTCAACTGTCAGTTTATACTGCTTCGGAACTTCTGAGAGAAATGAACAAACCATAGGAGTTTCTAACCAGAGCTCCTAAACTGATAAAAATCTTTTCTGAAAATCCTCCTGATAGGCCTTGCTGATGTTGATTTGGATCTCACCTATT
Organism: Cyclobacteriaceae bacterium; assembly: GCA_028278225.1. Classification (GTDB taxonomy): domain Bacteria; phylum Bacteroidota; class Bacteroidia; order Cytophagales; family Cyclobacteriaceae; genus JANQEU01. Next base: position 108,441 of record JANQEU010000095.1, read on the forward strand.
TGCAATTTGTGTTTTTCGAAGGAGTCTACACGTGTGACATTTACAAGACAGGATCGGCTCACTCTTATAAAATTAGGATGATTGAGTTTGACCTCGAATGCATGCAAATTCATCGTAAGAAGAAAGTCCTTATCACTGGTTCGGACTTTGCAGTAACTGCGGGCTGCCTCAACGTATAAGATATCCTTAATTGGAATTTTGATAAACTTCTTATCGATTTTCAAAAACACAGCATCCTTTACTATATGTTCGGTAGGAACAATATCAGGATCGTTTTCGAGGGTTTGATGGGCAAAATTGTGAATTGCAAGATCAATTGCGAGATTCAGGTCCTTCTCCACAAAAGGTTTGACTATATATGCATGTGGATGAGTTTTCTTGGCCCGCTCAAAAGTCTTACCATCAGAATAGGCAGTTAGATAAATGATGGGTGTCGGTGTTTTTTCGTTAATACGTTTCGCAGCTTCAATCCCATCCATTTCCCCGTCCAGGTTAATGTCCATGAGAATTATGTCAGGCTGAAGTCTATTAACAGCTTCAATTGCATCCTTCGCTGTTTTGGCTTTCTCTATCACCTCATATCCCAAATCATTGAGACTGTGAATGATGTCTTCAGCGACAATGGAATTATTTTCTACAACTAATATCCTGACAGATGACATATTAACCAGCCATTTCGTTTACAACTCCTCGTAAAATTTGATTCATCAGTATTTACTCCATGCCCATTTCTTTTTTTGCAGGATTTTATTCCTATTTCGATGTAGGTTCCAGATGAATTTTTAATGTTGATATTACCATCCATATCACTCACCGGATTCTTTATTAAGAAAAGTCCAAAACCGTTTCCGTTTTCAATTTCTTGCTGCTTAAAAGGATTAGATAAGCTTCGGAAAGATCTACAAAAAGGTCTACCCTCTTTTGAGGATCATTTTCGGTAAACAGCGCATTTTCTATTCCAATTATATGATTGGTTATTTGAGCAGTAACCTGTGTGAAAACTGCAGATAGGAATAAAGCGAGTACAAATAGCCTTTTCATCCTATTTCCGAGATAATTACCCTGATTTGGGTCTAACAAAATAATATTTATGTCTGTGAATAGCAATTTTTCTGAACCTCTCAAACGCCGGAAAAGAAATATGCTCCTTCGAAAAATTTTTCCGGTTACTCGGAAAAATTAATTGTTTGACCCGGGATTGCCTTCTAAATTAAAATAGGATAAATCCCGATTGACCATGAAAAAGCGTACCTACCCAATAATATTTCTTGTAGTTCTTTTCTCAGTGGCAACTAACGCTCAATCCTTAATATATACCCGAGTTCCAGATGTCTCAACAGCATCTTACAGTCAGAATTACTTTGTGGCCCCGGATGTGGGCACAACAGCCAGAGATGTAGTTTTTAATAATGACGGATCGAAAATGTATGTACTGAGCCGGAGTGATGTGGATGAATACAGTTTGACTACCGAGTATGATCTGAGTTCTGCCAGTTTCGTTGATGATTACAGCTTCAGCACCCAGGAATCAGAAGCTGCTGGATTGGCTTTCAGCAAAGATGGTATGCAGATGTTTGTGGTTGGCCTGGATGCGGAGGTCTATGAGTACGATTTGACCGTTGCATTCAGCGTCAGTGCGGTAAACTATGTGCAGGCGTTTGACGTCAGTAATGAGGATAATGACCCTGAGGGTTTGGCATTCAACAATGACGGTACTAAAATGTATGTTGCCGGGGATATTGGCAATTCTGTTTACGAATACACTTTAAGTTCAGGATTTGATGTAAGCACGGCTAGTTATTCTCAAACCTATTCTGTGGCCAGCGAAGAAACAATACCAACCTCTATTGCATTCAACCTTGATGGATCAGAAATGTTCATAGTTGGATATGCGGGTGGTGCCCCCAAAGTCACAAGTTATTCTCTCAATACGCCATTTGACATTAGTACCGCTAGCGCAAATCAAAGTTTTGATGTATCGGATGAAGATGGGATCCCGGTTGGATTGGCATTCAATGACAAGGGAACCAAAATGTACGTTGCAGATGCCCAGGACGATTTCGTGAGTGAATATGATTTGAGTTCAACCCCGTTCGTAGAAACCAGTTTGGATAATGGATCCGTTGAAGGATCTATCATCATCGGGATAGATGGGGATACATTTGTGAATAGTGGGGGATCATTGACTACTCCAACCCATTTCACCATCGACAATCTTCCTTCTGCGTTTTCCAGTTCAATTTCAGTTGATGGAAACGGGGAAATTGCAACAGTATCCCTTTCGGGAAGTGCAAATGTCCATATCAACTCATATGATCTTGCAGGCCTTGAATTCACTTTTACCGACGCCGCTTTCACAACGTCAATGGCCTCGAATGTAACAAACGCCGTTGGAGCCAACTCGGGGCTTGGGATTGATTTTAATGATCCGCTGCAGATCACTTATTCCACTACTCCTGATATATCCACAGCGAAGTATTCCGGTTTATCATTTTCTCTTTCCACCAATGTTGCTTCCCCTGAGGCCTTGACGTTTAGCCATAACGGTACAAAAATGTTCACAATCAGGACCGCCAATTACACGGTGTATGAATACACCCTGGGAACTCCATTTGATATTACAACAGCCGACTACACAACTGAAATTGCGGTAAATCCCCAGGAATTTGATCCGCAAGGTGTCGCATTCAATAATGACGGGTCAAAATTGTATATCGTTGGAGGGGTGGCCGGAATAAGTCAGTATGATTTAATTGAACCGTATGCCATTAGTACGGCCACATTATCTACAAGCTATGCTGTGTCCGGTCAGGAAGCAAGTCCGCGAGATGTCTCCTTCAGCAGATCGGGAGATAAAATGTTCGTTATCGGGGAAACAAGTGACCAGGTCCATGAGTACGCACTTAACTCTCCTTTCGATATAAGTATTGTTACATATACAACCAGTTTTTCGATTGCAAACGAAGACACAAGTCCAAAAAGCCTGGCCTTCAACAAAGATGGGACAAGAATGTACTTTGCAGGAGATATCGGTGAAAGAGTATATGCCTATGAGTTAACGACGGGCTTTGACTTGACTACGGCTTCATTTCTTAACAGCTATTATGTCGCAACGGAAGCTACTTTTATCACCGGGGTGGCATTTAGCAGTTCGGGAGATAAGATGTTCATCAGTAACCGATTGGATAACTTCGTTTTCCAGTATGATTTGAGTCCCGCTGCGTTTTCCGAAACGGAATCCAATGACGGTTCAGTCGAAGGCGCTCTTTTCATTTGTCTGAGCGGAGATACCTTTATCAATGCTGGAAGTAATCTATCCTCACTGACTGACTATACCGTTGAAAACCTACCCAATGGATTTTCACCCTCTATCACTGTTTCCGATGATGGGAAATTAGGGACTTTGATCATTACAGGTAATGCTTCGGATCACGAGGACGTCAACGATATCACAGATCTGCAATTTACATTCACGGATGATGCATTTACAAATTCGGTAGCCTCTGATATTGAAAATGCTACAGGGCCCGCCAATAGTGACTTAGGAATTGATTTTGATGATGTTCTAATACCGGAATTGTCATATTCACTTACTCCTGATATTTCAACTGCAGAATTTCGGACATTCAAGGATTTGCCTGCGGAACAACGTGAATCCGGAATTGCATTTAGCAGGGATGGATTAAAAATGTTCACTGCCGGATCCGGAGGATTATACGAACATTCATTGTCCTCAGCCTTTGCAGTGACTACCTCAAGCTTAGTTGAGAATTATCCTAATCTCGGTCATGTCACCTTCAGCTATGATGGACTACGGATGTACCTATTGGGATCTGGGGATAAAGTTTTAGAATATGCCTTAGGCAGCCCCTATGATTTAAGTGCCATTAATTTAGTAGATGAATTTGACATTTCCGGTCAAACCGGCAATGCCATTACAATCAGTTTTAACAATGATGGATCTAAAATGTATGTCATCGAATATGACAGAGATATTTTTGAATACAACCTAAGTACTCCATTTTCTATTTCTACTGCCATATTCAATACATCCGTTTCCCCTGGTGAACCTCCTGGCACCCCACCGCAAGGCTTCAAGTTCAGCAGAGATGGTAAAAAATTGTATATAACCGATAATCTGAGAATGGCCGAATTTGACCTGAGCACTCCGTTTCTCACTTCAACTCTTTCTTTGAATATAGTTCATCAACCAAGTCACGGCATAGATGAATTTGCATTCAACACAGATGGCACCGAAATTTTGTACGGTGGTGTTGCCTGGTATAGTTTATCCAATGAAGCATTTACTGTCATTCCTCAGCAAGGTTCAATTGACGGCTCACTGATTGTCAGCATTATCCATGACACGTTTGTCAATCCGGGAGGAACATTAACCTCACCTGCTCACTTTTCCATTCCCAATCTGCCGGCAGGGCTTACACCGACCATGGAAGTGGGTGCGGATGGACTGACAGCCACGTTGGTGTTGGCGGGTATTCCAACTGTTTTTGATAATATCTCGGATTTACAATTCACATTTACCGACGCCGCATTTGTCAACTCCGATGCCTCATTTGTTGAAAACGCCATAGATGCAAGCAGTGAACTGGGGATCAATATTGAAGTGGCCGAGTTATCTTATTCAGCTACCACATTTGGTGAAACTATCGAAAATGACGGGGCCGTTGAAGGTAGCATGACGATTACGGTGACAGGTGACACTTTCGTCAATGCCGATGGTAATTTAGAGGCCGGAACCCATTATAACCTGGGTGATGTACCTAGCGGATTGGGCTCCTCAATGACAGTAAGTAGCGATGGTTTAAGTGCTACATTAACACTAACGGGTAATTCTGATAATCATAACAATATCCACTCGGTGTCGGATATTAAGGTATCATTTACAGATGCAGCGTTCACGAATTCCGAAGCTATATACGTCGTTAATAGCACAGATGCATCGACTGGTACCGGTATTGATTTCATAGAGGCAACTGTTGTTATCATTTCCCAAACACCTGTGGATGGTACCACTGATGTTAGTCTTTCTTCAGAGATTTCTATGACATTCAATACAGATATCTTTCCTGGGGAGGGAATTATCTATGTCAAAAATGTTGTAACCGATCAAAGTCATTACAGTGCAAATATGTCGGACATCATTAATGCACCTGTTACCATCACCGGGGCTACATTAACGCTGAATTCAGTCAACCTTCAACAAGGATCTGAATATTATATTGAAATCCCACAGGGAGCAGTCAAAGATGCCGACGGCAATATCTTTGGCGGAATTACGGATAACACTACCTGGAATATAACCACGATAGATCAAGATGGTCCCTGGATTGGCCAACTAGCATCCGAAGATTCCTGGCAGTCGCTGGATGAAAACGGGGAAGTGTTATTGGCAGGCAGATTATTCGAGGTAATCGACATCCATGATAATATTACACCCTTTGAAGATCTGATAATCACTTTTAGCCCGGAATCATTGGACTGCGATGATATCGGAACACCGCAAACCGTGAGCATTTCAGCGACCGATGAAGCAGGATTTACCACAACAAGAGATGTAACCGTCTCAGTATTTGATGACCTGGCGCCAATTTCAATTGGGAAGAACATTTCGCTCACAGTAAGCTCTGGTGAGATTGTGACTCTGAGTCCTGATGACGTAGATGATGGATCAACGGATAATTGTGGCATATTTTCCACCAGTTTGAGTAAAAGTTCTTTTTCCACGGCGGATGTGGGTGAAAATACCGTAACCTTGACAATTGAGGATATTGTTGGAAACACATCAACTGCTGATATCATAGTTACGGTAGTCCTGGATAATCAGACACCGACAATTTCTGATCAATCATTTACAATTGAAGAAAACATTTCCGGTGGTGTTTTAGTTGCTGACATAGTCGCTACCGATCCGGATGGCGATGCTTTGACATTCACCATAACCGCCGGTAATACGGGAGATGCCTTTGCTTTCAATGAATTATCACCTGATCAACTGGTCCCCGATAACATTGCAGCCATAAATTTTGAAACAAATCCTGTTTTCACTTTAACGGTAGAAGTAAGCGACGGCAACGGCGGAACTGCTACCGCAACAATAACCATCAATCTGGTTGATGTAAATGATAATCCCGATGTAGAACCCCAGTCTTTTACTGTTGATGTGAACAGTCCTAATGGGACTATTATCGGTGCGGTGTTGGCTACTGATGAAGATGGAGATCCGTTGACCTATAGCATTATTGGAGAGAGTCATGCCTTTGGTATTGATGCTATTACGGGTGAATTATCAGTCATCGACAATACCAAATTGGATATTCAAGAGCTGGAAGAAGTTACGATCAATGTACAAGTGTCAGATGATCAGGGGGACTCAGGCTCAGCCGAGATCACAGTTATCACGGTTGATCTGAATACTGCTCCTGAGATTTCAGATCAAACATTTACCATCGATGAAAACTCAAGCGAAGGGACAACCGTAGGCACGGTTTCGGGATCTGATGCAGATGGAGATGTCCTCACATATTCGATAACCGGAGGTAATACCGATGATGCTTTTACGATCAATAGCTCCACCGGAGAATTATCAGTCAACAGCAAATCTGCCCTGGATTTTGAAACTACACCCACCTTCACGCTGACAGTGGAAGTCAGTGATGGTAAAGGTGGAATGGCATCAGCCACAATTACAATTAATTTGAATGATATGGATCCTGAGGTGCTGGGATTGTTGGATGAAAGCGAAATCATGATTTATCCCAATCCTGTATCTGATAGGTTAATGGTTCATTTTGATCAAACGCAAGAGTCTTTGAAACTAGAACTCACGGATCTTTCCGGTAGACTTGTTCGTCGTAATCAGTACAGGCAAGTAGAAGGAATAATTGAACTTAGTGTAGATCATTTGAAGCAGGGTGTGTACATGTTAGGTATTGAAATGGATGGTGAAGTTGAATACTTCCGCATTGTAAAACATTAAATTGGTTTTTGAAGTAAGCCAGCACACAACAACTCAGGGAGCTCTCTATTCTTTAGAGAGCTTTCTTATTCCTGTTGATGGAGCTTTGGTAAAGCTCCTATACTTTCTCAAACCAGCATGAAAAATGCCGGAGAAGCTTAGGCTGTTTCGTAATCCTGTACCCCCCGTAGGTATCCCGTTTTTCCCAAACCTGTTTGATTACTTCCAGTACATAATCGAAATGACTTTGGGTATAAACCCTCCTTGGGAAAGCAAGACGAACCAATTCCAGATTTGTTGGGAGTTCATTACCATGCTCATCCCGGTGGCCAAACATTACACTTCCAAGTTCCACCGCCCGGATACCCCCCTCTTCATACATGGCGTTCACCAGTGCAATTCCCGGATAATTCAAAGGTTCGATCTGTGGGAAAAAACTTTTCGCATCCATAAAAACAGCGTGACCCCCTGCCGGTTTCATTACGGGGATGCCTGTTTCAATCATTTTGTTCAGTAAATATTCCACGGTGGCATGGCGATACTGCTGGTAGTCATATTCCAGCGCCTCCATTAATCCTACAGCCACAACTTCCAGGTCGCGACCTGCTAATCCTCCATAGGTCGGGAAACCTTCGCGAAGGATCAACGCATTCTTAAATGCTTCCGCCCAGTCCGGATCATTGCAGACAAAGAAACCGCCAATATTTGCCAGGCCATCCTTTTTGAGGCTCATCGTAGCAGCATCGGCATAAGAAAACATCTCCTCCGCTATCTGAATCAGTGATTTGCCGGCATAACCTTTTTCCCTTTCATGAATGAAATATGAATTTTCTGCAAAACGACAGGCATCTATCACAAGCGGGATACCGTAGTGGTCCAGTAAACGTTTAACTGCTTTGATATTCCCCATTGATACCGGTTGTCCGCCCCCGGTATTATTGGTCACTGTTATCATGGCAAAAGGAACCCGTTCTTTCCCATGCTCCTTTATGCATTGATCCAGCTTCTCCAGGTCCATATTACCCTTGAAGGGAGACTCATCTTCCGGGTCAAGTCCTTCATCGACAACGAGGTCAACAGGCTGTGCGCCCGCATATTGAAGATTGGCCCTGGTTGTATCAAAATGGCTGTTATTTGGTATTACATCACCGGGTTTGACCTGGGTCAGCGAAAGCAAGCTTTCTGCCGCGCGCCCCTGATGGACCGGGAATATGTGCTTCATGCCAGTGATCTCCCTTACGGTAGCTTCAAACTTTTTCCATGAACGACTTCCGGCATAGCTTTCATCCCCCAGCATAAGAGCGGCCCATTGATCAGTGGACATGGCCCCGGTGCCACTATCCGTTAACAGATCTATCGCCACATCTTCCGCATCCAGGAGAAATACATTCTGATGTGCTTTATCCAGTTTCTCTACTCGCTCATCCTGGGAGATGATCCGGAACGGTTCTGTCATTTTGATTCGGAAAGGCTCAATAATGGTTTTCATGGATTATTTGATTATTGTGAGCCAAGGTAGTCAGTACCGTAAACCCGTAAAATGACAGAGTTTAGGAATAATCCTGATGAATAACCGTCCTATTTCTAAGTTAATGACTGGTAATCGGCTTACCGATTCTTAACTTTGTTCCATGCCAGAAACTAAACTTCAGAATATAGATATGGAAGATTGCAGAAAACACTTGACCTCTACAGGAATTCCGTAATTGATTTGACTATTGACAAAGCTTCTACCAGATGAATTTACTTCCGGAAAATTTTGATTTGTTGGTTACTTCAGCCGTTCAACAGTTTTGGAAATCCAGATTCAGTTCCGACGCCGGATCCCAGGAAGGTAGCAGAGGATCAGCGATTGGTGGAAAAAATATGGACGGTTTTTCGGAAATAATTAAGAAAGTGGCCCTGTATTGTGGCCTCCCTGAAGAAGGCATCATAACAACAGGTAAAAAAAAGCTAACAATTCCAGGGTTTTTCAGACCGACTAAAATGTGGGACGCTCTTGTTGTACATAATGGAAGACTTATCGCCGCTTTTGAACTAAAGTCTCAGGTTGGATCTTTCGACAACTTCAATAATCGTACTGAAGAATTCATTGGTTCTGCCAAGGACTTCTGGACTGCGCAAAGGGAAAAAGCATTTGAACTGTCCAACCATGTCAGCAACAATTTATTTTCATCAATAGAAAAAGATTCTAAACCTCCCTTTTTAGGATACTTAATGCTATTGGAAGAATGTGAAGCATCTACTCACATAGTCCGGTTAGAGGAGGAATATTTCAAAGTATTTAATGAGTTTAACAACACTTCGTATGCGGATAGATACCAAATTTTGTGCAGCAAGTTGGTTATGGAAGGACTTCATTCTTCCTCCTGCTTAATTTTATCCAACCAGGAAGATGGTTTGGCAACCGGAGAATTCAGTTCACCATCCGAATCCCTAAACCCAAAATCCCTATTTGCTGATTTTGCTGCAAGGATATTATCTGATTTGGAAACATATGAAAAGTAAAAGAGCTGGCGAATACAATGTAGCAATACCTCCCATTTGCTACTTGAATCCGGGGCACCGCACTACATCCGGATTGACACGCTCAGAAATTGCCAGTTCTAAAACGAACCTCATTGTCTCTCCGCGCGCGAAGAACCTGAAGATTTATACAGGTAGGTGGCATGAAACTACAATTTCATATCGGTTAGATTTAAGGAGTAAAAATTAAATCATAGATGGACGTATTTGATGTTGATCAGATTAACCGGCTAATTGCCAATCGCCGTTCGATTTATCCAAGGGCATTCGCCGATGAACCGGTGGAAGATTCAGTCATAAACCAGATGCTGGAAAATGCCAATTGGGCTCCAACGCATAAATTAACCGAACCCTGGAGATTTGTAGTGTTCAAGGGTGACGGATTAAAAAGACTGGCACAATTTCAATCTGAGCTATATGAAAGAGTAGCAGGACAAAACGGCACTTTTGAGAATATTGTATTTGAGAAACTGAAGAAAAACCCGTTAAAATGCTCACATGTGATCGCTATTGGGTTGAATCGAAACAAAAAAGGGAAAGTCCCTGAAATCGAGGAAGTAGCTGCGGTGGCAGCAGCAGTCCAAAATATGCAGCTGACAGCTACCGCTTACGGTGTAGGATGCTATTGGGGAACCGGCGGGGTAACCTATATGGAAGACGCCAAATCTTTTTTTGACCTTGAACCGGAAGATACTTTGATGGGATTTCTCTTCATCGGCAAACCCCGAATTGAATGGCCGGAAGGAAGGAGAAAACCAGTCGGTCAGAAAGTGAAATGGATAACCAAATGAATAATTATTCGGATGATCCAATCATTCTGCCCTGTGATTTTGGGAACTGGAAGAAATGTATTTAATTGAGTAAGTATCTGTCATCCCTCTGTAATGCGATTAGTTAGTATCTTACTAATTCTGGTTTTTGCCTGTACTCCAAGACAAAATCAAAGGTCACAACAGGTATTGACCTTTGAAGATGTGGAAATCCCAAAAGAAGGTACAGCGATTATCGGTATGATCGACAAAGTCACAGATGAAGATGAAATAACACTTACATTGATCGTAAAATCCATCAAACAGGGTGGAGCAGGCACGCCAGTATTCGGAAAGGATTCATCAGAAAGTTTCTTAGTCACAAAGGCCTACCAAAGGAAATATGAAGCTGATAACGATCGGATACTGCTCCAGGATCTGGATGCTGGTAACGAAATATTGCTAATTGTCCGGGAAGATCCGGGATCCCAACAACTCATCATTTCCAAAATATTACTGCCATGAGGCGTAGACAATTGCCCTTATTCTTTGTTTTCGGTTGTGTCCTGCTGGTTACACTTTCCCCTTTCGAAAAGGAAAACAATACCACCAAATGGAATAGAAAAGAACTCAAAATCGCCAGGTCCGAATACTTTTTCAACAAGCTTAAAGATCCCGGGACAAATAAAATACCGCCGAACGTGAGGGTAAAGGAGTTGATGTTCTCGGACCAAATGAAGAACAATGTACACCAGGCCCGAACGGAAAAAGTACTTGCATCGGGGCATACCTGGAACGAACTTGGTCCATTGGATGTCGGTGGCAGAACAAGGGCTATCGGCATTGATTTCAGGAACAGTGACGTGGTGATAGCCGCAGGTGTATCCGGCGGGATATGGAAAACTACGGATGGCGGCACTACATGGGCATCAAAATTGCCCCAGGGAAGTCATCTGGCAATCTCCTACATCGCCCAGGATCCAAACAATCCCGATACATGGTACGCGAGTATGGGGGAAGGAACAGCCGGAGGTTCTGCCAGCGGAAAAGGAAACGGGGGCAACTACCTGGGGATTGGATTGTACAAATCTTTGGATAACGGCGAATCGTGGGATCTGATCACCTATGATGAGATAAACTCAAGTACCTATCAGAAGTCCGCAACTCCTAACCTCGAAATTGCTTCATTCCTCTTAAGTCCATTTCAATTGACAAGCAAAATTGTCATTCATGACAACAACGGGCAATCTGACATCTATCTGTGCAGCCAGTATTTTGGGATATTTAAATCTGAGGATGGCGGAGATAGTTTTGTGCAATTCGGATCATTTCTTACCAACAATGAAGCTCCGACTTATGTAGATCTCATCATCGATTCCAGTGATGTAATGACCGTATGGACGGGACCTACCGACTCCGGTAATAACGGATTTTTCAGATCGTTTGACGGTGGAAATGTTTTTTTTGAGATCACACCTCCCAGTTATCCGGTCCTGGCGGATTTTGCAAGGACAGTGTTAGCGTATGCACCATCAAAACCCACGATTATCTACTCTTTCACCTATGATGGAGACAATGATCATTTGCTTTATGCATTCAACCTTGACTCCCTGGATAGCCTGGGAGGAGGTACTTTTTCGGTGTTTAACAGATCGAGTTCACTTGTTGATTTTACAGGGGATTTCGGGGGAGAGTTTACTACGCAGGCAGGTTATGACATGACGCTGGGTGTTCATCCCGAGGACGAAAACCTGGTGATCCTTGGCTATACCAACCTGGTACGGTCCAATGATGGATTTGAATCGCCGATCACCCAGGACAAGCTTTTTTCCTGGATTGGGGGCTATGATAATCCGCTCAATCCCTTTAATGGTACACATCATGCCGACCAGCATTCCCTGGTCTTTGACCCGAATGACCCTGATGTTGTGTGGGCAGGCCATGACGGGGGAATTTCAAGAACCGGTGATATCACAGCCGAAACAATTTCGTGGGAATCGAAGAATAACGGATATAATGTCACTCAGTATTATACGGTTTCCATTGGCAGGGCCCTAAATAATAACGATATCATCGGAGGAACACAGGATAATGGCACTCCGTTTTTCGACATCAGTGGTTTTCAGAATTCCCTGGTCCCGTCCCTGGGGGATGTATCATCCGGAGACGGAGCGTTTTGTTTTGTTGGTGAGAATATCACCTATACCTCTGCCCAGGAGGGGGCCGTTTTAGTGGGTTTGGGTTCGGATATCGGTGATTACCAGGGATATTTTGAAAGAACAGACCTCAGCTTATTGTTTATACATCCGTTTGCCGTGGACCCTAATGACGAGGGAACGCTCTACTATCCTGATGCGCAATCAGGATTGATTTCGAGGAACACCAGATTCCTTGATGCGCTGGTGCAATCCTCGACAGCTCTTGTCGAAAATAATTGGGAAGACTTCAATCTTGACAAATCACGGTCAATTACAGCACTGAAAGTTACGGACCTAAGCCCATCTCACCGGTTGTACTTCGGAGGTCTCGATGGTTCGACGCCTTATATCGGATATCTGGACTCCGCAAATACGAGCAATGGTACAGGATTTGTCTACCACAACCTTACTTCAGCTGATGCTGATTCCTATTTAGCGGATATTGCCATAAATCCTACGGATGGAAATGAAATTCTACTGGTCTATTCCAATTATAATATCAATAGTCTTTTTCATTCACCTGATGCCGGAGCTACTGTAGTTGCTGTCGAAGGTAACCTTGGTACCGATGACGACCGCGCTTTTGAAGGTTTCACCGGGCCATCGATCAGGGCGGCAGAAATTGTTACTTTAGGTGATAGCCTGAAGGAATATTTTGTGGCCACAAGTATAGGCGTATATAAAACCGATGTCCTGGAGGGAAGTTCTACCACCTGGACACTTGCCACTGACTTATTGGAAAATACCGTGACAGAAGATCTCGACTTCCGGCCATCTGACGGGACAATCATTGCCGGCACGCATGGACGCGGGATGTTCATAGGCCAGGTAGACGGAGCCAATCTACCCCCTGTCTCAGAGGATGACACTTTTGTTGTCAATGAAAATTCCGTTGCCGGGACCGTGGTTGGGACATTAGATGCTTCTGACCCCAATGGCGATGTGTTGTCCTTTGAAATAACAAGTGGAAACATTGATTCGGCATTTTCTATTAGCTCTGCAGGTATTTTATCGGTAGCCACCTCAGAAGCTCTTGATTATGAATCCGATTCCGTATTTGCCCTTACGGTCGAAATCAGCGATGCCGATCTCACAATTAGTGTTGCAATTAGTGTTCTGCTGTCGAATGTCAATGAAGCTCCTGTTATGGAGGATTTTAACTTTTCCATTGAAGAGAATAGCGCTGCCGGAACGGAAGTTGGTGTTCTTACGGCATCCGACCCTGAAGAGGACATTCTTACGTTTACCATCAGTTCAGGAAATTCAGATGAGGCATTTTCTTTGGATGAAACAACAGGTGTGATCACGGTTAATGATCAGGAGAAATTGGATTTCGAGGAAACCGAATCTTTTTCATTGGTTGTCCGGGTTTCTGACGGGCTTTTATTCTCGGAAGCAGCACTGGTAATCGACCTGATTGATGTGGAGGACCCATTGAGTTTGGAAGAATCAATTGAATTGAAGGTTTTCCCCAATCCTGCAAGTGATCTCCTGACGATCTCCTTTTCCCTGGAAAGTTCCGAAGCCGTGGAACTCGCATTAACCGATATGACAGGCAGACTGATCAGGAAGGTGGACCATCGCTACACAAATACCATCCTGGAAAAATGGGACCTAAAACCTTTAAGGCCAGGGCACTACATACTGCAAATCCGGTCCAAAAGTAGATTCTTAACTGAAAAGATCCTGATAATACATTAGTGGACCGACATTTTTAGATCATTCGCTTCAATCGAAATTTAAATACTAATTTCTCACCGTCTCTCATCACAGAAGCTTTGATCATTCGTTTCGGGCGGCTTCTAAGCATTGCGTAGATGGCTGACAGCTTGGAGTTATCGGAAGTGTAACCATTTACTGAGATTACCTCATCTCCAACCATCATGCCGGCTTTATCTGCCGGGCTATTTTCAATAACATTAGTGACAACATACCTCCTCGGATTGTCAAAATATGAAACCCTCACACCACTGAGGTCATATTGGAAAGGGTCCCTGAAATTACCATTCTTACGAACGTAGAACGCTTCGTTCTTGTAATCAATAATAACATTGAAATGCATCAGTGCATGCCCACCTATCGTACCATTCCGGGAACCGCGCTTAATCGCATTGCTGTATGCTCCTTCTTTTGGTATAGAGACCAGAACATCCCTCAGTCCGAATCCGCAGATTGACAACTCCTGATACCTGCCTATACTTCCATGGATCTCTCCACCCAGACCGTGACCAAGGATCGTAGCCAGGGTACTGTCCGGTAAGGTTAGAACATCCGATTTAGCCACATCCAGCAGAAGCGCGTGACTCGCTCCGGTGTCGATCATTAATTTCAGGGTATCTGACTCACCATTTTGTCTGACGATCGCATCAATGTAGGGCTTGTTGTTTTCAATGGCCATATTGATCTTCTTGTAACCCCGGGGTGCCCGGAAAGTGGCGGGATCGTGAAAAGTCACTTCCGACTTAATAAAATTGATATCGACGATAAACCTGTTGAAGACATCATAGCCAATTATTCCAAATATTTCTTCCCCCAGGTTCTTTTGCAATTCAATGTAATCTTCCTCTAATACCAGCATGGACATGTATTTGCCCAGGATCCCCTTTGGGAGTCGCAAACTAACATTGTTGACCACATGAGCGCTTACCTCCTCCACTACACCCGGACTGGCAATGGAAATCGTCCTCGAGTAATCAAGATCCATGACATCCCCAAATATCTTCTCCGTGAGAATGGCATTACTGGCCCCGGTATCCAAAATAAATTTGAGTGTGATCTGATTGTTTATAGTGACGGGGATAATGATCAGATTATTTAAAAAAGTGAATGGGAGTGTGACACTTTCTGTTTCCGGGGGCAAAACAAGACCCAGTTTTTGCTGCCCATTTACCAATGGGGAAAACATGAAAATTGTCAGGATTATGTATAGAAACTTTCTAAGCATTATGCTTGAATCTAAACAATTTTACCCCTTCATATCCTTATCGGAAAGTATAATATTAGGAGAATAGTTTCTTAATATCTTCTTTGGAAAGGCTTTTTACGAAACTTTCTTCTACTGTAATTAAATCACGGGCCAGTTTCAATTTGGATTCCTGCAATTGAAGGATTTTTTCTTCTAAAGTATCCTTCGCTATAAACTTATACGTAAAAACTTTGTTTTTCTGACCAATTCTATGTGCACGGTCAATGGCCTGAGCCTCTATCGCCGGATTCCACCACGGATCCAGCAGAAAAACATAATCAGCCTTGGTTAGATTAAGACCCAGACCACCGGCTTTCAACGAGATAAGAAAAACCTGGACTTCCCTGTCCTCCTGAAACTTTTCTACCTGTTTTTTGCGATCCTTGACTGAACCGTCCAGATAGGCAAATGAAATGTCATTTTTAACCAGGTAATCGGAGATTATTTTCAAGTGTTTCACAAACTGGCTGAAAACGAGAATGCTATGATTTTTACCAAGTGCATTCTTGATCATATAAATAATGTCTTCAAGTTTGCCGGAATCTCCCTCATATGAAGGGTCCACCATTCTGGGATGATTGGCTATTTGTCTCAATTTCGTCAGACCCTGCAGGAGGATCATATGCGATTTGCCCATCCCCTGCTTTTCTATCACAGACAGGATCTCATTGCGATAGGCATTTTTTTCACGATCATAATATTCGCGTTGCGTTTCGGAAAGTGTACAGTATTTGACCGTGATGCTTTTTTCAGGAAGATCCTTCGCGACCTGGCTCTTGTCCCTTCGAAGTATAAAAGGTTTGATCATGGCATTGAGCTGCGAAGTTTTTTGTTCATCCTGTTTTTTCTCAATGGGGATGAGGTATTCCTTTTTGAAATAGGATTTTTTGCCAAGAAGACCCGGATTTATAAATGAGAGCTGGGACCATAGGTCCATTGTACTATTTTCAATGGGAGTCCCCGTCAAAATAAGTTTACGGCGTGAGTTAAGCTGCTTTACGGCGCTGGAAATGTTTGACTCAGGATTTTTGATCGCTTGTGATTCATCAAGGATGATATAATTAAAATAGAAGTCTCCCAGAATATCGGTATCGATCCTGGTAATTCCATAGCTTGTCAACACCAGGTCATATTTGGCAAATTGTGAGGCACTCTTTGTACGACCGGTTCCGGTATAGTTCAGCACCTTTAGTTTCGGCGTAAATTTCCTGGCTTCCATCTGCCAGTTGTAGATAAGAGAGGTTGGCATAATCAGTAAACTTGTATTGTTCTGATTAACCTCTGCTTCTTTTTGTAAAGCCACAAGGGTCTGGATAGTTTTGCCTAGCCCCATGTCATCAGCAAGGCACCCTCCAAAACCATATTCATTTAAAAACGCAATCCAATTATATCCGGCTTTTTGGTAAGGTCTGAGCTGACCTTTGAAACCACCGGGCAAAGGGATCTCCTCGATTTTTGTATTGTCAAGCAAACGCTCCAGCTTCTTGCTCATGGAAACCGCAGCGCTTTCTTTTTCTTTCAGTGAGTGAACAAGGGCGAGATGATGTTTCTGCAACTTGGCTGCTTTTTCCGCCGGTTCGGAAAAAGTCATCAGGTCCTTGTAAGTCTCGACCCATGAAGCGGGGATAATCCCGATTTCTCCATTGGGAAGCGGAACTTCAGTCTTATTTTGGAGGATCAGTTTACGGATAGTCAGGAAAGGAATTTCATACTCACCGAATAAAACAGTGGCCTTTATATCAAACCAATCAATTTTTTCTGTTACCCGGACATCAATTCTTGACTCGCCAAGGAAGTACTTCTTCCCGCCATTTGCGTGCTGGTTGATGACATAACCTTTATTGATCAATGAAGAATGGTGTGTGTTGAGCCAGTCAAACGCGGTAGATTCGGGTAGTGTAACCCTGGAATTTTTCAGGTCCAATCCCCTTTCCTTAAGGTCTTCAATCATCGCAATCTCCGTTTCCGGGCGTCTTTGAACCCGGTGGAAGGTATAACCCCGATGGCCTTTTTCAAGGCTCACACTAACATCCCGCAACTGATCTGCCCTGAATTCATAATCTCCGTACTGATAGCTTAATTCCAGTAATACTTTGGAATCCTCCACTTCCTCCCCTTTCTCGCTATCCTGAAAAAGCGACATTGAAGGACCCGGAGAAGATTTCACTTCGGAAAGAGTGATGACCGGCCTGGGGTCAAATCTTTCTGTTTTTATCTCAAACCCTTTGGCATATACGTCAAATGAGGCGACCAGCGGAGCAATAAATTTTTCGTAATAGGTCTGCTCCATGTTTTTTGGGATCAGTATAAATTTCTTTTTCAAAAAGGGCCGCAGCTTCGCACCGCTTATTTCCTTATTGAAAGTAAAAAGCTCGCCATTGACCATCATCCATGCCGGCTCATTTGCTATGATATAAGATTCGCCATTTCTGAATTCAAGTTTCTCATCCCGGAGCTTAATGGTTGGGAAGTAGTGTGTATTATCCTCATTTTTCCTGAAATGAAAGAGTATTGTTGCCCGTTCCTCCAGGACTTTTATTTTACGCCAGGCGGGTTCACCATCAGAAGCCATCTCGAAAACATTCTTACCATTAAGCAACGGCATGATCGTACTTCTTCTTTTCTCAAGGTAAGACTCTATTTCCTGCTGCAGGAGCTTGTCACCGGATCGTGGATCATATGTCCTCAAAAAGAATTCATCCGGTTTGATCCTCTTCTTATTTTTATAAAAGTGATTCAGAATGATGTCCTGCTGCATCTCATCAATAGTCCTGATGAGTGTGAAGTCATTTTCGTCCAATTCGCTTGCAAATTCTTCCGCGTTCTTCGACGATATATTTTGATTGGTGAGTGTGTATTTTCCGGCCTTATTGAGTTGTACGACGTAGGATTCAAAGAGAAATCCAAGGCACTCATGCTGGTAAAGTGAGTATATGAGTTTGAACGGCTTGTCCGGGTTAACTTTCATAAGTTTTGCCTACAAACAAAACTCCGAAAGTAATCAAAAAAGTGCTAATCAAAGGTCTTGAATCGATAATTTTTTCGCCGCAAAATTCGCCGGCTGGATTGACGCCAGAAAGGTAATCGCCATGATGCACAAAACTGTCACTAAAACATCCAAAACTTCAATTTTGACCGGGTATGCGTCCGTGATAGTGGTGTGCATCCCCATGCTTACTATCCCAAATTTCTGCTGGATAAAACTGATGCCCAAACCAAGGATCAAACCCAGCAGTGCGCCGGTAAGCGCAACGATTGCTCCCTCAGCAAGGAAGATACGTTTTATCAGGGAATTGGAAGCACCCTGAGCTGCCAATATTGCAATGTCTCTTTTCTTGTCAATGGCAAGCATAGTGAGTGAGAAATAAATATTAATGGATGCAATACCAATAATGAGTGAGAAGATTATGAAGACGAAAAGTTTTTCGATACGCAGGATTTTATAAAGATCCTCATGTAGTTCTTCCCCCAGCTTCACTTTGAAGCTACTGCCCAGCAGCTGAGACAGTGCGGCTTTCACATTTTTTGGATCTGTTTCAGGTCGGAGGTCTATTTCAAGGGCGGATCGTTTTGATCCGTAGTTCAGAAGGTTAGATGCAAATTCCAACGATACAAAAACGTAGTTTTCGTCGTAGTACTTTTCAATAGCGAATACGGATGAGGGTAATACATGCCGGACACGATAGAGACTGGTTGGGTTGACCACCCCCGGATCAATATTCCTGGGATAATAAACCTGAATTGTAAAAAAGTCATTGTTAGGATTTATGGAGAGGTCGTATTGCACACCTCTTCCGACAATTGCATATTGTATGTCCCCGTCTTTCAGCTTCGGATCGCCATAAACAATGGAATTTTCTATCCGATTATGTTCGAGGAACTCGTTGGAAACACCTTTCAGACGAACTACTCGCTGGGCATTCTGATATTTGATGAGGACATTATCTTCAATGACCTCCGTAATGAAGGCTATATCCCCCACGTTCAGTATTTCCTGCTTTAGAGAATCATTGAATTCAAATGTTTTGCCCTCTGATGGCTGTATGACTATTTGTGGGTCGAATGACCCGTAAAGCGACCTGAGAAGCCCTTCAAGGCCATTGAAAACAGAAAGTACGATGATCAACGCCATGGTACTGATGCCTACCACGAGCATTGATATGAGTGAGATCACATTGATGAAATTTTTCTTCTTTTTAGAAAGAAAATACTTGCGCGCTATGAAATATGGTAAATTCAAGCTTCCTCCGAATTTTCTTCAGCCGGAGGAATATCAAGGCTATCGATCAGCTTATCGATATGACTGGCTTTTTCTTCTGTGTTGTCATGAAAAAAGGCCAATTCGGGAATTTTCCTTATCCTTTTTCCGATCAGGTTTCCAAGTTTCCCGCGTATCTCATTTTTCCTTTCATTCAGCTTTTGAAGTACCGTATCAGCATTGTGGTTGGGCATTACACTGAAATAGATCTTGGCAAGGCTTAGATCAACCGCTACCTCCACGTCTGTTATGGTCACCAGACTAGTTCCAAAAAAATGATGGGGGTCTCTCTGAAAAACCTGACTCAGATCTTTCAGGATCTGCCTGGAAAATTTATGCTGCCGCTTGGAATCCATAATCAAAATTATCCATTATTTATTTGTTAATTTCGGCCTCCGTACAATCCCTTTTTCCGGTGTTCAACTTTTTCCGAATTAACGATCCCTATCGTCTCATATTTGCTTTCATTCTGCTTTTTGTTTTTCGGACGTTTTTCTGGATCAAAGGGTTGCCATTGTCCGACATGGAATTAAAATTCCTCCTGCTTGGGGAACGCCTGGGAGATGGTTTTATCATGTATAAAGATGCATATGATTATACCTCTCCGCTATCGGCTTTCGTGTATAAATGGCTGGATTTTGTATTTGGCAGATCACGTGGTGTTCATCATTTTGTTTCATCTATCCTGATCTGTATCAATGCAACAACTTTGAATTTATTACTGATCAGGAACAGGGCATACCAGGAGAATAATTACCTTCCGGGTCTTTTTTACATCCTGTTCTCTTTTGCGATCCCGGATTTTTTTGCGCTTTCTCCACAGCTAATGAGCAGTACTTTCATTATCCTGGCTTTAAATAATGTGTTCAGGAGGGTGGATAACCAGGCTTCCGATGAACTCTTTTTATTTGCCGGGATATACCTGGGTGTCGCTACTTTATTTTACCTGCCTTCAATTGTTTTTTTCATTGTTTTCTTAATAGCCCTGATAGCCTTTAGCACAGCTATTCTACGAAGATTGACACTTTACCTTTACGGGTCCCTGATACCACTGCTCATTGCATTTGGATATTTCTACTGGGTGGATGGAGCAGACTATTTGATGGAGGCAGTTTTCGGAAGAGGGATACTTTCCGATCGTGTCTTCTACGTATCCGGATCTGTTTTTTGGTCATTCCTTTTTTTACCCGCCATCTGGTTATTACTTTCTTTCATTCAGACCTTTTCAAGAGCCAAACTTGGGATCTATGAATCCAAAATCCTCCAGATCATGATCCTTTTTGGGATGGCCGGAGTGGTCTGTATCCTGATTGATGTCGAGTTTTCTCCAAACCAGATCGTCCTCTTTTTGCCACTTATTGCCTACTTCATGACCCACCTGGTAATTAGCCTGAAAAGGAGAGCTGTAAAATTTATAGTGCCTTACCTGATAATTTTGTCACTCCTGCCAGCCCAGTATTATTTTGTTTACAGCAGGCAGTCCACGATGCCCATCGCCAGGGAAGTGGCATGGGGATTCAGTAATAAAAAAATGATGATCCTGGATGATGAGTTGAATGGTTATCTAAACCAAAGGATAGCATCGCCATTCATCGATCCGAAATTGTCCAAGGATAATCTGGTCTACCTGGATTACTACAAGACCGCTTCCGAGCTATATACAGCCCTGGCAAAGAACCCCCCTGAGGTGATCATAGATAATTGGGGGGTCATGGACAGGATATTTTATAGATTCCCCTTGTTGGAGGAACGATACAGAGTTGGGTCGAGCAATCGTTATTACCTGATCTCTAGCAACTGATCTTGTCCACTCTCCGCTGGTGTCTCCCCCCTTCAAATGGCGTGGACAGGAAAGCCTCAACCATGCCTTCTGCCAATTCATATGCAACAAACCTGGCGGCCAGGCAGATCATGTTGGCATCATTGTGAGAGCGGGCCAGTGCTGCCAGGTCACGATCCCAGCAGATCGCAGCACGAATGCCCTGATGTTTGTTTGCCGTCATTGCCACACCATTGGCACTTCCGCATATCAGGATGCCGAGATCACATTCACCCTTTTCTACAGCATCCGCAGCAGGATGGACATAATCCGGGTAATCAACAGAATCGGCAGAATCCGGACCGAAATCCTTAACGTCATGACCCTGATCCGCCAGGTAACTGATTATCTTCTTTTTGTACTGGAAGCCGGCATGATCACCTCCGATAGCTATTTTCATATGACAAATTTAATGATGTTAAAAGCATTAGGTTTTATTTTCAGTTGTAGTTGCCAGCGCTTCCATCTCTTCCTCACGCTCAACACGTTTCGCGATGTAGATACTTATCTGATACAACAGCAGCAATGGGATGGCAATCAATACCTGGCTGAAAGGGTCCGGAGGAGTCAACATTGCTCCAAGAATCAAAATCACAATTATGGCGTGCTTACGATACCTCCTCATCAGTGAGGAAGTGACGAGACCGGCTCTGGTAGTGAAGTAAACGACAATTGGGAGCTGAAAAAGGATCCCACAGGCAAGCACCAGGGTTGTTACGGTATTTACATATGAAATGATGTCAAATTCATTCATGATCGTAGGATCGATCTGATAATTTGACAGGAAATTGATTGAAATGGGAGTTACAATAAAATACCCGAAGAGGACGCCAATCATAAAAAGGGTACTCACATAAAATGTCGCTCCCCGGGCTGCCTTTCTTTCATTCGGGTACAGTCCTGGCTTGACGAACCTCCAAATCTCCCAAAACGCATAGGGAAATGCACAAATGATCCCGATAACAAAAGACGAGGTAATGTGCATGGCAAACTGACCGGTGACCTGCCTGCTCTGGATGATAAAGGGCAATTCATCGATGCACAAAGCTTCGCTGTTGAGGAGGTCCGACAGCCTGCAAAGCATTTGATAAGTCAGAAAATCCGTTTTCGAAGGTCCCAGGATTACCTTGCCAAAGACGAAATCCGATGATACAAAGGCCAGAACAGCAAACACTACGATGGCTAACAATGACCGGATGATATGCCATCTGAGCTCTTCAAGATGATCCAGAAAGGACATCTCATTTTCTTCCTCTATTTGGTCAAGAGGCATATTTTGTATTAATTCTTACGAAACAATGGAAGTTGACTCATCCACTGATTGACCTCAGATTTTACCGCTTTCAGTCTGGTCTCATTTTCAGGATCTTTTATTACATCATCTATCAGATCAACAATCCTGACCATATCTTCTTCCAGGAGCCCCCTTGTGGTGACGGCGGGGGTACCGATCCTGATACCGGATGTCACGAAAGGAGATTTGTCATCAAAAGGCACCATGTTTTTGTTTAAAGTGATGTCTGCTTTCACCAGGGCAAGCTCCGCCTCTTTCCCTGTGATATTTTTTGATCGAAGATCTATCAACATCATGTGATTGTCAGTTCCGGAGCTGATAATATGATAATCTTTTTCCACAAAGCACTTTGCCATAACTGCCGCATTTTTCTGGACCTGGATCACATATTGCATGTACTCATCACTCAATGCCTCCCCAAAAGCAACCGCTTTAGCTGCTATAATATGCTCCAATGGCCCCCCCTGCGTTCCGGGGAAAACGCCCGAGTCAAGCAATGCGCTCATCTTGCGGAGTACGCCTTTTGGAGTCTTGAGGCCCCACGGATTCTCAAAATCCTCCCGCAGCATTATCAGTCCACCTCGCGGGCCCCTTAAGGTCTTGTGGGTCGTGGTAGTTACGATATGACAGTGCTCCAGCGGGTCTTTCAGCAATCCCCGCGCAATGAGGCCACTTGGGTGGGCAATGTCCGCCAGCAGGATCGCTCCTACTTCATCGGCTATCTCTCTGAATCGCTTGTAATCCCAGTCTCTGCTATAGGCGGATGCACCGCAAATGATCAACTTCGGCTTTTCTTTTGCAGCAGTAGCCTCCACCTTATCCATGTCAATGATCCCCGTATCTTCATCGACACCATAAAATGTAGGCCTGTAAAGTTTTCCTGAAAAATTTACCGGAGAGCCATGGGACAGGTGGCCGCCGTGTGACAGGTCAAATCCCAGAATTGTGTCTCCGGGCTTTATAGTCGCCAGCATGACCGCTGCGTTTGCCTGAGCGCCGGAATGAGGCTGCACATTTGCCCAGGTTGCCCCGAAAAGTTCTTTGATTCGTTCCCGTGCCAGGTTTTCGATCTCGTCAACGAACTCGCACCCCCCGTAATATCTTTTCCACGGAAGACCTTCGGCATATTTGTTGGTTAAAACTGTCCCGGCAGCCTCCATTACCTGGGGTGAGGCAAAATTTTCAGAAGCGATCAATTCAATCCCATTGATCTGACGTTGCTCTTCTTTTTTGATTAATTCAAATACTGTGGCATCTCTTTGCATGGGCCCAAAAATAATCGAAACGAAACGGATATTTCAATAATATTTTATTGAGAATGATTACTTATGCAACCTGTAATTTCACCATATCAATTAGCTTTATGCTTTCCCGATTTTTGAACTAATGAGTGATTTTAACAAGAAGCTTGAAAAGTTGAGGAACGATATCGACGGTATTGATGATGAGTTGATCAAGCTGTTGAATCGACGCATGCAGTATATCAGCGAGGTGGGATCCCTGAAGCGCAATTCAAACACGACGATCTATCGTCCGGAGAGGGAAAATGCCATCATCGACAGGTTGGTCTCTGAGAGTAAGGGAACGCTGAATCGGGCAGCCATAGAAGCAATTTTCCTTGAAATTTTTGCGGTGAGCCGAAATTTTGAGTTGCCTGAACGGGTGGCATACCTGGGCCCTGAGGGTAGCTTCACGCATCAGGCCGCCGAGTCCAGGTATGGCGCTATGAGTGATTACCTGGCACTGGACAGTATTTCATCCGTATTCGAAGCAGTCGCTACCTCGAGGGCAAGATTCGGTGTCGTCCCCATTGAAAACAACCAGGAAGGGACAGTTCAGGAAACCATAGACTATTTAAGTATTCATGAGCTCTCCATCGTTGCGGAGATAGTCTTACCCATTCATTTCAGTATTGCATCCCTGGAGCAGGATCTGAAAAATGTGAAGACTATCTATAGCCGGGACATAGCATTTCGGCAATGCAAGAATTTCCTCCGGGATTATTTCTCCCATGAAGTCAAGCTTATCCCGGTGAGTTCTACCAGCAGGGCATGCAAAATAGCCCTGGAAGAAGAAAAAACAGCCTCAATCTGTGCGCCAATAGCCGCAAGACAGTACCGGCTTCCTATTCTTTATAACAACATCCAGGATTCTGCCGACAATCAAACCAGGTTCCTGATCATAAGTCAGGAGTACAAGAATCCGGTTACCGGTGATGACAAAACCTCTCTGATTGCCAAACTTCCTGATGTCCCGGGAGCACTGGTCTCATTTCTGAAAAAATTTGAAGATGCCGGAATCAATCTTTGCAAGGTGGAAAGCAGACCGGCTAAACTGGGATCGAAGTTTAAGTACTTCTTCTTTGTGGAGCTTTACGGGCACTATCAGGATCCTGTTGTTCAGAAAACCGTTGATCCTTATAAGGAAAACATTACCTGGCTCGGTAGCTATGTAAAAATGTGCTAGAGCCGGATCACAGGTTGAACCAGTAAGTCAGTTTAAACACCACTCCACGATTTTTGGTTTTGAAATTTGATGTGGTGTAGTTTTCCGAATACACAATAAAAAAGTCCGACATTGGTTTGTAACGCCATTGAAACCGGCTATTAACATTGAAGTTTTCCGCCTGTGTGTTATACTGCAGGAAAGTAGTCCAAAACATCCGATTGGAGAAATTTACTTCTGCACCTGGTCCGACCAGATGTAGCGTTCGTTTTCCGTATGCACCTCCCAGATTCACATGATTTTGTGAATAATTTATCGAGAAGTTACCCCAGGGTTGCTTTCGATAATTGAAGGATGCTTCTAATTCCGTTCTTGTCCCGGTATAGAAGTCCCCTGTACCAATAGACAATGTCCCGCTGATGGTTTTGCGATTGTCAGAATCCCACTTGACCCGGTAAAGGTGGTTTCTGTACATCCCCTTCGGTAAAGGCTCGTCTCCATCAATAAGATCTGCCGGAACCTGAAGGTTGTTGTCCCTTTTCATGAGATTGATTTCCAGGCTATTCCTTGACCTGAAGTCCATCACGTACCAAAAACCATAATTCAATTGCAATGGATCTCCGTTTTTGTCATATGATTGAACAGACCATGGGTTGAATTCCATCGAATTGATCTTGCTGCCCTTTGGCCGGTGTATGTAGCCTACCCACATGTTGTACCTGGTAAATCCGATTCTGATAGTCGTGTCATTTACCGGATCATAATGATTAAGCGTGGGTACAAATCCCATCTCCGGCAGATAGTTTACACCAATGCGATTGTAGAAAAATGCTCCGAAATATTTGCCATCGTTATAACTGAGGCCGGCTGTGTAATAATCGTTTTCATCAAGATCATCCTGATTTATCGACCGGTGATATTTCAATGTGCCATTCAGTTTTCCACCGCTTGATATATAATCAAACTCCAGTCCTCCCGTACGATTGAAATTGGCCACACTCCCTGATTCCTCGTTTTTAAACTCCTCTTTGTTTGTCAGGAGTAATTTGATCCTGGATCTTGATAAGATCCGTTGCTGGACAGATGTCACGAAGAAATTATTGGGATTGGTGCTCCCCGAATTCCCGGTTTGGACATCCATGACACCTATCCTTAACTTATCGGAGAGATTGCCTGAAAGTCGGGCACCAAAGATTATGGGTACAGCCTCTCCATCATCAAGTCCAATGGTTCTCGAGAAAAAAGGATAAATACCCCAGGTACCATAATTGGAGAAAAGGTCACTGTTCTCCAGAAAAAACCCCCTTCGCTCGGGGAAGAACAAACTGAATTGTGTGAGATTGGTCATTTGCCTGTCTACATCCACATTTGAGAAATCGGGATTGACCGTAAGGTCCAGGTTCAACGAAGAATTCAAGGTGATCTTGGCATCAAATCCTAAATCGGCATTAAAACTTTCCTGGTCCTCCTCATAATCGGCTTGTGCACCACCTGCCGCATATGGGATCAATATGATATTTCCACTATGGCGCTTCAGTGGAGTTTCCCACACCAAAGAGCCCATATGCCCTAAATCAATGCCGGGGAATCCGAACGGGACCTGGGCCCAGGTGGAGTAAACATTGTTTTTCATATCGTTTCTGATGAAGTTGACTCCCCAGGTTTGGTTCTCTTCGTTGAAACGAATACTGCTGAAGGGAATAGCCATTTCCGCTATCCAATATTCATCGTTAATACTCGTCCTGGATATCCACTTGTTGTCCCAGTTTTCGTCAAAGTCTGTCCGGATACCCCTAAGACCAATGGTCGCCTCCATTTGCGCCCCACCTGCATTGACGCCAAACAGGAACCCGTTATTCCGCTGGTTGAGGGGATCTAACACTACGGAGAAACCATCACTTCCCCAAAAACCACGAGGGTTGTCCCTCTTGAGGCTTTGAATCACCACATGACCCCTTTTCTGATGATTCACAGCAGCGATGTACAAATATTCATCATCGTAGGCAAGTTGCACTTCCGTTTGAATCTCGGCAAAACCACTGTCAACCGGCCATTTATTAATGAATTGACTTGATTTTGGAATATCTCCCCATTCTTCAGCCTTAAGGACGCCATCTACCTTTATGACAGACTTCCCGATGGCCTTAATGTTATAAATGAATTTGTCCTGATTATCAATGGCCGACACGAACAAAAAAGCGAATAAAAGTAGTGACGTTAGGAGAGTTTTCATGACCTTGAGTTTGCTGTTAAAACGTTTGGGATCACTTTGGTTTTTGAGTGCCTGACAGACACTGCAAATGGTACTTTCCAATGTCAGTTTGTACCCATCAAACAGCCTTCGGTCCGTTCATAATGCCGATTGGTCATACGGTACCCGGTCTTGGTAGATGGTAAAAACTTTATGCCCCTTCCCTAGTATATTTGATTATGTTTCAATGGCTGCAACAGGGATTTTTTGGCAATAGAATCATTCAACATCTCATTTTTTGGGTGTCTATTGTGGCATTCTTCTCTATTCTTTATGGCAGTTTCAATGAGGATTACTACAACCAGTTGAGATTACAATTGCTGTACCTGCCGGCCAAGATCATCCCGACATACATTACACTCTACCTGTTGATGCCCAGGTTTCTTTTGAAAGAGCAATACTCCCAATTTGTGGTCTGGATAATGATCGTGTTGCTTCTTTCAGGCTTTCTTCACTGGGCTATTGCATACAATGTCGAACGACCCTTTCTGGCGGAAAATCCGGATTGGGGTCCATTCTGGAGTGCCGCCAAAATCATCAAGTACGTAACCCATGTCTATCCGTACGTATTGATAGCCTTCACCATCAAATTCCTGAAACACTGGTACAAAGAGCAAAAGAAAACCCAGGATATTTTCAAGGAGAAACTTGAGGCGGAATTAAAATTCCTGAAAACACAGCTTCACCCTCATTTCCTCTTCAATACTTTGAATAACCTCTACGCGCTCACATTAAAAAAGGCTGATGCTGCCCCCCAGCTCGTTTTGAAATTGTCCGACCTCATGGATTACATGTTGTACGAGTGTGATGCAAACAGAGTACCACTCGAAAGAGAGGTTCAATTTGTGAGAAACTATTTTGAGATTGAGCGGCTCAGGTATGGCGACCGGTTAAAAGTAGATATTGAGATCAATGGAGACCTCCGTAACAGGGATATTGCCCCCTTGATATTCCTGCCCTTTTTAGAGAATGCTTTCAAACATGGAATAAGCACGGATCTGGATGATGCCTGGATAAAATTTATTCTTACGGTTGATACACAATTCCTGGTAATGGAGCTGAGGAACAGCAAACCGAAAACATCGATGGAACTACCAAAAAATAATGGAATTGGTTTACAGAATGTCAAACGACGATTGCTTCTTCAGTACGGCGAAGGCAATTATACCCTAACCACAGAGGGTACTTCCACGTTTTTCTCTATAAAACTCAAACTCCCTCATGAGTAAGTTGGCCTGCATCATAGTGGATGATGAACCCCTGGCAATAGAAGTTATCGAATCCTATGTACAGCAATTTGACAGTCTGGAATTAAAGAGATCCTTCCAAAATCCGATCAAAGCATTCGAATACATAAGAAACAATAAAATTGATCTGATCTTCATGGATATTCAAATGCCAAAGCTTACGGGGTTGGACATTCTCAGATCACTGCATTCCAAGCCACAGGTGATCATAACCACTGCGTATCGCGATTATGCATTGGAAGGTTTTGAACTGGAAGTGACGGACTACCTGCTCAAACCGATTTCATTTGAGCGTTTTGTGAAGGCAATTTCCAAAATCAGGGGCCATCAATTTGACCCAAAAGAAGGCATGTCCCGGGATTATGTTTTTTTGAAGGTGGATAAAAAGATGGTGAAGGTGTTTTTGGAAAACATTTACTACATAGAAAGCCAGAGGGACTACATAAAAATTGTTGAGAAAGACCGGGAAATACTGACGCATATGGGAATAACCGAGGCCGAAAACGTTTTCCCGGAAGAACAATTTTTCAGGGTACACCGGTCGTTCATAGTTTCCAAAAATAAGATTGATTCTTTTGGTGCCAGTGAAATTGAACTCGGGAACCACCAAATTCCAATAGGGAGAAATTACAGGTCTGAAGTCTTGAAAATTCTAAATAATTTAGCCAGTATCAGTTAAACCCCGATACCGGATTGGCTAAAGTAAAATCAACTTTCTTCTGTCAGAATTGTGGCGCCGGCTCAGCCAAATGGGTTGGTAAGTGCCCTTCATGTGGTGAATGGAACACATACGTCGAGGAAATCATCCAAAAAGAGGAAAAAAACGATCTCTGGAAGGTCCATGACGACAGGCGGAGAAAGTCCAAACCCACTCCAATAACGGAAATCGAAGGAGACAAAATTGAAAGGTTCAGTTCGAAGAACGGAGAACTGGATCGCGTCCTGGGCGGTGGAATTGTGAATGGTTCGATCGTGCTGGTAGGAGGAGAGCCCGGGATTGGCAAATCTACTCTTCTGCTTCAAGTTGCAATTCAGCTTAAAGGGTTAAAGGTCCTGTACATCTCGGGAGAAGAGAGCCTTCAGCAAATAAAAATGAGGGCTGAAAGAATTGGCATAAGGTCAGAGAAGTGTTTTCTTTTGGCCGAAACATCACTGGCAGAGGTCTTTAACCACATTGCGGGATTGGACCCTGATATTGTGATTGTTGATTCGATCCAGACCATGCATTCCAGTCAATTGGATGCTGCGCCGGGTTCTGTTTCGCAGGTCCGCGAGTGCGCCGGACAACTCATGCGTTATGCCAAGGAGTCAGCTGTCCCTGTGTTTCTTATAGGACATATTACGAAAGAAGGGAGCATAGCCGGACCTAAAGTTTTGGAACATATGGTAGATACGGTGCTGCAATTTGAGGGAGACAGGCATCATTTTTACAGGATACTGCGAACCTCGAAAAACCGCTTTGGATCCACTTCGGAACTGGGCATCTACCAAATGAACCAATCCGGATTGAAGGAGGTCAAAAACCCATCGGAAATTCTGCTCTCTAACAATTTAACGACGCCGGGAGTAGCTGTGGGAGCCACCATCGAAGGCAACAGGCCCCTCTTAATTGAGGTGCAGGCACTCGTCAGTCCTGCCACATATGGAACGCCCCAGCGAAGCACAACAGGTTTTGACGTTAAACGACTGCACATGCTGCTAGCAGTGCTGGAAAGGCGGCTGGGTCTCAGACTGGGTGTCCAGGATGTTTTTTTGAACATTACCGGAGGTATCCGTGTGGATGATCCATCCCTTGACCTGGCGGTGTGTGCCGCCATTTACTCCTCCTACCACGATCTCGTTATTTCCAGGGATACCTGCCTGATCGGAGAAATTGGATTAGGGGGTGAAATACGACCGGTCAGCAGGATTGAAAACCGACTAAAAGAAGCGATCAAGCTTGGATTCAGTAATTTTTATCTTGCGAAATCCGAAGAATCGGAGTTTAAAAAAAATAATGATGTCCGATTAACACAATCCCAAATACTTAGGGATGCATTCGATGATCTTTTCGGTTAGCCTCTTCTTCTTCTCTTTTTCTTCTTAAAGTTTTTCGTACTGCCTGATGCGCTTCTCGGGGCAGACTTCCTTTTATATCTACTTTGATTAGCTCCGGAGGCTGATAGTATTTTCTTCTTTTTACCGGCACTTGTGTTTACTGTTCCGGTCGCGGATCTGGCCTTTCTACCTCCTCCAAGGCCGGTATCCACTGTCCCGGAGGCGGATCGAATTTTTCTGTTGTGACTCCTGGAGTTATCCCCTTTGCCGCTTTCTGACCTGATACCGTAGTGTGGATGATCATCATTGATCACATCCGGTGTTATTGTCCTGGCTTCACTTCGCTCCTGCTTATTGACTATAGTGTAGAGGCCTTCCTGGCGCTTTACCTTTACATCATGGCCCATGAAGGTATTGGTTGTGACTCCCTTGGGTTCCGTTTCCGTTACGCCAAGATCCTTATACTGATTGCGTGAATCTCTCCTTTCTGATTCGCTTCTTCTTCTGTTCCCGAAAACCATGTTCAACCCTACCCGAAACTCCATCCATTGCATATCCGGAATTGAATATCCGATCACCTTATCAGCGGATGCATACAATTGAACCGGACCGGCCCCAACCGCAAAAGCTGCGCCGATATTAAAGAATTGCTGGGGTAGCTTTGTGATACTTGCAGACCCAATGAGTTTCGGCCCGAGGTATCCCCGAACACCTACTCCATAAGACATCTTCGGCTGGAATTGTACTATTCTCGAACTTACGGTGGTAATAACATCTACTCCCTGCATTGGAGTGAAAACCAAACTGCCGGTAAATCGACTTACCATGGGTGTGGTGTAGGAACTCACTACCGTATCCAGGTGATCTTCGATCGGGTTCAGCAGGGAATCCGTCAGGGTGCCGAGGATATCCTTATTGGTTTCCAGATCGATGCCTGCATACCGGAATGTCGTATCACTGAATTCATAATTCTCAATACCTTCCTTCCATGAAATAAATCCAACGTCATTAGCAGAAAATGCAAACTGATAATACCTGTTGAGTGTATACTCAAACCCAAAATCAATGCCAAAACCTCTGTTACCGTTTGAAATCAGATATCCGACCTGATCCGCATCGGAATCAGTAAGTGTTTGGATTCCGGCTGTCCTTACAATCGCATTCTCCGTTTCAAAATTTAATTGATAATTCTCGTTTTCCGTTTGGGCTTTTATGTCCAGGGATGCAGGTGTGCTGACATTTACCAATCCCTGGTAATATTTTGCCCTCAGCCCCAAAGCATACCTTGACCTGGGGGCTTTGTAAGCCACTCCAAGACCATATTCCCTGAAGTAATTGGCTGAAATCCCAAAACCTCCAAAGTCCATCTTTCTCCCTATGAAATTAGCATTGCCTTCCCATACCCACTGAAAAAATTTCCTGGGATAGGTGATGTCTGTCTCAATTCTTTCATTAACAAAGAAACTGAAAGCCCCGCCATCCGGTATCCGGATGCCCAGATGCAGCAGGCTTATGTGAACATTCGCACTAATGATGTTTTGGATCCCCAGTTCATCGATCGTATTGTTAATGGCAATTTCAGTATTGCCTGACTCATCCTTTGCAAACAAATCATTGAAACTGAACCGGTTATTCAAGTAGACATTGACGCCGCTGATTACAGGCAATCCAATGAAAACTTTGCCAGTGGGGAAATACGCCGGATTATAATTTGTATTTTGGAAAGTGGCATCTTTCAGATGATAAAAAGCAAGGCCATGTTGTGCCTGTGCAGTCACAACGCAGAGGACGGAAATCAGCAATATGGTTGTTATTCTTTTCAAGCTACAAGCCATAATCTAATTTCCCGACTGCCGATAACTTCACTGTCAATGAATAACTGGCTAAAAACTTCGGAAAAATTTCCTGGGAGTTCACGGTTGCCGGTGTATTCATGGTCAGGACCAGATTTATCCTGTCACCGTTGTTGAGTGCTTCGATCCCATCAGGTGAAAGAGGTACGTCTTCAACATTAACTTTGGGTTCATAGGAGATAAAGCCGGCTGCAACGTTCTGATCCGCACTAACCATGACCTTGTTATTAAGCACCTGGTACAAAATGGAGTCATTTTCATCCAGGATTTGCAGGTCCATACTTGTGTTCACCGGTAGCCAGTTAGAGGTTACAATTCTCAGGGAAACGGAGTCCGCCTCGGTAAACTTCAAGTCCCCCAGATTGAATGATTGTTCGCGTTGCAGATCGGTCAATTTCATCACCAGGGGCAGCCTGAACTCAACATCGGCCTCCACGGTGGAATTGTCCGGCTGAAAGAAGTTCTGTGGATTAGTAGCCGAGGGATTGGAAATCGCCGAGACATTAAAATGGATAGACTCAGGAGCATTTCCAAATAATTTTGCCAGATCGGAATTATTTCGATTCAGGCTTACTGTTGATTCGATAGTACTTCCCACTTCATCGACAGTCGGGCTTCCCATGAGCTGCGGCGTGGTTATAGCCGAACCTGAGAGAAATGTGGAATCCGTATTTCCGGTGCTGTCCGTGGTGGCGGCAAAAACCTCGCCGAAAGCTATTCCAAGAGGAATTCCAATGGTGTTTCTGAAATTGATATTGACCTGTGGATTAAGAAACTCGATGGCATCTTCTCCGCCAAGGTCAGCAAAGAAGCCAACATCTATCACCTGATTCCCGATTTCAACGGTATCCCTTCCAAAATCTCCATAAATAATATCAAAAGACTGATTCTGATATGTCAACGTAAAGATTATGACATCTCCGGCTGCTATCGACTGACCGGCCGACAGGTGGATCACACCACTGAAGTTGACGGAAAAGGTATTTTCACCGTTCTGTTCCGCCAGAATGGTCTTGTATCCAACAAGGCTCTGGGATTGTATATCTGTACTGTTAGCAACACTGCCGCTGAGTGTTACTGCTACGTTTGATGGGCTGACCGTATTTTGAATGGTCAGATTATAATCTATAACCGGAGCTATACTCGAAGTAACACGTAACTCCAGGTCCCCCGTAGCATAGATCACTGAGTCAATTTGTTCCTGATTTTGTGGCGGGTAGGTGAAAGTAAATGCCTGATCGATAAGTACATCGAGAGAAGTTGGTGTTGCCGGCGTTTCAGGCAGGTCTACGGAATCAGAGTTTGTGATATCCCCGATGTCAATCAGGTCGTTTGAAGATTGGTATGAAAAAGAATCCGTGTAAACAAGACTCAAAAGTGTCACGGAGTCTTCTTCGATAGCCACGGTACTGTCATCCAGCTCGTCGATCAGCTCCCGTAGCGAAAAACTTATTTCTCCAATGGGTACGGCAACGAGGCTGGTGATCCTTGGCGTCTGCAAATTGTCAATATCAACCTGATCAATATCACAGCCCACCGCGATGAGGAGAAAACAAATCAACGGATACACAAATCTTTTCATATCACTCCATTAAGGTTCCGGCAACGCCAAATTGAACCTATGGTTAAAACCCGCTATACCTTGCAATCCACCTGTATGAAGAAGTAATAGCGTGCTGCCCGACGCAATTTGGTCATTTTTAGTTAATTCCCAAACGCTGAAAAACATCTTTCCGGTATAAATCGGGTCGAGTAAAATATCAAATTTTTGTTTAAAATCAAGAATGAATTGGATCAAATTTAGGTCAAAACGACCATAACCACCAAAGCGGAAATCCTCAAAAATCCTGTGATTTTCATGATTAATATCATGCTTTCTAAGTAACGCCTTGATATCATCCTGTATCCAGTTCCCCTTCAGCGCGGAAAAGCCCAGGACTGACTTTCTCCCACCCAGGCCTTTGATCAAACCGGCGAGGGTCCCTCCCGTCCCGGCAGCAGTTGCGATGATGTCAAATTCGATATCAATCTCATCAATGATCTCCGCACATCCCCGGATCGCCAATTCATTTGACCCTCCTTCCGGGAGGATCATGTGGGAACCATCTGTTTCAAACGGAACCGTCATTGTTTTTTTGTATGCTCTGAAGTGCTCCCTGGTTACAAAATGGAAACTCATGCCATTTTGATGAGCAACCTTTAATGTGGGATTGCTGTGTGGATTCAACTCTTCTCCCCTTATAACTCCTATGCTCCCAAGACCGAAAATCCTGGCGGCCGCAGCTGTGGCGGCGATATGGTTGGAGTAGGCTCCCCCATATGTGACCAGTGTCCGTACGCCAATATCCAGGGCGTGCTGAATATTGTATTTGAGTTTTCTCCATTTGTTGCCCATGATCTCAGGATGCGTAAGGTCGTCTCTTTTGACAAAGACCGTGATGTTCTTTTTGTCGAACAATTCACTTTTAAGTTCCTGGATCGGCGTAGGAGTGACCGGGTCCCTCATACGACAAGTATACTTATTTTTACCCCGTGACAACACCGGATGCGCATGAGTTGGATGACGAGATGTTCGAACATCACCGGATTGAAGTCGATCCAAAACAGGAACTGATTAGAGTTGACAGGTTTTTGATGGCCCGGTTGCTGAATGTCACCCGCACCAAATTACAGGACGGCATAAGGGAAGGCTATGTGAAAGTCAATGAAAATGAAATCAAGCCTAACTACAAAGTAAGGCCGGGTGATGTTATTACGGTTTTTTTGCCGGAACCTCCACGTGATACGGAAGTAGTCCCCGAGGATATCCCTCTTGATATCATTTATGAGGATAAGGATCTGTTGGTTGTGAATAAACCGGCGGGGATGGTGGTTCACCCGGCCTATCAGAACTGGAACGGGACCCTTGTCAATGCGCTGGCCTGGCATTTTCAAAACCTGCCGGAAATGCAAGGGAATGAAGGCCGACCGGGACTTGTTCACCGCATTGACAAGGACACTTCAGGCCTCATGGTGATCGCAAAAACCGAGGCAGCAATGAGCGGACTGGCCAGCCAGTTCTTTCATCATACCATCGAGAGGACATATTATGCCCTGGTGTGGGGGGAACCCGAACCTGCCAAAGGGACTATTGATGTGAATATTGGCAGGAGTCCTAAAGACCGGAGAATTACGGTGGCTTTTCCGAAAAATGACATGGGGA
The DNA here is from genome assembly GCA_028278225.1 of Cyclobacteriaceae bacterium. Taxonomy (GTDB): domain Bacteria; phylum Bacteroidota; class Bacteroidia; order Cytophagales; family Cyclobacteriaceae; genus JANQEU01. The sequence continues at coordinate 144,261 of JANQEU010000095.1, forward strand.
GAAATGCCGTAACGCATTACGACACCTTGAAAAACCTGAGATATGTAAGCCTGATCAAATGCAATCTTGAAACGGGAAGAACCCATCAGATCAGGGCCCATCTAAAGTACCTGGGGCATCCTTTGTTCAATGATGAAATGTACGGTGGAGATCAAATTTTGAAAGGTACGATTTTTACGAAATACAAGCAGTTTGTCCAAAACTGTTTTAAGATGATGCCCAGGCAGGCATTGCATGCCAAAACGCTTGGATTCAGGCATCCGGTAAGTAATGAACACGTCAGGTTTGACTCGGACTTACCGAAGGATTTCCGGACAGTACTGGATAAGTGGGAGAATTACGTGAACTACATCCCGGAAGAAGACTGAACAGGCATTGAACACGCTGCTGCAATGGGGGAGCTATCTTCTATTGCTGATTGGACTCCGGAACCTATGCCAAAGAGTGTCGTTAGCAAACATATTAGAATGGAAATATGAAAACACTAATATCTTTTTCACTAATATTCTTAGTTCGGATCACCAGCTTTTCCCAGGTTGAGACAAATCAGGATCCCGGTTACTCAAAGTTGAAAGGCCCGTATCTTGGTCAAAAACCACCTTCGGAAACTGCAGAACTTTTCGCTCCCGGAATTATCTCAACAAATGAAAGGGAAGCGTTATATGGGGTTTTCGATAACGGCAGTTGCATAATTTTTGACAGAACCCCCAAGGGTTTTACCGATTGGGAAAACTATCCTGTCTATATCTTTCAGGAAACAAATGGTAGCTGGTCAGGTCCCGTTCTCACCAAATATCCCGGAAAACCCTGGTACTTCAACCATCCGAACCCGGTAAATGGGAAAGAAATTTGGTATGGGTGGTGGTTGCCTCTTGATGAGAACGGATCTATCACAAACCTGGACATCTGGAAAGTAAAATATGATCAGGACCAGTGGGGTGAACCGGAAAAACTAGCTTATCCTATCAATACAGAATACTTCGATGTTTGGCCCTCGATAACCAGAGATGGCGTTCTTTATTTTTTCAGCAATCGTGAGGGTGGCATAGGCAGAGCAGACATATACAGGTCAGTGCCCGAAAACGGGAAATATTTGTCAGTTGAGAATCTGGGGCCAAAAATAAATGCTGCAGGAGTGGACCATGATCCTTGTATTTCCGCTGACGGCAGTTTTCTGATTTTTAGTTCAGATCGAAAGGGGAGCCTGGGAAGAGATGATCTGTTTGTGGCATTCGAACTGGAAGATGGTGAATGGACAGATCCAATAAATTTAGGAGAAAGGATTAATTCCGAAGCATCCGAAAACCGGCCTATTTTGACCCCGGATGAAAAGTACCTGTTCTTTACAAGCACAAGAAATGGAAACCTGGATATTTTTTGGGTAAGTGTGGAAACTATCAAAGAATTGACCCCTGATATCTTGAAGTAAGGATTCATACAAGTAACAACTGAAGAAGCCGGCCCTGTTGCATTGCTATCGCAAGTTTGAAACTGCGGTAGCTGGTATATTGCAAATCCGCAAACTCTGCATGATTACCGCTTTTTACTATATTTATATCAATAAGTATGTGCAATCCATGGTGCATCCGTATCACTTGAATTTTACATAAACTGCTTAATTTTTACTTTTTGATATTTTCCAGGAAATGATGATTAAAAAATTTTGGTATACAGTCTTCATAATTGCAGTCGGATACGAGGTTGTCGGACAGGATTTGGAATTTGTCAGAATACAAAGCGAAATTGATATCCTCAGTGCAAGATGGAGTGATTCCGATAAAGCCGACGTGGACTTGGATGGTGATATTGACATTTTGATCCTTTCCAGAGACGAAACAGCGCTTTATATCAACGAAGGAATGGGACGATTCACCATTGCTGAGAATCAGCCATTTGATCCTGGGAGCGATTTCCCATCGGAATACGGTTCGGTAAATTTCTCTGACCTGGATGGGGATGGGGATCCTGATCTGGTTATTTCGGGCTATGAGAACAAAGGGATTTACATGAATGATGGTACTGGTAATTTCGATGTACTCAATTCCGGTTTAACTGATTTCAGAGACAGCCCTAATGATGTCGGCGATGTTGACGGTGACGGTGATAATGATATCGTCATCTCCGGTGACGATTCTGACAGGATCTTTTCATTTTTCATGAATGATGGCTCAGGATCATTTGATAAAAGGCAGGACAACACAATTGAATGGATACGGGAAGGCTTCATTATTCTTCAGGATATTGACAATGATTCAGATCTTGACCTTTTTCTGAGCGGCGAGGCGATGGACGGTGACACCATATTGACATATGTAAATGATGGTGCAGGCAATTTTACGTTTGATGGCCGTAATCATTTCGCCCCTGTAACAGGTGCTGACATCAATTTTGCTGATTTGGACAATGATAATGACGCGGATCTTATTATTGCCGGCAGGTCCATTATAGACATGCAGTCCGTTCTCCTCACTAAATTCTTTAGAAATGATGGTTCAGGCTTGTTCACGGAAATTGAGAATCCATCTGTAAAGGGATTTCAGGAAACCTCAATGACCCTGGCTGATGTGGACGCAGACCTGGACCTGGATCTCCTGATTGCAGGTACGACCGGACCCTCGATAGTGGACTCGGAACTTTATCTTAATGATGGGTCGGGAATTTTTACTCCGAAAGAAGCTACCCCATTTATAGAAGTTCGTAATGGCACTACAGATTTTCTGGATGTTGATGGGGATACGGATCCCGATATTATTATTACGGGTTTGCAAAAATCCGGCATGTACCGGAACGATGGATCCGGTGATTTCCAGGATTACAATGGATCCAAACTTCTGGAAGTCACTGACGCGTCGCTTCTTCTGGAAGATTTCAACAATGATCAATATCCTGACCTGATCATTTCCGGATTTACCGATGCCGCCAATGGATTTAGTGAGGTACTTGTTGAGATCTATACAGGTGACGGGTCCGGCAAATTTTACAAGGATCATCGTGCCACTCTTGACGGTATACTGCGGGGGTCGATCTCCTCTGCAGATATTGATGGGGATGGGGATTTGGATATCTTTATGATCGGACAAGATCCAAGATTTAGACTGGCTGCATTCTTTTTGATCAACGATGGTTCCGGAAATTTTACCCAAAATTCAGATATCATGGTAGAGGGCGCTATGTTTTCTCGTTCCAAGTTTGGAGATGTAGACGGGGATTCGGATCCTGACCTGGTAATTGCAGGGGTGGGCTCCGGCGGCAATATTTGTAAACTTTATCTTAATGACGGCACCGGACAATTTACCGAGTCCGGTAACGAATTTGTCGGAGTTAAATATCCGGGTTTGGCATTTGGGGACATAGAGGGAGACGGTGATCTGGATTTAATGGTGACGGGCGCATCTTCTACGGATAATATCATCGATTCACCTGAACATTTATCGGCTATCCTTTATAAAAATGACGGAATTGGTAATTACACAGCCTCCGACAATTCAGTCTTTACTGCAACTGCAGGTCCTGCAAACTTTTTTGACTTTGATCTTGATGGCGATCAGGACGTGCTTTTAACCGGTTTCGACGGGACAACAGCAATTTCCAAATTGTATACGAATGATGGATCGGGTGTATTTGAGGCTAATACATCATTCCCCGGTGTAATAAATGGCCAGGTAAAGATAGCACATTTCAACGCCGACGAATGGGCAGATATACTGATGGTTGGATCGACATCAACAAAGATTTTCCTTGGTGCCGGAGACGGTCAATTTCGCCAGGCAGAGACCAATGGCCTGGAGTGGGTAACTTTTGCGGGCGCAGATGTTGCCGATATCAATAAGGATGGCAGGACGGATTTTGCAATGACAGGCTCTCCGGATTTATTACAGAATATGGCTCCCATATCGGTTGTCTATTTGAATGGAACGTGCTTCATAGATAATTCCATTGGACTGGATGAGCTAACATTATCTGCTACTGCGGCGGATGCAGTTAGCTATCAATGGTATAATTGTGACACTAACAGTCCAATTGAAGGGGCTACCAATCAATCGTTTACGGTATCTGCTTCCGGCAGCTATAAAGTGGAGATAGCGGATGGTGAATGTTCCATTTTTTCACGCTGTATGGAAATAACAATACTGGGTTCCCGGGAGCCGGGCTTCACGGATGTGGAAATTTATCCGAATCCGGCAGTGGATCGATTAATGATGAAAGGCGAAAGTGTGAATTCGTTTAGATACACAATCATGGACTTGAGCGGGCATATATTAAAACATGATTTACAGGGTTCAAACATGAGGCCTGTAGATGTAAGCTCTCTAAAGCCCGGTCTGTACATAATAGACATTTACATCGGATTGAACAAAAATCAATTCAAGTTCATAAAAAACTAACTATTACTGCCTAAGTTCTAAAACCAGGGGTAGATACAAGCTATAGCAAGTTTAAAACCGGGATAGCAGGGGAGCTGCGATAGTGGGGGGCCGTTTCCGCTCATGTCGCAGACTGAATCTGCAGGACCTCCAGCAGGTCATCAATATACTCCCGGTCGTTAGCCAGACGAGGTACTTTGTTCTGACCTCCAAGTTTCCCTCTCTTCTTCATCCAGTAATGAAATGTCCCCCGGTCTGCCTTGTGAATGATTGGTGCTATTAGTGCAATATCCTTGTAACGTTTAGCGTCATAATCCGAATTGATTTCACGCAGCTTCTCGTCCAGCACCTGCGTAAAACGGGTCATGTCGTCAGGGTCATTGATAAACTCTATCACCCACTCGTGTCCCCCTTTCTGACCTTCACCAAGATAATGAGGTGCAGCTGTGAAGTTTTCGATCTCGGCATGTGTAATGTCACATGCAGAAGCTATGGCGCTTTCGGCATTTTCAATCATCAGTTCCTCCCCAAACGCGTTAATGAAATGCCTGGTCCTTCCGGCGATTTTGATGCGATAAGGGTCCAGCGATGTAAATATAACTGTATCACCAATTTTGTATCTCCAAAGACCACCGTTGGTGGAAATTATGAGTGCATAGACTTTACCCGTTTCTACTTCACTTAAGGTAAGTGTCTTAGGGTTTTCACTTTCCCATTCCTCCATTGGAAGAAACTCATAGAAAATACCATAATCCAGCATCAGCAGCATTTCCTTACTGTCCCGTTGATCCTGTATGCCAAAAAATCCCTCTGAAGCATTATAGGTTTCCATGTAATTCATAGTGTCCTTCGGTATCAGGCGCCTGAATAACTTTTCATAAGGTCCGAAAGCTACGGCACCATGAAAAAATACCTCCAGATGCGGCCATATCTCATTTATGTCACCGGCATTCTTTTTGTGAAGAATTTTCTCAAGTAAAACGATAGTCCAGGTCGGCACGCCGGAAATGCTTGTTACATTTTCCTCCATACACAGATTGGCCATCTTTTCAATCTTTGCCTCCCACTCATCCATCAGGGCGATATCCAACGATGGTGTTCTTACCATTTGCGCCCACCAGGGCAAATTGCTTATCAGTACTGCAGAAACATCACCATAATAAGAATTGGCATTTGCATCCAATTGGTTTACCTGATGGCTGCCTCCGATCACAAGGTTTTTCCCCGTAAATATTTTTGACTCGGGGTAATTGTTGAAATAAATCGACAACATGTCCTTCCCGGCTTTGAAATGGCAATCTTCCAGGGCCTCAGGCGATACGGGAATGAATTTGCTTCGGTCATTTGTAGTGCCGGACGACTTGGCAAACCACTTGACGTCTCCCGGCCACAAGACATTTTTCTCGCCGTGCATGACCTTGTCGATAAAAGGAAAAATTTGCTCGTATGAAACCACGGGAACCCTGCGTTGAAATTCCCCGACAGTTTTTATGCTTTGGAAATCAAACTTTTTTCCGTATTCCGTCTTTTGTGCCTTCTTCATGAGGCCCTCGAGCAGTTCGTTTTGCACATCGCACGGATATTTGATGAAGAGCTCGATCTGGTGGATCCTTTTCTTCATTACCCAGGTCAGTATGGAGTTAAGCAGTTCCAGCTTATATTTTTCGTTTCAGTTCAAAATGCCTGCCAAGATATACCCGACGAACTTGCTCATCTGCCGCCAGTTCTTCTGCCGTTCCGGATCGTAGCAGTTTGCCTTCAAACATCAAATACGCGCGATCTGTGATGGATAAAGTCTCAGTCACATTATGATCCGTTATCAGAATCCCAATGTTCTTGTCTTTTAATTTAGCAACAATTCCCTGAATTTCCTCGACGGCTATGGGATCAACTCCTGCAAAAGGTTCATCCAACAGGACAAAGTGGGGATCAACTGCCAGCGCTCTGGCGATTTCAGTCCTTCTCCGTTCACCCCCGGAAAGCACCATCCCCAGGTTTTTCCGAACATGAGTCAAACTGAATTCTTCCAACAGGGCTTCAGTTTTCTCCTTTTGGACAGATTTGGGAAGATCGGTCATCTCCAGCACAGCCATCAGGTTGTCCTCCACAGATAGTTTTCTGAATACGGAAGCTTCCTGCGCCAGGTATCCGATACCTTTTTTTGCACGTTTATACATGGCAAGATCAGTGATCTCCTCATTGTCCAGAAAGATCTTCCCATCATTTGGCTTTATCAATCCCACGATCATATAGAACGAAGTAGTCTTGCCCGCCCCGTTAGGACCTAGCAAACCAACGATCTCACCCTGTTTCACACGCACGGAAACCTGGTTGACCACAATTCGCTTTTTGTACTTTTTGACTAAAGATTCAGCTCTTAACTCCATATTACCAGCGCCGCAAATTAGTCATAGAATTTCAGATCCTTCAGAATAAGTTGCAGGGATTTGTTGCCCAAATAATTGTTTTCGTCGATGTGATAGGCAATTTTAAATGGATCTTCCATGTTGATTTGTTCGGCCAGCCCTGCCATTCCAAACCCAATTGCCGGAATGCCCCTGGTGTTGCCTTTTTGGCATAAAGTCATCTTCAGATGCTCTTCTTTGATGATCTGAATCGGATACTTCAGAAAAACTTCTTCGGTAAGAAACGTAGGTTGCAAATTTTCCGGGCCAAATGGAGCCATTTGGGATAAAACGCTGTTTGTCTTGAAATCGATGAATTCAAAGTCAATTTTAAGATCAATTAACAATTTTGGGGTCAATTGATCCTCACTAATGGTCCGTGAGACCACTTCTTCGAATTTTTCCCGGAATTTTTTGACATTTTCCAATGCCAGCGTAAGACCCGCCGCATGGGTATGTCCTCCGTATTGCTCAAGGAGATCGTCGCACTCACATATGGCCTCATAAATATCGAAACCATTCACTGACCGGGCTGAACCGGTGGCTTTTTTATTTGACTCCGTCAGGATGATCGTGGGCCGGTAGTATACTTCTGTGCATCTGGAAGCGACAATGCCGATCACCCCTTTGTGCCAGTCTTTTTTAAAAAGCACGGTGCTCTTGGCATTTCTGATGTTATCATCACTTTCGATCATCTCCAGAGCCTCATCTGTAATGGAAGAATCAAAATCCCTCCTTTCGGAATTGATCTGATTCAGCTGCCGGGTAAACTCATCCAGGTCATCCTCGAAATTTCCGATCAATAGGCGGACCGACTCCCTGGCATGTGTGAGCCGGCCGGCGGCATTGATCCTCGGACCAATGTAGAATACAACATCCGATACACCAATCGGTGGGTTAAGGGCTGAAATTTCAATCAACGATTTCAGACCGGGCAGTGGGTCCCGGTTCAGTTTTTTGAGCCCATAAAAAGAAAGTATCCGGTTTTCACCGGTTATCGGGACAATGTCGGAGGCAATACTAACAGCCACAAGATCCATGTATTCCCATAGCTCTTTTTGATCGATTGTATTTTGTAAACAGAATCCGCTGAGTAACTTGAAAGCCACACCGCAGCCTGAAAGTTCTTTGTAGGGATATTGGCAATCGTCCCTTTTAGGATCCAGAATCGCAACAGCCTCCGGCAAGTTTTCACCGGGACGATGATGATCACAGATGATAAGGTCAATGCCCAATTGTTTTGACAAAGCGGCATTTTCAAAAGCTTTGATGCCGCAATCCAGGGTGATCAGAAGTGTCACGTTCTGAGCTGCCGCCCATTCCACTCCCTTACTGGACAGGCCATAGCCCTCGGTATATCGATCCGGCACGTAGTACTTCACATTGTCCGTGTATTTCTTCAAGAAGCTGTAAACCAAAGCCACGGCAGTAGTCCCGTCCACATCATAATCACCATAAACCAGAATATACTCTTGCTTTGCTATTGCTTCCGAAATGCGATTGACTGCGATATCCAGATCCTTCATCAGGAAAGGGTCGTGCAACGTACCCAGAGATGGACGAAAAAAGTGTTTGGCTTTTTCAAAGTCCGTAACCCCCCGTTGTATCAAAAGAGTTGCCAGTTGCTCATTAATATTCAGTTGCTGAGAAAGCGACTTGACTTCCTCCGGACCGGGGACATCTTTCTCCACCCATAGCTTATCCATGAAATGAAATTAGCAAAAAAAAGTTAGCGGAGAAGAAAATGAGAGAGTAGTTTCAGAGGAGTTGATCTAAATTTTTTTCTGTGGTGTAGTGAAGTTCAAACCAGTGCTCGTAATCTTCATATTTGATGAGTTTTTCGCCATTTATACGGTTAGGAATGAAGCTATCGGTTCTTATCCACTTCGAAAACATTGAAGACTGGTCAACAGGGAGGTCTGAAATTGTGATAAATTTATGACCGTCGAAATATTGTGGCGAAGCTTTGCGGTTCATCACTGTTTGTTATGCAAGCATACTAAACATAGTTAACGATATCTTTGACGGGGTGTTATCAAATCTTTAATAATTCATTTCAAGGAATATGGTAACATATCTAAAAGCTTACTTATTTTTATTTCGAAAGGAGTCTGAAGTTGAAAATTACCCTTAATGAAATATGGAACTTCATTGATTTGATTGATCACCAGGATGATGACTGGAGCTATAGCCTGCATGCTTCAAATGTCAATATTGAGGAAATAAGTCAGAGGATCCTCGTCGAACTTAAAAATGACGAATCCTACGATACCGAGCTTCTTCCCGAGATCTTTACTTACCGTGAGATCCTGTGGCAGCCGGATGTTTTTACCGAGGCAGCGATGAGCCTCCCGGGGTTGAGGATTCTTAAGGCTTTTTGCGAAGAGACTTCAGAGGTGTACAAAGGCACGGAAGGTGCCGTCAACGAGATCTATGCGGAGCTGATTCTTGGATTGGGAAAAAATTGTGAGGAAGCTATTACCATCATAGAAGGAGATCTGTCGGAAGGTGCCGTCACAAAAGCGCTTGGTGAATTACGTACCAAATCATTTCCAATCATCAAATTCTTCATTTACCATCCGCAAAATCGCCTGGACTATTACAGGGATGCAGTCAATCGTCTGAATTATGCCGTTAAGATCATCCTGACCCAGTTTTTCGGGAGGTATACTGAACTTGACGACCCGTACTGGGTAGTTTCGTATAAAAAACAGAAACCGGCCAACAAAAAACCACCCGTGAGCAAAAACTAAGAATCATAACAACCTATTTTAGCAGTTTGTTGTTATTACAACAATCTCTATGTCAGAACTGAAGGAAAGCAAGGTCACGGAAAAGACAAAATTCCTTTTGCGGAATTTGTTGCGCGGTCTAATATGGCTGGCCGTCCTCGTCACAGCTTATTTGTGGGCCAAGAAGAACCTTGACTTTGATCTCCAGGTTTTGCTGGGGCCACTTTATGATAATGCTCCGGCCGTTTTTTCAATTTTTCTGATTTCCGAACTGGTGTTTGGAATAATCCCACCGGAACTGTTTATGTTTTGGGCCCTGAGACATGAAAATATAATCATATACCTGGAAAATGTTGCAGCATTGGCATTCATGTCATATTTCGCGGGATTAATAGGTTATTATATCGGGTCTTATTTCAATAGCACCAGGCTATACCGCTTACTTCGAAGGAATTACCTGAAAAGATTTGATAAACATTTTAATCGCTATGGTGGTTTTCTTGTCGTTGTGGCAGCGCTGACTCCGCTTCCGTTTAGCGGGATCTGTATGTTGGTAGGCGCAGTGAAATACAGGCTTAGGAAATTCGTATGGATTTCACTGCTTCGATTCGTAAGATTCACGGCCTATGGAATTATCATCTGGGAAGCGAACATTCTTAATTAAAATTGAAAAAAACCGGAATTCTTCTTGTAAACCTTGGCACCCCTGATTCCACTTCGGTCCCTGATGTCAGGAAATATCTTCGGGAGTTCCTAATGGATAAAAGAGTGATAGACATTCCGTTTATGGGCAGGTGGGTTTTGGTCAACCTCATCATTGCTCCGTTCCGGGCGCCAAAGTCCGCAAAGGAGTACAGGAAGTTATTCACGGAAAGGGGTTCTCCCCTGAAATTTTACACGGAAGACCTCGTCGGTTTACTACAAAAAGAATTAGGTGAAGATTTTATTGTTGATTTTGCCATGAGATATCAGCGCCCTTCGATCGAAGCAGGATTGGAAAGGCTTCGAAAATATGAGGTGCGAAAAATCCATGTTATTCCGCTCTTCCCGCAATATGCTTCCGCCACTACCGGATCAGTGCATGAAAAAGTTATGAAGATCATGGGAAGGTGGCAGATCCTTCCGGAAATTGTCTTTACATCCCAGTTCCATGACCATAAATTATTCATTGAAGCCCTTGCAAGCCAGGGCAGGAAGCTGATGGATCAGACGGATTACGATCACTTTGTCTTCAGTTACCATGGTCTGCCTGAAAGACAGATCATGAAGGGATCAAACGGGGATTATTGCCGGTTGGGAGATTGCTGCTATTCATATACAGCGTCAAACAGGTTTTGTTACAGGGCGCAGTGTTTTGAAACTACAAGGCTGGTTACAGATCTTCTCAGGATACCTCCTGACCGGTTCACCGTATGCTTTCAATCCAGGCTCGGGAGATCCGAGTGGATCAAACCATATACTGAAGATGTAATTAAGGATTTGGCAATGAACGGTTCAAAAAAAGTGCTGGCATTTTCACCGGCCTTTGTTTCCGATTGTCTCGAAACAACTATCGAAGTTGGTGAAACCTATAGGGAAAAATTTCTGAAGGCCGGAGGCGAAAGGTGGGATCTCGTGCCGGGCTTAAATACAGAGGAAAAGTGGGTACAATGCCTGAAGGAAATCATCCTGAACTGACTACCCTGTCCGGATTTGTTTGATTCACACGCCAATATGTATAGCCGTACTTCCCGGTAGGAAGGCCTAATCTGAACCGTAGCCACACTTTGAGGTCAAATAAGAACACCTTCCAGAATCCGTTTTCCTCAAACCTTCTCGCCGAGGTTTTTACCGATGCCCGGATCAGTTTTAATGTACCTGTCTTAGCTAATTTTCTACAGAAATAAGCACTTTCCATAATAGGCTCGATCGGAAATCCTCCAATCTCGACGGCTGCCTTTCTCCTGCAAAAAACAGCCTGGTCACCAAAATATTCTTTATGAAACCTGTATCTGACCTGATTGAGTACTTGAAGTAAGTTTAACCTCAGACTGGATTTTGAGAATTCCAGTTCAAATGCGCCTCCGACTACTCCCGGTGTCCGGAGCAGCTCCATTATCTCTTTATCAAAATTGTCAGGAAGCAAAGTATCCGCATCAAGAAACACCAGGATATTTCCATTACTTTGTTTGATACCCAGGTTTAGACTGGCATATTTCCTGCCTGCCAGCGCCGCATCCTGAAAAAGCCGGCAGCCCGCAGGAATTGACAGCACAGTCCTGTCTGCGCTGCCGGCATCTACTACAATGATCTCAATGTTTCCCGGGGAAAAAGCCACATCTAAAGCATGGGTGATGGTCGACGCTATCCTTTGTTCCTCATTGAGCACCGGAATAATAATAGATATCAGGGGTTCCATTGACCGAAACTAAGTTCATTAATTTTCAGCATCAATGTGATTATCATAAATTGTCGTCGTTATTTCAAATCAACCCAAAATGAAGACCTTTTTCCTGCTTGCAATTTGCTGCATTGTCGTTCGTCTCCATGCCCAGCCCGGCATTGAGATATTTGACCGGCATATTGAAAAGAACGGGGCACAGATCCTGGGCGATTTTGCTACGCTTCTTTCATATCCCAATGTTGCGGCAGATCTTCCCAACATCAACAAGAACGCCGGCTACATTGTGGCGGAATTGAAAAAACGCGGGGTAGAAGCAAAACTGCTGAGAATGGTAGGGACGCCACCCATTATCTATGGATACCTGCCGGCAGAAAATTCGGATCGCACACTTGCCCTTTACGTCCACTATGATGGTCAACCTGTGGACAAGACCCGATGGAAAAATGATCCATGGAAACCAACACTTTATGACCAGGCATTAGACAAAGGCGGCAAGGTCATTCCCATGCCCAAAGCAAGTGATCAAATCAATTCTGAATGGCGATTATATGCACGCTCCGCCGGGGATGACAAAGCCCCGATAATCTCGATTCTCACGGCACTGGATGCCATCAGGGAAAATAATCTGAAGATTACCTCAAACCTTGTTTTCTTCTTTGAAGGTCAGGAGGAAGCGGGATCTCAACAACTCAGAAGATACCTGGAAGACCACCGGGAGCTTATTGATGAAATTGATCTCTGGATGTTTTGCGATGGTCCCGTGCACCAATCGGGAAAACCTCAGCTGGTTTTTGGCGTCCGGGGAGTTACAGGAATGGAAATTACAATTTATGGTTCGAACAGATCTTTGCATAGCGGTCACTACGGAAATTGGGCGCCTGTCCCTGGCCAGCTTATCTCGAAGCTGATAGGAAGCATGAAAGACGATGACGGCAATGTCATCATCGATGGATTTTACGACGATGTGGAACCGCTTAACGCTATTGAGATTGAGGCCCTGGCCAATATCCCTGCAATTGATGAAGCACTTAAGAAGGAATTGGGGTTGAATGATACGGAAGGCTCCGGGTCACTTTACGAAAGATTGCTGTACCCCTCACTGACTGTCAGAGGCCTGAGCAGCGGAAATGTGGGAACCCTCGCCAGAAATGTCATTCCTTCGCATGCCACAGCGTCTTTGGGGATCAGGCTGGTAAAAGGCTGCGATCCTGAAAAGATGAAAGACCTGGTGGAGGAGCACATCAGGAAGCAGGGGTATCACATCGTAAGGGAGGACCCGGATGAAGAAACCCGGTTGAAACACTCAAAGATTGCCAGGGTCACCAGGGGAAGTGGCTATCCTGCCGCCAGGACATCCATGAATGATAAATTTGCCAAAATGGTCGTAGAAAGAGCGAGGCAGGTTACAAATGACGACCTCATTCTTCTGCCGACACTGGGAGGCTCTCTGCCGCTTTATCTTTTTACCGATATACTGGATAAACCGGCTATTATCGTCCCGATCGCTAACCATGACAACAATCAGCATGCAGCCAATGAAAACCTTCGAATAGCCAACCTCTGGTACGGTATTAAATTGATGGGGGGCATAATGACCATGAAATGAAGGATATCTGTTTCGCAATTTTGGCAATAATTTTCCTGGGATGTGTGCCTTCGAGAGTAGCGATTTGCCCAGACCCAGATAAGGCCTTTCAAAATGCCAGCATCTCCCATGATTTCAGGTTTAAGAAGACGAATAGACCGGAGAAAGTAAAAGTCAGTCAGGTGATACCAAATCCTTTGGATCATGATTTTGCCGTCACTTCCGGTCTGCCGGAGGGAATCGGTATGTTAACAGGGCCGGAGCTTCATGATCTCGTTGCGAAAGTTCCTCAAAGTCCCATGGGAAAATCATCACCGAAGATTTCCAAAGAGCTGCCGGTAAACCAGGAGGAATTCATAGCGAGTGTAGTCCGGGATACGGTCCTGACACAGGATGAGAAGTTGCAATCGGCGATAAAGCAGGGAAAGACATCTTTCTGGGCAGCATTGGGAGTTATCCCCGTGACCGCCATACTCCCTTTTGGTACCCTGGCGTTGGTCATATTTGGGTTTGTAAAAGGAAGATCTGCACTAAACCTTTATAAAACGCTGGATTCAAAAGAAGGCCGGGGTTATGCCGTCGCCGGTATTGTCATCAACGGGGTCTGGCTATCGATGTTCCTCCTGGCAATTATCCTTTTGACCAGGGTATTGTTGGGATTTGCCTATGGTTGAATTTGACCTATCGGACAAGTAGTTTTTTTGTAAACACAGCGTTTCCGGCGACCACTTTTAACAGGTAAGTTCCGGGTTTAAGATCAGGAAATTGAGCCTGATCTTGAGTCAATTTGGCAATTACTGATCCCGAGATGGTCATCAATACCACGGAACTTATCTCATCCCTGAAATCGACCTTCAGCACATCGGAACCGGTCATAGGATTAGGAAAGATCCAGGGATCTTTTGTGAGGTAGCTCGCTTTTATATAGTCTTCATAAAACAGTGAATCCACTTCCTCTCCTTTAGAACCGATCAAAAGTACATCGTATTCTCCCGGGAAGTCATAAGTAGTGGCGGCTTGCCTTTCTTCGCTGATGACAGGAATTCCCCCTTCAAAATGCCATTCAAATTCCGTGTAGCCGGTGCTTTCATTTTCAAAAACTATTTCCTCCCCAACTTTAACCAGCGTTGAATTGGTAGAAAACGCCAGCTGCAGCACATGTTGGAAACAGGAATCGATACGGGCCGAGACAGTCATTTTCAGGTCTTCGATCTTTGGATAGAGATTCGCTCCCGGGCATAGCGTGGCACAGCCGTCTCTGTGTCCGGCGATGGTTCCCAACAGACCGCCAGTATGATTGTAGGAATCAAACGGATCCAGTTCGAGATTGATCAGGGAATAAACCAGAAAACTTTCCAGGGTGTTCAGCGCTTCCTGGGAAGGCTCGGCTGTCTCAAAATTGCCAAGGAGACAAACCCCAAGCGTACCGGTATTTTTACCACAAAAATGAGCGCCTCTTACCAGGTCTTGACTACCGCTCCCGGGGTCACGGCCTGCGTACAATGTGCCATCCTGGGCAACCAGGTAATTATAGCCAATATCTGACCAGCCGTTTACCTCCGTGTGAAAGAGGTATATGTCTCTGACTACCTGCGTATAGTTGGTATTTGTGTTGGATCCTGCAGAATGGTGAATGATATTATGGTTTACAGAATGGAATGATCTCGTATAATTCGGATCTGGTAAGCCTGATCTCCAATCCGATTGGGGAATATACTCCAGGGGATCGCCGCATTCCATTATCGATTCGTATCGGGCAGATTGATGTTCGATCTTTTCTACTGATCCGCTGTGAATCAGGTAGATCTCAAAATCAGTCTGATCACTTTCGATTCTGATATTGTAGACAGGTTCGTCCAGGGATAGAAAATAAGTGAATGGCAAGACATCCTCATCCAGGGGTATGTTTCTTCGAAGTTGACCCTCAAGGAGGAAAAACTCACCTCGTTCCGGGGATTTGATGGCTATGGCGGTGATAAGAGAATCCGATAGAATATCAAAAGCTCCCTCCTGGCCGATTACAGTGTATCTCGTAATATGAGGTGAGTTGGTTGGTTGAAAAGCAAGTCCCTGACTGGTTGACTGATAAACCAGGAAGAAAGAGAAGACTATCGCAAAATACTTACACACCTACACTTATGATCTCACTTAATTTGTCAACGACGTAATCGACTTCTTCTTCTGTATTATCCTTGCCAAATGAAAATCGTATTACCGGCCGGTTAGGGTCAGTATCCAGTTCTGTCAGCACATGTGAGCCAATGTTGGATCCGCTGGCGCAGGCGCTTCCTCCCGAGGCGGAAATACCATTGATGTCAAGATTGAACAGCAGCATTTCATTGCCTGCGGTTTCCGGCAAACTCACGCTGAGTACTTTGTACAGGCTCTTATCAAAATCGGCCGATTCACCATTGAACCACACATCCGGAATTTCACGCTGTAGTTTTGTGATCATCCGCTTTTTTAATCCCTCCATGTGTTTTCGGTGATCTGCCATTCCGGAGTAGGATATTTCAAGGGCTTTTGCCAGCCCGACAATGCCGTACACATTTTCAGTCCCGCCCCTCATATTGCGTTCCTGTGAACCTCCCTGAACGAATTGGTGGATCTTAGTCTCATGATGGATATACAGAAAGCCAATGCCTTTTGGCCCATTGAATTTATGCGCCGAACCCACTATGAAATCTATTGGCAGGGATTGCAGATCATGAGGGAGATGTCCGATGGTCTGAACCGTATCACTGTGAAATTTCGCACCATATTCACGGCACAATCCTCCGATTTCCGTAAGGTCGACTAAATTCCCAATTTCATTGTTGGCATGCATCAACGAAACCAGTGAGTTTTTACCTTTCTTCAGCAATGACTCCAGGTGATCCAATAGAATATTACCACTGCCATCCGTTTGGACATAATCCAGTTCGACCCCCTTCTTTTCCATTGACTCCGCCGTTCGGAGAACCGCAGGGTGTTCAAGTTTTGAGGTGATAATATGATCAATTCCCAAAGATTCCACTGAGCACAAGAGCGCCGTATTATCGGCCTCCGTGCCTCCTGACATGAAAAATATTTCGGAGGGTGAGGTATTGAGTAGTTCTGAAACAGTTTTCCGGGATACTTCGATCAGCGACCGCACCTCACGGCCATGAGAATGGATGGACGAAGGATTTCCAAACTTTTCAGTCATCAGAGGCCTCATCGCTTCAAAGACCTCAGGGTCCAGGGGAGTGGTAGCGGCGTTGTCTAAATAGACCTTCATTATTCCATAGTATTTTCGGAAACTACCTCCTTTATATCAGATATCAACTTGTTTGCGAGATGCTCGGCAGTAGCCAGAGAATCCGATTCTGCAAAAATACGGATTATCGGCTCCGTATTTGACTTTCGCAGGTGCACCCACTCACGGTCAAACTCGATTTTTATGCCATCCACGGTATTGATCGGATTGCCGCTATATTTGGTTTTCAACTCATCCAGGACCCGGTTTATATCAATATCCGGGGTGAGTTCAATTTTGTTCTTGGATATGTGATAATTTGGATATGTCGATCTCAACATTGCGGCACTTTTACCGAATTCGGCCAGATGGGAAAGGAATAATGCAATTCCCGCCAGGGCGTCACGTCCGTAGTGAAGTTCCGGGAAGATAACCCCTCCGTTTCCTTCTCCTCCTATTACGGCATTTTCATCCTTCATTTTACGGACAACATTCACCTCACCGACCGCTGCCGGAAAATATTTTCCGCCTCTTTTTTCAGTGACATCCCGCAGTGCCCTTGTAGAAGAAAGGTTGGACACCGTATTCCCCGGCTTTTTGCTGAGGACATAATCGGCCACTGCGACCAATGTATACTCTTCTCCGAAAGGCTGTCCATCTTCGCTGATAAGCGCCAGCCGGTCGACATCGGGATCCACCACAATTCCCAGGTCATAATTCCCCGATTCAATGTCGCCTGAAATTTGAGTCAGGTTTTCCGGTAGTGGTTCCGGATTATGCGGGAATGCACCGTCCGGTTCACAGTATAATTCCGTTACTTCTGCTCCCAGTTTTTGAAGCAATCTGGGAACGGCTATACCTCCCGTACTGTTGACTGCATCGATGATTATCCTGAACTTACGTTCTTTGATAAGGTCGACATTCACAAGATCCAACTCCAGGATCCGGTCAATGTGCCAGTCAATATAATCCTGATTTGTAGTGTAACTACCGAATTTTTTTACCTCCTCGAAAAGTACGGACCCCGATTCAGCCAGATCCAGCACTTCCCTGCCATCCGAAGCGCTTATGAATTCACCTTTACCGTTTAGTAATTTCAAGGCATTCCAGCCGGAAGGATTATGACTGGCCGTAATGATTATCCCTCCTGTCGCAGCTTCATTGGCCACTGCCATTTCCACCGTAGGAGTCGTAGATAACCCCAGGTCTACTACGTTGAACCCCTGCGCCTGGAGCGTATTCGAAATAAGAGATGAAATAATCTTGCCTGACGGGCGGGCATCCCTGCCGATCACAATTTTAAGGTCATGATCATCTTTTTTCAGCCACTGACCAAAGGCAGAGGCAAACTTCACCACATCAACGGGTGTCAATGATTCTCCTTCGGCACCGCCTATAGTCCCGCGGATGCCCGATATGGATTTAATGAGTGTCAATGGATTTTAGTTTGTTTGGGGCGCAAATATGAGCAAATTAGGTTTACGCCAAAATGTTTTAAGAAATGTCTTTGTTTCAGTTGTATTTGGCAAGCACTTTTTCCACCTCGGATTCAGGATTTGCACAGGCATCACCTGCTCTGACCACTTTACCGCAATAACCACATGTTGCACCTTCCTTGTTGAGAAAGGGGCTTTGTGATGCGCATGTACCTTTGAATTCACCCTTTTTCAGTAAAATGAGTCTGACTGACATCCCAATGAAAAAGAGTGCAATAAGCCCGATCGAAAGTAAAACAGTTGCCATGATCAAATTTTCGCAAAGTTAGATAATCGCTTCATTAACTTTGCAACTTGCCAACTCATAAACACATCAATTCAAGCAATAATTCATGCCAAATTCAATTATTACGACTCCTGACCCGAACAGGGAACAAAAGCTAAAAGCATTTGATCGCTTACTGACCATTATGGATGAGTTGCGGGAAAACTGTCCCTGGGACAAAAAACAAACGCTGGAGTCACTGCGGCATCTTACAATAGAGGAAACGTATGAGCTGTCCGATGCAATTCTGGCAGCCGACCTGGACGAAATCAAAAAAGAGCTGGGCGATCTGATGTTGCATTTGGTTTTTTATGCCCGCATCGGATGGGAGAAAAAGGCCTTTGATATCGGGAGCGTATTGAATCAGGTCTGCGACAAACTCGTACGCAGGCACCCTCACATCTATGGCGATGTGGATGCCAGTGATGAGGAAGTCGTAAAAGCCAACTGGGAGAAGATCAAACTGAAGGAAAAGGGGAATCAAAGTGTCCTGGGTGGCGTTCCGAACTCACTTCCGGCCCTCGTGAAGGCCATGCGCATCCAGGAAAAGGCAAGAGGTGTTGGGTTTGACTGGGAAAAGAAGGAGCAGGTATGGGAAAAAGTAGAGGAAGAAATGAATGAATTCAGGAATGAGTTTGATGTCAGAAGTGACCGGCCTATCGATCAGGACAAGGCGCAGCATGAGTTTGGGGACCTGCTGTTTTCACTGATCAACTATGCAAGGTTTGTTGACATCAATCCCGAGGAGGCACTGGAAAGGACCAATCGAAAATTCATTGAAAGGTTCCAATACCTGGAGTCCGAATCCAAAAAGGATGGAAAAACGCTGGCAGAAATGTCCCTCGCCGAGATGGATGAGTACTGGGAAAGGGCGAAGGAGTTGTGAGCTGTCATTTGAAAACCGGAAGCAAATTTTAACCTCCGTGGTCTGTGACGCCACAGACCAGGGACAGGGAGTTTCGCCCTTTTATGGCTCAGCTTGAAAGATTTGCACCATCAAGTGAAAGCCTCATAAAAACCGTTTTCAACATATTACTTCCCCAGGTAGTGGTCAGGGATCTCTACACCGTTTGAGTTTCCCGTCCAAAGGACATTGACGATCCACCATCTGGCATTGAAGTGAACGAGCTGATAGCTGGTAATTCCTTTTTCTTCCACTCCCTCGGAATCCCTGGCTTGATATGTCTGAAACACCTGTGCGATGCCATTGTATTCATCAACAACTTTGCTGATTTCAGTTTCTGAATATCCCTGTTCGTAATATGGATCCTTAAGTAGATCGATGAATTCATCCAGATCAACCGTCTCAACCGGGTTGGAAACCGATTGACTGTGAGAGTGAACCGTGAACTGAGCTGTGGGTAAGAATAAATCTCTGAATGACTCCAGATCTCTTTTTTCGCCTTTTTCTCCGGATACAATCCTCAACACTTCCTTCACAATTCCATCTATCGATTGTGTTGCATTGACATTCGGCTTCATTTTTTCCTGAGCGAACAGTGTAGATGAAAAAAGGAGCGTTAACCCGATCAATGCGTTTTTCATAGCCTGAAATTATCCTTAATCCGATCACAATTTCTTCTTGCTTAACTACTTATAACAAGCTTTAACAAGAATTAAGAGTTTTACTGCGATTTGTCCCAATTTTCATTGCCTGGGACCCTGGATCACAGAGTTTCGATATTGCTTTTCGCAGTAGTTACCGTTAAATTGATCCTGATAGAATTTTTCAAATACTGAAGGTTTTGAAAAAGTTCCCGCAACTAATACTTTCCGCCTTAACTAGCTTGCACAGACTACTGGTTTGGCATTGGACATATGTCAAACCATTGATTCTATCTTTTAAAAAGGATTTCCTCCAATTGTCCTATTTCTACTCAACGTTTACAGTAATCCTTCTTTTAAAAGAGTTCTACATTAATGCATTTGCACACGAGCTTGTTTTTGCTGGTTACATAAAAAGTGTCACACTTTTTTCGTTTTCTTATCGTAATTGGATACTGTTTACAATAGCATTGATTTCCTTGTTTTTTCTCTGCTATGTGCGAAGCAAAATTGATTCCCCTTATAAGTATACGGTAATAGCGTATATAACTTTCAACATCCTGGGGGTATATGTAATTGCTACGGATTTATTTGAAATACTGAGTTTAATCATCTTTCTTCTATACGGCGGTTTAGTTTCAATCGTAATGGGGCTTAGGATTTTGTCTTATAAACCGGATTGGCTTTCAAATAAGGATATTGACCGTGCACTCAAAATAGAACTTGTCAAAATAAGAATTTCAAACTGGTGGAGAGGTCTGACAATATTAACCAGCATAATAATAGCGTTGTTTGTTACAGCACTGGTATCATGGGTGCTTGCACCAACACCTGAAGATCTCAAACTTTTTGAAGATTTCGCTGTGAAGTTGTCATTTTATCTTTTCATCATGGCATTACCGGGCTTAATGTATTTCTATATCAGGATATTAAAGCAAATAAATTATTTAGAAAACTGCCTGATGTTCATCGATTGATTTTCCTCTAATCTCCGTGGTCTGTGGCGCCATGAACCATAGTAAAACAAAGTGAATTCCTTCTTACATGGGTGTGAGGGTCTAACCACTGTTATTTAACAATTAATAACAATTCCAGCTTATTCAGGTATTCTTATTGGGCCCGTTAGTTTGTAGATTTATGAGGTCACTCCACATGAGTTTGCAAGTGAAAAAGATTTTCCCTGTGGTCGTGCTATCTCTATTGCTTTGTTCTTGTAACGAATGTGACGACACTACATGTCCTTTCCCATTTTTTTATATCGAAATCTTAGACCCTCTTGGCAATAACCTTTTTGAAAGTGGAAAGCTGGACCGAAGTCAGATCATCGTATCAAATGGATCCGATAGCATTGTCAGGTGTGATTTCGTAGGGGACTACAATGCCAATCTTATATGCCTTGGTACACAGGATTGGGTGAGCGGAACTCACAATTTCCTTATTGAAATCGGAGATCTGTCAATGGGATTTCAACTTAATGCTGAATGGCAACAAAACAATTGTTGTAATTTCATCCAAGTTGATGAGGTGGTTTTCTACAGGAACAGGCTATCCAGGTATGATGAATCAACTCGAACTCTAAAAGTTTTTCTATCCGAATCCGATCTGAATGAAAGCCTGGACAGTAAAGATTACTTCCCGTTAGGCTTAGGAAACTATTGGGAATTTGATAACGGATCTGGATTTATCGCGACACGGTCAATAGACAGGATTGAAATTATAGACGGACATGACTATTATCGTATGATATCCCATAGGGATACCGTGTATTACAGGAAATCCGGGGGGAATATCTATATGAAGAAAAAGGGGAAGCCTGAGGCAGTGTTAATCAAGTTTGATGCAAGCGTTGGGGATCAATGGACTTTTGAAGACAGTACTTGGTTTGGATCGAATTGGGACAGCAGCGAGTCAATCTGGAACGTGAACCTCCTCAGTACTAGCGAAACATTGAAACTAGGCGTTAATACCTTTGACAATTGCTATCTGTATGCTTTTTCTAATAGTTGTTATGAATGTGGCTATTTTACCTGGCTTGGTCCCGGATTAGGAGTTATCCAGGAGTCATATTCCGGATTACTAAAAAAGGCCAAAATCAATGGTGTAACATTTAATTTCTGATGTGATGAGTTTTGAACTCCGTGGTCTGTGACGCCACAGACCACGGAGTGAAAGAGGGAGTTGGATTGCAAATTGCTTTTCGCAGCAGTTACCGTTAAATTGATCCTGATATTTTGGACTAAACAATTCCGGATATGGAAGACTGGCTGGCACAAACATTAGCAGGGGCAGGGCTTGCATTGCTTGGGTATTTTGGGAAAGTATTACTGGACCGCCTGAGAGCCCGCGCAGCGGAAAAGAAAGCACGTGATTCAGCGCTTTTTGATCTTTCGGATCTCCTGGAAGAGTCGAACAGTATTTTCCGTGATCAAAATTATAAGCGGGATCGTCTTGCCTCACTATTGCATCAAAATCACCCGGAAGAGGCTAAAAACATCAAAGGAGGGTACGATGAGTTGTTCTTTCAGCTGTACGATCATTTCAATGATGAAGAAAAAGAACTTCAGGCACTCATTCGAGGTACGACTATCCACTCAATGCGCAGGGTCAATAAAGAACTCCTATCCTGGCTGGACTCAAATAAACAGTTCTTACGAACGAACAAAAAGGATGTTGATTTCGGTGGACTTGCCATTCAACTTAAGCTATTGAAAGAGCATCTTAATCAGTGGTTTGACAAATACGATGTCTGGGTCAAGGAGGAAAAACGAACACTGGTTTACCTGGCTGATGAAAAAGGGCACGGAACCGGCTTTCCTCATAACCTGGAGCCATTGCTGGCCTCAATAATCAAAAAGATCAGTTAATTTCAGCTGTTCCTCATTTCAGTGACTAATCTCCGTGGTCTGTGGCGCCACAGACCACGGAGTTGGAGGTTACTCATTCAGTGATGCCTTGAATCTGCGGGGACGAAAAGCAACCTTAAACCGAATGTATGCATCATGTTCCTGTGGGGCGAAAACCTGACCACACATCAAAAGAAGTGGCAATATTGTAACAAGAAGCGACTAAATGCTGTCTTATAAGACAGGCTAAGTTCACAAAACAGAAAGTAAATAGTTACCGTATGGATTAACTTAGTTTGGCGATCCGTCTTACTAGTTTTCAAAAACTCAAAATGATCCGGTTAATCGATATTAAGAAAAGTTACGTAACCGGTAAGCAGTCACTTACCGTGTTAAAGGGCCTCAACATGGATATTGAGGAGGGTGAGTTCGTTTCCATCATGGGATCTTCGGGATCAGGAAAATCCACACTTCTGAACATCATTGGCATTTTAGATGTGTACGACAGTGGTGATTACAAACTATTCGGTACGGACATTGCCAATCTATCGGAGACCAAAGCGGCGCAATACCGGAATAAGCTGATTGGATTTGTCTTCCAGTCTTTTAATCTCCTGAATTTCAAAAACGCCATGGAGAATGTGGCCCTGCCCATGTATTATCAGAAGATGCGCAGGAAAAAGCGGAATATACTTGCTGTCGAATACCTGGAACGCGTCGGTCTGAAAGACTGGGCCCATCATATGCCCAGTGAATTGTCTGGTGGACAAAAACAGCGCGTGGCGATTGCACGGGCGCTGATATCCAATCCAAAAGTGATCCTCGCGGATGAACCGACCGGGGCCCTGGATACACAGACTTCCTATGAGGTTATGGACTTCTTCAAAGAGGTGAATGATATGGGGAAAACCATAGTCGTGGTCACCCATGAAAATGATGTTGCTGCCAGAAGTGACCGGATCATCCGTCTGCAGGATGGAGTGATCCTGAGTGAAAACTACGAACTTGCCCAAAACTGACCGTCATGTTTGACCTGGACAACTGGCAGGAGATCTTTTATACGATCAATAAAAATCGGGTAAGAACGGCCATTACCGGTTTCTGTGTGTTCTTTGGCATTTTCATTCTCATTTTATTAATGGGTTTTGGCATTGGGTTCCAAAATGGGGTGAGAAACCAGTTTAAAGATGATGCGATAAATTCCATTTTTATCGGAGGGGGAAAAACAAGCGTAGCACACGCAGGCCTCCAGCCGGGGCGGCAAATTCGATTTGACAATGACGACTACGATGCCCTCAGGGACCAGGTGGGCGGAATAGACAAAATCACCGGCCGGTTTTACCTGAGTGGAGAGTTTACGGTACGTTACGAAGACAAATACTCATTTTTTACGATCCGCTCGGTTCACCCGGATCATCAGTATGTGGAAAAGACGCTGATGCAGGAGGGGCGTTACCTCAACACCAAAGACATCAGGGAAAAAAGGAAAGTCGCCATTATAGGAAGTGCCGTTGAGGAGATCCTTTTCAACAGAACTTTGCCTTTGGGTAAATACATTACCATCAATGGGATCAAATACAAAGTAGCCGGAGTCTTTCACGATGAGGGCAACGAACGTGAAAACAAGATGATCTACATACCCATTTCAACTTCTCAGCTGGCTTATGGCGGCGGCAAAAGGATCCATCAGTTCATCGTGACGGTGGGTGATGCCAGTGTGGATGAAAGTCTGGTGATACAGGATGAGATACATGACCTGCTGGCAGAACGGCACCGGTTTTCCAAGGAAGATGACCGCGCCATATGGATGGGAAACGTATTGGAAGATTACGCACGATGGATGGGGATCTTTGACGGTATCCGTCTTATCCTTTCTGCTGTGGGTGTGCTCGCACTCATTGCCGGCATTATCGGTGTGAGCAATATCATGCTCATTGTCGTAAAGGAGCGGACACGTGAAATCGGCATACGAAAGGCGCTGGGAGCAACCCCAGGGTCTATTGTGGGTCTTTTTCTGCAGGAGTCAATGTTCATTACACTGGTCAGCGGATATATCGGCATGATCGCCGGTATGTTATTTCTGCAAAAAGGAATTCTTACCGAAATGGTAATTTCATTCGGATTTAGTGAAGATTTCTTCATCGATCCGAATGTAAGTTTTATGGATGCAGTAGTTACCACTTTGATTTTGGCATTTAGCGGAACACTGGCCGGATATTTTCCAGCGAGGAAAGCCGCTAAGATTCAGCCAATCGAAGCACTAAAGGACGAGTAATATGTTTGATTACGATAAGTGGCAGGAGATACTTCTCACAATCCGAAAAAATAAGCTCAGGACATTTCTTACCCTGCTTGGCATTTCCTGCGGGATGTTCATTTTGATCTTGTTGCTGGGTCTGTCCAACAGTTTCCGTCAAGGAGTTATGCAGGATTTTAATTTCACCACTAATGCCGGCTTCTTGTGGGGTCGTCGAAGCACCATTTCCTACCATGGATTTCAACCCGGCAGGCGTATACAATTTGACAACTCGGACACCAGATTGCTATGGTCTAGGATCCCTGAAATGAAATACCTGGCCGCAAGGAACAGTCTGGGGGACGCCCTCGTCGTGCGACAAAATGCTTCCAGCACATTTGAGGTTTACGGAGATTACCCGGATTTCAATAAAATAGAGATCAAGGAAATTCCAATTGGCCGGTTTATCAACCAAAAGGATATCGAGGATTATCGTAAAGTGGCTGTAATCGGAGCGGGAGTACAGAAAATTCTATTTGATGAAGACGAGGATCCCATTGGGGAATACATTTCCATTCGAAAGGTAAATTTTCAGGTGGTAGGTATCATCAAGCCCTCACGGGAAGGTGGGGATGAAGATTCGGAGAGTTCCATTCACGTGCCATTCACTACTTTTCAAAGGGCATTCAACTATGGTGATCGTGTGGGATGGTATGGTTATTCAGTTGCGGATGATGCGGACCTCAGTGAGATAGAGCCTAAGATCCTGGCATTGCTCAGGGAAAAAAATGATGTGCATCCATTGGATGAAGACGCCATTGGTCACTTCAATTTGCAGGCGGAGTTTGACGAGATCAACGGGTTATTCGATGGTTTGGAGTCTTTTACATGGTTCGTGGGGATAGCGCTTTTGATCGCGGGCCTGCTTGGTGTGAGTAATATCATGTTGATTATTGTGAAGGAAAGAACAAAAGAGATCGGCATCCGCAAATCGCTTGGGGCTACTCCCCGGTCTATCGTTGCTTTGGTACTCCATGAATCTGTTTTTCTTACGATGATCGGAGGATATTTCGCCCTGGTTTTGGGCCTGATCCTGTTGGAGGTGGTGGGCATTATCTTGCCTGAGGGAGGGGATATGCCTTTTAGTGCGCCCTATGTTAACCCATGGGTAGTTCTTGGTGCATTGGGAATTTTAGTGATAGGAGGAGGCCTGGCGGGACTGATCCCGGCCAGGAAAGCAGCTGCGATCAATCCAATTGAAGCTATTAATACAGAATGAATTTTAAAATCAAAAGATACAAACAATGAAAAAGGCCCTGAGAACAATACTGGTGATCGTTATTGTCGGCACATTTGGTTTTTTGGGATATTATGTGTTTAGCAAATCCGAGCAAACCAGTGAAGTGATTGAAACGGACTCAACCTTTGTGACCAATATTGAAAGGAAAACCGTGGCTACCGGGGCAATAAACCCCAGAAAGGAAGTTGATATCAAATCCCAGGTATCCGGGGTGGTGCAAAAGCTATTTGTGGAACCAGGGGATGACATTGAATCAGGACAATTGATAGCCAAAATACAGATCATTCCAAATGTGGTTGCGCTAAATAATGCAGAAGCCAGGCTGAAAGAAGCCACCATAAATTTCAAGAACGCTGAGAATGAAATGGAGCGGCAGAAGAAGTTATTCATGGAAAAAGTGATTTCCGAAGTTGATTACAATCAAATTTTACTGACGTACAACCTCAATCAGCAGCAGATGGAAGCTGCTGAGAACAACCTTGAATTGATCAAGGAAGGAGCGTCAAAAAAATCAGGTGCCGTATCGAATCTCGTAAAGTCCACGGTAGCAGGGATGGTATTGAATGTGCCTGTCAAGGAGGGTGATTTTGTGATCGAGACCAATACCTTTAATGACGGTACTACTATTGCCTCTGTAGCGGACATGAGTGAAATGATCTTTGAGGGAAAAGTGGACGAGGCGGAAGTTGGCAAACTAACGGAAGGAATGTCACTGGCACTGGTAGTGGGGGCGTTGGATACAGTCAAATTTCATGCGGAACTGGAGTACATTTCTCCGAAAGGGGTGGAAGAAGAGGGTGCCATCCAGTTTGAGATCCGCGCCTCGGTAGAACTGTTGGAAAACTATTTCCTCCGTGCCGGGTACAGCGCCAATGCGGATATTGTCCTGGAACGAAAAGAAAATGTACTGGCTGTAAAGGAAAGCAACCTCATTTTTGAGGAAGACAAGGTTTTTGTGGAATTACTGGTTGACGAACAGTCCTTTGAGAAAACGGAAATCGAAACCGGCATATCCGACGGGATCAACATTGAGGTATTGAAAGGACTTACGGGAGAAAGTAAAGTGAAAAGGCTGTGATAATCTGAATCTACTCAATAGCACCCGGGCGGCCTTTTATTAACTACAGGCTGATCCTCCGAGTGAAAGTTAAACGAAACAATTATTTGCTCTGACTTTCTCGCTCTTTCTTGGATTGGGGTCTGCGACGCGCTTTATATTTATTCGAATGAGTAAACCTGATTGTTTCCTCACTTAGCATTTCGTAAATGGCCTTTCGAATTTCGCTTTTGTCAATATTAGACAGAGGTTTTACTCTTTCGAAAGATTGAATGATGTCATCTTCCGTCAGATCTCTATCTCCATCAACCAGAATATTGAATATAATTAGCTTGGTTTCCGTTCTTTTTCCAGCCCTTCGTTTAGTCCTGTTATAAACAAAAAGTTGCCATGCAAAACTAAAGAGGCCCAGTATTAGAGCCCCGAAGGCTATCCATTCTTTATAATCCATAATATATCAAATTATTGAAGGATACCTAACAATCAACATCAATACAAATTTCCTTGAGGATCCCTTCACTGCCACCACCAGTAAATACCAGCCGGATGATATCCGCTCCGGTCATTTGAACAGGATTATAGGAGTTACTTGCCGCCACTACGTCAGATGCCACGAGGTTGTTGGATGGATCAAACGCTTCGACCTTGACATCAGTGTTGAACGTGCCGAGAATGAATCTGACTGAAGACACCGGTACGGGAAATTCTACTGTCAGACCGACATTATCAAATTGTAGTCCCCGGTCACCGCCGGTTTCATTGACAAAGAGGTTCCCGGGTGAGGAAAATGTCAAGCCTCCCAGGGTGAAAGTCTGGGGTAAGGTTGTATTGTCAGGGAACAGGCTGAAATCCACACATAGCTCAAATCCTGCCAACGTGTCGGCGGAATCAGAGGTTTCGGAGGAGGAAGGCTGGTTACAGCTCCCAACGAACATTAAAAGAGGTATTGTCAGGGCTAACACTATTTTGTAAGTTTTCATGAGTTATTATGGTTTGGTTTTCTTTAATTCAGGCACCAGGATGAATTCGAAGAGGACTGAATGCGCAACAGTCAGGTTCCAAAATCATGGCTAATTATCAATTTCTATTCTGTCCCGAAGAGACGGGATTTCACAATGGCAGCTCAGAACCAGGCCACATTCCGTTTCAGTCTTTGACATAATACATGGCATTTCATCTTCCCAGCAACTGCCGCCGCATGACAGGGAACCGTCTTCCCTGATCTCAAAGCCGCATGGAGGTTCGGGGTCAGGTCGGTCTATCAGGTCCGGATCGCACTCACAAATAATTCGACCATTGACAATCGTACGTGTACACTGCGGCTCAGAACAAGGAAACAGAACTATTGGAATATCGGCATCCAATGGAAGATCTCGCCCCGGCAATTCAGGTATGACAAGTCTGACACCCTCAACCGGCAGTGAATCCGCCTTATCAGCTTTGTCGATCAGCGTCATTAATTGATCCTTGCTGATGGTAAGGACGGCATTCGTTAATTCCCCTTCTACGTTTCTCAAATCCAATATTGAGTAAACTGAAGGATTGTTCATTTTATCGCTTGTACAACCCAGGGTCATCACTAGCAAGAGAAATAAATCCAGGATTACAGGTACTTTGATTCGTGAGAGCAGTGTATTTTTCGTCATCATAATTGTCTAATATCCAGGTTAATAAAAAACTGAATTAACACTATTGTCTCCTTCCGGAAATCCATTGTACTAGACCTAAGGCCATGGATCTGTTGTCCCAATTGGAAATATCAGAACTTAACCAACCCATATCTCCTACAACAGCTATTCGTCCCTCTCCAAAATGCTGACCATACATCACAGGTGTGTTTGGCGGTGTGGCATCAGCACTTGTGTTAATAATGGGTTTACCGTTGATTCCGGTGATGGTCGAAGCCGCCTTCAGTTCTACTTTCCCTATTCCGTTGACGGCGGGATGACATTCAAAATTTCTGCCTTGTTCATAAATAACCCATTTTCCACCATCAAATGTGCCATTGACCGGATCAAGGACCGTGTTATTGCCGTTTTGAATGTCAAACTCCTGCAGGAAAAATTCGTAAACGGGATAGCTAAAGGCCGGTCCCCATTCGCAAACCAGCAATGCCGCACCTCCGTTACTTACGAAATCTCTTAAGTCCACAGGATCGTCCGGACCATAGCCAAAGAACTCATCCTCAGAGTTCCAATTGTACAGCAAGCCGATGTAGATATCATAATCACCTGGAAAGTCAGGAGTTGCTTCAGTCATCCATTCCACCTCATAGCCCTGATCTTCCAGTGATTCCTGCAATAAGTTGTAAGCAAGAGGAGGGCTTCCCGAATAATTCGGATCGCGATAATCGATCACAACTTTATTGGGGATGTCTTCCTCATTCGCCAGGAATACCACATTGTCAATCAATAATTCCTGGCCTTCAATTTCGATGCTGTCAATTTGCCCTGAAACAATTACCGTCCCATACCAATTGTTTCCATCCTGCTCCGCACTTACTGCTATCGTGTAATTTGGTCCTGATGACCCATCCAACAGGTAGTATTTACCTCCAAGCTCATCTCCGTTGACCCTGAAAACGGATGTCCCGCCATATTCCGCAAACTGGAAGAGAACGGAGTTCGCGGTAAATTCCGGATCAAACTTCAATATATGAGTATTGGAATAAAATGCACCGCAGTTTCCAATCGGACTTGCCTTGATTTCAGGTGATCTCACAGCAGAAGGATTAAGGATCAGCTCAGTATCCAAAAACGGGTTACTTACCTCTGCAGTACTGCTTAATTCGCCGACCGGGTACTCATCAAAACTTACCACAATCATCTTCTGAATTGTTGGGGGAGAACATCCGGTAAGCAATAGACTCGTTGCAATGATTACAACAGGAAAAAACAGGCATAAACGGATCGGAGGCCTCATTTCGGAAGATTGCTAGTTTAAACTGAATTTGAAGAAAAACGGGACCAATGTCAATACCCTTTTTCTGGTATTTTTCGATCTTATAATGGCCTTCTTTTGGGAGTGACACCTGTATGAATTGACCAATGTCATAGTATGATACATCCGGCATTCCAGATGTAATGAGCATCACGTTGGAAGACGATTCAGATTATACTGACACTGACCCTGGAGAAGCAACAGGTAGAATGATCACCGTACTCTGAAGAGCGCTTCAGCTCCAAAAATCCTGTCGGTACCGGTAGTAAACGTTACACCTTCAGGGATTGATGAAAGCGATCCCCTGACCATGACGGTAGCGTGCAGAAACAGTGTTGAAGAAAACCGTCACCCTTCGACAAGCCCCCTTCGGCTGCCTCAGGGTGACCGTAGTGATTTAGTGTTTTACAACAATCTTGTAAACCGCGATATTCTTCTGCTTCTCATCCTGGAAGTACAACAGGTAAATACCTCCCTTTATGTTACTTACGTCCAGTTTCAGGTTCTGATCACTCCCTTTTGGCAATAGCTGCTGATGCAGGGTCTGGCCATTCAGGTTAGCCAATCGAACGCGGATATCGTGGGCCCTTAGTCGCTTGTAAGTGATGGATATCTGATCATCTGCCGGGACCGGGTACACGTTTAGGTCCTTAAAGTAATCGGTGGTAAACCCTAGCACCTGCTCCACAATAATGCCATCTGTTGTGACCGTTGCCGCCAGTTCGTATCCTCCAAGGCCTCCGTCTGCATTGATCTCAAACTCAACAAAGGAATTCGGATCCATTGGAACCCCCGGATACTGGATGTTCAACCTGTAGAATCCATCAGGTAATAAACCAAAGTTTACTTCTCCATTATCATCAGTTTCCTTGTAAGCAATCAATACAAATTCATCTTCCGCAGGTCTTCCTCCTCCCCCGGTCGTCCTTCTCCTTAGTGAACAACCTGCTTTTTTCACCCTTCTCCTCGATTCGATCCTTCCCGATTCCTCATCCGGAAAATCCGACTCCAGTGTCAATGCGATCTCTCCTTCACCGTCATCCGGTGGGATCGGTATTCGCTGCATGCTTAGTGTATCGGATAGAAAATCCCTGAGCCTGAGCGTATCTGCCTCCACCCAGTCGATCTCGCTGGTGAAATAGGTCGGAATGAACTGTACCGTATCAGCTTCTCCTCCTCCCAGATCCTTGATGATCGAGTAGGTCGGTTCTGTCCTTACGTTAAGCAGATAGTTGCCAAGTACGACCTCCTCGAAGAAGATCCTTTCATTGTCTATGTCCACTGTTTCAGTGGTGTCAAAAGGCCCTTCCTTGATCTTGAACAACCTGCTCCTCCCCTGGTCCACAAATCCTTGCGAACCATCTGAAAACTCAAACGCTGGGAAAAATTCTATATTACCAACAGCCAGAACTTCCTGAATGTGGCTTTCAAGCGTAACCTCCGGGGCTGCGGAGCTGGTCACCTCCACCTTGTAATCGCCCATAGTTTCGTAGGCTATGTCTGAGATCGTGTAGGAGGCGTCCGTTGCTCCCGCAACATCGATGAAGCTGCCTTCGTTCCCTAACGAATCTGCCCTGAACTTCCACTGATACTCTATTGATGAACCTCCCGTCTCCAATGAAACGGTGTGGTTATCTCCTTTTGAGACGTTGACAGCTATCGCTTCTCCCAGCAATGCCTGGTTGCTGAAGTCCACTGCTGCATTGTTGAAGTTGGGTTCTATCGAAGCAAAATCCAGGTTATTGTTCGAAACATTGAAACTTGTCAGGCTTTCCAGCGAACTCACATCCGGGATCAATGTCAGCATATTGCTTGAAAGATTAACATTCGTCAGACCCGCCACGTCCAGTATGTCATCCGGCAATACCCCGGCGAGGCTCTGATTTGGAAGATTGACTCCCGTTACCCTATTAGCCGTTACGGTAACCTCAGGCCAGTCATTGACCGACGTGTTCAACCAGTCTGATACGCCGGACTCATTTGTAACGACCGCTTCATAGACTAATCTTAGTGAAGCCTCGTCCCGCTCAAGCGAGCTGACCCTCACATCTACCACGGAAGTTGTAAGCGTCAGACCCGGAACCGTGGAACTGGTCACCTCTGCATGATATACGGCTTCATCTTCAAAACCGGTAACCGTAACATCAAACGAAGATGCTGTCTCCGTAATTTGAGACCCATTGGCAAACCAGGTATAATTTTCACCTCCGGGAACCTCGCGGTTGACTGTATGTGTTTCTCCTATCTGTAGTAGCACTCGCTCCGGCTCAAGGATCTCCTTTTGTGGATCGTATGTTACATCAATGGACAACTCATAAAAGAAATCAAGCGTTGTGAATGGCAGTTTGTTCAGGGAAATGTCCAGAGTGGTTAGCGCATCAAAATTTGAACCATCCGTAATTTCAGTCAGCTCATTATCCGATACATCGAAACTAACCATTGCATCCAATCCCGAGGTTATGGCAGGGAATGTTCCTGCAAGATTATTGCTGCTCAGATCAACACTCGTCACACGATCTCCAGTCATCGTTATACCATTCCAGGTTTCAAGCGTCCCGGTCAGCCAGTTGCCGCTGTCTGTCCATTCAGGGCCGCCCGTTGCCTCATAGATCTGAACCAATGCCGCTGAGTCCAGCGCCCGTCCAGGATCAACAAGGATTGTGAGTTCATTAGTTGTCCCATCAACTCCTGCATTTCCCAGACTGTCAGTGGCCGTGGCCTGCACTTCGTAAGTCCCAAGGCTCAACGGATCTATTTCCCCGGAAGCCAAAGTCCATGTAGTTCCTGAAATCGTAACATTACTGTAATCAGCACCATCCACATTAACCGTAATCGAAGCAGTCTCGTCATCGACCGTCCCGGTCAATTCAGGCGAGGTATCCGGGGTAGTAAGCGGATCAACCGTTATTACAGGTGCCGTAGCATCTATGAATACCGCATCGGTTGCCGTATTCACCTCAATATTTCCGAGGCTGTCTGTTGCGGTTGCTGTTACATCATAAAATCCGTCTGCCAATGCGGCAATCATATCATCGGCCAGTCCCCACGTACCATCAGCGTTATTGGTAGCTATGTAATTATTTCCATCGATGTCAACCGTTATAGCCGCGTCAGTATCATCAATGGTACCGGAAAGTGGCGGTGTGTTGTCATTGGTGCTTATTTCGTCTGTCGATACTACAGGTGCTGTGGCGTCTATGAATACGGCATTTGCTGTGGTATCCTGTTCAACGTTCCCCAGACTGTCCGTTGCGGCTAAAGCAACGCTGTAAAATCCATCCGGCAGCGCTACAATTACATTATCAGCCAGTCCCCACGTGCCATCGGCGTTATTGGTAGCGGTATATGTACTATCATTAATATTGGCAGTAATAGACGCCCCCGTATCATCAATTGTTCCCGACAGTGCTGGCGTATTATCATTAGTACTTACCACATCGGTAGATACCACCGGCGCAGTTGCATCAATAAACACGGCATCGGTTGTTGTCCCAACGGAAACATTGGCAATCGTATCCGTTGCCGTAAGCGTCACATCGTAAGAGCCATCGGCCAAAGAGTTAATGACATCGTCCGCAATGTCCCAGGTATTATCAGCATTGACCGTAGCAGCATAGTCACTGCCATCAATATTCACATTCAATGCAGCTGTTATATCATCTATCGTCCCTGTGAGAGGTGGTGTGGGATCATTGGTACTCAAGGCATCGACCGTCGCAACAGGGGCGTCATTTTCAAGGAAATCAATCCCAAGATTGCTGCTGGCACCAATTGCATTGACAACATTAATTGCCTCTGTCCCGGTAAATGCAGCATCTGTAAAGGTGAACTGTAAGTCGTTCAGGTCGTCAGTATCGCCATGAGCCGTGGCATTACCGGTAAGTGACAGTATTGCAAACGATCCATCATCGCTGACATTAACCACAGGTGAAAATCCGGCAGGCAAATTATCAACTGTAAATTCGGCAGGTGTTGTTAAGACACCACCCGGATTTGTGAATGTATCTCCACTGAGAGTTAGAATAATTGCGCCATCAACTGTCCCATCATTGACCGGTGCCTCAGCAAAAGCGGTTCCGGCGGAAATATCGTATGCAAAGACAGAGGTAAAATCAAACCCTGCAATGAACATCTTTTTACCGTCCTTACTGAAAACCAGGGTTGAGGGACTCGTTTCCTCCGAAGTAACGGAAAAGCTGGCTGTAAAACTTGCCGTACTCACGTCAAACGGCGTGCTCAGGTTGTACTCGTTGACATTGTCATTGTTAATCCCCACAATGTACATCCTGGATCCATCCAGGCTGAATGTCAATCCCAAAGCACTTGTTTCCTCTGCTGAAAAGTCAAAACTTATGGTAAAAGTGGCCGTACCGACGTCATAGGGAGTACCCAGGGCGTATTCGTAAACAGCATCCTGTGTGTCAAAGCCCAGGACAAACATTTTCGATCCATCGCTGCTAAAGGCAACATCCCGTGGATTTGACTCCTGACCGGAAAGATCAAAACTTTGTTCATAAACTGCGGACGTCAGATCAAACCCGATACCCAGTGTATATTCATGGACATTATCAGACGTTCCAACGATGAACATCTTTGTCCCATCCGAATTAAAGGCCACCCCGGTTGGTCCGCTTTCCTGGACAGAGATCGTGAATGAATCGCTTGGGCTTGCCGTGCTTATGTCGTAAGGAGTGGAAAGGAAATATTCGTGAACTTCAGTGGCGCCGAATCCCACAACATACAATTTCGTACCGTCGTTATTGAATGACATCCCTGAAGGAGTAGGCACCTCTCCGCTAACCGATAATGAAGTGCCTGAATAAGTGGCTGCTGTGATATCCGGTGGTAACCCGAATGACAGGACAGGCTTGGGATCAACTGTGATTGAAAAGGTGCCTGATACGGCGGTATTTATCCCATCAGTGACATCAAAATCAAAACTATCGGCTGTCGTTGCCGAGCCATCATGCACGTATACGATCAGGCTGTTATCAATATCATCCTGGGTAAATGCTGTGATCGCCACTCCCGGGTTTCCTGTGTTTTCCAGTTGCCCGTTAACCGGTGATGCTGTAACGGTAAAAGCAATTTCCGTACTACTGTTATCCGCATCGGTAAACTGCAATAGTGTATTGTCAATTAATTCCGTATTACCCTCAAAAAGCGTAAGGCCTGCATTAACAGATTCAACAGGCATGGAATTGCCCAGGAATACCTCATTTGCTCCGTTGTTGACAATGAAGAAATCCAGGTCATTGTCATTGTCAAAGTCTCCCAGGACTATGTCATTTGTTACTCCTGTGGTGCCCAGGACAGAAGATCCCCATGGCATACCGGTTGTAAAAGAAGGTAAAAATACATGTTCATTCGCTGCATAATAGCTGCCATGATCCATCAACGCATCAATTACTCCATCGCCATCGATATCTCCCGGAACAACATTGTAGACTTGTCCTGTAAACCCGTCAGGTACCTGCCCGAACCCACCGTCATTCAAAAACATACCTCCGTAAGGTGTGGCAGAAGCAGTGGCCAGAAAAGCATCCAAATCACCATCACCATCAATGTCCAATAACTCAGCATCTCTCGTGTCGATGCCGTCTCCATTTATGAAATTATTCGAGGAGTTGGAAAAATTACCGTCTTCCGGAGTCCCATAGTAGACGTAACCGCCATTAAATGTCCCTAGCAACAAGTCCAGATCTCCGTCGCCATCGACATCACCCAGGTCAATCGAGCCTCCCTGACCAACACCATCTGCGCCATGCGAACTGTTAAACAATCCGGATCCGTCATTTTGCCAGATCTGGATATCGGCACCCGTTGAAGCGATCAGGTCCAGGTCACCGTCATCATCCACGTCGCCCATCTCGATTTCCTGGAAGCTTGCAAGGGCAGGAGCTGTCATTTCCGTCCATGTACCTCCACCGTCATTCCTCCAAACCGGATACTCACCGGTTGAAAAGCCACCTGCAGTAATAACGTCCAGATCACCGTCTTTGTCAATATCAGCCAGCTCGATATCATTACCAACTCCCGTCGCAGTTACAGGGGTATTTGTTGGGAAAGTGCCATCACCATTTCCATAGTAAATGGTAAAATTGCCCGGATTAATCACGGCCACATCCAAATTGGCATCATTGTCGATATAACCTACAGCTGCCGTAGCACTATTTAATGCACTACCCACGGTTATAGAGGGGTCTGTAAAGAATCCGCCACCTGAAGGAATAGTCATGGGAATGGTTATGTCGTCAGTGAATACGTCCCCTTTTCCATCCTCAGCGGTGATCTGAATGACGATATTCGGATCGCCATTAGTATCTCTCAGTTTATAAAGATCATCATTTACAATCAGGGAATCATCTGATATATAAAATGCGCCGGCGTGAAGGTCCCCAGCGATCTTAAAAGTAAGTGTCCCTCCGGCTGGGTCCGGATCCACAACGGAAAATCTTCCGGCTATCTCCCCTTTTGCCAGATATGCATCAATGGAAGGCTGATCAAAATTGATCGCTGTAATGGGTTCGTTAATATCGTTTATTAACAGTTGACTGTAGGCAACTCCTCCATAGTTTGAGGCGAAAATGTCAAGATCTCCATCCTTATCGAAATCGCCAAGGGCAATATCCTTGATCTCATCAGGTAATCCTATTTTAAGGCTTTTATTGAAATACCCACCGGCATTCAGTGCCATTTCAAACTGGGTTTGCATGGTACTCCCGTCGTATGACAGTAACAATGCATCGACATCACCGTCCGCGTCAATATCTCCGGTTACAACTTCATAATGGTCTCCCGAGTTAAGTTGATTTAGAGGGGTGAATGATCCACCCCCATCATTGATGATCACGGAAGGACGATAGCTTCTCGCCATGAGCCCATCCAGATCACCGTCCCCATCGATATCCGCGACGGCAATATCCGCACTATTGCCACTGGATATAAAAGTATCCCCTGAAAAATTCCCTACTGCTGAATTCCCCCACAACACATAGGGTTGGTATTTAGCATAAAACAGATCCAGATCTCCATCCTGGTCCAAATCACCTAAATCAATAGACTCCAGGGAGTTGTATTCCGTAAGACCGTCGTTGACGTACTGCGTAAACACTCCACTTCCATTGTTATGGAAAACATAAGCCTCGCTCCCGGTAATTGCCACCATGTCCACATCACCATCAAAATCCAGGTCTCCCAGCGACATGTCATTAAAATCCTTGTTGTACAAATCCGGTACGGGTGTGGAGTTGTCAAATCCTGCCCGTGGTGTCCCAACGCTGTATTGATTAATGAATACCGGGTTTTGAAAGATCGGGCCGGTTACGATCATGTCAATATCCCCGTCATTATCCACATCTCCTATCTCGATATCTGTTGGGTTATTCGTTGGCGCAAAAACATAACTCGCTGAATCAGGAAAATCTCCCGTACCGTCCCCATACCATATAATAACCCTGAGGGTATCCATTTGAGCAATATCCAGATTTGTATCATTGTCAAAATCCGCTACCCTTGCGGTTTTTGAAGGGAATCCAAAATCAAATGATGAAGCATTGAATTCCGGCAGGTGAGCATTGGAAGGCGTGTTAGAAACACTGATATTAAATGTTTTGTCGAAAGCGCTGTTAAACTCGTCAATAGCCTGGATATTGATCTCCAGATTAGTCGTACCGAATGCGGATGCTTCTTTATTGAGGTACAAAGAGGTGCCATTAACGACAAATGCTCCGTTATGGGTATCCCCGCTGCCGCTACTAATAAGGGAAAGTGTAATATTGTCTCCGTCACTTTCGGTAACATTTATATCCGCAACCTTATATCCAACAGGATCATGATAATCCACGGATTCGTTAGAGAGCGTAATGTCCGAAACGGGAATGTTCGGTTCCCCTAATAAAATCTGGTTAGCAGCCCCATTGTTCACGAAGAAATAATCAAGATCATTGTCACCATCAAAATCAGCTAAAATTATGTCTTCGGTTACTCCGGATGTCCCCAATGCATTGACCCAGGTATTGGCTGTATTGAAAGAGGGTATAACAGAGAAGTAGTTACTTCCATCCGCCAGTAGCAGGTCAATTTCTCCATCTCCATCGACATCACCGGTGGAAATTCCGTAATTTGTGCCTGTCGTAAACTGGGATTCTTGCGTAACGGGCACGAAAGTGCCGGCATTATTTATGAATAATCCGCCGTAGGATGAATTTGATGTCGCCACAAACGCATCCAGGTCTCCATCGTTATCATAATCCACAAAAGCGACATCCTCTGACCCAATACCGGTTCCACTCATGAGATTTTGACTGGTATTCCAGCCGGATCCTGAGCTGTAATAAAAAACGTTGGCGCTGTTAGGGGAACCCTGCAACAGATCGAGGTCGCCATCACCATCCACATCTCCCAGGTCAAACGGGCCATAACTGGATACCGCAGATGTACCATATGTATCAAACGCACCTGATCCGTCGTTTAATTTTATGCCGATACTGCTTCCGTCATCATAAATGAAATCCACATCCCCGTCATCATCTACATCTGCCAGCTCAACCTGTTGAATTGTGGAATAAATAGATAGATCTACATCACTTCTGCTCCAGGAGCCGGGGCCATTATTTGTAAAAGCAAAATGACGTGTCTGCCCGCCTGGTCCATCGGTGCCTCCGGTAATAAGGTCCATATCTCCGTCTCCATCGATATCACCTATGGCAATATCCTCCCCCATTTGATCATATACATTGGCATATGAAATTGTATATGTGGATGAAAAACCTCCGGATCCATTACCATAAAAAATGTCAATATTGCCATTGCGGATTACGGCTACATCCAGATCTGAATTGTCATCGATCAATCCCACCACAGCTGCTTTATGCGCATCGCTTCCTCCAACTGTGGCAGGTGGGCCAGTATATCTTCCTCCCTGGTTTATTGTATTGGAAACTGCTATGGAAATCTGAAAAGGCGATCCGGTCATTCCCTGAACGTATATGGAAAGCGTTGACTTGCCTTTGGACCAGATGTCTCCGTTGACTACCAGTTGATCATTGTTTATAATAGTAAACAATCCATTATCATCATCCTGGGCATCGCCGCTGGATACAAGACTATACGGTGCTGTCTCTCCGGCATCCCCGGAAATTGTTCCCACAACCGTACCCCTGGGTGCGTAAGGATCCACCGAAGACGGGGTAACAGAAATAGCCAGTATTCTTTCTTCAATGGTCTCAATGACATTGCTAAATTCAAAATCCTCTGCCTGTATCCCTTTCGTCGCAAACAGGACCAGGGCGGACACCGCCGGTATACCTACAGTTTTCCAATTCAATTTGGGTTCGAGCCTGTGAATTTTGCGTTCCTGCTTTCTGAGGCGCTTGAATAGCATCTTGCGTTTCCATGCAGGAAGTCTCCAGAAAGTGCCGTTGGTTATGCTTTTGTGAAGTCGTCTGTAAAATTTGCCGTACTTCAGGCAGGCGTCTGAGAATGAGTAAAGCGGTTTCTTCATTTTGACAGCTGTCTAGTCTTTTGTTTTGGTTTCAGTTGTCTCTTTTGGCTGGGCAGGTTGACTATTATCTTGGTCAGGGGTATACCAGAAAACCTGTTGTGGCGTAACGAGTGCTTTTTGGTGGATCCCTTTCTGTAAATTCATAATATTGGGTCTTAGTAACCCCTTCAATATTTTTAAATCATACAATTCCTCCACGCTGGCATTGTACTTGATAAAGCCAGCCTGTGCTCCTGTAGGAAGGTGTATGATAGTGATTCCGCACCAGACAGATTTTTTTGCCACTGGCGCTTTGTTAAATATAGAGCTTTTTTGTCTTATTTTCGATTGAGCAACAAAAAGATAATCGTCTA
This sequence comes from Cyclobacteriaceae bacterium, assembly GCA_028278225.1. Classification (GTDB taxonomy): domain Bacteria; phylum Bacteroidota; class Bacteroidia; order Cytophagales; family Cyclobacteriaceae; genus JANQEU01. The sequence goes on from JANQEU010000095.1 coordinate 184,487, forward strand.
TCAAATCCATTCCCCTCACAAATCCCTGTATCGAGGAGATCACATCGTAAGTACCCCTTTGAATGTCGACCCTGGCAAGTTCCCCGGTAGCCGAAAGCAGCATGTAGAGCTCTCCATTATAGATTTTCGGAGTATGGGGAACAGGCAGGCCTCCGACTATAACCTCATTGCTTTCCACATCCATTAGTATCCCTCCTTCCAGCATCTTCTCACGCCATCCTTTGGAAGAATCCGTCGCCCCAAGCGCCGTCACGTATTTAGGTTTATCATCGACCATGGCCACACCATTCAGATGACACCGGTCTTCCGGAGCCAGGGCAGTCACAAAGTTTGGTTTCCATTTTGGCCTGAAGCTGCAATTGTCATCTATAATTGTGAGGCAGGAAAAAAGCGTATTCACGGCCATCAACCGGTCACCAGCCCACTCCAGGTCGTGTATGTCCACCTCGCCGCTGAAGTACTGTGTCCGGGGTATGAACAGACCATCGTAAACATTGGGTTTGTCAGGATACCCCTGAGCAGCCTGTAGTGAATTGGAAGCAACGATAATTTCGTTCCTGGTGGCAATTGCAAGTTTGTGGTCTTTGATAGCCATACCCATTGGTTTATCGAAAGTCCGGGGTAGCTGGATCAATTCCTCCTCAGCCTTTGGACTTAATATCACCACTTTCCCGGTCTGATAGGTGGAAATCGCGATGGAGCATTTAAGCTGCATCAATAACTCCGGGACATTGGGAGAAAAGGTATAGCTAAACGGTGGCGGTGGTTTCTGAGGTTCCAATAAGATTTAGTTTATCATGGAAAGTTAAAATTAATTATTTCAAAATTATAATGGTCATACTGACTACGGGAGATACCCGGAGAGACATTTATCAAATTTTTCACCGCAACATTATGAATAGATTTCTCCTTCCAGTCGAAATAACTAATGTACGCAAGTGACCGTGAGTGAAATGCCTTGTCCTCGTTTCCACGTTGATTCCGGAGATCCTCCATACGTACTTTCTCAGGAGATGATAAACTCCATTGGACAGGACCAGTGTTTATGGAGATCCCTTCAAATCAAGAGTCTGATTCAACGGCAATGTTCAGTCCAACATGTCTTCCTCAAACAGGAATACATCCTCTATGGCCATTTCAAATGTTTTCGAGATATTGTGTGCCAGTTTTAATGAAGGATTGTATTTCCCTTTTTCGAGGAAAACAATCGTTTCTCGCCGAACGCCCACTTTTTTAGCTAACTCATCCTGCGTAAGGTTAAACCTGGCCCTCAGCTCCTTAATGCGATTATACATCCTTAACTCCCCTTAAGCCATAATAGCCCCAATATGCAATGAAGATGATGACCATCACAATTATACCTCCTCCAATGACGGTGTGGGTTTCTAATCCCAGATTGTCATTGAGATAGCTGATCACCAGCCATGCGTAGAGTGAGGTGTAAAAAGCCATGGATGACGCTTTTCGCAGAATAGATTTGGATAATTCATCTTCAGCAGGTTCACCCTTCATATGGCTTTTTATCCTGGACCAAATAACGATAACCGCGAAAACCAATATGATGAGAACAATGGGATATAAAACCAAATCACCCAGGTCCGGGCTGGTCTGCGCACTCATCAACCACACGCCAAATGAAATCAATACTGCGACTAAAACGATAATCAGGATAATCGACTTTTTCATATTTCGCTTGTTATATATTTCTAATATAAAGTTAGATATATATAACGTCTGAATTGCCTTTTTCATTGAAAATTTTTTTTATGTTTTGAGCAACCACGGACGGTTGTCCCCGGAAGCCGGCTTGATTGCCCCGGCCGAAACTGAATTCCCCTCCCTATATTACAATTTCCCTTCTTTCAAATGCTTCATCGAATATCTCGCGCTGCTTTTCGTCATCATATAAATAGTGACGTCCCCATTTATGCTTTAAATTGACTTCACTCAATCTAACTGCCCGCTCTTTATGCTTTTGGAGGATATGATCAAGTCCTAAATACCGAAAATGCAGCAACTTAAATTCATGGCCGTGCTTCAGGATCTTGACATTCCCCTCTGGCAGGGCCCAATGCGCCCCGGGGTTATAGTTTATGTCGGTAATTTGATTTGGGTCGAAAAGCATCATCTTATCCCATTCCGGGTTTCTGGCACCTTCCTTAATTTCATGGTAGATCTGACCTTGCTTCTCAGGCGGTCTGTCACTGATCATATCATATCCCCGGCATCGTATGACAGAGTAGCTTTCCTTTTTTGCCTGCAATAATGCTTTTGCAATGTTTGGATGATACAAAAACTCATCAAAATCACAGATGATCACAAAATCCGCATGACCTTTACTTTTTTTCCAGACGGTATTGGCAATTGCCAGTTTTAGATCATCGCGAAATTCATTATTTGAATCATACTTTTTTATGAAGACATTTGGATTTGCGCCGAGTATCTCAGCTGACCGGTCAGTTGAGTGGTTGTCAAAAACTATTATTTTGGAAGCTATCGGCAAGTAGTGCCTTAAGAAATATGGCGCAAGGAATTCTTCATTGTAGCAAAAAGTATATAAATGAATATTCAGGTTACTCATGGGCATTGATCCCTGGCAAAATTAGATGAACTACGGGATAAACAAATCGGAATGTACTCGTGAATTGAGGGTGGCCGTCGAGAAGGCTGAAAACCCTGACAAGGCAATTCCTCTGGTAAAATTTCTTTCCGGGTGGTCCACGATGTATGACCTGGAGCGCTGGAATTCTACTGCGGGTAAAGATAAAATCTCATCATTCTACGATGAATTGGCTGATATCGTTCGGACAGTATTTCTTCCAAAAGAGAACCATATCAATAAGGATGTTTACCTCCGACTGCTGCCATTTCACGCTCCCCTTACATACATTTTTTACCTGAGCAAGTATGGCAACAGTAATGATCTGCTGTTAGAGATCAGGAACAGATCGATAAACAGGGGACCCGGTCATTTTGCGTTTACACATGAGTCTGACCTGTACAAATACATGCTGCTGCTGAGCCCCTTTTCGGATCGCGGAATTGAAGACCTGGTGTTAATGGCCAAATCCCAACCTCAGGCTGTCGTGTTTGTTTATCTCCAATGCCTGGCTTCCCGCATTACCGCCAATCCAACCATAAAGCAAAACCGGCAAAAACTCATTGCAAATTTGGATTTGATCAGGGATACAAGGCTTTCCGGAAATTCTATCGCAGCCCTCCACTTGTTATGGGCTGTAAGTAGCTATGAACAACCGGAAAATAATCATATAATCAAGGACTTGCTGAACAGACTGCTTGGAAAAGCCATCCGTGAATCGGCCCCGAAAACGAAGACATTGGATCTTGACCGGTGGGATTCCGCCGGGAAACCCAGGATACTGATCCCTGCTGAAGTAATCAGGCATCAACATGTAATGTACAGATGCTACGGTACCGTACTCAGGGAACTTCGCAAAAAATTCTATGTGATCGTCCTGACGGCAGAAGAAGACCTTGGTGATTTTGAGTGGAATTGGTGCGACGACCTTTTTACTTTCAAGCTTGGAAAGTTTGCCTTAAACATCGAGATCGACAGGGTTCAGAAATTAAATCCCGACATCGTACTGTACCCCAGCATTGGTATGAGACTCTGGAGTTTGATGTTATCCAGAATACGTATTGCCCCGCTTCAGATCAGCCTTATGGGACATCCTGATTCGCCCCATGCCAGTGAAATTGACTATTGCCTGCTTGGAAGCACACTCGCGGATCCGGATGTGAATTTTCCGGGTAACCTCCATATTATGAAAACACCGGGAAGTTTGTTTGATTTCTCTTTTGACCCGGAGAGACCCAATGTAACAATTCGTGAAAATCCGAAGGTAATCCGAATAGCCGTTTGTGCCAACATTTTCAAGTTTTCGCTTGTATTCCTTGAAACGCTTCAGAAGATCATAGCACATTGTAATCGTCCCATTGAATTTCATTTCATGCAAAATTTGCGGGGCATTCAATACCAGGTCGGAAAAAAACAAATTGTGGAAGGCCTTCCGAATGTCTCCCTTTCTGTCTATCCCTCCCTTGGCAAAAAACAATATTTCAAGTTGCTTGGCGAGTGTGATGTTTACCTGAGCCCTTTTCCGTTCGGTGGTGAAAACAGTACATTGGATGCATTGTTGATGGGGCTACCCGTCATTTCCCTGAAAGGGAAAGAGCCGCTAACGCGACTTGACTACAGGGTTTTGAATGCGCTGGATCTTCCTGAGGTACTGATCTGTGAAAATATTGAAGGATACATCACCTCAGCGCTAAAAGTCATCGAGGATGACAACCTGAGGCGCAGCATCAGCCGGGGAATCATTGAGAAAGATCCTCAAAAGTTTTTTGAAGAGGAAACAGAAAAATTTAAAGGTGAACTAGCGGAGGTTGTTGAGAAACTGTATGAAGATGGCCTTGAAAGGAACAATCGAAAGTAAAAGAGACAACTGAAGTTTCATAAACTTCAGTTGTCTCTTTTAAACTTAGCGATTCACAATCACTTTGAATTGCGCCACATTCTTACTTCCAAGATCGCGATCATAGAAGTACAGCAAATAAACGCCACCTTCAATCTTACTCACATCCAGCGACAATTTTTGGTTGAGCCCTTTTGGCAAGATCTGATTATGGATTGTTTTGCCATTCAGATCCACCAACCGGACAAAAACATCATGTGATCTCAATCGCTTGTAAGCAATTGTAACTTCATCCTCGGCCGGAACAGGGTAAACGTTCAGGTCCTTGAAATACGCTGCTTTCAGACCCAATATGTTTTCTACAATGATACCACCTTCGGTTACCGTAGCTGTCAGTCGATAGGAGCTGACACCGCCGCCAGCCGCATCAATTTCAAATTCTATGAACGAATTGGGATCCATCGGGATTCCAGGATACTGGACGTTCAGCCTGTAGTAACCATCCGGCAATTCGCCGAAATCAACTTCCCCGTTATCGTCAGTTTCACGATAAGCGATCAACACGAATTCGTCCTCAGCAGGTCTCCCGCCGCCACCGGTTGTTCTCCTTCTCAGGGAGCATCCGGCCTTTTTCACACGTCTGCGTGATTCGATCCTTCCGGAGGTCTCATCGGCAAACTCAGATTCAACAAGCAATGCAACGTCTCCTTCACCTGTGGTCGGATCCGGAATCCTTTGAATATCGACATTGACAGCTACATCCTGTTCAACAGTAAGCGTGTCCGCTTCTGCCCAGTCAATCGTATTCCGGTAATAAGTCGGAATTATTGAGTCGGTTTCATCGCTTCTGATAAATATCAGGTAGTCATCAAGTATCACATTTTCAAAAGTGAAGCCAGGAGTAGCTATATCTACTCTTTTCAGCGTGTCATAAGGACCAAATTCAGGTTGGTCCCTTCGGTATCCAAACAAAAACGCCTCTCCTACATCCAGCACCACACTGCTTCCGTTTTTCTGGAAGATAGGAGTCACATCGATATCAGCTAAAACCACCAATTCCTGGTCGGCCGTGCGAATCTCAAAATCCGGATCCACCTGACTAATGATACTACTCTTGGCCTTCTTGTGATAAAATCCCATATCATCAAACGTGGCACTGTCAATAGTGAATGTTTCACCTGTCGCCCCATCGATTGCACTGGAGCCCTTGTACCACTGATACGTGTTGTTATTCCCGGCGAGCAGGACATCAAAAGTATATGGCAATCCCTGATGTACGGCAACCGAGTCATCCGCCGGGATAGGTTTCTGTGGATCGAACAAAATAGTATCCACAAAAATATTAGGCTCCAGGTCGTCGTATTCCAGGAAATTATTGGTCACAACCAGGGAATCCAGATTAGGCATCTGGCTCAGATTCGGAATGCCGGTGATCTCATTATTATCAAGTAATAATTGATTCAGCCCGGTTATCACGCGTATCTCTCTTGAAAGATCCCCGCTAACACCAAGACCATTCAGATCGACACCCTCTACCCGTTGATTTACGAAACTCACCCGGTCCCAATCCAGAACCGGCGACGAGGTCCAGTTTACAGCAGGCGTCCAGTTTTCGCCTCCGTTGGCATCATAGATATTCCTCAATGCCGTTGAATCCCTTTCCAGGCTTGCGATCAGCGCTTCCAAAGTACCGGTAGTCAGCGTCAACCCCGGAACAATGCCATTGGTAATCTGTAGATGATAAAGCCCTTCATCGTCAAAATCCACGTTATCAAGCTGAATAGTAGCTAGATTAGCTCCGGCTATGGGAGATCCGTCAAGATACCATTGATAAAGATCATTTGGAGCACTTCCGATATTGAATCCCAAAACGACATTTGTATTACTCTCAACCACAGTATCCTTCGGAGCAGTAAGTGTGTCCTGGGGAGAATAGACAAAATTGTCGATATTAAGATTGGTCTCCAGGTCACCAAAATCCAGCCTGTTGCCCGATACATCTGCATTTAGCAGGGCAGTCGATGTCAGATCGGGAAGATCGACCAGATCGTTGTCGGATACATCCAACGTTGCCAGATTTGGCATTTTGTTAAATGTTTCCGGTATTGCACCGCCAATCTGATTATCAGCAAAATTTATATCTGTCAGGGCATCCGCATAGTGGAAATCCGGTGGGATTTGACCGCCAAGATCATTGGAAGAAAGATCAAGGCTGGTTACCCTGCCTGAGGTCAGCGTAACGCCCGACCAGTTAGTTAGGTCACCCGAAAGCCAATTGGTACTCGTGCTCCAATCCGTTCCTCCCGTAGCCTGATAGAGGGAAACTAACGCCAGAGAATCCTCATCGAAATCAGACAATCTAAAATGGTAATTATTCGAAGTCAGGGTAAGATCTGTGATCAGGGTATTGGTAACCTCCAGGGTATAATTCCCCGTATCCGATGGAGTAAACGCAAGTATCTGGTAGACAGGAAGATCGGCACTGCCAATCGCTTCGCCATTCAAATACCATTGATACTCATTGGCAATTCCTTCTACCGGGATGGCCAGCATGACATCCAGGGGAGCGGTAATTACGGCCGTGGAATCCCGTAAGCTATCTCCAAAGATCTTTTGATTGGAGTAAGTGAAATTGGCAATACTGTTGTGTTGCTCAAGATCCCCGAAATCAAACAAATTGCTGTCCAGTGCCAGCGTATTGAGATCGGACAAACCGGCCAGATTTGGGATTTCATTCAGATGATTGGCATTCAGGTAGAGCTCTTCCAAACTGTCAAGCCCTGTAAATGTCTGTGGAATGGTGTCCTTCAGGTTGTTGTCAGACAGATCCATTTTCTTGACGTAGTCGAAATATCCCGCCTGAAACGGAATTACTCCATCCAGCCCGTTTGAGGCTAGTTGTATGGAGTCGACTCTGTCATTGACAACGGTAACGCCAAACCATGTATCAATGGCTCCCGTCAGCCAATTGGCCTGATTCGTCCAGTTCGCGCCATCCAGTTTATTATACATCACCCTCAGGGAAGCCGAGTCCAGTTCTCTCCCCTCACTATAGGAAAAGAATGAGTGAAACTCGGTCAAACCCCATTGGCCATTGGCATCTTTCACTCTCACGCCAAGCACATGGGTCCCATGGGAGAGCGCTCCTGTGGCAATTGCCAACTCCTGAATGTGTTCCGTTACATCCCCTGCAATCGGGATAGTGGTGGCCTGTCCGTATCCGGGATCAGTATCAATGAACCACTCGAGTTCAGTGATGTTGGTGATCAGACTACCCGACTGGTCCACATAAACAAGCCGCCGCTCAGCCTGTCCCCACTTACCGCCAACACCTCTTGCACGGAGAAACAAATTGTGAAATCCTGTACTCAGGGTATCTGCCTTCAGACTGTCCATCAGGTTGATCACATTACCGGGAGTGACATCAATTGCCGCCCCATTACCGTATCCCGGATCATCATTATAGAAGTACTCTATTTGATCGACCAGCACCGCCTGACCAACGGAACCATCCTGAACAAACACCAGTCTGGATTCTGCCATTCCCCACTCACCCCCAGAAGACCTGGGTCTCATGAACAGGGTGTGAAAACCCGGAGATAATGTATCCGTTGGAATGCTATCCAACAGATTGACCACATTACCTGGTGTTGCTGAAACGGGTGTTGCACTCCCATAGCCCGGATCAATATCAAAGAAATATTCCAGTGTATCAATTTCTACGGTTGCAGCCCCGGATTCATCAACGAAAATCAGTCTGGACTCTGCCAATCCCCATTCTCCGCCTTCCGCCCGGGCTCTCAGGAACAAAGTATGAAATCCCAGTGTCAATGATGAAGCTTCCAGAACTTCAGGAACATTTATAACCGTGGCCGGAGATGTGATATTTATGGGTGTGGCATTGCCGTACCCGGGATCCACATCAAAAAAGTACTCAAGCGAATCAATGTCCGCTACCAAACCTCCGGACTCATCAACAAACACCAGCCTGGGCTCTGCTAATCCCCATCGCGTCTGAGTGGCTGTGACAAAAGGTGCACTATAGTCACCACCATCCAGGGATACCTGAACGTGTCCGTCAGTTTGTGCTCGCACAAAAAGAATGTGAAACCCTGTAGGCAGGGTACTCGCATTCAATACCTCCATTACATTTATTGTCTGGCTTGGCCCCACAGTGATTTGTGTGGCACTTCCAACACCGGGATCATCGTCAAAGAAATACTCAACCATGACAAGATCCTGAGCAAATGTTGTCAGACCTAATCCAGCAATGAATGATGAAAGAAGTAATATTCTTCTTAAGGTAAACATGGCTTTGAAATAAAGCTTTTATTAGTTACCCTGAGCCTGAATAGTTGCGTTCAGATCATCTCCCTGCTTAATAACTTCAGGAACAATTAATTTTTGAATTAATGGTAGTGGCGTACCGGTCACAGAATAAGGAATGGTGCTTCCCTCAACACCCACGTCCGTTCCGTCCGTTCCTCCACTTAGTAGGCTTGCATGGACCACTGCCGGATCCCAGTTAAGTGACCAGTTAGATCCAAAGACGATGTTTGCGTCAGCAAATATGGTAGTGGCATCAGTTATGGCAGTGAAACTACCGGATTCTGTGTTGCCGCTTCCGGTTGCGCCCTGTGTTGGTGGGAATGAATTATCATTGGAACCAACAGATACACAATTGTTAAAGACATTGTTTTCGAAAATTGAGCCGTTAGATACCGGTGGACGTCCGAAAAATATGCAATTTGAAATTGTGCAATTTTGCAGATCCTCAAAGGCAACTTCCGCTGCGTTATCATTTCCGAAGAAAATGCAATTTTTTATAATGGTTCCATTGTAAGCCTCCAGTGCCTCATAAGTTGCACTGGTTGTATTATAACCTTCTATGATGCAATTGGAAACTACACTGTTATTTACCCTTGGGGTAAAAAGAATACCAGGACCGGAATCATTGTTTTCCCTGTTTACAATACATGCCCTAACCAAAACATTTGATACGGTGATATTGGTCGATGTACTTGTGTCAATGTAACCGAAATCCGAGTTTTCAATGGTTATTCCGGAGTAGCTACCGTTATTGTAACCAATATAAATCCCATGAGTAACATTAAATCCTGAAACTCTAACGTCGGAGGCACTGATCCTCAAATCATATATTGTTGCCAGTTGAGGTCCGTCTTTATCCGGTTTGAAACCGACTCCGTAAATAGATATACCACTTGTGGTAATATGCACAACTGTGCTTCCATTGTCATATTGAGTGGCGCTTGGGATCACATGAATAATGTCACCTGACGTCGCCGCATCTACCGCAGCTTGCAGGGAGGTATACACATGGGTTCCGGTTGGCGCACCGGGATTGTTATCAGCAACCAGAATGTTCTGTGCTGAAATGAAATAAGCGAATAGTAAACTGAGAGCAGTTGTTAAAATCTTTTTCATGGCGTTTTTATTTAAGACTTTTAATGGTAATTCAGATTTATTTTTCAAAAGGACATTTAATATCGTCAATATTTTTTAAAAATGTCTAATGGCGTATAATCACTTTGTAGTACACAATACTTTTCTCCCTGAAATCCCTGTCATAGAAGTATAGTAGATACACCCCTCCATCCACTTCACTTATATCCAGTTCGAGGCGTTGATTGTAACCCTTACGGAGTTCCTGTCGCTTGATTGTCTCCCCCCTGAGGTCAACCAGCTTCACCTCCACTCCTTCGGCCAGCAACTTCTTATACTCAATCGTCACGCGCTCATTTGCCGGCACCGGATACACGGCCAGGTCTTTGAAATACTTGCGATAAAAGCCGAGTTCTTCTATCACCTCAACGGTGATACCTTCTGTGGTCACAGTTGCCTGGAGCTCATACCCGTCCATCTCTTCATCCTCACTGATCTCGAACTCAATGAATGATGTAGTATCCATGGGCACACCGGGGTATTGGATATTAAGCCTGTAGAATCCGTTTGGGAGAAACCCAAATGATACTTCCCCATTGTCATCGGTTTCTTTATAAGCGATCAGCACGTACTCTTCATCGGCTGCCGGCCTTCCTCCCCCTCCTGTTGTCCTCCTTCTCAGACTACACCCGGCTTTCTTAACCCTTCTTCTGGATTCAATCCTGCCCGGGCTCTCATCCTCAAAGTCTGATTCCAGAATTATACTGATTATTCCGTCACCCTTTGTAGGGTCAAGTGGTGGTGGCTGTTGCTGCATAAATAAACTATCAGATATGAATTCACGAAGTTGCAGAATATCTGCTTCAGCCCAGTCGATGGTGCTTTCGTAGTAAGTCGGCAGAAGTTTTACGGAATCTACTTCACCTTCATCCATCCTTAATAATAGTGTGTCTGTTCTCACAAACATCAGATAGTTGCCAAGCCGGATATCCTGAAATGAAATGCCGCTTTCGTCAATCACCTGGGGAGAAGAAGTTGTGTCATAGGGCTGGTCGGGTATCACCTCAAACAACCATGCTTCGCCTTCATCCAATTGCGCCGGATCTCCGGTTCGGTCTGTGTAAATGGGGATAAAATCAATATCGGCCTGTGCCCATATGGCTTGGGGTTCACTTTCAAGTGTTAAATCCGTCACGATATCATTGGTAACGGACAAAGCGTAAACACCCATGTTATCAAAACCTATGTTCTCGATCAGATAGTTGTCATCGGTTGCAACTGCAACCGGCTGATCATCAAGACTCCATTGATACGTGTTTGCCGTTCCGGGCACATTGAACCCAAGCTGATAATTCAGGCCCCTGTCTATTTGGGTGGTGAAAGGGGTTCCGAAATTTGCCTGGTTACCGTAGCTTATACCCGAAATGCCTGCATTAGGTTCCAGGTCAGCAAAATCCAATTGATTATCAGATACATCGAACGTGGTCAGGTTAGATAGTGAAGACATGTCCGGCAGTCCCGAAATTTCATTCCCGGACAGATCAATGTCAGTCAGTCCCTCAATGTCCACGATATCTTCAGGAACAACACCGATGAGATTATTATCGCCAAGATGGATTCCTACAACCCTGTTGTCCGCCAGTGTGACGCCATTTCCATCCCATGCTGCCACGGGCGTTTGCGTCCAGTCATTACCCACCAGCCAGTTAGGACCGTCCAGGCTGTCGTACAGGGCAATTAACGATGTACTATCCCGTTTCAGCGAACTTACCCGCAGCAAAACAGGTGTGGTAACGAGCGTTAAACTCGGGACATTGGAATTGGTAACCTGCGCAGTAAAATCTCCTTCGTCCGTAAAATCCGTAACCGGCACATCGAAGGACGGACCGGTCTGGCTTATGGGATCCTCCCCATCAAACCAGCTGTAGGAATTGGCCGAACCCGTTACCTCACGGTTCACGGTGTAGGTATCGCCGATCTGCTGCAATACGCGCATTCTTTCCAGGACTTCTTTTTGATCCCCATAAGTCGTGGTAAAGGATTGAGCAAGCAAAGATTCCAGGGTCCCGAACTGCAACCTGTTTTCCTCCACATTAAGATTTCCCAAAGCCGCCAAAGATGAGAGTTCACCCACATCCGTCAGTTCATTATCAGCCAGGTTTATGCCGGTAGTGCTTTCCAGTCCTGTAGTTACTGCAGGTAACGTTCCGGACAGATTATTCGATGGCAGGGAAATGTCAGTTACCCTCTTTTCATTCATGGTCACCCCAAACCAGCCATCCAGATCGTCACTTATCCAGCCGGTAGTGTTGAGCCATTCTGATCCGTTCGTCTGTGTGAAGATACTCACAAGGGCCGTCGAGTCGTTCACCCTGAGTTGCTCATCGAAGAATTTGCCAAGAGCTACTCGCCCTGTGGTAAAAAGATCCTGACTGGTAACAGTACCCGCCGTAGTGTTGCCGGATACCGCGCTTTGACCTAAGCTCCTATAGGTTATCCCCGTTCCGGAACCCGCTACAACTGCTTCCGAAAGATCGGTGACAATTGTTTCGCTGATAGTTGGTATTTCCACCTGCGCACCGTCATAGGTGCCGCCTTCTTCGGAAATATTCCAGTACCTGTTCTGGGAAAGATCCACTATACCATATCCGATCTGGCCAGCCGGGTCCGTATTGACATACTCCAAACCAACCTCCGGCGCATTGCCGGTTACCCCTCTTAAAGTAACAGGAGCATACTGACCGGCGGAGCCTACCGGAAAGTCAATATCTCCGGCCCCTCCGCGGATAAGTTTTCCAATGATATAATTACTCGTATTTGAGCCGCTAATGGCCGATGATGATAATAACCGTAAATTGTCTCCAATGACCAAAACCTTTCCGTCATTCAATTCCAGGCTACCCGACACTATTACTTCCGAAAAAATCGTTTTAGTACCCCCGCCCGCAACTGTGAGTATGTTTGGCGTGGCGGATCCTCCCAGGTTCAGGGCCTGATCCGCACCTGTCAGTTTTATGTCCCCGGAGCCCGTATAACCACCTGACAGACCAATGTCTCCGGAGGCTACCAGAATGCCATTGTTAGTCACTGGCCCCATCGACGTTATGCCCTGACCGCTTACGACTGCTCCCGCAGTAATGCCAACAGGCAAACCGGTGTTGGTGAGCTGGGCCATGAGCATGACCGAACTAAGCAGAAACCCACTATATATTGATAAGCGTTTCATGATAGATTTAGCATTCATCGAATTAGTCTGCCTGAGTAACAGTATACCTTACTCTGACAGCATACAGCCTGGTCAGATCGGAATGTGATCGTCCTGTAAAACGAATTATGTATGAATAAAGCGAATTGTCAATGGTTGCATTCGATATGCTATTTTGAACAATTGTTTGAATCGTTCCATTTTGAGTTGATGTTTCAGCCGTACCCATTATTGCATTATTGCCAGTAGTATGTTCTATTCTATGCATTCGTGCACGTACAGTAAATGCCACCGTGTCGTTGTTGTATAGATAACCTGTCAGCTCATCGACAATTGCTCCATCTGGTAGGTTGACCTGAACATCTGCATATGCCAATGCTGTAGGTGCTCCTGTATTACCGTAAAAATTTCGATAATAAGTTGTTGCATTAAGTGTGACCAAATCGTAATCCTGGCCACCTTGGCTCTTTGCATGAGCGAAGGCTGCAGCCGGAAATGATGCATATCGCGTCTTTGCGGATGCATACTTAAATTCACTGGCTCCATCCACCTGCACGTTACCCACAACATCCAGCGCTTCACCCGGGGTAATGCCGATACCCACATTTCCTGTTCCCGCTTCGATAACGACCCTGTCAGTAGTTCCCAAGGTAGTGCCTTCAGCTATTTTAAAGTTGAACCCATCGTCCGCATCCACCCCTTGGACAAAGTTTTGCGTTCCTGCATTGGTACTGGTAAATTGAAGAGAAGCATCTGAGTTAACATCATTACCATCATCGGTAATGATAACATCCGGAGTGGTCGTTCCCGAAGCTCTGACGTCCAAGGATGTGCCCAGAGCCGGACTGTCTCCATTGATCACCAGTCCATCATTCTTCAGGTTCATTCTGGTATTCAATGTGAACGGGGTGCCGGCTGTTCCACTCGGAATGGCAAAAAATCCGATCGCTTCATCTTGCAAAACGATAGTACTGGCGGGTGCGGAATTAATATAATTACCCGCGCCATCTACGTTTTTGGCAATGGCCTTATCTCCTCCAAGATCGAAGAAATTGAAAAGACTTCCTATTTCAAAAGTAGAATTTGGAGCGCTGGTTCCAATGCCAACTTTATAATCTCCATTACCCAAAACAATGGTTCTTCCTATATTGGCAACGGTCCCGGCGCCAATTGCCACTGCACTATCGGCGGAACTTTGTGCGTTTGCTCCAATCGAAATGGCCTTATCCGCAGTTGTGCTGGACTGGAAACCAATGGCAATACCACTGGTCCCACTGGCATTAATGAAAGCGGCATTCCCGAGCGCCAGACTTTGATAACCCTGAGCGGCAGCTCCCGCCCCAACGGCAGTTGCCGTATCTCCGATGGCGTTGGCTCCCCTGCCAATAGCAACGGAATTCCATAACCCGGTAGACTGGTGGCCTACGGCCACTCCCGCTATGTTGTTTGCGGATGCCAAAGTCCCAATAGCAACGGAATTTGTATTCGTAATGGAAGTGTTTCCAATGGTTACGGCATCAGATCCGGATGAGTTAGCCGAAGTGCCCAGTGAAACATTGTCCGTTCCTACAGATGAAGCTCCGCTTCCGCCAACCAGGCTGCTGTTGCCATCCAGGGTCACAGCCGCAGCAGGGAGTGGTTGCCACGTGCCATTACCGGATGCATCTGAAGTGAGTACATAATCCGTTCCCGGACTGTCAGTAATTTGAATTGGATTTGTTCCGTTCAGCCTGAGGTCCGGGCCGGAAGTCGTATTATCAATTTGTAATACCGGACTGGTATTGGCTCCGCCGCTTGAATTGAGGAAAAGGGCGCTTCCCGAACTTCCCGAATGATCCATTTGGATCCCGGTCCCATTGTTGGTCTTGTTGGTGTAGATTGCCTGGCCTGTCCCGTTATTATTTACAGAGACAGCAGCGGCACCGCTTCCGGAATTCGTAATTTGAAATGATGCAGCGCTACCGGTTCCACTTGTATTGCTGACCAGTGCGGATTGTGTACTGGAAGGTTGAATGATCTGGAACTCTCCTGCAGGTCCGCCTGTCCCCGTGTGAATGCCGTGAACAGCCCTGGCGCCCCCGGCATTTCCATCTGTTTCGCCAATTAATGCGGACTGATCACTTGATGTGTTGGAAACTTCAAATTTGGCAACTCCTCCAAGACCTATGTTATCAATGAAAAACGGACTGGAGGTCCCATCATTTATCGATTCACTTACAGGGAAATTCAAACCGATCAAGTCCAGCCACTGACCGCTCTGATAGCCCTGCAGGGTATTTGCGCCCCCTTCATCGAGTCGTATCATCCCGTCTTCCGGCGACCCGATACCTTTGAAATCGCTGACTTGAACTGACCCTTTGAAATAAGCATTCCCAATGCTATCAAGCTTAAGCAAGTTTGAAACTGACATTGCGGCCAGGGCATCTGTTCCGGCAGTTTGGCTGGTTCCGGTTAAAAACTCCACGTTCCCATCATTTAGGAAAATGAAGCTTGCAAAATCGGTATTTGTATATTCCAGAATTGTACCATTGGGATGCAGGTTATCAGCGACAACTTCCCCGACAATACTCGCTCCGTCATCAAAATGGAAGATCCCCAGATTATTCCCAATTTGCAATGGGCTTTGCGGACTGGCTGTGCCAATCCCTACATTTGTGCCATCACTATAAATGTTGGAGGATGTTAGTCCGGTACCATTGCCCCGGGGAACTTCAAGATTCGTATTAAAGGTTGCTGTTTCTGTCGCTGCTTCCAGTTCCGATAAGGCATTCTTCACCCCCGTGTTATCCGTTATGATATTTCCTCCGAAAGTCCCTAAATCCGTCGAGTTGGCAGGCAATCCACTCAGTGATACGAGGTCATTTGCGATACCATCTGTGGTAGTCAAGGAGGTCTGCACAGATTCGGTTGCGCCTTCCAGTTCCGATAAGGCATTCTTCACCCCCGTGTTATCCGTTATGATATTTCCTCCGAAAGTCCCCAAATCCGTGGTGTTGGCAGGCAATCCACTCAGTGATACCAGATCATTTGCAATGCCATCTGTGGTAGTCAAGGAGGTCTGCACGGATTCTGTAGCGCCTTCAAGCTCCTCCAGAGCATTTTTCACATCGGTAAAATCAGAAATGATATTTCCGGTAAACATCCCCAAATCAGTCGTATTAGCCGGTAATCCGCTCAATGATACCAGGTCATTCGCTATTCCATCAGTTGTGCTTGAGGAGGCTTGAACCGATTCCGTGGCGCCTTCCAGTTCCGTAAGCGCGTTCAAAACAGTCGTATTATCAGTGATAATATTTCCCCCAGGCATTCCGACATCATTCAGGTCGGATGCAACTTCATCCATGGCACTTTGAATGTCGGATCCACTAAGAAATCCAACTATTGCATTGTTATACGATACTTCACTGGCATTCTGATCATCTGTAAAATTTGTCCTTGCCTCAGATATGATCTGCCCGGATCCGTTGGTAGTAACCACCTGGTCAGGCCCTGGTTGATAGTGAATTGCATCCCCCGAAATGTCCGTAGCAAACAAAGAATATTGTGTTCCTGACGCAATTTTATCAAGCGTTACTGCACCGGAAGCGATCTTGGCATTCAAAATGCCATTGTCCCGAACTTCCAAAACATCCGCAACGGTTTGCAAGGTTACGCCATCGGTATTTACGTCAATTGGAGCTCCGTTACTTCCCACAAGTCCGGCGCCTGCAATACTGGCTGCCATATCAAATTCATTCAATGCTCCGGCCTGGACCTGAAAACCGGCCAGAAAAGTGCCGCTGATATCTCCGGCAGGGTTTGGAACAGCGGTATCTGTCAGGTATCCTTCATCGTTGTTAAGCAACGAAATATCCTCTCCCTCTGTCATTACCGTCGATTCCAGTTTGGAGGCCATGATGTTGGCACCAATATTTATATCTACATCGGTGATTGCTCCATCAATAATTTCATTAGTCCCAACACTGCTTACACTTGGTGTTGCTGTTACACCTGATAATCCACTTCCATCACCACTGATTGTTCCGGATACTGTTAAGTTATTGGTCATGGTGATATCACCTGATTGCAATATTCTCATTCTTTCAGTGGAACCAGCAGTGCCATTTGCGGTCGTGGCGAAGATCAGTTCACCACCATTAGCGCCGCTTGTCCAGTTTTCCGAGGCAACCGATTCAATGGTTGCACTATTGTCAATATCCATGATCCCCGTGCCATAATATCCGTTAAAGACAATTTCACCCAGCAGGTCATCCTGCTGAATGGCTTCCGGTGAAGTTTGCGTACCTCTTCCTGACAGCAATATGATCCCGGTACGGTTCAAAGACGGGTCAACGCTGTAAGTACCCGCAGCTATCAATGAACCACCTCCGACATTATCGTCAATGACCTGAAGTGTCTGGCCTCCGGGGGCAGGAACGATGGACGTGGATCCAAAAACAACATTTGTGGCATCATCCGTAAATGGTGAGTTGAATGAAGGAGTTACGTTTGTCAGGCCACTGCCATCTCCTGTAAAGGAAGTGGCGGTAACGGTACCGGTTGTTTGCACGTTCTGGCTTCCAAAATCAGGGTTGACTTTTGTGCCATCTATTGCGGCGGCATTGTCAATATCTGTGTTGGTAATCGATCCGTCGGTGATCTCACCGGACCCTATACTCCCGACAGCAATAACCGGTGATACACCTGTAAGCTGGGATCCGTCCACAGCGGGGAGGGCTCCGGAAGCATCCAGTTGCAGCACTTCATTCGGGCCGGTACCAGCATCCAAAGATGCTGCTGTTCCCAGGATGTCGAGATCACCCTGAAGCTCCAAAAAAGCGTTTTGAACATCCGTGGAAGTAAGATTTCCACTTGGCAAAAGAGGTATTTCGTCAGCAGTCTGAAGTTCGTTAGTCGAATCCAGGTCGCCGGTACTGGCGATCTGCCCAAGCGAATCAATCTCCAATCCAAGGCCGATGGCGACAGTCTGGCTGACTGGCTGCCAGGCACCACTGTTCCAGAAATAGAACTGGTTCTCATCAGCATCAAATACCAATAATCCATTTTCAGCGGCTGTCAGGCTGCTTGTAAAAGCAACTGCAGTGCGCTGGGCAGTTGTTAACTTCGGTACCAGGAATCCCTGATCATTTGTGGGAGAGATGAGTTCCAAAACTGCCCGTGGATTTGGTGTCTCAGTACCAATTCCTACTGCATTTTGAGCATAGACGATATTGGCGAGGGCGAACAAAAAGATTGGAACAAGCCCTCTTAACAGGAAGCTTTTCATAGTGGCGTGGTTAATTGTCTTATTCTTAGGTTTTATTGTCCAAAAACAGGAAACTTACTAAGATAATAAGTTCACCTCAAGAACTCAAATTATTTTCCTTGTTTTATTTCTATTAAATCTTGGTTTAGTCTAAATAGGATAGTCAGAAACCAGTCAACCTCCCCTCTTTAAAACGACGGAACTTCAATCTTACTTGGGATTAAAGAGGGTTGGATTTGGCAATGTATACACTTATGTATATACTTGTAATAAATCCTAAGAATTCATGAAAGTGACTAAGGTTTTTACTAGTGGAAATAGCCAGGCAGTACGTCTTCCCAAGGAATTTCAATCCAGGGAAAAGGAATTGTATATCCAAAAGGTGGGTAATTCATTGGTTTTATTGCCAACTAAAAATCCATGGAAATCCTTTGAGGAAAGTTTCGATCAATTCTCATCGGATTACATGGCGGAGGGTAGAGATCAGCCTGCTATGCAAAAGAGGAAATCACTATAATGTATCTTTTGGATACTAATATTTGTATTTACCTGATAAAACGCCATCCGATTCATGTTGTTGAAAAACTGAAATCAATAGCTCCCATTCACATCAAAATTTCATCTGTTACGCTTGGTGAATTGGAATATGGTGTTTTCAAAAGTTTGCAACGTGAACAAAACCGGATCGCATTACTGAATTTCGCGTCAGCGTTCGAAATAATCCCTTTTAACGACGACGACGCAGAACATTATGGACAAATAAGAGCTTTTCTTGAAAAAAGAGGCAAACCTATCGGACCATATGATTTACAAATTGGAGCTCAAGCGTTATCAAGGAATTTGAAACTTGTAACTAACAACGTAAAGGAATTTGACAGGATCCCGGGTTTAAAAATTGAAAACTGGATCCAGCCCGGAAGCTTAAAATAGTCTTGGTTCGGGATATTGAGTGTTCATCATGCCTGAAAAATAGTTCATACTAGCAGGGAAAGGGTATCTAGTTCAACACCACATTCTGAGCGTTATGAGATTGCGGAAATTTTTACCCCAACACCTTAAATATTGGGCTAAAAATTCCGCAATGATGCTCTTACCAGCTTCTTTTGATCGTTCATATCCCAATTCAAGCCGCCAAGACATGAGTAAAGTTTAGTGTCTGACAATCACCTTATAAACCGCTAGCTTGTTGTAACTCTTGTCCTCAAAGTAAAGCAGATAGACCCCTCCATCCACATTCCTTACATCGAGTTCCAATTTTTGGTTTGTGCCTTTCGGAAGCGGCCTGCTATATACCACTTTGCCACTCAGATCGGTCATACTTACGCGAATGTCATGTGATCGCAGGCGTTTATAGGAGATCGATACAATCTCATCCGCCGGGACCGGATATACATTCAAATCCTTGAAATAGGCAGTGGTGAATCCAAGAACCTGCTCAACAATAATACCGTCTGTGGTTACGGTTGCCGCAAGTTCGTAGCCGCCTAATCCACCATCCGCGTTGATTTCAAATTCAACAAATGAGTTGGGGTCCATTGGCACACCGGGATACTGGATGTTCAACCTGTAAAATCCATCAGGCAGGAACCCGAAATTCACTTCACCGTTATCATCAGTCTCCTTATAGGCAATGAGCACAAATTCCTCATCATCAGTTCTGCCACCTCCCCCTGTGGTCCTTCTCCTCAGTGAACATCCGGCTTTTTTGACACGTCTCCGTGACTCAATGCGGCCTGGTTCGTCATCCGGAAAATCGGACTCCACAGTCATGGCGATCTCACCTTCATTCCCGGGATCCTCGGGTAGCGGGGGAGGTATGCGTTGCATGCTCAGGGCTTCGGAAATGAAATCCCTCAATCGCAGTGTATCAGCTTCCACCCAATCAATTTCACTTTCAAAATAGGTAGGAATAAACTGCACGGTATCAATCACACTGCCCAGGTCTTTAATAATGGTATAATCCGGCTCTGTCCGGACATTGAGTAAATAATCTCCCAGGATGATCCCTTCAAAGAATATGCGTTCACTTTCTATATCTGCCACGGAAGTTGTATCAAAAGGGCCGTCCTGGATTTCAAACAGCCTGCTCTTACCCTGAGCAACAAAACCTTGGGTGCTGTCGGCATACAGGAAAGTTGGAAAAAATTCGATATCTCCAAAGGCAAGCACACGCTGAATGCGACCGGTCAGAGTCAGATTTGGTACGAGGCTGCTTGTAACTTCAACGTAATGGTCTCCCATGGTTTCATAAGCTATGTCCTCTATAATATGGATGGGATCAATCGCACCTGCAATCGGGCCTGAGGTGACTGGTGTAATGCGATTCCATTGATAGCTGACCTCCAAACCACCCGTAACAACCTCCACGGCATGCGTACTTCCCTTTGGAATTTCAATGTAACTGAACACACCAATGGAATCCTGATCCTGATAACTCAATCCTGCAATACTGGCATTTGGTTCGAGAGAACCAAAATCAAGTTTATTCCCACTCACATCGAGGGTTGTGATCTCTGCTAATGAGGTCATATCCGGTATGCCCGTAATCTCATTATTGGATAGATCTATGAATTTCAAGCCGCCGATATCGATGATGTCTTCAGGGATATCCCCTGACAACGCTCTGTCAGCCAGGCCAATGGTTGTTACACGTTCACTTTCAATTCCGATTTCCGTCCATTGGGCCATTGGGAGATTTGGCCAATCTGAAACCTGATTGCTATTTGAGGCAACTGCTTCATAAATAGCGATCAATGCCAGTGAATCCCGCCTCAAAGACGATACTCTCAAAATAACCGGAGTAGTGGTCAATGTAAGGTCCGGGACACTGCTGCTGGTTACTTCCGCATGGAATATGCCTTCATCATTGAAATCGTTGATTGTGATGTCAAAGGAAGATGAGGATTCACTGATCTGAACATCATCTTTAAACCAGGTATAAACTTCCCCACCCGGAACCGTCCTGTCAATCGTATAACTATTCCCGATTTGTTCCAACGTTCTGATCTCTTCCAGAACTGGCCTCTGATTTTGATAAACAAGGGTAAAACCTCCGGTCAACAAACGACTAATAGTAGGAAATACAAGTCTGTTTTGACTGGCATCCATACTGGTCAATGAAATGAGGTTTTCTTCACCGGTGACATCCGTTAGTTCATTACCGGAGAGATTGATACTTTCCAATGCATCCAAATCGCTGGCAAAAGCCACAGTACCTGTGAGGTTATTTGACTGCAGATCAACAGCTGTCACCCTACTGCCGCTTACGGTGACTCCTTCCCAGGTACTGATCGATCCAAACAACCAGTTTTCACGGTTTGGCCACATGGTCCCATTGTTTTGCTCAAAGATCTGTACAAGGGCCAGTGAATCCGCAGCAAGAAGTGCAGATGGTACGAGGATTGTCAGCTCATCGGTGGTAGCGTCAGTTCCGACATTTCCAAGACTATCTGTTGCCTCCGCTTCCACATCGTACGTCCCGACTGACAGGGCAGGTGATATATCATTATCCGGAAGGGTCCAACTACCGTCGCCATTGTTATTTGCAGTGTAGCTGCTGCCACTAATTGTAATGGAAATAGAAGCATCGGGATCATCGATAGTTCCGGTCAGTTCCGGTCTGGCATCCTCCGTGGAAAGTGTATTCACGGTTATCACGGGAGCGGTGGCATCAACCGATAGTTCATTTGTGGTGGCATCTAATCCAACATTGCTGAGGGAATCGGTAGCTGTAGCGACAATGTCATGAGTGCCGTCAGCAAGATTTGGTGAAATGGTCCCTCCTGTCAATGCCCATGTGCCATCACCGTTGTTGGTTGCTGCATAGGTACTGCCTCCAATCGTAATATCGATTGTGGCCGTATTATCATCAATTGACCCTGTCAATTGAGGCGATGGATCATTGGTGATCAGTGGATCAATCGTAACCACCGGAGGCGTAACATCGGAGGATGCTATGGTAAACAATGCCCCGGCAACTAATCCCCCATCAATTTTGATTTTCGGATCAAGATATCCGAATTGTTCAATGTCAGGTGCCAGCACCTGGAAGGTGCTACCTGCCGGAGCAGAAGGTTCGATATCTGCGGTTATAAAATAATACCACACTTCCCCGTCCGGAATAGTATCCAGTAACTGGAATCCTACACCATCTGTGGGTACTGCGCCTCCGTCACCAAAATCACTGTTGCCCCCGACCTGTACTGCGGTTTCAAAATCATTGCTCAGGGTGTTGCGATAGAGGTGGAAGGAGCTGTCTGTAAAGAGGTCGGCCAAAAGGCTGTCGCCAAAGGTGACAACAAATCCCTCTTCAATTGCAGGGGCATCTGCTACACCGACACTATACCCGTAAATAAGTACATCCTGATCTCCCTGGGTTATGGTGGTATCGGAAATTATCAGTGTTGCAATAGTTATTATGGACTCCACTTCAACAGATCGGATGATCAAAGCTCCGACGAACGTTGTATCCTGGAGATTTCCTGCAAAGTCCGTTGACTGGACCTGGACATCATAGATACCCGTATCCAATGGTGTTATTGTTCCCTGTGCTACGATCCATGTACTATCAGGATTGATAACAGCCGGATATGGAGTCCCGTCAACGGTAACGACAATGCTTGCTACTATTTCGCTAATTGACCCCGTCAATTGAGGTGACACTTCGGTAGTATCTTCCGGCTGAATGTCAGCTGCCGGAATGGTGGTATCAATGACGAGTTCGTCGGTTGTGCCATCGGTTCCAACGTTTGAGGCCAGGTCTGTAGCAGTCACAGTCACGTCATATGTCCCGTCGGCCAATGCAGGTGAGATCAAATTGTCGGCTAGTGTCCAGGTGCCGACGCCGCTATTTATAGCAGCATAATTATTCCCGTCAACTTCTACACTAATAGTTGCAGTAGGATCGTCTACCGTACCAATCAGCGGAGGTGTGGGGTCATTGATGGTCAAAGCAGTAACGGTAACTACAGGAGGTATTGCTTCCAGTGCGTCTCCGGTGATGACCCAATTATTTGGTGGAGAAATCAACGTGGTACGGCCAACCTCTCCAGCTCCCGAGTATTCCAGTCCAGCTGCTCCAAGATTGACACCATCCTGAACGGACTGAGCTGCCCATCCATTCAATATATTGTCGTAGTTGGTGATCGAGATCCCCGTATTATCCAGCATTCCAAACATGCTGAGGATTGCACTGATATCCCATCCCCCCAGGTCCTGATCAAATGAAGTTGCCCCCGAAAACATGCTGCCCAGTGATCCTCCGGGCGTCCATGTAGATACATCGCCATTAAACGAAATAGCGTCAGCAAACATAAACGACATGCTATTAATCGCAGAAAGGTTCCACATTTCCAGATCCTGGTTAAATGAGGTGGCTCCACTAAACATCTGGGACATGGTGAATACATTACTAACATCCCATGAGTTTAATGGCTGGTTAAAGGATATGGCATCTTTGAACATCCCACTCATATCGGTAGCGGAAGAAGTGTTCCATGATGAAATATCCTGATTGAAGGATGTTGCCTCTTTAAACATGTCTGCGAACAGGTTTATGGTAGATACATCCCAGTTGCTGATATCTCCATTGAAATTAGGACACGCTTCGAACATTGAGTGAAATGAAGTCACCCCTGAAAGGTCAGGGGCGTCCGTAGCATTATAGACCAGGTTATCACAACCTCTGAAGGCATTGTCAAAATTGGACCAGGAAACACCGCCCCACTGCTCGATTGTGAGCAGTTTTAGCCGGTCTCCTCCGCCATTAAAGTAAATTCTAAAGTCACCTGTTATTCCAACCCTATAGGTCCCTGCACTCGGGAAAGTAACCGTATACTGGCCTGTCTGAAGAGGCTCGGTACCATTGTTGGTTTCATTCCCCACCTCTTCCCAATGGATTGTGTAGTTGAAAGAAGAGCCTCCGGTTGGAATAGTGATTTGATTCGTTCCGGAAGTTCCCGGATTGTCCGTTTGCCAGGTAGTGATGAACAACTCAGGGTTAATCATGGCGCCGGAAATCACCCATTGCGGAGTAACGCCACCTGCCATGTCACCTTTCCACTTCCCGTTGTAGTTGTTTACACTTCTATCCGGCAAAAAATCGTCTAAAATCTGGTCAAATCGATAGTAGCTTACCAATCCCGGTTCATCTCCATTTATCACGTTGAACAGATCGTTTTGGATCTCATTTGATGTCCTTGCCGTGCTCCAGATCCTCACTTCATCCAGTTCACCAAGCCAGGAGGATGTTTCATCGCTTATGGTCGCGAGGGCGCTATTGTCCGGGCCGATTGCCGGGATCGGTCCGGTAAATCCGAGGGGTGCCGGTATGCCATTGACATAGATCTTGATCTTATCTGCGTCGGTCGCGCCTGTCCCGTCGTAAACTGCGGCTACATGGAACCATGTATCAAGCGTCAGTATTGATGAAAACGTGTAGGCATAGTTATTGGCGCCACCATCTATCACCCTAAGGTAGAGGTCACTTCCGGTACAGCCTCCCCCAACACAATCCGCATCGGGAACACCCCCGTTTGCCGGAATACCAAATTGGATGTGCTCTGAAGCACTCATTGTTTTACCTAAAATTTGCGAGAATGCACCATCCCCTGTTCGTTTCACCCAGGCTTCAATGGTGAATGTAGTAGCGCCATCCAAATCGTTAATATCTCCAATTTCGACATGATCATCAACACCATCCAGATCCAGGGCATATCCTGGCGGGGAAATTGTTGTACCGTATTTGGTATTGGAGACAGGAGAACTGGCCGCGTTTACTGCGCGTACCCGGTAGTAATATCCCTGCTCTGCGCTAACTGTCAGATCCGAGTAGGAGGTAGTCTCCGCAGGTAATATGGGTCCGGGAGTTAGCTGCACCCAATTATTCGTACTCAATTGCGATCTTTCGACAATAAATCCCGCTTCATCACTGGAATTATCTGTCCAGGTCAGGTCGATTTGTGTATTGGATACCTCCGTCACAAAAAGATCCGAAGGAGCATTGGGTGCTCCCATCGCTCCGGATGGCACCCACTGAGGTGTCGTAATTCCACCTCCGGCATCCGTCCATACCCCATGATGGTTGTTGGTGCTGTGATCAGGTACAGTAAAGTTGTCCGTTCCTCTAAGGTCAAATTTGTAATAACCAAACAGGCCGGCTTCATTCCCTGCTAATTCTGTGTTCATACTCGTGGCGATATCTCCCTCCGTTTTGGCGACATTCCAAATCCTTATTTCATCCATTTGACCACCAAACCCTATTTCGTTGATATCTGAACTGCTGCCGAGGAGCATATTGTCACCCACAAGGTGCAGATTCCCGGATAGAGGACCGGGGGACGTGCTTACCGATACTCCATCTACAAATAGTTCAACCGGATTGTCAGCAGACCAGGTCATGGCTATATGAGCCCATTCATTCTCATTAAGGTTGAATCCATTGCCTCCGTTAAATCTTGCTACTTCTATCTCACCTCCGTTGTCGGCAAGTGCGAATAGCTCCGGACCCGTATCACTACCTTCCAACACAAGCGCAAACGTGGTGGTACCTGACCCCCCGGTAGCACCTTTGCCAATAATAGTTGATACTTCATCTGTCGGCCCTGAAGGAATGTAAGCAGGGTTAATCCATGCTTCGACCGTTATGGCACTAAATCCACTGAAATCAGGGTTACTCAAGTCCACGTAATCATCTGTGCCATCAAGCTCAAGTGCATTGCCCGGGGGAGGCATGATGGCCTGGTATTTTATGTTGGAAGGTGCCGCATTACCATTTCCATTGTAGGCGATCACACGGTAATAATATCCTTTATCATATTGCGCGGTAAGATCGGAATAAGAAGTAATATCAGCGAGGACACTACTAACAGGAACAAAATTTTGTGCATTTCCATCAGACCGTTCGATTATGAATCCCGTTTCATCTCCTGAATTATCTGTCCAGGTGAGGTCTATCTGGCTGGAGGAAAAGACATTGGCGATAAGATCAGTTGCCGCCGCAGGGATCGCTCCTTTATTTTCAAGCCAGCCAAAGGTATCATCACTGTTGGACCCGTATAGTACATCCAAATCCCCGTCGCTGTCTACATCAGCAGTGATCACGCTAAGAGGTGCTCCAGCCAATGATGTGATCTGGTTTTCCGTGAATGTCTGAGATCCATCATTTTCAAACCAGGAAATAATGCCATCCTGGTCGTTGCCAGCTACTACATCCATGTCACCATCGCCGTCCATGTCTCCGGGCATCAATGATGACGGTGCATTAAATGTGGTTGAAACATCAAGTGGAGTAAAATTCTGTGCGCCATCATTTTCAAACCAGATGATCATGTCATCGTTGTAAACCACTGCAATCAGGTCCCCGTATCCGTCATTGTTCATGTCATTGACTTTCACTTCCCTCAATCCGGTATATCCGGAAGCAACCGAATTTTCCACAAATGTCTGTGTGCCATCATTTTCAAACCATAGCACTTCATCCGTACGTCCACCAACGAGATCGAGGTCCCCATCCTGATCCAGATCAACTGCTTCCAATGATGTTATGAAAGTTCCCGAAATCAGAGTGGAATAGGTGAAGTTTTCCGCTCCGTCATTTTCAAACAGGCTGATCTCTCCACCAGACTTGACCGTCAAAATATCAACATCACCATCGCCATCAATGTCAGGAGCGATCACCTCTCTTGGGGCATCCGCACTTGTACTTACTATAATCCTGGTAAAGTTTTGAGCGCCATCATTTTCAAACCATACTACCTCGTCATCAAGCGAGGAAACACTCACGATATCCATATCTCCATCCGAATCCACATCAGCCGCTATGGCTGAATAGGTCTGGTCACCCAGGGTGGAAACAACATGTTCTGTAAATGATTGGCTTCCATCGTTTTCAAACCAGCTTACTTTATCGTCGTTGGCCGAAGCACTGAGTCCATCCATATCACCATCACCATCAATATCTGCCGAGTAGACCTGCCGCAGGTTCAAAAGACCCGAACTCAGGACCTGAATGCCATCAGGAAACTGAGCGGGAGCTACATCTGACATTGTTGTAAACTGGAAAGTAACCGGATCCATCAATCCTGAACCACCGCCTATAGTCCGTATCCCGGTTGTCAGCGTTACCGTGATTATTTCACCTGGCTTGTAATCATTGGAAGGCGTGAATATAAGTGTCGGAGAATTCGCCCCAGAGATAATACCATCTATTAGTCCTGATTGTGACCCTCTTACAATGAAATTGGATGAGGTAGCAAATAATACATCAATGCTTTGATCAAAATTGACCGCTATAGGTGTATTTCGAGGGATGTTGCTGTTAAATGGTGCAGGAAATCCACCAATAAAATGAAGATCTGCTGAAGGTTGGAGTAATGTGGGTCCAAACACCCAGTCCGTATTCTCGTCCATATTGGTCAGGACACCATCATTGCCTGCAATGAGATCTCCCACTGTGGTTGATCCCGGTCCGTCACTAAAATTGTAGTAGGCTACCAGTCCCGGTTCAGCTCCGGTGAGTTGAATATTATAGTTGTTGGCAATTTCAATATCGGAACGCTGATGATCCCAGAAACGGACCTCATCAAGTTGACCCGTCAAAGGGCCAACGCCAGAGTTCCAACCCAGGTGAATCTCCAGGGCAGACTCATCAATTGGAAGCATGCTGTTCATGTCCTGAATGACTACACCATCAACATAAAGTTTTCCATTGGTGCCATTTTGAGATACCGCCACGTGATGCCAGTTGTCATCATCTATACCACCAGCAGCCGCCAGTGATGCCCCGCCATTTTGAAAAGCACTGCCGCTATAATATTGAAGGTATAAGGTGCCGCCGATTTTAAAAAATGAATACCCATCTGATCCAAATTGAGAAACAATTGATTCCTGTCCGGTATTGGGCGTTTTGATCCATGCTTCAATCGTCCAGTCTGTATCAATATCAAATTCCGGTGCATCGGTAATGGCGACATGATCATCTACTCCGTCAAAATCCAGTGCATAATTGACAGGTAAACCCAGGGCCCCTGAGGTCACCCAGTTAGAATTAAATCCGTCAAGTGTAAATCCGATAACTGCCCCATCATTTCCGAACATCGTCAGGTCCGGCACGGATGTTACCGTACTGTTATTTGCGCCTGCTGCCCCTTCATCAAATTGATAGTAACTCACCAATCCGGGTTCATCGCCTATCAAAGTGGTGAAAAGGTGGTTTTGGATATCTGTTTGCGACCGGGCCACATTCCAGATCCTGACCTCATCCATCTGACCGATGAAATACTCCGCCGGAAAACCTACCCTTCCACCCAGCAGAGCCACCCCGGCATAATCGGTACTTCCTACGATATCTGTTTGGGTATCTACCAGATTGCCGTCCAGATAAAAATAACCTTCTCCCTGCCCGGTGTCCCGAACCATAGCAACATGATGCCATTCTCCCACATTGATTGGTGCGGCGGATGTTGAGAATTCAACCGAATTGGTACCGTCTCCAAATCCTCCATTTACTCCCGTTCCATTCATATGCATATAAATCCCTGTAAATGGTGGAGGATTTCCATCGTTTTGCCAGAAAAATCGCCTGTGCAAAGTCAAGTCCGAGGTATTGATCCACATTTCAATTGTGAAATCTCCCGTGCCAAAATCATGCTCAGGCCTTAATCCAAGATTCACAATGTCGTCGGTTCCCGCAAAGTCCAGTGCATGTCCCGGTGTCACCATAAATGAATTTGAAACTGCAGGAGCACTAAGATCACCGTTGTAATCCGCTGCCACCCGATACCAGTATTGAGTCCCCGGTGTCAAAGTGATGGGAACGGTGGCCTGTCCGGATAATCCGGCCGAATATCCCGAAATGATCGGAGTAGCGAAGAAGTCCTGGTCGTCCACATCGATGAGTATATCAGTTGCGTCCGGAGGAACACTGAAGTTTGCCAGGAAGTCATCCACTGTAACACCCGTAGCATTATAAACCATCGGCGATGGTGTTGAACCTAAAAGAGGCACCTCTACCCAGTCTGTCGCAATCTCCATATTTACCAATGATCCGTCATTGCCATTTGAAGTTAAATCTGTCAGAATCGCAGAATTGGGCCCGTCATTAAATGGGTAGTAAGCAATCAATCCGCTCTCATTTCCTGCCAGTTCAATGTTCATGTTGGACTGGATCTCACTTTCTGACCTGGCAACATTCCACACCCTGACTTCATCCAATCGCCCGTTAAACCATCCCTCTCCCCGGTTCAATCCAAGCGTAAGTGACTCTGTGTTATCGATCATTGCAGCCAATGAAATCGGACTGGAAACCGGGCTGCCATTAACAAATACCTGGTAGGCGCTGCCATCCCATACGATAGCCACATGAGTCCAGGTGTTATAAACAAGGTCATGAAATTGATAATTAGGGAAAACATCCCACGAAGTGCCGTTGGAGGATATCCTTAGTTCCAGATTGCCATTACTGACCATCACCATAAATCCGTATCCGCCGTTGGCACGTTTGCTGATGATCTCACCATTTACCTGGCTGGATTGCTGTACCCAGAATTCGTACGTGAATGCTCCTCCGCCAAAGTTGTAATCCGCAATATGGGGTATGGTGACATTGTCGTCAGTCCCGTCAAACTCAAGGGCATAATTTACCGGTACTATTTGTTGAGCGCCGGACGTTACCCAGTTTGAGGTGGATCCGTTCAATGCCAGCCCCATAACTATACCATCACTGGAACTTGGACTGGCATCCAACAGCATATTGATCGGCGGAGTAGTATTGTCACCCTCAGCGATTCCCTGATTAAACCTGTAGTAACCCACCAGGCCCGGTTCATTCCCGGTCAATCCGATATACATATTTTCCTGTAGATCCTGAGCATTCCGGGTATGGTCCCAAAACCTGACTTCATCCATTTCACCCTGCAACAGATTAGCAACTGAAAGTCCTCCTGCAGGAAGACTGCCAACAGCAAGTCTAATTTCATCACCGGCATTCCATAATGTACCAATCGCTGCCGGTGTACCCTCTTCTATCCCGTTAACAAACAACCTAGCCTGTCCGGAATTTTCACCCGAAATGGCCACATGGTACCATTTATCCAACTCTATTACCGTAGTCCCGATGACTACCTTCTCCACACCGTCATTCGTGAAGTGTACAAAATGGCCTGCGTTGTCAGTCCGTATCTGGTGGGAGGTTTGGTTTGCAACATCCAGCGACTGCGTATGTTTCAGTACACCCTTATTAATGGCAGAGCCCTCAAATTTTACCCATGATTCGAAAGTATATGCCGGAAATGTCCCGGATGGAATAGCAACCACATCACCCGTGCCATCAAAATCGAGGGCATTATTAGGCAATATGGATTGATCTTTGGAACCCGAGCTCACCCAGTTTGAAGTAGATCCGGTCAGGGCCATACTCCATAATACTCCGTTATTGTTATTTGTGGATAGATCTGGTAGTGTAGTAAGTCCTGTATTTGTTCCTTCCGGAACTCCAACATCAAATGTGTAATAAGCTGCCAGGTCTGTTTCATCCCCGTTCAGCCCATTGACCATTATTTGCTGAATCTCAGCCTGGGTCAACAGTTTATTCCAGATGCTCACTTCATCGATTTGATTCTGGCTGTAATATTCTATACCGCCTCCAACCTGCGCACCAATATGCAGGCCCAGTGCGGAAAATTCCTGCATACTGATTGTAGCTCCACCTCCGCTGAACTCACTGGGGACCTGAATACCGTCAATATAAAATGTGGGATCAGCATCCCCTTCCTGGGCTACCACTGCATAGTGGTGCCAATCCAGATCGGAGACACCCGTTGTGCCTCTCCAACCGCCAAGGAAATAGAAATAAAACCTGTAGTCGGCAGGGTCACTGTGTAATCCTATTCCATAGTTCGTCTGGCTTAAGGTCCAATCGCCTCCTTTCTCGAGTATTATATCAATACCATCCAATCGATTTCGTTTCACCCAGGCAGTAAGTGTCACCGTAGATGGAATTTGAAGTGATGCATTGTTTGCAACAGAAATCCAATCATCCACGCCATCAAAATCGAGGGCATTGTTGAATTGTATGGAAGGATCAAGCGCTGCAGACATGGTCCAGTTACTACTGCCGCCAACCAGGGCAAATCCATTTAGGGCGGCATTGAAATCATTGGTACTTCGATCCGGAAGCAGAGTGATTGGAGGTGTAGTATTATCTCCATCTGCCATCCCCTGGTCAAAACGGTAATAAGCCAGCAGACCAGGTTCATTCCCTGCTAATGGTTTTGAAATATTGTCCCGAATAAGGGATTGTGATTGAGCGACAGACCATATCCTTACCTCATCCAGCTGACCTTGCAGAAAATCCGTCATGCCTGCATCAAATTCCTGTCCCAGCGACCAGCGGTCGGTTGCTTCAAGTATGAAATTAGCATTATGTGTCCCGACGAGAACCCCATCAAGATAGAGATAACCGATGGTGCCGGATCTGGAGTAAGCCACATGGTGCCAATTATCATCCGCAATCACCGGGCCTGTAATTTCAATTCCGGCGCCATCCCATAATATGAGAGCGTTATCGGTCTCATGCCCTGCAGAAATGATTACCTTATTCTGATCACCGGATCCATTGATGGCAAATAATGTTCCACGGGAAGATGTGTAGATAGAAGGCGCCTTCGCCCAAAAATCAAAAGAAAAGCCAGTTTCCAGGCCAGCCATTGGAAGCGCCACAATATCAAATTCGACAAAGTCGTCCGTCCCATCAAAATCCAGGGCATTGCCGGGAGGGATGTAGGTACTCGCGAATTTTTCATTGGAAGGATTGGAATCTCCGGATACGCCATTGGCGATCACACGGTAGAAGTACCCATTGTCGGCGGACACGGAATTATCGGAATATGTGGTTACATCCGGACCCACTGAGTCCAGGAACCCAAAACTGCTGTTATTCCCATCTGAGCGTTCAATGGTGAAACCCGTTTCATTGAAGGCACGGTCTACCCATGAAAGATCGATCTGTGAATCCGATATTTCGGTTGTGAAAAGATCACCAGGATTATTCGGGGTGTCATCCAACGATCCTGATGATACCCAGTTTGATGTAGTTCCGGTTAACGCAAAACCTGTAAGCGTTCCGTCAAATGCGTTGGATGTTTTATCGAATAAGGTTGTCTCACTCCCATTGGATCCTTCTGCTATTCCCTGATCGAAATCGTAGTAAGCAACCAATCCAGTTTCATTTCCAACCAGCCTGTTCAGCATATCCGCCTGGATCTCAGCTTCTGTCCGGGGTACGCTCCAGATCTGCACTTCGTCCACTTGGCCACTGAATTGTCTCCCGTCATTGGGGACTCTCCCCCAATCACCAATCCAAAGATCTGCCGTGTTACTCCCATCTACGTCATCGTCAGTAAGCGGAATTCCATCCAATACCCCATCAAAATATAATCGAAGCTCATCCATTCCCCGATCCCTGACGAAACTTGCATGATGCCATTCATTGTCACGGACATCTATGGTTCCATCTATCCGCTGGGAAGTACCCGGATCCAACTGGATCACCCCATGGAGCAAACCCGTTGCTTTGTTGACCCCAATGGTGACCCTATCCTCACTCGGACCGAGTGACGATTTCCCAATGATAAACTCGCTATTACCATTTCCTCCGCTGATGTCTACAGGTACCTTGATCCAAAGCGACCATGTGAAATCCTGAACGGGCGCCCCCCCGAAAGATGCATCGTGCGGTACCGTCACCAAATCATCCACACCGTCGAAATCCAGTGAATGATTGGGCAAAAGCGTAAGATCCGGCGCTCCTGACGTAACCCAGTTTGATGAAGTCCCTGATAAAGCAAATCCGGACAAGACGCCCTCATTCCCGTTAAGTGTATTATCGCCTAATGTTGTTACACCGGAATTGTTTCCTTCCGCTATCCCCTGGTTGAAATTGTAATGTGAAACGAGGTTGGGCTCACTGCCTGTCAGAGTGGCAAACATCTCATTATTAATATCCGTCTGACTCCGGACGTTGTCCCAAATACGTACTTCATCAATCTGCCCCTGAAAATACGCTCCCTGTCCAGGGTGAACGCCAATACCGAGGCTCTCTGCATTATCCAAATTTCCATCCCTGGAACCTGTTGTCGACTGGAGGACACCATCAATATAAAGTTTGGACTGGTTTAATGCATCGTCATAGGTTCCTACTACATAGTGCCAATTCCCGTCATTGATGGAAACATCACTACATACAGTATTTCCAGCATTGGCAGCAACATAAAATTGAACAATACCGTCCCCACCGCAATAACCGCCTCCACCAGATCCGTTCATTTGCAGGTAATACCCATTGGCAGAACCAAATTGGTGTTTGATAAGGATGATCATGTCCGCCTGTGAGGATGAGGTTTTGACCCAAGCCCCCACGCTAAAACTCTGTCCTGTTTGAAAATCATTGAAAGTAGATTCTGGAACTACCACCTGGTCATCGATTCCATCAAAGTCGAGGGCATTGTTTGGAAGAACAGATCCATCCAGGGCACCGGAAGGTATCCACTGAGGTGTAGTTACTCCTCCTCCGCCATCCATCCATGTTCCGTCATTTAAGTTTGCGCTACGATCCGGCAGTAACAAGTCCGTTGTTTCATCCTGGTCGAAACGATAATAGGCTACAAGGTTGGATTCATTTCCTGAAAGACCATTCAACATCAGGCTTTGAATTTCTATGGTATTCTTTACTGCGCTCCAAATAGACAGCTCATCCAGATCTCCGTCAAAATTGGATCCGGTGGCACAGGTATTTCTCAACTGCCCAAGCTGCAACGATCCTCCATAATTTATTTCCTGATCATCCAGTGTTTGGGTGTTATAGGAAACGGTCCGTTCAATGCCGTCGATATATATTCTGAGCAGATCGGGAGTACCTGATCTGTCAAGGACTACTGCCGCATGGTGCCATGACCCGTCATGTAAGCCCAGGGCATCAGAGGTCTCCCCGATCACCTGGTTGACGCCTCCCGATGTCCTGAAAGTGGCTGAGATACTTCCGTTTGCCTGTTTTCTGATCAAATAACCGCCATCGCTCCCACCGTTGCAATTTTTATCAAGAATACCAATCTGGCCGGTGTTACTTGTTTTGAACCAAAAAGCAAGTGTCATATCTCCGGTTGCGGGATTTAGTGACGGATCGTGGGGGATATCAACGTAGTCATCCACACCGTCCAGTGTGATTGCATTTCCAGGAGGTGTTAACGTGCTTCCGAATTTCTCATTTGAGGGCCCGGAGTCACCCGATCCGTTTCTGGATCGAATACGATAGAAATATCTGGCGTCAACGGGTAAACCTGAGTCGGAGTAAGTAGTTTGGTCAGCGGGTACTGTCGTAAGTTCTCCAAAAACCAGATCATTATTGCCGGTTCGCTCAATCACAAAATCTGTTTCATCAAAAGACAAATCAGTCCAGCTCAGATCGATCTGGTTATTTGAAACTTCGGTGACTAACAGGCCACCGGGAGCACCTGAAATGCCATTCATGGATCCTGACGCAACCCAGTTGGAAGTTCCGCCGTTCAGCGTAAACGCGTTAAGTGTTCCGTCATTGGAATTTGTTGAAAAATCCGGAAGTACAGTAATTCCGGAATTGTCAACGTCTGCAATCCCCTCATCAAACTTGTAGTAGGCTACAAGATTTGCTTCATCGCCATTAAGGGGGGCGTGTAGAGCGCCTTGTATTTCACCTTCCGTACGTGCAACATTCCAGAGGCGCACCTCATCCACTATCCCATCAAAGAATCCTCCTCCATTGAAATTACCAATGGTTAACGGTGATCCTGTGATGTCAAATCCCAACCCGCTGTGGCTATTTGTTGAATTCCCAACATTTACCCCATCCAGATACAGGATCAATTCAGTATCATAATCCTGAACGAGAGCTACATGATGCCAGCCTGGTGTGAGATCATACGGTGAGGATACAAAACGATCCCGTGCATCAGGATCATTTCCTGACACCGTTCTGCCATCCGGCAAAGCCTCAATAAAGACCTTTTTACCGGCGCCTCCATTAAAAATGCCATCGCTGATCTGGATATGGAATTGATTAAAGGGTGAAACGCTATTACGCTTGGCTACAACCCCGCTGACGGTCGGAATCCCGTCAAAATAGAACCACGCTTCAAGCGTAAAATCACCCATTCCAAACTGAATGGAAGGATCATCCGGGACGGAAACAAAATCATCGGTCCCGTCAAATGACAGTGCGTTGTTCACATTATTCTCAAACCAGAAGAGCTCATTACCCGCTCCTGCCACGGCCAGCACGTCCAGATCACCATCGGTATCCATATCTGCCGATATCACACCTCTTGCGGATAATATAGAGTTGCTTATGACCTGCTCCGTGAAATTCTCAAGGCCATCGTTTTCGTACCACGCAACGATATTATTATTGATGGAAGTAGATAGAATATCCACATCCCCATCGTTATCAAGGTCTGCAGCGTAAATGCTATGTGGCCCGTCCAAGGTATTTGTGAGCGTGTGCTCGGTGAACGCCGGCGTTGCTGCACCATCACTCTCATACCATGCAACCCTGTCGGATCCTTCAAATACCAGAAGAATGTCCAGGTTTCCGTCATCGTTGACATCAGTAACATAACCGGTTCTGGCTTCATTGCTCCCGGTGCTGGTTATATTTTGCCTTGTGAAGTTTTGTGCCCCGTCGTTCTGATACCAGGCTACATTATGCGTACTTACGGAAGCGGCAATATCCAGGTCACCATCATTGTCCAAATCAGCGGTGTGTACCCATCTTGCTATCCCCGCTGAAGCATCTACCGTAAATTGAGTAAATCCCGGTGTTGGTTGGGTTCCATCATTTTCAAACCAATAAATATCGGTATTTCCCTCCGAAGTGACCACCAGGTCCACGTCCCCATCCGAATCCAGGTCTCCGGGATAGGCTTTTGAAGGAGCCGATAATGTCGAGGAGACAATTCTTTCTGTAAAATTCTGTGCTCCGTCATTTTCATGCCACGCCAATGTTCCATCCTGAGTAGAAACTGCAACTACATCCGTAAATCCATCTCCATTGATGTCTGATGCATGGACATCCACAGCCTGGAGTGCGAGGTTTGTGATTTGATTTTTGGTGAAGTTCTCAAATCCGTCGTTGTCGTACCAATCGATCCTGTCGTTTGAAAATGAGCTCGAAAGCACGTCCATATCAATATCTCCATCCACGAACGCTGCCGCTATTCTGTTGGGTCCGCTCGAGGTGCCAATGGAATGTTGAGTAAATGTTAAAGGCTGGCCTGATGCCGTGGTGGAAGCTACGGTGAATTGAAAGGTCCGGGGAACAGCTACTTCGGCATTCGTACCGAACACACCCGATGTGATGGTGACGGTTATCACCTCACCGGGATTGAAGTTATTTGCTGGATCGAAAACAATGTTTGTAGTCCCGTCACCGGTATAGCTCCCGGGAACAAGGCCGGAGAAACTTCCCGTAATCTTTATAGCATCATCCTTTGTGTCACCGATGGTTCCTTTATCAATGGAACTTTGGGATACATTCGCATCGAATGTCAATGAAATGTTCGTAGCTGGATCAACATAGTTTGTGCCCGGAAGAGGTGAGCTGAGTGTCCAATTCAGGTCGGTGAAATTTAAAGCCCCCGAGGACACCCAATTTGCACTATTGTCACCGGGAAAGTTTGTCAACGTGCCATTATTAGTACCAGCCAGATCCGTGAGCGTAGGTTTACTCACAGAACCATCCGAGTCATCAAACCGGTAATATGATACTAGGTTTGCATAATTCGGATGGGTGTCATCCAGGGTCTGCTCCATATGAGCCTGGATCGTTCCCTGATCCAGGGCAACATCCCATATTCTCACTTCATCGATATCCCCTTGCCATAATGATAAACCGGATCGCTGACCGATCACAAGTCCATTGCCGTCCAGGACCGTGTTTAGTGAAGGTGTTCCCGAACCATCCACCTGTCCATTCAGGTATAAGGTCACAGTAGTACCATCATATGTTACTGCGGCGTGATACCATTGATCCTGAACCAATACGGTAGTCGCAGTATTTACATCAGCGGACTGACCCCAGAAGTAAAGGGTTCCCGGTGAATTCGCTGAGGTAATCAATCCGAATTTCTGCCCGGGTGAGGCTGTCCCATATTGTACCAGGGCACTTTCATTTTGTGTGAAAAGATCTTTTGTGGCTTTAAACCAAACCTCGATCGTCCTGGGCGCCGTACCTACAGGCAAGCCTACTGGAGTGGTAATACTGATTTGATCATCTACTCCGTCAAAAGTAAGCGCGTGCCCGGGAGGAGCGGGAACTCTGTAGGGATCAGCCAATCCCTGGATAAATTCACTATTCACCTGGTCACTTAAGATCAATTGATTGGCTGTAGAATCAACATCTAAAATGTTGGAGACAAAACCATCAAACGGTCCGTCGGCATTGTCATTTCTTCGGAGTATCCTGATCCCGTTTTCTGCTCCTTGTCCTTCTATTGCAGTGTTGGCCGTATAATTCCAGACCACATCGAAAGTAGGGCTTGTCCCCCCGGATTGGAATATACCGTAGTATTCGGATGTATTCAGTGTGTTCAGCAACGGGTCGACAGTAACATCATTGGGCGCTTCATCGACCCGGTAGAGATATGTGATATCGGGTGTTCCCAGGATATTGTTAATGGTTACATCATTACCGGATGCATCTGCGCCCAGCGTCACGGATCCGGCCAGTGCCCAGTCGCTTTCATCACCAACCGGTGCTCCGGAGATAACAAAGGAGGCTCCACCATTGATGGTTCCGGAATTTCCACCGATAATATCAGCGAGGACGGTACCTGAACCTTCATCAAATTTGTAATAGGCCAGGATACTGCCGTCGTTGGGATGATCTGTGCCACTTACAAACTTTTCGGTCAGATAGTTTCGAATGGTGGTGACAGAAAGGACCGCATTCCAAATTCTTGCCTCATCAATTTCTCCATTGAAGGGGTCCAGTGTCACTGAATTCGGATCTTCTCCGATGAACAATGAACCAGGACCTGTCTGAGCTTCTCCCCCGGAATTGTCCGATCCCTGAAGCATTCCATCCACGTAGAAGTTCATAGTATTCGTGGCATCCGCGAAAGTGAGCGCCAGATGATGCCAGGTACCATCGGCTATCCCGGGCAATCCGGAGACCTGGGTGACTCCCGATCCATTATATTCAGCCCTGGGTGTTCCTCCATCCACCACTATCCTGAATGTAGATTGTCCCGCAGCACCGGCTTCTTTATGCAATACGGTCATATCGGCAGTTGCTCCATCGGAAGTTTTTACCCAGACTTCCGCGGAAAAATCAGTAGCACTGAAATCTGTTGAGAACGGGATTTCCACATAATCGTCAGTCCCGTCAAAAACCACTGTGTTTCCTGAACCGGGGAGCACAGGGTAGACCAGCGCCGACGTAACTTCGGAGGTTCCGTCGGTAGCATCATCCGCATAGATTGAGACAATGTCGCCGTAATTGATCGCCGGGCTTATGAATGACCAGTCACCTGCACCATCTGCTGTTGTCTTTGCAACAAATGTTTTGGGTTGATCGGTAGGGCAATCATCATCTGCGACATAGAGGTAAACCTCCGCATTTGCAACCGTAGTACCATCAATCAAAGAAAGAGACAGCGTTGAGATGACAGGTGGAAGAATGCTGTTATGTGCCGTACCGGACAAAACAATTCCAGCGCCATTGCAATAGACACTGTTCTCTAAAATATGGTTACCCAGGGCATCTGTTCCAAAATTGAAAGCGTTACCGGCATTTGCTCCAATTATATTTTCCAATCCGGGTCCGCCGAAAGTTATATCTGAAGGGCTACCAATGTCCACTGCAAATCCATGGCCTCCGTTTCCTAATGGCGACATGCCATCCGCCTGCACGCCAACGAGATTATTCTGAAAAACATGATTTGCGCCGTTGATGAAAGAAACTCCGTCATCAGTATTTCCCGAAATTATGTTATCTGTGATTGTATGTCCATTTCCACCACCTATCCCCAATCCATCCATGAGATTAGGTCGAGCGATAGTTCCGGTGACATCAGTTCCGATTTTATTGAAGGCAACATTGTACGTGCTCCCGGTATTCATGTTAATCCCGTTCTGTGTGTTGCCGGAAATCACGTTATACAGGATTTGAGAATTATCGTGAGAGTGACTCATGCCAATCCCATGCCCGCCATTCCCATTTGACGTATTTCCATCTCCTTCAATACCGATGTGATTGTATGAAATAATAATGTCTTCATTTGCATTGCCCGAAACACCAATCCCGTTGTCATTGTTGACAATGACGTTGCCACCTCCACTTTTTCCAATTATACAATCAGATGCCTGTACTGCAATCCCGGATCCGCTTGTGAAATCGGCGATCCTCAATCCATAGATCTCAGATGGCGATTGTAAAATCAAGCCGGTGGTAGCGGATCCTCCATGTGCAACAGTGATAAGGTCCCCTGATGAGAAATTCCAGGATTGTGCCGTTGTTGCATCAATGATCAATGGACTTGAAATAGTAGGTAAATTGCTTGAAACCTGGATAGTAGCCGGCGCGGTAAGGCCGAATGTGATGACGGACTCATTTGGTGACGCATTGGCAGCATTAATCGCATTTCGTAAGGTCCCTGCTCCATCATCTGCATTACTATTCACCAGGAATCCTGATCCAAACAGCGAGATCCCTTCGGTAGGTGAGTTGACAAATGCTGTGAAATAGTCTGTAACTGTGAACGGGCCTCCATTCAAATTCCACGCACCGCCGGAAACTGTTGCAGTTCCTAACAGTGTCTGACCCTGATCATTGTTACACCCGTCCGTTGCTTCATAGATGTAAACCGTTGATCCGTCAGCCGCTGATGTCGTTCCTCCTATGTCGGTGGTTGTAATGGTATAGATTGCGGGTGTTTCGACAAGTGGAGTACCTGCATAGCCGATCGCACCGTCCGAATTGCAGAAGAAGAGGTTTTCCTGAACATCCGCCACATTTACTCCCGGGGAGCCTAAAAAGAGGATACCATAACCGTCCTGACTATTGGCAATAACATTTTGTTCCGAAACCTGGTCACCTCCAATAATGAAGTTGGTAGTCCCATCCAGCAAATAAATGGCATCTCCGAAATTTCCGAGTGGTGTTGTACCATCCGTTTCAACTCCAATCTTGTTTCCCTGTAAAATAATATTGGAATTGGTGCCTGTCGTACTGATAGCCCTGTCATTGCCATTATCACCATTACCGGAAATTACATTGTCAATGATTTTGATCTGTTCTGTGCTATTATCAAGACCATTGCTGTTGTTGAAACTAATGCCATGTCCAAGGTTACCCAAACCACCGCTGCCGGCAGTACCTGAAATATCAGTACCGATGTAGTTATTTTCTACAATCAGAGCACTTTGTACACCATTAATATTAATTCCGTTTCCGGTATTACCGGAGATCACATTGTTTCTGAAAATCATACCTGCACCATCCCAGATAATCTGGATACCATCGCCAACATTGGGGATGGCCGCATCACCGTTAAGGTTCAGCCCGATGACATTACTGTCGACAATTACATTAGTACCTCCCTGAATGATAATTCCATACAAAGTGTTAGTCCCTGATATGACATTTCCTTCACCGGTACCCTGTCCGCCAATGTATATGTTATTTCCCGAAGCAATATTTATCCCCCGGTGATTGCCGAGATCGTTTTCACCATTTTTATCCGTCCCTATCAGGTTTCCATAGACATATACATTGTCAGAAGTGTTCAGTTCTATCCCATATTCCGTCGATCCATCCCCATTCCCGGAGATCAGGTTGCCCTCTCCGGACAGTGCATTGCCTCCGATCAGAAAATTGTCACTTGTTGAAATTACAATGCCGTCCTGGGTAATGGGATTTTGATCAATCCCCAGGCCATCAATTGTTGTGCCTACATAATTTCCCTGGATCACACCATCAGGTGCACCGGTGATGTTGATCGCTCTTAAAGTATTATAATTGATAACATTCCCCTTCCCGGCGGCACCAATGATCAGCCGGTCCGAGCCGCTGTTTACCTGGATCCCATCACCCGTAAATCCACGGATCACCAAACCATAGATCTCAACATCTGTTTCGGCAATGGTCAATCCATCGCCACTCACTCCGTTGATATCACCATCTATGATTACCATGGCATTTTGATCGCCGAAGATCCATCCCGGTTGGGTAGTGGCATCGATGATGATTGAGCCATTATTTATGGTATTATCGATCGCCGGTAATGGTGTGGTAGGTGCTATTGTCCATGGGCCTCCTCCTGAAATGTCAAAGTCAATGGTGATCTCCAGGGCAGAAGAAGCATTTGCATCCATTATGGCCCGTCTCAATGATCCGGGATTTGTATCATCAAGGGTATTGGTGACGGTAAAAGATTCGGCAAAACCTGAAGTGACCCATAGGGGCCCATTGGTCAATGTACCATCATTCGTATTGGTACTTCGATCAATGGTGATCGTGGAGCTGTTCTCATCAAACGGGTAATACCCTGCAAGACCAGTTTCATCACCTTTCAATTCCGTGAATCTGTCGGAAAAATCCGTCCTGGTATAGTCCCAGATCTTCACTTCATCGATGAGGCCATCAAATGGAGACACACCATCCATGGCCGACCCAATGGTTACAGGAACGGCGTCATTGGTGATGGAAGCCGGAATTGTACCACCGTATGTAAGCGGTTGCTCAACACCATCAATATATAGTTTTAATCGATCCGTATTGCCAGCTCCGGTACCATCATACGCCCAGGCTACATGATACCATGACCCTGGTGACAGGTTGGCCGCGCCATACCCATAATTAGCTGCATCACCTACATACATGATCGGTGACCAGAATCCACCGGATGGCGTATGTGAATTGAATTGCCATTCAAGGGTCCCGGCTGATTCATGTTTCGCAACCGCCACCTTGCTGATAACGTCAGTGTCTTTATTTACCCAGGCTGATACTGTGAAGGCATTTGCGAATCGAAGTGCAGGATCATCCGGTATGTTCACATAATCGTCAGTACCATCAAAATCAATAGCAAAGCCCGGATAGTCCGAGGTTGTTGCAAATTCGCCTGCCGATGTTCCGCTTCCCGATCCGTTTGTGGCTTTCACGCGATAGAAAAATGGCTGATCTACTCCCGCGTTGTAAACATGCGAGGTAGTATTAGGCGGGAGGTTGGCGACGGTAATAGGGTTTGAAAGAAAGGAATAGTCATCAGCAACTTCAATTTCGTATCCCGTCTCATCGTTTGCATTATCCGTCCATTCCAATGTGACGTCTGTATCGGAGGTAGTGTATGCGATCACATTTGTTGGTACCGCTGGAACGGTGCCACTTTGCTGTGCACCGGATGCTACCCAGTTTGGTGTTGTATTAGTTCCCCCTCCTGATCCATTCCAGGTACCATTATTATTGCCCTGGGACAGGTCCGGAAGAGATGTGCCGCTTTCCTCGTCAAAACGGTAGTATGCAGCAAGGTTCGTCTCCGTGCCTGTCAACAGAGTAAACCGGTTGTCCTGGATTTCCTGCTGGGTCCTTATGACATCCCAAATGCGAATTTCATCCAGATCTCCGGAAAAATACTCTGAGCCTACGGGAGTACCACTTTCATCGAGATCCATCCCAACCCCCAGGTGAGCCGTCCCTACCGGAATATCAAAAGGGAAAGAGCCGGAGCCACCGTCATTTGTAAGCGCAACTGATGTGCCATCCACATAAAAATTAAATCGCGAAACTTCACTTGCATCCTGGGACCCATCGTAGGTTATTGCCACATGGTGCCATGTACCGGAGCCTGTGGTAACCTCCGGATTAGTTGTCCTGACACTTCT
Organism: Cyclobacteriaceae bacterium; assembly: GCA_028278225.1. GTDB lineage: Bacteria > Bacteroidota > Bacteroidia > Cytophagales > Cyclobacteriaceae > JANQEU01. The sequence continues at coordinate 227,685 of JANQEU010000095.1, forward strand.
ATTCAGTGTTCCGTCCAGTGTCCCGTAAAAGGAAAATGTCAATGTGCCGGAACTTTGTATGGATAGCGTAAACTGACTATTTGTATTGCTTTTTTTGCTGATGATAAAATGGTCAGCTATAGCACTTTCTTTTGTCAGCCAAAACTCAATTGTGAATTGATTATCCGCTCCACCAAATACATCTGACAAAATATCTCCTAAATCAAAATAATCGTCAGTTCCGTCAAAATCCATTGCATTCCCGGGTATCACCATGAAGGGTACTACATTAGAAAAAGAACTGGTGAACGCACCATCTTCGTAGTATAACCGGTAATAGATCCGGGAAGTATTGTAGCCGGAAAGATCCTGAATTATGGAATATGATCCCGCATTGGGATCACTAACGATGATATCGGATGCTATCGGACTTGAGAAATCCGAATTGTCGTCAATGTCAATCTTGACCGCCGTAGCATTTCGAATCGGAAGCCAGTTTGCAGTGAATCCGTTATCAGACGCATTTGTGGCCTGAAAAGCTCTGGGAGTTTGTTCAAATGCTCCGGAACCAGTCCAAATTGGCCCATTTGCAGTTCCATCTGCCGGTGGTATGTTTGTATTGTTGTTATACAATGTTCCATTATTGGCATTGATCGAGAAATCGAAGAGGGTGGTACCTGAAGAAGCATTGAAATCGTAGTATGCTGCCAGGTTACTTTCAAGTCCGGTGAGTTCTCCATTCATGCTGCCAACGATCTCGGATTCCAGCCTGGATGAGCTCCAGATCCTGACATCGTCAAGTATCATATCAAGGGCCTCTGTTGATCCGGTGGAACCTACATTTCCAAAAACCGCCATCGTCAATGGAGAGGTACCGGAATAAATGGCTGATGGAACTCCTGAAGTTGATTCCCCAACCAAATTACCATCCAGATATATCTTCAAATTTCCAGGGCTAAAAACTCCGGCCACGTGATGCCAATTGCCGGCAATTAAAGGTAGAGAACTAAAAACTGGCTGGACCGCCGCTCCGTCATCAGACACAGCGAAAATAGGCACCATATCCGTACCAACAATCAGTGCATAGGATCTTTCATCGGCATCTGGCTCAAACTTGGACACAATTGGCCACGAATTCGTCGGTGGTGCACTTTGCATATTGACCCATGCCTCTACTGTGAGGTTTGTTGTGATATCCAAAGCCGGGATATCGTTTGCCTGGATGTAATCGTCTATCCCATCAAAGGAAAGCGCATTTTGAAGATCGATCTGGGCACCTGATGCTGTCCACACCGGATTATTGAACGATACTGCATACGGAGCGTCGACTACGGGATTTGACGTCCAATCCGTGTCAACAGTAATTACGTTGGAAGTGTTTGACAGAACCGTACGATCTTCGATCAACACCTGATCATCAAGAACCCGTAATAGGGATCCCGCAAGTTCGTCCGTCTGATAGAGCGCCCCGGTATTAGTAAGCGTATTATTGGTAGAACCTGTAACTGTACCGTATTCACCAAAAAGCTGCCCGTCGAACCCATTAGGTCCGGAATCGGATAAAACATCCCCTGAAGATTGATCAAAGGAATAGTATGCTTCCAGATTATCTGATACAGATGGGTATCCCTCAAACATGTCATTGACCACCTCGATGGTAGTCCTGGCATCATTCCAGAGTTTTACTTCATCAATCAGGCCGTCAAAAAACTGGTCAACCTGATTATAGGGAGTATTTGCATTGTGGGCTGCTCCGATATAGACTCTTGTTCTGTTGTAAACACCGGTAATGTCTGCGCCAAATGAAAATGTTTCCAATGATCCATTTACATATAATCTGTAATCCGCCCCCTGTTTAGTGACGGCGACATGGTACCAGGTACCCGTTGTAATTGCCGGTCCTGTCAATGTCACTTCTGCAGTTCCGGAATTATTCCTCTTGTAGAATTCGATCTCCCCGGTGGCAGCTATTTGAATTACGCTGATTGGTTCGGTATCTACCAATCCCTGATTATATGAAACCACATATTGCAAGACGTTATTTACGTCTGCATTGAACCAAGCCTCGATCGTATAGTCGTCAATTGCATCATCTACTTTTTTCACATTTGAGATATCGACAAAATCGTTGCTTCCGTCAAAACTCAGAGCGTTTTGTTGTGCAATCAGATTGAAGGAAAAGATGGATAGTAACAGAATTATCCAGAGGTTGGCCAGTGTGGTCTTCTTCATGGCGATGAGCGATTTGGTGGTCTTAATTTTCCGGGGGGAAAATTAAATTAATCACCCACCGGAAGTAATACCACATTTGTGGTATATTAATAGCCGTGTAAAATACCAAAAAAAATTGAAAAAGTGCAAAATATTTTGGTAAAAAAGATGTATGTATCTTAATATCCAGGGAATATTTGAATGAAGTGAAACAGAAAAGATTGTCCATCTCATTGCGTGGGTTTACCTAATGTAGTTTCACCGTATTCAATTACTATAATCCAATTATTTTTCCTTATTTTACAATTTAAAACCATCGTCAAAACAAAATGAATCCGCTTAAATCGAGCTTGCTCCCAGCCCTGGTAATATTGCTTTGCATCCCATCTACTGCGCAATATCAGTTTGAGTCCAAAAAAGCTGAAAAGCTTTATAATGATTTGGAAGTTGCCTATGAGAACTACGACTACAATCCAATTCTGAAGAAAGAAAATAATATCCTTTCACTTTTTGAGTCCAAACAAGATACACTTACAGCCCTGATGTACAACTTCCTGGGAGAGGCCTATTATTATGGCCTTGGGGACTTGCAGGTGGGACTGGACTATTATACCAAGGAGTTCGAGCTGCGAAAGAAACTTTCGGAATCAGGCGTGGAACAGGATATGAATAACATAATCTACAATTACGCCACGCTTAATGCTGAAGCAGGAAACTATACAAAGGCTGAGGGATTATACCTGGACTTACTTGAAAAAGATCAGGAACGAGGTAAAAAAAGCGAAGATGTTATTTCAACTGTTTTAGCCCTGGCTGATCATTATACACTTACGGCCGAGGCTGAAAAAGGGAAGAAACTTTTAAGGAAATACAGAAGATTGATAGAGAAAAACTCCTACGAAGAGGCCATGACCCTGAAATACTTTGGTGATTACCAGGAAATTTCAGGAGAATATACAAAAGCGGAAGAAAGCTATACCGAATCACTTAGAATCCTGCAGGAAACAGGATATTACCCCAGCCTGGAATATGTGTACATAATGAATGCGCTTGGTCTCTTATATACAAACATCAGTCAATATCCCCAGGCAGAAGAAATCTATAATAAATCACTTGATGTCCTGGACCGGTTAGGTGACGGTATGGAGGAAGATCGGGCAGGCGTGGAGTTTAACCTTGGGCAGGTTTACTTTGAGTTGGGAATCTACGATGAGGCACTGACTCTGTATCAGAAAATCCTTGAATCCGATAAGGAATTCTATGGAGAAGAATCCTTTTATGTAGCCTCCACTCTTTTCACAATTGGATTGGTTTATTATGAAATGGAAGATTACGAAAATTCGGAAAAATTTCTATTCCAGGCCAAAGACATTTATGAAAAAATTGGAGAAACCAATGCCATTGAATATGGCAGGAACCTTAACGCCATCACAAGGATGTATAATAAAACGAACCGCTTTGATGAGGCCACCGAATACGGTGAAAAAGCAATTGCAGCATATGCATCTGCCCTGGGTGATGACAATTGGGAATATGCGTTGGGATTAAGCAATGTTTCGGAGGTTTATTCAAAAGTTGGAGATCTGGAAAAAGCTGAAAACTATCTCCTCGAAGCAGATAAAATCCGGGAAAGTAAACTTGGTGTAAATCATCCCCAGTATGCAAGAGGAACCCGGAAACTGGCTATTCTTAACTGGAAGCAAAATAATTTAAGCGCAGCACTGGACTATTACAATAAGACATTCAATAACTATTTCAATCAGATCAACACTTATTTCCCTGTTCTGAGTGAGGCAGAAAAGTCAAAATTCTATTACAACAACCTGAAACCCACATTTGAACAGTTCAACTCGTTCATTGTTGAAAACAGGAGTGAGGACAAACAGCTAATTGAAATGATGTATAACTATCAGTTAGCGACAAAGGGACTTATCCTCTACGCCACCAGTAAAGTTCGTGAAACCATTCAAAACAGCGGTGACACAGTGTTGATCAATAAGTACAATACCTGGATCGGACAAAAAGAACAACTGGCTCAGCTTTTCAGTGCCAGTGACATGGATGCTGATGTCCGAAACCGCAAAATCGATTCGTTGATTGCGGCTGCCAATGACCTGGAAGGCGAGTTGAGTAATCTATCATCCGTATTTGCTCAAAATTTTGCCAGCAAAGAGGTCACCTGGAGAGACGTCAAAGCCAAACTTAAGCCGGGTGAGGCTGCCGTGGAAATCATCAGATTCCGGGATTTTGATCCGGATTCTGCCGGTGTATATACTGATGAAGTCTATTACGCAGCGCTTATTGTCACCAGCACAACGGAAGAAGCTCCCGAGCTGGTGATCATGAGAAACGGTAAGCAAATGGAAACCAGGTATTTATCGAATTACCGGAACTCCATCATGTACCAGGTCAATGAGAATTTTTCATACAGGCTGTTTTGGCGACCCATTGCAAATCGCTTGCGGGGTGTCAAAAAGGTCTATTTCTCTCCTGATGGAGTTTACAACCAGATCAGCATCTACACATTGCAGAATCCCGCTTCCAAGAATTTTACCATTGATGAGTTTGAGATACAACTGGTGACCAATACAAAGGACCTTGTCGCCTTCAACTACGATGACGGATCCAACTTTGAAAATCCATCGTACTTGTTTGGGTATCCCAACTATAACATGGGAACGATCGATTCTCAGCGAATGGACAAAAAACCGGAGGGGAATGAACCTGAGCAAAGAGGTATGGAAAGAGGAGCGAGTCGCGGGGGTGTAAGAGGCGCCCGTGGAGCACAGGATGATGACATTCAACCCCTGTCCAGGGGCGGGTTGCCCAGAGGTATCAGGGGTAACCTCCTGAGATACATGCGTTCCAATCAGCTCCTTGCATTGCTGCCGGGAACGCAAAAAGAAGTTAACCTTATCGATAGCCTGCATTCCGGAAAAGAGTTTAATACCAAAGTCTTCATGGATAATGAGGCGGTTGAGGACCAGGTGAAATCTGTGGATAATCCGCAAACATTGCATATTGCTACACACGGATTTTTCCTTGAACAGGAGAAAGGAGATGATGAACAGGCTGATAAATATGTCTCCAACCCATTGCTACGATCCGGACTTATACTGGCCGGCGCCAATAGCTTCATCAGCACAGGCGACATCGGAGCTGAGGTGGAATTGAGAGATGACGGCATACTTACCGCTTATGAGGCGATGAACCTCAATCTGGATGATACGGAATTAGTAGTATTATCGGCATGTGAGACCGGGCTCGGAGAGATCCAGAATGGTGAAGGCGTCTTCGGGCTGCAGCGGGCTTTTCAAATCGCCGGAGCTGAAGCCATCATCATGTCCATGTGGACCGTAGATGATGCGGCCACCCAGGAATTGATGACCAACTTTTACGAAGAGTGGCTAACAACAGGTAATAAACATCAGTCATTTATCAAAGCACAGAAAAGGTTAAAGGACAAATGGAAGTCTCCATACTATTGGGGAGCTTTTGTAATGGTAGGTAACTGACAAAAGTTGATAAATCAGGAGGAGTTTGACATATGAAGTAATAAACCCTCATTTCGGTCTCCGAAGAAAAAATTACCGTTTCACACACAAAAGAGATCAGTTCACTCTGATCTCTTTTTTTATCCCTTGATATATTTCAAATTTTCCGGGCTTAATTGAATCACAGGTGAAATTTACTTTTCTAACAAAGACTGACCCGTTCGAAAAGCGACTATTTGAGATTGTCAGCCTCATATTGGCGGCGTTCACTATTTACGGTAGTGTCGAAAACGTCATGATCGAAGGGAGGGTTTTAACCAGGACGATAACCCTGGTGCTACTGGTCTACGCGGTTGTGTCATACCTTTTGTCCCGATTCGGCTATTTCAGCAAAAGGCTGATTGTAGTTACAGTATCTCTTATTTACGTTGTGGTGGTCTTTTTCTGGTTTTGGATCAGTGGCGCGGCCGGCCCCATCGGAATCGCCCTGGTGACTATCATTTCCATAAGCTTTATCTTCGGAAAAGGAGCCCATCTAAAATCACTTTTCTATTTCAATATTGGTCTGACCACCTTTCTATGCATTTTTCAATACTTTCGTCCGGACCTGATCCTTTACGGTGATCTCCCCTATCCCACCATTCCACTGGAATTTCTTGTAGTGTCGTACCTCCAGATCATTCTCATTTATTATTTACGCCGGGAGGTTGAGGAAGAGCGGCGGGTCTCCAAATTGAAGAATGAGCAACTGACAGTTCTCAACGAAAACCTGAAAGCCACAGTTGAGACTCAAAAAGATACCCTGGACAAACTCTATAGTACCCAAACCCAGCTTGTGGAATCTGAAAAAATGGCATCATTGGGGAAACTGACTGCCGGCCTGGCCCATGAGATCAAAAATCCACTGAACTACGTGGGTGGCGTGGTCACTCCCCTGAAAATCGACATAAAAGAGTTGATCGACATGATCCCGGAAGACAAGCGATCTGATGCCGTGGAGATTTCAAAAGAGATTGATGAATTACTGAAAAGTGTTGAAAGCGGTACCAAGCTGGCCTCCGACATTATGATCAAACTTCAAAATGTCTCCCGCAAGGAGGATCACCTGGGGTATGCCGCTATTGACATTCCGGTACTTGTTCGGGATGTAATTGCGCTTGTCGAAAAGTCCAGTCTTGGTATTACCTTCAAGTCCCAACTTCAAACAGGGCTGTACATTGAGGGAAATGCAATTGAGATCAACCAGGTCGTCCTGAACCTGCTACGGAACAGTGTTCAGGCCATACCATCAGACCGGGACGGTATTATTGAAGTATCTGTGGAAGAATCCGCAGGGAACGTCGAGATTCGCATTAGTGATAACGGCGTAGGCATGAGTAAAGAAACCATGGACCACGCTTTTGAAGCGTTTTACAGTACAAAAAGCGGGGACGGAACCGGACTTGGCCTGTTTATTTCAATGGGCATCATCCAAAGTCATAACGGTACGATAGATGTAGACAGTGAAGTGGGAAAGGGTTCAACTTTCAAGCTCATTTTCCCAAAATTTTCCAAAACCTAAAAGGATCAGGAATGTCAGAAATCACCACCCTTTCACACCAGGTAAATCGACTTGAAAAGCGATTATTTGAGATCATTTGCCTCTTAATGTTCCTGGTCATGATGCATGGTCTAATCCAGGGAGTTTTAGTTTTTAACAGGCTATCTTTTCTCTCCTACATCGAAGCTTTTGTTGCGGCAATAGGTTTGAGTTTTTTCTACCTGTCAAAGTACAGGGAATGGTTTGAAAAATTGAGATTCCCCCTGATAGTAATTGTAAACTCATTTCTGGTTTTCTTTTGGTATCATTTGAGCGGATATTTGGGACCAACAGCCGTGGGTGGAATAGCCGTTGTTATTATATCAATAATCATAGTGCCCGGGAGGTGGAGAACACAATTTATGATTTTCGGTTATGCTTTGATCGTTTTCCTGGTGATCTCGCAACTCCGCACTAATTGGGTTCAAACCGCACCCGAAGGCTATCCGACCATGCCCTACGATTACCTCGTAATGGCATTAGCTGTGTTTTTGGTCATTAACTACCTGAAAAATGAATTCGATAAAGAGCGCCGAACCGTATTGCAACAAAATGTGGAGCTGGGGTTTTTAAACAAGGAGCTCGAAAAGACACTGAATGAAAAGGAACAGGTCATAGAGAGACTTAAAAACACCAGCGAGCAATTAATTGAATCCGCGAAGCTCGCATCCATTGGTAAGCTAACTGCAGGCCTGGCACATGAGCTGAATAATCCTTTGAACTATATCGGAGGGATTGTCACTCCTGCCAAAAGAGACCTGGATGAGATCAAAACATTTATCAGCCCCAAAAATATTGATGAGAGCAAAGAGGTATTTGAGGATCTCGACAGACTACTGGATGGGGTGGAGTCCGGCACCAGGAAAGCATCCGGTATCATCCATCAGCTTATTAAGCTGTCTCCGGAAGAAAACAGGGAAGTATTTGCTCCTATCAACCTTGAAAATGCCATTAAGTCCATTCTTTTTGTGTTTGAACGCAGCTATCCCAGTATAGATTTCGGATACAAAATTGATCCTGCACTGACCATAAACGGAAATCATTTTGAGTTTAATCAGGCCTTGAACAATATTATTCAAAATAGCGTCCAGGCCATTCCCGACCCGGAAAAGGGAAGAGTCAAAATATCCGGATACCAAAAAGAAAGGTCGGTCGTAATCGTAATAACAGATAATGGCACGGGAATCGAACCGGAGCACTTGAAAAAGGTGTTTGATCCATTTTTCACAACCAAAAACCCGGGCGAAGGAACCGGATTGGGGTTGACGCTGGCATACAGCATTTTGAAAAAGCATTCGGGCGAAATCAAGGTGGAGAGTGTAACTGGAATCGGATCGAAGGTAACCGTCTTTTTACCCGGTCATTGATCATCATTACGTGGTCAAAAAGAGTTATCCTTGTATAGATAATTCATTTTGGTTTTTTCTGCCCATGTCCAAACCCAAACTCTTTTTGTTGGATGCGATGGCCCTGATCTACAGGGCACATTTTGCATTGAGTAACAATCCAATCGTAAATAGCAAAGGCGTCAACACCGGCTCCATCCTGGGCTTCACCAATTCCCTTCTGGAGATAATCACCAAGGAGAGCCCAACACACATAGGAGTGGCGTTTGACACCGATGCACCCACTTTCCGGCATGAGGATTTTAAAGATTACAAGGCTACGCGGCAACGGCAGCCTGAGGAGATCAGTATCGGTATCCCTTATTGTAAGAAAATTCTTGAGGGGTTTGGAATTCCCATTATTGAGTTAGACGGATACGAAGCTGATGATCTCATAGGTACTCTGGCCAAAAAAGCGGCGGAAAAGGGCTTTGAAGTATATATGATGACCCCCGATAAGGATTTTGCACAACTTGTGGATGAGAACATTTTCCTGTACAAGCCTGCAAGAATGGGAAACAGCGCCGAAATATTGGGGATCCCTGAGGTACTGGAAAAATTTGATATCGATAAGGTGGACCAGGTGCGTGATGTGCTTGGGTTAAAGGGTGACTCTGTGGATAATATACCGGGTGTGCCGGGCGTTGGTGACAAAACCGCGTCCAGGTTGCTGAAAGAATTTGGGTCGGTAGAAAACATTGTTGCCAGTGTTGATCAGCTTAAGGGTAGTTTAAAGACGAAGATCGAAACGAATGGTGAGCAGGGGATCTTCTCAAAGAAACTGGCAACTATTTTGACCGACTCGCCTGTTGAATTTGATGCTGAAGCGCTCAGGTATACGGCTCCCGATGAAAAATCATTGGTCCCTGTCCTTGATGAACTTGAATTCAGGACCATATCCAAAAGGCTGTTCGGAGAGACGGCAAGTCAAAAAACGGCAGCGTCTTCGGGACAATTGGGGCTCTTTGAAACCGCTCCTGAAGCCGGTTCCGGACCTGCATCCACTAAAATCAACATTGAGGGTGTAAATGTCGATTATCAAATCATTGATACCGTTGACAAAAGAAAAAAACTAATTGATCAGCTGAATGTACTGAAAGAGTTTTGCTTTGATACCGAAACAACTAGTCTGGAAACTGTGGAAGCTCAATTGGTGGGTCTGGCCATAAGCTTTGAAAAGCATAAGGCATTTTACATTCCATTTCCGGAAGATCAGTCCGAAACACAGGCGATCATTGAAGATTTCAGGGATGTCATGGAGAACCAGGGCATCACTAAAATAGGTCAGAACCTGAAATACGATATTCAGATCCTGCGCAATTACGGCATATCGGTGAAAGGTCCTTTGTTCGACACTATGCTGGCTCACTATCTCATCGACCCTGAGACGAATCACAGTATGGACATACTCGCGGAAAGCTACCTCAACTATGTCCCTATCAGTATTGAAACCCTGATCGGACCGAAAGGAAGACGCCAAAAAAGCATACGAAATGCCGCTTTGGAGAGTGTCTCCAAATATGCCTGTGAAGATGCTGACGTCACCTTCCAGCTGAAGGAAAAGCTTTCGGCAGAGATCAGGGACAGGAAGCTTGAAAAGCTCTTGCACGAGGTGGAGGAACCATTATCATTTGTCCTTGCCGATATGGAGTATAAGGGGGTCAGTATTGATCAGGATTCACTGGCCCTGATGTCCGGGGAGCTTGCCGAAGAAAGCAGACGTGTTCAGGATGAGATCTTTTCCATCGCAGGCGAAGAATTCAACATCGGATCGCCGAAGCAACTTGGTACCATTCTCTTTGATAAACTTAAATTGGTTGATCAGCCTAAAAAAACCAAATCCGGCCAGTACGCCACCGGGGAGGATGTACTTTCAAAACTTGCCAATGAACATGAGATTGCCAGTAAGATCCTCGAGTTCAGGGAATACCAAAAACTGAAATCCACCTACGTCGATGCACTTCCCAAACTGGTCAGTCCAATTGATCAGAGAGTGCATACCGACTATCGTCAAACTGTAGCCGCAACAGGAAGACTAAGTTCAAACAATCCAAACCTTCAGAATATTCCCATCCGCACCGCAAAGGGCCGGGAGATCCGGAAGGCATTCATCCCGGGCAGTGACGAGTTCCGGATCCTTTCAGCCGACTATTCCCAGATCGAATTGCGGATCATGGCTGCCTTTTCCGAAGACGAAAGTATGACGAACGCATTCAGGGAGGGGAAAGATATTCACGCCAATACGGCCAGTAAGGTATTTAAGGTACCCCCTGAGGAAATCGATCCTTCCATGAGAAGAAAGGCCAAGGAGGTAAATTTTGGAATTATTTACGGCATTTCGGGGTTCGGTTTATCGCAAAACCTGAATATCCCCAGGTCTGATGCGAATGAGATAATCAGTGCTTATTTCAATGAATTCCCGGCGGTCAAAACATTCATCGACAATAGTAAGGAGAAGGCAAGGGAACGAGGTTATGTGGAAACAATCCTCGGGCGACGGAGATATTTGAGAAATATTAATTCCAGAAACTTTACCATGAGGGGCTTTGATGAGAGAAATGCCATCAATGCTCCGATCCAGGGATCTGCAGCTGATATGATCAAGGTGGCAATGATCAACATATTCAATTGGATGAATGATCAGCAGCTGAAATCAAAGATGATCATGCAGGTACATGATGAACTGGTATTTGAGGTACACAAAGACGAAACAGATCTTTTGTCTGAAAATGTTGAAAATTTCATGAAAACTGCTATTCCACTGTCCGTTCCGATGGAAATTGGAATTGGCGTGGGCGACAATTGGCTGGAAGCACATTAGATAGTAACGCCTTAATTTATGGTTGCAATTCGAAAGATCTAGTGTCAATATATTTATAGGCTTTTTTGCAATACCTGATATCTGCTTCCCTCCAGCTTACGTATCCTTTGATATTATCACTTTTACCTTTTGGGTTGAGTGAGCTCATTGCAACCATTTCCCTATTTTTATCATCGGTTATAATTGCAAAGTCCTTTTCTCTAAAAAACTTTAGTTTCTTGTCATCTTCCGTTAAAGCATATTTCAAATGAATCCCTTCGTCATCAACTAAATTTCTGAACTTCTCATTATACTCCTGTAAGAACTTTGACTTTTCTTTGTCATCTTTAAAAATTATGATTCTTTGAACCTTAATGCCTGTTCTCAGAATGTTGGATTTATGGATGTGATCCGCTAAGGTTTTCTCAGGTTTAGTTTCCCATCTGTCTTTTGTTTTCTCTTTTGAGTTTTTATCAGATTTCATATCCTCCTGAAATAACTCAATTACGAACTCCTTTTTACAAACAGCTTTGATGAAACTATTTTCATATAATCTATCAACGACTCCAAATAAATCATCATAGTAATATCTCCCAAGTGACAGCAATAATGACTTTTCCATCAAATTCTTAACACCTGGCAACTCATGTATTGGCCGCGGTATTTCTTCTTTAATTGGATCCGAATATTTGTAAAAATTCCTTGTGGCATCAATTCTTTTGGGAACAATCTGTTTAACTAACTTTTTTTGAACAGGCTTTAAGATACTCTGGGCGTCATCTGGATAAATTTGGATTTCCGGATGCCCTTCCACCATATGATTTATTTGGATATCCCCAAGATATTTTGAACTCGTCCTAATTTTGGTATCTTTTATTTTCTTATAGGTGGACTCCCTAACTTCCCAAATTTCAACCCCTCGCACTGGTGTCCCAATATCAGTTAAAGATGAAGTGTTCTCTTTTATCATATCCTCATATCTATCCCGTGATTTGTTCTCAAATGTTGCTCCAGCGCCCAGGATGCCCAACGAAAGTTCTTTCATATCCCATTTCTGAAACAATTTCTGATACCACTTCATCCTCTGCAACTTTTCCTCAAAAACTGATTTTTCATACGGTTTATCACTATCTGGATTATAAAACATTGCGGCAATCCTTAGACTTATGATTTCCTTGACACTAGGGTAATCTCGCAGGATGAATTGTGGAAATTTTTTAAAGCTTTTCACTCGAACCAAAGGAACAATCAAAGACATAATTACTCCCACAATTAGCGCCAAGTAAAGATTATACAACCACATCTCTCCAAGGAAACGCATTCCTAGATTACCCAGATTATTGGATAATGTTAATTTAGATTTCTTTGTTTCTGAGCCAGAGACTTGTTCAGTATTATATCCTAAAATATCAGAAATGATCGGGATTTTTTCGATGACTTCCTTAATTCCACTATTGTCAGGATATTCATCAAATAGAATGAAATCAATTGCAAACAGCACATTATCATCATCCCTTTTTTTCTTCCAAAATGTTTTAACAGATCCAATATTGCTTTCTATGTCATGGTAGCTCTTTGTTATACCACAACGGCATTTGTAATCGCCTGTATTCAACATATTGGGCAAAGAAGCTTCAACAAAATCTACATCTTTGTATTTGCCATTCTCATAAGCAGTTTTATACCAAGGACGTTCAAATGCTTTGAAATTTGAACCATCAAAAGTGTTATTAGCAGGATAGATACTAAATAAGCCATTCTCGTTTGAATAGAAGTAAATCCATGAAATACCGACATTTACCCACTTAAAATTTTGTGCAATTAACTCACTGATGCCGAATACTTTCGTGAGTTCGTTTGTGTAACGGTCTTCTCTTTGCAGGTCAAGTTCTTTGATTATTTGAGTGAAAACGTCATCGTAATATTGAAGCTCCCGGTCGCTTATACTAGTTAGGGGTTGTTTATCTTCATCGATAGGTAACAATTCATAAAAAGCCCTGGAGTTATCAAAATAAATATCTTCAACCAGTCCAATTCGGGAGGAATGGTTAGTTCCCAGTTCCTCTAATCTTACAAGTCTATTCTCCGAATTTCCGTGAGACTCATTTAGTAGTCTTTCCACATTGTAATCCAGAGAGTCCCAAAAAATTTCGTCATTGGGCTCGATCCAAGTATTATTCTCCCACCGCTCAATTTCCTTAACATAGTTATTGAATTCAATAATGATCCTAACCAAGAAAATCAACAGGAAAGAAAAAATCGTGATAGCTGAAAAGGACCCCAAAATCCTTTTTATTATTGCCTTTGCATAAATCATAAATTAGGTTGTTTTGATTAAGGCTTCACTAATATATACATTTATATACATTTAACTTAACGTAACGTCATCTAGAATCCGCCTAAGAGCTGTCATATGGAAATACCTGCCTTAAGTGATATCAAACGTGCACATCAGAGAATTGAAAGGTTTATACAATACACTCCTGTATTCACTTCAGATTCTTTGAATACCATTACCGGCGCCAACTTATATTTTAAGTGCGAAAACTTTCAGAAAACAGGTTCATTTAAACTACGAGGCGCTACAAACGCAGTGTTATCGGTACGTCCCGAGGAGCGATCAGCCGGATTTGCCACACATTCTTCAGGCAATCACGGACAGGCACTCGCATACGCAGCAAAGATCGCCGAAGTGCCGGCATACATTGTCATGCCTGAAAACGCTTCTAAAGTAAAGATCAAGGCTGTCGAAGGGTATGGCGCTGAAATAGTTTTATGCAAACCAACGGAAGCTGACCGTGTGAATACCTGTAATGAAGTCATAAAAAAAACAGGCGCCGCTTTAATTCCACCCTTCCATGATCCCCGGATCATCGCCGGCCAGGCCACCGCGGCAAAGGAACTGATCGAAGACACCGAGGATCTGGATTACCTTCTCACCCCGGTAGGTGGGGGCGGACTCGCTGCGGGGAGCGCACTTGCCGTCAAATACCTGACGCCATCTACGAAATTTATTATCGGAGAACCCAAAAACGCAGATGATACATACCGGTCTTTTCGGGAAGGAAAAGTTATACCGGTCAAAAATCCCGATACTATTGCTGACGGACTCAGAGTAACTGTTGGTCAGCTGAACTTTGAAATAATCAAAGACATTGCCTCGGATATTGTAACAATAACGGAAGAGGAAATTATGGAGGCCATGAAACTGGTCTGGGAGCGGATGAAAATTATCATTGAGCCGTCCTCCGCAGTTCCGTTTGCTGTTGTATTAAAACAAAAAAATATATTTGAACAGAAAAATGTCGGCATAATCTTTACCGGTGGAAATGTTGATATGAGCAATTTGCCTTTTTAAAACCTCAACAATGAAAAAACTTGCATTGACCATCATTTTGACAGCGGTTGTCAGCCCCCTTTTCAGTCAAAACCAGCTTTCCTTGCAACATTTAACGGATGGAACATTCGAGCAGCGTACGGTTGAATCTGTAAACTGGATGAACGACGGGCGGTATTATTCCGCTCTGAGTGAGAACAAGATCATAAAATACGATATCACAACCGGAAACCAGCTGGAAGTATTGGTGGATGGTGACGCCCTTAAAATTGAGATCTCGACATATGAACTAAGTGCCGACGAAAAGAAGATATTGTTGCTTACGGACAGGCAATCCGTTTATCGGCGATCATACACTGCGGTTTATTACGTTCACGAAATCGGCAGTACGGGGATAACAAAGCTCTCCTCCGGAAGACAGGCTTATGCGACTTTCTCCCCGGATGGAACTAAAGTGGCCTTTACGAGAGATAATAACCTGTTCTTTGTGGATCTGGATAGCAATGTTGAGAAAGCCATTACAGATGATGGCAAGTTCAATTTTATCATCAATGGCAGCACGGACTGGGTATACGAGGAAGAATTATATCTGACCAAAGCATTTGAGTGGGCACCCGATGGCAGCAAAATAGCATTCTATCGATTCGATGAGTCTGATGTTAGCGAATACAACATGCAAAAATGGAATGACGGCGCCCTTTACCCCGAAGATTATGTTTACAAGTATCCCAAAGCAGGTGAGGACAATTCCATCGTGGAAATACAGGTGTACCACCTGGGGGATGGGGAAAAAGTAAAAGTCGACATAGGTGAGGACGGAGATATTTATATCCCGAGGATCTACTGGACGAAAAACGCCGATCTGCTATCGGTTCAGCGACTGAACCGACTTCAAAATAAGCTTGATATTCTCCATGTAAATGCCGCTACCGGATCCTCGGATATTATTTTAACCGACCGGTCGGATACCTATATAGATTTCACTTTTTGTGATGATCTGACCTATCTGGATAACGGGCAACAGTTTATTTTCAGCAGTGAAAAAAGTGGATTTAAACACTTTTATCTCCATGATCTGGACGGTTCGCTGGTAACCCGGATCACTTCCGGAAATTATGAAGCCACAGGCCTTGTCGGGCTGGACCAATCTGTCAAAACTCCGGTATTGTACTATACCTCGACTGAAGACTCTCCACTGGAAGAAGCTCTTTATAAGATCAACCTGAAAGGAAAGGGTAAATCCCGATTAACTACCGGAAACGGCGTTGTGTCCATCGACATGAGCGATGATGCGAAGTATTATATGAATTATCAGACCAGTGCTGACGCTCCCTTGAGGGTGGAATTGTACAAAACAGCCAAAAACGAAAAAATAAAAGACCTTGAAACCAATGAGGACCTGAGAAGCAATATAGAGAAGTACAATCTGGTTACGAAAGAGTTTTTTTCATTCAGGATTGATGACGGAACGGAGCTTAACGGATATTTCCTCAAGCCCAATGATTTCGATGAGGGTAAGCAATATCCCGTCCTTATGTTCCAGTACAGTGGCCCCGGGTCGCGAAGTGTTGCGAACAGTTCCTCTTTCCGGTCACGGTCCATGTGGCATCAGTACCTGGTTCAAAATGGATATTTGATTGCTGTTGTCGATGGCAGAGGCACGGGCTACCGGGGTGAACAATTCAAAAAAATGACCTATGGAAACATGGGATATTACGAAGTTGAGGATCAAATCGCAGCAGGAAGGTATATAAGTTCCCTGCCTTACACAGATCCCACCCGCATCGGCATATGGGGATGGAGTTATGGGGGGTATATGTCCTCCATGTGCATTTTCAAGGGGGGAGATGTATTTAAGACAGCCATTGCTGTGGCCCCGTTTACCTGGCGGTATTATGATACCATTTATTCAGAGCGATACCTTGGCCTGCCGCAGGACAACCCCAAAGGATATGACGACAATAGTCCGGTCACCCACGCGGACAAGCTTACCGGCAACTATTTCCTGATACATGGCACCGGGGATGACAATGTACACTTTCAGATTGCGGTTGCCATTCAAAATGAATTAATAAAAGCCGGAAAGCAGTTTAGAAGCTTCTACTACCCCGACAAGGCCCATGGATTGCGGGGGCGACATGACCACCTTTTTGAAATGATGACAGCTTACATTTTTGAAAATCTTTGAGTAGAAAGTTTTTCATTCTGGTCAATCCCAGGGCTGGGAGGGAAAAGGTCGCTAAGATCACAAGGGAGATTTCTTCCTTCCTGGAATCAAAAAGCTGTGATTTTGAAATATTCGAAACAAAACCTGATCTACGTGGCACGGCGACCGTCCGGGATAACCTTGATCCCTCCCACTCAGACCTGGCTGTTGTTGGAGGTGATGGCACCATCAATGAAGCAGTTAACGGATTGCAGGCGGACATTCCGGTAAGTTTCATCCCGGCGGGATCAGGAGATGATTTCGTGAAAAACATCGATATCGGGGAAAGGCTAAGTGACCATCTCGAAACGGCTTTTTATGGAGAGGTGCGTTCCATTGACATAGGGGATTGTAATGGTCGGAAACTCCTAAATGGTGTTGGTGTGGGGTTCGACGGTCAGATCGTAGCGGACATGCAGGAGCGCAGTGTCCCGTTGCTGAGTGGCCAGGCGAAATATTATTACCATGTATTACATATTCTTTCTTCATACCGGCACCGCTCCTACCAACTACAAATGGACGGCAGAAATACAACTGAAAAACTCATTCTTCTCACCATTGCAAATGGGACCACTTTCGGAGGGGGATTCATGTTGACACCAGATGCGAAAATTGATGATGGTTTGCTCGATGTGTGTACCATCGGCAGAATTTCAGGATTCAAAAGATATTTGAACATCCTGAGGCTACAGAATGGCTCTCACGGAGTGCTGAAAGCCGTGAACTTTCACAAAGTCAAAGAAATCGAGATCGCAGCAAATGACCAGCTGGAAGGTCATATTGATGGCGAATACCTGGGAAAACCTCCTTTTAAAATTCGGGTTTTGCCCAAATCACTGATGATCAGGGCAAGACCTATTTCTTCTTAACTGCAGCTTTCTTACGGAATCTCAGGTACGTCCAAACCGTGATGGTAATCAGGATAATAGAAATGAACTGGGAATGGGACAGCACATCGTCGATAATGAACCCCCTTCTTAAGTCTCCCCTGAAGATCTCGATGACCGATCTCCCGGCAGCATACATGATGATGTAAATAAAGAAAAGCTGACCTTCAAATCGCTTGTGCCTCTTGAACATCCACAACACTCCCAGTATTGTAACCAGTAAAGTTGCTTCATACAGCTGGGTCGGATGAAGCGATGTATGCAGCGGGTTCGCCTGCGAGTGTTCATCGGTAAATGTTACCCCCAAAATTGAATCTGTCGGTGTGCCATAGCAGCACCCTGCAAAAAAACAACCCATCCTGCCAAAGAGATGAACGATCACCCCGGCAATAGCCAGCCTGTCCAGTACAGGCCACAAGGGCCATTTTTCTTTTCTGAAAAACCAAATGGCCACCGGTATCGCAAATAGTAATGATCCGTAGAAAACAAATCCCTGCCTGAAATTCTTAAGCATATTTGAAGGTGGACTGAAGTAGTAATCAGGCTTCTCCATGTAAAACAGCAATTTCCCGCCGATGAACGCCGCAACAATGATGTACAATGCCAGGTTTTGGATCTTTTCCGGTTTAATACCCAATTCTTTCTGTCCGGCATTTGCCATGTACAGGTAGCCGGAGATCGCCCCCAGCATGATCATGAATCCATAGGTATGGATCGTCAGATTGCCAATATCAAATAACTCGGGATGCACCTTATGTGATTTTGAGTGTTAAATTAACGTAGTTCGGGATAAGAAATGTGAATGTCCATCAGAAACCACTTGCGCGATACAGTATTTCTGAGGTATTTGAGGAAGTAACCTGAGAGGCTGTTCAAAAAGCTCTAAAATTACGTGAATGTCACATTGAGGCTCTCGAAATGTTTCTCATAGATGCTTAAAAATAGGTTTCGAGGACCTCAACCTGACAGAAACCTTGCTTTTTGACAGCTTCTTTACAGTATTCACTCCTAAAATCATTCAGAGATGCGGTAAACGTAATTTTGTCGGATTTCATGTCTCAGGTTAATTAATGA
Source organism: Cyclobacteriaceae bacterium (assembly GCA_028278225.1). Classification (GTDB taxonomy): domain Bacteria; phylum Bacteroidota; class Bacteroidia; order Cytophagales; family Cyclobacteriaceae; genus JANQEU01. The sequence continues at coordinate 246,637 of JANQEU010000095.1, forward strand.
ATTGTGGTTCAATTTAAAATTAAGCATTCAAAGTTTATTGCTCATTTAAAAGGATTGTCACCTTCATCCTGACTGCTGTCATAGACCCGGATTGCCACAGCTTCGCCTTCGGCAGTCTTTTCTCCCTGGGAATGGAACTCGCAAGACAACACTGTTTTGCGATCTTTCACCTCTAAAATTTTTGCCCTGAGCTCCACCTCATGATGTGTGGAAGTCGGCTTCAGGTATTTGATATTCAGTGAGCCCGTTGCATAGCGATAAACCGGGTTGGAATCAAGCGAACGGTTTTCTCTCCGATAAGCATCGGCCATTGCCGTTCCCATACAATGACAATCGATGAGTGTCGCTATTATACCGCCATTCAGGAGATCCGCCCATCCATGATACTTCTCTTCGGGCATCCATTTGCAAACGGAGACATCGTTTTCCCAGTAGCTCTTAATTTGTAACCCGTCCGGATTATGTATGCCACACCCGAAACAAACATTCTCAGGCATGTGGTCTTGAAAAAAATCCGTCATTTCTTCTTTGATGTTAATTATATTTTTTCTCTTAAATATTCAAGCCAATATTTCATGCAAATAAATGTGATTTCCTATTAAACTTGTGAGTCTTCATAACACTTATAATTAAGCATCATGATTCACATTTTAGACCTGGGCTTCCAGGGGTATTCTCATGCCATAGCCGCTTTTCTGATCGAAACCCAAGACGGTCCCGTTTTGATCGAAACAGGTCCTTACTCTACCTTTTCCAATTTGGAAAGGGAAGTCTCCGGATGCGGATTCAGGATGGAGGATATTAACAATGTCCTTTTGTCACATATCCATCTTGATCATGCGGGAGCATCATGGGCACTGGCTGAGAAAGGGGCAAATATCTATCTGCACCCTTTCGGTGCGCCGCACATGGAAAATCCTGCCAGGTTGATGGAATCCGCCAGAATGATCTATAAAGAAGAGATGGATCGTCTATGGGGTGAAATGAAAAATATTCCTCCCGGCCAATTGAACATCACAGAGGATCGGGAAGAAGTTAAAATAGGTGAACATACATTCAGGAGTCTGCATACCCCCGGCCATGCCAGACATCACATCGCATGGCTAATGGGAGATATTATCTTCACCGGCGATATCGCAGGTGTTAAAATTGACAGAGGCCCTGTGGTGCCGCCATGTCCTCCTCCCGATATCAACCTTGAAGACTGGAATAACTCCATTGACCTGATCCTGAAGGAAAAACCAGGGAAACTTTACCTTACTCATTTTGGCCCGGTGGAATCCATTGACGAACATCTGAGTGGTCTCAGGGAAATACTGAATGACTGGGCCTGCTGGATAAAAGACAAATGGGAGTCAGGTATGAGTCCGGAAGAAATAACGCCGCTTTTCATGAAGTATACTGCTTCACAGTTAGCTGACAAAGGGGTAGATCAAAAGGGAATTGAGCGGTATGAGGCTGCCAATCCATCCTGGATGAGCGTGGCAGGACTTATTCGCTACTGGAAAAAGAAAGCGATCTGAAAATAATTCCTTTCCCCTTTGAATCCAACTGAAGTCTTTAACATGGCTTTGATTTCCTTCATCCGGCTGTCTGACCCACATCATTCATCCGGAAGGATTTTCTAATTAGCTTGTATTTATCAAAATAGGGAGGTCTGCGTCATGAAAAAAATACTCGTCCCAACAGATTTCTCGCCCTGTGCCACATATGCAGCAGATGTCGCCATTCAGCTGGCGAAAGTAGCCGAAGGACAAATCCTGTTTTTGCATTACATGTCGATACCCATTGACTGGGTTCAAATGGAACACGGGGAGAGTAAGATGTACCCGGACATAACGAAGGAAGTCAGTGAAGTAAGACTGGAGCTAAACGAATTGGTAAAGAAAGCGGATAACGAGAAAGTAGAAGCCAGGTTCAGAATTGGTTACAATGAAAGTACTACCAATCTGATAGGTCACATTGAGGAAAACGACATAAGCCTGGTGGTAATCGGGTCTCACGGGTCCACCGGTATCCGGGAATTGTTCATTGGATCAAATGCCCAAAAAATAGTGAGGCTATCCCCTGTTCCCACCCTGGTGGTTAAGGAGAAAATGAGCAGTGTTCAAAAGCCCAACCTGATCTTCGTATCTGATTTTGAAATGGAATCAATGACTCCATTCAGGCAAACCCTGGAATTCGCCGTAACACTGGATGCTAAAGTTAAACTGGTATATATCAATACCCCCATATACTTTGCCGATACATGGGAAATCAAGGCAAAAATGGCGCCATTCCTTGAAATTGGAGGTAGCCGGATACTGAAGGAGCAGATCGTAGATGCACACATATTTGAGGAAGGCTTAAGAAAATGCTGCGAATCACGTGAAAACAGCATAATTTCCATGGCAACTCACGGGCGTACAGGCATAACCAGGATCTTCTATGGAAGTCTGACGGAAAAAGTCATAAATCACATTCGTCATCCTGTCCTGAGTTTTAAGATCGCAAAAGCCAAAGAAAATCCCAGCCTCCAGGAAGTTTAGGCTGACAGACTGACGAACTTCCGAAGTTTTAGAAACTTCGGAAGTTCGTCTAAAAAAGTGCATTCTCATGAAACTCTTTGAAGTTTTGAATGCCTCCAAACCATTCAATCACTTTATTCTTTTCAACAACAGTATTGTTATCTCCAATAATTTCAGGATAAGAGGAATGCTCCCAATCATTTAATTTTCTCACCAATTTGTCTTTTAGTGGATTGCAATGAATGTATTGTATGACATTTGTAATATAATCATCATCCGCAACCACCTTTTTCTTATACTTGGGTTGAAAAACACTTCCGTGGCGATCATACATTTTGTTATATGCTTTGGCATAAGAAATGAATAAATTCTTAAATCCTTTTGTTGCCATTATTACTATTTCTTCCTCACTCTTATGCCTGATGAAGAAGTGAAAGTGTGTCGGCATTAAACAGTATGCATACAGCTCTACAAACGGCAACACATAATCAGAAAATCTTCGTAGAAAAAATCCATAATTTTCAGTACTCTTAAAAATCACTTCATTATTGTTGCTCCTGTTATAGACATGGTAGTACTTGTCTGGTTCCATTATTTACAAATGTAGCTAAATGATGTAGACCTCCGAAGTTTTGGAAACTTCGGAGGTCTACATCATCACAGATTCGTCAGAATGTCCCAGGCGTGAATTTTGTTGATTTTCTGCTTTAAAATAAGAAGTGGAATTTTCTTTTCCAGCTTTATTAACTCGGATGTAGATGAGCCCAGGAACAGGGATGAAATACGTGATTTTCCTCCGGAACTCATTATGATGATGTCTGCTTCATTTCCTTCTGCCCCCTCCTTGATGTGATCCGCAACATCAGCGTATAACCATGGGGTCAAATGAAGTTCGATCGACGAAACATCTGCAATGCTCCCGGCAAATTTGCCGAACTTTTCTCTCGATTCATCTCTGAAGTAATCCACGTAGTCTTTTCTGACTTCAGCCTCGATGAGATCAATGCTTGGCGTTTCAAACACATATTGACAAACAATATCAACCTCCGGGAAATGCTCTTTGATCTGAAGACCAACGTCTACTGCATCTCTCGAATTTTCCGAAAAGTCCACCGGGATCCAGATCTTTTTGATCTTTCTTGTCTTTTCCGGGACGAAAAGAACAGAACAAAAAGATTTCCTGACAAATTTTTCAGGAACAAGTTTTCTTGACTTGACGTCATTCTTTTCGCCAATTATGAATAAATCCGTCTGATGGAGGAAAGTCTCCCGCCATAAATCAAAATAGGGAGTACCGCCATGTACCTCGCATTTGACCTTTTTCGTTTCGTCAAATACTTTGTGTACTTTGTCCTCAATTATTTTCAGTAGCTCCTCCCTGCTGTGGTCAGGATGAGATCTGAACCTCTCGGGAATAGGATTTCGCTTTTTGACGTGCACGAATACTATTTCTTCAGGATCAAATGAGCCGGACAGTTCATAGGTGTACCGGATAAGCTTTTCATCATGGTCGGTCAGATCCAGCCCAACCATCCATTTTCTTAGATCTTTCATGGCTTCCCCTGTTTGTTAAATAATAGTATCAATTATGAGCAATAATTAAAATGATCGAAATCACGCTATTTCATGATAGATTTACCCGGTTATTAACACTTATTCACGACAAATTCAATTGCTATGAAATACTCGATTTCGCTATCCTTATTGTTTCTGGTATTCTCCTGTTCAATTCCTTCCTACAAATCTTCATCGGTAAGCTCTCCAAACGGAGACCTGAAAATAGATTTCTTCCTGGTGAATGGCGTGCCGGGGTATATTGCAGATTTTGGTAACACAAACGTTATTGATACTTCTTTCCTCGGATTCGACCTTAAAGATCAACCGGGCATAGGCACCAACCTGAAAATAGTCGACCAGTCCGCCATCTCATTTTCGGAAACATGGGAAATGCCCTGGGGTGAACAGCGTCAGGTCCAGAATAAGTACAACGAACTCACCGTGGAGTTACAGGAAACCAGGGCGCTGGAGCGAAAGGTGAATGTCGTATTCAGGGTCTATGATGATGGATTCGGGTTTCGTTATGAATTCCCGGAACAGGAAAATCTGACCGAACTGATTGTCGAAGATGAGAACACCCAGTTTAAGCTCACAGGAGATCATATGACATGGTGGATCCCTGGTGACTGGGACATATATGAGCATCTCTATAACACCACGCGTTTCACTGAAATTGACGCGGTCAGTAAACGAAATCACTCCAATCTGGCACAGACATACATTCCTGAAAACGCTGTAAACACCCCGGTAACAATGAAAACAGCGGAAGGTCTTTACCTGAGCTTTCACGAGGCGGATCTGACTAATTATGCCGGAATGACACTAAAAGTGGATGAGGATAATCTCATGATGCAAAGTGAGTTGGTTGGATCGGACATCACCGGGTACAAAGCGAAAGTAGCGGTTCCGTTTAACACGCCGTGGCGAACGGTCCAAATCGCAGAACGGGCGGGCGATTTAATCGAGTCCAATCTTATTGTGAACCTGAATGATCCAAACATTCTAGGGGACGTTTCCTGGTTCAGACCTATGAAGTATGTGGGCATTTGGTGGGAAATGCATCTGGGTAAATCCACATGGGATCTGGAGTCCACCCAAAGCATGAATACTGTGGTTCAGGGCGACGCAGGCACTGTCGGGCATGGAGCTACTACTGAAAACGCCAAAAAGTTTATAGACTTTGCATCTGAAAATAACATTGGTGGCTTGCTCGTGGAGGGCTGGAATACAGGCTGGGATCACTGGATCGGTTTTGACGACCGGGAAGGTGTTTTTGATTTTGTAACGCCCTACGAGGATTATGATCTGCAGGAGGTCGTGCGATATGGAAGAGAGAAGGGAGTGGAAGTGATCATGCACCATGAAACTTCCGCAGCACCCAGGACTTATGATCAGCAGAAAGATACCGCGTATGCACTCATGCAGTCGCTCGGTATACATTCTGTAAAAACAGGCTATGTAGGGCCAATTATACCTGAAGGAGAGCGACATCATGGCCAGTGGATGGTCAATCACTACCATGGGGTTCTGGAAAAAGCGGCGGAATACCAGGTTGCGATCAATGCCCACGAGCCGATCAAGGGAACCGGTAAACGAAGAACCTATCCAAACGCGGTCTCCAGGGAAGGTTTGAGAGGACAGGAATTCAATGCCTGGGCCAGCGACGGGGGTAATCCTCCGGAGCACTTACCGATAGTGGCGTTCACCAGGATGCTGGCCGGCCCGATAGATTTCACGCCGGGGATCTTTAATATCAAACTTGATCCCTATAAACCTGAAAATCAGGTGAACACCACACTGGCACAGCAATTGGCGTTGTATGTGGTGATATACAGTCCCATCCAGATGGCTGCTGACCTGGTGGAACATTATGAAAATCAACCGGCATTTCAATTTATACGGGATGTAGGAGTTGACTGGGAGCAAACCAGGGTGTTGGATGGGGAAGTTGGTGATTTTGTTGTGATTGCCCGCCAGGAGCGTGAAACGATGAACTGGTTTGTGGGTGGTATTACAGACGAAAATGGCCGGGATTTCAGTTTGGATTTTGATTTTCTGGATAGTGAAAAAGATTATGAAGCCCGGATATACAGTGATGATGCCGCAGCGCATTGGGATGAAAATCCCACGGCCATTGAAATTGAAACGAGAACAATCCGTAAAGGCGATCAGCTGGATCTGAAAATGGCTCCCGGGGGAGGGTTTGCCATTAGTTTAATTCAGAAATAGGAATTTGAAAAAAGGATACATCCTTTCCTTTCTGGTTATTTTACTGGTCGGGCTTTATGTCTTTTACATTTTCGCTTCAACGGGGTATTTCAGGAAAATCACCCCCGTACTTGACGGTGAAGTTTATGCATCATTCGATATCCCCGGAGTAGAGGACATTGCGGTAAGCTATGAAGATAAATTCCTGATCCTGTCATCGGATGACCGGAAATCCAGAAAAAACGGAAATCCTGAACAGGGAGGGATTTATTTTCTGGACCTGACAAGAAGGGATCTGGTACCGAGGTTGATCAGCGGGTCGTTCGGGAAGACGCTTTATCCACACGGCATTAGCCTGTTCAGAATTGATTCCATGAACTATCGCCTTTGGGTGATCAATCATGTTCGTGGAATTCATACCATCGAGGTTTTTCGCTTTGGAGGTCAGCTACTGCTGCACGAAAAAACCATAACGGATGAATCAATGCTGAGTCCGAACGATGTAGCAGCGCTAAGTGAAAACACATTCTATTTTACAAATGATCATCGATTTTTATCCGGACCAGGACGTCTGGCAGAGGATTACCTGGGATTGAAAGTCTCAAATGTCATGTGGTATGATGGTTCCGCATTCAAAGAGGTGGCAACAGGTATTGCTTATGCGAATGGCCTGAATTACGACGTCAAGAGGAACCTGCTGTTTGTAGCTTCGCCCAGGGGATTCCTTGTAAATGTTTATCAGCCCGTAACAAACGGAGACCTGGTTTTTCTCGAATCGATTCCGGCAGGTACAGGAGTTGATAATATTGAATTCGACGAGAACGGCAATCTGTTAATTGGATGTCATCCAAACCTGCTCGCATTTACGGCTTATGCTGCCGGAAAGAAGCCGTACGCCCCTTCTGAGGTGATCCGTATCAGCTATGATGGAGATAATGACTATGATATCTCCACGCTATGGATGGACGACGGCAAAATAATGTCAGCATCTGCGGTCGCGGTGATGTACAGAGACAAGATGTTTGTGGGAAATGTTATGGATGATCATTTTGTTGTTTTGAAAATGAACAGGGAATGACAATAACGATAAAGCACAGAAACAGTGGCGAGATCATTGCACAGGGCAAGAAAGGCTGGGGTCTGTTCCCCTTTGAAGGGAATTACTACATTTCACAGAAAAACCTGAAAACCAGTGGATTTAAATTCAGTGGGATACCCGGAATCTGTCCTTACAAATTCATTTATTTCTGGTATCATTTTACTTCAAAGAATGGAGATAAGGTGCCTATGCTTGGCTGGAAATACTGGCTTCCCAATCCAATATTCCCATTTATAGCATTCAGGCTCGCCGTACCACAACATCATCCCGAATTGGAAATCTTAAAGGAATAAATCGAATGCAAAACCTGACATGGCTTATCATTCTGCTTGGCATCGCGCTTGGTGTTCAAATTGTCCTTTTCATTTGGGGAAGACGGATAAGAAAAAAGGAAAAGGAAAACAGCGTCATTGAAAAGTACGACATTCGTTCACGTCAAAAAGCGTGGCAACTGCTCGCTGATCCGGAGCTTCCCGAAGAGGACAGAAAGAAGATCGAGGAATTGTTCCAGGACAAAGCGTAATTCAGCCAGGTAGAAAGATAAAGGCGAGAAGAGAGATGAAATACAGAAAATTTGGTAAAACAGACCTGACTGTAAGCGAAATCGGATTTGGCGCCTGGGCCATCGGGGGACCGGCTATGGCGGGGGAAATCCCCATCGGGTGGGGCGATGCGGACGATAAAACTTCATTAGCTGCCCTGAAGAAGGCTTTTGACCTTGGCATCAATTTTTTTGATACTGCCGACTTCTATGGTTTGGGTCATTCGGAAGAATTGATCGGAAATCTGTGGGGAAACCGGGAAGATATTGTAGTTGCGACCAAAGTTGGTCATAGACTGGATAATGAAAACAGCATTTATCTCGATTACAGCAAGAAGTATATAATTGAAGCTTGTGAAAGCAGTTTGAAAAGGCTAAAGAGAGATAGAATAGATTACTATCAATTGCACACCGCCAAACTCGATCATCTTGAAGACGGCGAGTGTATCGAAGCCATGGAGCAGCTCCGGCAAGATGGTAAAATCCGGTATTGGGGATTGTCCCTGAATACTTACAATCCCGAACCGGAAGCCAATTACATGATAAATAATGAGCTTGGTTATGGATTTCAGTTAGTGTTCAATATCATCAATCAAAAGGCAGCGCCAATTCTCAAGAAAGCTTATTCGAAAGAAATGGGTATTATCGCCCGTATGCCATTGCAATTTGGATTACTGACAGGTAAGTTCAACAAGGAAACAAGATTTCCAAAAACAGACCATCGTAGTTTTCGACTGAATCCGGAAGTATTGGAGAGGTCGCTTACCGCTCTTGAACCCGTATGGGAAATTGCTGTAAAATATAATGCGGATCCGGATTTGTTCGCCCTGAGTTTCATGCTCAATTATCCTGAAGTCAGCACTGTCATTCCCGGGATCAGAACAAAGGAACAGGCCATCTCCAACGCGAAAGACATTTGCGAACTAAGCGAGACCGACATGGATATTTTGAATGAAATGTATGAGTACCAGTTTAAGAGTCTACTCCTGTTTATGGAAGAAAGGGGATAAGACTCGCCACATAATCCATTACACCCGGTCTGAATCTTTTATCGGATAATCAAAAATCCTCATACCTGGATCTTGACCATGATGTTATTACTTTCCTTAAAAATTCCTAACTTCATAATGTTTGGGAATACATACCATGAGCCGGGTAATGTGAGCTCGACATAAAACCACGAGAAAAAACTGTCATATCGATTGAAAAGAGATATCTTCTCAAATTGATAGTGTTTTTTATGATTAAGGCATGCATGACAGTGTTAAAAGATTTCTCCTTCTGTCGAAAAGACAGTTTTTCCCTGGATTTCGGACGCTGGACGCATTTGCGTTATGTCGAACTCAGGTTAGGTAAAGTTCTTTCATTTAAACTAAAAAGGCTATCTGATGCGTAATCTGTTTCTATATCAATTGATGCTACTCACTGGTTTTTTGGCTTATGCACAATCTTCACAGGATCAAAAGGCACTGGATCAAAAAGTCAGTCAATTCCTGGATCAGAATCGTTCGGAGTGGCGAGACATGAACGTCCCTTACAATGACGGGAAAGTTTTGTATGACCTGATTGTCAAAAACAACTATACATCGGCGCTGGAAATCGGCACTTCCACCGGTCACTCTACCACCTGGATTGCATGGGCCTTAAGTAAGACCGGAGGCAAATTGATCACCATCGATATCGATGAAAGAAGGATCAACATTGCCAGGGAAAATTTGAAAAAAGCAGGGCTTTCGGAATTCGTCGATTTCAGACGGGCCGATGCTCATGCCCTCGTAAAGCAACTGGAGGGTCCTTTCGATTTTGTCTTTTCAGATGCCGACAAAGACTGGTACCGGCAGTATTTCATTGATATCGATCCAAAATTGAAAGTAGGAGGATGCTTTACTGCCCACAATGTCCGAGGTAGCATGCGGGGTATAGGGGAATTCCTGGACCATGTACGTTCGCAAGACAACTATGAAACCACCATCGACAGAACCAGCCGGTCTGGAATTTCAATCAGTTACAAACGCTCCGAATCCGACCCCTGAAAGTCTGCGAATCCCAAATGAAGTGGATTCGCTACTCCCGGATTATACGTATATTTGTATTCATGTTGATCGTTTCATACGTATGAAAACAAAAGTTACTTTGAGTATGGACCCGGAAGTTGTGTCTGCCGCGAAAAAACTGGCTCAGGAAAAACAGACATCTATTTCATCGATCCTTGAAAACTACCTGGCCCGGTTAACCAATATTAGAAAAGAATCCGGCAGGCCAGAGCCAAGTAAATTCCTGAGACAAATACCGGCGAAAAAACCAACATTCCCTTACGACAAGAAATCCGATGACCAATGGCTGGAGGAAAACCTGAAACTCTGAAAGTTCTTGTTGATTCAGATGTAATTTTTGACTTCATATCCGCACGACTCCCGTTTTATCATGACGCTGAGCGGGTGTTTGTGTTGGCTGAGAAAGGTCTGATCAGCATTGTCACATTACCTCACCTGATAGTGAATGTATGGCAGATCCGTGCTCACATGAGAATTAGCAATAAGGCCATGCACAAAAGCCTGGGTCAATTATTGACTTTAATCAATGTTCTCGATGAGCCGGCAACGGCCATAACAAAAGCATTAATGGCTCAGAGTCCTGACTTTGAAGACCGGGTGACGTTAGAATGTGCAATTGCTTATAAGCTTGATGCGATCCTGTCAAGGAATACTAAACATTTCAGGAAATCTCCAATGAAAGTTTACACGCCAAAGCAGTTTCTTACTGAAAAATTTTCAGCGATCAATTAGCGCAATTCCAAAGCCTCCCCGATATAAGTTGAAATGTGATCCCTAACTTTATACCAGGGCTGGCAGACATCATCTGACCAAAACTGTTTCCATGAGTGGTTATGCAGGACGATATTGGCAAACCCTACCGAACGGAAAGATCCGGTGTGATCTTTGCCCGCGATATTGTACGCTGGGTACGGGTCAAAGGGGATTTTGCTTTGTCAGGCAAAATGTTGATGATCAACTCGAGCTGACGACCTACAACCGAAGCAGTGGTTTTTGCATAGATCCCATTGAGAAGAAACCTCTGAATCACTTTTATCCCGGCAGCAGTGTGCTCTCATTCGGAACGGCCGGATGCAATCTTGGCTGCAAGTTCTGCCAGAACTGGAGCATGACTAAATCCAGGGAATGGGATAAACTGATGGAACCGGCCTCACCCCGGAGAATTGCCAACACCTGCAAAAAATACGGCTGCGGGAGTGTGGCGTTTACCTATAACGATCCCGTCATTTTTGCAGAGTACGCTATGGACGTTGCTGATGCCTGTCGCGATACGGATATTAAGACCGTTGCCGTCACTGCCGGCTACATAACAGAAAAAGCCAGGTCCGATTTCTTTTCTAAAATGGATGCTGCCAACGTCGATCTGAAAGCATTTTCAGATAGGTTTTACCGGAAGCTTACGCTTAGCTCGCTTCAGCCTGTTCTTGATACCCTGGAATTTATCAGGCATGAAACGAATACCTGGCTTGAAATCACAACTCTTGTCATCCCGGGAGAAAACGATTCGGACAGGGAATTTGACCTGCTTACCTCGTGGATTGCAGAAAAACTTGGTCCGGATGTCCCCCTTCATTTCAGCGCTTTTCATCCTGACTTCAGAATGAAGGATTACCCGGGCACTTCGCTTAAGACATTGCTCACCGCCAGGGAGATCGGTTTGTCCAATGGATTATCACATATCTACATCGGCAATGTTTATGACCCGCACGCGTCCAATACTTATTGTTCCGGGTGCGGAAATTTACTCATCGAAAGAAGGGGTTATGAATTGGGACAATATAATATCAGGGATGGAAGGTGCCTGTATTGCGCAGAAACCTGTGCCGGCCATTTTGAAAATGAAGCCGGAACGTGGGGAAGCAAAAGATTGCCGATCAGGATTTCCCGGTAATGCCGGATTTTCCGTTCTCAGGTCTTTTTTACTTCCAGCATAAATCCCTTCCCATGGATGTTGGTAATTCTGATCGAAGGGTCATCCGCGAGATATTTGCGGAGTTTAAAGATGAATACATCCATACTCTTCCGGTTGAAATAGTCATTCTTACCCCAAAGCTCTTTCAATACTTTCTGGCGATCCACTACCTGGTTCATAGCATCACAAAGCATCAGCAAGATCTGACTCTCGCGCTGTGTGAGGGTCGTGATCTTTCCCTCTTTTTTCAACATTTGATTGACAGGTTGGAACTCATACTCGCCAATTGCATAACTAGCTCGATTTGGAGTCCCGGATTTGTTGATCAACGCGTTTATTTTGGCTATGAATACCTCTTCATCTATGGGTTTTACAATGAAATCAATACATCCGGTCTTATAGCCCTGCAACTTATCTACCTTGAGAGATTTGGCGGTCAGAAAGATGAAAGGGGCATTGCCCTGCTGTGACGTCCATTCGTCAGCAAGCGTAAAACCATCCTTCTCAGGAAGCATAATATCCAGTATTCCCAGGTCATACTGCTCTTCTGTTATGGCCTTCGACGCTTCCATTCCCGTTTTTACCCATCTTGCATTGAAGTCATTCATCTCCAGGTATTTGGACAGAATGTATCCAAAGCTTTCATCGTCTTCAACGAGGAGTAACCGGTTATTGCGGGTCATAAAGCGGGCAACTGAATACTGAAACTTGTTCCTTTATTCGGAGCGCTCTTGAGAGAAATCAGTCCACGATGCGCTTCTATGATGTTTTTCACATAGTTCAATCCCAGTCCAAACCCTTTCACGTTGTGAATGTTTCCGGAGCTACCCCGGTAGAATTTTTCGAAGACATGGCGCTGTACATTTTTATTCATACCAATTCCATTATCTGCAACGGTCAGTACGACGTGCCCATTCGATGATTCCGTAGAAATAGCGATTTGTGGTTTCCCCTTCGTGTATTTGATGGCATTGTCCAGCAGATTGTACAGGACATTCCCCAGATGTTCCTCATCACCGGCAATGACAGCTTCCTCAGCAAGGTCTAAGGCTATGTCAAGCCGGTCCTGCTGAATCAACGGATTAAAACTTACAACAACGCTCTCCACAATTTCATTAAGATCGATTTCCTTGCTTTCAAGGGTAAAATTTCCCGAGTCCAGTTGAGCGATTTGCAGGATCTTGTCGATATGGGATTGCAGTCGCTTTGTTTCGAGATCAATGACCTGATAATAAGACTTTCGATCATTTTTTGCGGTCTGATCATTTTGCAGTACATGATTGCTAAGACTTATGGATGCCAAAGGCGTCTTGAATTCATGCGTCATGTTGTTGATGAAATCATTTTTGATCTCCGATAGCTTCTTCTGCCGTTTGAAAAGCCAGAAAATATAAATGAATGCGCCGGCCAGCAACAATATGGAGAATATGGATGGCAACATGGTTTTACCCATTTCACCATAGAGTATCTTCTGTTTTTCCGGAAAATTCAAACCCATGGCATAGTTGCAGCCCAGTGGATATTTGCATTGATTTGAGATTATGTCGCCATTCGGATCACCAAAAATGACATTCTTGTTCAGGTCGACAACCGCCAATTCAAAATCGGTCAAAATCAGGGAATGGTCAAACTCATATTTTAACCGGTTCTCCAGGTCATATCTCAATGCATCAGGATCTTCAATTGGCTGGTTGAAATTCGATTCAATAAATGCTTCATTGTTATCATAAAACGATTCCAAAGCCTCGAACACCCTTTCGTCAAATTTTTGACTTGCCAGTTGAAGGCCATCTTTTAACCACCTGACCTGAACATAGGCCAGACCGATCAGGGAAGCAAAGACCAGCCCTATAACGATGTATAAGGTTGTCTTTTTCATTAACTGCCTCAAAACCATACAATAAATTTAGAAACGGCTAAGTTGTTTTTACTAACCTTTAACCCTTCTTTAAGCATTTTAACTTTTCGTTAACCCTTCTTAACCCATTGCTATCCCAATCGGACCGGACCTCATTCTAGCTTTGATCAAAAAGTATTGAAAATGAAAAATCCTGTATTGACGTTTATTGTCTTGCTTCTGATCATTGTCCCCTTCTGCGGGTTTAGCCAGGAGGCTTCCGAAAAAGATGAAGAAGAAAAATCATGTGATATATTTGATCCGAAAGTTTATGAAACACCCGACAGGGAACCACTGAGAGCCGAGTTATTGGCTCAAATCGGGCCTTTGAAGGGTAAAAGGCTGGTAGATATTGGCGCCGGTGCGGGCTACTTCGCATTTGAATATGCCAAGTATGCCGATCACGTGGTGGCCACGGAATTGAATGATCAGCTGATCGACTACATGAATGAAAAAAGTAAAAGGCTTGGATCCAGAAACTTCAGTGTCATTCAGGGGTCCGATGATTTTACCGAGCTGAAAAACGGGGCGTTTGATGTAGCGCTCATGGTTGATGTCTACCATGAATTGAAGGATCCAAAGGTCATGCTCCCGGTTCTTAAGAATAGTTTAAATGCGGATGGCCAGCTGGTTGTTGTGGAATCACATCTATCTCCGGTAATTGTCATGGACTACCTGGAAATGGCGGGGTTCACTGGCACCCGGGTTTCAGCATTCGCATACGAGACCAGCTGTGGCCTGGTGGAAGTCAGCATCATCAGCGCCTACAATCGATCTGCCAATTGACCATTTATAATTGTTTTCCCATAACCAAGCTGATCCTTTCCGGTAAACTTTAAAGAGATCAGGGTGTCTCAAAAAGCTAATCCACTGTCAGGTTGAAGCTCTCGAAACCTATTTTCAAGCATTCTAAGATGCATTTCGAGAACCTCAATGTGACGATGACCTATTTTTTTGAGCTTTTGAGACACCCTCATTAAATCCTTCTCTCACCCATCATTCACGCAGACCGCCCCCACGTATCTGGGAAGTAGTTTGGTGAGAATCTCTTCCCAAATCAGGCATTATCTTTCCGAATTCTCCTCTTATATTTATCTTCAAATTTTCCTACTAGTGAGCAACAACCTTACCTGCATCGCCATCGATGACGATCCTTTATTTCTTCGAAAACTTGAGACTTTTGTGATGGACCTTCCATGGCTGAACCTGCTTGACACGTATACCAATCCCGTGCAAGGCGCTACTGCTGTGATATCCCAAAAGCCCGATATGGTCTTCGTGGACATGGAGATGCCCTATATCGATGGCAGTTATTTAATGGACTGGATCGAGCCAAAACTGAGATCCATGGAAAAAAAGCCAATTATCGTGCTTATCACTTCCCTTGAAAAGGCCGATATAGCAGAAATGCCAAAGGTCTCCGGGTATATCAACAAGTACGATATGAACTCACCGGACATACTGGGAGAACGGCTCAGGGAAATTCTAGGCTCGTCATGATCTGCCTTTGAAAGGTTACGACACCCGGAAAAATATCTGTTTCTTCATTACGGAAGCTCCGGCATCTTTTTAGGTGACCCTGGATACCGGTTATATAATAGCAACGTGATTTGGACAGACTAAATATCTATATTGAAAAAACTCAAAACTTATGAAGACCTTCAAATCAGTCCTTTTCTATCTCATTTCGATGTATTTCGCGTGGATGTTCATCAAGCATGGCTGGCTGAAGTTCGATCCGGAAGGGTTCTGGTCCGGGGCCTTTGTGAAAAGATGGGGGTACGGATTGACCTTCATGTATTTCATAGGGGTCTGTGAATTTGCAGGAGGGATCAGCCTCCTGATACCAAGAATTGCGAAATACGGGGCACTGCTGCTGGCAATGGTAATGCTCGGCGCAATGGCTACAAGGATTACATTCGGGACCGGCATCGACGATGTGATTTCGATAGCCTTCAACATGTTCGCCTTGTTATATATTTCATTCGAAAGAGGGATTGAGAAGGATTTGGCGAGGTTGAAGAAGTCCCGGTAACCTGTCTTGGATTAGTTCGTCCGCTGCCGGTGGGGAATCCTCCTGTTTCGTAGATCTCCCTCCGACTTGCTCACACTAATAGTACCGGGCCGTCAGAACAATAAAAAAGTTATCCGGAGTTTTCCGCTTTGCGGCAAAAAGACGATTTGCCATCTCCAGGACATTTGCCATGTTGATGATTTTTGTCGAACTTTTAATACAATTTATGTTTTCTCATTCTCAAAAGTCAAAAGAAGTTCCCGCTTATGTGGATCTTCTGCAAAACGGTGAGCTGGAAAAGCGGATTGAAACTGCTTTGAAAGGATTACAATCCTGCCGTGTATGCCCATGGGATTGTGAGATCAACCGGCTGGAAGATGAAAAAAAAGTCTGCCGGACTGGTCGTTATCCCCGCGTTTCAAGCTATTTCCCTCATTTCGGTGAAGAGGATTGCCTGCGCGGCTGGCGGGGTAGCGGCACCATATTTTTTTCATGGTGCAACCTGCGCTGTGTCTTTTGTCAAAATCATGATATAAGCCAGAATGAAGCCGGTGAGGAAGTGACACCGGAGAGACTGGCGCGGATGATGCTTGAGTTACAATCAATGGGATGTCACAATATAAACTGGGTGACCCCGGAACACGTAGTGCCGCAGATCCTGGAAGCCCTGCCCTACGCCATCGAAGGCGGCCTCAGGTTACCGATTGTTTACAATACCAGCGGTTTTGATTCCATGGAAAGCATCCGGTCAATGGAGGGGATCGTGGACATCTATATGCCTGATTTTAAATATTGGAGCAGTGAAAAGTCTGACAAATATTTACGCCATCAGGAGTACCCGGAAGTTGTGAAATCTGCCCTCAAAGAAATGCACCGGCAGGTGGGAGACCTTGTGATTGACGAAAATGGTATAGCCCGGAAAGGGTTACTCATCCGTCACCTGGTGATGCCGGGCGAATGCGACGACTGCGCCAACATCATGAAATTCCTGGCTGAAGAGATCTCCCCGGATACCTATGTGAATATTATGGCCCAATACCATCCGTCAGCTAAAGTAGACGAATCAAAATTTCCTGAGATCAACAGGAGGATTACTCAAAAAGAATATCAGAGGGCATTTGAGGTAGCCAGAAATTCAGGATTGCATCGGTTTGACGTGAGACAGTAGGCAGTAGGCAGTAGGCAAGAGACAGTAGGCAGTAGGCAAATGAATACTCGCCTACTGCATACTGCTTACTGCATACTGCCTACTCATATTTTTCACTCAAATCCAACAATTCAATCTTCCTGAATTCCGTAGGATGGCTCTCTGCCTGGATCGCGATATAACCTTCTGAAAGTAATTTTCCGTCTATCACCAGCGTAGTATCATGACCGCTTACGCTTCCTCCGCCAATTTGAGGGTCGAAATAGGTTAATACGGTGTCGCCTTCCACGATGTGGTGGATCACGGAGTCGCCAAGGACAACCATTTCGACGGATACCCACCGGTCTCCCCTGTACGTTTCCGAGGAGGAGCTAATGCAATGGTCCGTTATCAATTGCCCATTCATAACAAAGTTGGTCCCCGGTGTACATAAATTCATTGTCGGGCGCTCGCCCTCGTCCCTTCCTCCCAGAATCTGCGCTTCAATGGAAATGGGAAAGTCCTGGTCCTTACCCATGCTTTGCGCCGATTGCGAATGCACCATGAATCCGTTGTTGCGGAATGCCCATCCCGGTCCATTGGGTACCTGTTCGCCTGTAAAACGATACTCGGACCTGAGGATATAGTGCGAAAAAGACTTGTTATAAAACAGATGTCCAAATTCGTTGTTGAAAGTGTCATACTCATCGTATGAAACCTTCAGCACTCCATCTTCCGCCTTGAACGTATTCTTATAATTATCATTTAGTTCAAAGCCCCGGATCTTGATATCCCACCCCGACAGGTCTTTCCCGTTGAACAATTGGATCCATTCTTCTTTAGGTTGATCCCGCTTACCGGAACATCCTGATATGATCAATATAATGGCGAAAACTATTGAAAACCTGTTCATTTGAAAACTATGATCTTGTCAGCTTAATATTAACCTGAATTCGGATAAGAACAGTCAAAAGAAGTTTGTAAAAGCGTCTTTGCGGAATTTTTAGCCCAATATTTTATTCTGAACGGAGTGAAGCATCTCATTATACATTCACCTGCATAATTACGAGATTCTCGGTTTCACCCGGAATGGCGGATAATTAACATTCGATATAACAATTCCAATGGAATTTCTTAAAAACAACATAAACCCTATTTCAGAGGCTTCCGGGGGAAGGAATGAGCGGAAGAAAGCCGTGGAATCTTTTCAATGGGAGACACATTATTCTGAAATCCAAAAAACCGATTCGTCATTCTGAACGGAGTGTAGCATCTCATTATACACTCACCTGCATAATTACGAGATTCTTCGTTTCACTCGGAATGGCGGATAATTAACGTGAGTTCGATATAACAATTCCAATGGAATTTCTTAAAAACAACATAAACCCTATTTCAGAGGCTTCCAAGGGTAGGAATGAGCGGAAGAAAGCCGTGGAATCTTTTCAATGGGAGACTCCACGGGCCATTCACCTCCCGCAAACCACTACGAATGACCCTCTGAGAATGGATGGGCGGGTTTTTGTTGTTTTTATGTCGAACTGACGGATGATTATGGTTTTTTGGTCATTAATGTCCCGTTCCTGAAAACTATCACCCTTTCAAATTGGCATGTCTGCAACACCTGACCGCGAATCGCCAACGCAAAACCCGGGTACATCACATTATTCTGAAATCCTTCGCTATGCTCATGAATGCGGTTATGGTTTTGGATTATACCAGGGTTCAGGATAAATCATTAATTTCAAGTTAACTCTCCAACAAAATCAAATAACATGAAATATCTCCCTATCCTTTTTCTGATACTCAATTTGTCATGTAACACATCACAAAAAGTCAAATTCTCCGGCGATCTGCAAGTCGGAATAGAACAATCCGGAAGCCTGGAACAGGAAGAAATAAAATCCTACCAACTCCAGCTGGATTCCGGTACATACCTGTACGGATATGTAAATCAGGTCACTGTCGACGTGATCGTCCGCCTGAAAGATGCTGAAGAAGAAATTGTGCGATCCTTCGATTCACCGGCGAAGGGTCCTGAAAATTTCAGTTTCGAGATCGATAAGTCAGGGGAGTATACATTGGAAGTAACACCGTTTGAAGAGGGGTCAGGGGAGTATACCATCCTGATCAAAAACGCGGAACCAATCGCCACAAATACTGAAAAGCGTGTGGATCAATTGATGGCTTTCTATTCCGGTGATGCTCCGGGAGTCGCTGTGGGCGTAATGCAGGAAGGCAAAATGATCTTTTCCAAAGCCTATGGAAAGGCCAACCTGACTCACAACCTGGATTTTGAGCTGGACATGCCCACGAATATCGGATCTGTTTCCAAGCAGTTTACGGCTATGGCTGTTCTGCTGCTGGAAAAGGAAGGTTTTTTGTCGCTTGATGACAACGTCAGGGATCACATCCCCGAATTGCCTGACCTGGGCGAGGTGGTCACAGTCAAAAATATTCTGAACCACACGAACGGATGGCGGGAAGTGTATAACCTGATGCCAATCACAGGCTGGAAAGGGGAGGACAAGTTACTGAAGGATGAAGTTCTTAAGATCCTGCAAAAGCAGACCGAACTGCAGGCTTCACCCGGAGATGAATATAATTACAACAACTCCGCATTCATCATGGCAGCCGGGATAGTAGAGCGGATATCCGGGAAAGAGTTCCCGGAATTTGTGAAGGAGAACATATTCGATCCGCTTGGCATGACCAATTCCTACGTAAGAAGAGATCCGGCAACGATCATTCCCCGCGCTACTCAGGGATATTCCAATGGGGATTACGGATTTATCGAATCGCGTGACCTTGACGCTTCTTATGGCGCTGGCGGCATCTACACTACGCCCGGGGACCTGTTGAAATGGCTAAACAACTTTGAAGATCCGAAAGTTGGCGGTCCCGAAGCGATCAGAAAGCTGGTGACGCCCGGTATTTTGAACAATGGTGACACCATGTCTTACGCACTGGGTATCGGCGTTGGCGAATACAAGGGGTTGAAAAGGTACGCGCACGGCGGTGCTGATATCGCACACAGAGCTATGCTGATCTATTTTCCTGAAATCAAATCCGGCGTGGTAACGCTAAGCAACAATGCAACATTTTCCAGGTCTGACGCCTACCGGATTGCCGATATTTTCTTTAAGGAAGATCTCAAAGAAGAACCGGAGGAGGAAGTTGCCGCCAAAGAAACTGATAGTATCCGGGTAGATGTGGAAACTTTGAAAAAATATGTTGGGAAATTCAAGGCAGAATCCATTGGTCTGGTCATAGATTTTAAGCTTGAAGACCGTGACCTGGTGGCCTATCCGACGGGGCAGTCATCCCGAAAAATGATTCCTATATCGGATAATACCTTTAACTACGAGGGGCTGGAAGCTACCATCGCGTTTACCGTGGATGAGGATGGCAGTTGCAATGCGGCTGTTCATACGCAGGGAGGCTCCGATCTTGATTTTGTGAGGATCCCTCCATTTGATCCTTCATTCGATGAGCTGGACGCTTATACCGGAAGGTATTACAGTGAGGAGATCGAAACCTTCTACACCATTGTGGTAAAGGATAGCGCTTTGACGGCACAACACCGGAATATGGAAGATATCACGCTCTCCCCAACGGAAGAAGATACCTTCAGTGGTGATGTGTTCTTTATAGGAGAGGTGGCATTCCGGAGAGATCGTCAGAGAAACATTTACGCATTCACTGTTTCTAACGGCCGGACGAAAGGCGTTTACTTTGAACGGCAATGATACTGTATTTCAATTTCCGGAAATCAGAATCCGGATTTACTCCGGGTGTAAACAGTTTTTTGCCCCAACCCTGGTTGGGCACCCCTAAAGGGTGGAACTGTTTTATTCGTTGTTTCACTTTTTGGAATATCTGACTGAAAGATTAGTAAAATGTCTGAACGAAAAATGTTTTATGGCGCAACCTCAGACATATTTAAGAAAGCCAGGAAGCTAAGAGATAATATGACCCCTGAGGAAAGATTATTATAGGGGGAGTTGAAGGGTAATAAAATGGGGATGAGGTTTAAAGCACAGCATCCAATTGATGTGTATATAGCCGATTTCTATTGTCATAAACTTAAGCTGGTTATAGAAATTGATGGAGGAATTCACCAAAACCGGGATCAAAGTGAATATGACTCTGGTAGAACTGATGAGATGGGTGAACTTGGGATAAAAGTAATAAGATTTACCAACGACCAGGTTAACAAACAATTGAGCCAAACAGTAAGAATGATAAAGAATGAGATTGAAAAAAGAATAACAGAATTGCTTCAGAAAACAGACTCAATTCCTCCCTTTAGGGGTGCCCGGCTAGGGCTGGGGCAATGAATTGAGTCTGTTTTCTTGTAAATCTGTAACAATTGATAACAATACAACACTCAGTAAGGACGGCCAGGAAGATCAATACCTTTACAGTTTCCAATGGCCGGACGAAAGGCGTTTATTTCGAACGGCAATAACAATTATGCAGAAGTTATTTCTTATCGCAGGGTCGTTTTTCGGGTTACTTGGAGTAATGCTGGGCGCATTTGGTGCGCACGCCCTGGAAGCAACACTGGAGGCGAACAACCGTATCGAAACTTTCGACACGGCAGTTAAATACCAGTTTTATCATGCGCTGGCATTGATCCTGCTGGGTCTTGCCATGACACAGTTTCAGCACAGGGCCTTCGTTGTCTCCGGATACGGTTTTTTGGCAGGGATCATCCTCTTCTCCGGATCATTATACGCGCTGTCGTTTTCAGGGATTACAAAATTCGGCATGATCGCCCCGTTCGGAGGAGTCGCTTTTATCATTGGGTGGCTGGCGATGGTGTGGGGGTTTGCTAAAGCGGTTTAGGGTTTCATTCAGAACTTGTTTGCAATCTGCTCAGCTGGAATATTAAAAGCCGTCATCATGCTGAGGAACCATTTCCGTTTTAGAGGGATTGGTTACAAAGCATCTCCATCGGGTTTATCATCAGCTCCCCTAATCTACTTGCCATTATATCGTCCATTTCTTAATCATTTTTTCACATTCTTTTTTCGGCAATCGCTTATTAAAATCCTGAAGAACGTTTAGATAATCTATAGCACCCCTTTCTGTTAGTTGTTCGTTTTCAACCATCCTATCAAGTATCCAAAGAATTCCATGAACTTCGAATCCTTGTTCTTCAGATATTTTTCTTAGCAAAGAATCACTAGTTAATATTCCAGCATTCAGAGCCGGGCATGATAAAATTTACTGATAGATCGGCCGGTGACAGCCTGCCAGACAAGGTATTTTCCAAGTCCGCTAAATAATCCAGGTCATCAGTTGATACAATTGTTAGTTTATGGATGGTCAGCAATTTTTCTTGTTGTTCCTCCTTTAGTTCAAAAATTACTTCTGTCGTTGAATAGAGCTCAATCTCCGATTCGAATAGCTCATTTATCAACCCAATATGAAAGAGGTCTATGAATATGTTGGCATCAGTAACTGCCAACTTCATGCTTCGACCGTATTTAATTCATCCCGAAATTCTGCAAGTCTTTGATTGTTTAGAGCTGCTGCTTTACTCATGGTAATATGCTCTTCCGCCAATGCTCTTAGAAGCAACTGAAAAAATCGAGAAGAATGCTCGTCACCTTTATAGTCTCCTGGTTCTTCTTTTCTGTATCCAAGTTTACTGAACTGCTTGAAAAAATCGGTGTAAGTGGCATTGGAGATCAGACCCAGGTTTTTTGCTCTTGCCATTATGGCTTGCATAGAAATTCCGTAATTTTTTTTCATAATCATCAGTTCTTTCATGAAGACATTTGATCTGTAATTCCCAAATTCTTCAATAAAAGAGGATCTTGGTATAAGTAAAGCTCCTGCAAAGGCATGACACAATTTCTCAATTTCCTTATCCGAAAATTTGTTTTCTGGGAAATTCAACAGCAAGTGGCCTAGTTCATGTAATGCGGTAAATCGCTTCCTGAATTTCTGCATGTTTACATTCAGTACAATCACGGGGATACCATTGGCATAGGTGGAAAGACCGTCGAAATCATCATCAGCATTGATTTCAAATACCTTGATTTCATGGTCTTCCAGCATTTCGATCACATTAGGAATTACATTATCTCCAATTGCCCATTTCTTACGCAATTCATCAGCAGCTTTATCGATATCATCCAGTTGTTCTATTGATAAACTCTTAATTGGATTTTTAAATGAATTATCAATACCAAGAATGTTTTCCAGTTCATAATACCTTTCCAGAAAGTCGATGGTATTGGCTTTGATCATTTCAATTTCTTTCCCGGATAACCTTTTTAATTTTCTGAATTCTACATTAACTAATTTGATTTGCTCCTGCCTTATAAAGTAATCAGGCCTTACATTCAATGCTTTGCAAAGAGCAATCAGTATCTCTGAAGTTGGCTTCATATCTCCCTGTTCATATTTCCCAATTGCTTGCTTGGTAATAACATTATTCATCCTATTGGACAGGTCCTGCATGGACCAGCCATTCATTTTTCTTGCCTTGTTCAGTCTGCGTCCAAAATTTTTCATTTCGATGGGTTTGGTAGTCAGTTAGTTATATAAACGTGGTTGACAAATATATGTTACAAATAAAACTTTGTCAACTGTATATCGTATATTTGAACACATTTTAATAAATCATGATACAAAATGGGATATAGGGACAAAAGATTGAATGACATTTATGATCGTACAGATGGAAGAATCAAACCGGGTGAAATTGACTTACAAAAACAAATGTATTTAAAACAATATGTCAATTTTGGACATACTTGCCTTAGTAGCTACCTTAAATCACAAATCCGCGAATATGAATATCTATTTAGGAGAACATTTCAAAAAGTATATTGACAGACTAATCAAATCCGGTCGTTACAAAAATGCGAGTGAAGTTGTTCGGGAAGGTTTGCGAAATCTTGAAGAGCGAGAGGATGTTCTTAAGAAAAAAATCGATGAAGGACTCAGTAGTAAATCAGTTTCCTGGGACATGAATAAATTCCTGAAAATGGCTCATACACGTTTGGATAAGATTGAAGGCCGGTAGATGCCTCTGATCCAAATATCAGAAAGAGTCAATGAAGACCTCTTTGATACCTGGTACTACATCGCCATTGAAAATAATAGCGGAATGCTGCAGACGGATCTATTGAAAAACTGAACGATCAGTTCCGGTTAATAGCCAAAAATCCCAATATTGGATCATCGCGTGAGAATTTGAGCGCCGGACTACGAATGTGGCCTGTTGGAAATTATGGCATTTATTATTATTCTTCCGCAGGTGGGATCTGTAATACTCCCTAAAAATCGGGCCATAGGCTTAGTTAAAATAGAAACGTTTAAATTGACTGAGACCTATGAAAAAAACACGACGAAAATTCACATCT
>JANQEU010000024.1 GCA_028278225.1 Cyclobacteriaceae bacterium
TGATGATGTGCTCTGGGCTATAAAGATGAAACGAAGCCTTGCTCCGAAGCTTGAAAAGGGTTTTCATGCAGCCTGTGCAGATCTGAATCCTTCAAGAAAATTTGTCGTTTACCCTGGAACGGAACGCTACCCTCTTGCCCCGGATATCGAGGCGATTTCGCTTGGAGAGATGACGGCGATGATTGCCGGGAATGATGAGCGATGAGGGGAAGAATGTGAGAGGTGGGGTGTGGGGCGTTGGAAGTTCTGAGTGCCGAGTACTGAGTGGGAAGAAAATGTGGGAAAATGGTGAGTAAAGATTGTGGGGTGTGGGATGTAGGAAGTTCTTAGTCAGAGTGAATCGGTACTGGGCCCTGTGAAATATCTTGTTTAATTTCACGGGGTCGGTAATGGGTGAGTTCCTGGTTTTAAGTGGTAAAAGATGAGGGGAAATGACGAAGAACGAGCTTTGAAGATGGGTGAACTGTCCAAAATTTTCACAAAATGAACATAGTTTCCGTTACCTGAAGGAAATTCAATGAATATTGAGATAATACCGATAGCGGTTAAAAAACTGCAGAAAAGGAAAATCCGACAAGAGTGGGTGATTGATGCGGTTAAAAACCCTGAGCAAGTACTTGAAGGTTATGGTTACAGGGAAGTTGCTCAAAAAAAGATTATTATAAACGAAAAACAGTACCTGATAAGGGTTGTTTATGAGCGAAACGACAGTAAAATAACAGTTGTGACAGCATATGTGACATCACAGGTAGAACGTTATTGGAAAAAGGAGGAAGGCAATGAAAATTGAATATGATCCAAAGCACGATTTGTTGAATATTGAATTTGTAGAGGAAGAAGACATTGCAGAGTCGGTTGAGATTGATGGTGTCATCATCGATTATTCCGACACTGGCAAAATTGTGTCTATTGAGATTCTCGATGCAGGTAAGAGAACAACCGATAATCCTCTCGATATGATCAACTTGTCGATTGTCAAGGATAAAGAGATGGTTTGAACAACGACAGGATGCGGGACGTTGTTTATTAGGTTTAAAAGTATTTAAATATCATTAAAATATACTCTTACGATGTTCGGTGGGGGGATTGTGTTAGGTGCGAAGATAGCATTCAGGAGCAAGGAGTAGCTCACTTCGTTTCGCAGGAGCCAGGATAGTGAATGGTGAATAGTGATTCGTGATTGGTAAGAAAAA
>JANQEU010000077.1 GCA_028278225.1 Cyclobacteriaceae bacterium
CCACCTGTAATTCCCCGTTCCGCTGAAGGTTACCGTGCCCGTTCCGCACCTGGACTGGTCGGACAACGACGGCGCTCCCGGTTCGCTGTACACGGTCGCCGTGATCGCTATCCGCGGGCTGATGGGATAGCTGCAGCCTACGGCATCAAATGCCGTCCCCCCTAAATGGTAGGTAGTAGTGGAGGAAGGACTTACATTATAGGTACTGCCGGTATGCAGCAATGTGCCTCCCGTAGAAGCGGTATACCACTCATAGGTAGTGCCACCTGATCCTCCGCTCGCCGACAGATTGAATGTGGATCCCACACACTTTGAGCCGTCACCGTCAGCGAAGGAAGCAGTTATCACCGGCTCCGTACCTTCGACAACATCCCTGTAGAAATACTGGATATCACATCCATCCGCTTTCACACGGTATTCACCGGCGACAGTAACATTCCATGTAAGTGTGGTATAAGAACTGGCAACCGGACCTTTGGGGTCTCCCGCCTCCCCGGAGGTCCAGGAAGAAGGGCCGGTTTTCCTTTGCAGGTAAAAAACATAACCGGGGTTTGCCGTGAATGTAAAATTAACGGAGCTCCCGCATAGCTTCAGATCCGAAGTACTCATAGATCCCGCTGACGAGCATTGGCCCAATACTTCCGTGCAAAGTGAAGCAATTAATAATATGGTGATTGTTAGTACTCTCATTATTCAGCCGGATTTGAAAGGAGTTGATAATTGTACTGGTAGTTGTAGCGCTTCAGAACATTGCCGTCGTGGTCTTTGACCTCCACCAGCCTGCCCAGTTTATCGTAATCGTAATAGGAAGCTCGACCATTGGCATCCACAATTTTTGTGATCCCGAAAAGCGGATCGTAGTAATACGTTGTTATCTGAGCGTGTTGTGTAGAAGCGTGACTTCTGAGGGCTTCTCTGTCCTGGCCGAGGGCGATAAAGGCTGTTTCCAGCGTAGCATGGTCAACCCCGGTCGCCCTGACAATGGGCAGTGTCTCGCTGTGGCCATACAGATACGAAATGGAAATACTGTCTTTCCCGGTCAGTTCGACGAGGTTGTCCTGTTTGTACTTGACACCGGTCTCCGGTTCATATCTTGTATCGAGGTCCATCGTGGAACCATTGACACTGGCTTCCGAAAAAGTCAGGCTCGGGGCACTGAGATTGAGCGTCAGTAATTCATCCGGATAGAGATAATCCGAAGCGTCAAGCTCGTAAATATTGTACCGCGCGTTCAGGAGTTCTCCATCGCGGAAATTTGAAATTTCCAATACGGGATTCTGTGACACCTCGTACATTTCCCTTACCGGGGCGAGCGATGCATCGGGAATCAGCGCGGCTATGCATGCGTCAAAGTCCGAATTATAAGTCTGACGACAGGTCAAATACTTGCGCCTTTTTGATTGAAGGCTGTCCTGGTAAATATGCCACGCTCCAAATTTGCAGACCTGTACATTACATTCCTGATCACTACAAGTATCGTAGTTGGTGGAGGTTATATCACAGGCTGCTAAATCCGACTGATACTGTGTCAAGCTTGTAACCAGATCCAGGATGTATTGTGCATCGCATCCGTAAATTACCCCTGCACAGAGATCCAGATCCAAAGCATACCGGTACTGCGTTTCAAGGTCTTCATCGAGTGAACCTGTCTTTGTTGTTCTTGTTTGCTGATGGTGATGATCACTCTCGTAATAAGTAATATCTGTTGTTACCAGGTCATTACCTGAAAGATCGGATTGGGTAGTCACTACATCGACCTGTGTCAATTTGTGATTGTCCAGGTCATAGAAAGTAGGCATATGTAAACCACCTACCATATCCATTTTTAATCCGGGCACACCAACTTCCCCTTCCTGAAAGAGGTAAGTGTACACCCGTGTGAGTAACAGGCTGTCATTCTCATCATAGATCCATTCCTTTTTGAGCTTTCCTCTTTGGGGATCGAGCGGCAGCGGGCCATCCGGGAAATTAGGTGTATTCGGATCACATACGGTGTTATCCACGTTTCGTACTACAATGTCTTCCGTGGAAGCCTGTCCGAAATACTCATACACTGTGTAGCCATTGCCGGTTTGTCTCACCTCTACCCGATCATAGCCGATATGATTGCCCTCGGTGCTTTCCATGGGCCGGATCCCGCTGGGAGATTTGTAATATGGAAATTGTGGTCCGGCCGTTAAGCATCCATCGATATAAGGGCCTGTCGGAGGAACGTTTACGGTTCCGATCTTGCGGATATCGTTTCGGAGCACCTGGACATAGGTCGGCCTGCCGAAAAGCTGTCCCGATGAAATGTCCGACTGGCTGGGATCATCATAGTCGTAATCGGTAACAATGGGATTTCCCGAGGAAAGGCCATCTTTCTGTGTGATGGTTTTTATCCGGAGTCCTCCCACCATTACATCACCGGTGACCTGAACACTACTAACCTGATAAACCCATAGTTCCGCACCATCACCGGAAGTGGTATTATCCTGCTTCATTTCAAATGTTATGGTTTCAGGGGGGAGTAGAATTTCCGTTTCGAAAGTAACTCCCGGCTGCACATTGAAGCCCTGAATCAGGCCACTTGTACTTCCATAGATATTGAGAATGGCTTCTCCTGCGGTCCCGCCATTGGATAATTTCAGCCGATAGGTCGAACCGTCGGCACTTATATCACGAGTATCAAACTGATTATTACCATCAAAGCCCACGGAGAATGTCAGCACCTGTACCAGATCCTTTGACGTGAAGTCCACCCAGGTATCATGAGGTTCATAATCAAGCGTGGTGGATGCGCCGGCCGGATAGGTAATCGTCTTTAGCGTACCTTCCCTCATTTCAGGCCACGAAGGATCCCGATCTGCCCCAGGGATAGCTTCCAGATAGTTCTCGGTGTAAGTAGGGATAAGACCAGTGTTGTTTTGCCCGTTATAATATCCCCAGTGATCCCGGGCAAAGCTGAGTCGCCGCGGAACAAGTGTCTCCTGGAAATATTCAAACTCGTAAGGCGGTATGTCCAGGGATCCATCACAGGTGACTTCTGTTATCCGGTCCAGTCTCAGCCGCCTTCGGTCACTGTCTATGGTATAGCCAGCCAGATCGCCGGTAAGTGAAGTTATTGAATCCTCAAAGTAGCCATGATCAAAATCAAACACCTTGCAGAATGCACCACTATCTGTTATTTTAATACTATCCAGTGCCTTCGCTTCCGTATTGGGATCCAATCCACCTATTCCGGCAAGTGTTCCGTCCAGGTCAGTTCTGAGATTCCCCACGACAAAGTCAATTTGACCATTACTAAAATTTATTTGACTTAACCTCACTCCCTCGATCAAAATTTTGATAGCGCCATAACCCGTATCGTTAGCAGGAAAAAGGAAGCTGCCCTGCGCATCCTGTTTTACCGGAAACATCGAGATGGTATGATAGCCATAAGTCTGTGATTCGTATGACAGATCGATAGTAAAATGTCCGTTGACTGATTCAATTTTGTGAAGATACCAGGCCGATATAGCGCTTCCTAACCAGGTACCGCCACCTGGACTTATCGCTTTTGAATACTCTACCGGATCTACAATACCACTATTATTGGTCTTTCCAAAGTAGAACTTTCTTCCATCAGTTGTCGTCACGGTAAATCCCTGAATACTTTCGTTGCTCACATAATCTGCCTCAATAGATAAATCCTGTTCAGGCACAATTTCCACGGATTGGTCTTCCCTGAAATAAAATTTCCCGGAATATTCCATGAAATTGAAAGAAAACATATCCGGTTCGCCATCGAGCATGCCACTGGCCAATTGATCCCAATCGGGTGTACTATAAAAGAACTCGGGATCTTCAACATGTAAATAACTTGTTACATAGGAACTATAGCCTCCATCACTGAAATGCCCGTACGTATTGGTAGTAGTTCCGGTATTCCTCTCGTCCGGAGCACCGTTTACAGTCCTTGTTATTACACCGCCTGCATTAAGCGCCCAACCAGCTCCTACCCAGCTCGCAGGTTCCATTACCCGTAGTCCTGAAGCGTGGTAGCTCAGAGATATTGGAAGGGTAAGAGGGCCTTCTTTTACCGCGTAGATCGGAATATCAATACCAGGGGTTCCGGTATGATAGTTCACGGGTATGTCCACAAATTTTCCTAGTGAAGCAGCCTCAGGTGACGCGATAGAAACCTCATTGTAAATATTATCCTGCGCCATAAGGAAACTGATTGCCAAAAGACAATTGACAGTTGCTACAAATCGTTTCATGGATCTAGTGCTTTGGTGTGTTTGCCTGTTCCTGAAGCAGTTCAATTTGGTGTTGTTGAGCTGCATTTTCCTTCTTCAGCTCGATCATGTAGAGGGTCAGTTCTTCGATCTTTTGAAGCAGCTTTATATTCATTTCACCAAGTGAAATACCATTTTCCTGCATCTCGGCAGCCGATGGAATTTCAGGTAAGTGCTTGTTTGCCTTTATGTAGGACTCCGTTTCCTCCAGCGTACGAAGGTCATAGTCATCTTCAAAGACAAAATCCGCCCCCATCACGTCCTGTACTTTTACTTCTTCCATGATAGCTTTTCCATCAACCACCACGTGGTAGCCCGTGACAGTTGTATCAATACCCACAGACAATGTGCCGGTTGTAGACAGGTTGGAACCCGTCTGGATCAAACCCATCTCCACGTTCAATTGTCCACCGCTCCAGGTCAGTCCGTTTCCGGCTATCTGGGACCCTCTTTCAGTATAAGCATTATTCCAGTCGGTCGATGAACCTCCTGTAGCCGTGATCGTCCCGAAGGTTGGGTTGTCTCCTGACTTATAATAACCGGCACCGGCGTGATCTCCCCAACCATAAGCTGTTTCCCAATTTCCAATGTTGGCACCTGTAAAATGGCCATCATGCCAGATCCGGGTTACGTTAGTCGATCCGTCATCGCCACTCACAAAAACTCCCATCGGATCAGATCCTGAATAGTTACCTATGGTGCTGCCTGCTCCTGAATCATTGGCATCCAGCCAAACGGAGTATGCTGCAACAGCATCACCCGATTCTTTGTTGGATAACGTCACATAGCTCATCTGTGGGGAACTTCCTGAAACAATATATCCGGCTGTCGAGTGATCGCCCCAGTTGAAAGCAGCATTCCAGTCATCCGAATCTCCACCGGAAGCGGTAACAACCCCATTCACATCCAGTTTGCTTGAGGGGGAAGTAGTGCCAATACCTACGTTACCATTTTCCTGAATCCGCATTAATTCTGACCAATTGGCATCTGAGCCCTCATCATTTTTTCCGAATATGATCTTTCTTGTATCTGCATCGTTATTGTTATAATCCATTGCTATTCTGACATCATCTTCACCACTTAATCTTAAAGCCCCACTATTATCTCTTACATCGCTACCATAGACATACAGGTCGCCTCGAACTTCAGCATTGGCTCCATTGCCTCTTAGGAAATAATTATCGGAAGTGCTGTTATCGGTCAAATAACTATATCCATTTTTTTGGGTAATTCCAAAATACTCTGAATTGTCCTTGTCTCTCAAAACAATTCCATAACTGTCGCTATTGGATTTCAATTCGACATATCCATTGAGTCTGATCCAGTCGTCACTATTCCCTCCCATCGTGCCATCGTCATCCAGGTAGCCACCCCCCTTGATTCGAAGATCGCCGTTGTAGTATATGTCATCTCCTGACACGCTCCAGTAGTTGTTTGCCGTATTATCCACATTTAACTGACCGCCGCTCCATGACAGGCCTGTTCCTGCAATCAACGAACCTCTTTCCGCATAGGCAGTATTCCAGTTTCCGGAATTGCCACCCGAAGCCGTCAATGTTCCGGACGCTACGACATTTCCGGTTACATCTACCCCGGAGGAAGTGGTCTTAAACTTTCTCGATCCGTTGTAATAAATATCCGTGCTGGAATTTTCATTGTAAAGAATGATCCATTCATTGTTGTAGTCGTCATAAAGCCCGTAATCATCCTGATCACCCATCAGGGACCAGGCTGAGGTAGAAGTATGCTCCACGGAAACCCCGGACCAGCTTTCGCTGCCACCTTTCACTACTTTCATCAGACCCGATCTGTTGGCGCCTCCCGATATCTTTGCCTGGCTTAAAGTGACCGTTCCAAAGGAGGGACTGCCACCGGATGCCAAATAGCCGGCTGCCGCGTGATCACCCCAGCCGTAGGCGGTGTTCCAGTTGGTTGAGTTTCCGCCTGAGGCATAGATATCACCCTCCGCCGTAAAATCACTCTTGATCTGCATCTTGCCTCCAACAGATATGGCAGCCACTGGGTTAACTCCATAGGCACCGAACGTCCAGCCCCTGTTTGTAGCCGTGTAGTTGGTAAATTTTATAGACCAATCTGTAACAGGACCATATTTATGCAGGGAACTGTTACTAAATTTTATAGAATACCAATAGGTACCATTGTAAAATCTGATCCCGTTGTCAGTGCCGGTGTATACGTCAAAATAATGTGCATCGTAGTCGGTTTGAGCATTTAAGTCACTTACTGTTAACATGACAAAAACAGCTATTAGATAAAATATCCTTTTCATATCTCTAGTTTTCTTTTAAAGTCTGGATTTCCAATTTCAGGCGCTCATTCTCACTTTCTAACTTTCCAATTCTTTTATTCTGCTGGCTAACGACTACAGTGAGTCTTTCCAAATGATTTAACATCTTTATGGTCAGTTCATTAGCGTTGTAAGTACCATTGTTCAAATCCTCCAGCCTGGGAAAGCCGGGAAGATGATTTGCCGAAACAATCTTTTGCTCGGCACTTTCAACATCATACCCGGAAGTTTGGTCGGCTTGCCTGAGATCGCTGACCAATTGAGTGTGTTGTTTGATACTCGTTTTGGTAGAGTCAGACTGAGCCATGATCTGATTACTTGCAATGAGGACATGTATGAGAAAAGTCAGTTTAAATAGTTTCATATTGGAAATGTTTAAAAGGTTTCAAATTGTATTGACAAAAAATTATATGCTAATTCCCTTGGGTCCCTTTCCTAATCCGGGAAATGAATATCCGGAATGTGACTTGCCACCAGGTCCTCAAATACCTTAAGAAGAATGGGAATAGTTTTACAGATTTCATAAGCTCAGAGCTTTGTTAAACATAATTATACGCGTTAACTGTCAGGAACAAACATCCACCTGTCCGTATTTGATGAACCGGAATACTTGTTGCTGACTAAAAAGTCGTTCTCACATTTGGTTAGCTCTGAGGTCGGACTGGGAATCCAACGCCCGAATAAAATAGTTTTATTTTTACAATGCAAATATTTCTCGTTGATGTTTGTCATTTTTTATTATATCATTTTTTATAACGTATCGATGGCAAATCACGGGAATGCTCCTTGTTGAAGGATCTCAAAAAAGTCTTTTCCTCATAGTATTTTAATAATTTCATACAACGTAAGTTTTACAGTATTGACCATATTTCAGATCCTTGAGATGCTTCCGATTCCTTCCAACAAGTCTGCATAGATAATTCATTGATTTCCTTTCATATTTACTAGTAAATAGTTTTGAAAAAGGTAAACATTGAAATTTCACTTTGATATTAAACCATTATATGATAAATATCATGAAGTCTTTGGATCATCACCAATACTCCGAAATACCCTTGTCGGTAATCCAAATAGAGATGTTTACCTAATGCCAGAATTTTTACTTAACTATTTAAATGGCAACAATACATGGAAACGCATCAAGCAAGCTTGGCAACCAGAAACAAAAAAAACACCAATCCATTCTTAGTGGTTTATCTTTGCGGGCATTCACCACCGGATTTAGCTATCATAAAATGGTTTGGGCCGAAATCATCGAAGAGTTAAGAAATGGAAAAAATGCCATACTCAAGACGTTCTATTTGCAACATGCGGAATACTGCATTCAGAAGCTGACTAAAAAAAACAGGTGTCCAATTGAGGATGCCGAGGATATTTTTGTCGATGCGCTTATCAATCTAAGGGAAAAGCTTATTTCAGGGAAAGTAACAGCTATTGCTAATGTCCGAAGCTATCTCTACAAGACTTGTGATAATATGTTTCTTGCACGCCTTGCCCACTCAAAAAGAGCTAAAAGAAATCTAAACGAGTTGGAAAGATTCTACTACAACTCGGTATTTAATCAGGATGAATTGCCATTCGATGTGGAACTAATGGAAATTACCATGGCAGCATGGAGTAAATTATCTGAACGATGCAAGGATATATTACATTACTTCTACATAGACAAACTTAAAATGCGCGAGATCTCCGAGGTACTGGGATTATCAAATGCCGATGTTGCAAAAACAACAAAATCCAGGTGCTATCGGAAGTTAGTTGAAATTGCAAATGAATTATTAATAAAAAAGCTCTCAAACAAATGACCGTAAGATCATACGATATTGAACTCATTGAAAAGTACATTGACAATTCAATAAACGACCTGGAACTTCTTGAGTTTAAAGAAAAATTGAGAGGGTCGCCGGAATTTCGGGAAGCTGTTGAGTTTCAAATCAAACTGATCGCAAACATCGAAGCTCTAGAAAAAAAGCGATTGAAGGAAGAATTGACTCTTATGTTTGCGGATATACCCCCTGAAAAAAAATCGGATAGTGACAGTGTAAAAAAATGGTTTTTGGTTGCAGCTGGTGTTCTAGTGTTGCTCACGGCAACTATGATCTGGCGGCTACAGGCCTTGAACAATGAAGCATTATTTGATAAGTACTACGAACCTTTCCCCGCAAAAGGAATCGTAAGGGGAGATATTCCGGATACGGAGATCGATCAAATCATGTACACATATTCGGCTGGCGAATACACAGATGTGATAGCCATGATAGAAAACCAAATGTCCCGGGATGTGTATTTTGAAGGACAAAAATTGTACCTGGGCAATGCCTACCTACAGACTTCCAAAATGGAAAAGGCTGTTCAGTCATTTGAAAGCATACCATTGGAAAGCAGATACCGTATGGATGGGAAATGGTACCTGGCCCTGGCCTTTCTGAAAACCGGAGATGAACAAAGTGCTAAAAAGATCCTCCAGGGGATCTCTGAGGAAAATTCTATTTACAGATCCTCGGCAAAAAAGTTGCTGGAAGACCTCAACTAACTAATTTATTCAGTCAAAATGAAGAAAGA
The DNA here is from genome assembly GCA_028278225.1 of Cyclobacteriaceae bacterium. Taxonomy (GTDB): domain Bacteria; phylum Bacteroidota; class Bacteroidia; order Cytophagales; family Cyclobacteriaceae; genus JANQEU01. The sequence goes on from JANQEU010000077.1 coordinate 9,130, forward strand.
GAGAGTAGTTATCAGTTTTATTATTCTATTGATCTGCTCGATATCTTCATTTAGTCAGCCTCAAGCGGATCCAGCTTTGGCAAATGCGTACTTTGCTCTGGGGGACTCTCTTTCTATATCCGGAAGGTATGACAGTTCGATAGTTTATTTTGAAAAAGCAGCAAACCTGTACCGAAACCTGCAATCCTGGGAGAAATATATCAGTAGTCTAAACAAAGTATCTAAAAATTACTGCCTGTTTGGCAACTATGATCAGGCCGAGGAGTTTGCTGCCCGTGTGAAAAACAGCTGTTTGGAATACCTGGGTTCGGGCCACCTTGAAATGGCAAATTATTTTGACAATTTGGGCAATATCTTCTACAATAGACGTCAATTTCAAGCAGCGCTTGACATGTACAAAAGAGCACTGAAAATAAGAAAAGAAAACGACGAGGCAGTTAGTACCATGAAAGCTGATTCATACACCGGTATCGGACTTGCTTTTTCCAGAATTGGTTATTACGAAGGTAAAGTGTTTATGTATGATTCTGCTTTAAATTATTACAAAGCAGCTTTGGAAATTAGACGAAAAGAACTGGGAGAGATTCATCCCTCCACAATTCGTTCACTCCTGAATATCGCAAATTACTATTTTTTCACCCAAAATTTTGATGAAGCGCTGATTCTCTACAGGAGAGTTCTGAAATTGCGAAAACAGATCCTGCCGCCGGATCATCCTGGCATTGCCGTAATACACTTTAACATCGGCCTTCTCCTTAATGAAAAAGGAGATTTTGTGCTGGCATTGCAATCATTCCATAAAGCTCTGGAAATACAGCAATCAGTTTTACATGAGAATAATTACTCAATTACAAAGACCTATAGCTCGATGGGTAGGGCGCATTTTGGTCTCTACAACTATGAACAAGCTTTAGACTACTTTAATAGAACTTTCCGGTTACGTGAAGATATCTTAGGACCTGATCACTATAGCAGTTCTAACCTTCACCTTGACATTGGTTCAGTTTACGAATACAAGGGAGATTATCAAACTGCACTAAACCATTATAATAAATACCTAAACTTTTCCATTAGCCAATTAGGAAATTTAAATCCTCAAACAGCCGGTGCTTATAACTACATTGGTAACATTTATAAGCGACTGGAAGATTTTGAAACTGCATTGGTGTTCTATCAAAAAAGTCTTGAGATAAGAAACAAATTATTTGGGTATCCGCATTCTGTACTTGGCGAAAGTCATGGCAATATTGGATGGGCACATGGTCATTTGGGAAATTTTAATCTGGCTGTCGAACATCTAAAGAAATCCATATCTATAAGAAAAAATGTTTGGGGCGATCATCACCCATGGACAGCTACCTCCTACTATTTCCTGGGTCAGGTATATTCATGGAATGGGTTTTATAGAGAAGCATTGGAGAGCTATCAAAATGCGCTGATGGTCAATTCATTCGACTTCACTGATAGTAATATTTATAGCAATCCATCCTCTGAAAATTGTTTGTCAAAATCCCAGTTGCTTAAATCTCTGAATTATAAGACAGAGACGCTTCTGCTGCTTTTTGAAAAAGAAGGAAATATAAAAGACTTATCCTTTTCATTAAAAACCATCCAGGTAGCCGATACAGTAATCGACAAAATACGTCAATCACATCAAAGGGCCGGGGATAGAATGGAGGTGGGAAAAGTCACCGCAGAAGTTTATATTAACGCAGTAAAAGCCTGTCAGCTGTTGACCAAAGTTACAAGCGATCAATATTATGACAGCCTGGCATTTTACTTCTCCGAAAAAAACAAAGCTGCTGTATTACAATACAATCTGACCGATAATTGGGCCAAAAAGTTTACCAATCTTCCTGACAGTTTGTTGCAGCTGGAACAAACTTTGAAGGTAGATCAGTCCTATTACCGATCAAAAATGATAGAAATAAGTAGTCGTGAAAATGACTATGATTCTGCCAAATATGCGCTGCACCAAAATAAACTTTTTGAGACAAATTACCGGCTTGACTCACTCACTTTATGGCTGGAAGGAAACTATCCCAGGTATTATGACATCAAATACCGAAATAACATCTTGTCCGTTGAGGACGTTCAAAACAAGCTTGATAATGGGCAATTGGTCTTATCATATGTCGAAGGGGACAGCACTTTCTATGCCTTTGCCATCACTAAAACAAACTTTCAGGTCTATCACATCAAGAAAGATGAAAAGCTGAAACTTCACATCAAACAATACAGGAACAGTCTAAATCCTGACCTTATCTCCTCTGACCCGGCTAAGGCTTTCGAAAGTTTTACCTCCTCATCAAACCATCTGTACAAAAGTTTTGTAACTCCTGCTTTTGACCATTTAACAGATGATATCGATCATTTGATCATCATACCCGATGGTGATCTTGCCAATATGCCATGGGATACTTTTACTACCGCTCAATCTTCTGTTAATGATGGGCCTGATTATGCTTCACTGGATTATTTATTAAACGATTATTCGGTCAGCTATGGCCATTCTGTCAGCTTATTATTTCAGGACTTTTATGCCCGTCCTGATGACGCTGAAAATTCAGTTCTGGCTTTTGCGCCAACTTATCTCATGGATCAGGAAGAGGTTGCCTATGAGAATCTCTCATCGGAGTTCAGGGATGAACTGGTACCACTGAACTGGAACCTGTTCGAACTTGAGGAGATCCGTAAATACTTCTCCGGGAATTTCCTGACTGGATCTTCTGCTACCGAAAAAGTATTTAAGAAAGAAGCCGGTAATTACCGTATCCTCCACCTGGCCATGCATGCTCTCGTTGATCATGAGAACCCCATGCGATCCAGCCTGGTATTTACTCATGTACCGGACAGCCTCGAAGATGCTATGCTGCAGACTCATGAATTGTTCAATATGGAGCTATCCGCCGATATGGTGGTCCTCAGTGCCTGTAATACCGGGATCGGCAAAATGCAGAAGGGAGAAGGGATCATGAGTCTGGGACGTGGATTTTCCTATGCCGGATGTCCCAGTGTGGTAATGAGTCACTGGTCGGTAGATGACAGATCTACCTCCGAGCTTATGGGGGCATTCTACAGATATATTGCTCAGGGATTAAGTAAAGACAAGGCGCTTAGACAAGCAAAACTTGACTTCCTCAGTAGTGCACATGGTCAACAGACCCATCCCTACTACTGGGGAAGTTTCGTGGTCACGGGCAATGCCGGTCCGTTGCTCGATAGTAAAAACAACCAATGGTTGTATCTAATTGTACTATCACTGGTAACAGGCTGTATCATCTTCTTTTTCCGATACAGGGGATTTCCTTCTTTTAAGCCATCTGTTCAATGAGAGCGATAAGGAACGGGATATTTTTCACTTTTCTGATCTTCACTTGGTTCTGCTCATTTTCGCAAAACCCGGCGGATAGTGTATTGGCCAATCAATATTTTGCAAAAGGGGATTCGTTGTTACGAGGTGACCAATTTTTAAACTCCGCTGATCACTTCAGGAGCGCTGCTGAATTGTACAAAAAGATCAAAAACTGGGAAAAACTTGTTCACAGTTTGAACAAAATATCTCAATGCTATCGGAGGTATGGGGATTATAAAGAAGCGGGCAAATATAATCAAAGGGTTCGATCCCTATGTGCCAAATACCTGGATGAAGAACACGCACAAATGGCAATTTATTATAGTAACAGTGGGCATATCCACAAGGCCAAAGGAAATTATCAGCCAGCTCTTGAAGATTTCAAAAAAGCCCTGGAAATAAAGCAAAAAAGTGCGGGTGGTGGTTTAACTGGATTTGCAAATTCATACAACGACATAGGGTTGGCATTTTACAGATTGGAATTGTATGATTCCTCCCTGTTTTACCATCATGCGGCCCTAGACCTGGAGTCAGAATTAAATGGCCCGAACAGCAGGCTGATGGGTCATTGCAAATTGAACATTGGGAATATCTACTACATGAAAAGGAACTATGACCTGGCACAAAAGTATTACTATCAAGCGTTGTCCACACATAACAAAACACTGCCGAATCAAAGTCTTTCCATTGCCCTTTGTCTGATGAATATTGGCTTTGTAAACTATCAGAAAGGGAACTTTGATCTTGCTTTGGATTTCCTGCAGAGAGCCCTGTTAATTAGAAGAAAAACTCTAAAACCGAATCATCCGCGGGTAGCCAGGTGCCTCCATTTTATGGGTTCGACCTTGCAAGCTCAGGGAAAATACAACAAAGCCCTGGATTATTTTCAGAGATCTCTGGACATGAAAAAAGAGATTTACGGTGAGGACCATCGCGAGACAAACAGAGATTATTATAGCATTGGTATATGCTACAGATACATTGGGGCGCATGAAAAAGCATTGGAACATAATTTTAAAGCACTGGATAACTCCTTAAAAGCCTTTGGTCAATATCACCCTGATATAATCAGAAATTATAACGCTATTGGCAATGCCTACAAGCAGGTTGGAGAATACGATCTGGCTATTGAATATTTTGAGAAATGTCTTTCCTTATCGGAAAAAGTCTTCTTGCCTTATCAGATTGAATTTGGCTGGTACAATAATAATCTGGGTGAGGCTTATGGAGGGAAAGGGGATTATCAGAAGGCTGCGGATTACATGAACAAGGCATTAAGGATCAAGAAAAAAACCCTGGGGCTAAGCCACCCAAGTACAATATCATCTACTTTCAAACTCGGCCGCATATACAGTGGGATGGGAAAAATGGATCTCGCTTTGCAATATTATCAGGAAGCAATATGTGCTAACATTCCTGATTTTCAGAATAGTTCTGTATACGCAAACCCACCCTTGAATAAAAGTGTAAATCAAAATCACCTCCTCAAATGTCTTCAACTGAAAGCCCTGGAACTTGAGAAACGTTATCTGCGGAACGAGGAAGTTAAAGATCTGATCATCTCCCTTGAAACATATCAGTTGGCGGATACATTGATCGGTAAGATCAGGAAATCGAATCAGCGGTTTGAGGATAAAGTTCATTTTGCCCAAAGCACTGACATGGTTTATAAAGGCGCAGTCCGGGTCTGTAACACTTTGTTCAATTTAACCCGTGACCACATGTACAATGTTCTGGGATTTTATTTTGCTGAACGGAACAAAGACGCAATCCTCAGGCAGAATTTCACTGACAATCGTGCTAAAAAGATTGGGATGCTGCCGGATAGTATAATTCAGTCAGAGCGTACGTTGAAGGTAGACCAATCCTATTATCAGTCAAGAGTAATTGAGTTCGAGAACAGCAACCACGCCTTTGACTCAATAGAGTACATCACTTATCAGAACAGACTTTTTGAGACAAATTACCGGCTTGATTCACTCACCGAATGGTTGGAAGAAAGCTATCCCAGGTATTATGACATCAAATACCGAAATAACATCTTGTCCGTTGAGGACGCTCAAAACAAGCTTGATAATGGGCAATTGGTCTTATCGTATTTCGAAGAGGACAGCGCTTTCTATGCCTTTGCCATCACCAAAACAAACTTTCAGGTCCATCACATCAAGAAAGATGAAAAGCTGAAACTTCACATCAAACAATACAGGAACAGCCTGGATCCTGACTTTATCTCCTCTGACCCGGCTAAGGCTTTCGAAAGTTTTACTTCCTCATCAAACCATCTGCACAATAGACTTGTAGCTCCCAACCTCGATCAATTAACCCATGATATCGATCATTTGATCATCATACCTGATGGTGATCTTGCCAATATACCATGGGATATTTTTACTACTGCCCAAGCTTCTGTCAGCGATGGACCTGACTATGCTTCACTCCGTTATTTGTTAAACGATTATTCGATCAGCTATGGCCATTCTGTCAGCTTATTATTTCAAGACTTCTATTCACACGCTGGTGACCCTGAAAATTCAGTCCTGGCCTTTGCGCCAACTTATCCCATGGATCAGGAAGAGGTTGCCTATGAGAATCTCTCATCAGAGTTCAGGGATGAACTCGTACCACTTACATGGAACCTGTCCGAACTTGAGGAGATCAGTAAGTACTTCACCGGGAATTTCCTGTCCGGATCTTCTGCCACAGAAAAAGTATTTAAGAAAGAAGCCGGTAATTACCGTATCCTTCACCTGGCCATGCATGCTCTCGTTGATCATGAGAACCCCATGCTATCCAGCCTGGTATTTACTCATGTACCGGACAGCCTCGAAGATGCGATGCTGCAAACCCATGAATTGTTCAACATGGAGCTCTCCGCCGATATGGTGGTCCTCAGTGCCTGTAATACCGGGATTGGCAAAATGCAGAAGGGAGAAGGGATCATGAGTCTCGGACGTGGATTTTCCTATGCCGGATGTCCCAGCGTGGTGATGAGCCACTGGTCGGTAGATGATAGATCGACCTCCGAACTGATGGGGGCATTTTACAGGCACATCGCTGAGGGATTAAGTAAAGACAAGGCGCTTAGACAAGCAAAACTTGATTTTCTCAGTAGTGCACATGGTCAACAGACCCACCCTTACTACTGGGGAAGTTTCGTGGTCACGGGCAATGCCGGTCCATTGCTCCATAGTAAAAACAACCAATGGTTGTATCTGCTCATATTATCCATAGTGATTGGTTTTGTCATCTTCTTTTACTGGTACGGGAAAATTCATTCGTTAAAATGATCAGTTCAATAAAGAATGCATGGAATACAGATTCATAAGTTGGAATATTCCTTATGACTATTCCACTGGAGCAGTGAAGTTTGATACTCCAAAACTTCGAACATAGCAGAAGATAAATAGCAGTTAGTGAGGTAATTTTTAACCGCTGGCCTATTTTAACACGTTAATTGTTAACCATGATATCCTCTCCCATCACCATTTTCTTCATACTAAGCTTATGTGTAGTACTGGCTATTTGGCTTGAGAGAAAATACAGGACCTTTAAGAAACTTGGCGCGGGTGCAACAGTGATCCTGCTGGGAATGCTGCTGTCCAATGTTGGATTCATCCCGGGGGACAATGTAGTTTATGATTACCTGATGAGCACCGGAGTAAGCGGGGCTATTGTACTGATTTTACTCGGGGTCAACTTAAATTCGATAAAGATCGCGGGCCCGGTAATGCTCAAGGCATTCCTGATCGGGGCATTCGGCACAGCTGCCGGATCCTCAATTATGGCTTTTCTCCTGCACACGTCGATTGGTCCTGAAACCTGGAAACTAGCAGGGCAATTCACGGGAACCTATACAGGTGGAGGGGTGAATTTTGCAGCATTGGCCAGAGCATTCGACACGAGCAACGATCTGTTTACAGCAGCCATAGCAGCAGATGTGATCCTTACTGCATTCTGGCTGATTGCATGTCTGGCTGTGCCTGTTATCCTGGGTAGAACCGGGAATAATGAAAATTCAGGAGTTTCATCAGTCAATGACACATTTACACTTGAAAAATCACTTTACAGTAGCAAGCACCCTGTTCAGATTATCCATTTCGCTTCGTTGGTAACCCTGACGTTTGGCGTCTTATGGATTGCCAGGCTCCTGGGTACATGGATACCCATGCTACCGGAAGTGTTGTGGCAGACTACAATTGTCCTCCTGCTCGCCCAAATTCCGGCAATCAAACATCTGTCGGGAAGTGCCATGCTCGGTAATTATCTATTGTTACTGTTTCTGGCAAGTAATGGAGCTAAATCCGTAATAGCCAATATTGTGGCAATTGGACCGGGAGTGTTCTATTACGCTTTGGGTACTGTAGCTGTTCACGGCATTATCATCTTTGGTCTGGGTTACCTTTTTCGGATCAATATCGGTACACTGGCTGTCGCATCGCAAGCTAACATTGGGGGTTCTTCATCGGCAATGGCGATGGCGAGTGCCAGGGGTTATGGCGATAAGATCCTTCCGGGAATTGCGGTAGGCCTCCTGGGATACGCAGTAGGAAATTACCTGGGGCTGGCAATTGGTTACACAATGCAAAATATTTTATAATATTTGTATATACGCTTAAACGATTTTTAAAAAACTTGGAAATTTTAAATTGGTATTAAAACTGGTTCTACGGAAAATTTACCTGTTACTTTCTTTTATTGTACTCTTACCCTTCCGGGCCAATTGGGCATTGTATTGAAGGATGTATCCCACGGAAAGGGCGTACAGATGATGCCGGTATTCAAAATTTTCGTAGTAATCATCCCATTCGAAATTAGGAGATCCATTGAATCCCATATTGGAATGACCAAAAGTGAATCGGAAATCAAGGAATATTCTGGATTCATTGACAATATCAAAATTGAGTCCCCCCCCCAGTTGGAGGGAATATTGCAAACGGTTGGCGTCAATGAATGCAAGTTTCTTGTTTGAAGATTTTCGTTGTTTATAAACCATCCTGTATTCCAATACTGACTCATCCTCACCAAACTCTTCTTCAAATTGTTGTAGTTCGATCTCCCCGTTTCCTCCCAGCCAGTAGCTTAATTTTGTACCCCCGCCAACGTAAGCCGAAACAGGTGAACCTCCGAAACGGAAATTGACCCTAAGCATAATCGGAGTCGAGATAAAATGGTACTGGGATTTGCTGTCCGCCGGTAACGTGACCCCCGTTATGTTCTTAACACGCTTACCGATTCTTTCATAAAGGAGCTCCCCGTAAACTGAATAAGTGTTATTTGCAGTATACGTGAAAGAGGCACCGGCGTGAAAATTGAGATTCGGACTGATCTTGAACGAATCCGTATCATAAGTAGATGAGAGATAGCTGTGATCCGCCAAATGGAATCCTACGGTGGGTCCAAACCAATATTGTGCCTGTGCTGCAAAAGCGGTGAAGAACAATATAAATAGTAGTATTGATTTCCTCATTTCACTATTCCAAGACATAATATTACAAAATAAGTATGTTAGAAACGAGTTATTTACTTGGATTCTTATGAATTTATAATTGAATAATACAAATTTGAGGTGTATATATATGAATATTTCAAGAAATTGTGTTCGGATAGCATTATATTTGCGATTTGATGGAAGTCGCTGAGCTATTTACTTCCTTTTTTGACAGGTGCACACGCGCTTGCAGGGGAAGTCTCACTCTACTTTTTTTGGCGGTCTCACTCCAATCCTTCTCCCAGCAAAGCGATGTTTACAACCAGTTTTTCATGAATCCGTACCTGTACAATCCTGCCTATGCGGGTGTTGAGGGCCATACTGCAATTTATTTGCTATACAATCAAAAGTGGACAAATGTACAGGATGCACCAACCATTTCACACGTGAGCTTTCATACACCGCTTAAAGGTGGAATTGGAATTGGCGCTGCTGCCTACAACGTTTCACAAGGATTACTCACACGTTCCCAGGGAAAGTTTTCAGCAAGTTACCTGGTAACCATGGACCGGCAACACCACTTGAGATTTGGGATGTCCGTTGGAGGTGGCAATCAATCCCTTAGTTTTGGAGAACTGGACGATCCGACAGATCCTGCATTTATAGGAATTGCCGACCAGAGTTCTTACATGTTAGCTGATTTTGGAGCAACTTATCATTTCGGGCATTTCAACGTCGGTTTTTCAATACCGAACCTTGTGGGATATGACGTCATTGGTAGCAGTGATATTGCTCCGATCCGGGTAAAACCCCTGGACAATCTCATGCTCAAAATGAATTACAGGGGGCATATCACCGATGATGTTGCGATAGAACCTCATATTATATATAGGTATAGCGATGTAACGCCAGGCCAATATGAAGCAACGGCAATTTTTCATGTCTACCATGTAGTCTGGGCCGGGCTGACCTATCGCCAGGACAATAATTTTGGCATAACCGTAGGAACGAAGATCAAGGAGAAGATCGGTGTCGGAGTGTCCTATGAGACAGGCAATACAAAAGTCTCCTCCCTGCTAGGGCCAACATTCGAGGGTCATATTGGTATTCACCTGGGCACAAAGAAAGAGCATCATGCGCACGTCTCGTCGTTCATCAAGAGCCATAGGTTAACCGCTGAGGAGCGAGCTGAAAAGGCCAGGCTGGAGCGTGAGCAACAACTTCAGGCATTGCAACAATCCAGGCAGACACAGCAGGATTCAGGTGATGAATTGTCAGTAATGAGGGATACTCCTCAAACCCAGGAGCAACCTGCGGATGAACCTCCCGCCACCGAAGCTGAACCGGATGCCCCGGTAGTTTCCGATTGGAAGCAGGATACGGAATACGAAGAAGTCCACCGCACAAATGATTTTGGAGAGGAAGAAAAAGCGGTGGTAATCGAGCACATTAATGAAAACGGTGAAAAAGAAATGGCCGTAGCATGGGTACCTAAAGATGAGAACTGGGTTTTGGATAAATCAGAACAACCCCTGAAGCGTACCAGCAGTGACGGTCAACAGGAAATCGGTGTAAAATATACACGGACAAATACCGACGGAACAGAGGAGGTAATTGTCAAATGGGAAGTGGTCGTCACTCCTGACCAGGCTGCCTCAATATTGGCAGGTGCAAATGTAGTTGAGACACTTGCCGAGGTACCTGCAGAGATTCCAGAGGATCAGCCTGATACTACCACCTTTACGGAAAGGCAGGTGCCTGTAGAAACGCAAGAGGACCCTGCAATAACCGGTACAGGTCTATCTCAGATTGAAACGCCTCCTGTTCAAACCCCGGTAGTGACTCCCCCGGTTGAAACTCCCGTTGTAGAAACTCCCGTTGTAGAAACACCACAGGTGCAGGAGCCACCCGAACAAACAGAAGTGGTAACTGAGGACCCGGCACCGGCAACCGATACACGCACGCACGACGAGATCGCTGCTTCGGGAGAACCACTGGAAGTAAAGAGAGGTAATAACATGCTGGAACTACCGGTCGGTAATTATGTCGTAGCCGGCGCATTTGAGTCATTCCAGCATGCAGAGGATTATAGTGACGAGATGTTCAATAAAGGGTACGTTGATACCATAGTCGGTTATTCATCTGCCAGGGGATATTACTATGTTGTGATATACAGGTCCAGTGATCTTCAATCCGCAACGAATGAAAAAGACAGGGTGAAAACCCGAAGTGGAATGGAAAAAGTATGGGTATTAAAAGTAAGTGAATAGCATGAAAAATTATCTATTCATATTATTCTCCATTGTGTCATTGGGATTAATGGCCCAGAGGCCGTACGTCAATTCAATTTCACCCACATCCGGGAACATAAATGAAACGGTTACCATAACAGGATCCGGCTTTTCCACTAATCCGGCAGATCTCAAAGTATTTTTCGGGGCTGCTGAGGCAACGATCAATTCCGCTACGGACAATATCATCGAAGTGAGCGTCCCGGCCGGCGCTACGTATGATGAAATTATGGTCGTAAACACAACGAGCGGACTTTCAGGCGTCTCGTCTCAATTCTTTTCGATCACATATGGTGGTGATTCGTTTGACAGTGAGTCAGCGGCAAACGTGACGGCGGTCTTCGAAGATGTTGAAAATATAGCCACACCAACAGCCCAGACAAGAGTATACGATCTTTGTTTGTGCGATTTCAATTCGGATGGCCTGACAGATTTTGTTATGACTGCCCAGGAGCATGGATCAGGGATAGCACAAAGGCTTGTCTACAGAAATACAAGTAATTCGGTAACTACATCATTTGCATCCGAAACATCGCTGGCGGCTGAACCCTCCAGCAACACCAATTGCAAGGACCTGAATGGTGATGGTAAACCTGATCTGGTGGTATCTCGATTTGAACCAAATACCGGGACCCGTGATGTAGAAGTCTATCTGAATAATTCTGTCGGTGCAGGTATCACCTTTACAGCAGAGGATCCAATAGTGTTACCCCGGAATGGCGGACCGGTTCGTCAACCCAGACGACTGGAATTGGAAGACATTGATAATGATGGGAAGCCTGATCTTATTGTGGTAACGGATACCGACAAGAACATAGATATCTACCTAAATACGAGCACATTAAGTTCTATTACATTTAACACTACACCTACCCAAATCAATGCACCACTTCCTGGCGATGAAACACCTCTGGGTCTGAAACTGGCTGACCTCAACCAGGATGTACTTCCCGATATTGTCATTACAACTGAAAGTAATGGAGTTTACATTTTCGAAAACCAAAGCACCACTCAGAATATCCTATTTAAAGATTCTCAGGTCATTTCCACTTCCTCAGCGGACCAAATACGCAATGTTGAAATTGCAGATTTTGATGGCAATGGATTTCCCGAAATTATGGTAACCAACAATACAACGGGAAGTAGTGACAAAGTGTATGTTTTTGAAAATGAAACCAATTCCTCAGGTGCTACAATTCAAATGGCAGCTGAAGACGAATTTGTCATAGGAGACAATCCCTGGGGATTATCCGTGGGTGATCTGGATGGTGACGGGGATGTGGATGCCGCCATTGCAATGGTTGGAGCTGGAAATGAGGTGTATTTAATGATTAATACATTTAGTGCAACCAGTACAATTGGATTTGATGCCGTACCAATCTCTGTTGCGGCAAACTCACGAAATATCAAGGTGAGTGATCTCAATGATGATGCAAAACCTGATCTGGTATTTACATCAAGTAGCGCTCTGGGAACGGTTGGATTTCCTTCTTACATCAATAACAGGAATTGTGTAACCCCTGAGATCACACCAAGTTCAGACGAATATTGCCCGGGCAACTCTTTTATTGTCACAACTACTCCCGGTGATGGACTGACCTACGACTGGAAGGTCGGCGGAACAACGGTAAAGTCCGGCTCCGACAATTTCTATGACATTTCCGGAAACAGCGCCGATATATCCGTCACGGTAACCACGACCACAGATGACGGCTTTTGTACAGTTACATCAAGCACGGCAACCTTCACACTGAATAATAATACACCGGCAAATCCGACATTTACGGTTACATCCCCCGTTTGCGAAGGCGAGACCATTACACTCACTCCATCTTCCACAACTCTCGATAATTATTTCTGGACAGGACCCAATGGATTTACCAGTTCCCAAAGTACACCCGTTTTTACATCCACTGCCTCAAGCGGAGGGACATACTCCCTGGTGATACAGCAAAACGACGGATGCAAAAGCCAGGAAGCGACACAAGTAGTGAATGTAATATCCACGCCGTTTCCGAAGATCACCAACGAAGGACAGGACAATTTCTGCCTGAATGATGATACCCAGCTGACGACAAATAACTTCGCCGGTTACAATTACCAGTGGAGCAAAGACGGAACTGCCATTTCCGGGGCTACTTCCACTGATCTGACTGTTACCGAAACCGGTAACTACACTGTGACACTGATCGATCAGTCCATGACCACATGCCGGGACACCAGTGCCATATTAGCCATAAGGGAAGTGGATCCGCCGGTACCCGATATCGTGGCAGACAATGAGATCTGTGTTGACGTTCCCCTTAGTCTGACCGGAAACCTGGTTTCGGGAAGTGCGGAATTCGGGTTTGATTATGCATGGGATTTTCTCGATGCCGGTAATAATTCCATCGGCACGGATGCCAATCAGAATACGACCTTTACATTTACAAGTGCAGGTTCATATACCGCTCAACTAACCGTCGCCTACCAGGATATACTGAACTGCAGTAGCCAGGACAATCACGCCATCACAGCTACGGCCGTACCTGTCATACCCATCACACCTAACCCGAACTCCAATGTAAAATGTGAATTTGACAGCCTGAGACTGGAGATGCCGGCCGGAATGGTATCCTACCTGTGGTCTACCGGGGATGCCACGGAGTTTACCTATGGAGTTACTCCTGCCGGCGTGGATTCGGTGCGTGTTTCCGTAACGGTAGTGAATGATATCGGATGCACAGTCAATTCTACGATCGACGTACTGAATTATTCGGACGGAGGAGTTACCATTACCTCTCCTGATGCGACCATAGACACTAGCGGAACACTTAGAATACCTGAGGACCTTCCCTCCATACAGTTGCAGGCAAGCGGAGGCACAAACTACACCTGGAGTCCGGGAGATATATTCGATGACTCAACGGCAACAACTGTTACCGTATTCCCGAAATCCACACAGACATTAATTACCCTCCAGGGTACGGATATCAACAACTGCCTGGCGCTGGATACCATTACGCTTCAGAATAACAATGTGATCGGGAGAAAGAGCTTCTCTCCTAACGGTGATGGCCTGGGTTTCGATTGCTGGGAAATACTCAATGGGGATCTCCTGGACAATACCTGTACCGTCTACATCTTTGACAGCAGGGGACGCACGATCTATGAAGGTGACGGTCCGTTCGTGAACGATTGCGCCTGGGATGGAAGGGACGTAAATAACAAGGATGCCCCGGAAGGGATCTATTATTATGTCCTGAAATGCAAAAGTTCCCAAAATTCTCAATTCAGTCAATCCGGCAGCATTTTGCTGGGCAGATAATCCGGTTATTCCTGATAACGATATTGTCTTTATACAATTTTTATTCCCACAGGTAGCGATGTTGGAATATTGATATTGAAATAATTATATTTCATATTCGTATAGTGCATTAACCTAAAAAAAAGTAATTTTATACCAAAATTGGTTGTATTTTACCTACAGGGCGTTTTTTGTGTCCGAAAGTAGGTTACTACAACACACGATTTTGTATTTATTACCGTATCTACGACCTCAATATATATGAAAAGCAACCGGAAGATCTTTTTGTTAGTCGCCTTCATGTCTTTTTTTTCATTTCAAATCCTGGCGCAGGAGGACTGTAATAACGGCGTTGACGATGACGGCGACGGATTTATAGACTGCTTCGATCAGGACTGTGCAGACGAAGGAAGTTGTGAAGACTTTTTTGTGGGAAATCAGATCATCTGCCAGGATGAACCTACGGAGAATCCAACTTTTGCCATGCGGCTTCAATGGGGATCTCCCGACCTGTCGGCCAATAGCCACGCAACACCTGCAATTGGCGACCTTGATCAGGATGGTACGCCTGAGGTGGTCGTAACCAACCGGCAGCAAAAATGGTTCTCGATCTTAGATGGAGTTTTTGGTCAGTATGATACGGATATTTTAAATCCTGACGGTAATGCTCTTCCGGTAAACCTTAGTTTCTCTCCTGAAAATGCCCTGGTCATTGGTGACTTCCAGGGGGACGGCTATGCGGAGATCGTAGTTCACCAGGACAAGGGAACCAAAATTGAGTTGTTTGAATACAATATATCAAACAGCCGCATGGAATCAAGGTGGGGTGGTCCGGTCTCGGTATCCGACAAAATAGGTCTGGCGGGTGTAGCAGATTTTAATGAGGATGGAGTAGCCGAGATCTACTTCCGTGATGTTATCATGGACATCGACGGCAATATTGTGGTAAACACCGCAGGAGGTACATGGATGACCTCCTATGCTCATGGCCCGCTTGCTGTGGATATTCTGCCCGACAGTTATTGCGCAGATTGTAGCGGTCTGGAGTTATTAACCGGGGGACAAATATGGGCCGTTAACATAAGTGCCGGGACCAAGACGGTTGCCGTAGATATCAACGATCCGGCACTGGCACTACTGGACAAATCGGGAGATGGTGATTCAACTTATTTTGTTAAGGCCTGGTCAAGTGGAAGGAGCCAGGCTACTTGTATTTCGGTGGCTGATTTTGACCTGGACGGAACCATGGACATCCTGATGCCCGGAGCGCTGGGAACCAGCTACACAAGTCCAACCACGGTATTTTTCTGGGATGTCCTGGATGGAGAAGTACTAACCTATCATGATGCGTCCAACGACCACACAAAAGGAACCGGTAGAATAAACATTGCGGATGTCGACGGAGACGGACAGCTAAATGCCACCTACATATCGGATCAGAAACTTTACTCATTAAACCCTGATATGACAGCAGAGTGGATCCTAGGTGTGAAAGAAGGATCTTCAGGTTTTACGGGATGTACACTATTTGATTTTAACGGTGACGGCGCTTCCGAGACCATATACAGAAGTGAAAGCGAATTATACATTATCGATGGAACAGGCCCTACGGTAAAAACCACCATTCCCTGTGTGTCACGTACACAGGAAGAGTATCCGCTAGTGGCTGATGTTGACAACGATGGATCCAGTGAAATTTGTGTGACTTGTTACACGAGTGACAACACTCCATTCAATCCCTATTCTAATACAAAATTTGCCCAGGTACGGATTTACGAGGCGGATGCCGGTGAAACCTGGCAACCTTCACGTACTGTATGGAATCAGCACGGCTACTTCAATGTAAACATTGACGATGACCTCACGATCCCTACCCAGTTACAGAACCACATTACAATTTTTGGTACGGAAAACTGCGAGACCGGGGAAATAGAAGACCAAAGACCCTTAAATAGTTTTCTAAACCAGTCTACTTATATTGAGACAGACGGCTGTCCCTCATATGTCTCACCTGATATCAATTTGATATCTGTCAATTCAGCGTCAAGCTCTTTATGCCCGCAAACTGAATTTGACGTGTCATTCACATTAAGGAATGACGGTGACACCGATATCTCAGGTTCACTGCCTATTACCTTCTATGATGCCGACCCTACAGCAGGTCCGGCCAATAAATTGAATACAGATGTTCTCATTATACAGAATTTTCTTATTGGAGAGGAAAGAGTTGATACTGCAACAGTCCAGGGTCCCGGGGGTGATTTTCAACTTTATGTGGTCATCAATGACAATGGAAGTAACACACCACCCTTTGATCTGGGTTCTTCAAGTATCCCGGAGTGCGAGGCTGGCAATAACCTTGGAACGATTTCAGTTACATATGTTCCGTTTACACTTTCTGCTGAAAAGATCAAGGACAATGACAAATGCGATGACGCCAAACCTGATAACGGGCAGGCGCGTGCTTTTTACTTCGGTGAAATCGGAGGTGGCATCGAAAACATTTGGTATGAAGATTTTGAAGATCAATCGGCAGGGACAACAGTAGATACAGATGAAACGGCCTGGTCATTTACTGGTGGAGGAAGCGCTCATACCGCACAGGTCGGCACCTACAATGGTGCGAAAGGATTCTTTACGCGAAGGGTGGGTTCCGCAAACGAAACGGGAATGATTACTTTGACCACGGAAGATATAGACATTTCCGGTCATAGTGATGTAGCTGTCTCCGTCGACTTGATATCATCAGGTGGGTTGGAAACATCGGGGCAATACGCAGATTTTACGAGAGCCTACTATATACTGGACGGTGGAGCAAGGCAGTTACTGACAAACGGAAATGCTGCTGGAAGTTACTACTATGTGAATGCTACTGCTTCCGGCTTAAACGGATCGACATTGGCCTTACAATTTGAAATTCACAGCACCCATAAGAAGGAACGCCAGCTAATGGATAATATACTGGTGAAAGGAACCACCCCCACAACGGAAGCCGAATTTACCGAAGCCGATGGTTTTGAATTTCACTGGTATCCGCTCAATAATTTCACAACAGCTATCGATACAGGCAGTTACCTCACAAATATGGCTGAGGGTGATTATTCCGTAGTTGGTTTCGCAAGTGGTTCTAATTGTTTTTCCGACACCTTGTCGATCAGTATTGCAAGGTTTGAACCTGATTATTCAATAATTATTACCGAGGTAAGTCCCGAAACCAACTGTGAAACTCCGGATGGTGTTTTAACTGCGGAGGTTGTGGAGTATGACAATGGTGATCCGGCAACCGGCAACCCTATAGATACAGTTACGACAGGGTACGACTTCACATGGTATATCGCTTCCGAAGGTATTACTCCAATAGGAACCGGTTACATTCTCAATGACCTGTCGGCTGGTGAATACCGCGTGGATCTGGTAAACCAGACTACAGGTTGTACAAGATCGATCACAGGTACTGTAACAACAGTTCTTGTAACTCCGCCCGCCCCGGATGTCACAAAGACAGATGTCACAAGTTGCGTTGACCTGGATAGCGGAGAAGCCTCAGCCAGTGTAGGCGGTAATACGACGGATTATACTTTCGAATGGTATGATGGCTCAACGATCAAGCCCACGAGTGACTTTACCGGAGTCACATATGAAAACCTTGTGGCAGGAGACTATACAGTAGTAGCTATAGACAATGCAACAAGTTGTGCGTCCGAATCTACTACCGTTACTATTGATCCTCCAAGTTCGTTTCCGGAACCGGTAGCAAGCCAAACATCGCAAAATAGTTCCTGTGATACTTCTACAGGTGAAGCAACGGCTGATGCTGATGGAATGGGAACAACTGCCGGACACACATTCGAGTGGTTTGTGGGAGACAACACATCTGCCGGGAATCAATTGCCGGCTGCTTTAGCAGGTTCATCCGTAGTTGACAATGTGGCAAGCGGACTGCCCGATGGTATATATACCGTACGGGTTACAGAAGACATTACTGGCTGCGTCAATACAGACACAGTGTTGATAACCAACGATTTTACTACACCCGTATTGGATTCCGCCGGAGTTGCGGCTACCATTGTAGCAAATACTAGTTGTGACGCAGGCAGTCCTAATGGAAGTATTGATGCCGGAGGCAGTGTGACATCTACTCCCTCCCCGGATACATATGATTTCAGGTTGTATGCAGGGTTTTCCGCAGTAGATCCGGTATTACAATCAAATACAACGGGCATTTTTTCCGGTTTATCAGGGGGCTTTTACACGATCGTGGCAGAAAGCCAAACGACTAATTGTGAATCGGTAGCAGTTACGGTCGAAGTAGAAGATACACCCGACAATCCTGTCATTGCAAATTCGTCAACGGATAACATCAATTGTACGGGAACCGGAAGCGGAACCATCACCATTACCTCCAGTTCGGGGTCCGAACCCTCAGCATATGCTTACGAAATATTCGATGGAGCAAATACCGATATTGCAAACAGACTTGACAGCCTCAACATCACGAATGGAGCAACAGGCAACACATTCGATGAACTTTCCAGTGGCACCTATCGTGTGCTGGTCACGAATCAGGATTTATTGTGTTCGTCATTCGTGGATGTTGTCCTGAATGACAATACCACGACCCCTACTGTTTCTTCAATAAACTTATTTGATAATGTATATTGTAGTTCTCCTGAGGGTTTGATCAGTGTCACCATGTCCGATGGAAACGCGGATTACACGTTTAAATGGTATACAGGTGGTGTGGTGGATGAAGGCAATCGAATTGCCGGAGAAGATCAGTCCGACCTGGCTAATATAGCTGGTGGACAGTATACTGTTGTTGCCGTCCACAATGTAACAGGATGTGAGTCTGCAGCCGAAACGCGAACAATATCCGATGACCCCATATACCCGGACGTTTCAACAGTTGAAGAGGCTGCACAAAGCGGCTGTGGCGTAGCTGGTGCAGACGGAGAAGGACGCGCATACGTTTCCGATCCGGGACAACCTGGCGAAGAACTCGTTGAACCGGATTATACTTTCCAATGGTATGAAGATGCGGCTAAAACTATCCCCGTAACAAATGGAGATACCAGTTACATTGAAGATCTTGTTACACAAACCTACTATGTTGAGGTAACGGATGCCGTAACCGGCTGCTCCACCACCCAGACATTGTCCATTGGTCAAACACCGATTAAACCGGTTGTTACTTTAAACGGCACTACGACTGATAATACAGTTTGCGATCCGACCGGAACTCCAACGCCCACGGGATCAGGAACTCTGGATGTTTCATTTAACGGAAGCAATGTAACTGATTTCACAGGATATACTTTCACCTGGTACGAAGGAAGTGGCACTACAACTCCGATCGCTTCGGGCTCAAACGGATCGGAAGAAGTCATTACAGATAATGTTATAGATGGACTAATGGGAGGAACTTATACCGTAGTGGTTAGCGCACCAAATGGTTGTGATTCCGATCCTTTTGAAATAGTAGTAAATGACAATCTGACATTACCAACCATAACTATTACCATCGATTCACATATCACCAATTGCGATGGAAATAACAATGGACAGTTGACCGCTGATGCCGGAGCCGGAACCTTTACTTATGCCTGGTATCAGGGAGTTGGCACTGGTGGAACCAATATTGACAATACTGCAACCACCACAGCAAACTTGGGAGCCGGAAGCTATACTGTTGAAGTTACAAATACCGCTACGGGATGCGTGAGCACAGCTACCGAAACCATAATCGATGCCGGAACTACCATTGCCATAAACGGTAATTCCACATCTGACTCCGATGATTGTATTGGAAATGGATCCATCGATATCACCAGCATCGATGTAACAAAAAGTCCTGCTGCGCTTCAAACAATACTTGCGGCAAACTATAATGGAGAATATACATTCGAATTGTTGGATGAAACCGCTTCAAGCTTCACTCCCACTGCTGTTACAAACACAACCGGAAGTTTCACGGCTTTAACTGCGGGCACCTATTATGTCAAGATCACTGAAGATGCTTCCACCTGTGAATCCGCAAATATGCAATTCATAATTGCTGACAATAGCGTCACTCCCACACTTTCCGGCAGTGAAACAGCAGCTACGGTCTGTAGTGGCGGCACTACCCCGGATGGACAGGTTGATGTATCGATCACCAATGACGACGGTGGTGCCTATACCTATCAATGGTATTATGGGACTACTGCTACGCCTGGGAATGAGGTCAATGATGATGACATCTCTGCGGGATTCCCGACCGGTTCTGCTACCGCTACAATGACTGGTCTTTACGCGGGTACTTACACAGTCCTTGTCACAGATAATGATGGTACCGGTCTCAATTGCTCACAAACCGAGACCGTAGTCCTTACTGAAAATACTCCGGCAATTACTATCAATGCATCCACAAACGTAGGTGCAGATGATTGCTCAACGCTTGATGACGGAATTTTCACTATTACGGAGGTGGATTATGGCGGGACGGTTTGGGTGGATGGCACTGATTCGGAATTTGATGACCTCATGTTCACCTTCTATGATGACATGGGCGGAGAGGAGAAAGCCGAATCTACAGATGCTTTCGTCAGTGCATTGGTACCTGGCAATTATACTGTCGTAATCAGAAATGATGATACGGAATGTAGTTCTGCCTCCATTCCATTCACTATTGCGGATGAGTCTACCATCCCAATTCTTTCCACGTCAATAAATGACAACACCAATTGTGACGGTGTTCCCGCTAATGAAAATGGATCAGCAACCGTGACCATTGATAACAATGACGGGGGTACCTACTCCTATCAGTGGTACGAGGGAGCACTGGGTGTAACCACCACACCTGTAAGCGGCGGAAATGGAGGAAATGCTGCAACTATTTTTGGTATGCCGGGAAATAATTACTGGGTAAGAGTTACTGATGGTCAGAATCCCGATGAGAACTGTAGTGCCGACATTGATATCACTATTGCTGATGATCCGGCGGATATTATTATCACCGGGGCAACTGTTGATGACTCCGACCAATGTAATCCTGACAACGGCGAAATCACAATAACGGACTTGACCAATAACGGCAATCCCGAATCCGGAGGCCTCGCTTTGGTATATTCTTTCAAATTATATGATGATACCTACACCGAGATCGGAGGAGCTTTCGGTGCCACTGCTACCGCCTCCGGACTTAGCCCGGCCACTTACTATGTAACGGCTACCGATGGCATGAGCTGTGAAGGTGCTTACTTCATGGTCGAAATCGAAGATACTACTACGCCTTTTACACTGGGTATTACTCCTACAGCTGCTTCCGTTTGTGCCGGTGGCAGTTCGCCTGACGGACAGGCTACTGTGGCCATTACCGTGGATGACGGACAGGCCTATACCTACCAGTGGTACAGGGGTGCAACTGCAACCCCAGGAAATGAGGTGGTCGATGATGACATCTCCGCAGGATTCCCTGCAGGTGCCCAAACCGCTACACTTACAGGCGTCTATGCCGGTACTTTTACCGTACTGGTAACTGATAATGAAGGCACTATCTCTGA
>JANQEU010000001.1 GCA_028278225.1 Cyclobacteriaceae bacterium
TTTCAAAACTTCTGATCTGCGGGTCGTTACCTAATCTGCCAATTAGTTGCACGTTGTTTCTTAAAGTTGTCATGATAATAAATGTTTAAAATGTTTAAAGGATCACCCGTTTAGCAGATGATTGTCGAACATCGACGATACAAAGGTGAAACAAGGCAGAACAGTTATCCGGTAGATAAGTATTTGTAGTCGTTTGTAACCGTTTATACTTGGTTTTATCACTGATATTCAGTGTTTTACATATTTCAAAAGGGTAGATTAAAATTCCGGACACAGAACTCCCGGGCAAGAACGCCGGGATGATCTTTTTAAGATGTTAACTCATTATTTTGAGTACTACTGTTAATTTATAAATCCATAAATCTGGTCTGTGAGTCACAGACCATGGGACAAATATTCAGGTGACTTGATTGCCGGGACGTAACGGAATCTAATCCTATCAAGCCATCCTTTTGCTCGACTGTTATGTATAAAATCGGAAGGCGTCCAGTCGTTCAGGAAGACTTCTTTATCATTCTTTTTGAGAACCTCATTATTGTCCCATTGTTTAGTCCATCGAACAAACTTGTTGTTCTCGTACTTGAGCTTGATATTGAGGATTATTCTGATGTATTGTCCTTTACCGGATTTTCTTTCAATATTCTTGTTAAAATCCTCCCAGAAGTTCAGAGGTACTCCTAAATCCGTTTCTCCGTTGAAGAATAGGTTAAGTGCACGCAGAATATTTGACTTACCAATATCATTTGAACCTACAAAAGTGTTTAAATCGAATAGATCCTTCACCAATACGATGTGCTGTATTGACCTGAAGTTTCTTATTGCAATTCTTTGTATTACGCTCATCTAGAATGGCTTGGAATACCTTGCTAACGGGATATGTCTTGTAAGCAGCTATATAAATTTAGCGATTTGATATAAACAGGAAAGTTCATTAAACCCTCCAATCTGAGACACATACTATCTGAATAAATACTGACCCACATATCGGTCGATTGTTGAAACCGTAAACTGGGGTAATGTTCTAATGTTTCTGGACTGAACCTAGTTATGCCCTGCCTATTTCATTTGCAAACAGGAAATATATTTGCCATATTTGTTTTGTAAATAGGAATATAATAGATGAAGGATACAAATCTTGGAGCTTTTGAAGAACTGGTTCTGTTAGCTGTAGGATCGCTCATTGACAATGCTTATGGTGTATCAATCAAAGATGCATTAGAAAAGCAAACAGGCAGACCACCAAGTATTGGGGCTTTACATTCTGCATTGTATCGACTTGAGGATAAAGGATACCTTACGTCCGTAGAAGGTGGAGCTACGACTGATAGAGGAGGAAGAAGAAAGAAATTTTATCAATTATCTGCAACTGGAAAAAAGGCACTAGAATCAGCTCATAAGTTGAGAATGGCTTTTTCTTCAAAAGTTCCTGGTCTTAATTTCAATTCACAAAATTCATGAAAGCCGAGAAGTTTCTTCCGCCTAAGTGGATCGATGGATTGCTATCATGGTTTTGCAAGGAGGAGGTTTTGGAGAACGTACAGGGAGACCTTCATGAAATTTATCAAAGACGAGTTAGCAAATATGGTAGACGGAATGCAGATCTGTTATTCATTCGAGATGTTTTGGGGTTTATAAGACCTAGGCTGGTCAAAAGGTTAGAAGGTGGTCTTCAATTAAATCAATATGGAATTTTCAAAAATTACTTTAAAACCTCCCTCCGGAGTATTAAGCGTAATGCGCTTTTCTCGGCTATCAATGTAGTTGGATTGGCGATTAGTATGTCGGTAGGAATACTGATGATCGTGCTTCTTTCGGAACTTTATTCATTTGATGATCTTCATGAGAAAAAAGATAGGATCTACAGGGTAACAACCAACAAAAAATCTGAATTCCAAGACGAATTCGCATTAGACCTCCATGCGACTGCATCTCATTATATCGCAGATAAAATTGAGGCTCAAATACCAGATGTGGAACAAGTATTGGTTCTTCGCCTAAACATGACTGCTGATTTGAAAACGGAAGAAAGAGCAATTGCAACCAGTGGCTATTATGCAACACCCTCTTTTTTTGATGTCTTCTCTTTTGAACTTATAAAAGGAAATCCACAAACTGCATTAAAAAATCCTGGTGCTATCATATTAACAGAGTCCGCATCAAAAAAACTATTTGGGGATTCGGATCCAATAGGTAAAACTGTAAGTGTAGATGGCAACCGGGATTTTAGAAGTGCAATCGTTACCGGGATCGTAGAAGATCCGCCAATTAACTCACATTTGAATTTTGAGATCCTGGTTTCGATGAAAACCATGGAAACTAGCCTGGTGGAGAGGCGAATAAATTTCAAGCGAAATCCCGGAGCTTTCACACGGAGCTATGTATACCTGGTTCTAAAAGAGGAGGCTAAATTGGAAAAGATCGAGTCCCTGATGATGGATATGGTAGCCGACTATAATTCACGACACGACTCCATCTTCCATTCTCTCCAACCTATGAAGGAAATTGTGACCGTAAATGCATGGAATCAACCCGGACCAACATTTCCAAAACAGAAAATCTACATGATGATAGGGCTCACACTCATCGTACTATTATCTGCCTGTTTCAACTATACGAACTTGTCTCTTGCTCGCGCATTAAGACGTTCAAAAGAAATTGGTATTCGGAAAGTAACAGGAGCCTCCAGACTTCAGATATTCTCACAATTTATGACAGAGGCGGTACTCTTGTCTTTGATTGCTTTGATTGTTGGAGTGGGAATGTATTTTTTGATCAAACCGATATTTTTAAATCTACCTTACCAATCAGCGGGAGATCGAGCAATGTTCTTGCTGGAAATCGCCCCTATTCACCTTTTCTATTTTTCTCTTTTTGCTGTTGTAGTTGGCTGTATCGCTGGCTTTCTTCCGGCACTCGTTCTTTCAAAACTTAAAGCAAGTATCTTATTCGGTGATGCAGAAAAAGTCCGGTTGCTTTCAAGAATAAATGTGAGACAGGCATTAATCACTATTCAATTTGTCCTCTCCATAAGTCTGATAATGTGTGCTGTGATAGTACATAAGCAATACAAATATGTCTTGAATTATGACCTGGGCTATGATACTGAAAATATTGTTAACATAAATATTGAAGGAGATTATATTGATTTACTTGAGAATGAATATGCGAAAATGTCAGAAGTCGTAGAGACTTCAAGGTCATCCGTGGTTTTAGGAACAGGAAGTGCAGATTTAGGAGATGCAATGTCAGAGGATAAAGGCAATAGAATAATGTTTAGCAGTAATTATGTAGGCAAGAATTACTTGGATATGCACGGGTTTGAATTAGTTGCCGGATCGGGATTTCTAACTCCTTTAAACGAAGGACAAACCCAAAACAATATTGTTGTGAATGAGACATTTTTGAAAGAGCTAAAGTTAGGTTCTC
Source organism: Cyclobacteriaceae bacterium (assembly GCA_028278225.1). Classification (GTDB taxonomy): domain Bacteria; phylum Bacteroidota; class Bacteroidia; order Cytophagales; family Cyclobacteriaceae; genus JANQEU01. The sequence goes on from JANQEU010000001.1 coordinate 3,427, forward strand.
CTGATGAGGCCATCGGAAAAAACATATGGCATTACAAAAAGAAAATGAAAATTACAGGTGTCGTAAGGGATTTCATTAGTAAGTCCCTGCACGGTGAAGTTGTAAAGGCTTTTGCATTCTTGAATGAGAGCCCAATTCGAGGTGGAAGAATACTTGGAGTGAAAATAGCAAGTAACAACTTATTGGCCACAATGGAAAAACTGGAAAAGAGCTATAAAGAACTGGATCCGGTTCATCCCTTCCACGCTACCTTTTATGATGATCAGATAACTAAGACTTATGGGCGTAGTAAGACTACTTATACGCTTATTTCATCACTGGCTCTCCTGGCTATATCTATTTCTACACTTGGTTTATTGGGTATGGCCGTATTTACAACCGAAACAAGGATGAAAGAAATAAGCATTCGAAAAGTATTAGGGGCTGGCATGAGCAATTTGATACTATTGCTTTCTCGAGGTTTTTTGGGGATGATCGCAATAGCAGCAGTTATAGCAATACCGGTTACACTCTATATAGTTGATGATATGATCCTGAGCAAGTTCTTGTATCGAACTGATATGGGACCTATGGAAACTCTCTCAGGTTTTGTTATGGTATTGCTGATAGGTGTTCTCACTGTTGGCTGGCAGATTCGAACAGCTGTAATTCAAAATCCGGCGGATTTACTCAGGGATGAGTGATCCTCACTCTTCTGGGTCTATACAATCTGTCCTCGACTATTGAAAGGGTATAACAAAGTCTCATTTAATCCCATGCCCAAGGTCTGTGGCTCACAGACCTTAGTTTTGCTATTCAGATAGAAACGTAATTTCTTGTATGCCTGATATTTTTAAGCAAGTCCGAAATTCCAGAATGGAATTGAGCAAGGTCTACTATTGGACTTCTACAATCAAAGATTGGAAGAACTTGTTAAAACCTAATAAGTACAAACAGCAAATCATTGATGTCCTGAAAGGCCTGGTAGACAAAAAACAAATAATTGTCTACGGCTATGTGATAATGCCTAATCACCTTCATATACTTTGGGAGCTTGTGAAAATGAATGGTAAGGAAATGCCACACGCTTCCTTCAATAAGGCGACTGCTCACGAAATATTAAAGGATTTGAAATCTAATCATTTAGACGTTCTGCCCTATTTTAAAGTAAAAGACAGGGAAAGATCATATAGGATCTGGCAAAGAGATCCCTTGGCTGTTTTAATGGATTCCAAAAGTAAATTTGAACAAAAGTTAGATTACATTCACCTCAATCCTCTCCAGGAGAAATGGAATTTAGTCGATGTTCCCGAAGACTATAAATGGTCTTCTGCAGCTTTTTATGAAACAGGAGACGATCCTTTTAAGATATTAACTCATTATTTCGAGTATTACGGTTAATTTATATAAACCTGGTCTGTGAGTCACAGACCAGCGGAAAGGAAGGACCAGGGGGAAGGGAAGTGTGATCTTAGTTTGGTATCGCATCCAATCTTCTTTTGCCATTCTCATTCAGCACACTTTGCAGCATATGATAAACCTTTTGAGTTTCCGCACCCAGATCTTCAAAGAGAATGGGATTCTCTTCCAAATAATCCTCCGGAATTTCATAAAACTCCCCGGTATCGTACAGTTTATAACGCTGATTTCGGGCAAAAACACGCGCTTTTTCAGGATCTCCATTCCGGGAATACCAGTTGTACACGTATTGTCTTGGCCGGCCTTCCTCACCCTGTAATTGTGGTAGAAAACTAACACCGTCAAGATCCAACGAATCCGGTATTGAAATATTTGCTGCCTCGCAAAGGGTTGGCAGTACGTCACTTAAATCGATCAGGTCAGAACTCACAAGACCCGGTTTCACCACATTCTTGCCCCAAACGATCAGCGGCACCCTCGTACCTCCATCCGTCGACTTACTTTTCGCGCCGGCAACTTCCCGTCCATTCAGTTTCGAAACTACCGGTACATCGGTCCCATTATCTGCCGTAAACAAAATGACTGTATTATCCCGGACGCCCAACTCTTCCAGTTTACTGACGATATTGCCAATGATCTTATCCGTATAGGCCATCATATCTTCGAAGTAATGGGCATGCCCTTTGTATTTCATGACCGTAGTATCATCGATCATCCATTCCGGTGAATCCGGTGTTGGACTGAACGGGCAATGTGTCAGGATCATCGGATAATACAACAGGAATGGTTTCTTTTCCCGGACGGACCGTTCGATAAAACCCAGTCCATATTGACTTACTACCAGTGGTCCATAATCATCTTCGGCAAAGGTCTTTAACTCCTCATTGGTCTCCAGAACAGGTTGTGAAAATCGTGTATCCCGGCCTGCTGAATCTATCCTGCCTTCCGTAACCTGCCATAAACAGGATTCATCAAAGCCGGCTCTTTGGGGACTTATTGGATCTTTTCCCAATTGCCATTTTCCAATGACTGCCGTCGCATAGCCAGCTTCCTTGAATAAATGACCGAATGTAACCTGGCTCGTGTCCAGTATCCCAAACCGAACATAGTTACGTACATTGTTGATCCCCGTCATGATCTTGACACGGCTGGGTGTACAGAGTGGCTGCGCATAGCAATGTTCGAACCGGATGCCTTCGGTAGCCAGGCGGTCGATGTTAGGTGTTTGATATGACTCTCCTCCATTGGCAGATACGGTCTCATATCCCAGATCATCGGCCAGGATCAAGACAATATTCGGTTTCTCCGGTGTATTCTCAGTGCATGATCCAAAGATCATTAGTGAAATGAACAATGAAACGAGGAGAGCCTTGTTGATCAATCCGATCATTTAAATACTATTTTAACTTGATTTAGGTAACCTCAAAAATGACAGTTTTTGAGGTTTTAGCTACTAAATTCATATTTCTTATCCCGAACGCACGTTATTTCACTACTGTAACGGTATCACTCGGTACAAATCCAATCCGATGAGCCATTATTTTAACACGCTGCCCTTCAGGTAGATCTATTGGTTCATTGTAGATTCGCCATCCAATCCAGGGAGATTCATCTTTGGGGAACTTATACCCAATTGATGCGCCTTCAGTCGCGCACTCAATGGTCAATGTGCCATTTTCAACTTTTGTAACCGGGTTTGCCGTAGTCGGCTGTTTTTTATCTGGCCAGAACTGCCGGATAAGATCCTCTTCCGGAATGAATCCCATATCTTCAATTTCGTCCATCCATCGTTTACACTCTCCCCTCAATTCTGCCAGTTTTTTTGCATATGCAGGATCGTCCGCCAGGTTATTTAGCTCATGTGGATCATTTTCGGTATCGAAAAGTTCCTCTTCCGGTTTTGATTGACGGAACCACTGCATCTGGATGTCATTCAAAGTCCCTTCATCACGCATACGAAGTAATTCCTGCATTGTGGCCATATTCTCACGATAGTTCAATGGCAAATAATAGGGCTTTTCAGGTTGGAAATTTTTCAGATATTTAAATCGTTTATCCCGAACCGCTCGGATCATATCATAGGCTTCATCGAAACGATCTGCTGCTGCATGGATATAATTTCGATCAGCTTCCGACCTGTACTGTCCTTCAAAGGCTCTGCCCTGCATATATTCCGGTGGCCGGATCCCAGCCATGGACAACAATGCCGGTGCAAAATCAATGAAGCTGATCAATCGATCATCCATTTCACCAGCCCTCAATTTATCAGGATACCAAATGATCAAGGGTACCTCCAGCCCGGAATCATAGAGTAATCGCTTTTGACGAGGTAATGGGCCTCCATGATCGGTATACCAGATGATTATGGTGTTGTCCATTAATCCGTCTTCTTCCAGTTGCTTCAAAACAACGCCAATGTGTCGATCCATTTCCACGATGTTGGAATACATCCTGCGTACATCTTTGACAACTAATTCCGTTTCCGGCAGATATGGAGGGATCTCTACCTCCAGATCCCCGGGAACATGAAGTGGTTTCTTGACACCCTGAAACCGGACCCACCATTTCGTTCCCCTGGCAGGCGGAAATGTATCCAGATCATAAGGTCTGCCAAAAGGATTCCAGGTGTTTGATTCATGGGTAACGCCGAAATTAAAGACGGAGTAGAATGGTTTGTCCTTTGGACGATTTCTCCAATGCGCATGCACACTGGACTCATCCCAGGCCAGTCTTGATTTATGAAACTGGTAGTCCTCCTTGGCATTGTTCGTGCAGTAGTAACCATTTTCGCGCATGATCTCGCTAACCATTTTTACATTTGGAGGTAGAACTACTTCATAATTGATCAGTCCCATCTCTTTAGCAGCAGGTTGCTGATACAGTGTTCTCATATGATGAGCTCCTATGCCTGAGGGATACATTCCGGTTGTAATTGCGGCCCGGCTTGGTGAGCAAACACCGGATACACTAAAAACATTTGTATATCGTACTCCTTCCTCAGCTAATCGACTGAGGTTTGGTGTTTGAACAGTGGAATCACCAAAGGGTGGAATGTAAGGGCTCAGATCCTCCGCAACCAGCCAGAGTATGTTGGGGCGTCCCCTATTCCCGGAGTCTTCTTCTTCCCTTGAACTGCAAGATGAAAGCAGAAGCACTATACACAAAATAAAAAATGAATAAGATAACTGAGGCAAATCGTGTTTTATTCGAATTTTGTTCATTGTTGATCACCTAAATTTTCGATACTCTGTCTTTGTTTCGGCGTTAGAAGCTTTAAAAATTTAAAATTAGGGTTCATACGTCCCAACCGGTCGTGCTTCCTCATGAATGGTGGCCTCAAATATTTTTGCCGCCTCTTTCAGTTCCTGTACTATTTCAGGATAATCACCCATAACATTGATGCTCTCGGAAATGTCATTATCCAGATCGTAAAGTGCTTCAGGGTTGTCAATACCCTCACTCTTTCCGTTCACACCATCTTTTCCCGGTTCGATGACAATCCCACCCTTATGAGGTACGATGTATTTCCACCTTCCCTTTCTGACCGCTTTGACTTTCCTCCCACCGAAATAATAGAAATATCGATCCTCCAGTTCTTCCATTTTCTCACCTTTCAGAAGGGATAAAATACTTTGTCCATCAATCTTTTTTGATGGATATTTTGCACCTGTGATCTCGACTAAAGTGGGGAGAATATCAAGCGTAGTAGCTAACTGATGACTTGTACTTCCCTTCGGAATTTTCCGGGGCCATGCCATGACCGCCGGCACCCTGAATCCGCCTTCCCAGGCATCGAATTTTCCACCGCGAAGAACGCCAGCGCTACCGCCGTGATTTCCAAATGAAAGCCAGGGTCCATTGTCAGAGGTGAAGATCACCAGCGTATTCTCCAAAGCACCATTTTCTTCCAATGCTTTGACAACCTCACCTACCGACCAATCGATCTCCTCGATCACGTCACCATATAAACCACCTTTGGATATACCTGCAAACGCCTTGGAGGCATAAATAGGAATATGCGGCATGGTGTGAGCCAGGTAAACAAAGAAAGGGGATTTACTGGTTTGCTCATTGATGAAATCTACACAAAACTCCGTGTACCTTTTGGTGAGTGTTGCCTGATCAGCTGGAAATTCAATCACTTCACCATCTTTCATAAGTGGTGTATTGTACCGTTTGTTCTCAATTTCCAGCTCTTTATAGTTGTTGATCATGTCCCTCGTCATGCCATTGCGTAGCAGGACGTCGTCAGCCAATTTCATACCTGACTCAATTGGCATGTCATTGCTGTAAGGGACTCCCAGGTATTGGTCGAATCCATGCTGAGTAGGAAGAAATTTTGGTTTATGTCCCAGGTGCCACTTGCCAGCCATAGCAGTTGCATAACCTTGCTCTTTAAGTAATTCAGCAATGGTTTCTTCTTCAGGATTTAAACCGATATTGGGATTGCTGCCCCAGGAACCATCAGGAAAAAGCACATTGGGCAGACTCACGCGATCAGGATAACATCCGGTAAGTAGCGAGGCTCGTGAAGGGGTACAAACCGCCGAAGAGACGTGGAAATCCGTGAATTTCATACCATTTTCTGCGAGAGCATCAATATTAGGTGTGCTGATGGTTTGGGAGCCGAAACAACTTAGATCACCATACCCCTGGTCATCCGTAAATATCAGGACAATGTTAGGGCGTTGATTCTCAACGTCACTACAGGAGCATATCAGAATCAGTACACACAGAAAACCAATAGTTCTTTTCATCATTTAGCTGAAGCTTTTAACAGGGGGATATCTCGTCTCCCGAACAGCGCATGATCCAGGTTACTTTCCCACACGAGTTCATCATTATCAATGGAAAACGTATAAGTTATTCTGGCAGGGGTTTCATACAAATAGATCCTTACCGTGTATTCATTTGTGTCTGTCCAGCCCCCGCTTGCTGCAACGGACCGTAACATATTGTTTGTAAAAGGTATGTGGCTGTTTAATTTCCCTTTGGTATAACCGGATGTTCCAATCTGAACGGTCTCCGTCCCATGATCCATTTCAATGCTGATCTGGTGATCTTCACTTTCAAAATCAAATGAAATTGCCTTTACACCATCCTGATTTCCTTTAACAATAAACTTCTTTCCTGATATGCTCTCACCAACCGGCGAAGAACTTTCACCAACAACCGGTTTTAATTTCAGATTGCCTGTTTTTGTTTTTAATGCTAATAGTACCTCCTCATTAGCCGGGAGAGGTTGGTCCTTCATGGCGGGAAGTAGTGTTTCCCATACAATATTCATGACCCTGGCCATGTCATGTGCACCGGAAGTGATTGCAAGCACCGCATCCTGATCGGGCATAACGATACAAAACTGACTCAAAGCTCCGTCACCGCGGTAACAATTGTGTCTGCATCTCCAAAACTGAAAACCATATCCCTGTGCCCAGTCATTATCAGGATTACTGCCATTTGATACCTGTTTTGAAGTAGCCATTTCCACCCATTCCCGGGATAAAAGTTGCTTTCCTTCCCACACGCCTTTTTGAAGATACAACTGGCCAAGTTTAGCAATGTCCTCGGTTACGACGCGCAATCCCCAACCTCCTACATTGATACCCATTGGGTCCTCATCCCATTCAGGCTTTTTGATTTTCAAAGGTTGAAATAATCGAGGATCAAGATAATCCACCAGTTTTTCCCCGGTTACTTTCTGAATAATTGCTGACAACATATAGGTAGCCATACTATTATATCTGAAAACTGTACCGGGCAATAATTCAACTTTGGATTCCAGGAAGAACTTAACCCAGTCATCCGAATCCCTGGCGCCCCTGGGCTCTTGCAAATGCCCCGTATTCATGGTCAATAGATCTCTTACCCGCATCTCATTCCAATGCCAGGTAGGTTCTTCCGGTGCTTTATCAGGGAAAAAAGAGATTACCAGGTCATCCAATGAAAATAATCCTTCCTGCACGGCAAATCCCACTGCAGTTGAAGTAAAGCTCTTACTCAATGAATGCATCACATGGGGTGTTTCAGGTCCGTAAGGATCCCACCATCCTTGCGAGATCAACCTCCCATGACGGAGGAGAATGAAACTGTGCATGGCATCAATTTCTGCCTCTGTCCGGCTAATGAACTCCAAAATAGCGGAAGATGAAATTCCTTCAGCTTCAGGAGTGCTCGGAGACAATTCTTTTACTTTCTGAACATTGTTCTCCTGAGCACAGGATAGTATGAGAAAAATTATCAGAAATGGCAGGATGTAATTTTTCATTATTCGGTGTTTCAAATACAATAGATTATGAAGTTGGATTTAACCTGCAGCAACCAAATATGGCTTTCGATAGAATTTACTCCTCTTGAAGTTAGCCTCGGCATCACCGATAAACTCCTCTTTTTCCGGATCCCACCTTAATGCCCGCCTCAACTCATACCCAATGTTTGCCAGATGGCATACTGACGAACTCCTGTGTCCGATTTCTACATCACAAATAGGTTTTTTATCTTCTTTTATGGAATTTATCCAGTCCAGATGATGGTTTTCAGATTTGTACAATCGGACGTCTCCTTCTTTCAACGTGGCTGTAACTATATTTTCCGGATCCGAATCGAGAAAACTACGGCTGACATCCAGCGATCCTTCCGAACCAATAAACCTCACGGCATATCCACGACAAAAATCCTCATGGATCATTTCAACGCCATTGGCATAGATCATCTTTAGCCCCTTAACTGCATTAGGCTCTCTGGGAGGTACAATTTCAACAGGTCCACTTCCATCCATACCCAAGCCCCATTGTGCAATATCAAACATATGAGCCCCCCAGTCCGCAAGGATGCCCCCTCCGAATTCCCTGAACCAGCGCCATCGCGGAAACCAGTCCGTTTCCGTCAAAGTAGGATGGAAAGAACGCATCGGGGCTGACCCTACCCATCGATCCCAATCAATATAATCAGGTGTTGGATGGTAGGGCAGATTGCATGGACTGGCAGGATTTCCAACATTGACCAATACCTTGGTAATCTCACCTACGTAGCCATTTCGTACCAGTTCACAGGCTTTGCGAAATTCTTCATTTGACCGTTGCTGACTGCCTGTTTGCAGGATCTTACCATATTTTTTGGAGGCATCAGCCATGGCCCTGCCTTCTTTGATCGTATGGGACATCGGCTTTTCACAGTACACATGTTTCCCGGCTTTCATTGCATCAATAGCTGGCGCAGCATGCCAGTGATCCGGCGTGCTTACAACAACACCATCAATATCCGTACGATCAAGCAATTGCGCATAATCTGAATAAACCGGGAGGTCCCTGACCTGCGTATCGGGATAGATCTCTGCAAATGCCTTTTGATAGCTCTCCTTAAATGATTCCAGTTTTTTCTTGTCGATATCACAGACCGCTATGACCCGCGATTCCTCCAACCCCTCGAAGCGGTTTGCAAGCCCTTTACCCATCGCCCCCGTCCCAATAATGCCTACGGAAAATATATCACTTGGCGGGATGAATCCCCTGCCGAGAACATGCCGGGGAACGATGGTGATTGCTCCAATTGCAAGAGCAGACTTTTCAATAAATTTTCTTCTGGATGAAGTTGCAGGATTTTTCATTTTATGATCGTTTTAAGTCGAAATCAGCATGAATTAGGTTTGCTTAATAGGCTACCACAATTTACTTCAGGAAAAAGTGGATTCCAGCCATACTAATCGGATTTGTACCTGTCCATTGATTTGTGGTTCTGAATTACACCACCATAGGGGAATCCAGGGGTGTCTGAACGCTCCGTTTCGAAGATTTCCTTCATTTTTTCTATAATTTCCGGATACAGGTTAGCTACATTGTTAGTCTCCGAGATGTCTTGATCCAGATTATAGAGTTCAATTTCCGATTCTATTCCATAGCGCACTGCTTTCCAGTTATCCATTCTGACTGATTGGCGAAAACCACCATCCGCCAATGTTTGAAACCAACCGCTAAGTTGAAACTCCCAGTTCAATGCCCGATGTTTCTCCTGGGGCCGGCCTAACAAAAGTGGGAGAAAGGATATACCCTGGGCCTGCGAGGGTATGTCGACACCCGCCACCTCGGCGAAGGTGGGCATTACATCCTGAAAACCCGAAATATGATCTGTGACGGCTCCCCGTGCTACTCTGTCTTTCCAGTAAACCAGTAGCGGCACCCGTACACCACCCTCATAAAGATCACGTTTGCCCCCTTTAAGCGCTCCATTACTATCAAAAAACTCCAATTGGTGTCCGTTGGAGGAAAAATGAGCCCCATTATCACTGGTAAAAAGTACTAATGTATTATCCAGTTCCCCCATATCTTCCAGCTTATTTAACAACCTCCCAACCTGTCTGTCCAGTAAAGTGATTTTCGCGGCATGGGCCTTTTCTATTCCCGGCCAATCTTCATCTGCATAAAATAAGGTGTCCCGGATCGGACCCTCGAAAGAGTGAGGCGCACGGTATGACATGAACAGGAAGAACGGTTGATTTTGATCGATCTGGTCGAGGAATTCGAATGCCATATTAGTGTGCAATTCATCTTTGCAGTCGTATTGCATAAAATCATATGGTACATACTCCTGATCGCCGTTTACCCACAACCGGTTGGGAGGAAATTCCCTTCCTCCAAAACGGGCAGTCCATTGCTCCTGAACCGCGTAATCAAAGCCATGTCCGAAGGCCCAGGTTTCCACATCATCATGATTGTCCAAATGCCACTTACCCACAAAACCTGTTTGATAGCCGGCGCCCTTCATCATTTCGCCCAGGGTGAATTCATGTTTGTCCAGGGCCATACCTTCCCACCTGTCATTGCCATGAAATCCGGCATTTCCCCGGATCACAGAATAAGCGGGATGTCTTCCGGTGAGTAAAACTGCACGTGATGGTGAGCAAACAGAATTTCCGGCATAAAAATCAGTGAACTTCATACTCACCTGCGCCAATTTATCGAGCTCAGGGGTTTTGATGGTCTTCTGGCCATAAGAACCCAATTCACCATAACCCAGATCATCGGCCAGCATGAATACAATATTGGGTTGTTGGTTTACTGAGTTTTTTTTGCTGTCGCAAGCTACGACCAATAAGATGATGATAATTATTGCCGGTAATCTCATAGGTTGAAAATATTAGGTCGCTGAATTCTACATTCTTATTTTTCCGGCATCACCAATCATCAGTTCTGAATGGGGAAGCCGGTAGCCCCTGCGTATTGTAAAGAGCACCATCTACATAATTGCTAAATCCATACCTTACCGCTACTGGATTGGGCTCCTGATCCGACCATACCTGTACAATGCTCTCCCAGGTCCCTTCTTCCAAATCAATGATCGCCCTGGCCCGGTGGAATACTTTGTCCTCGCCTGCCACCTCAAATCCGGCAAGTTCCTTGCCAAAACTACTAAGCCCTCCCGGGGCATAATCAAACTTCAAATTCACTTTCCCATCCTCAACGGACATGGTGCTATATTCCGGTCCACGACAATGAATAGCGCCAATCCCGTAAGTTTGATTCAACGCCCAATACGCCAGCCTTTTTCCTACTGTTTCCTTTTCGGATGGATGAATTTTATCTTTTGAGCCTATATCCAAAGTCACAACCATGCCAACGTTTTGAACCCGTTTCATTGTATTTAATTGCACTTCTCTGATATACTGGGATTCTAAACCGGGGGCATAGTCATAACTATAAGGAGCTATTTGAACATAGTAGAAAGGAAGGTCGGGATTATCAAAGTAGTCGCGCCATTTGCTTATAAGGAAAGGAAATAGCTCTTCGTAGGTTTTAGGATCTTTCACATTGGCCTCTCCCTGATACCAAATGACACCTTTAATTCGAATAGGCAGCAGTGGCTTTAACATCTTATTGTACTGAAGCGTAGGCCGGCTATTACCCAGGCCACCGATTATTTCAATATTACTCAGGTCAATAAGACCAAATTCTCTTAAACTTTCCTTATCCAGCCATGCCTCAGCCAGCGACCCATTTTGTGCACACTGTATCAGACCAATGGGAATATTGAGGTAGTCAAAGATTACTTTTCCAAATACGAATCCAACAGCACTGAAATCAATTACATTTTCGATTTTTGAGTAATACCAGGAACCGTCCAGGGAATCTGACTCAACAACAGCAGAACCAGCCTCAACTTTGAATAAACGGATTCCTTCAATATTGCTGTTCATTAATATCTCCTGAGCCCTGTTTACAGGTTGATTACTGAAGCCTCTGAAGGACTCATACATATTGCTTTGGCCGGAAACAAACCAGACATCACCGATTAGAATATCTTCCAATAGAATTTGCACTTCTCCACTGGTGATTTCCATCGTATAGGGTGTAAAGGAGGCTGTTGGAGTAACAACATTTAGTGCCCAATTCCCATCAGAACCAGCAATCGTAGTGTATTTGGTGTCAGTCCACTCCGGGCTGATCCGGACCTTACTATCAGCTTTGCTTTTACCCCAAACAGTCACCGTGTCAGATTGCTGTAATACCATTCCCGAATCGAAAATGGGAGGTAACCAAAGTGGCGACTGATTACCATAAGAAACTGCTGGTATACAAAGAAGAAGAAAAATGGCCCAAACAAATGAATTTCGCCCGATCACGTAAAATTTTGACAACAGCTTCAGTTTCATTTGATATTTGTCATTTTCATTGACCGATCAGGTGTTTTTCCACAACCTCCATCATCTTGATATAATTTGGTGCGAAATTCCTGTTCCCCCTTCTTCTTGATTGGGTGATGATCATGTTGTGCCTGGGGATTATCCAAAATATGGAAGCAGTTGCCGAGCCATGACCTATGATCCCTTCACTCACAAGAAATCGCTCCTGATCCGTGTCCTCATCTTTTACTTTCCAGTCCATCACGGTGAATCCAATACCCCATTTCTGCCGGAGGTCCGGATAGAATTGATCTAAATCAGCAGGAATTAACTTTTCGTAGGTCTCTTCACTGAAGAATTGCAAATTGCCGTATGAACCTTTGTTCAAGATCATTTGAGCAACTTTGGCGAGATCATGGGCAGTGCTATGAATACTATATCCAAGATCCCAATCATGTTCCGTATTATCCATCTCAAGGGGATCATAAATGTATTCCCTAAGTAGACGAAAGATACTTTTCCCTGCCACCACCTCCATGACTTTCCCTGCCAGGTCATAACCCATTCCATTATACCATAGTTGTTTTCCTACCGTGTCCCCCTCCAGGGTTAAGAGCAAAGTGTTCTCCAGCCAGGGGTTATGGGCACCTCCATAAATGCCATGTGCGAAAAAGTCGAACCCGGCAGTGTGCGTAAAGCAATGACGTAGTGTGACTGCATTTGGGCCCTCCAGAGGAAACTCCGGCAGGTATTGACCCACCAAATCATCAATTCCGATGATACCCTGGTCCACAAATTGTGCGAAGAGCATTCCGGTCATCAGTTTGGTGATCGACGCAATTTCACTGGGTGTTTCGGTGGTGAATTTTCCATAGAGATTTTCTCCAAAACTTTCATGGAACAGAATTTTGCCATCCTTCGCGATCACCATGTCAAATGGTCCCCCTTCATCATTCATCCAGTTGTTTCCTGCCAGGATCAACTCCTCCGTCAGTTTTCGGTATTTCCTGGCTTCCTTTTCAGGCAAGACTTCCAATGTAGGGGCGGGATCTGAAATCATCTTTGGTGCTTTCAGCTCCGGATACTTCCCCTCCACCCCTAAAAGTTTTTGTTTGAGTCTGGCATGGTAATCACCGTCCCGAATGATAGGCGTGTTGACTTTGCTTGCCTTCAGGTCGTCCCTGTTCATATCATCGATAAAGGCCTGTAAAGCTGCTCCCTTCTTTTGGCGCATGATGGATTCAAACACGGCGAATCCTGCCATCTGATTAATAGCGGCATCATGTTCTGACCAGACGGATTCTGCTGCGCCATTAACAGGAAAGTATTCTAGGTCTGCCGAGAGCCTCTCGGTCCAGCCCATCCAATTCTGAGGCGCGCAAAACAATGTGGCGGATTTTTTTAAGACCATGCCATTAGCTCCTGTGATCTCAGCATAATAGGCATATTTTCCGGGTTTTGCGGGGTAGATCACCTCATTGAGATCACGATCAAACCATCGCATAGAAAGGGAATAACCCCCACCCAGTTGTTGTTCTACAAGGACTGGATTTTCAAATATCAAATCCGGAAACCGGCCTGGGTAAAAAGTATACCCAAAATTTCCTGATGGTTTCGGGATAAGTTCGCTATGGTAAAATGCGAAAAGCTGATCTTCTTTTTCTTTGTCTTCCAGGTATTCAGCCGCCTCATCCGGCTCCAAAATCTTAACTGACAGATCCCATCCCCAGTCTCTGTTGGCCACCTTGATTACCACGTCATTTTCTCCCTCATTTAATGGTACTGTGACATTTTTCGGATCGTTCCACCCACCACCAAAGAATGTGTGCATGTGCTTTCCGTTGACGAAGATCTTAGCGCCATCCGATGCAGAAATTTGGAACATGCTGCCGGTGCTTTTTTCTGCTGAAACCTTAAATCGCGTATAGGCCAGTGCCACCTCACTTTCCTCCAGAAGTTTTTTGATATCTATCCTGCCATCTTCCGCTTTGGCAATTTGCCCATCCGGGAATGGATCTGGCGAATTCTCATTGTTTATAAATTCCGTTTCCAGCAGATCTACCCAATCATCAGCTGCAAGTCCTTCCTGATGAAAGGGTCCTGCTATAAGAAATTCCTTCACGTGTGAATTGGATGATAATTCGTGGACTACCTGAGATTGTGACTTCAGACAAATCAATGATCCAAGGAGAATAAGGGTGACGGTTTTCATGTTCTTATAATTTTCCATTTTGCTTCCTAAGCATTTCTTCAAAAAATTCTTCTTCATTCATCATTTGCTAAGCTTTTTCGGGAAGTGTTCTTCGAGATCAGATCCTTTTTAAGTGTGATTTCAGATGTTCTCATATCAATCATCTGCTTTTTCCAGCTCAAAAAGTTGTCGATAGACCTCTCCCTTAAAATCATTATCACGACCATAAGCCTTTGGTTGGGCAAATGACATCTGGCTCATGATCACACCTACGAATTCTCGTTTCGGATCCACCCAAAAATGAGTGGCTTCATACCCTCCACCTATCCAGAGTCCTGCATCTCCAAACCCTAATATTCTCATCGAATCACCGCTTACCCATAAGTTGTATCCATTGTAACCGTACGGATTATCGAGCTGCGTATGCGGCGCATAGATATCCTCTACCGTTTCAGTTTCCAGGAACCGATGACCGTTTAATGCCCCATGGTTAAGAAGCATTCTCAGGAAATCAGCATAACCATCTGCTGTAGCCAGCATACCTTCTCCGCCAAGGTATAGCTCATGATCAGGGTCATAATCCGGCACATCCGGACCGAAAATATCAAGTTCCCCGGGATGGGCTTTTCGCAAAACCGTGTCTTTTCCTGACACACTTGGAAATAATACCACTCCCGGGGGTAATCCATATTGCAATCCTTTTATGTTCATTGGGTCCGTAATGCGCTCCCGGACAAGCTGATCCAGTGTCTTTCCTGTAGCACGTTCAGCGACCATGCCCAATACTGTGGTGTTAATTCCATAAAAGTCTGTGGTCCCGGAATGTTGAACCAGCGGCATTTTTGCAAGACGTTCAATAAATTCATCTGTGTTCCTCGCTGTCGGAAGGTTGATCCCGGATAAAAGCGAGTCCAGGCAGGGTATGTTGGTTGTGGCGTAATAAAACCCGGATTCGTGATTGATCAGATGCAAGACTGTCATCACCGAGTCATTTGGAACCAGCTCGAAAGGACATGCTTCCTTCGTCTTATTCCAATCTAATTCAGCCAGTTGCCTTCCGTCGCTCGTGACAGCCACTTTCAGGTCCCTAAACTCCGGGATATACCGGGTTACGGGATCATCAAAATTCAGAATTCCTTCCTCAATCAAGTCCAGCGCTATCGTTATCGTAACGATTTTGCTCATTGACCAAATGCGGATCCATGACTGACCATCAACCTGCATATCCGGATGAATTTCATTATTGACCTTTCCATGTTCGTAGATGACATTCCCCATTTTGTCTTCCAGTCTTGCATACAGAAAGGGATATGCGCCCTCATCGACATACTCGTCCAGAATGGCATCCAGGGTATCCGGGTTGGGAAGTGATATGGTTGGTTTGTTGGCAGTACCTGTTTTGCAAGCCACAAATAACAGAAATACCGGGATGATCAGAAGGAGGTTAAGTTTCATGAGGGAGAAGTGATTTACTCAAGGACGTAGAATTTAATCATTTCCCTCAAGAAAAGTGTCGTCAACTGGTAAACATTGCCGGTTTCTACCCGACAAGCCCGGGCAGATAGAGACAGGTATCACTCTTCCGGTCGCCCTGAGGCACGATAGCCGCGAAAGGTGACTTCAGGGGATCCTGATTTTCCGTAGATAGGATTTTTTCAACTGTCAGTCTTCGAGACGCTCCGCTTATCAGACTGATAGCTTGTTTTCGGGCTCAAATGTCTATGCTTCGAGGGCCTCAGCATGACATTTGTGTCGAACTCACCTCAATATAAAATTTCTTAAAATCGCCCTATTTCGGGGGCATCTTGGGTTAGTTTACTTCCCACTCTTCTGGTCACCCTGAGGTGCGCAGCTTCGAAGGGTGACGCCAATTGTTTCGAGTCCTAGCTGGCTTGATTTTCTGAAAAGCCATATTCGCCCAACCGACCCGGATCAGTAGCCCCATTTCCCTGGCTGATAGCTATTTGTGTAGGATCAAATGTCTATTGAGGGCCTCAGCATGACATTTATGTCGAGCTCACGTCAATATAGTGTAGTCTGGCTACATTTCCTTTGTCACCTCAAATACGTCCGTTACAATCATTCCGTTGACCGGGCCATTTCTCTCGATAAAACGAACCATCATTTTGTTTTCAGCTTTCACTGTAAACAAGTACTTGGGATACTTTTCCTGTGCCGCCTGCCAGTCGATACCCTCTCCCATCAACAGGTGTCCCATCTTAAAATTGCGATGTTCATCATCGATAAAAAGAGATGTATACTCCAACGTCTCCGGAGTTATCTTATGAATGATCAACCAGCCAATAATTTCACCTTTATACCTTAGGGCTATGCTGACATCCTGTTCGATCATGTGTTCCAGTATAAACGGGGATACATCCTCCGGATACCAGGGGCCGCTTGCATGTTTTTCCCGGATCTGTTCTTTTTCATCCTCTGTTACATCTCCCCATTTTGTAAATTCATAATGTTCGGGAAGATTGTGCCTTGAATGAAATACCGGAAAAGCCTGTTCAATCAAGGACTGGCAAATACGGAGTGTAAACCGGGGTTCGTTCCAGTTAAGCTTTTTAAGTAACCTTACCAGGGTATCCTTTGTTTTCCAATGGGATCTGTACTGGAGTTCAAGTTGTGCGACGCCTTCCTTTTTCAGGCTGTCCTCCAGGGCTTTTACCAGCCTGATACCAATTCCGTTGTTTTGGTGATCCGGTTTCACCTTGAGCGACATTATGCGAAAATGCTTCTTCTCCTTATCCTTCAAACCAAGCACCATACCTACCGGAACCGAACTTGCTGATGCCAGTACACCCTGAAAATCTTTTTGAATACGATCTCCCTTCTTTGTAATATCAGGGAAAACCAGATCCTTCACATTATGCTCCACCCACGTCAAAGGGATGTCAGCACTGTATTGGAATGTATATTCAGCCATTTATCGTATCGATATTAGTCTTTTAAATAATGGTATAAAATTATTACAAAAAAAGAGGTGCCGCAGGGCAGCACCTCTTTATGATCACGAAGAAGTCATTTTACCAATGACTAGTTCTTTAAGATTTGTCTTGTAATTTTTCCTTCGGAGCTTAGTACACGAAGTAAATAAACTCCCCTGGGAACATCCGTCATATCCATTCTGATTTCCAGATCTGAAGTTCTGATCAACTTGATACGGGTACCTGTCAGTGTAAAGAGCTCAATACTCTTCTCCGACTTCCACGGTGCCGATACATTGATATGTCCTTCGAATGGATTGGGGTAAACATTCAACGCCTGTATATCCTCAGAGCCAACGCCCGTAATAGTTTGAACATACAGTGTGAAGGCAGCCTCCGCCTGGTTATTATCGGCATCAACCGCGACAACTTTAAGATCAACTGCTCCGGCATTGGCGCTCGATGGTGTACCGCTAAAGGTTCGTGTCGAGCGATCAAAGCTTAACCATGCAGGTATTGGCGATCCATCAGCCTGTACCGCACGATATACAACGATATCGTTATTGGCATCCGTAAACTCATCCACGGTCAATGAAAAGGCCTGATCCTGTATGGCAAATTGATCAGCAACTGTTGCGGCAGTAGGGCCAACTGCCGTACCATCCACATTCTTGAAGAACCAGGAATTTCCGGCACGATCTCCAACCAACACATCCTGGACACCATCACCATCAATATCACCAAATGCAGGCGCTGCATTCCTCACGATCTGGACTCCATTAAACGGATTATCATCCCCTGTGCCTTCCGTAAAGGTACCATCGCCATTGTTGGCAAAATAACGGAAACTTCCATCCTCCTTGCCGATCAGCATATCCTGGTCACCATCCCGATCCATGTCATAGGTTGCCGGGAATAGCCTGTTGCCACCAAAATCGATATCGTCAAACGGACCGGCTGTTTGAGTGAGATTTCCTGACCCATCATTTTCGAAATAAAGCAGGTCTCCATCCTTATTGCCGATGAAACAATCGAGATCTCCGTCGTTATCAAGATCCAGGAAGGCAAGTGATTCCTCTCCTGCCGGATCATAATCTTTAAAAGGATCATCGTCTGTGAGTGTTTTATCGGTCCAGGTTGCATCTCCGTTATTCTCAAAATAGAAAATCGGACCTTCCTGTGTACCTACAAACAGATCAACATAGGTATCTCCATTCCAATCCACAAATGTTGGACTCAAACCGGAAGCTATTGAATCAACAATGTTGGTGTTGACAATATCAAACGGATTGCCCAGCGTATCATCGAAATTTCCTTCGCCATCATTTGTGAAAAATGTTACATCAGCACCTTTGCTGATCAATATGTCCAGATCACCATCCTCATCTGCATCAGCTATAGTAGGAATTGCATTATTTCCGATGTCCTGAATACCCAGATCATTGGCTTCAATCCAGGTAAATTGGTTAGAACCGTCATTCTCCAAATACATCAATGGACCGTTCAGTCCACCTGCAAAGAGGTCAAGGTCATCATCTCCATCGATATCCGCAAAAACCGGAACAAGGTCTCCCTGTGCTTCTGATGAGAAGTTCTCTTCCAAATTGGAACCTTCGTTCTCTTCATTAAATTGGTTTCCGAAAGGGTTGCTGACCGTATCAACCGCAAACGTGGCCATTTGGGCTGTGCCTGAATTTTCCAGCAGTACCAGGTCACCGTTCTTGTTACCTACCCATGCATCCAGGTCTCCATCACCATCAAGGTCAGCAAAAGAAGGTGCGGCTCTCTCTCCTACATCAAGACCATTAAAGGGATTGGTAGCGGCATCTGTGAAGGTACCATCTCCATTGTTTTCCCAATAGTCGATCTCCCCATTTCCTTTACCAATAACGGCGTCTAGATCGCCATCACCATTGAGGTCAGCGAAAACAGGCTTGGTGAAATCTCCGTCTGAAAATCCACTCAATGGATTTTCTGCTCCAAACTTCTCTACGTATTGTCCGGCATCATTTTCGAAAAACCTGATACGATCGTAAATGACCGTTGTCTCTTCATCGGGATTACCATCGGACTGACCAATAAATAAATCGAGATCATCATCGCCATCTACATCGATAAATGCAGGTCGGTTGTAAGCTCCACCGTTGTCAGCATCAGGCCTGTTGTGAACCGAATCAATCTGAGTGTTGATGGCGCTTAGAGCTGTACTGGTGTTCCATGTAAACTCTCCATCTTCATTGATCCAGATGTAAAGACCTCCCTCGAAGGTTCCGTATCGTTCTCCTATTACCAGGTCCAGGTCATCATCATCGTCAATGTCAACGAATGTAGGCGTTGCAAAGTTTTCAGCATGTGCAAGTCCGGCAGCATTTGAGGTTTGCAACCTAAATTCCTGCGCGTCAGCACTCATTGGTGCCAGCATCATGGACAAGGCAACGGCTCCACCCGCCGTGGCAGCCTTTAATGCTGTACCCAGTTCATTAATACGCTGATAGAGGGTTCTTATCCTCTTGATCAGGATATCAATCCTCCTATGATGAAATGAGCTTTCCTTTGCTCTTTCAAGTTTCCTTTGATATTTATTATATCGTTTTACAAGTCGATTATAATATAGTATATGCTTTTTCATACTTTCATGTGTTAGGGTTAGGGACTAGTAAATTGACATACATAATCTCCCAGTATACCGGATACCCTTCCGCCCGGAAGCGTACTGTATGTAAAGCCCACGGTAAGGCTGGTGGCTGTAACTTCGGTGATTGACAGACTTACGCCATCACTTCTTTCAATTGTGCCGAAATCGCTTCCTGACAATGTGAACGTACCACTGTCCGGCCATACCGGCCCATAACCCGTATTAGTGGAGTAGTTCCCGTCAAGGTCGAATGTCACTACAAGACCGGAAAAGTTGCTCGTGATGTCCACTCCATCAGCAACAACACTGGATACAGTCCAGTCTCTTGCCAGCAACTCCAGCTGCTTTTCTTCAGGAGTCTTCTTTGGTCCATCATCTCCACAACTCAACAATCCGAGCATGGCAGTGCAAAGTACCATGAGGATCAAATAACGTAAATGTTTCATTGCATATGGATTTAGTTAACTAAAATTCTTTTCTATTTGAAATTGACGATCACTCAATATATTCCATAAGGAATACATTAGAGATAGGACGTAATATTTCCCAGTATCCCCCAATGAACTAATAATATTATTCCGCCAAATCATCCACGAACGATTTATTTAACTGAAGAAAGATAGCCTTTAAGCTCCTTCACCAGTTTTTTAACGGCAATTGCCAATTGATTTTCTACTGTCTTGGGTGAAATTTTTAGTTTTTCCGCCGCTTTTTTGTAGCTCAGACCTTCTATCCTGATCAACACAAAAACCTGTCGACATCGGTTTGGCAACTTTTCAATGGCTTCATCGATCTGACCTTTCAGCTCATGGATCATGTAGATTTGATCCGGGGGAATTGCCCTGCCTGGCGTTTGGTCATTATTTAACTCGACAGAGATCCACCTGGAGTTTCTCCTTAAATAATCGTAGGACAGGTTTTTGGTAGATACATATAAATAGGTGTCAAGATTTTTGATTTCATGATACCTTTTTCTTATCCGCCACAGTTTGTGGAAAACATCTACCAGGATCTCCTCAACTATCTCTCTGTTATGAATAATTGATGAACACGTTGCGTATAACCGGGAATGGTAAATGTGATACAGTTTTTCAAAAGATTGCTCATCATCGTGCTTGGAAATGCTATTGAGCAGGGTGACAATCAATTTCCTGTTCTCATCAGGTAATTTGAGATCGGGATCTTTTCGGATTACTTCGCTCTCCTGATTTTTCGAAAGTCGATTGCTTTCATTATCGTCGTAAGTACTATGGTTTTTAAGGTTTTCGATAATATTAATTTAGGGTATAAAATTCAACCAACCCATATCTTTTAGGTCCGGGCGAGGGACAAAATCAAAGCGGTTGTGATCACCTTCATATTGTTTATATATGCAAACGCCCTGATCGATATTGAAATCTTCATAGGATTCAGGTATTTTCTCAACCAGGTCCGCTCTATCGTAATTTGCATTGTGCTGCCATGTAAGGCCTCCATGTGTATACACAGGATACCATGCAAGTCCATTTCGTGATCTGATGTCCTTATATTCAAAACCGTAATCTCTGTCACACCAGGCACCAAAGGTCAGGGGATGATCAGGGTCCGCACTGATTGTAGCATGTGCCCAGAATGGAGGGACAATGACTATATCACCTGGTTCAGCATATACCGCGTAACATTTTCCAGGATTATGTCCGGCATATTCCTGCATATAAATTATGGCTTTTCCTTCCCATATCTGATATACTTCGGGGGTCGACCACCCATTTGCATAATCAGATTTCTTATGAATATGACCCTGACTTCGGACTGGTTCTTTACCCAACAATCCACTGGAATAGGTCACAAGACCAAATAACAGATGTTGTCCTGTGAGTGCCTCCCGGTGGATCTTTTTACCCACATCCATGGCAATGGCATAAACAATGGAAGGTCCGTCGCAATCGGGATCAAGCAGACTGGGACGTATGTCCTCCAACTTTCGGTTTTCGACCACGGGACCAAACGAACCCTGTCCATATTCAAAGCCCATATCCTTTCGATTGATCCGGATATTCAACCCTCTTTCAAATTTCAGATTCAGTCTTGTTTTCAATTTTTTAATCCTTTTTCCACCAAATAATGTGCTCCCAATAGTGCCGACAAATTCGGGATCTCAGATGGTATGATTTCAACTTCTCCCCATGGCGTCCAGGCATGTTTGTTCACTTTTGCTCTGATGAACGGGAGTATAACATCTGCACTCCTCATCACTCCACCGCCGATAATTACCCGTTCCGGATCATAGGCATGGATCAGATTAACAATTCCGGTGGCCCAAACATTAAGGCACTCATCTCTTACTGATTTACACAACTCGTCCCCCTCAGCCGCAAAACGAAACAAATTTTCAAAGTCAAATTTCACTTCTGAAATCCTGCTTTCCTTTTGTTGAGGATGTTCTTTCAGTTGCTGCTCAAGTCTCCAGGTCGAGGCCTCTGCTTCAACACAACCAATGTTCCCGCAGGTACATTTGGCCCCACTGACGTTGATGGTAAAATGTCCGCCCAGACATCCGGCCTGAAAATGTTGTCCAACCAGTAGCTGACTGTCCATGATGGCGGCGGTACCGACACCTGTTCCAAGTGTCATCATCACCAGATTATTAAAGCCCCGGCCTGCACCGTACTGCCATTCACCCAGCAACGCAATTCTTGCATCATTCTCCAGGAACAATGGAAGCCGGAAGGATTCGTCTGACCATTTTCTCAGATCAATTGCCGACGCATCATCAAACTTTGCATTAGTGGAAATAACACTCATATTTTGATTATCGACCAATCCCGGAAAGCCCATACCAATACCTGCAATGTCCTGAAGTTTGAGATCAGCCTTTTCAAGATTTTCTTTTACAACATCCCCTATTATTGGCAAGTCATAACCCAGACCTTTTCCCGAGTGCGCTTCACCTTCATCCTGTACCAGCAACTGTCCGTCAGCAACGATTCCGATTTTAATATTCGTTCCCCCCAGATCAATGGCGACTGTTTTCATGACACTGATATTATTTGGGGTTGACCATCAATCTCTCTGACCCTCACCGGAAATCCGTTTTGCAGGATCTCCTCATAGTTATGACCTGCATCAGATGGCCAGCAGGCCCCAAAATGCAGCGGCGTACTTCCGGTGTTAATAGTTCTGTGACCGATCTTTCCGGGAATGTAATGAAGGCTTCCAGGCTTCATTTCTTCCGCCCGGCATTTTCGATCTTCATCCATAAAAAGTAAAATTCCTTTCCCCTGAATCCCCCAGTAAAATTCAGCCCGATCCATATTTCGATGAAAGTGGCCCAACGTCATAAAATATTCGTCACCTACTTTACCCGGCTCAATGGTAGTCTTACCATAAAAGAGACCACCTTCTTTTCCTTCCTCTACTGGCAAATATGCCTGCACGCTATACACGATCTGATTAGTATCCATGATCGCAAACGATCCCTTATCTTCAAAAATCCCAACCATGTCTTTTAGCCGTTTTGCACTGGTCAGAACTTTCTTCCCGGCAATGCTTCCGTTACTGAAATCAATTTGATGATGGGCTTGCTGTATCAAGGTATTCATTGCATCTGGTTCGTTGAGTAGGGAAATACAGTCAATCTCAGCATGGTATTCCCATAGGGTACCAGATCCACCATCTCCCGTTGATCCGAAAGTATCAGTTCTTCGGGGAATGGAGGTGTCCTTAAGGATTCCAGCTTGAAATAATCGTCGTAAATACTTGCAAGCTCCCAGTTTACCACCTTACGTACCGGTACTGAAATCCGAATTAACGATGCACCCTCATCCCAGGGATAATCTTCTGTCTCTTTCACAGTCACATCCATATCCCCCTCCTGCAGGGCATAGTTCCAACTTCCGGCAGGGTTAAGTTCCCACCCTGGAAATGCCTCAGTTGACTTTTCGTAATTGGCCAAAACAGATCGGTTATCCATAATTGGCAAGCTAAATACCAAGGGGCCCCTTTCGACTGATATGCCATTGTTTGGCCATCTTTTTGTCGTTATATCCACTGGTAACTTCAAAGTGATCACATCCTCATTTGAGAACCTTCTTTCAATTTTGTAAAACTGTCCTGAAGGAATGTCCTGTTCTATTTCCTTTCCATTTACTTCTATCATGGGCTCTTTAAGCCATTCGGGTATGCGCAGATAGAGGGGAAATTTTACGTCTTGTTTCGTATTAATCACGAAATTGATGATATCCGAGAAAGGATAATTGGTCTGCGCTTCGATGTAGACCGGGAGACGATTCCGCCCTACATTTACCCTTACGCCGCCTGGACCATAGAGCGCGGCAACCACTCCATCATCCTTTGTCTTTAGCCACATCTGTTCCACATAATACGGCATAAACCGGTTAACATTTCCCGTGCAACATTCTACATCATGACCTGGCAAAAAAGCCCCCCTCGCCGGGTGATGACCGAACGGATTGGAGGTACTGTTGGCCAGGAATTGGTTTGGCATTGAAAAATACTGGTGAGATTTGAAATTTTTCTCAACAGAACCAATACCCGCATTGAAAATGGCTTTTTCAATATTATCACCCAAAGTGGCATCACCATTGATTCGCATAAGATGACCGTATGTATATGGGAAAACAGCGGTATTGCAGATCTCATAACCGGATATCTCGGAAGAGGTTTCAAAGTGTTCCGTAGTACTGGGTAGTCCACCGGCAAGCATGAAATTGTCTTCCATTTTTGCCAGAGCATTTTCGGCCTCTTTCAGATATTGTTCCTTACCCGTGTATTTGTACAAAAGCGCAGGGACCTTAGCCAGTTCGAGGTATACCACTCCGTGGTGGTCAGGAATGCGATCTGTGCCAAATTGCATATCGCTCGGCGTTCCTTTCTTTCCTGATCTGCTTCTGTTTTCGGGATCAGATTGAAAGAGCTCATAAGCTTGCTCAGCCATTTGAATGAATCTTTCATCTCCGGTCTTACCATAAAGCCAGCATAACTGTTCAACATTGGCAAGTTCCAGGTCATCCTGAAAATCTTCTGCTGAAAAAGTCATGTAATGATCAGACAGGATCTTTAAAATCTCCTCATCATCAGTCAACTCCTGCTGCACCATGAATAATCGATTGAAACTGGCATATGGCCATCTCCACCAACGGTCGGCCAGATTGGTTCCGAATCTTCCTGAAGGCTCAAGGTTATCCCGCACATAGTCGGTGTTAATGGTAGCTTTTTGAACGAGTTCCTGATCATCCAATAGCAATCCTAAACGATGAACTCCATCCAGGTAATAGGCGGTCTGTTCATAGGGCCACCATGCCTTCGTAGATCCTTCCATTTTTTCACAGGCCCACAAACATGTGTTGAAAGGATACCCGGCCACCTCGATATTACCGGTAAGACCATTCTTTTGTCGAATAAGAAATTCCCTGATCCATCCCTGTGGTTCAATATCAGTGATCTTAACCTTTTCAAATTGAGTGTAGGTCTGAACCTCACTGGATTTTTGTTCATCAACTCCTGTGCAAAGAGTTAAAAGCAATGCCCATAACAGGATCACAGGAATCATGAATACTTTTTGTTTAATAGCAGTTTTCATCCTTTTAGTGGAAAGGTTGTTCTTCTCAATACAGTATTACCCATTGGGATTAACCTGACTTCTTCTTTCTGATTGGTTTCGGTGTTTACAATTTCCCCAGTCAGATAGGTATCATCCCGATACCAGGGATTTTCATAAGTATCGAGATCACCTTGTGTGAAGCTGAATTCATAATTATCCGGAAGACTTATGTTTTGATAAGATTCTTCAGTAGGGAAGGCATAATAATCATTAAAACCTGCTACGTCGTAATCTTTTACCGTTTCCTCACGATGAGGGATGTTGTAAGCATATACCAATGGTCCTCTTTGGAAATACACTGAATTATTTCTTGTTAGTATTACCTGCGTTTCATTGTTGAAATCCACCTTAATGACATCACCTTTAGACCAGGTTTTTGTGACTTTATAATACCCATTGTCCTCCGTTACCACACCATCTGTTTCTATTTCCATTGAACCTGCAAAGCCTGGTATTCTTAAATAAATGGATAATTCTAAAGGTTCGGCAGTTGATATTTTGAATTCGATCTCATCCGAAATGGGGTAGTTTGTGGCTTCCTCGATCGTTATCTGCTGACCATAAAAAGAAGTAGAAACAACACCAGGTCCATACAAAACTGCCGCAAGCCCGTCCTCTCCTTTCATCCACATACTTCTTACAAACTGTGGAAAATGTTTAGAGTAGCTGGGATTGCAACACACTGCTGCATCAGCATGAGTTGGCGAGTATTTGTATCGAGGATCATCATGCTCATAGCCGGATTGAGGGGACTTTCTGTTTAGAATGTAGCAATTGTCAGTTTTGCAGTAGACCAGTCCCGTTCCATTTTGATTTCTTGATCCCAGAATGCCATTAAAGGTCAGTTTTTCAGTCATGTCACCGAAAGCGGGATCACCTGATTTCTGCAGTGCTGATTCGAAAAAGCCTCCAAGCTCAAACATTCCGCAAACCTCAGCACCGGTAGAATCAGGTTTTGCTTCTTCCTTGTTGAGCCATTCATTTCCAAAACCAGCCCCACTTGGCAGAATGGTTTTACTCAACTTATACATGGCACCATCATAAGCATTTCCCAGTTCTTCATAGCCTGTGGCATAATAGGCATGGATCAGTGTTCTGAAATGTTCGTAGGTGTGGGCAGAATGGCTTTGGAATAGAGAATCTTCAATAAGATATTCATAACGTACGTCGTTCATTGCCCTGGTAATTGGGTATCTGGAAAAATCCTCGTACAGGTATACAGCATAATCTCTGTATTCCTGTTTGCCTGTAATCCTGAAGAGCATTTCACACACATCCGTCATCATTAATCCATGTGTAACACCTCCGTAGTCCACTCCTACTTTGAAGGGACTCTTTCCGGTGGGGCCGTATTCCTTCATAGTCAAAGCCATGGCCTTTTCTACCGCATCCAACACTCTCTCATCCTGAGTCAATTCATAGTACCCAACCAGCATCCTGAATACGGTGGTTTGAGTCCACAATTCTCCGTTAGATCCTTTATGATTATATCTCAATTCTTCACCATAGATTCCAATATATCCGTCATCGTCCTGGGTGGATAACATGTATTCAACAATTTCTTTGATCCTCTCTTTTGCCGGTTCTTCATCAGTCAGCCAGGCATTTTGCATATAACCATCCCACCAGTTACCCAAGGTCTCTCCTGTCCACCACTGCATGGATATCTCCCATGCCGCCCCGGTCAACACCTGATCCCCAACATCCGGAATATCGGTCAGACTATTTCGTCTGGTAGTATTGAACAGGTCATCACCCTTCATGATATCAGGTGCCAGGTCATCCAGGTAAGCTACAAAACCGGTAGTGATGTCCTGTTTCATCAGGTCGTATAACCATCCTTTAGGCTTCACTTCACCCAATGGCAGTAACTGAAAGCGTTCCGGAATCGGATTTCTCTCACCTTTAAAAAAGGCTAATTGTTCCTCCGGAACGGGTTGAACATCTTTTAGGGTGGCAGCGATGTTCGCTTCAAAATCAGCGCCCTGACTTCCCGCTTCCGGTGATTTGGTACACATTGTGAAAACCAATAATAATGATGAAAGTATGACCGTTGATTTTGTATTTAGTATTTGGTGGATTACGTTTTTCATAAACATAGAATTGGTGCTCTTTTTCATTTTTCAGTCAGTATTTTATATCCATCTTTCTAGTTTGTCGTATCTCCATCTTCGAAGAGGTCGGTAATGATGAAATAAATGATCTGGTCTTCCCAGGCAGGAGAAGGAACATGGATGTATTGATCTATTTCATCCGGTGTGGCTATAAAATCCTGACCGTAGCAGACCATACCGCTCAAGACAGATCCAAAGGCGAGATAAATCTTCATTATGTATTCTTCTGCTACCCTCATTTTTATTCACTCATGAGCCTACCAGGATTGCCGCACTTCTTGCTGATAATTCTATGTTAATGCTATTATCCTCTTGCTTTAGCTTGCCATTGCCCAGATAATCCCGGAATGACAAGTTTGATTTGGCAGTGATTTGTATGATTTGAGGCTCTGCCGAGGCATTAAAGACAGAAATGATCTCATCATCCTCGTCGAAACGACTATAAGCCAATACTTGCTTTTCGTCATCCGCCAAAATGTAATCGATAGCTCCATAAGTCAATACCGGATTCGATTTCCGCAACCGGATCAGATCCTGGTAGTAATCAAAAACCTCCTGATTCATTTCCACTTTATCAACCGGACGTTCCACACCAAATGGATGTGCTCGTTCATCCTCAAATTCAATTTCGGGCCACATCATAGGTTTCCTACAATCCGGAAAGTCAGCTCCCCAGGCACCCATCTCTTCTCCCTGCCAGATATGTGGAGCCCCTATGTAAGTAAATTGATTGGCTAAAATCAGCCTGGCAGTTTGGTACGCCATTTCGTCCGGTTTATGGATTTTATAACCATTCTCAGCATTTGGCATTGCCCCGTATTTATACTTATTCTTATAGTTAAATACCGAAGTCAAAAGCCTTGGTGTATCATGAGTAGCCCCTGTGTTCATCATGGCCTGGTTATTCTGCATTCGAAGATTGCCGGTAATTCTCTTTAAACTGTCGACTAAAGCTGAGGCTGATATTGCATGATCAGGATGAACGAAAAATTCGCGTGAGGCTTTGAACCATCTATAATTCATGACACCATCGAATACATCTCCTCTGAGCACAGGTTCCGGATCCAGCATCGTATCCGGGTATCTACCAAACCAGGATTCACCTACGATATATGCGTCAGGATTAACGTCTCTGACCACCTTTCGGTATTGCCTCCAAAATCCAAGCGGGACCTCCGCACAAACGTCCAGTCGGTAACCATCAATACCATCAGACAGATCGCCATCTCCATTGGGATCAAGCCATTTTCTGGTGATGGTGAAAATGTGCTCTTTAATTTCCTGGCTTACAAAATCTCCTTCCCAATAATGAGATTCCGGTACATGGCTGACATACTCTGTTTCCTTAACCTGCAATAAGTCTTTGACCACCTCAAGCCATCCGGGCCAGTCAAATTCATTTTCCGGTGTAGTGGGATCATCAAACTCGTTTACCCAAAACCAATCCACGTATTTAGAATTCTGCTGGTTTTTTACAATATCCTTCCATGCCCAAAACTCAGGTCCCACATGATTCCATGATACGTCCATGATCAAACGCATATCGCGCTTGTGCACCTCATCAATCAATTTAAAAAACAGCTTATCAGCGGACGTCAGTTGCCAGGTACTGGGATCATCAGGAATTTCTGCATCCATTATGGCTTTATCGCCATCGGGATCAGGGCCAAAGTTGATATCTATATGCCTCCAATTTCTTGCGTCGAAGTTGTGATTGGATGGTCCGTCATATAGTGGCTGAATATAAAGCGCATTGATCCCTAATGAATCCAAATAATCCAGCCCATCTATTATTCCCTGGATATCTCCACCATAATGTCTAAGTGACTGAAAATGACCAAAGTATTGTATTTCGTAACCATTAGGATCAGTTTTTCCTCTGATTTCTTCATTCCAATCCTGTAGTTTGTAAAAGTCCATACCCCAGTCTGTGACTCCCCATCCCGAAGGCCAATGGCCAGGGTATGAGCCAATAATATCCTGCCGACGAGGATCATTGCTCATATCTCCATTTCGAAAAATATCGGGATAGATCTGGTACCATATCGCCTCCTTCGCCCAGTTGGGTGCATCCTCGAAGGCAGTTTCCGATATCTCTACCTGTTTCTCGGTAGTACATGAACCGATACATAACAGGATCGCAATACACACAAACAGATTTCGTAATTGTTTAGGTAGTAGGTTCATATTAATACTCTCTTTTAATATCAATGGAATAGGAAAATCTATCAGCCCGGTAATAGGCCCTGCAGAATTCTACAGGCCGCATCCCCGGATCATATACCCTTCTGATCCTTTCAAGAATAGGTGAATTGACTTCTGTTTGGAGTCTTTCAGCAACAAATTGATCAGCATTTATCGCCTTGATTTCCTCCCGGGAAAGATCCACGATGATCGAAAAATCCTTTTCGAGTAATTCATACAAGGAATGGGTAAAGTCCTCATCCCCCTTTAACCCAATTCGAGGATGCAGGTAGGACTCGAAAAGAACAAACGGGCCATCCTCATCCCCTTTGATCCGAATTAATTTGATGAGTTCATCCCCTTCCTTTATTTCAAGGTTTCTGGCAATATCTTCGTCTGCCATGACTTTTTCGACATGAATATTAAATGTCTTCACTTCCCTACCCTGAGCGTTCATCTCCTGGGTGAAGCTCATCCAGTTTCTCAGACCGGTTGAAATACTTTTCTCACCAATACGTGTTCCCACACCCTTCTTACGTTCAAGCAATCCTTCATTTACCAGTTTGCTGATCGCATGTCTTACCGTATGACGTGAAATACCAAGTTGCGTGGCGAGATTTACCTCATTGGGTATGAACGTTCCTGAGGGATACTCCGGACTATTGATCATTTCTCTCAAGGCACTTTCGACCTGGAAATGAAGTGGTATGGGGCTTTTATGATCTATTTTCAATGTCATTCATCTATGCCCTCTATGGTCTTGAAATTCTTCAAAGAATTCTGTATTTATTTATCAAAATTGCAATGTGTTACGACCTATTTCAACCATTATTTTGGTCAGTTCATATACTATCTTACACTCATCCGGACTGCTTCCAGAAAAAGGTGACAAAAAAGCAGATATCCACTTTTTCCAGTTGCAGGTATTAGATTTTAAAGGTTTCTCCTGATCAAGTCAAGCAATCAAACAGTATCAGGCTTTTAGGTCAACTTCAATATCACTAAAGTACAATAGTATTATAAATGTACGTATGTCCGGACATATAACCAAATTATTTTGCAATTTTTTTTCTTTCTTATGAATCTTTTTTCGAATTATGATAAAAATCACAACTTCGATAGCCTAATCAATCCTTATTTTGCCTTTGCATTTAATCCACAAGGTGGCCCTTGAAAACCAGCCCCGAGTTTTCAACTTATTCCAACACTTGATATGAAGAAGTCAATTAAAATACTACTCAGCATCGCCCTTCCTTTGATCATTCTTTTACTTCCAATAGGTATCATACCTCTGGAAGGAATTACTGTCGTAGAGCAGCGAGTCATTGCGATCTTCTTCTTTGCAGCTATTTTCTGGATTCTTGAGCCCATTCCGATCTACGCGACTTCACTTATGATCATCCTTCTTGAACTGATATTGTTGTCCGACAAAGGATTGAAATTTCTAATGTCGATTGAAACCAATGGTTTTGGGAAAATGCTACTCTACAACGATATCATGCATACCTTCGCCTCCCCCATCATCATTCTTTTCCTGGGAGGATTCTTCCTGGCTATGGCGGCCACCAAATATCGATTGGATCAAAACCTGGCCCGGGTGCTGCTGGCACCTTTCGGGACTAAACCAAGGAACGTTATGCTTGGACTCATGATGATCACAGCAGTTTTCTCGATGTTCATGAGCAATACGGCAACAACTGCCATGATGCTCTCCATCCTTGCACCGGTACTGGCTGTTTTCAAGGTAAATGATACCGGGAAAATCGCCTTTGCATTGTCCATTCCTGTGGCCGCCAATATTGGAGGGATCGGTACTCCTATCGGTACTCCTCCCAATGCTGTGGCACTTAAATATCTCACAGGGCAAGACTATATCAGTTTTGGAGAATGGATGATGTTTGCTTTTCCTTTTGTTTTAGTATTGCTATTTATTGGCTGGCTTCTTCTTTTGTCACTCTACCCTACCGAAACAGAAAATATCACACTGAACATCAAGGGCAAATTTTTGAAAAATCAAAAAGCTTATATCGTTTATGCCACGTTTACAGTCACTATCTTACTCTGGTTGACTGATTTTCTTCATGGTATGAATTCCTACATCGTAGCTATGATTCCCGTAGGAATTTTTTCCAGCACCGGGATCATCAATAAGAACGACCTGAAAAATATCAGCTGGGATGTCTTATGGCTGGTATCCGGAGGTATTGCGTTGGGGTTGGCCCTTGATAAAAGTGGTCTGGCTGCTCGTGTCATTACGAGTATCCCGCTTGAAAATATGTCTCCCCTGCTGATCGTGGTGATAGTCTCAGTAGTTGCCGCAGTGATGGCCAACTTCATGTCCAACACTGCAACGGCAAACCTCTTACTTCCCTTGGTGGCAGTTCTGGGAACCTCAATTGCATCCCTGGACACTTTTGGCGGAGGACAAATGATTATCCTTGTAACTACTATCGCCTGTAGTATGGGTATGGCGCTCCCAATCAGCACTCCTCCTAATGCATTGGCCTTTGGTACAGGTTTATTTGAGACCAGACACATGACGAGGCCGGGGATTATCATTGCGCTCATTGGGATCGCATTGAGTTACTTCTTAATGTTTATTTTACAAATCAGCGGTTTCTTCTTATGAGTAGTATTTTTAAAGACAGGGTCAGCCACGAAAGGATCATCGAAAAATACTTTTCGGATCCTGCCAAAACCATTGAAATGGAACCCGGGGACATCCTTCTTAACCAGGACGAACTAAATGAACGGCTTTTCTATGTCAAGAGTGGCAAAGTAGGTGGATTCCTTCCGGATAAGGGCCTGAATGAGGCAGTTTTCGAAGCGGGCCCGGGATCTTTTGTTGGTGTATACAGCTATTTCTCGGATGACAGCAAGAGCTATGCACGGGTTGTTGCTGTCGAAGATTCGGTGATCAATTATTTTGACGATGATCCCTTTGACCTGCCCGGAGATGAAGTCCTGGGTTTTATGACCTACCTGTTTGATATCGTAGTCAAAGAATTGAGGCACAGACAACTGTATGCCGGCAATATGGCACATGAACGCCAGGAAACCTTGCAAAAACTCATTCAGAGTGAAAAAATGGCTACACTTGGCCAGGTAGCTGCGGGACTTGCCCATGAGCTCAACAATTCGATTGGTTCCATGACCAGCAACTTAGGTCAGCTTCAGGAAAAGATAGGGGATTATCTTGATTCTCACGAGGAAAAAGAAGTGGTATCACTCTTCCGGCAAGGGATTGAAGAAGGTCAAAAATTATCCAGTGCCGATGCCAGAAAGGGACGTGCTGAACTGGAAAAACTCGACTTTGTAAACAAAGGCACGGCTAAAACCCTATCGCGTGCAGGGATAACAAAGAAAGCGCTAAAGTCAGCAGTTGGCAGTGACCCATTGAAAGCACAAAGAATTGCGGAATTCTGGGAACTGGGATACCTGATCCATGACATGCAAATCGCTGCAAACCACGCCACTCATGTGATACAGTCCGTGAAAAGTGCCGGAGTTCAAACAAAGCGTTGGACCAAGAATGCAGATGTCAATAAAACCGTAGAGGAGGCGCTTGCCATATTAAGGAGTATGACAAAAGATGTCCTGGTGAAACAAATGTTGAGTGATACACTCCCGACTACTGAAGCATGTACCGGGGAAATCATCCAGGTCTGGATCAACCTTATTAAAAATGCGGTGGAGAGCCTGATCAACAGTGACACCGAGAACCCGGAAGTAACTGTTAAATCGAGGGCAGCATCCCGCAACCGGGTAAAAGTGAGCGTGATTGACAATGGACCGGGTATTCCGAAAGACCTGTATGAAAGGGTATTCCAACCGAATTTCACTACCAAGATTCGTGGAATGTCTTTCGGACTTGGTCTTGGATTAACAATCGTGCAACGTATCGTCGATGAGCATAACGGAGAGATCAAGTTGTTCAGCAAGCCCGGTCAGACAAAATTTGATGTTTATTTACCGATTATAACTGACTAACAATGGAGCAACTATTTATTATCTGCGTTGATGATCAAAGTGAAGTGTTAAATGCCCTGGAAGGCGACCTCGAAGTATTTGATGATAAGATGAATGTAGAAGTTTGTGATTCGGCCCATGAGGCTATCGAGCTAATGGATGAAATAGATCAGAATGGAGACTTTGTGGCGATCATCATTTCAGACCAGGTCATGCCAAAAACCAGTGGAGTGGAATTCCTTGCGAAGGTGACTGAAGATCCTCGTTTCGATCTCACCCAGAAAATGCTCCTGACAGGTCAGGCTACACACCAGGATACCATCCAGGCCATTAACCTGGGAGGTATAGGACACTATGTCGAAAAGCCCTGGAAGAAAGATGATATCATCGCAAAAGTTAAAACACTGCTAACAAGATATGTTGTCCAGAAAGGCGTCGATTACAATGATTATATGGATCTAATGGATCAACAGGTACTATTTGCAGAACTAAGGAAGACAACCTGAATACACCAAGGCTCAATCGGCAGAATTAAATTTTCGTTCTTTTAAGTCTTCCGAAGGATGACTTAAAAGTTATGTGGCAGCGAGTGTCTCCGACACGGCCTGGAAGCAGAATAATTATATTTACCGGTATGTCTGCATATAAGTTCAATGATCCTGATGGTATTTATTTTGATGCAGGGCAAAAGGGATTGCTGAAAATAGAGATGATCCAATAAAGTACCGTGTCAGAGACACTGGTTTTCATCATAAGTTTTAAGTGTCCTTTCAGAACACTTAAAACAACCCTTCGTTCTTTTAAGTCTTCCGTAGGATGACTTGAAAGTTTTATGTGGTAACGAGTGTCTCCGACACGTCCCGGAAGCGGAATAATTATATTTACCGGTATGTCTGCATATAAGTTTAATGATCCTGATGGTATCTATTTTGTTACATTCACGGTGGTGGAATGGGTCGATGTTTTTACCCGTGAAGAATACGTTACAATATTACTTGATAGTCTTCGGCATTGCCAAAAGGAAAAAGGCTTGGTCGTTCATGGGTGGGTTATTATGACGAACCATCTTCATTTGATCATTTCCAGGAAAAGTGATGGTGATAGTTTGTCAAATATCATTCGTGACTACAAGAAATTCACTTCCACCCAAATTACCCAACGCATAGAGACAAATGGACAGGAAAGCAGGAAAAACTGGATGTTGTGGATTTTCCGATCAGCTGGTAAAAAGAATCCAAATAATAAGAATTACCAATTTTGGAAACAAAACAACCATGCGGAACATTTAATTACAAATAAATTTATGGATCAGAAGTTGGAATACATTCATATGAATCCTGTTGTTATTGGATGGGTAGATGAACCGGAAGCCTATCGCTATTCCAGTGCCATAGATTATGCAGGGCAAAAAGGATTACTGGAAATAGAGATGATCCAATAAAGTACCGTGTCGGAGACACTGGTTTTCATCATAGGTTTCAAGTGTCCTTTCAGAACACTTAAAACAACTTGAATGGGTAGATGAACCGGAAAGCCTATCGCTATTCCAGTGCAATTGACTATGCTGGGCAAAAAGGATTGCTGAAAATAGAGATGATCCAATAGAATACCGTGTCGGAGACACTGGTTTTCATCATAGGGAACACTTAAAACAACTGGAGATGTTAATTATTCGCCAAGGACAATAAAATTGTAGGGAGACAAATAGAAGGATCCTTTTTCACCATCAAGATCTCCTAGAATAACATTGATGTTTTGCCTGGTTAAAATACCAGGTTCAATATTCACCTTTTCATTGGAAAGATTTACAATTACTGTTATCTCTTCATCTTTATACTTTCGCCTAAATCCCATCAATCCTGAGTTTTCAGTATTGATGGGTTCATACGTGCCGGCCCTAAAGGCACTGTACTTTTTTCTCAGTTCGATCAACTTTCGGTAGTGATTCCAAAGTGAGTTAGGATCATCTTTTTGAACAGAAAGAGCTAATTGACCAAGTTGAGCTGGATTATTCAGGTATGATTTTAACCACCACTCTCCGGTATCCTTGTACCACAATGCGGTTCCTTTCTCCTCAGGATCGGTAGTCCAGGGAAAAGCTTCTCTTACCGGTATATGATTCACATCGTATCCCCAGTCACCCACAATCCCCGGAACACCCAATTCTTGTCCATAATATATGGATGGAATACCTGGTAACAAAAGGTTTAAAACTCCCGCAATACGCATTTGGCCTTCGTTTCCTCCCACTACACTCGCCCAACGTTTGGTATCATGGTTCTCCAGGAAATTGACATAAAAAGTACCGCTGGAAAAACGTTTATCACATTCTTCAATCACTTTATGGATACGATCAGGATCCATGGTTACGCCATCGTCTTTAGGCTCACTGTACATATCATGAGCTCCCTCCTCACCCGACAAAGCAAATAACAATTGAAAATTGAAGGCCGCATCCGCCCCACTCTCATTTATCATCATTTCACCGTAATCATTCCAATTGGATTGTTCGCCCAATACGAAAAGGTTTGGATTGATGGATTTACATCTTTCAAAAATTGGGCGCCAAACATCTCTGTACATGTTTACGAACAACCCTTTATAATCCAGATCATCCATAATGTGATCAATCCGGAATCCGTCTACTCCATCTTCAAAATTTCCATCACCATCGGGATCTACCCAGTAGGCATAGAAATCGCTCATCCATTGCCGGACATTTGGATGGTTCAAATCCAGAAAAACTATGTTATGTGTTATTCCGGGCCAGGCTTTAAAATCAAACAAAGGAGATTTGGACGGCATGAATATCTGCTCAGGATATTGGTTCAATGAATCACTGTAATAAATGAAATCAGAATATTTCGAGCCCGGGTTTTTGTAAGAATCATCAAACCACATGTTGCCGCTTTGCGCATATTGGGTTTCCATGTCCATCAGGAATTTCATACCCTTGTCATGGACTGCCTTTACAAACTTTATGTAATCGGCTTTTGTTCCGTATTCCTGATCGATACTTTCATAATTGGTAGGGAAATAGTTATGATAAAAACCTGATTCATAAAGTGGTGTAAAGAGGATAGTGGTTACACCCAGGGCTTCCAAATAGTCGAGTTTTTCAATAAAACCATTCAAATCTCCATGCAAATCACCATTGCTATCATAGAAGCTACGTGGCATTACATGATATATAATCTCATTATTCCAGTTTATAACCTTTGAAAATCCAGAATCGCTGTCTTTGCTTTCTTGTCCTGCGCTACTAAAACAGGACAGCATCATAACAATAAATAATGTTCGAATAGTTGTTATTATTTTCATGTTGCCTGAATAGCTGCTTTCATTCCATTTTTCCTTTCTTCATTCTTTAAGATTTCTAACCGCCGCCCAATTCCTGTTTACTTCGATTCCAACTTCTTTTTGCCATGCCCGGATCCTGGATTTGAATTCAGCCACCAATTCAGGATTTTCATTGACTATATTAATCTCGTTTGCCGGATCATTGATCATGTCGAACAGCAACTCCTCGTTGTTCCCTATATCCCAAACGTAGTGATAGTCGGGTGTCCTCATCCAATAACCTTCGGCGGGTTTTCCCATAAAGGTTTTATCATTCGGATCGAACAATTGGGTGATTCTTCCAAACAGGGCTTCATGACCGGTTGCACTGCTTCCTTCAATATTCGGCCGCAAAGAATTTCCTGAGAAACCGGCTGGCCGTTCAATTCCAACATAGTCCAGTACAGTCGGGAGGATATCCATAGAACTCACCAATTCGTCTTTGACCTGTTCTGCCGGGAGTGTGCCTTTCCAGCTAAAGAATATAGGAGTATGGAAGGTCATGTCATAGTACGATCCTTTTCCTTTCGGACCACCATTGTGCCAGCGAAGTGAATCGTGACGGTATTCAACGGTTGGTTCCTGATCCCAGCCATTATCATTCACATAGATGAAAATTGTATTTTCCATGAGCCCTTTTTCTTCAAAATAGTCAACGACTTCACCAATTTCATCATCAAACCAGCTTGCATTGGCATAATAGCGCTTGGCAGATTCAGACAGGGGTTGGTCTTTGTAGATATTGTAATATTCATCCGGTGCGTTCAGTGGATAATGTGGGAGGTCCGGGGCATACCAGATAAAGAAAGGGTTATCACCCTGCTCGTCAATGAAGTCATATACAGGCTGATTTGTTACACGGCCCAGATCAAGACCTTTATTACCCATCAACATGCGAAAGTAATTATTGGTTTTACGGTCTTCTTTCGTCCATCCCGTACTCATACCATCAGTAAACCCACCGTTTTCGTAACTGAATTCCCACCATTTACCTCCCTGGAAACTTGTATATCCCTTTTCAGCGAGGTATTGTGGCAGGGTTTTGAAAAACCGCATGGAACGCCACTGGAACTCCTGTTCCCAAATGACGCTGTCCTCTTCACTCAATCCGGCTGTTTCCGAAGTCCGATTTTGCCGTTTGAAACGCTCCTGTTCGCGGTCAAATACTTCCGCATGAAGACCGGTGATGATCGTTCGAAGGGAAGGTGCGCAATGGCTTTCGGTGACCATCCCCGTTCTGAAGACTGTGCCCTGATCCGCAAGTCTGTCAAGGTTTGGAGTTTGGACGATTTCATGGCCCATAAACCCGGCATATGGGTAGCCCAGGTCATCCGCAACGATCAGTACGATGTTCGGCAATGGGGTGTCTTCGGATCGTTCTTCCTGTTGTCTACAGAAATTGAACAAACCGATAAACAAGACAATAAGTGCAATTTTCGCAAAAGGTTTCATAGTTAACTTATAAGTCTTTCAAAAAGGTATTTCTATTCTGAGACGCCAGGGAGTAATTTATTATCGAATTGGAAAAGTAACTTTTCTTAAAATCGTACACCCCATAGGCCGTAGTCTTACCTTCTGAGATTTTTTGGTCTTTACATCAATGACTTCTCCCTCCAAAATGAACCTGGTATCAAGCCATGGATTCGAAGTATCAGTGATTTTTTTATCCATAAATGAAAATCCACTATTTCTCTCATTACTTCCTGACGGTAAAGCCCAGTTTTTATAGGATTCATCAGTCGGAAGGGCATAATAATCACTAAAACCATTCCGTTCATATTCCTTGATCACTTCCTTTTCACTGGGAATTTCATAAGCATAGACCAAAGGTCCTCTTTGGAAATAGCTTTCACCATTACTGGCCTTCTGCACCTTAATCTCATTTTTAAACAAAACCTCAACTACATCACCGGATTTCCAGGATTTCGAGATCTTATAAAAACCATTTTCAAGGATTGGCTCGCCATTGTCTGCATTTACCTGCATATCTGCAACCCAACCCGGTTTCCTGAAATAGAGACTAAACGCTACATCCTCTGAAGTTTCAATTTCAAACCTGATTGCATCTGAAAAAGGATAGCCAGTTATCTGATGCACTTCTACCCGGGCACCGTTAATCTCAGTTTTTAAAACAGATGGACCGTATAATACTGCCACCAGACCATCCTCTTTTTTCATCCACATCATGTCCACGTAATAAGTGTAATTCCTCGTGTAATTTGGCACACAACACACGGCAGGATCTTCATGGGTAGGAGAATACTTATACCTGACTTCCTTCTTTAATCCCTCTTCCTCACGCGATTTACCATCGAGGATATAACAGTTATCATGTTTGCTATAGGTTATACCTGTGCCTTCACGATTTCTAAAACCCATAATTCCATTGAAAGTGAGCTTCTCCGCGTGATCGCCAAAACTGGCTTCACCTGTTTTTTGAAGTATGGAACCAAGTGAATTCCGTAATTCCAGCATAGTACAGAATTCAGTTGCCGTTTCATCAGGATCAGCTGTCAGCCCGGCAATCCATTCGTTTGCATGCCCTGCCCCACTTGGCAGTATTGTAGGTTTTAACTTATACAGTGCGTTATCATATGCCTGCTTCAATTCCGGATAACCCGTGGCATAATATGCATTTACCATGGTCCTGAAATGTTCATAGGTATGAACACCATGGCCCGTGAATAAAGTGTCTTTCTCCATTAAAAATGGATATCGAAGGTCATTAAAGGCACGGTTGATCGAGTAGGTGGAAAAAGCCTCATACAAATAGGTGGCATAGTCTTGATAAACCGATTTACCGGTAATTCTATGGAGCGTTTCACAGACGTCGGTGAGCATTAATCCATGTGTAACACCTCCAAAGGCATTTTTAAGGTAAAAGGGATTTCTGGCTCCCTTGTTGTAATTTTTCATGGTAACGGCCATGCCTTTTTCAACCGCATCGAGGACTCGCTGATCTCCTGCTAATTCATAATACCCAAGCATAGTTCTGAAGGCAGTAGTCTGTGCCCATAGTTCTCCATTGGAGCCCTCATGCTTGTACCTGAGATTTTCTTTATAGATACCGATGTACCCATCTTCGTCCTGGGAAGCCAGGAGGTTTTCTATAATGGCCCTGCTCTGTGCAATGGCTTGTTCATCACCGGTCAAAAAAGCGTGACGTATGAATCCATCCCACCAGTTTCCAATGGTTTCTGCATTCCACCACATGATAGACTGTTCCCATTCTGCACCCGTCAGGACAATATCACCCATTTCGGGCACATCATCCAGACCCCCTCTCCTGTTTGTGTTGAAGATATCATCTGAAAATCCGGGATACAGATCATCCAAAGCACCCACAATACCATTGTTCAAGTCCTGTTTCATCATCTCCATTAACCAGCCGTCAGGCCTGTTGCTTCCGGTGGGCAATGGCTGGAAAGCAGGCTGGATAGGGTTTCTTTCATTCTCAAAGAATGCAAGCATATCACTATCATTGACAATGTCTTTGATCTGATCTACTTGAGAAAGGAAACTTTCTCCCTGGGAGCTTTCTTTTTTTTGACAACTAGAAAATGTGACCATAATTAGGATTAGTATGATAAGACAATGCTTCACTACATTCCACTTAAGTCTGACAACAATTATTCTTCGATGAAAGTATACAAGTTTTGGGGATTGTCAAAGAAGAGTTTTTTCTCATATTCGTCCAATCCCTTTTCTTTTAAAAATCCGGGTATTGTCTCAATGAGGTAGTTAAGTCCGGGTTTGCCCCCATAACTTTTCCAATAAGCATTCTTCGCCATGTCCATACCGACAGTCAGCTGATCAGGATATAGTGGCAGGAGCTTTTCCAGAAAGTAAAGTGTCCAGTTTTTATCTTCCTTTTTCCAACGAAAGGCGCTGTCATACTCCACCCTTACGCCCGTATCCAGTACCTTTTTCTGATAATCCAGGTCTTTGTTCCTGTCCACATGAGAAAGCACCACATGCTCAAGGTCCGCACCAAGTTTCTCAAACATCTTTGCCTGATCAAATGCCTGCCGGCCGAAGTTCGTATGCGTCAGGATCGGTACACCTGTGGCTTTGTGGGTATTTACTACAGCACGGAAAATCTTTTCCTGGTGAGAAGTGAAAGGATCGTCACCTGTCGCCAGTTTGATCATCCCAGCTTTATGTTCACTCCGCTGTACAAAGGGCCCTGAGTAGTCAAATATGTCCACTCCTTCTTCCACATCAGCCACAAAAAGGTCCGTCAGCTGATCTTCGGTGTAGGTATATCTCCAGTGATTTTGAGGATAATAAATCTCCAAATGGATGCCCGTAGGTACAATGATGTGCACTTTGCTCCGCCGGCCTACTTCGGCCAGTTTCAGCACATTCCGTCCTGCATTGGAGGGCATGGTATCCACTACCGTTCTCCCGCCGGCTGCATAAAAATTGGTGAGTTCCTCCGATACTTTATCCACATCATTGAGCAAAAACTCAGGATGTGAAGCGGTAGGGTAACTTTCTTCGATGATGATGTGTTCGTGGGCATACGTCAAGCCCATTTCTTCTGTGGGAAAATCGCCCAATACTGTCCTGAAAAATCCCATAATCAGCTTGTTTTGTTGTTTGACCAACCATTTCTTGTAATATCTGCCACCACATCGGGTATGTCCAGCACCGCCCCCTCCTGTACCAATCGTTCCCTAAGCTTCCGGGCATCAAGTTCGCTGGCACCTATATCGTTTTCCAATGATTGCACCGCTGCAAATCCAGCGGCCTGCCCCATAGACATAGTTTGGGCCATGGAGCGGCAGGACGCATGTGCATCGTGCGTGGCAGAGAAGCACCTTCCCGCTACCCACGTGCTCTTTGAACCTTTTGGCACAATGGTACCATATGGTACACCATATACCCCACTTCCCGGTACATACTGCCAAAAAGTTTCCAATCCGCCATTGGGCGATTTTCTATGGTCTTCTATAGGTGCGCCACACAGAAATATCTGATCTTCAAAGTGACGGGCGTTCATAAAGTCTTCCTTGGTCAGGCGATACTCCCCATAGACCCTTCGGGTTTCCCTCACACCTATTTGATGGGAAAGCCCGATAATCTTTGCATTTTGATAGCCGGGCACTTCAACACGGAAAAAATCTTCAAAAATGAATGCCTGATGTCTGCCTTCTTTCTCTGCCGCAGTGATGCGTTCTACATCCAAGGCATCATGGTCTGTCACCTTTACTGCAACAGTTGAAACACACTTGGGCTGATTCATCTCATGGGCAGAACCTTCTTTGCGGGGCAAAGGGTGCCTGCCGGAATCCACCGCTTCCGCCATCTTTTCTTTAAGCATTTTTTTACCCCCGGCTGCTTTAAATGCTTCCAAATCCACATTACACATCCGAAAAGTGGTGGTCATACTCTGGGCCGGTTCTTCTTCCCCAGCCTTTTCATATTCAAACCCTGCCCAATGACAGTAATCCGCATCCCCTGACGCGTCAATTACCCGCTTTGCAGTGATTGAAAAGAATCCTGCTCCTTTATGGAAGAAAATTGCCCTTGCGGACTCGTCTGCTTTTTCTACCGCTACCAGCGTGGTGTGATAGAAGGTTTGTACCCCGCTTTCACTAAGCAAGTTGTCCCAAACCTGTTTGAGCTTTTCAGGATTGTAATTCACACCTGTACCAGCCCCGTAGGTATTGGGTCGGAGAAAAATATTCCCATCATGGTTCAAGGCATTGACCACATGGTCGGGAATACCGCCCACAATTTTTCGGGGCGTTTCCGAGGGTGTAAAAAAGCCGTAAAAGGTGTCCAGCATTTGGGTGGAAGTGCCTCCTGGAAAACCATACCGCTCCACAAGGGTTACTTTATATTTTCCGGAAGCTGCTGCAATGGCCGCCACCGATCCGGCACTGCCACTGCCAATTACGAGAATGTCAGTAGTATAAGATTTTGATAGAGAGGTGGAAAAAGTATCAGGCATTTTCTCCAACGTTTTCGTACAGTTTTGCCATCAGGTGAGCATGTTCGTCATACGCCGACTCAAAAAGGTCTTTTGCGCGTTGATCCCCGATGATTTTTCCGCTACTCAGCACCTTAGGTACTTTACCATTCTTTACTAAAATGCTGGCTATTTCCGCTTTAAGTGTGTTAATGATGAGGACACCCCCGAGTGTGGATCCGGGGGCAACGGGAGTATCCAGTCCATCAATCTTGATCATGGCGTCACCCAGTGGCGCACCGGTATCCAATACGAAATCACAAAAATCCGTCAGCTTCTTTCCGTCTTTATGTTTTGAATCGCTTCCCTCCAGGTGACGTTTGCTGACCAATCCGGCTACTTTGATTTTTTTCTTTTGGAACTCTTCCGCTATTTCTATGGGTACCACATTGCAGCCACTGGATGAGATGACCAATGCCGAATCGTCTTCACTCAGGTCAAAATTGCGCAGGATACGCCCTGCCAACTGCGAGACATTTTCGATAAACATCGCCTGACGCTGACCATTGGCCCCTACTACCATGTTGTGAAACGAAAGTGAAAGCTCTACAATGGGGTTAAATCCTGGAAATGAGCCGTATCTGGGCCACATTTCCTCTACCATGATCCGGCTATGGCCGGAACCAAAAACATGTACCATCCGTCCTTTTAGGATAGTCTCAGCAAAAATCCCGGCTACTTCCCTAATCGTATTTTCCTGGTTTCCAACTACGGAAAGAATTTCCTTTCCTCTATCGAGGTATTCTTTAATGTGGCTCATGAGTCATGATTATATTTTCTTTTACTAAATAGTGCAGCGCCAATCGCCCCTGCGTATTTCTCGTGTTGGGCAGGTTTTATTGGCGTATGGAGTCCGCCAGGCTGCCACTCAACAAATGAGATGAACTGATCCAGCGGATCGAAAAGGGCCTTGCCGGCAGTAGCTATACCGCCGCCCAATACGATAAGCTCAGGGGAAAACGCATTGATAAGTGATGCCAGCCCCACTGAAAGTCTTTTGACGGAAGACAGCCACCAGTAAATAGCCATGGGATCGCCCGCTTCGTAAGCTTTTACCAGCTCCTTCGTACTTTTGAAGTTGCCACGTGTCCGATCTTCTACGGAAAAATTTCCGATAGCGTATTCCAAACTTCCCGGCATATTGGTCATGGTCATCTGGCCTGTGTGTTCAATTGAAATGTGTCCAAAATGCCCTCCGCGGTTGATCGCTCCCTGATAAAGGTTGCCATCGAGGATAGCACCACCGCCTACGCCAGTGCCTAATGTGAGCAAAAGCATATGTTTGATAGAATCTTTATAAAATGTCTCATACTCTGCCAGGGTAGCTGCATGAGCGTCATTG
Organism: Cyclobacteriaceae bacterium; assembly: GCA_028278225.1. Classification (GTDB taxonomy): domain Bacteria; phylum Bacteroidota; class Bacteroidia; order Cytophagales; family Cyclobacteriaceae; genus JANQEU01. Next base: position 47,723 of record JANQEU010000001.1, read on the forward strand.
AGTACCCATATTTCCCGGTTTAATTCATTGCCCCAGCAATATCCCTCTATTCCACTCAATCGCTTGGGCATATGAAGGATGCAAGAGTTCTTTTCGTCTGCCAGACCGGGCGAAGAAATCCCACAGATCACATTTGACCCGTTTTCATTGGCTAATTCATTGGTTTTGGCACCAATAATTTTAGTGATCTTTTTTTTCCACAATTCTTCCCCAAGCGCATCATCCGTGGAATGCTCTTCCTGCAGAAGGATATCTCCACCTTCGTCTATTGCCACCACTTTGATATTGGTGCCGCCTATGTCTATACCCAGGTATTTTTTCATCTTTAGTTAATATTGACCTTCACTTACTGTCCATCCTCCGTCAACTGCCAGTACTTGTCCGGTGATGAATTTGGTATCCGGAGCCAAAAACATAAGGACCGCATTGTTTACATCTTCCGGCCATCCGGGTCGTCCGCCGTCCAGCGGTTGCTTGGTTTTCAAAAAAGACTGGATCACGTTATCAGTCATGGCCCGCTCAGCCATTGGTGTAGAAAATAAAGCCGGTGCGACAACATTTACCCTAATGTTGTGTTCAGCATAATAGGATGCAATAGATTTTGAGTAACCTACGATGGCCGACTTGGCTGCTGCATACGCGTGTGTTACGAAGTATTTCGGAGAAGGGGAATAACCTAAGACCGATCCCATGTTGAGTACAGACCCCGGTCTCTTTTCCTGCAGAAGATAATTGATAATTGCGCGGTTCGACAGCATCATGGATGTGATATTAAGTTCTAAAGTTTTGTTCCATCCTTCCAGTGTGATTTCGTGTAAAGGCCCGTCGCCCCATTTTCTGCCACTACCTCCGGCAACGTGATAAAGCCCATCTATATGTCCAAACTCCTTTTTGGCCAGCTCAATGGCTTCAGGCACAGTTTCTTCTGAGGTAGCATCTCCGGTAAGGACCAGACTGCCGTTCGTCAGTTGCTTTTGAGCTTCTTTCCCGGAATCAGGATTTCTCCCTATGGCAATCACTTTTGCGCCTGCCTCCTGTAGGGCAATAGAGGCAGACAGACCCAAACCGGTAGTGCCGCCAACAATGATGTAGTTCGTATTTTTAAAATCCATAACAAGCTATGTTTTTAAAGAAAATCCGGTTATTGTGTCTTCACTCTTAGATATTTAGTACTACCCCTTCATCTTAATCCATTTTGGTATACTAACAAGAAAGGTCCCTACACCAATCAGGTTAGTATTTTAGTAATTACCTGAGTTTTACAATCACTCTCCCTTTGTTGGGCTTCACTGTTACCCATCCTTCTTCATGGTTAATCTTACCAGTGCTGGCAGATTCAATTCTATTGTAGAATTGAGGTAAGTTGAAGACAATATCTTTATCAAGACGATCTCCGCTCCAGCTAAGACTAACCTCATTTTCACTGACAGCTTCAATGGTCAGATTGATCCTTTTACCACCGGCAACTGGATGATTATTGATGACTGTCTTTTTCCCTGGCTCCATCCACTCGTCAATATATCCTCTTCCTACCAGGAGTCTGCCGTCGTAAAAATCAGCTACAAGTGCATCCAACAGAGCCTGTGTTGCTCCGGCCTGGCCCCATTGATGCGGACAGGCAAACCAGTTGGTTTTAGTGGCTGAAGGGTGATTTCCTTCCCATCTATTTTCCGGATCTACGTCATGGAACATCTCCCAAAATCCGTATGGCGCACTCTGCCCATACTCAAGCAGAAATTGATATGATTTTATGGCCTGTTGACGGTAGTTTCTTGTAAACAACCCCGAAATGGAGAAGGCGCTGTTGTACGCAGATGCCACCCCTCCACCATAACTTACCCATGTGCCGACATTGTGAGGTTTGAAACCTTCCCGAGCTTGTTTATCCAAACCCCATTTATAGGTATTGTCTATCCAATCTTTTAGTGGTCCTTCGTATTTTCCACCCGCCAGATAAGTATCCCAATTCATGCCAAACCAGAAGGGTGTAGCCCAAAATGATGACCCTTTCTTGATCACATTTTCAATTTCTTCATTCGGAGCCTCAAGTGAAGCCGGAATGTAGTTGATTCCGAATTCTTTCTCCATTTCCAGTATCCGGTTATTGACTTTTGTCATCAAATCCCGGAAAGATGCTTCAGCTTTTGCTTTAGTCTCTTTATCTCCTTTCAATCCAGCTACATAGGCTAGTGTTTGAAACCCGGTAAGTGCAGACTCGTCATCCCAGGTCCATAGACCATCATCGTCGATATCCCATGTCCGGCCGATGATTCCTCCCGGACCGGTCAAGTCCTTCAACGTAATCTCGTATGCCTCCAGGCATTTCTTGTACAGATAGTCGTCTTCCCGATCCAAAACAGACATATCGCCTGTTTTCATTAAATAGAAAGACAAAAGAAGGCTCCATCTATAGTGATGATCGTGATATGGCCCGCGGCCCTGACCCAGCAATTTCAATTGCTCATAAGCATTTTCGAAAAATCCCAGTTTTAGGAGTGAGAGATAAATACCTAAATAATCATGATTGAAAAGTACATTGTAGCCTATTTCAGCCACGTTGTAACTTTTCGGACCATCCCGGGCAATGAGGGTATAAATAAATCCCATTTTGTAGGCATTGTTCAATTCCTGATCAGGTGTACTTATATCCGTAATCAGGGCCAGTCGGCTATCCCAGAATTCCTTCATGTGCTGAAAATGCTCGTCCCAGGAACCGGCAGCTTTGATCTGATCACTCGTTGGCCTTTTATAATCATTTCCAAATCGGTCTATCACAATTGCATAGTCGAAATTAGTCGTTGTTCCCGGCGCTATATTTCTGGAAGGATCATTAAGTGGAACAAGCAGCCCCGACGCTCCGGGATTTTGATAAATTTCTCTGTCCATCAAGTTGGTAATCGATACCCTGCTGTATGCAATTACAAAATCATTTCCATCGATCGTGACTTTATCGGCGAAGTTTGAAATCTTTACGTTCATTTGATCCGTCGGACCAAATTCTTCCCAATTGTCATCGAATTCGGTTATGAAACACGGCAGGTAACCTGAATGCGGATACCACTTTACCTTACCACTTAAAACATCATTATTATAGCCAGGATAGGCTGAGATATGAAAGGAAATCAGGGTATTGAGGCTATCTCTTACCCAATACCATCCATTTTCCTTAACCATGGCTGCATCCTTATCACCCTCCCAGCCAATAGTAGTTATGTTCCCCTGAAAGAATGGATGCCGGCCATCAGGTTCGATTCGGTTTGGCTTATCCTGACCCACAAGTACTAACGCAAGCAGCAACCCGGTGATTGTAAAAATTGATCTACGTCTTTCCATATTTTCTATATTCAAAAATTCTTCAGTAGCACAGAAGCAGAGATAGTATCTCCGCCCCTGCCCCTGGTATGAAGAAGAAACAAATTACTTTTTCAATTAACCTGATTACAAAGGTTGCTTTTGAACGATCGGATATCAATCAGCATTTTCTTATTTTCATATATTATTTTATTATCCTAAATCAATATTTGCTTTTTTTAATGTAAAATAGTGTATATGTTACCCTTGCTTCAGAAACTTCCGATAGACGAGAACTCGTCTTTTATAGCCAGGACATACAAAACCCCGGATTTTGAAACCCCCTGGCATCAGCACCAGGAAATCGAGCTTGTTTTATGCAACGGAAGTCATGGAACAGTTTTCATCGGTAATTACATAGGTGATTATGCACCCGGCGAAGTATATCTCCTGGGCAGCAACTTACCACACTGGTACAGGAAGAAAAATGAAAAGATGATCGGATCTGCCCTGGTAGTGCAATTCCGGGAAGAGATCTTCGGCAGTGCACTTCTTGATCTTCCTGAATTCCAGCAAATCAAAAACCTGCTGGAGAGATCAAAAAAAGGACTGAAACTGCAGGGCGAATTGAATACTAAAGTGAAGCGGCTGATAAATACCCTTGAAAAACAGAAAGGATTTGAACAATTCAGAACGCTACTCGATTGTCTGCACTTAATAAGCACTTCGAATGAATATGAGCTTTTAACTCAATACTACTTCCAATCTTCTTCACAGGAAAACCAGGAGCGGATAGGGGTAATCTATGAGTACTCCATGAAGCACTTCAAAGCGAACATCACCCTTCAACAAATGGCCGATCTGACCAATCAAAGTGTTTCCAATTTTTGCAAATACTTTAAGCAAAACACAAAAAAAACTTATATAAACTTTTTAAATGAGATCCGCATAGGTCATGCAAGTAAGCTTTTACAAAGTACCGATAAAGCTATAACCGAAATCTGCTATGAAAGCGGATTCAGAAACTGGGCTAATTTCAGCAATCATTTCAAAAGAATAAAGGGAGTATCCCCAAAGGAGTATAGGAAAGCGTATAATACTGCAGACCAATGATTTAGAAGGAGAAAATCTTCTGTGTGAAACTCAAATTCTCTAACTAAAAACCCTTGTTTTTACCCCTACCCTAAAGGGAGCCAAGGAATTTTCCAGGTGTGCTCTCTTTAGGGAATGTGGCAAAGAACCTGGAAAAGGCTAATATTACCTGTTTCACACAACAGGCTAAAATTATGCCTGATATATATTGGTCAACTTTTTACTCTTTAATAAAATAACGTATATAATGCGCAAAATAAAGGATGTGCTACAGGGTTCATTTTCCGAATTTTGTCGGTAAAATCTATCAACTATCGTGAAATTGCTGATCAAATTCTCTTTTCTTGGATTCACACTAGTGCTTTTGTTCAACGCCTGTACTGAAAGCCCCAAAAGCTCAGGAGAACAATTACCCAACATTGTAATGATCGTGGCTGATGATCTTGGTTATCCTTATGCAGGTTTTATGGGCGATACCCTTGTACAAACGCCCAACCTGGACAAGTTAGCTAACATGGGAACGGTGTTTCGTAATGGCATGGTAACCCAGGCCCATTGTGCTCCTTCTTTGAGAACAATGGTCACCGGACTTCATTCTGCCAGGTACGATTTTGTCAGTGAGCAGTTGCAGGAAGAAAAAAGAGGCGAACTCACCCAGGGGCTGAGCCAGGAAGATAGTTTGATTTGGGAGCGGGAGTTTCCCTGGAGGGCTATGCCTTATTTCAAAACTATTCCCGAATTTTTGGCTGAAAAAGGATATGCAAGTTTCCAGGGCGGCAAATGGTGGGAATTCAGCTATCAGAATGGAGGATTTACACATGGTATGAGCACGGGATGGACCAGGGAAGACCGCAAGGATCCGGACTTTTTCGTCTATCTGATGGGAAATGAAGGTTTAAAGCTGGGACGAAAAACCAATCAACCGGTGTTTGATTTTATAGAAGAACAAAAAGAAAATCCTTTCTTCCTCTGGTGGGCTCCTGATCTGCCCCACTGGCCCTTTAATGCGCCTGATAAATACTATGACATTTATAAAGATCGGGACATCGCAGAATCTGCAAAAAAGTACTATGCGAATGTGACCTGGTTTGACGACGCTCTGGGAGAAGTAACTGATTACTTTGAAGAGAAAGGCTTGATGGAAAACACGCTTTTCATTTACGTTAATGACAATGGCTGGGATCAGGCACCCAATGCCGAATACCGGTATGATTCTGCACTGTGGCATCATGGAGGCCCCAAGGGCAAGGGTTCCTATTACGATATGACGTATCGTACACCGCTAATATTTACATGGAAAGGTACGATACCAGCTGGCCGGTATAAAGATGAATTGGCAAGTTCCATGGATCTCTTACCAACAATTCTTGACTATGCAGGTATGGAAAAGCCTGACTATCTGAGAGGAATTTCACTTAAGTCCAATATCGCCGGAACTACAGGACAGAGTTATGATCAGATAGTGGGTAATGTCACGCAATTGTATTATGCTGTGAGGGGGAAAGTCAAACCTGAGAATCCGGGACCCTTTGATTTGGAGGTTATTGAAGGATACTGGGTGAGAACTCCCGAATATCACTACATATGGGATGTCACCAATGACGAGGAATTATTATTTGATATGGAAAAAGATCCATATAATAACAACAATATTGCCCACTCGAATCAGGAGTTGATTAGTACCTTCAAACCTAAGATTACAGAATGGAGGAATGACATTTACCGTGAAATTGACAGGACGACACTGGACCTGGAATAGGTAATTCAATTGCACCTACACTGCTGGCAGGATTATAAATGGCATTTAAAATTCTATCAGTTTACAGGGATTTTTAAAAACTATTTGGCGTACTGCTTGAAAAGGCGAGTTATCCGTGATAGTGGCACTACAGGACCGCAAAATGCCCCTCACACTATTCCCTCCTACCTCACAGGAAATGCAATCCAATAGATCACTTAATCAAAATAACGACATCAGATTCTGCCAAAAAAAACCAATGGCCTTCAATAGAAAATTGACAGAAAAATAAATAATGAAGATCATTATAATTCCTGATGTGAGGCCTGACATAAAGCTGAGATTAGTTGGAATATGCCTGTTTACCTTTTCCATCAACCAGTGATTTATCTGCATTTAAGATAGCAAATATTGTAGCCAAAATCAACTAAACCCCTACATTTTGTCGACTAGGACAAACAGTCCCATAGATATTGGTAATCTCCCTCTAAACTTTGGGATATTGCAGCAAAAACCCATGGCCTGACCGGAGTTTACGGATAAAGGCTAACCGTGAATATTCCGGATCCCTGGTCCTGCCTATATTCCCAAAAAAAGGTATTGCTATTATTCTATTGAAAAATTAGCAATAGCACCACCAATTTTTTTGAATATTGTAATGCCATATAGTAATATTTGAAATTAACAACTGATAAATGTTAGTAATTAAATTGGCAATTCACATTGGTTCGACCTGCGTAATTAGCTTTTTTTGCGCACCGAAGATCAATTATCGAAGTCCTAAATACTAACAACTGTCGTACATGGTAAAACTAAACTTAGAAGATATGAGTATCACTCCAAAGAATTCAGACCTAAGTCGTTACGGAATTAAAAATGCTACTGTTAACTGGAATTTGTCTCCGGAACAGTTGCAGAAAATCACCATCGAAAAAGGGATGGGAAAAGAAACTGATAATGGAACCTTAGCCGTGAATACAGGCATATTCACAGGCCGCTCCCCTAAAGACAGATTCCTCGTCAAAGATGAATACACTGCGGACAAGGTCTGGTGGGGAAGGATAAACAAGCCGCTTGATCCCGAAAATTTTGACCGTCTTTATGATGAAGTGGTCAAGTATTTGTCAGATAAAGAACTTTATGCCCGGGATGGTTATGTCTGCGCCGATCCAAAATACCGGATGAACGTTCGCACGATCACGGAATACCCCTGGTCAAATTATTTTGTAAATAGCATGTTCCTTCGTTTGGACGATAACGAGAAGGAGAATTTTGAAGAGGAGTGGCTGATCCTTTGCGCACCCGGATATGAAGCTCCTGATCCGTCAGCTATCGGGATCAGGCAGGGGAACTTTTCAATTCTGAATTTCACCCGGAAAGTAGCACTGGTAGGAGGTTCTGCCTATACCGGTGAAATGAAGAAGGGGATCTTCTCAGCATTGAATTTGATACTGCCCTCGGATAAAAGTGTCCTTCCGATGCACTGTTCGGCCAACGTGGGCGAGGATGGGGATACAGCCATCTTCTTCGGACTTTCCGGCACTGGTAAAACTACGCTATCAGCAGATCCTGATCGAAAACTTATCGGCGATGATGAACACGGCTGGACCCCTGAAAATACTATTTTTAATTTCGAAGGTGGCTGCTACGCCAAAGTAATTGACCTTACAGAGGAGAAGGAACCTGATATTTACAGAGCTATTAAACCCGGTGCCTTATTGGAAAACGTTATTTTCAAGGATGGTACGGGTGAAGTGGATTACTTTGACAGTTCCATAACACAAAATACCAGGGTGAGTTATCCTATTGAACACATTGATAACATACAACAACCTTCGTATGCCGAGAATCCCAAGAATATTTTCTTCCTTACCTGTGATGCCTTTGGGGTATTACCTCCGGTTGCAAAATTGACTCCGGGACAGGCTGCTTACCACTTCATTTCGGGTTACACGGCTAAGGTGGCCGGAACTGAAGCCGGTATCAATGAACCTGTACCTGCTTTCTCTGCTTGTTTCGGAGAACCTTTCATGCCATTACATCCCACCAAATATGCCGAAATGTTAAAGGAGAAAATGAAAGAAACAGGTGTTAAAGTATGGCTTGTGAATACGGGATGGAGCGGCGGTCCTTATGGTGTTGGCTCACGAATTAAATTGAAATATTCTAGAGCGATGATAACCGCAATTCTGAAAGGACAATTGGATGATGTTGATTACGAACAACATCCCATTTTTGGATTGCATATGCCAAAATATTGCCCTGGCGTGCCTACCGAAATACTGGATCCAATGAACACCTGGCTGCAAAAAGGAGTATATGTGAGTAAAGCCATTCAGCTAGCACATTCATTCCACCTCAACTTTGACAAGTTTGTTAATCAGGCATCTGATGAAACGTTCCACGGCGGACCATTAATAGATGCACATCAGATTTTGGACGAGGCATTATAAACATCAAATTACATTTACGGAAAAGCAGGTCTCCAAAACCTGCTTTTTTTATATAAAAAAAGCCCCACGTATCTCCAGGATGGGGCCCAAATACTCATGGAGTAATTGTTTTATAATCCCTTAACACTTACGGTTGAAATGACCCTGATTTTTTCTCAAAAAATGTTGAAAATTAATTTGATGTGAGTTCGATATAACAATTCCAATGGAATTTCTTAAAAACAACAAAAACCTATTTCAAAGGCTTCCAAAAGCAGGAATGAGCGGAAGAAAGGGAGACCCCTCGGGCCATTCACCCCCCGCAATCACAACAAATTACCCTCTGAGAGAGGATGAGGCTGATTTTTATTTTTTATGTCGAACCGACGTTAATTTAATATCAACTTCCCTATATAAAAATCAAAAGAAAAAAATGTCTGCGCGACGCGGTCTACGTGACCCGGTCTGCGCGACCCGGTCTGCGCGACCGGTCGTAGCTGATAGTTATTCCACGGTGAAGTACTTTCTTATGGAAACGGGTGTACCTCCTTCGGTGATACCCTCAATCCTGATTTCATATTTTCCTGTGACTTCGGAGGTATGGAAATCCAGCGTAACGTTTCCCGAGGTTCCTGTGACGATCGAGGGCTCCCAGAGAAGAAGGTCCCTCCGGTCCGGAATTCTTTCATCTTTGGCATAACTGACACGATTCGATCCTTTCTGATCCTGAATACTTTGAATGGTTATTCTCTGGGTTTCAGGGACATAACCAGCCAGATCATCATCGAAAGTATGAAAAGAAATTATTCCATTGATACCAATAGAGCCAAAGAAATACTTCCTGTTAAGAATATCAATTCTTTCAATGAGAAAAGGAGAAATATCAAGGATTTCCTTTTGCGTTATAGGGGCTCCATCCAGTAGTAACAATGTAGGAAAATTCTCAGCCGAAGGGCCAGGTTTGAAATCCAGGATCTTTAACAGGAATTCATTCTTGCTTTCATTTTTGCTAATACTGACCTCGGGAATGTACTCAAGGAACGTATCTCTGATCGTTGGGAATCTGGTATAATCATCCAACCTGTATGATTTGAAACTGCTGATCTGCCGGACTTCTTTTTTCAATGTGTCGACTGACACGGGAAGGTAATAGGCATTTTCAATTTGATTGTTGATGCTTCTTCTGAGGATGCTCGCAATTCGTGCGGAATCAAGATCAATTGGCATAAATGTATATGATGGGTAATTGTCATAGAATTCATTTTCCATCACAATGGAATAATCAGACGACCGTCCTCCCATAACGGAGAGATAACCTTCGCCTCGCTTTTCGGGAGCATCGAAGCCCAGAATAAAGTTACCGGAGGGATCTACTTCACTAACCCTTACCTGGTACGCCTCACCGGGAATGGAGAGATTGACAGCCAGGGGTATGTCCTGCTCACCTTCATACTCTGGGATCCGCCCTTCTAATAAGTCAGATCTGAATTCCGGCAAGAACCTAAAAGTCTGTGGCTGCAGATCCTGAAAACGCCATTTCAATGCTGCCAGGTAGTTATTTATGGCTTCAGGATAAGCCCTGAGGATCAAACCGGATAATTGTGGTTTATCAACCCTTGAATTGATCGAATACATCGGCCCGATGTCAGGCTGATTTCCCGTATTGTATAGGTAAGAAACTGCTATAGACACATGCGAATTGTCCGGAACTTCAATGCTGTAGTCAACTGCTTCCCTGGTGCTGAATACTTCATCACCATTTTTTTGCATCGCAAAACCTAATTTGTTATTGAATATCAATCTTTCGCTGAGAACCTTTCCCTTGTCATCTGAAAGAATGATGTTGAACAAGCCCGATGGAAGATCGGCCTTCAATAATGTTAATGGTGCATCGCTTTCAACAGAGCCCCTGAACAGGACATTCTGCGGAGAAACTATCTCAATTTTCCCGGAACTTCCTCCCCAATCCACTCCGGTGTTCATATATATTGCAAACCTGTCCGGATGCTCACTTACCCGTAAGCTTACACATTGACTACAGGCTACCGGTAAGTCAAAAAAGTCAAAACCGTCATCTTTATCAACGATCGCCTGATAGGTAAAATCACGCTCGGGTTTGAGGCTAATCTCTCCTATGCCGAACTGATCGGTTGAAAAATCTGTGATCAAATCATTCGAGCTTGAAACAATTCTACCTGAAATACGCTTCCCGCTCCCCGCCAGGACCACAATTCTATTTGCCGCGCCCGGAATCAGGGAACCACCTTCAGGGAAGAACTGCAGGTTGTCTTTAGCCATATTGCTGTGTCCCGGTTCAAATTTTTCGTAGGGATTGATGATGGTCAGAGGTTGTGAGAAAAAATCATTGAAATTTTTCATCCAGCGTGTGTACGCCACAATTCGATAATTACCGGTAGAAATAAGGGATGGAATAAAATACTCACCATTTCCCCTGCCATGGTCCAGTGTCAGCTTGGTCTGATGTATGGAATTCCCCTCGTCATCAAGCAGCTCGACATATAGTATTTTGCTCAGCTCGGAAAGTTTGCCGGTTTTCATACTGTAGATGTATGCGGAATAGTAAACAGTCTCCCCGACGATCAGGTCTACGCTGCTAAGATGTAGATAAACCTCTTCTCTTACATTTTTTGATTCCTGTGCAGGCTGGCAAAGACCTGTCGTGAAACACGCGAAGGCCAGCAGGCACACAATGAATTTTCCTCCCATATTTACTTCCATATTTCTGGTTTCTCCAATTTTCCGTACTCCCGGCAATCACTACATATTTTACAGGCAACATACACAATATGACCCGGATCAGGTATGTCCGTAATTCGTCGTTCCGGTCCATTCAGCGGATGGTTTACATATGCACTTACGGCCGACCAGTCCTTATAGTATTCGGTCCTGATATCGAGTGTATCTCCCGTTCTCGATATCACGACCTGTTCCCTGCTAAAGAGGATATTGAACTGAGCAACCGGATTTTCCTCCGGGCATCCTTCCGGACAGACCCATTCTTCGACACTCAATCCATCTTCTTCAAACTCACTTTTGTTGAAGATCCTTTTAACCTCCGTGACTCCCGCCACCTCAAAAAAGCCTAGAATCGGTATAGACTTTTCTCCCTGTGCTTCCAGATTTCCTAGAACAGATCCCTTCTGTTTATCAAAAAAACTTCCGGCAAATTCATTGTTTTCCCTCACAGTTTCGTAGAAGCTGTATGCTTCACCGGAAATGGAATACTGCCTTACACCTATGATATAATTGTAGGCGAGATGAGGTTCAGATTCATCAATGAACCTGATAGGTAACTCAGAAATACGATTTTCTTTCAGTCCCTGCGTTGTACTTAGGATCGTGGTGGTAGAATTAAATGTCCGGTAACAGGTTCCCAGAGGTATTTCTCTTTCAAAAACCTCAAAACTTACTCCTTGTCCATTCCAATCGTAAAGTGATGGAAAAGGAACACTTACTTCAAAACTCTCAATGTATTCGTACCGGTAATGTGAAGGTTCGCTCGAATCATCATGAGCATCAAGAAAGATCTGAACACCAAAATCGTCCGTTTCATCGACAGATGACGGAATCGACAGATATTTTCCATAAATGCTGTCAATGGGGTCCGGTTCCAACAGCTCCGCTTCCAGCGACTGGTAGAATGTACCATCTGCCAACTGAATATTGAGTGTATATGATCGACCAACTATGCCGGCAAATGATGAATCCGTCGCATAACTGCCCGGGCTTGTTTCACTCATCTCTACTGAATTGCCCATATCATCTTCGATCCACAGCCTGGCATTTGACACGGGTTCTTCCAGGGTTTGGTCCAGTGCAAAAGTCATGGTGAGCCTGGCCTGGTGGGCTTTGGTCTCATTGGTCAAAGATGCGTCAACCACCAAAGCTGACTGGGTACCGGTCACTTTAAACTCATACGGCTCTACACAAGTACCGATCAATAGCGATAAACACAAATACCCTGAAAACCTGATGATCCCCTTCCACTCCATGTCAATTCCAAAATTCAGGTTTATTGAGGTCTCCTTCCCAGAACGTACAGTCCGAGCAACCGACAGGGGCGACTACCGCCATATCAATCGGAAATGGCAAGATCGTATATATATTTTTATTGCGATTTGAGAAAAAACTGAAAAAATCATACAATCCCCCCAGTGCTACGGTATCGAATACATCCTCATTTGCATTGCTCCAGCAAAAGTCCGTTTTGTGTATTTCAAAGCCCTCCGGGCTAAATTCAGAAGGTCTAAAGACCCTTTTCGAGTCTGATACTCCAGCCACTTCAAAAAATCCCAGGATCACAATATCTTCACTGTTTTCGGCTGTCAGGTTCCCGAATACCGTGCCCTTTTGACGGTCAAAAAAGCTTCCGCCCGCCTCATTGATCTCCTTGAGCTTTTTATGGAACTTATATGTGGCAGATCCAATCATATATTGCCTGATCTCCAAAGAATAACGGTAATAAAGATGGGGATCTATGTCCTCAATAAATCTGACGGGCAGCTCCGAAAGCCGGTTTTCAGTCAAACCCTGGGTAGTCCCGTGGATCAGTTCGTTTGATTTTTCGCTTGCGTAACATATTCCGACAGGGGGAAATCTTGAGGTGTAATCGCGACTTTCATCACTCCAGACATACTCCGATGGGAATGGTACGCGCAGCTCATATCGTTCTACATATTCATACCTGTAGTTTGAGCTTGGATACAGGTCGGAATGAGTGTCCACATAAAATTGGATCCCGTTTCTAAGTATACCGGTTTCCGGATGGGGAAGGCTGATATATCTGCCATAAATGCTGTCAATTGGACTTGGCGCCAGGAGTTCTTCTTCAGCAGAAAAAATAACCAAATTATCAGGTGTGACGATCTGAAGCATGTATTTCTTACCTACAACTCCCGCAAATGAAGAATCGGTTTGATATTGTCCGGGAGATACTTCACTCAATTGGATCACGGCTCCGTCTTCATCTTCTATGGTCACTTCAGCGCCGCTTAATGGAATTTCAACTGATTCGTCTATGGGAAAAGTATAAGACAACCGTGTGATGTGAGGTTTTGTTTCATTGGTCAGCGAGGCATCCACCACGATGACCCTTTCAGTTTCTACAGGTATGATTTTATAGGGTTCAACACAGGAATAAATACCAAGAATCAAAAAACCTATCGTAGCGCTCCACTTCATCCGCTAAAAAGAGAAATTGTAGGTGATCGTGGGTATTGGATTTGGAAATACGGTCAATTTGAAACCTGAGACCTCGCCCTCTTCCACTGTGAAAAATACGGAATAAATATTGTCTCTTCCAAGTACATTGTAAACCGAGAATGTCCAGAAAGAGTGAGCCAGCTTCTCGATCTTGTGACTGCCTTCAATGTTCAAGCCAAGATCGATCCGGAAATATGATGGTATCCTGAACTTATTCCTGTCCGAGTAATAAAGGTTTTCCACATTCCTGAAACTCCATTTGCCCACAGGGTAGGTAACAGGCACACCTGAGGCATAGACCACATTCAGGGACATACTGTATCTTCTGGTAAACTTGTAGTTGGTAATCGAATTGATATAATGGGGCTTGTCGTATCCTGTTGGAAAAAAGTTGCCATCGTTTATTGTTTCGCTCGGGAAATCGCCATCCAGTTGTATCAATGACCTTGAATAGGTATAGTTTATCCAACCCGTAAGCCACCCGGACGACTTGTTTATCGAAAGCTCGAGACCATATGATCTTCCATTACCCTGCAAAACCTCCGTCTCAATTGACTTGTTGAACTGAAGATCCGCTCCAACTTTGAAATCCAGCAGGTTATTGATGTCCTTGTAGTATACCTCGGCAGAAGTTTCAATGACATGTTTCCCGTAATAATTTTTGTACAGCCCTATTGAGTATTGATCGGCAATTTGTGGTTTAATATGCCCACTGGATAACCTCCAGATATCAGTGGGCGCAATAGATGCGGCATTGAGTAATAGATGGATATTCTGTCTGGTTCGGTTATAACTTGCTTTCAGGGAAGTAGATTCATTTAGTGAATACCTTGATGAAAGTCTGAATTCGGGCCCGTGATATGTTTCAATGATTTCGCCCGCATTGAAATTTACGGTATCAGTGCGGTTGTAAGCAACCCTGCTTCCTCCCGCCAGGTATTTGAATTCGGTTCCTGGTCCCAGCACATTGAATATTGAATACCTGGCACCTCCATAGAACGAAAACCTGCCTTCAGGGTCATATGATGCCGAAAAATACGGGGAATACTCAATTCCTCTTTCGTTATCAACCTTGTCGCTCGTGATCAGAGATTCCACGCCTGTCGGATACTTCTTACCCGGATTTATCCTGTGCTCCTTTGCCTGCAACCCAAACCGGTAACTCAACTGGTCACTGAAAAAATAATCCAGGGATAAAGCTGCATGTGCCTCCTGTGCATTGAAATCGATATTAAAAGCCTGGGACGCCAGTTGCTCATAGCCGATCCTATAGTCATACCGGCTGATCCCGGAATTCAGGCTTGCGTGCAGACGATCCGTCAACATGTACTTGTAGTTGAAAGACAGGAGTGCGTTTGTGTATGAGAAGTTTGTAAATGACAGTAGTGTGTCCGATGAGAGCCTGAAGCTATCGAAGCTATAGTATCCGGAAAGGGACAGCTCACTCTTTTCATTTATTTTGTAATCAATCTTGCCAACAAGATCATAGAATGAAGCACGATTATTTCCCAGGGAAGAGTTTTTGATCTTACTGATAACGTAGTTAGAGTAGGTGCCCCTGGCACCAAGCATAAAGGAAGGTCCTCCTTTGAAGATGGGACCCTCCACCATCATCCTGGATGTCACCGGGCCAAGCCCTCCTTTACCGGAAAATTTTTCCTTATTAAGCTCCTTTGTTTTGATGTCAAAAACCGAAGATAATCGCCCACCATATTTCGCCGGGATACCGCTCTTGTATATTTCCATACTTTCAACGGCATCCGAATTAATAACGGAAAAGAAGCCAAAAAAATGAGATGTATTATAGATCGGCGATCCGTCAAATTGAAAAAGGTTTTGATCGGCCTTTCCCCCTCTTATGTTTATTCCCGCCGAACCTTCACCCACGGTCTGGACGCCCGATGTGGTGGTTGCAACCTTCATAATATCTTTTTCCCCAAGCAATACCGGCACTTCTTTTACACTTTCAACATTGATCTTCGTAAGTCCCATTTGCGCACTTTTGACATTTACTTCACGATTTGCGTCAACAACTACGGTATTCAATGCAATCACATCCACCTCAAGATTGATATCAAATTTCCCATCTGATAAGACAATAAGGTTCCGCTGCGTATTTTTCATGTTGACCGACTGGATCAAAAGGGTTTGCTTGCCGTTAGGAACGGATAGTGAGTAAAAGCCGTCGGTCTCACTGCTTGTCCCGGTAAAAGGATCTTCGATAAAAATAAATGCTCCTTCAACAGGTTCACCAGTGTCCTTTTCACGAACGTAACCGGCAATGGTCGAACTCGCTCCCTGTCTAAATTTATTTCTGCTACCGATCTCGTAAACTGCATTGTCAATATCTTCTGTTTGTCCTGCCAGATACTCCCTTGAAAACACAAAACCTTTTTCCAGTTCGGGAGCAGACCTGCTTTTGTCAAAAAAACTGCTGATCGCCGGAACTGCGGTAATGGTTGTGTTGTTCGCCAGTATTACCTGGTTGTTTTCGATATACTGCGTCAGCGTTGTATTTGCCAGCAGCGTATTCAGTACTTCGGGGATCGGGGTTTCTTCAAGCCTGACGCTAATTTGGATGTCCTCCAGCCACTCCTGTCTGTAAAAGAACCGGTAACCGGTTTGAGTTTCAATGTCCTTAATTACCGTTTCAAGAGAAACCGAATCAAAAGATCCCGAGTAGGTCTCCAGGCTGCTTTGCCCGTGCAAAACCAGGGAGATCAGAAGGGCTGTGATATAAAAACTAATCCGGATCAATTGCTAATTAATTCTTCGCAGTATTCAATAAGTGATTTAATATGAGCGTCGTTTCCTTTTTTCAGAATAAGTCCGTTTCTTTTTACGAAGGCCTTGATCTGAGGCTTGAATTCACGGAAGGCCTGGAAAAATGTATTCTTACCCCTATATGGAAAATAGCTGTCTCCTCTTACGAGGAAGTACCTGTTCTTTTCGTAATAGTAAATACCTCTTTCAAAACCATCATCCATTACTTTATCATCTTTTATCCTTTTGACAAACACACCAGCTATCTCACCTTCATAGATCACTTCGTATATGCCTGATTTCAGGGTTGAATGCTTCCCCGTTTGAATATTTCGAAAAAAGGTATTCTGAAGGGTGAAGCTTTCTATTTTGTCCTGATTGATCTTCAGCGACTGGCTGGATGGATCCGTCGGATTTAAATTTCTGACGATCAGGAAGTCCTGATTAATATCATATAGCATTTGCACATTACTGAATGTCTTACCTGCAAATACAATTGATCCGACAGTCCAGTTGTTTTCACCAAAAAATTGATGAGAAAATGGCGACCTCGTCTCAATGGGTACATAAACACCCTCGAAAAGCTCGTAGTTTCGAATACCGTTTGTCAGGTCATACCAGGCAGCAATATTCCCATCCAGATCCAGATCACCAAGTTGGTATTGGGATTGTGCTCTGCAAGTGTAAATAGCACATACTAAGATCAGCAGCGTTCTACAGAAGGCAATCAAAATTGGTTCGCAGGTTTGTCGTTAAACAATTTTAATAAAAGATCCCCTAATACAAATTGCGACTAAAATAATTGAAAGTTTAATTGTAATTCACTTTCCGGTCAGGACTTTCAATGAACGGCCATATTTTACCGATTAACCGTTAAATAGTGATTTTCCGGACCATTAATTTTTCATCCTAATGCATAGTTTGTAAATTCAGTTCGAACTAAAATTCATGAGAATGTCAAGTGTTTATAAGGTTATAGAAGTTGTAGCTTCCAGTGAAAAGTCATGGGAAGATGCCGCACAAACTGCCGTGAAGCGTGCCAGTGAAACGTTGGACGACTTACGCATAGCAGAAGTCGTTTCGCAGGACGTTAAGATTGAAAACGGCAAAATCACCGCTTTCAGAACCAAACTGAGTTTGTCCTTCAAATTCCGGGAAGCGTAATAGTTCGCGGCCAGGTTTATTGGCAAACCTGGGCAAGTACGGACTATGCAGTATCTACAAAGATAACTGAGAGTTATTCGGTTGAATCAAGTTAGGAAATGCTCCTTTCAGTTATTTACCACGAAGGCTGTGTCAGAGGGTTATTCCGGTTTATTCCGGGATGGCCGTACATGATAATTACGTGGATAAGGAATCGGTAATAAGTGATGTGGAATTACATAAGGCCATCTCTTTGTAAGATCTGTTGTGGGTGGTAAACCTGCAAAAATGGCGTTTTTATAATTATACTGAAAACGGGAATTCTGCTAAATTAGGTGGTGAATACATCAAACAGAGGATCCGGCTATTTCAGGTTTTCATTTGCTAAACAAAACTGACAAATGTACGAAGACGATGATGATGACATACCAAATCCGGAAAAGCTTCCGATATATCAAAAAGGTAAGGAAATAATGGATATCACAGACCGGTTGATCGAGCTGATTCCGGAGGATAAAGAGGAATTAAAACTTACCGGTCAATGGATGAGAAGTGATGCTATGAATCTTATGGTGAAGGTGGCAGGCGCCGAAGGTGGCGATCTCTATGACATAAGAATGGAAAATGCTGCGATCATCAGAAAATCAGCCAGGGACCTTGTCGTCCAAACGCATAGTCTGAAACAGTTTGGGTTTAAGGAAACGTATTATTTTGATCTGCTCCGGGAAGCTGTGGAGGAATATCGCCTGCTCTTCATTGAGTGGGTAAATTCATTTGACAAATGGAATTATGTGATAGACCGGTGGGGCCTTTTCAATCCTCCCGGAGTTGGTCCGTTTGACGAAGACCCGGATGATCTCATTCAATAGCCTTCTTAGGAGTATGCGAAATCCTCCGGCGTAAGCAACGGAATAAATGAACTCGCCTCAAAACTCACATATGTATTGACTGTCATTTGGAGTCCAGGATCAGGATTAATCCCTGGTTCTTTTTAACTGGAACGGGCTGCCGGATATCATATGATCCGAATTCCTGCAGGCCTTGAATTTCAGGACTGGCAAGGCTTACATCTGCTTCATTCATTCCCAACCTGTCCCAGTCAATGATCAGTTTCACATTTTCATCCCTATCAGACCATGAGCCGATTGCGATCAAAACTTCAGTCTCTTTCATATAAACAGTACTTCTTATTTTTTCACTGCTTGTCTTAATCGGAGAACGGTCCACCCAATACCCAAGCATTTCGCTACTGGCAATATCAAAATCATCAAACAACTTCCAGATCTCTTTGGGATTGTGATTTCCGTAAACCCGCTTAGTCATTCCAAACACCAGGCCTCGATAAGGATGCCCGCCTTTTTCCAACATTTCACCAGTCAGGCCAAATGGTATACCGGAAACTTCCGTAAGCCAATAATCAGGTCCAAGGTCGTACTCGAAATACTCACCAAACCAAAGCCGTGAAACATAGGGAAAGTGTTCCATATATAGAAAAGCGCTATTGATGAACCCGTCACGCGGATTGAACTGATTAGCCGAGTGGAGGTCGATCACATAATTCTCCCTGTTTTTACTTAACACATTTGCTATGCGCTTCACAGTAGTCCGGCTAAAAGCAATATCATCAAGGTAAAGCCCGTCGATATCCTGGTTCTTTGCCAGCCAGTTGATGCCCTCCACATAATAATTCGTCCACCGGGAAGTTCCTTTGTTAAGTATTGCCGCATCATTCACCCTCCATGCATGCCAGGCTGAATGGTAGTTCGTTCTGAGATGCTCCTGCAACCAGCTATGCCCCCCTCCCTCGCCGTCATTGAATATCTCATCCCCAAGGCTCCTCATTGCAAATAGTTCATGAGCCCTGTATGTCAATTCCCGGATGGTATTGTAAAGCTTCACCTTCACTCCTTTTTCGTGGGCTTCATCAATGTAGGCCTTTTGTTGCTCCAGGTTGAAGAACGGATAGTTGATATACGGATTGATCTCATTGGCATGATGTACATTGATTATCGTGCCATTCCATTTCAATGCCGTATCAATCGGAACATATTTGTGAACAAAACGAGTGGAAAAATGCTCATTTGTATTGATCAGCTTAAAAGGGGTAATGAGAAACCGGACATGGAAATTCAATGTGTCACCACGGACCATTTTTCTGACGCCACTATAGCTTTCAATATTTACAACTTCCTCTCCGGGTGTGATGTTGATGCCTCCTTTCCCTTCATTGTACCAGGATACCGGCATGATCAGTGGTTTGGCCTGATAGAAGTTGGTATTTAGCGGCCGCTCATACTTGTCGTCACGAAGTACAAACTGAAGTCCTTTGTTCACATTTCCCAGCCAGGCACCTTCGTGATGTTTCATGATGTCCCACTTCCAGGCGATCCCCTGGCCCATTCTTCCCCCCTTCCTACCCAGTCCGAGCATATACCGGGCGGCATCTTTTTCCATGGGAATCACAAGGCCAATGTCCTTTACATCCACATTTTCCTTTGCGATCAACCGCATCTCATAGGACAGCATGCCGTCAATTTCCATACGGCCAATCACCTTCATTGTGAAATTTTCAGATTCATTGATTGTTTCCCATGACAGTTCACTCCCGAATTCCTGTTGAATAGCATAGTCAGTAGAACTCCACCGGATGCTGCCACCATCAATCTCCTGAATGTTAAATTGTATGGGCGCTGCCAGGATACGCTCCGGATCTTGTTTGAGTGTTGTCATTTCCTGGGTGAAAAACGAATTGATACCAGCGGGTAATCCGGATTCATCCAAATGGACATCTCTCCCCAAAATACTGATCTTCTTATTCGTGAATGAAATTGGTGTGAAAGGATCCAGAATGAATTCTTTCCCGGCGCCGATCGTCGAATTCAACCATCGGAGACGTGACATTTTTGAAGGATCATCATCACCCCTGTTCACAGCTTTTTCGGAACTAACCTTCAACCTCAGGTAAGTGGTGTCCCCTAGTAAGCCTTTGGCACTGATTACAATCCGGCCCATGTATTCACCCGCTTTTGTATTCCCCGGAACATCCAGGCCAAACCACAACGCCTGGATTTTGCCTCTTTCAACATTTAACTTCTTTCTGAACGGAACGCCATTCAAATCAATTCCGGAAATATTGAAGCATGTAAACCGATCTTCAGGAATTTGCCCACCCCGGCCTTCAAGATCCGAGAATTCTATTTCTACCCCATCAAGCTCGTTATTTGGTGAATAGATCCCGATCTGGAAGGTGTAGTACTCTCCTTTCAGAACGGCGTCACTTATGCCATCTACCATCGTCAGTTCCGAAACCCAATGCTGAGGGATCTGCCTGTCCATGCGGATCGGACGATCCCGGTACTCAGGGAACAGGTAAAAAGCCCTGGGATTCGTTTGAACATATTTCAGTACTTCATCCCTGTGTGCTGCTACCTCCATAGGGAAAAAACTATGAAAATCATCAAGGGACTCAGCTCGCGAAATCTTCGCAAATGGCAGATCTGTCAGTTGATCTTCGATCAGGCCATTTTGAGACAGCCACTGATCCCGGTCCTGCTCAGGGGAAACCTTATAGTGAAGTTTGGGATAATAACCACCTGTAGAAACATGAGGCAGATAGTAGATATAATAAAGCCTGGACTGATCGTTAGGCTCAAAGAGGAGATAGCCAAATTCATTGTTGATCTCCATGACAAGCTTATTTTCTACCGGAGCGCCTGTCTTTGTATCGACGATTATTACGTCCTTCCGGTGCGGGTCAGGATCACTTCTTCTCCAGGGTATACGGGCCTGGACCATATCCTCCGAAGGATTTTCTACTTCCACAACAATCCTATGGTTTCCATTGGATTCAAAGGCTTTTCCGTAATCAGGGTGATCCCAATTGCCTGCAGCATATACCATGTCGTAATTGATATTTGAAAGATCCTTTGAGCGATAGTTGATGCTTTTCTTCTCTTGCGAACAGGAGAATAACAAACAGATCAATACGGGTATTACCGGTACGTATTTGAGGTTCATCAGGCGCATATTCAGGGTTTTAATTAAATCAGGCCTCTTTTCCACAGATCAATTATGATCTGAAGAGAGGGATCACGCTGCATATCCTGATCTTTCCACAGGGCCTCTTCTTCCGGAAATTCATTTCCATCATAAACCGCCTGGGAAAATTGATAGACCTTATCATCCGCCGAGTTGTTACGCCAGGATTGCATTACTGCATCTCCCTCAGCTTTGCCATTCAGTCTTTTCTTAGCCAGGGCTTCAATCAATGTATTGGAAGGATGAGGATTATCAACTTGTGATAAAATTATCCTCCTGTACAGATCGTTTGCTTTCCGTTTCTGTTTAAGCTGATCGAAACTGCGAGCCTGCAGGTATAATTCCAATCGGACATCAGGGTTATACGGCTTCCCGGCACCCAGATTCTCAGGCCAGGTTCCGGCTTTTCCAAAGTATTTCAAAGCTTCATCATACCTGTTTTCTGCCATCAGGCGAATTCCGTAGTTCATACAGGCTTCCCGAAATACACTACGGACCTCCCTGGATCCTTCACTGGGAAGGAAAACCGTATTTTCCAGTAATGAAATGGCTTCTTCGTACTTTTCAATTCCAATCAGGGATTTGATATTCAGAAGGTTGATGGTTGAATATCCGGGAAACCTTTTCCTAAGGTCTTCCGTGATGTCGTATGCCTTCCGGTATTCCTTATTTTGGTAATGTAACTGTGCCAATCGCAGGCTTGAACGCCATGTGTCTGAGTCCAGGTCCCTTGCTTTTTGGACATATTTTATTTTTTCTTCCGGATCATTCTCAAGTTTTTCCAACATCAAAAAGTATGGCGCATAGGTCGTAGTACCATAGCTTCGAATCAGTAATTTCCTGGCCTCTTCCGCATTTTCCCGGCTCCATTCAATTGCCGCAAGGTAATAGTCGTTTTTCCAATGTTGTCTTTTGGTATTTGCCCATTGCAGTACTTTGGCACTGAATGAACGGTGGGGAAAAACCAGGGAAGGATTTCCATCCATTGCCTGATCAAGATACGAATCCACCAATTCGTCTTCTCCCATTTTGCTCACAAGCCACGCCGACCAATAAGATTTTACCGGATCTTCCAGTGAAAGTGACAAAACCTTCAATGCATCCCTGTATTGACCGCACTGAATATAAAAGTGAGCTGTTTCCAAATACGATTCATACGGGAGTTCATTTTTAATATTTTCCCGGAAGCTCTCCATATCAGATTTTTGCCTGGAAAGCAATAACTTCTCAAACCGGGCCGAATGAAACAATGGATCATCCTCAATTATTTCATCAACTATGGAAATCGCTTCATTTAAATCATTTTTTAATCTTGCCGTCATTGCCAGTATCAGGGAAGCCTCTGCACTTGCCGGCATAACTTCCCGACATTTGCGCGCATAAGATTCCGCGCGGTCAAAATTGCCTTCTTTCATTTCAAGCTTTGCCCGCTCCATAAGCGCCGCAGGCTTCCATCCCGGATCAGCAGCGGCCAGGGAAAAACCATCCCGTGCATCGGCCAGGTTGCCCAGCTCGACACTGCTTAACGCGTAAATGAAGTTTGCTTCAGCATCATAAGCATTGATGGACAACGCTTTTCTTGCGTAGTCAAAAGCTTTCGGATAATCCATCTGATACCAGGCGATCCATGCGGCCAAAGACAGGGCCGGAGGAAAATTAGGATCCTGCTCAAGGCATGTTATGATCTCTTTCTTTGCCGAAGCATATTGCCTTTGATAAAACCATTCTCTTGCTTTAAGGTACAACCCATACGTTGTTTCCCAGTCAAATTCGGCAGCAGAAAGCGGGCGGCTGAGATCAGTTTCATTCTTAAACGAATACTGCAGCTTGCTACCACCCAATTGAATTTCCAGGTCATCGGCATTTCCATTAAAATTGACAGAGCCGGACCACGTCTCAGTAGGCTTTAGGCTTACACTTTGTGAAAACAGGGCATTTGATCCATCCATGACCTTTATGGTATCATCGATCTCCTGAACGCCGTACAAGGTCATCCGGATTTCTTCATTCTCCACGCTGAAATTACCAACAGCATGTGGTGTTGCGATATTGAATCCTTTTGTACCACTTACCGGGAACCAATACTCCGTCCAATCTTCAACCACGCCGGGTCTGAATCCCCGGTGTTTGAAAGGAGTTTGTGTACTGGAAGGGGCAGCCTGATTGAACAATCTTCCGGATTGGAGTTCGACATACTGGCCATCGGTATCGGTCAGCAGATCTTCCCATATCATACCCTGGCGGGACAAGCCCCATACCCATATCTTCTTGCCGGGTTTTTCATCATATGGCGAATAGTGTACGGTCCCGAAATCGTCATCATGCCAGTAGCCTCCAAAAAAATCCGTGTAACCTCCCAACACATGATAAGATTTGTATGACCCAAATGCATTCTCCTTGTAAAAATTGATCTTTTTCCCGTTCTCAGCTGTTGGCCACTTGTGAGCATTGCCATCATGGCCAATGTAATGGGTTCCGGGATAAACAAACTCCAGGTTACCATCCGCTTTAAAACCGCCATTGGTCCAGTGGTAGTAGGACTGTATCATCGGGGAGCTATTTCGCCACGTACTTTTTGTAATGAAGTAAGCCTTATCCGACGGAAGCCTGATCTCGACAGTCCATCGCGTCTGAGATGGCAGGTCAGTCGCTCCAACAAAGCAGCTCACGCTGCCATCCTCATTTTCCCGCGTAAAATAATCTACTGGTGTAGAGCATGATGGTGCATGTCCTATTATTCCAAAATTAAACTCAATACCGCCGGATGTCCATGCGCCACGCATTGCAATTTCACGAAATTTCACGGCATGATTGAAATAGACAAATTCCTTTCCGGTTTTCTTATCAACTGCACCCCAGACCTTTCCGCCGACATCCGGTGATACAAATACTTTGATATATTCATTTTCCAGGACCACCATATTCCACTCATTCATTACACCATCGGACTGGTATCCGTCAAAGCGGAAATACGGATACATCACCTTATTGTGCGGAACGGGATCCGGATCCGAAAACATGTAGGTGTTGAGTGATATAGATTCTTCGCTGATAGTGGCAGGCTGAGCAGAAATACTGCCGGCAAGCAGGACAAACAGGTACACAGGAATTGCCTGTCTCAATTTAATACTGATCATTTTTAGTGTTTTTGTGCAAGGTGATATGGGTATGTGATTAATATACCTTCAAATTACCTAATTTGTCTTAGATCATTGCTTTCGGAATATTTGCAAAGTGCATTTGGTGACCAAATTGATAAGTCCAGTCTTATGATCAACAAACTGAAAATGCTGATCTTCATATTATTTGTGGGATGCCTGCCAACCGAAAAAAAAACAGGAGAAGAGGCTGTAGCAACTCCTGATCATGAGAATAACGCTTCTACCCCCATCCCTGATCTCACAAATAAAGATGGAAAAGAATTGTTTGCTACCTGTGTAGCCTGTCATGGTGAGAAAGCCGAGGGTAACAGGACACTGGGGGCTCCCTCACTAGTCAACCAGGACGACTGGTACCTGAAGCGCCAGGTCCTGCATTTTAAAAATGGCATAAGGGGGAACGATCCTGACGACACGAATGGAGCCCAAATGGCAGCCATTGCAAAAGCACTACCTGATGAATCAGCTGTCAATATTGTCGTTGATTTTATCAAAACATTGCCACCGATCAAAACGATAAAGACAATAGACGGTGATCCTTCAAAAGGTAAAACACAATATGACATGGTCTGTGGCGCCTGCCATGGCCCTGCAGCCGTTGGTATTGAATCTTTGAACTCACCGCGATTGGTGGGAGTGGATGACTGGTACCTTGCAGCACAATACAATAAATTTAGAGAAGGCAAACGTGGCAACCATCCAGATGATGTATATGGAGCCCAGATGAAAATGATGTCATCAATTTTGACAACACCTGAAGCTGTGAACGACGTAATGGCTTATATTCGTTCCCTGGAAGATTAACCCGTCTTGAAAGCTTACTCCATTCCCATAGCGTTACTTCTCCTTTTCATTCTTTTCAGTACCATAGGTAGCCGGCAACACCCTGCAGGCGGAAAGATAATTTTATCCGGCACTTGTCCCCCCGGATTTGAGCTCAATGAAAATAACGAATGTGAATCCCGGAACCTATATCTGCAATACAGTTCGCTGTATGACAAAGGTGTAGGTGGTTTGAAAACAGCTTTACCGGAAGCAAGACACAAATTTTCTCCTCAGCAAATCGATCTCGGAAGGTATCTCTTTTTTGATCCTGTGCTATCCAATGATAATTCGATATCATGCGCAGGCTGCCACAATCCCGATCTGGGATTTAGTGATGGCCTGCCCCAAAGTCATGGAATAAAAGGTTCTGTTTTACCAAGATCCGCTCCATCGTTATGGAATGTTGCTTATCTCAGAACTTTCTTCTGGGATGGCCGGTCATCAAGCCTGGAAGAGCAAATGGAAGGACCTCTCTATTCGGAAGACGAAATGGGGACCACACCGGAAGAGCTGCTTTCAAAACTGAATAACATTAGTGAGTACAGAAACTTATTTGCACAGGCCTACCCGGTCAGAGGTGCTTCAGATGACATATCACTTAACGAGATCTACACTGCCATAGCAGCTTTCGAATCGTCCCTGATATCGCTAAACAGCCGGTATGATCAGTATGCTCACGGATATCACGCCGCACTTTCTCAGCAGGAAATCGAAGGTATGAACGTGTTTCGATCATTTGTTGCCCGATGTGCGGAATGTCACACTCCTCCACTTTTTACGAATCAGCAAATTGCCGTAATAGGAACACCCAGTCCTGAAGGACTCCCTTTTGATCCGGGCGCCGAAATCCCATACGCTAACAAAGACCTGAGAGGCGGCTTCAAAGTACCGAGTCTTAGAAATATAGAAAAGACTGCGCCCTATATGCACTCCGGTAACTTTAAAACACTACGTGAAGCCGTAGCTTTTTATACAAAAGGAAGAGGACATGCCGTCCCGGAAGACGAAAACCTGATCCTACATTGGCATATCTGGGAACCGGATCTGAGTGAAGAGGAGTTGGACAGGCTGGTCGATTTTTTAAAAACTTTAACCGACGAAACATTTAAACCGCGGATACCTGAAGTATTGCCCTCGGGACTTCAGGTATTGGTAAACTAATATTGGATATGAAAAAACCTAATCGCATGAGAGGGGTGTTATTAAGTCTTTTCCTGTTTGTTGTGGGGCTTGTTATTGGCTGGCAGTTCCTGTCAAAAACCTCTGCTCCCCCGCCTCCACCGGTTCAGTATTCTAATGAAGACGGAGGGACCAAAGGCACAATTCCTTCTTTTTTCAATGCGGAAACAGGCAGGATATTTGAAGTAAAGGATGGGGAATCGATACAAAAAGCTGTAACTGAATCCAATCCGGGTGACATGATCCGGGTATACCCGGGGACATACAATGAGACCGTGTATATCGATAAAGACAAGATTACGTTGCAGGGTGTAATCTCCGGGGGTGAATGGCCAACATTAAACGGAGAGAAACAACTCAATGATGCTTTTCTGTATTCAGGAAACGGCATTTTGATTGAAAACTTCAGGATCATTGATTACAAGGGTAACGGCATCATGGGGCAGGCCGGTAACAACTTTGTTTTGAGGAATAACTGGATTGTGGATGCGGGCGTCTATGGCATTTTCCCTGAATTTGGAAAAAACGGGTTGATCGAGCATAATGTTCTTTCAGGCATTGAAGATGCGGCAATATATGTGGGGATGTGTGATAACATTGACGTACTTTACAATGAAGTGTATGAAAGTGTTGCCGGGATTGAAATCGAAAATACACGTCACTCCTTAGTTGAGGGAAATTACGCACACGATAATACGGCAGGCATCCTGGTTTTCATTACACCGGGATTGCCAATCAAGACATGTTATGACGTAATCGTCCGGAACAACTTCGTTGTAAACAACAATACGGAAAATTTTGGCGC
Organism: Cyclobacteriaceae bacterium; assembly: GCA_028278225.1. Taxonomy (GTDB): domain Bacteria; phylum Bacteroidota; class Bacteroidia; order Cytophagales; family Cyclobacteriaceae; genus JANQEU01. The sequence continues at coordinate 75,410 of JANQEU010000001.1, forward strand.
ACCGGGATCTATTGTCGCAGGTGTGCCAAAAGGGACCGGATTACTGGTCATGGCCGCTGATGACGTGATCATTGAAAATAATATTATTACCGGAAACGACAATGCAGGTATTGCCATCACGGATCATGTATTTGCCAATCTCACTTCGGATCCCGAATCCGAGCCGAACCCTGACCGGCTAGTGATACTGGATAACATCATGTTTGACAACGGTAATGATCCGGTAGCTGATGTAAAAGCCCTGATGCTCACCCAAATGAGCAATAAAGGTCCTGATATCATTGCCGTTGGAGGGGGTGTTGGCAGCACCATCCGGAATAAGGATCGCTACAGGACATTTGGGCTCGGAGGGTACGGGCCTGCCAGGATTACCAATACCAGTAGTGTCCGCACTTTCTTACTGGACGAGCCTGTTGCGCCCCGGGAGATCACGGCACTGGAAAGAAGCAAGCTAACCTACTATGGAATTTGTGCCGGATGCCATGCCTACAATGTACGGATGATCGGGCCACCCACCATCACTTTACAGGCATTATACAAGGATAATCCGCAGGGAATAGCTGACTACATTGCCGCGCCCATACGCCGACGTGAAGATTACCCGGAAATGCCTCCTCAGAATTACATTGATGAGGAAACGCGGCTGGAGGTAGCAAAGTATATGCTCTCCATTACCGAATGATCCGAAACGATGGTAAGGAACCCGGCTATTTCATCATTTGTGATCTGTTTGCAGATAGTATTTGGTGCCTTGGGGCAAACCAGCCAAAGCCTGCATCCGGAAGTTTCGACACTGTTTCAAAGCGGTGATGGTAATTATGCCTGTTACAGGATCCCATCTATAGTGGTTGCGAATAATGGATCAATACTTGCATTTTGCGAAGCAAGAAAGACAAGTTGTTCGGATACAGGAGATATCGATCTCGTGATGAAAAGATCCACGGACAACGGACAAACATGGAGTCAAATGGAAGTGTTATGGGATGATGATAAGAACGTTTGTGGAAATCCATCCCCCGTCGTGGATAGAGAAACAGGAAATATTCATCTTTTGCTAACCTGGAACAACGGAGAAGACCACGAATCGGAGATCATCGATGGTACTAGCATAGGAGGCCGCGAAATCTATCACATGGTATCGGAAGATGCCGGTGAAAACTGGTCAGCTCCCAGGAATATTTCCACTGCGGTGAAGTTGCCGCACTGGACGTGGTATGCCACAGGGCCCGTACATGGTATACAGCTTGAAACTTCGGAGTTCAAAGGTCGTTTGATCGTTCCATGCGATCACATTGAAAGAGAATCAAAGAAATACTACTCTCATATAATCTACTCGGACGATAATGGCAGATCCTGGCAATTGGGAGGGACTACACCAAGGAACCAGGTGAATGAATGTTCCGTTGCTGAGCTGGCTAACGGCGATCTGATCTTAAACATGCGCAACTACGCAAGAAAGGAGGACCAGGTAAGACAGGTGGCAATAAGTAAGGACGGAGGTAAATCCTGGATAGATCAACGGTTTGATTTCCAGTTACCTGAGCCAAGATGTCAGGGAGCCCTCTTAAACATCAATCGGCAAGGGAAAAATTTATTACTATTCACCAATCCTGCTGACAAAAACAAACGTGTTAACATGACGCTGTCGGTGAGTACCGATGAGGGAAGGTCCTGGAATAATAAGATATCCATATATAGATCTCATTCGGCATATTCGGATCTGGCTCAATTGAGCAACGGTGACATTATTGTATTATTCGAGGCTGGTGTGGAAAGCCCGTATGAGGGTATTCACTATCGTGTCATCCCGGCAGACAGGATCATAAACAAATAGGAACCGTGGGATTGTGATCGAACAATCATACACTACGTCGGTCAATTCACTCCCGGAACTTCGTTGAATATCATTGTCAGATCAAGGTCATCGCCCATGACCTTCTGAAGATCGAGCAGCTCCATAAACAACTCGCCAACTTTTTCGGAGTATTCAGGTCTGTCTGCCAGATTATTCAGTTCAAGTGGATCGTTTTGCATATCAAAGAGCAGGACCTGTCCGGCTTTTGGAAATATCAGAAGCTTGAAGCCATCTTTCCTGATCATTCTCTGGTAGTCCACATAAGCGCCGTAAATAGCTTTGTAATGACTCTCCTCAGCTTCACCGTTGATCAGGTCCAGGAAACTGTTGAACTCAAGATACGAGGGTCTCTCAATGCCCGCCAATTCAAGACTTGTAGCCATTATATCCTGCAGATAAACATCCTGTCTCAGTTTTTGCCCTTTTGGCACGTCAGGTCCGGTAACTATCAAAGGGACTCGAACACTATGATCATAAAGACTTTGCTTTCCCAGCAATCCGTGCTGTCCGACGGACAGGCCGTGATCGGAAGTGAAAAAGATGTAAGTATTTTCCATTTTACCTGATGTTTCCAATGCATCCAGTATCATTCCTACCTGATGATCCAGATGTGAAATAATAGCGTAATATTCCTGCATGTGTGTTTTGATCGCATACTCGGTTCGTGGGTACGGAGCCAGTGCTTCATCCCTCAGCGAAGGGCTGTTCCCGATACTATCTTTCCAGGGGTGCTCCGGCAGGAAGTTCTCCGGCACAGGTATGTTTTCGATAGGATACATATCTATAAACCGTTGCGGCGCCTGGCGCGGGTCATGTGGTGCATTGAAGGCCAGGTACATGAAGAAAGGATCATCATTTTCGCCTGCATCTTCAATGAAGGCCAGTGCATCATCTCTCACCACCTCACTCCAGTGTTTTCCTCCTTCCCAAAAACCACCCAGCGTAGTATCAGTCGGTGACCAGCTATTATCGCTTTCGGCCTTTGGTCTGCCGTAACCTAAAGGCATATAGTCATTCCAATCTTCCATTTTAGCAGACTCATTTTCCCATTTTTTGATAGCGGGACCCAGTTCGCCTCTGAAATCTCCGGGCATTCCGGGTCTTTCATGCACGACAGTGTCAAAAACAAGCTTGGCCGGAGCATTGACATGCCACTTCCCCGTCATATAGGAATTATAACCCTGGCTGGCCAGGAGTCTGCCCCACGTCTGTGCGATAGCAGTCGAGTCTTTTTCTCTCCACCTGTTCTCCAATTGCCTGGCCCTCCATAAGGTAGTCCCTGAGATCATCATGGACCTGGAAGCCACACAAACAGCACCGTGCCAGCCCCCCATATTGTAGGCATGAGTAAAGGTGGTGCCGGAATTTACCAGACGATCCATGTTCGGCGTCCGGATCAGGTTATTTCCAAGGGCGCCAATGGTTTCATGGGTCTGGTCGTCAGTGTAGATCAAAACGATATTGGGCCTGGTTTTATCAATATTATCCTCTGGAGCACAGGTGCCCAGTGTGACAGCAAGAAGGGAATAGAACAGCAATCGGCTCATACGATTTTACAATATATTTAATATTTGCATCCCGTACCATACATTGATCTGATGTATGTAAACTTCCCGGATAATTTACAACGGGGCTTTCTGACTGACGTAGTTGATCAGTGTCCCGATCGGATCTATGGTAATCCTGATTTCGTCACCTGCTGCCAGGGTAAAATCATCAGGTGGTACAAGACCCGTTCCGGTCATCAGGAAACACCCATTTTGGAAATCACACTCCATAAAAAGAAAACTTACCAGTTCTGAGTGTTTTCTTTTCATATTACTAATAGGTACACTACCCAAAAAAACACTATCCCCCTGTCTTGTAATTTCCAGTTTGATCTCGGTATCAGGATTGATTGGTCCCCCGGGCACGTAGATGCAAGGTCCAAGTCCGGCGCAACCTTCGTAAATTTTGGCTTGCGGGAGATAAAGTGGATTTTCCCCCTCGATGCTCCTGGAACTCATGTCGTTACCTATCGAATATCCTTCAATTGTTCCTTCTGAACTAACAAAAAGTGTCAATTCCGGCTCGGGCACATCCCACGTAGAATCTTTCCTGATATTGACAGTCCCTCCGGGACCGGCAGTTCGATTGGCCAGTGCTTTAAAGAACAGTTCCGGTCGCTCAGCATCGTATACTTTATCGTAAAAGGTATCACCCCCTGACTTCCGGGATTCATCCATCCTCGCCTCTTTGCTCCGCTTGTAAGTCACACCTGCAGCCCATATTTCCTGGCCTTCAATCGGTGCCTGAATTGACCTTATTAAACTTTCATTACCTGAAGGTGTCACGTTCCTTAGATCATCCAATAATGCCTGGTATAGCCCCTCCCGGTTGATTAGTTCGTCCCATTTCCGGTCTGTTATTAGATAGAATTTATCACCATGGTGAACGACAGCTCCTTCGAAAGTTTTATATATTTTCATGGTTCAAACCTCATTAATAACCGGATATCAATGCGTGGATCCTCATTTCTCACCACTTCTCCGCCAGCTTGTCGTAAACCTTTCGCTTTAGATTTTTCAATCTTACATCAAGAGAAGGTAGCGGTGGCAAATCATTGGATGGTCGGTCCAGGTAGAAATAGGCAGTGGCTGATACATCATCACTTCGATAAAAGTTAGTGGAAACATTATCCGGAAATTCATCACTTTCCACAGCTGGGGGATTTTCCATATCCAAATAGCGCTTTGCAGCATCATAACCGTCTTTTTCGACATATGACCACACTGGTGTAATGTCTGCTCCGTTTTCGTTCATCTCCCTGATCTTATTCCGGACTGAGTTCCCGATTTGCTGAATGGTCACACGGCAATCATTATGGAAGTAAACCGGATCAATGAGATGGTAGCGATAAAATGCGTAGATGTCATTTTGCCGGTCTGAGACGAGACTCCCCTGAAACCGGTTGACATATTCGCCCTGACCCCAGCCCGTACCTATATAATCCTCGGTGCCGGTCCCGACCAATGTAGGGTACTCAGAATCTCCGTCCAGATAGATCTTGACTTCTCCTTCCCCAAACCATGTACCCCTGTAAACTTCACTGCCAATCACCCCGATATTTGTACCCATATATCGGCCTCTGCCTTCTACCTTCGGTAAAATTTCATAATCCACCCCTTTGGTTGTTGCCGTGTCCCTGTTCCAGAATGCATGGAAGTACAAAACATCGTCATCGAGTTCAGTCAATTTGACAAAATCTACCTTGTTGTAAAACATCAGGAACTTGTCAGTTTCGTTAACGATCTCAATTCTGGCTGCAGTTTGGTATGGCATTGGACTGAAGCAATTAAAGGATCTTCCTTCGGGCATGGCGAAAAACTCATTTTCAAACGGCCGCATCAATCCATGACCGATACCGAAGAAGTCAGTAAACGGCACGGAAACTGCAGGTTTTTCACTTTCATCCCAATACATATTGATGACCACTTTCCTGCGGTTTTCATGCGTCCACCCAAATGAACAGGCACTCCATATTTTTGTAATGATCCCGGCACCCTTCTGATCAAAAATGATACTGCTATCTCCCGGACCGATCATACGAAAAGCATCTCCTTTAGCACCCTTATTTGTTTTTCCTCCCTGTCCCTTTTCCGCATTGGGGTTTTCTGCACTTGACCACCGGGTTTGTACATTTTCGGGGGCCGCTTTATAGTAAGTTCTGATATCGCTAGCTGTCCACTTACTTTTTTCCTCCTTGTGGCTACAACTAAATATAACCAGGGTCACAAAAATCAATATTACACATTGTTTCACTTTCATCGTTTTAGTTATTTGTAATATTAAATAAAAGGTCAATCTCAATTTTGCTCATTCTGCAGTGGTAATTTTCATCACTTCCAATTGCCGGAGCTCCATAAATAATCATCAATTCAAAAGGCCATGCATCAAACCTGATATGCATAAAATATAGCTGGCCCGGCTGATCTAATCTTCAAGAACAATTCGCAAGACATCACCCTTTTTCATTTCAACATCCAGGCCGGTTAATTCCACTTTCCCATCCACCTCTCTCGTCGATGCATTTATTTTCTCATTATTGAAGAATACTTCTGAATTGGTAGCTCTGGCATTCAGATGGATTTCATTTAATTGCAAAAAGCCATAGCTCAGTTGCAATTCAGCGTGTAGCCTACCGTCATTCAGCACCTGAGAATAGGTACCCCACCCTTTTGCCGCAATAAAAGCCGATCTGAAATCCTGAGGGCTGATCTTCGGAGCAAAACCGATAATACCTTTTGGTCCAAAATAAGTGAATCCGGATGCCGCTATGAGAGCTCCATAGCTCGACATGGCACGTGTGTAATGGTTTCCATATTCAACCTCATTATATGGATTTCTTTTCTCAGGAGCATACCTGTCATGAATCGCTTTGATCATTTTCATACCCTCATCTACCAAACCTTCAGCTATCATATGAGCTGCCGCCTGATAGGTGAATCCAGTCATACTTTCACTAAAATAACCCACGACCAGTTTCTCCCAATCATTTTGGATTTGTCCGGGTGCCTTGTCCGCACCGCCCCTGGGGAAAGAACACATGATAGTACCGCTTTCTCCCGGCAAAGCATAGAACCGGGAATTTTTGATGGCAGCAGTATCCAGATACGTCCCTACATCTTCCTGATAATTGTACTTGAAAATGGACTTCAATGCGCTAATAGTTTCTTCCTCAGGCAGAACCCTTGGCAACCCGGCCTGTATTGCCCATGATTGTCCAAGTACCTGGTCAATATGGCATCCAATATTAGAGTTGGGAGAAGTAAGATTTTCAGGATCGGGAACATTTATGAAATACTCCCCATTGAATAACTCATCAGTCATATTTCTCTTCCCCTTGTCCGCAATATCACTGCATTTCTCGGCAAAAGCGATGTCACCTATTTCTATTGCCATGGCTGCACCAGCCCTCAAAGCGGCGTTGTACATGCTGCTGATCCATGTAATTTTCCCGAACCACATTCTATCCAGTGTATTATACTGGGCCCCTTCCAGTATCCCATCGGGTGCACCTGTTTTCTCCGAATCATGGGCAATCATGTACTCAATACTTTTCTTTATTTTGGGCCAATGATCCTCCAGAAAATCATTATCCGATGAAGTAGTATAATCGCGATAAGTACGAAGAATTGTACCGGCCTGGCCATCGACAGCATAGCCACGGCCATCATGGCGACCAATACTACTCAGCTCTCCTCTGTAGCCAATGATCCCGTCCTTCCTAAAGGATAACCCATAATCAACCTGTGCCCTCAACTGACGGGCCAGTGCAGGGAAAACCCTGCCAAGTGCCTGTTCATAGTGAAAAACATGTGTGCAGGTACCATGTCCCAAATAGACGCCTTCCATGGTATAAAGCCGGCCCTCATTGTCAGGATCATCTGTGAGGTCATCAAGGCGGTAACAGGAAGTGGTGGCGAGTGTACTGGTGTTGATAAAGATCCGGTCAAGAAACCAGACCGGGAGTGATGAATCGTACCAGGTTTTGTTCCACAATTTTGTCGTTGAAAAATATTCATCCCGGTTTGCAACGATGCGATTTGCAACATCCTGTGATGAACTGAATTTGCTGCTGTAGTAGTGCCGAAGGCTTTCCCTGTTCTTCAGGTCATGAAATCCACTCTCTTTCCGGTGAACATTGGGAAAATACCATGAGATGATGAATGTAACGGTTTTGCTTTCTCTGGGATTCAACGTGATTTCTTTTCCAATTGCTCCTGTCAGTGTTTGGCCTAAAATCGTTTCTGCAGTTTTATTTTCAGACGGAGCCACTTCCGGCAGATTATAATAAATGTCCTTTGGAGCTTCCGGCGTTGCCCAGCCATTGTCTCCTTCTATCAGTGTCAACGACATATTTCCGTAGTCCGGTAAATCCCTGTTTTCCGCGGTTACATCGGATGACAGGACTAATTGCAAGGTATTTCCCGATTCTACTACAACGTTTCTATGTTTTCCATTCCCCTTTGGAGCCGTCTGAAAATTGGACATGTTCTGCAACCAGCCTAACAGCTCTACTGAAAAAGCGCTATTACCATCATTTTTAAGAGTGTATTCCATCACTATTGCCGGAAAATCCGATGATTCGTGATCGGTCGGAATAAAAGGACTAAAGGAATTCAGGTAAACTGAAAGAGGAAATCCCGGGTTCTTGTAAGTTACCTTTCCGATAGGATATTCCCCTCTGAAATTGATATCTGCAAAGCCTCCGGTACAAAGATGTTTTACAATTGGGGTCTTCGAGGTAGGTAAAAACCTCTTGATCCTCACGGCAAAACCCTGCTCAAATTGCCTTTTCTGTACCATGGGATTGAGATAAAATTTATCTCCCGGACCTCCGGGGTTAATGCGTCTGATGTTGAAAATATCCCAATACCAAAGCTGACCATCTCCTCCCAGATAAACCTGTCCGGAATGGATACCTCCGACCGGCATCCCAATGTATTTGAGTTGTTTGTCTTTGTATACAGCAGGCTTATCACTGGATTGATCTGCGTATTTACCCGGATCGAACGAGCTTTCATTGCATGCAATAAGCAAGCCCGCAGCCAAAAACAAAGGCAGGGATGGTAATCTTTTCATATCAAATATCCGGAAGTATTATCATTCAAATTTCATAGTGAAGCGATGTAAATAGGGATCACCTTCGTACGTAGCAATGGCAATTCCCCAGCGTTCAGAAGTGCTTTTTGATCCTGTCAATTCGGGGCGGAAAAATCCGGGAGCATTTGGTTGGTTGATCAAGCCCCTGATTATGATAGTGAAATCATGTCCGTTTTCAGAAAACCAGATGGAGTTGCCATTCTCACCATGCCTTGAAGCCATGGAATAATAGCCCTTTCTCTCCTGCCATACGGCTACCTCATGCCCGCTGTCCTGTATGTGGTTGCCGCCGTTTTGCCTGGTAAAGTCACCATCAGGCCGATCTGCAATGGCTAAACCCATCTTCGTTCTTAAGACGGTATTAACTTCCTCTTCAAAGGCCTTTTTAGATTGCCGACCTTTATAGTACAGGTAGAATTTTCCATTTTTTTCTACCAGACAGGCATCATCCACCCTATAACTATCAAACTTTTCATAGTCATCAGCTGCGGGTTTGATTACCGGTTCCGCTTTTTTCAACCAGGGACCGTCAGGACTATCGGCTACCGCCACACCTATACGGGTCTCATTAACCAGGCTTTCTTCTTTATTGTCAAATCCATTGCGAACTCCGGTGTAATACAAAAAGTATTTTCCTTCTGTCCGAATAATGTTTGGGGTAAATACTCCAAAGCTGTCCCATGCACTGTTTTCACCTTTTGAAATTGCCATCCCTTTTTCTTCCCAGCTATATCCCTCATCAACGGAAGTTGCATACCAGATGGTCCCGAAGTATCCTTCAGGATAAATGGGAGTCTTTTCTCCAGCGGTCAATGCATGTACCTTCGTGTACCATACGTACCAGGTTTTTTCAACCTTGATCACATCGCTTGGATCTCTCCTTGTCACTCCCTGTTCTGCCCCAATACCTTCAACTTCCGTATAATGAAATGTTGGCGCACCTTTCCATTTCCAATGAGGAAAATTGCGTTCATCACTGTCACCTCTCTTTTGACATGAGCAAAGTGCACAGATCATCATTATAATAACCGAATGCTTCAAAGGGCTTTGAGGATTTCTTCAATTCCAATTCCAAAAACAGTCTTCACCAGTGGATCTAAAGTTTCCGTACTTCCGATAAAGTGATATGTGCGATGTATATGCGTCAATTGCTCATTTGGTTGCAACGATGCCGCAGGCGAAGAGCTCTCAAGTTCGTAAAATGGTCCAAGCTGGCTGCCATCCTCCAGCGGACCGTCATTATAGGAGTTGACAGCGTCACCTTTGAAAGGATCGTCCTGCAGCTTCCACAATGAATTTACATAGGTGAAGTTATTTGCCGGCAATGAAAATTGAGCGATTGTCAATACCCCGGTGATGGGATCGTAACTACCGGCTAAAGGTAAAGCCCTTCGGGGTGATATCCCTATTTTACTCCTTTTCTTTCCGTCAGCTTTAAAGAACACCAGGCCATCTTTAACTGAAAGTCTCCCGGCGGGTACCTTGCCGAAATAGTCATCGGTAACAACGGGTCCCAGTTTTTCTTCATCACCGGTTTTGAAGGGAATGATCACTACGGTGGAATCAGAGGGGTTGAGCATGCTAAGTATCCATACGGAAAGCATCCCGGAGCTCCGTGTCCAGGCATTTGACCCGGTATTTGTAAGTACATTTTCCGATTCAAATCCCACCCACACTACACTATCGGACATTTGAATTCCTAAGTTGGATTCGATCCGCCCCTGATCCAGCAATCGTACGGTTCTGTTTACCCTCAGGTCAAATATTGTGTTGGAATAATTGACCAGTTGCATTTCCCGTTCGAAGCTGGCTTCTTTATCATTCGCACTCACAACCCGAAAAGGTTCCGTATCTATTTCAGCGGGAACATACCAGTTTTCAAATTCAAATAAAGTGTTGGATTTGAAGAATATTGAGAACTGCCCTCCTTCAGGCCCCAGCCAAAAACGCTCTTCTCCTCCAATTGGATTGAAATGTTCCATTTTTTCTCCGGAGGCAATGAGTTTGTGGTTTAACCAGCCGAAGCTGTATCCCTCAGGCCCGGCGGCCGTGCTGGTCATCACCCGTCCCTGGTACTCCGGCGAAAGCAATACCTGGGCCAAGTTGTTCTCACTCTTCAAAATAATCGGATCGGAATATTGGTTCAGCCACTGAAGGTCATAGCCGAAACTCCCTTTTTGAAAACCTGAAATATACGGTTTTCTCTGTTCATTTTTTTTGTTACAGGATAAAAGTACGATGGTCAGAATAAGGCATCTCACAAATTTTTGTATCATAATTATCCTTCTTTTATAGCCTGCATTTATCACCTGGTCAAAACAGATATTTCCGCAAAAGACGCCGGCCTGTCATCCACTGTTTTAATAGCTCTTAATTTGATAAACTTTGTATCAGTTGCTGAATTCAGATTGATCGTCTGAAGTATGGGGCTGTTCAGAATATTGGAAAACTCTCCCTCTGATGACAAACGCCAATCAATCCCGTCACCAGATGTGAATAACTGATATTCACTTATAAATCCTGATATCCATCTTTGTTGCATTGGCATGTAGGTAAAGCCTGTGATCCGGATAACTTCACCTAAGTCAATGACTACTTCATTGGATTCACTACTCCACCATGTGTTGTCGGAGCCATCTATCAACTTTTCAGCGTCATCATCGTTCCCGACGACCGACCACTTGATCTTTGAAATATCAAAATCCCCGGTGCTTACGTCACTGACCTTTCCGGATTGTTCATCTTTGGCTATCGCCTGAATTACTGTTGGTGAATGCTGTTCAAATGGTCCCGCATATTTTTGGCCACTTTCCATGGGATCCGATCCATCTATTGAGTAAAAAATGGAAACATTGTCATCCGGAACTTCGATTGTGACCATTCCCAACCTATCACGAACAATTACAGGGGGAACAATCAAGGCTGGCGCTTTGTATATTTCGATATTGGCTATTGCTGGACAGGCTTTAGCATCCTTGATGGTCATCCTCAGGGCCTCTACTTCAATATCCGGAAACCTTAAAATTCGCTTATACCCAATGGTAGTCCCTTCGGCTATCGATACCCATCCTTCGTCAGTTCTACCTTCCAGTGTAAACGCTTTTACCCGTTGACCGAGAGCAACGTACTCCTGCACCAAAAACCTGTTGACAATGGTAGGTTCACCAAATGACAAATCAATTGAAGCTGCTGTCACTCCATCTTCAGTTGCCCAATATGTTTCTGCCTTCCCGTCCACCACATTGCTGATTTTATAACCGGTTCCTCTTTCGTTCGAAGCATTAACCCTCACACCTGCAGCCAGATCATTTGCAAAGTCTTCCTTAACCTTTGCCGCCAGTTTCATTACCTGTTCTACATCTTTCTCATGGATCAGTCCACGATTATCAACCGGAAAATTGAGTAGTAGTGAGGCGTTTTGTCCAATCGACTTGTAGTAGATATCCAGCAGGTGGGGCAATGACTTCACTTTATGATCTTCATAAGGATGGTAATACCACCCCGGACGTATGGACACATCTGCCTCGGCAGGTACCCAATGCGTGCCGTTTTCCTGGCCCGGTGAATATTGTTTTGAATATTCCGGCATGCCCGCATACACCGAATCCCGGAGTAAGTTTGACCATGTAGTCGGATAGGCAAAACCATGCTCATTACCGACCCATCTTACATCAAGTCCTGCATCTCCAAATATTACAGCGTTGGGCTGTAATTCACGAATGATCGAAAATGTATTCGGCCAGTCATAGTAAGACTTCTTGTCTACCCTGCGGTCTTCATTGGCACCACCGTAGTAGCCGGTTCCGCCGTTCGCGCCATCAAACCAAACTTCGAAAACCTCACCATAATTCGTCAGCAGCTCTCTAAGCTGATTGCGAAAATAAGTGACGTATTCCGGAGTTCCGTAGTCGGGATGATTTCTGTCCCACGGTGACAAATACACCCCGAATTTCAAGCCATATTCCTCACAGGCATCCGACAGTTCCCTTAAAACATCACCCTTGCCATCTTTCCATGGCGAGTTTTTTACGGAATGTTCCGTATACGACGAGGGCCAAAGGCAAAACCCGTCGTGGTGTTTGGCGGTAAGAATGATCCCCTTCATTCCTGCTTCTTTTACGACCCTGACCCACTGACGTGTATCGAGTTCTGTTGGATCAAACCGGCCCGGACTTTCATCTCCAAATCCCCACTCCATGTTGGTGAATGTATTCATATTGAAATGAATAAAGGCGTAAAATTCGAGCTGATGCCAGGCTAACTGACGGGCACTTGGGACAGGGTAAACGGGTTCGGGTGGCGCTACTTTTGACTGCTGACATGCGAAGGAGACAACCACTAAGGCTGTTAACAACATTCTAACCATTGGACTGATCGTTTAATATTCTTACGTTAATACTTTCTGTTAAAAAGGGCCAGGTTTTTAGAGGGAACTGCATATGGGAAAATTGTGTATTAGCCTCATTAACAGGAGATTCATTGCATTTTTGCTGAAGCTTCAGTGAAAGCGATCGGTTTCTTTTAAAATTCACTTTTCAAGGGCTTACAGTCCGATATTTATACCAGGTCCGTTCCGGCTAAGGCCCTGTCCAGATGTACATATCCTCCATCCACGTAGAGGTGCTGCCCGGTGATATGAGAGGCCTGTTTTGACAGTAAATAAACGGCCATTGATGCAATCTCTTCTTTGGTTGTCATTCTTTCTCCCAAAGGGATATTCCTGGTAATATCTTTTAGCTTCTCCTCCGGATTTTCAAACTTCTGTAACCAGTTTTCATACAGGGGAGTCATTACTTCTGCCGGAATGATGGAATTCACCCGGATGCCGTATTGAAGTAATTCTACAGCCCATTCACGGGTAAGCGCCATTTGTGCACCTTTTGAGGCTGCATATCCCGAAGTGTTTCCCTGGCCCGTAACCGCGGTTTTGGAACTGATATTAAGAATACTTCCTTTTGTCTTTTTTAAGTGAGGCAAGCAGAAGTGCGCCAGGTAATAGTAGTGGTATAAATTCTTGTGAAGGGATTCGAGAAAAGTTTCAGGGGTGCCTCGTTCCAGCCCAACACCATCGTTTACCCCCGCATTGTTGACCAATCCATGTATCTTATCATATTCACTTACTACTTCGTCAACTACCTCCTTACAGCTTTCGGGAGTGCCAAGTTCTTTGTGTATCAGGTATCCACTCAGTCCTTTTTCTTCCAATTCTCCCAGGAGCACCTTGCCAACCTCCGGGCTTCTTCCAATGATAACCGGTATCGCCCCTTCTTCCGCCAGCGCCCGAACAATGCCCTCTCCAATTCCCTTAGCTCCGCCTGTCACCAGATATATTTCATTTTTAATTCCTAAATCCATGGTAATTCGAGTTAAGAAGATTTGCAGTATTTATCTTTTGATCATGTCAATTCAAATCAACCGGTCAGCGATCAAATTCAATTTCGTCTCCTTTGATATTCCGTTATAAAAATCGTCCTGATTGCAATATAAATTAAACTGATCTCCCTGTGGTAGATCGAAATGTAAATACTACTTTTAGGTATCTTTCTTGGCACATTAAATCACCTGTTCATGAGGAGCGCACCATCTTTTTTATATTCAATGCTTTTGTTGATCACTTCGTTTTACTCAACCCCCTGCATAAGCCAGGATATTGAAAAACGCATTTTGATCTATACAAAAAATGGAGAAGGGTTTGTACATGATAATATCCCCTACAGCACACCTTTGATAAAAAAAATAGCGGAGGAAAAAGGGTATGCAGTAGATACCTCTGCAGATGCAAGTGTGATAACGGAAGAAAATCTTAAACGATATCATGCACTTGTTTTTTCTAATACCAATAACGAAACATTTGATACGGATGAACAAAAACTGGCCTTTCAAAGATATATTCAGGCCGGGGGGCGTTTGGTAAGTATACACTCCGCCTGCGGGTCGGAACGTCAATGGCCGTGGTTTTGGAAAGTTGTTGGCGGTAAATTTTTTCGCCATGCTCCGGGAGGACAAACATTTGATATCAAGGTAATTGATGCAAACAATCCCTCAACTGCGCACTTACCCAATGTCTGGTCCTGGGAGGACGAATGTTACTACCTGAAACATATGAACCCGGACATTCATGTGCTGATAGCCGCAGATCTCCGGACGGTTGAGGACGAAAAGAAACAAGAATATCCGGGAGAAATATTTGGAAATTACTTTCCGATAAGCTGGTGTCATGAGTTTGACGGCGGCCGGCAGTGGCATACTTCACTGGGGCATTCTGCGGAATATTACGATGATAAGGCATTTCAAAATCATATTCTGGGTGGTATTGAGTGGGTGACGCAACCCCAGTTCCAATTAGACTACAGTAAGGCTACAACAGAATTGATTTTGGATCAATAGCGAAAATGTCCATGACCTTTAACCTGTTATTCTTGTTTTTCCAACTGTTTTCCGTATCGTCAGAGACGGAAGTGCAATCCGGTTTGATTGCCACATTCATTGTTGAACCCGGCAATTCCAAAAGGCTCAATACACCTGTATTTATTGATATTTCCGGGATTACTACGGACAGGCAATCGGGCGACTTGCAGCTTTTTGAAATCACTCCGGATGGTCCCAAAAAGGTCAACTCACAGATCGAATCAAAACAAAATTTAAATTTTTTATGGTGGATTTTAGAAGGTGAAACACCACCCGGGGCATTACGGAAATTTGAACTGAGGAGATCAGATAGTTCCAAGGAAGCAAACTCAGACATAAAATCTGTTGACAATGGAGAAGCCATCCACTTTCAAATTGCTGAAAAGAAAGTGTTGGCATATCAATACAGAATTACGCAAGTCCCTGATGGAGTTTCAGAAATTTATCAGAGGGGCGGATACATTCACCCGTTATGGTCTCCTGCCGGAGCGATCATTACACGCATTCAGCCACCTGACCACTACCATCATTACGGGATCTGGAACCCGTGGACTCACACGGAATTTGAAGGAAGGGAAATTGATTTCTGGAATCTGTATAAAGGACAGGGGACGGTCGTTGTGAAAGGCGATCCTACTGTAATTGACGGGAAAATCTTCAGTGATCTTTTCACTTTTCATCAGCATATTGTAAAAGCAGACTCGCTGAATCCTGCGGATAAAACAGCTTTGAACGAAAGCATACAAATACGCATTTGGAATGCGGACCCGCAGCAAAAAGTATGGTTGGTTGATATTATTTCCACACTAACCTGCGCTGTCGAGCTCCCATTTACAATCAAAGAATACAGGTACCAGGGATTTAGCCTGCGAGCTAACAAAAACTGGGATGACCAGACTGCCACCCTGATCACTTCGGAAGGGAAAGATAAAAGTAATGCTAATGGTACAAGGGCCCGCTGGTGCGATGTTAAGGGTCCATCAATAGCAGGTACTTCAGGAATTGTGTTTATGACCCATCCGGACAATTTCAATTATCCTGAACTTCTACGCATATGGCCGACTGGCATGAATGAGGGAAAAGAAAATGTTTTTGTGAATTTCAATCCCGCGCAGGACAGGGACTGGATATTGGAACCGGGAAAATCCTACACATTACGATACAGATTGCTGATGTATGATGGAAGCATCGATAGGCAATTGGCTGAGAATTATTGGAATGATTTCACCAATCCTCCATTGGTAATTATGCAAGACTAAATCCGGACATTTTAAATACAGGAATTATCCATACCATACATATGAACAAGAAAGAAACCTCAATGAAAGACGCCATTTCCAGACGTGACTATTTGAAAAAATCCTTGATCGGAAGCGCCGGAGTGCTGGTTGCTCCTTCCATCGTTCCATCGACTGTCTTTGGTAAAAGCGCACCCAGTAACAAGATCAATATCGGCCAGATAGGCTACGGACGCATCGCCGGAAGTCACGACCTGCCCGAAACGATGAAATACGATATCACAAGAGTGATATCAGTCAGCGATGTAGATACTAAAAGGGCTCAATCAGGTAAAGAATATGTCGAAAACTGGTACACGGAAAAAACAGGAAAGAAAAACTATGTTAAGGTCAAGACATATCAGGACTATCGTGAAATGCTCCTGGATAAGGACATTGATGCCGTGATCATAAGTACACCGGACCATTGGCATGCGCAACCGGCAATGGAAGCTGCTGCGGCCGGGAAGGATATTTACCTCCAAAAGCCTACTTCCCTCACTGTTGCTGAAGGAAGGGCCATGAGCGACGCTATTAAAAAATATGACAGAATACTCCAGGTAGGAACACAGCAGCGATCTTCTCCCCAGTTTCGTATTGCCGCCGAACTGGTGAGAAACGGACGAATCGGCAAATTGCATACCGTAAAAATCGGCCTGCCCGGGGATCCTTCAGGCCCGGTTGCACCGGAAATGGAGATTCCTGCCAACCTGGATTATGACATGTGGCTTGGCTCCACTCCTGAAGCATACTACACGGAAATGCGTGTCCATCCTCAAAATGACTTTTCAAGACCCGGATGGCTCAGGTGTGAACAATTTGGCGCCGGTATGATCACCGGATGGGGTCAGCATCATATTGATTCCGCACACTGGGGTATGGATACGGAATATACAGGGCCTGTTGAAGTGGAAGCCATAGCTCAATTCCCGAATTACGGATTGTGGGACGTACATGGAGACTTTATGGTGAAAGCAAGGTATGAAAATGAGATTACCATGTTCATCAGCGGAGGTTACCCCAATGGTATCAGATACGAGGGTACAGAAGGATGGATCTTTGTTTCAAGAGGCAGTTACGTGGCAACGGCAAGTGACCCGGTTTCCCAGGCAAATAACAACAAGGCCCTTGATGCCAGCGACCCGGCCATTTTGAAATCTGAAATCGGGGCAAATGAAACAAAGCTTTACGTAAGCAAGGAACAGCATGGTAACTGGCTGGATTGCATCCAATCAAGGAAAATGCCTATTTCCCCTGCTGAAATGGGGCACAGGACCTGTACAGCATGTTTGATAAGCCATATTGCTATGAAACTACCACGAAAGCTATACTGGGATCCTTCAAAGGAAAAGTTCAAAAATGATGATGAGGCAAATACTATGCTATCCCGGCCTCAACGGGCTCCATGGGGGTACGAAAACAGCACGTTGCTGGATTCAAAATAATACAAATGATCAAAATACCATATCCAATGAAGGTACAGAACCAGCTTAGATGTCATGATCAGTTCTAATTTGACTAACAAAAGTCAATTTGGAAATCAAGCTTTTTTCACCCTTTCCTTTAGGGGAGAACAACTGGAAAATCCTCTGATTTCCTTTAGGGCCAGGGTAAAGAAGAGGATTTTCAACACCATGGGTCAAAATGGAATTTGTAGTCTATGCCATTTTTACTTCCTATTAGGATTTCTTTTTGTCTTCATTTCATGCAGCCCTGACACAAACAAAAAAGAGATGAAAGATAAGATTCAGGGCTTCGATGGGTCCGCCAGTGAAGTGAAGCTTATGACCCTTGATCCCGGACATTTCCACGCGTCTTTGGTCCAAAAGTATATGTATGACCAGGTGGATCCGGTAGTGTATGTTTTTGCTCCCGAAGGCGATGAGGTCGAGGAACATCTTAAAATCATCAGGCAGTTTAACACCCGACCTGAAAATCCGACGAAATGGATAGAAAAGGTTTATCAGGGACCAGATTATCTCGAAAAGATGCTGAAAGAAAAACCAGGAAATGTGATGATGGTGGCAGGTAACAATGCAAAAAAGACAGAATATATTCACTCAGCCATTCAATCAGGCATCAATGTCCTGGCTGATAAACCAATGGTGATACAGCCCGGAGAATATCCCCTTCTGGAGGAAGCATTTACGCTGGCGGAACAAAAAGGGCTGCTGCTGTATGATATTATGACCGAGCGCTTTGAGATCACTACCATATTGCAGAAAGAGCTTTCAGGTATGGAGTCGCTATTCGGAGAATTGGAAAAAGGAACTCCTGAAAATCCCGCCATTTCAAAAGAGAGTGTCCACCACTTTTATAAACATGTTGCGGGTAAACCATTGAAAAGACCACCGTGGTTTTTTGACATCACCCAGGAGGGGGCCGGTATTGTTGATGTTTCCACCCATTTGGTCGATCTGATCCTTTGGGAGTGTTTTCCGGAACAACCCATTGATCAGACAGAGGTGGAAGTAATAAGTGCAAGACAATGGTCTACCACCATGTCGCCAAAAGAATTTGAACAGGTTACAGGTCTCTCCTCCTACCCTGATTACCTGGAAAAATACCTGACAAAGGATTCCTTGCTGGATGTTTATTCCAATGGAGATTTGGTGTTTACTACCAGGGGAGTTCATGGTAAGGTATCCGTGATTTGGAATTTCAAAGCACCTGAAGGAGCCCGGGACACTCATTTTTCAATAATGAGGGGCTCAAAAGCAAACCTAGTAATACGGCAAGACCGGGATCAGCATTATATCCCAACCCTGTATGTTGAACCTGCGAAGGACATAGATCCGGAACTTGCTGATACTGTCATAGCGGACGCTATTGAAAAACTGAATGCAAAGTATCCGGGGCTTTCCAAAAAACCCTCATTATCCGGCTGGGAAATTGTAATCCCGGACAAATATCACGTCGGGCATGAGGCCCATTTTAAGCAGGTAACGGACAGATATTTGCAATATTTGATCGAAGGTAAACTGCCTGAGTGGGAAGTGAGAAATATGTTAACTAAATACCATATTACAATGAAGGCATATGAAATGAGCCTGGATGATCCAGACCATTGAGCCGATTATGATTTTTAACGCATGCAAGAACTATTTGATTTAACCGGAAAAGTGGCCGTGATTACCGGAGGCACAGGAGTACTGGGTGGAGCCATGGCAACTGGTCTGGCAAAGGCTGGCGCAAGTGTAGCTATATTGGGTCGAAAAGAAGAGAAAGCAATAGAAGTTGCCAAGAATATTGAAAATGACGGAGGAACGGCCATGGCTTTGCCTGCTGATGTATTAAAAAAAGAATCCCTGGAAACTGCCAAGAGTAAATTAATCGATAAATGGGGAACCATAGATATACTGGTCAATGCAGCGGGCGGGAATGTGCCCGGAGCGGTAATTCAACCTGATCAATCGTTTACGGACCTCGAGGAAGTGGCGTTGAGAGAAGTGGTAGACCTCAACCAATTGGGTTCGGTCCTCCCGAGTGTAGTATTTTGTTCATTAATGATAGAAAAGAAACAGGGCGTAGTTATCAATATTTCATCCATGGCTGCCGACAGGCCCATAACTCGCGTGCTGGGATACAGTACCTCTAAGGCCGGAATTGACAGCTTTACAAAATGGCTGGCAGTGGAAATGGCTCAGAAATATGGAGATGGAATACGTGTCAATGCGATAGCGCCGGGATTCTTCATCGCTGATCAAAACAGAAAGCTAATACTTAACGAAGATGGCAGTTTGACTGACAGGGGAAATAAGGTTATTACCAATACTCCCATGGGGCGATTTGGAGAAGCAGATGAACTTTGTGGTACCCTGGTATGGCTCTGTAGCGATGCTTCTAAGTTTGTGACCGGGGCGGTGATACCTGTAGATGGTGGCTTCAGCGCCTACAGTGGAGTTTGACTTAATTATTGATTAGCAATATGATCTATCCGATATTCATATTTTTCAATTTTGTTTGATACATATATTCGAATGAACAGATCCCTGCTTTTTTTGGTAGCCTCCCTCCTGGTGTCTTTATCTGGTTGCCATAAGGACAACCGTGTGAGAACCTTGAAGCTGGGTCATGGCCTGGATGTCAATCACTCCGTTCACAAGGCAATGGTATTCATGAGTGATCGACTGGAAGAAAGATCAGGCGGTAAGATGCTTATGGAAGTTTACCCCAGTCAGCAGTTAGGAACGGAAAGACAGTGCCTGGAGCTGCTGCAAATTGGCAGCCTCGACATGACCAAAGTCTCAGCTGCAGTGATGGAAAATTTCTCTCCGAAAATGAAAGTATTCGGATTGCCATTTTTATTTCGGGACAAGGATCACGCTTTCAAAGTCATGGATGGGAAAATTGGAAAAGAACTTTTGTCAGATGGAGAAAGATTCTGGCTGAAGGGTTTGTGCTACTACGACTCGGGGAGCCGAAGTTTTTACACGAAAGAAAGGCCCGTGAATACTCCGGATGACCTTGAGGGATTAAAGATCCGGGTGATGGAAAGTGTAACTTCCATGGATATGGTGAGGAGTTTAGGTGGTAGTCCTACTCCTATTTCGTGGGGTGAATTATATACCGCTTTGCAGCAGGGGGTGGTGGACGGTGCCGAAAACAATCCACCCAGCTTCTATTTATCACATCACTATGAAGTTTGCAAATATTACTCTCTTGATGAGCATACTACCTTACCAGATGTACTCCTTATCGGAACAAAGACATGGAATAGGTTGACGGATACGGAACAGGAATGGCTGCAGGAAGCCGCCTGGGAATCGGCGGCCTACCAGCGAAAACTTTGGGTAGAATCCGAGTTGGAAGCCCTGGAAGAAGTTCAGAAAGCAGGTGTAACAATCATCAGACCGGACAAGGCTGCTTTTAAAATGAAGGCTGAGAAAGTATATGATGGCTACAAAAATGATCCGGAGATATATCAATTAATTCAACAAATTGAGGCTGTTAAATAATATTTATGAGACAAATGGTTGATAAAGTCCTGGGAACCTGTCTGGCCATTCTTATGGCCGTCATGGTAATCAACGTTTTGTGGCAGGTTTTCTCGCGCTACATACTGGGAGCACCGAGTCCTTTTACTGATGAGTTAGCCAGGTTTCTGCTGATCTGGGTAGGGGTTTTGGGAGCTTCGTTCGCCAGCGGAAAGAAAATGCATATCGCCATTGATCTGACTTCTTCCAGGTTAAGTGCTGACAATCAAAAAGTATTAAAGGCCATTATCAATGTAATGATCATAGGTTTTGTATTTGCTGTAATGGTTGTCGGAGGGGGAAACCTCGTGTACATCACTTTTGCTTTGCAGCAATTCTCTCCGGCCCTTCAGATTCCATTGGGGATTGTTTACCTGGTATTACCAGTTGGTGGGTTATTGATCGCCTACTATAAGATTGCTGACCTGACTGTCAAACACCAATGATGGAGTATGTTCCTTTTCTGGTCCTGGTGTTGAGTTTCCTGGTGTTCCTGATAATGGGTGTCCCGGTAGCCTGGGCTATTGGGATATCTTCATTGCTGACTATGCTTGTTAATATTCCGGCTTTACCATCTGTAGTTACCATTGCACAGCGAATGGCAACAGGCCTGGACAGCTTTGCCTTGTTGGCTATTCCATTTTTCGTGTTATCAGGACAGCTTATGAACAAGGGGGGTATTGCCAATCGGCTGATAGCTTTTGCCAAATCACTGGTGGGTTCCCTGCCCGGAGGATTGGCCCATATCAATGTAATTGCAGCCATGTTGATGGGAGCTATTGCTGGTTCGGCCATGGCTGCTGCTTCCGCCATAGGCAGCATCCTGGGACCAAAAATGGAGAAGGAAGGATATTCCAAAGAATTTGGAGCCGCGGTGAACATCACATCCGCTACTACAGGCCTTGTCATCCCGCCAAGCAATGTTCTGATCGTTTACTCTCTTGCCAGCGGAGGAGCATCCATCGCTGCGCTTTTCTTAGCCGGATATATACCCGGAATCCTGACCGGATTATTCCTGATGATGGTAGCGGGGCTTTGGGCCAAACGTAAAGGAATCCCTGTGGAACCAAGAAGCTCCATAATTGAAGTTGGCAGGCATTTTATTGCAGCTTTCCCCAGCCTTCTGCTCCTTGTGATTGTGATAGGCGGAATTGTGGCAGGGATCTTTACGGCAACGGAAGCATCCGCTATCGCAGTTCTGTATACATTGATCCTTGCCCTATGGTATAAGGAAGTTTCGTGGAGGCATTTACCTGAGATCCTGCTGCAGTCCGTAGCAACCACGGCAATTGTGATGCTGCTGATAGGTACCTCCATGAGTATGTCATGGGTATTGTCCTATGAGAACATACCGCAGAATGTAAGCGCACTTATGCTATCCATAAGTGAAAACAAAATTGTGGTATTACTGATCATAAATCTGATCCTGTTGGTAGTAGGCAGCTTTATGGACATGACCCCGGCAGTACTCATATTTACGCCTATATTTTTACCGGTAGTATCGGACCTGGGAATAGATCCTATCCATTTTGGCATTATGATGGTACTTAATCTATGCATCGGTTTATGCACACCTCCGGTCGGTTCATTGTTGTTTGTGGGAGTAGGTATAGCCAATACTACCATTGGCAAGGTGATCAAACCACTCTTGCCCCTGTTCGCGGCAATGATCGTCGCCCTGATTTTAGTTACCTACCTTCCGGATCTCAGTTTGTGGCTGCCAAGAGTATTTGGATTTTGATTAAAATCTCTTTGGAAATAATACTGTGAGCGAGGCGGACTGGCTATTTGATGCTCCGCTCAGGAGGACCGAAGAATCTCGTCAATTCAAGTTCAGAATTGCGAGATCCTTCGCTTCATCCCATGGGGATTCCGCTCTGGAAAAGGAAAATGAATACTATCTTGGTGTAAATGGAAAGAGGTGGCTCAACTTATATTATCACTAATAGACATAATTCCGTTATATATACAGGATCAGCTGTCGATTTGATTTCAAGGATTCAAGAGCACAGGTTAAAAGAAAATCCTCAGTCGTTCTCGGCCCGATATAATTGCTATAAACTGGTATACTACCAAAACTTTTCCAGAATTGAGGAAGCACGAGAACACGAACGTTACATAAAAGGGAAATCACGTCAATTCAAGATAAAGCTAATTAGAGAGTTCAATCCGGATTGGAACGACTTGTTTGATCAACTTGGAGAAAGTTATTTCAAGTAAATACAACTACCGATCACCTTTTTCAGAGGGAGTCCTGATGCGCTGCTCAGGACGACCGAAGAATCTCGTCAATTCAAGTTCTGAGTAACGAGATCCTTCGCTCCATCCCATGAGGATTCCGCTCTGGAAAAGGAAAATGAATTTAGAGAGTTTAATCCGGATATGATCCGGAAAGATTTCTTCTACATTGAAGGACAGCTTTTTTGAGGTTGT
Organism: Cyclobacteriaceae bacterium; assembly: GCA_028278225.1. Taxonomy (GTDB): domain Bacteria; phylum Bacteroidota; class Bacteroidia; order Cytophagales; family Cyclobacteriaceae; genus JANQEU01. The sequence goes on from JANQEU010000001.1 coordinate 99,004, forward strand.
AGGCCCATAATCCTTAAATTAAATCCAAGATTCATAGTAACCTCAATTCCCACCGGATACCTTAAAACTCCACGCATGTCGACAGGGAACTTCGTCAATGGTTAGCACCGGAACCTCAATCACAAGATCACCATCCGTAATCTCAAAGGCTAATGGTTCATTATAGCCAAGCATACTCACTTCAGCCACTGATCCGTAGGGGAAATCCCGGATCTCTAATTTCCCTTTCGGAAATTTTGGGGTTATGGCGAATACATCGTCCCCTTTGCTGGTGAAAAATATTTCCTTGACTGCCTTTCCCGGCTCCGGGCTTACCGTTTGCAACAAGATCCTGTCACCACTCGCATAGTGTTGCTTTTTAGCATCAAGTGTCCGGTCGCCATCAGACCATTGTACTGATCTGATCCATTTCCGGGTTCCATATATGGCCTCACCATTAACAGCCAGCCACTCTCCCATCTCCAAAAGTCGTTGTTGCATGATGGGTGGAATATTGCCCCGTCCGTCAGGTCCAATGTCAAGTAACAAATTACCGCCATTGCTCACAATGTCAATCAACATCAACAGCAGTGTCTGTGTGCTATTGTAATCTTCGGCGTCTTCATTTTGATTATAGCCAAATGAAAAACCCATGCCCCTGCATTCTTCCCACGGCTTATTATAGCCTTCAACCTCTGTCTCGTATTCTGTAGTGAAGTAGCCGCCGTGAACTTTCCTTATACCTTTCCCCCATTTGTCATTTATCACGATCCTGTCTCTGACCGGTGATTCATTGTAAAGCCACGCAATTAGCTCCGGTGTTTTCCATTTCTCATCTTCCATATCCCATTCACCATCACCCCACAGGATGTCAGGCTGGTAGCTCACCACAAGGTCCTTCACCTGCGGAAGAAAATGATCATCGACAAATCGCTCCTTATCATTTTGCCACCATGGATGAAACCATTCGTAGAGTGAATAGTACAATCCCATTTTTAATCCTGCATCTTTTACTGCCTCAGACAACTCACCGACAAGATCCCGGCCTGAGCCCACCTCCACACTGTTCCACGCAAAACCACGATCATTAGCCTGCTCGTTAGGCCATAGGGTAAAACCATCATGATGTTTTGAGGTAAGAACTACATATTTTGCACCGGATCTATTAAATACATCAGCCCATTCGGCCGGCTCAAAAAGGTCCGCGGTAAACATTTCTCCGAATCGGTAATAGGAAAATTCCTCGCCATAGGTTTTATTGTGGTATTGCGTTACTTCGTCCCCTTTAAAATCCTGATTCCCAAAGAGCCTTCCTGTCTGCATCCAATATTGATACCACTCCGAATAAGTGCCCTTTGGTGACCAGGCAGGTACCGAATAAGGTCCCCAGTGGATGAATATTCCAAATTTTGCATCTTCAAACCATTCGGCAACAGGACGCTGATCAAGCGATTCCCAATTGGGCTCGTATTTTTCAGCCTGAGCAATAGCAAACTGACAAAAAAGGATCATCAACAGAAATGTGGATCCCATGCTTCTGAATTTATTTGTTGACGACATAAGTATGTAGTTGGTTAATCGATTTGATGCTGTTCTACTAATGTATTGAAAAATCAATCGTTAATGGCTGCTTCAAGTTATTAGAATTGAAACTCTTATACAGTCCTGAAAGAATTCGGGTTTTGGCAACTCACTCTACAATGATCTCATCAATAAACAGAAAAACACCGCTTCGATTTGCGGTGGTAGCTAATGACCGTGCTTTCACTTTCAGAAAACGATAGGATTTTACATTGCCCGGAATATTAAAAGTATAAGCTTTTACTTCGGTTGACTTCTGCTCTGGCTGTTCCTGTGACCAATTGCCCACCAATTCGAAATTTTTGTTATCATCGGAACCTGATATTTCAATGGTAACCGGCAGATAGATCCCTGCTCCATTGTCCTCAATACAGCTAAACCCTATATTATTTATCTTTTGAGAGGTATCAAACTCGAGGATAGCTTCAAAATCCTTATCCAGGATACCCAGCCATTTACCGTTACCCCATTTGTTACCTCCAAATTCCAGATCAGCAAGGGTTCCTCCTCCTTTTGCAAAATACTTATCGTAGGGTTGAGAGATCAATTCAACCGTAGCACCCCTTCCTTTGTGAACTACAGCAGTCTTTTGTTCAACGGGTGATAATATCTTTCCATCAACTTCAGCAATGGCCTTTACTAATTCGGTTTTTTCCAGTGGTATTGGATTGTCATCGTACAAAGTCGAAGAAATTGTCGGGTCAGAACCATCTAGCGTGTAATGTATCCTGGCATCTAATTCGGTTTCAAAAAACAGGTAAGGAGTATTCGAACCGGAATCCAACTTAACTTCGATCTTTGGAAGATATGCACTCCTCGAAACGTTTACGTCCAATGCCGCAAATCTCGGTATCAGCTTCACCAGTCTTTCTTTAAAAGAACCCCAGTCTTTCTGATCCCCTCTACTCCATGCAACTTCAGACAGTGCCGTCATCCGGGGAATGACCATATACTCCACATGCTCAGGCGTCTTCATGTATTCCGTCCACACATTAGCCTGCACCCCCATTATCAGATTGGTAAATTCCTGTTCCAAATCCTCCGGAATGGGCTCGTAATGATAGACTTTTGTCAGGTCACTGAATCCGCCCCAGGCCCTTGGTTCATTATCGCTGAGGCTCTGATAATGATCAAAATACAAATGTGACCCTGGCGATAAAACAGTATTATGGCCCTCCCTGAGATAATCCGGGACACGGTTGGCACCCCCCCAATACATGATTGTTGCAGATGGGGTCAACTCACCTTCGAGGATCTCATGCCATCCGATCAGTTTTCGGCCGCGCTGAGTTAGGAACCTGTCGAAGTGATTTACAAAATAGCTTTGTAATTCATAAGTATCCTTAAGATCATGTGTCTGCATCGTACCTGCGCATTTCGGGCATTCTTTCCAGTTCTTCTTATTGACCTCGTCACCACCAATATGAATATATTCACCCGGAAACAGGTCTAATACTTCTTCCAGGATATCTTCTAAAAACGTAAAAGACTGTGGATTACCTGCGCAATACACCCCGATGTTTTGCAGCGGTTTTTCTCTTCCCTCACACATGAGATCCGGGTAACATTGAAAAACTACTTTTGAATGTCCTGGAAGTTCAATTTCGGGAACCACCGTAACATGCCTTGAGGCAGCATAAGCTACAATTTCCCTAATCTCTTCCTGTGTATAATAACCTCCTTCTCTCTGGCGGTCATCACCCGGTTTCCAGATTTCAAAATCAATCCAGGGTTTATCACCTTTAACAATACGCCAGGCTCCCCAATCTGTCAACTCGGGATATTTCCTGATCTCAATACGCCATCCAATCCCGTCCACCAGGTGCCAATGGAAAACATTCATTTTATGCATGGCGATATAGTCAATGTACTTTTTCACAAATTCCGCGGGCATGAAATGACGTGATACATCCAGGTGCATACCCCTCCACTTAAATCGTGGTTGATCTTTAATCGAAACCAGAGGCAAAACCACATTCTCAAATTCATCAGTTTCAATTGAAATGGGCAACATCTGCCTCAGGGATTGAAGGCCATAAAACACACCGGCCGGTGTACCCCCGGAGATCCGAATGCCGCTCGAAGTAATGTTTAACACATATCCCTCACCGTCCTCGATCCCGGGATCTATTGATAAATGAATGGTAGCCTGATTGATAGAATCAATAGTTTTGGCCTTTATCCATCCTTTTAGCAACATTGCTTCATTGCTAAGTGTGGAATGGGAAATGGAAATACTCTCATTCACTCTCAGGGTAAATGATCCGGCAGACCGGCTTATTTCATTAGGCAGCGGAACAACGGACGGTTCCGGGGCCTGTGGCTGGGAACAACCAAGGGTGATGACGAATAGTATTGTTGTCAGGTGATATAATTTCATTTCAAAGGCTTTCAATACATTCAAAAAATCATTCAGTTTATTCATTTTATGATGAATAGTGACATTTCTACCAATTGTTACTTTTCGAATAGCTGTTTTTGCGGCTGCCCTCTCCAGCTTTGTGGCATTTCCAGTCCCATCACAAATGCAAGTGTAGCGGCAGTATCATAGGTGATTATTGTCTCAGCTATTTCTCCTTTCTTTTTCAATCCTGCACCCCACATGATCCATGGGATCTCCATTTCCGCAAGCGTCTTACCACCGTGTCCTTTCCCGATTCCACCGTGGTCGGAGCTTACAAGTATTAAGGTTTCCTTCAACATACCTGCTGATTGCAGAGCTACCAGGATTTCACCAATTGCACTATCAATCGTGTTTACAGCCTTGTAATATTCCGGTGTATCATGGCCAATATTGTGACCCGCACCATCCGGTTCGGAAAAATGAATAAAAGTGAAATATGGCTTTTCTTTTGTCAAAAAATCGATGGATTCCTTCAAGACCTCCGACCTTTCCCCGTTAAAATCCATATCCACAAAATCCTTCTCAAACAAGTAGCCGATCCCACCCCAGACATAGGCTACTCCCTTTTTAGCTTGTGGCTTTTGTTGCTCCAAAAGACCGAATATTGTCGGATAAATACCGCCATCACCAATTACAGCTGATGGTATTTCGGGTGTTTTACTCCCCCACTCGGTATAACCATGAATCTCAGGTGGTGTGCCACTTATCATTGACATCCAGTTTACCGCGCTGGAAGATGGTAACACAGATCGCGCTTTAAGTGTGAAAGCTCCTTCATTCATTAATTTCTTAAGATTTGGAATTTCTGCTTTTTCAAATGCATAAGAGCCTAATCCGTCAGAGCCAATCAGGATAATATGCCTGGCCTTCTTCACCTGTGCATCCATCTCAGAATAGCAAACTGAGGCGATTAGAAGAAGTAAGAGCCTAAAAGTTTTCATATTTCTAAATTTCTACCGGAAATATATGGTACAATCGGATCATTTTCAGGTCGTGGAGGCATGCCCATCTCATCAGGGCCCGGCCCCATGAATGAGCTCATCTTACTTTCTATGGTAAGGTATCCCTCGGAATCAATAGTAACATAAGTGTACAATGGATCCTGGTATGGGATCATGTGTTCCAGCCATTTGTACTTTTTATGGAGCTCGTCACTGTATCGTCTGACTTTATAATCGCCTCCTACCCACCTGTAAGATGAGCTGTTGATCTGGATGTAGTAGATCCCGTTGATAGATGTGTGATAATCCGTGTGATGATGCCCACTCACACAGGCTATTATTTTTGTAAAACCAGCCGCTTTATTATGCTGTTCCAGGAGAGCCCTGACTTCAGCCATATTTGCAACGCCTCCATCCTCATTTTCCAGTGTTTGATGTGAAAATATAAATGTTGGGAGTGTTGTACCTTCCAGATCTTCTTGCAACCACTCAAGCTGTGCAGGTCCTATGTATCGATTATACCCCTCAAAAGGTTGGGGATTAGGGTCGTTTCCATCCAAAACAATAAAATGAACGCCATTGCAGTCGAATGAATAGAATTTAGAATGCATACCCCAAAATTCCATTGTCCGCTCCCGGGTAAATCCGCCATCCATATCATGGTTTCCCAAAACATGGTATTTGTTCCCGTCATAACTATTAAAGACATCAAGAAATGGCTGGTTTTCAGGATAGGGTATGCAAAAATCCCCCATCTGGATGATGAAATCCAACTCCCTGTTATGGGATTCGGATATGAAAGCCTGCAGTCTCTCCTTACCATCCGGGATCAGGTCGTAATGCACATCGGCTATCATCCCTAACCTCACAATTTCACCTTTTTTTGTGCAGGAAGTAAAGGCACCCGGAAAAGCTAAAACAGTGGAAACTGTCAGCGTATCTTTTAGGAATTTTCTTCTTGACTGAGATTTCATTTTGATAATTTCTATTTTCAATTTCCCTGATAATCCGGATTCTTCTCTGTCGGAACCGGCGCACACGTCATATCCCTCCAGGTGTTCAACTCACTGAGCAACCGTTTGGCAGTTTCATTTTCCGCCATAGCCAGGTTGTTCGATTCCGAGATATCTTCCTTCAGGTTAAATAACTCGATTTCTCCATTTTCAAAATATTCAATAAGCTTCCAGTCACCGCTTCTGATTACTCCGCAGGGAGTGGAACGCCAGTGAGGGCTGTCATGGGAATCGTCTTTCAATCGATTCCTTTCACTCATCTCCAGGTAAGCAGGTGCGTGCCAGAACAGCGCCCGTTCTTCTATGAATTTTCCCTTAAGCAACGGCACCATGCTGATCCCATCCGGATTCTCCGGAATGCTGATACCCGTCATCTCCATTATGGTTGGAAAAATATCAGAGCCTATTACCGGTGTTTCAACGGTTCTTAAACCGGGAGATGATCCCGCCCACTTTACCAGGAAAGGCACCCTGATACCGCCTTCGTAATACATCCCCTTGGCACCCCGAAGTGGTTTTGCAACCGATACCACGCCATGCTGCCCATTATCCGAAGTAAATATGATGATAGTCTCCTCCTGAATCTTGTGAACCGCCAACTCATTCAGAACCTGTCCGATAGCTTCATCCATCGCCTCGACCATGGCTGCATAGGCTTCATTATCATGCATTTTACCCTGATCCTTGTTCTCATATTTGGAGACAAGATCCGCTCTTGCCTGTATGGGTGTATGAACTGCGTAAAAAGGGAAATACAGGAAAAAAGGCCCGTCCTTCTGAGTGCCGATCCAATTTATTACCTCATTGGCCAGACGACCTGTCAGGTGTTCTCCGTCCGGTCCGTCAGTGAGCCTGGGATTCTTATATGGTGAGAAGTACGATTTTGGATGTCCTGCCTGATATCCTCCAAAATTGGTATCAAACCCATATTTACCAGGATCATCAGACAAATGCCATTTACCTGCAATACATGTGGCATATCCGGCTTCCTTGAGCATTGCAGGTAATGTAACAAGCCCTGTATCAAGAACAATTTGATTTTCAATAGGAATCAGTCGCCTGTTTTCCGGTTTTCCCCTCGCCGGATTACCCACCGTAAATATACCGTGACGAGGCGTGTACAGACCGGTCATCAAACAGGCCCTTGATGGAGCGCAGTTCGCGGCGTTGGCATAGGCATTTGTAAATCTCACTGACTGTTCTGCCAGGCCATCCAGGTTCGGCGTTTCATAAAAATCCGATCCCTGAAATCCGGTATCCGTCCAGCCAAGGTCATCCGCATAAAACAGGATAATGTTTGGCCGCTTTCCCTGTTTTTCTGCCTCTTTTTTACCACATGCGAATACAAAAAGGATAGAAAGGAATATTAGAGAATGAAATTTCATTTTTTCATAGCTTCATCAAATCATTGACCTTACACCTTTGCTCCTTTATATCTTAACACCCTTGCGTGAAAACAATCCGTACTAACAGCTCTGGTTCATATCGCTATCCGTATCATCACAATCATCTCTATTGTCTACATATCCTTGCGGTTGACTGCATGAGATCGTCGGATGATTTAGATCTCCATAACCGTCTTCGTCACTATCGCGATAATAAAGCTTCATTTCATCCAAACAATCGGCAGCATCCAGTGTCTGTCCGATTATTCTCATCAGAGACAGATCATCATAGGCATCCTGTCCCAGTTCCCAGATCATCACGCCATTTACTTCCTTTAATGCCAGTTTGGTTTTATTCATGATCGTCGGAATGCCATTGTAGTAAGAAAGGTCAACCTGATCCTGATAAGCATAGGCAGGGTCCATTGAAATGATGGTTCGATAGGTTAGACTCCCAATGTTATCCGGATCGAAATTGTGAGCATAAAAAGGCACCCCTAGTACAAGCCTTTCAGAGGATATGTCCTGGACGTTTTCCCAGAAGTCTATGGATTCTATGGCTAATTCATATGAGGAATGCTGGCCGGGATTGGATGGATTCCAGGGGCCTGTAGCATCATATACCATCAGGTTGATCCAATCGAATTCACTTAAAGTTGACTTTTGAACCGCGGCACTTAACCAAAATCCGGGCAAGGCTGCAGTTATGGCTTTGCCTTCTCCATGCAAAGCAATCTTCAGCTCCTTAACAAATTCATTGTAAAACCCGACATCACTGATCAGACTACCCTCAATATCAACATCAATACCATGAAGGTCATTCGAATCTACAAAATCAAGCATATTCTCTATTGTAGCTCTTCTGTTCTCATTGTTCAGACTTTTCGCCCAGTTTGAACGCTGCGTGGGACTGATCGCCCCTCCTGCCAAAGAAAGCATGATCTTTGGCCCTCTGTTGCTGATGTAGTCAACATATGGTTTAATGTCAACATCCTCTCCAACTACGATTTCTCCGTTCTCATTGAGGTTACCAAATGCAATATTGACGTAGGTGACCTTACTGAAATCCATCTGACTGACAAGGTCAAATCGATAATAAGGCACATATCCGACAACTTTGAACGACGGATCATCAATGTATATATCTTCAGGAATAGGTTCATCTATTATTTCATCCTTATCAGATGAACAGGCCACTAAAATCAACAAAGGGATTAAGAATAGGATTGGCAGATGGGCCCTTAACAATTTGAAATCGATCTTAAGCATTTTAATCAAGTTTATTTCTCACGATAGACACGAACCCAATCCACTATCATTTGAACAGGAAGATCATCCGGATCTACCTTCCCAACCCATGAACCTCCCAATTGCTGGTCGATCATAATGTAAAATGGCTGATCAAATGGCCATTGCGAGGGATCAACATCCTTAATCCTGGGATAGGTAAACGTATTTTTCCCATTCAAAGTAAACATCAGCTTATCCGGATACCATTCCAGCCCATACGTATTGTATTCTTCCGTATTCACCTCAGTTGTAGCGTAATACTGCAGATTCTTCTTTTGCTTCAACTCCAGGGTGTAATAAGAATGAACTGTCTGATAGATCTTGTTCTCATAGTTCAGGTGTTCCATCAGATCAATTTCACCATTCCTTGGATATGCTCCGTATTTGGGTTTGTCCGCCAGCATCCACATTGCCGGCCAGGCCCCTTTTGCACTTTCCAGTTTGGCATGTATCTCCACTTTACCATATTGAAAAGCAAACTTACCTTTTGTGTTGACTCCCCCGGTCAGGTATTTTGCGGTATCTTCCGGCCTGTCCAAATTGACAATTCCTCTCAGGTACAATTTCCCGTCTTTAAGGATGATGCAATCAGGGTGATCAGACATGTAATTACCCCAGTCGGCCGTGTTGCGTTTGATCACATTCCATTTTGTGGTGTCTAACACACTATCATCAAAAGAATCCTCCCAAACTAAATCCCAGTTTTTATTGCTGACTGATGATACATCATCCGGACCTTTGGCCAATTTACAATGGGCGAGTAACATAAATGTAACCACTAAAAGCACATAGTTTCTCATCACTACTTTGTTGAATTTATCATTGTTAAAGCTTCATCAGGATACGGCAACAACTCACCTGTAGTCTTGTCAGAAGGCATCATAGCCTTTGAGGAAATAAGGAAATCGGTCAGTTCACCCGCCAGTTCCCGGAGTTTGCTTATTTCTGTTTCACCAAGATCATTTTGTTCACCGATATCAATGGTAATGTTAAAAAGTTCCAGTCGCTGATCGAGATGATGGTAGATCAGTTTCCAATCACTCTTTCTTATCGAGCTGTAAGGTGGCTGGTCATAGGTATGCGGAAAATGCCAGTAGATGGATCTGTCATGGGTTTTAATGGAATCACTTTTCACCAGGTTGACGAAACTCACTCCATCCACCTTGTGTTCGTATTGAATACCCGCTATTTCAAGGAAAGTTGGAAACACATCTTCGACCATGACATACTGGTCCTGAATTGTTTGGGGTTTGGTCACACCTGGCCAGCTAACGATCATTGGTACCCTGACCCCTCCCTCGTAAGGTGTAAGTTTATGACCTCTCAACGGGAAATTTCGCGCAGCCTGTTTGGGCGCTCCATTGTCCGACATAAATACGATTACTGTGTTTTCCGCAACACTTAACTCCTTTAATTTTTCCCTGATATCACCCAGCGATTTGTCCATCCCTTCTATCATCGCGGCATATGTTGCATCAAATTGACTTAATCCTGCATCCATATATTTTTGATAATATCTATTGTCGATCTCCCAGGGTGCATGGATTGCGTAGTGCGACATATACAGGTAAAACGGCTTACTTTCTTTCACAGCCTGCTCGACAGCATGTAATGCCTCAAGTGTTAGTGCTTCCGTCATGAAAATATCCTGTCCGTGATATTTTTCCAGTCCCGGTACATCCCAAATGAGATCTGCATTTCGCCAGGCCCCTGAAAAATTATTGACACCCAGGTAACTGCCTGGTCCGCCAGCAGCATGTCCGGCGATGTTTACATCAAATCCAAGGTTCATAGGGTCTTCTCCCGGTGTTTCCATTGCTCCGAAATGAGCCTTTCCCACATGAATCGTCCTGTACCCTCCCTGTTTCAATAACTGTGGGAGCGTTTTCGCATAAATCGTCCGGGTCCGGCCCGGTTCATTGGTCAGGCCATTCATATTCCAATCCGGTGGCAGGTACCATGCGTGATCCGGATCAGGAGACCGGTCTTTCCTCAACGTCCAGTTGGTTACCCCATGCCTTGCGGCATTGAGACCCGTCATCAGGCTAATTCTGGAGGGTGAACATACAGCATAAGCGTAGGCCTGGGTAAATTTCATCCCATCTTTGGCGAGGGTTTCCATGTTGGGAGTGTGATACTGACGGTTGAGCCCAGTTTCTTCACTATGAAATGGAACAGAGGTATCCTGCCAGCCCATGTCGTCAACAAAAAAGAAAACGATATTCGGAGGAGTTGCCTTAGGCTGACACTGGAATAAAATGGCTACCAATCCGATCCACAAACAGGAACAATTCAAATGCAATTTCATAGGGTTATTTTAAGGAGAATTCCACAACATCACCCGGATTCATAATCGCAGTAATATGATCACCTGCCAAATCAAAATCAGCATTAGCTTTGAAATTTGCAGTAAAAGGATTTTTCATGACAAGCCCTCCTCCCTTATCTGAAATGATCCTAACAAATGTTACCTGACCTTTTTCCCTCTTAGCTGATACCAAAAATGCGCCTTCCGCTCTCAATTGTTCGAAACTCACATTCGTCCAGTCAGGAGGAATGGCGGAAAATACATGGATGATACCCGAATGACTTTGCAAGAGCATTTCATTGACCCCGGCAGCAAACGCAAAATTCCCTTCCAGTGTAAATGGTCGGTACGTAAACCTCGAAAAGCCTTTCCCGGACTGATCGCCATTTACATGGAAACTATTGGGCAGGCAAAAACTCGTTGCGAATTTCCTTAAATAGTCTGCAGCCCCCTCCCCGTCAAAGGCTCTTGCCTTGAGGTTTCCCATCCAGGCAAATGAATATCCTGTCCACCAGTCCGTACCTATCACTTCCAGGTTAGATACGGTATTATTTATGATTTCCTGATCTCTCTTTCCATTGGAATAGTCTATATCTCCCAGAGGATGGAATGCCATCAAATGTGAAAAATGGCGGTGTGATTCTTCGTATGCCTCATCCGGTGCAAACTTCAATCCAGTGACAGGGTCTGTAGCCAGTTCCGGCCATTCACGCAGTTTTGATTCCCAACGGGAAGCTTCCTCCTCCAGAGCAAGTTCAAGAGCAAGTTCTGCCGCTTTGCCGAGAGTCCACTTGATCAGGGCCAGGTCGAAATTGGTAGTTTGATCAAACCATGCTTCCCTGCTGTTATCATGTATTTCAGGACTTGAGCTAATTGGTAGCTTTTTGTAATCGCCGGCCCCGGGCACTGACAACTGGTCCAGGTGTACTGCAACCTCCCTTATCCAGGGATAGGCCCTGTCCCTTAGAAAATCACGATCGCCGGAGTATCGCCAGTGTAGATAAAAATGATGTGCGAGCCAGGCGCTGACGGTTGGTCCGAATGAATACTGTATCCAGCCACCCATAGGTTCTCCCCTGAGGGTGGAAACACCAGGTACGTTGAGGCCATCGGTCTCATAGTAGGATTTAGTATAAGATTTGAATATTGGCTTATTCTCCCACAACCAGTCCACAAAACCTTCGGCTTCTTCCAGGTGGTTTCCGGAATAGGCCGGCCAATAACTCAGTTGGGTATTTAAATCGTGGTGGAAATCTCCCTTCCACGGTGGAATTTGACCATTATCCGCTGTCCAGACCGCCTGGAGTGATATTGGAGGCGCACCCTTTCTGGCAGCGGATCCAAATTTGTACATTTCCAGCATCCATTGTTTCTGCAAGACCGGATCCGGAAGTGCAACAGAGGATTTGGACCAATAATCTGACCACCATTCCAGGTGTGAAACATATCCCTTTTCAAAATTTAAACCTGACCTGTTTTCGATCTCCATCTCTTTGCTACCGGTGCTTATCGTCCATGAAACTTCATTGGTACCGGCTCTCCTGACGTCAACCCTGTATTTGAAATCTCCCCATCCCGGCTGGATGTAATTGATCCCCCTTTCAGTTTCAGTAATTGTGCCACTCTCGTACCCAAGTCGTCTTAGGTCATGACCTTCAAGAGAATTGGCGTTCTCATTGTCTACCCCTGAGGCATCATACGGTGGAGGCATCAACTTTACCTTCGGCAAATTATCTAATCCTTCGAACCGGAACCATCCAACCGGTTCCACCGCATGAACATAGGACAAAAACCGAACACCATTCTTCCATTTGATTTCACAGACTGCATTTTTTACATACAGATGGACATACTCCACTTCACCAAGATCGCTGATATCAATCTCCAGCGCCGCTCCCGGTATTTTGGTAGGTGCTGGTAGTTTGTTGTATGGTGCGTCGAAACGATCCTGAACTTCCTTGTAGGTATTATTTTTCCACTGCTCATACACCCATTTGAACTTCCACTCGGGTACATCCAGGTTGGCCATGGGTCTCAGGTCCCAAAGATCCGCACGATCCAGGGATATTCGAAGTTTACCTTCTTTTTGCCAGATTAGTGCTCCGAGCATCCCATTTCCCAGCGGAATGCCTTCATCCCAGCTTTGAGCAAGTCCTTCAAAGTGCAGATCTCCACGAGATATCGGAAGACGGCTGGAAATGTCATCTTTCTCAAGACAGGAAACAAATAAGAAAAGGAAGAAAATGATCTGTAAATATTTCATGATGAGGAAATTCTGCTACTAACAGCACAGAACCAAATGTATTTGATCCGCTCAATTCTCTTTTTACTTTCCATGGTCTCAAAAGTCTAGTCCACAGCTCTGACTGGAATATGTACATTAAATGTGTTACCCATTTGACTCTTCCCTACAGGATCAATCGCACATGCTGCAAACAGAACCTGAGGATCACCCGAATCATCAAATAACAATTGCGGACGTTCCAGATTGGAAACCCGGACTTTGACGTCTTCGCTCAGCGTTATTGCTTTTTCAATAGACACCGGTTTTTCAGGATAAGTCCACTTGATTCCATCAAATGATCTGATCACGGCCAGGCCAGGCTGTGATTTTGTTAGCTTCCCGCTAAAATCCTTTATGATTGCATAAAAGGTTTCATCACCTTTAGCATACCAAACATAAGGGTCTTCGGCATTCACAACCGAACCATCCTCAGTGGTGATATCTAAAACAAATTCATCCAGTGGCTCAAATGGCCCTATGGGTGTATCCGCGATTGCAACGCCATGCACACCCCGCCATCCCGGATCATAGATATTTCCCTTGAAATAAAGCAGATATTTTTTATCGGATGGACGAAAAACAACAGATGGATTCACCACAATGATATTATCCGGCTTGGGTATCACATCATCCGGATCGGGCATGACAATGTCATTTGCCTTCACCCTCGTGCGCGGTTCCAGCAACGGCCGGTCAGGTCTTTCAAAGCTTCCATTTAAGAGTTCCTCAAAGTCTCGAAATTCAATTACCCCGATTTTCTGAACCTGCTGTATCCTGTTGCGGGCGTTTACGGTTCCCCTCTCTGAATAATTGGGATCATCAACAGGGTCCCTGCTTCCGATGTAATAGAGATAGTACTTGCTCCCAAATTTCCGGAGGTGAGGATTATGCACCATCTGTGCATCCCAGGCTAATGGATCGCCTTCGTCTTTGCGGCCCTTCAGTACAATCTTTACAAAGCTGAAATCACGGTCAGGATAATCCGAAACGGCATATGCAATTTGCGAATGCGTCAGCCAGCTCGTACTAAATGGTGGAATTTCACTGCCTGAAGGCCAGGTGGCATAGAGCATGTGGTACCTGCCGTCATCACCTTTCGCAACACTTGCACCCCAGACAAATCGGTCCGGATCAGATAGGACCGAAGGTCCGGTGATTTGGCGGCAGCCCTCCACGCTGTCCAGTTTTGCATCAATTGACTGTAATTGAAAAAACGAAGTACTGTTCTGACCGGATTCAGTCCTGCAGCCGGCAATCAATTGGACAGCCACCAGGATCCAAATCCGGAGGGTACATCTCCCTAAAACATCCTGACTCAATCTTCCAGCCACCACAACTGCATCCATTCTTTGGTTTCGTCGTTCTTTTGCGGAACACCCTTGGTACTTCTTCCTTCCATGATATATTGCGTTAGCAAGGCTTTCAGCATTTCTGCTTTTTCAAAATTTTCAGCATGTAAGTTGGTTGTTTCAGAAGGATCAGTATTAAGGTTGTAAAGCTGGATACCAGGTAAAGTATCGATTTCGGCAACCTGCTTTGCGGTCGGATAACTCCAACCCCCTGATCCGGCGTCCATGATGAGTTTCCAGTGATCCTGCCTGATCGCAAAACTTCCGTTGATCGAGTGATGTACAGTCGCTTCTCTCAGATTATTATCAAATTCTTCATCTCTAAGTATGGGCATGAAACTGTAGCTGTCCTCTCCTTCATTTTCTTGCAGGGTATAATTCACAATTTCAGCACAAGTTGCCATCAGGTCAGTGGTGCAGATCACTTCTTCGCTGATGCTGCCCGGTGATATGACGTCAGGCCATCTTGCGACAAAAGGTACCCGGTGGCCTCCTTCATAAATATCTGCCTTATGACCTCTGTATATCCCGGATGGATAATGGCCGAAAGTGGCCAGTTCATCAAAATCCGCCATAGGAGAGCAGCCATTGTCACTGGTAAAAATGATCAGGGTGTTTTCCGTAATTCCGTTTTGACCGAGCGCTTCCATGATCTGCCCTACCACGTCATCGACCATCATGACAAAATCCCCGTACTCATTGGTACCGCTCTTACCCATGAATTCATCAGATGGCAAAATGGGTGTATGAGGAGCCGGTAGTGGAAAATAAAGAAAGAACGGCCTCTTTTCCACAGAACTTTTGTTGATGAAATCAATAGCTTTTCCGGTTAAAACCGGTAGTACTTCGTGATGCCGGAAATCATCTCCGATCTGCCCTTCACGCCAGAAACCTTTTCCCTCATTTGCCGGAATGGTATCGAATTCGGTTGTTGTGATCCTGTCATTTTCAATGTAGAAATACGGAGGAATATCCAGTGATGCCGTGATCCCGAAAAAGTAGTCAAACCCATTGTCATTGGGATTTTCACTTAGTTTCTTGGTAACATCAACGCCGCCCGTCGTATCCTTTTGCCAACCGAGTCCGAGATGCCACTTTCCAATATTACCGGTTATGTACCCATGATCTTTCAGCATGGAGGCAACGGTAGTCCTGTCCTTATCGATCAATGGCTGATCCCAGCTCCACAGAACGCCCTGTTTCATCCATGTCCGCCAATTGTACCTGCCCGTCAGGATCCCGTATCGCGTTGGTGAACAAACGGCTGATGAGGTGTGTGCGTCGGTAAACATCATTCCCTCAGTTGCTAGCCGGTCAATATTCGCCGTCTGTATTTTTCCCTCCGGATTGTATACACTTATGTCACCATAACCCAGATCGTCAGCCAATATGTAAATGATATTGGGAAATTGCTGACGCTTATCTGTCTGGCATGAAACCAAAACCACGCAGAATAAAGGCGCAATTACCAAACGGGAAAAATAAATAGTCATAGCAATGACTTCAATACCTTGCTTTTTACCCTCCGGTATTTTTTTATTGAAGTAGTATACTCAGTATAACTGGCAAACAATTTATTGATAAGTTTAGTAGCCGTCTCCGGGTCATTATCCATCAACATCATCAATAACTCATAATCCTCTATTCCAACACGATGGGATTCAAACCGGACAGAGGAAAGCGGACCATCTTCACCCGGGAAGACGACATGGGTATCACCTGCCGGCAGAAAATTATTTGCACTTGCAATAGGAGAAGGATGATGCACTACACTCTGTTCATAGGGATCGGCATGATACTGATTGAGTCCCCAATGTAAGTAACCGAAGGTATTAAAATGGGCCGCTCCCCACCCAAAATAAACCTGGCGCAAGCGCTCCTGATCCAGGGTCCTGTTAAGCCATTTGCCTCCCGGAACGAGACAGGTATACACTAGCACCTTCTCACCGTTGGCTTCTCTTTCTCTGAAGAATTCTTCGTTTTCCTGAAAGTCATTGATCAAAGGACACCACAGATCAATTGCTCCAACAATGCTATCACGGTCATTTGTGGCCTCCATTATTCTGGCTGTCGGAAAGATAGATTTCACCTGGTCAGCTATATCCCTGTAACAGGCCGCCTGTATTTCGGTAGGCTCATCGGCAATATGTTGCAGCCAACCATCAGTCAAATTATTTTCAGTTGCAAACTTTGATACCAGCTCCATGATGACCTTGATATCTTCCTTTCCGTTTTCCTTGTAGTATCTTCTCTTTGTCAGGACAACCTTTAGTTCCGGGTCTCCCCAGTCGTCATTATCACCACGGTACATGAGATGAGGTGATTCAAAATATTTAAATCCGACATTTCTGAAAACCTCAATAAACTTCAACATCTTGTCGTCATCCAATGTGATGGCACTATCCTCCAGGGAAATCAATTCTCCGGGGATCAAAATTGAATTTTGCCGGCCATGCGCCATCAGGGCTGCATATTTTCGCAACATATTGTACCATGGATCAGTCCAACGCTCAACATTGTGTTTTTCTTCCATACGGGTCAGGCTATACCAGTTTGTATAAAAAAACCGGGCATCACTGAGCGGAGGTACCATTACATCCATAATTTCAAAAGTAAATTCCCCACCCATGTTCTTTCCCGAACCGGAAATTGTTATGTAGACGGTGTGCTTCCCGGGTTTGTAATCAGAAGTCGGGATCGACAGTTTTAGCGCGGTAAATGGTGTACTGCTTTCTATGCGATTTGATTTGACAGGTTTGATTACTTCAAAGACCTTGAAAGGTGCCCTCCGGATCACATGTGGATTGATTTGAAACTTAAAGACCTCTGTGCGACTGTCCAGACCGGTGTTTTGCTCAACCGGCACCTCTACCAATTCACTCCAGTAATTCAAGGGTAACTCGTCTCCATTAATGGTTGCGGTGAAATCAAAGGCCTGATCCGTTAGTGCTTCAATGACTACATGTACTTCTGCAAATGACCCGGTTGGATAAAGACCCCTCCACCTGGCTGAATATCGATTAAGATCATTTTTATCAGGATAAATTGCCTCCAGGGGATCCACCAGCTTTAAGTCGATCTGTGCACAGGCCAATGACGTGATGAAACCTGATAACAACAAAAACACCAAAATCTTTAACGCTTTCATAATGCATTTATCATATTAACTCGGGTTATGACCATCCGCAGCATCAGCCTGAAAAGTCAAGGGCAGACGATCAATAAAACTCCTGTATTGGCAACTTGCGTTTTTCTTTCCACCCGCCTCTCGTAAAGTCAGGCACCTGCACGGGAACATTGCCCAATTGAATTGAAATTTCCGAAAGCGGTGTCACGATGGACCAGGCCGCTCCATCATATACATCCTGATCCACGGGCCATCCGTTGTTCAGGCAATCAATCAAACGATAGGTCATAAGGTAATCCATTCCCCCATGGAAATTCGGATTTTTGGCTAGATCTTCTTCCATTTTCTTCCAGATCCAGTGCTTATACCTTGATCGCATCTCATCGTACTTGTCGTCCGGTAAAAAGCGGTGGCTGTCCATTCCTTTGACTGACAATCTGCTCGGGTATCCTTCATGATAGGCTTTTGTACCCGCTAAAACGTTTTTCCGACTATACGGGCGTGGTGTAATCACATCATGCTGAACAAGAATGGTTTTCCCATCAAATGTCCTGATCAGGGAATTGTTCATATCTCCATGCTTGAACTCCTTCCCTATGAACTCATCAGCCCCAAGTTCCTCTGCCAGCAGACTCATTCCTGCCGATTTGGTACTCACCGATACGATATGCTGAAAACTATCGCCCCTAAGTATATCCATATATTGCGCCACAGGCCCCAATCCATGCGTAGGGTACAGATTACCATCATGAATAAGGTGCTGTTTTGCCCTCCAATTCTCATAATACCTGTTCGTCATAAAATAGCCGCTTAAGTCATGATTGTAAGCGGCCTCCCCATACGTCAATTCCCCGAATACACCTTCCTGGGCCATGTTCAGCAGCCATAACTCCTCATTGCCGTAACATACATTTTCCATCATCATGCAGTTTTTCTGCATTTCTTCCGCAGTATTGACCAGGTCCCATGTTTCCTCCACAGTCAGTGCCATGGGTACTTCCACAGCAACGTGTTTTCCCTGTAACATGGCATACTTCGCCATCGGCGCATGAAGCAGCCAGGGTGTGGAGATCACAATGAGATCCAGATCATCACGCTCCACAAGCGCCCTCCATGAATCTTCCTTTCCGAAATAGGTATCAGGTTTTTGTTTATTTGTTTCCTTTAACGCCTCCAGCGCTTTCGTGACCATTTCTTCACGTATATCACATATTGCCACCACTTTCGCTTTTGGATAGACAGCATCCTGCAGTCTCACATGACCATTTCCACGCATGCCCAGACCGATCAGCCCAACCCTCACTTGCTCGATGGGATCAACACGCAAGCCGATCACGGACTGACCCTTCGTTTTGGGAATCGACCCTATTTTTTCAATAATTTCTTGTGGTGATGCCGATGAAGTCAGCCCCATGCCTATCAAAGAGCTGGCGGCAAATGTTTTCTTTATAAAGCTTCTCCTGTTATCCATTGGTGATTTGATAAGTTGAGTATTTAAATTATGAAATTAACCTATAATTCACACCATTTACCCGATCCATTTAGCCGGAATATTGGACTGCAGTCTGTTTTGATGACCCCAATCCATCAATACCGAGTTCCACCACATCACTGGGTTGCAAAAACCTTGGCGGTTTCAAACCCAAGCCAACACCTGAAGGTGTACCGGTTGAAATAATGTCTCCCGGCAACAATGTCATGAACTGGCTGATGTAACTCACAAGATAAGGAACACCAAATACAAGGTCAGATGTCGAACTGTCCTGTAACCGCTCGCCATTTACTTCGAGCCAGAGGTTCAGATTATGCGGATCCGGGATCTCATCCCTTGTAGCGAGAAATGGCCCGATCGGAGCAAAGGTGTCACAGCTTTTGCCTTTTACCCACTGGCCTCCTTTCTCCAGTTGAAAAGTCCGTTCACTATAGTCATTATGCAACACATACCCTGCCACATGATCCATCGCATTTGACTCATCCACGTAGGCGGCCTTTTTTCCAACTACAACAGCCAACTCCACTTCCCAATCTGTTTTGGTGCTTCCTTTTGGAATGATCACGGGGTCATTGGGGCCGCATATCGCTGTGGTGGATTTAAAGAACAGGACCGGTTCCGTCGGAATGTCCATACCGGCTTCTTTTGCGTGCAAGGCATAGTTCAGGCCGATACATACAATTTTGGAAGGCCTGAAAACAGGTGGGCCCAGTCTCGTGTCCTGATCGATTTCGGGACAACCGGATTGATTGTCGTTCAACCATTTATCAAGTTTCGCTATGCCATCTTCACCGTAAAACTTTTCATCGAAATCTCCTTTAAACGCACTGACATCCAGCCATTTGCCCTCCTTAGTGATAATACCGGTCTTTTCCTGACCGGGTTCTCCAAATCTGATTAATTTCATATCATATTATGTATTGAGCTTAACAAATCCACCATCGATCGCATAGTTGGACCCGGTAATAAAGCTGGCTTCATCCGAACAAAGATATAAAGCCAGGTGGGCGATCTCCTCCGGTTTTGCCATCCGCCCTATGGGCTGGGTTTTAGCAAGTTTTTCGAACATTTCATCCTCTTTTCCCGGATAATTGTTTTTGAGGTAACTATCAACAAAAGGAGTGTGAACCCGTCCCGGTGAGATGGCATTGCACCGGATGCCGTAATCGACAAAATCCCTTGCTACCGTATAGGTCATGTTCAGTACGGCAGCCTTTGTCATTGAGTACGCGAAACGATCGGGAAGACCGATTTCTGCCGCGACTGATGCCATGTTCAATATGACGCCACTCCTTTGCTTTTTCATCTGGCCAATGACACCACGCATCGTATTATAAACTCCCTTGATGTTGACATTATACAGTTTATCAAAGTCCTCCTCGTCGGTAGTTTCTAAAGTACCAATATGTGCAATTCCGGCATTGCAAACGGCAACATCAATTCGACCGTCTTCACCTGTGATGTCATTGCAAACCTTTAGCAGATCCTCCTGAACTGTAACATCTACTTTATAGGCCCTGGCCATTCCTCCGTCAGGTGTGATTTTGTTTGCAACCCTCCTGGCTCCATCGATATCCAGGTCCAAAATGCGGACATCGGCCCTTGCTTGTGCAAAAACTTTGGCGATACTTTCCCCTATGCCACTTCCACCACCTGTGATGATGGCAGTTTTTCCGTCCAGAGAAAATGAGCTCATTATGTGTTGATTTATAAATAGTTAGACATTGCTTCACTCATATTTGGGCCCTCTGGGTCCATAACAGTTTCCGGAGTTATTCCAGTTTGTAAATGGGCTTCATCTGCACCCATTTCTCATCCTCACCGGCACCCTGTAATCTTTGCTGAAACCCGGACATCAGTTCTTCCCATTCTCTCACTTTCTGATTATCGCTGTCAAGAGACTTCTTTTTTTCAAATGAAAAATCATCTTCCGTTTCTATAGTCATCACCAGTCTGGTGGCCCATCTGAAGATCTCCATACTTCGAATACCCGATTCCCTGATACTCTGCTCGATCTCAGGCCATACACTCCGGTGATATGCTTCATATGCCTCTATGAGCTTTGGATCGTTCTTCAGGTCCAATGTTAAGACATATTTCTTCATTCTCTAAATGTAAAGGAGGATGGCGGCAAATATAGGTTTTGGTAGAATTTGGAAGCGGTATTTAGGTCAGGGATTTGATTGATTTTTGGCAATTGGGTCGGAAATTTCTGTTTTGTGACTGAGAGAAAGTGGAGGATACCAAAAGAACTTGTTTTTCCGTCAAGCAGTACGCTTGTTCATCTGATCCTGTACCCCACCCTCATACTATAAGGACGTGCAGTCAGATCATTATTCTTATGATTGAGATCGTACAGAAAGATCAGGGTCATCTCCAAACGTTTTCCAAGAGAAACGGCTTTACCAATACCGAGATAATAAGCAGTTTCCCAATTTGCTTTACCTGATTGTTCGATCACTTTTCTATCCGTTATACTCCTGTACTCCGCATATCCAAAGAATGACTTGACGATCTCATAACTCAGAAACCCGGAATAGCCATAGGCGTCCCCCACCAGGTCTTTATAGTTGGAATTCGTAAACTGTTTCCGGTAAATGCCACCAGCTCCCAGCGTAGCATGTTTATTTAGCCGGTAGCCTAGTTGCAGATCTATGTCCAGTATCAAAGGATCCGTGGATGCGATATCTACCGTGCCGCCAAACTGGAGTCGCCTATGGAATGGTTTATCAGCTAATGAATTGCGTTTGACAGCTGAAGACAGGTCAGTGGTGGTATTGACGCTGGAATATTTCTTCTTCAGACCTTTGATCTCTTCCTGGGCTTCATCTATACTGGCCCTGGGCATATCTGCGAAGACTTCACCCATCTGTTCCGGATTGATCACGGTAAGCGGCAGATCGGGAATGCGTTGATTAATACTGGCCAATTGTTGTATTTCTTCCTGGCTGATCTCTTCGGATTGATCAGGACCTAAAAACTGTTTCGACGGATCTTCAGGAATGAAAGGGCTTGACGTTCCCGTAAACTCCGTTAATTCAAACTCTTCAATCATTCTTGTTTCAGCCATGTCTTCCAAGAGTTGTAGCTTCTTTTTAAGGAAATCAACCTCGTAATTATTGTAAACATCAACCGCTGTGTCAGGATTATACTCATTGATACCGTATTCCTTATATGATTCAAACTTTTGCTGGTAAGACGTCAGGGAATCTCTGAAATTTTGTCTGAAGTACCTCAATGAGTCATTGACAACAGCAAGGTCAACACTGTCCAAATGTGCTTCGTAGTACCGGAAACGATCAATAAAATAGAGGCTGTCCGGCCTGTTATATAGATATGCCGTATCTTTTAAGACCTCCTTTACATCGGCTTCTGCTTTGCGAAATCTGTTTCGGGAATCTTTGACTTCTTCGATGGCCTTTTTATGCCTGCCGGTAGCCTTTCCGCTAAAGCGGATCTGACCAAATATTACTGTGGGTGTAAATAGCAATATCAGTAATATTTTGGTTATGGTTGGCATATAGTCAACAGGTGAAAGCGTCTTATATTATCTTTCCATATAAGTCCCTGTAAATTTACTCATTTACGATCAGATTAGCAGGCGTTAAGCCACCCTAATCCTGCCTTACAGCACTGAAACTTGCATTTGGGATCTTACTGATCTGAGAGATTTAGTTCACATCGCAGGGACAGTGTCCGGCTGCCATATCTTACTGGGTATTCCAATCAGATATTTTTCGATTCCAGAAGTGCTAGGAGTTAAAAGTTAACCCGAACGGATAGTAGTCATCCTGTTGTATGACTGCCGACTGAAGATGCGTCACCTTGAAATCATCATAGAAAGCCCGGTCCGCATTATTACTCTCATAAGATACGTAAGCCACCATGTACCCACTTTGAGCAACATAAATGTCCAAAATATCCTGTTTC
>JANQEU010000020.1:0-192500 GCA_028278225.1 Cyclobacteriaceae bacterium
CCTTTCTCAGAGGGTCATTTGCGGTGATTTGGGGATGGAATGGCCCGTGGAGTCTTCTATTGAAAAGATTCCACGGCTTTCCTCCGCTCACTCCTTCCCCTGGAAGCCTCTGAAATAGGGTTTTGCTGTTTTTCGGAAATTTTATTGGGACAAATGATTTTGAGTTCATAGGGATTTTCAGTTGAATAGAAGGTATTGAAATTGGGTTATACGCTAAATTGAATTGGGTTTCTCATTTTGTCAGGGCCATATCTCAGTAAGTCCGGATACCTCCGAGAAACTCATGATTATTATCATAATCCGTTCCGGTATATAGCACTGAATTTCTCTTGTCCATACCCTATTTTGCGCCCCACAATTGTTTTCGCTTCAAATAGAGTTCTGGTGTGAAAACCTTACCAGTCGGGGCAGGAATTTGAACTGGCAAAATGAATCTGACTCTATGCTGATATCAGTTTCTGTTGAAAAAAATCAATCAATAGAATCATGACTTTTATGAAGAAAACTTTCGGACCTTATCCACTGGGTATTTGGATCGCGTTGATAGCTTTACTCTTATCGTTTCTCGGTTGGCTGATGCAGGCGTATTCCCTGATCAATTGGGAGGAGGCCGTGAAATTAGGGTTGCAAAACGGCAGTTTCCGGGGAGATGAGATTGAACAGGCGCTGGCAACCAAGGAGAGAGGGGAGGCTATTGCCGATTTAATCTGGCCATTGCCAATTGCAATTATAGCTCTGGTTGGATTACTCGGAAGGAAATTATATGGTCTTATTGCTGCCATGATGGAGTTTGGGATCTGTGTATACTTTCCCTTATTCTATCTCTTTCAATTATGGGATACCTATATTTCGACAGCGATCGGTGCAGTTATTCTCTGGGGGATTCCATCTGTATTGGGCATTATCGGCTTGTGGATTAATCGCGGCTATTTTAAGGAGACGGCTATTGTAGAAGGAGGTGAAAAATGATAGCGCCTTCGATCATAGCCTGGATTCTTGCGGTTTTTGGCGGCCTCATTTTCCTTGTTCTCATGCTGGTAAACCTATTGTTACTTCTTAGTCCGGATAGTCAGCGAACCAGGGATATTTTCATCGGAAAAGACCAGGACTGGCGGGATAGAACACACTTCAAGTCGGCATACGCTTTTGCATGGGGGGACGTGCTGATCATTTTTCCCCTGATAGTTGCCGGAAATATCGGTGTCTTATCAGGACAACCATGGGGGTACATAACATGGATCGTGCTTGGAGCGATTTCTATTTATTTCAGTATTGTATTCTGGTTCCTTGAAAAAGAATATACCTATCCGTCAAACGGGCCATTGGCATACTACACTTATATCTGGGGTTTTTACCTGTACTGGGGTGTTGGGGCTGTGATCTATTCTATGTTTAAGATTTACCGGTTTATGAATTAGTGAAAGCAGTGAACTTGAAAAAAATTCTATTAACAACAATCTTTGCCTTGTCTCTGACCCTGGCATTTAACCAGGAATTAACCCATCAGGATTCCGTATCGGTACAATTGGAAAAGAGTGATATCAATTGGCGACACTTCATCGGAAGCTCACTTTTCCTCCTGGGCAATTTGGATACAAAAGAACCCCCTGTATACATTCAATTGAATTACGGATATCGGCTAAGCAGGAAAGACCTGATTATTGTCGAAGCGATCACCTGGACGTACTACGAACCTTTGGGTATCCCATATGGGTCATCCGGTGATCCATACCCCGGAAAGATCAGGGCCTATGGCATCGGTGCAGGTTATCAGCACTTCTATTGGAAGAACCTTTATTCAACGGTCCAGGCAACTCCGTTTCTTCAGCAGTTTTTTGATTCAGGAGATGAAAAGATCCAAAAAGGATTTCAATTATGGTGTCAGCTTCGAATCGGTTACCGCTTTGAATTCTTGCGGGAGCGCTGGTTCCTTGAGCCCTCATTCGTCTGCAACTATTGGCCTGTTAACACGAACTTTCCGGAATCTTTTGACGAAATTGAAAGTGAATGGCCAAACTATTTCCTGTTTGAACCCGGACTTCATTTCGGCTTTAAGTTTTGAATGGTTTGCACATAGTAAAGCATCGGGAGGCTGATTTGGTGATCTGCACAAGAGATTTAATTACTCCTGATCGATGTTTATGGTATAAAATGATATTCCTTATCTTAATGATCCTGTATTAGTTGATTTGTCATTTAACAAAATGGACCATAAAGAATCATATCTGGCAGTTGATCCCGACTTTATTGAAATCCTTCATGAAATGGTTTCCTTACGGAAATCCGGCAAGGTCCATTTCTTTAATGCTAAAGGAGAACTGGATGATGCGGAAGGAGTAATGAATTCTACTGTAAAAGAAACTGCCGGTGAGTTCCTGTGTCTGTCTTCAAATCAAAGAATTCGAATTGACAGGATCATCACAGTTCTCGGCCGTCCTGGTCCCGCATATGACGAGTACGACGCGTATGCGAATGCATGCCTTAATTGTTCCGATGAGGGTCAATTCTATTCGCTGGAATAAGTTTTGTCCGCACACTACCATTGAGATCAATGAACGATTCGTCATGACAGACCGAGTGTGGGTTACAGAGCTATTGATAAGCCAAGACGTGCATCAAAAAACCGTGGTATTATCTTATGTTTATTTTCCCTATTTCTCTTTTGCCTTTCGGGGACTTGAGGATTGTCAATGTATGTCGAGATCCACTGCGATCGAGTTAAGTGAAATGGAAAATTGACCTCCACATTAACCCGATTTGCCAATCTGTATGAAACCCTTGGAACCAAAGATATCAATAAATCAAAAGTCCTGGTGGATCGATCGAAAGACCCTGCCCTGGGTTCGAGAACAGTATAATCAAAACCCGGTCTGGCAGCCAGTGACATTGCCGGTCTTACTCTGGAATTGGGGTTTGCAAGTAGTAATCCAAACTCATACCTCAAGGCTACATTAAATCCCTTTGTTTCATAACCTGAAGAAACATATATCGATGAATCGGACCTGATGTTTCTTTGGGTTTCACCTTCTGAAATAAGGGAGATATTACTTAACTCAAATTCCTGGAACCACCTTCCCTTTAATTTTTGATTTAGAGCAATTGTGATCCTCCCAAAGCTGGATTCATTATGATCGTACAGCATTTTGGAAGTAGATTCATGGTGATAATTGGTGTATAATTTCAAATGAGTTCTCTTTTCCTGTGCTTGACTGAAATAGCCTGACAACATCAGGATTGCGATCAGTGGGAAATGGAATTTTTGCATGGAGCGGCAAGGTTTAAAGAACGTAATCTAATCAATGTGCTCTTTATCTTAATGTAATACACAGAGGTTCAATTGTGATGGCTGGTAACCATAGTTGTCAGAAATATACGTGACGGTAAAAAGCGGTAATCATGTTAACACCTGTTCAACTTTTTTGGATGATGGATAATATTGCTGTAAAATTCAGTAACTAAATCCATCAGGGTAAGTATTACCTTGGACAAACTGATTTTTGTCACATGGGGCAGCCTATTGTGTTTCAGGTTGTCTTATTAATAGCTATCAGAGGTCAAACAACTCAAAAGAATTATGCTCAAGAATTTCATCAAAATAGCCCTCAGGAATATCCTGAAACATAAAGGATTTTCTTTCATAAACATTGTTGGTCTGGCCGTTGGGATCGCGTCCAGTATCCTGATCCTTTTGTTCGTCTCATACGAACTCGGTTATGACAAGTTCCACGAGAAATCAGACAGGATCTATCGTCTGGCTGTCAGGGCCAGAGTCGGTGATACACCCATAAATCAGACCTTTTCCTCAGCAATTACTTTCCGGAAACTACTCGAGGATTTTCCTGAAATCGAGAATGGAGTTAAAATATCCGGCAATGACAGGACCCCGGTGATTTTAGAGGACAAGACATTCTACGAAACGGGGATACTGGAGGTAGATTCCACCTTTTTTGAGATTTTCTCAATTCCAATGATTCATGGTGAGCCTGATCATGCATTATCGCAACCAAACACCATGGTGATCACCAGGAGTACTGCAATGAAATATTTCGGCAAATCAGATGCCATCGGAGAAGTCCTGCAAATTGGTTATTCATCAGGCACCAGGAGATTTGAGATCACCGGCGTTTGCGAAGATGTACCGGCCCAATCACATTTCCATTTTGACTTTTTGGTGTCGCTGGTCTCCTTCCCGGATTTCATAGGTAATACCGGATGGACGGCAAATAACTTCATTTCATACCTGCTGTTGAAAGAAGGGACTTCAAAAGCCTTGCTGGAGGAAAAACTAAAAGAATTTACCAGGAAATACATGGGGGGCGACAGCTTTGATGCCTGGGTGGCTAAAGGGAATTTCTGGGAATACTACTTGCAGCCCATTGAGTCTATCCACCTGGAATCTCAACTCAATGGAGAGTTTGAGCCTAATGGCAATAAAACCTATGTATACATATTTTTCATTATCAGTGTATTCATCATGGTTATTGCCTGTATCAACTTCATGAATCTGGCAACAGCTAAATCCTCCGTTCGTGCGAGAGAAGTGGGCATGAGAAAAGTGCTCGGAGCCGGACGCAGAAACCTCATATTTCAGTTTCTCAGTGAATCAATCATCTTAAGTTTAATGGCATGTGTTATAGCACTCGGGATAGTTCACCTGGTACTGCCGGCTTATGGAAACTTTGTAAGCAGGCCATTGGAGATTGACTACACGGGGGAGCCATTGCTTATTCCGGTTTTCATTGGATTCGGTTTGGTGGTTGGAATCTTTGCCGGTTCATATCCGGCGTTTCACCTGTCTTCATTTAAATCTTTAAAGGCGTTAAGGGGTAATAGCTTTAGCTCAAAAAGCGGTTCATCACTACGAACAATCCTCGTAGTTTTTCAATTTTCCATCTCCATTTTTCTTATCGTCGGGACATTGATCGTTTACCAGCAACTGGAGTATTTCCAAAATAAAGATCTGGGTTTTGATAAAGAACAAGTCCTGGTACTTAGCAATCCCGGGGCCATTGATAATAATTTACAGGCTTTCAAAGATGAACTCAGAACGCATAGTTCAATTTTACAGGTTTCCGGCTCTAATATGCTGCCAGGAACTTCATTTTCAAATATTGGATTCGGAGCTGAGGGGGTTGAAGCTTATACGCTCAATATCGGAATTTGTGATTACGATTTTGCCGATCTGTTAAAACTCGAACTGGTCTCGGGCAGGTTCTTTTCACGTGAGATGGCGACGGATTTCAATGCCGTTGTTTTAAATGAAAAGGCAGTGGAATTACTGGGCTGGGAGGATCCTATCGGAAAGAAGATCAATAACTGGGGTAACAACAGGGGTGAGTTTAACATAATAGGTGTTATGAAGGATTTTCACTATGAATCCATGCACCAGGAGATCAGACCAATGGGGTTATTTCTTGAAGGAGGTTATTATAAAAGAGTACAGTCTTATATACCGGTTCGGCTAAACACTTCCAATATCTCGGAAACAATTGCATATATCGAAGGTGTTTGGAGCGAATTTGCGCCAAAGAAACCATTCGAATACACATTTCTCGATAAGGACTTTGAAGCATTATTCCAAAATGAAAGACAAACGAGGCAGATTTTCACCATTTTCTCGATTCTCGCGATCTTCATTGCCTGCCTGGGACTGGCCGGGTTGTCATCATTTACAGCTGAAAGGAGAACCAAGGAAATAGGAATACGAAAAGTATTTGGAAGTTCCGTTTCACAGATCATGGGACTGATCAATAAACAGTTCCTGAAATGGATAGCCATATCTATCCTGATCGCCTGGCCGTTGACGTGGTATCTGATGAGCGGATGGCTGGAGAACTTCGCCTATCGCATTCAATTGCAGTGGTGGATGTTCGTGATTCCGGCCTTTATGGCCATCATAATTTCTTCCGTAGTGGTCAGCGCATTAACGGTCCGGGTGGCGTACAAAAACCCCATAGAGTCACTGAGGTATGAATAAAATGTCATAGGATACCCAATTGTAACTTTCACATATGACCGCACCGATGATTACGGAAATGACGTCATCATCCCTTACTTCCAACAATTGGAAACAACCCGTTAAAACCGTACGAAGTAAGCCTTGAGGATGGATAATCAGGCGTTTTTCATAACGTTTGTTAAATAAGTCGGGCACGCTGCATCAGTTCTAAAATTGCTTCTATCTTTGCCGCTGAATTTTTTGAAGTAGAATGAAGAAAGTATTTGGGATTCTATTGGGTTTTAGCCTGGCATTCGGAGTTTCCGGTCAATCTGTGGAACGACCGGTTCAGCCCAATATACCGGGAGACATAATGATTGATTTTGGATTTAATTTCATGAATCAATTTCCTGAATTTCTTTCCTCGGATTTTTTCCCTTCGCGTTCCTTTGGAGTCTACTATCAGCGGACCTTCAAAATTTTCGACTGGGCAACATTCAATCCTGCCATAGGAATTGGAAATGATCGTTTCGGATGGAGTGATGATTTGAACTTCATTCAGGACACCTCAAGGACATTCAGCTTTGACACAATAACAGGGATCAATCTCAGGAAGAATATGTTGATCTTTTCTTATCTGGAGATACCGGCGGAGTTAAGGTTTTACCCTACAAAAACCATTGACGGAGATGGTTTCTTTATAGGAGTAGGCGGGATGATCGGTGTGCGGATCAACGCCCATACAAAGATCAAGTACAAATTCGCAGGAGACATCAGGACCGAGAAGAACAGGTCTGGTTTCGGCCTGAACAACGTGCGATATGGAATAACGGGCCGGGTTGGGTGGAAACAATTCAACATCTTTTACAAGCATTATTTGTCTGACCTGTTTCAGAAAAGTCCGGAGCTGGATCCGTTTCCTGTCACTAATCCCTACATGTTTACGATCGGGATCAATTTCACAGGCTTCTAGCTGAACACATAGAGGCCTGTAAAGCAATAGAAAAAGCCCAGGAAACTACCGGCCCAGATTTCTTTTGGACTGTGGAAGTTCAGATAAAGCCTTGAACTTGCTACTAATCCGGCGCAAATAACAGTTACTATCAACGGCACAATGAGCTCTAATCCGGAAAGCCTAATGGATAATGCTGTGATCAGTCCGCATATTCCCCATATAGCTGCTGCATGAATGCTGATTTTGAATCTCAGGGTGATCAGGAGCAGGAGAAAAATCAAAGAAGTACTGATGATCATCATGACAGAAAGAGGAGGCGTGATCATAAGCTTGGAGATGAACATATAAGTAGCAGCACAGTAAAACATGACTATCGATATAAAGGGAAGTATCCTTTCTTCTCTCCTTGTAAGTTCAAGGCTTGATACACGGGAAGTCATCTTCATAATTGAAATGCTCAGAACCGGAATCAGAAAAGTAGTAACAAATGTTGCCAGGATCAGTGTTGGAATAGATTCGGCAGCGACAGGATTAAACACTTCCGGTAAATAAAAATAAAATATCACCATCAGGTAAGTCGCCAGTAAAAGCGGATGCAGGACGAGAGAAATTGCTTTCATCGGTAAAGTCACACCTACAGTTCCTTTCTTAATCTTGCAACAGGGATCTGAAGTTGCTCACGATACTTGGCCACTGTTCTCCGTGCAATATTATATCCGTGACCTTTCAGGAGTTTCTCAAGTTTGTCATCTGAGAATGGTTTCTTTTTATCTTCACCGTCGATGATCTCCTTCAATTTGTTTTTCACCTCACGACTGCTGACATCTTCCCCACTCTCAGTGGCGATCCCTTCGGAGAAAAAATATTTGAGCGGAAAAATGCCAAACTCCGTCTGAATTGATTTACTGTTGGCCACCCTTGATACCGTAGAAATATCCATTCCGATCCGATCCGCAATGTCCTTGAGGATCATTGGCCTCAATTTACTTTCATCACCCTCCAGGAAATATTCGTATTGGAAATCGATGATGGATTGCATCGTGTTGAGAAGTGTCTGCTGGCGCTGCTTTATAGCGTCAATGAACCACTTGGCCGAATCCAGTTTTTGCTTTATGAATGAGACCGTCTCCTTAAGCTTCTTGTCCTTTTTATTACTCTTGTCATAGGCGTTCAGCATTTCCGAATATGACCTGCTGACCCGTAATTCAGGTGCATTCCTGGAGTTCAGTGTAAGTTCAAGCTTACCGTTGTTATTAGCCAGTAGAAAATCCGGTATCAGATATTGTGTCTTAACAACCTCTTCACCCGTTCCACCGGGTTTCGGATTTAGTTTTGTGATCACGGATATTGCATCCCTGAGTACAGTCTCATCCTCAATGTGCAGACGTTTGGCGATCTTGTCATAGTGCTTCTTTGAGAACTCATTGAAGCAATAATCAATAACGTCGTAGGCAATTCTATTGATCTCATCCTCCGGATCTCTTCTTTCAAGTTGGAGGAGTAGACATTCCTGGAGGTTTCTTGCACCAATTCCGGGGGGGTCAAAATTTTGAATTTTAAATAACAGATTTTCAAGCTCCTCTTCATCGGTTTCCATGCCAATGGAAAAAGCCAGGTCATTTACAATGGCACCCAATTCCCTTCTGATATATCCGTCCGAATCGATACTACCCAGCAGTTGTTTGCCCAACAATGTTTGCCTTTCATCCAATTTCAGGTAGCCCAGCTGCTGAACCAGCTGCTCGTGCAAGGTTGACCCTACTGAAATGGGAAGTTCTTTGTCTTCTTCATCGGATCCGCCATCCCCCTGCATTTTGTATCCCGAATAGTCATCATGAAGATATTCCTCCAGGTTTGGCTCATCTCTTTCAAATTCTTCCTCAAATTCCTCTTCTGCCTCATATTCTTTGTCCTCCTCGGCTTTGCCTTCTTCCAGTGCCGGATTAGTTTCCAGCTCTTCTTCCACCCTCGTTTCCAGCTCTGCCGTGGGGACCTGCAACAGTTTAATAAACTGTATTTGCTGCGGGGACAGCTTTTGTTGAAGCGTCTGTGTCAGGGTGAGTTTTTGCATACCTCAATTCAGGGTCACAAAATTATCTAAAATCTGCTATTCATTGATTAACACACCAATTTACCCTTTTTTTGCGGCTGGTTTTGCATGTACATGAAATAGTATAAAAGATTGGAAAATGAAGCACATGAAGATTAAGAAAATCTTGGATTCTGCAGAGACCGGGTCTGACGTTCTGGTCAAAGGCTGGGTCAGGACAAAGCGGGAAAGTAAGAACGCCGTTTTCATTGCGTTAAACGACGGATCCACCCTGACGAATCTTCAAATTGTTGCTTCACCTGAGTCTTTCAGTGAAAAGATAATTCAACAGGTCACAACAGGTGCGAGTCTTAAAGTTGAAGGTCAATTGACAGAATCCCCGGGAAGTGGGCAGGTAAAAGAAGTAGCGGCCCGGAAAATTGAAATATTAGGTCCGGCGGATCCGGAAAAATACCCTCTGCAGCCCAAAAGGCACAGCCTGGAGTTTCTCCGTGAAATTGCCCACTTACGCCCCAGGACCAATACATTTGGCGCAATATTCAGAGTCAGGCATGCGATGGCCTTTGCCATACACAAATTTTTCCATGAAAAGGGATTTTTGTATCTGAACAGTCCTATCATCACTGGTTCGGATGCGGAGGGTGCAGGGGAGATCTTCAGGGTTACAACCCTGGACCTGAATAATGTTCCAAAAAGAGAAGATGGTGAGATTGATCTTTCCATGGAATTTTTTGAAAAGGAGACCAACCTCACAGTTTCCGGGCAGTTAGAGGGAGAACTTGCCGCTTTGGCAGTTTCGGAGATATATACTTTTGGTCCGACTTTCAGGGCCGAAAATTCCAATACCACCCGGCATTTGGCTGAATTCTGGATGATAGAACCGGAAATGGCCTTTTACGATAACCAGGATAACATGGACCTTGCCGAAGAGATGCTCAAATACATAGTGGGGTATGCGCTGGAGCATTGCCCGGAAGACTTGAAATTCCTGAACGATCGTGAGCAGCAGGAGGAAAAGAGCAAACCTCAGAATGAGCGGAATGAGCTGACACTTCTGGATCGTTTACAGTTTGTGATAGACCATGATTTTGAGCGGATCACATATACGGAGGCAATAGATATATTAAGAAACTCGAAGCCCAACAAGAAAAAGAAATTCCAGTTTCTCATTGACAAGTGGGGTGCTGATCTGCAATCTGAGCATGAGCGATACCTCGTAGAAAAATATTTTAAGAAACCGGTCATTATTTACGACTACCCTAAAGAAATAAAGGCCTTTTATATGCGTCAAAATGATGACAATAAAACCGTGGCGGCCATGGATGTATTGTTCCCCGGTATTGGAGAAATTGTGGGTGGGTCACAACGGGAAGAGCGGTTGGACAAGTTAACCGGGCGGATGGAAGAAATGAACATCCCAAAGGATGATCTGTGGTGGTATCTGGAAACACGGAAATACGGCACAGTTGAGCATAGCGGATATGGTCTGGGTTTTGAACGGATGATCCAGTTTGTGACCGGGATGGGAAATATCCGGGATGTGATACCGTTTCCCCGAACCCCCGGAAACTGCGAGTTTTAGGGTTGAAATCGCTTGTCAAGGTCTACAGGCTGCACATCCTTTATTTTCACAAGCGAATGGAAATCCTCATGCTTCGGGTTTAAGACCACATTGAATTCGGAAGGGAGGATTGCAGAGGGTAATTTGACACCAAAGCAGGAATTCTGAAAGAGAGATGTAATGAGGTTCTGGTTTTCTGCCGTGTACGCGGCTTCCTTCCATTTCGACGGCAGATCCTTTATGGGATAGTCGATAATTGGGGCCCGATCCTTTATTTCGATTTCGGAAATACAGAGATCATCAGGCCATAGAGGTCGCTCGTGTTGGTGGACGAGGTATTCGAGATAAGCAAGTGATTGATATGCAGATGTGTACAAAGCAAAAGTGCCTTTTTGCGACCACCGGCCTCCATATAGGTATGCACCGTACCCGGAAAGATCCCTGATGTATTCCTCCCTTGCGATCCTGAAGACTATCACGCCATTATGCCATGCTCGGCCCTGCCCAGCTCGTCAATTATGATCTGGCAACCCGTACTGGTGGTGAGAAAATTTTTGGGCTTGTCCCCGATAAATGGATTGAACCTGTCGATCCAGATCTTGAACTTTTCAATATCTCCGAAGTAATCTTCACCTTTTTTGAAAACACGCATAATGTTTAACACGCGCTCTCCCATTTCCTCGTCAAGTACTCTTTTTCGGCTGAATGTCTTTAAGGAGTACGGAAGAAATTGTTCAAATTCTGATTTAGAGCTTTTAATAGCTTTGAGGAAGTCCCAGAACATGGAGGTCTTGATGCCTACTCTTGCATGACGGATCAATTCTACATCAGATTCCAGCGATTGGGCAGTAAGCCCATATGCAGCAAGTGGCTCTTCAACTTTCATAATCGGACAAATTTCCACACAAATATACGAAATATGTCCAAAATTTCCACTATTCATAAAACTTTCCCTGCACGGCCATATTGAACCCGGCGGAAATGACTTTCATCCTGGTGGTGGCGTCCCACAGCAGGGGGTTTGTATGGTTGAAATGTATAAAGAAGATCCTGGATTTCACGCTATCCGGCTGATCCTCAAACAAATTCATGGTTTCCGAAACAAAAGGGTGAGGTATGTCATCCATACTCCGGTCAGCAAGCTCGCCATCTGCAAAAAAGCTACCGTCAATGAAAGCGCGGTCATTATTTTTAACTTCCTCCAGTATATCAAATTCCCATTTTTCCCACTTATCGATATCCGGAATGAATAGATTTTTTTTGCCCGAGGTGATTATTTGAAAACCCGCAGTTTCTGAAAATTCATCTCTGTGTGGCACGCGATAGGTCTTTGTCTGAAAGTCCCCGGTCAATTCAATGGTTTCATTCTCAGTTAATCTGTTGATAACGATATTCTCAAAATCAACGAGTTGACTCCAGGGCCCGTTTCCTTCCAGGAAAGCGGCCAATTTTGGAAGTACATAAACATTTACGGATTTAGCGCCCATAGCCTCAAATCCCAATTGCATTAGTCCTGTGTAATGCCCAATATGGGCATGTGTAATAAAAATTCCTTCGGGGAGAAACGGATATTTTTTATTGGTCCACTGCTGAAAATGGTGAAGTTGTTCAGTAATGTCGGGAGTAGCCTCAAACAACCACCATTTGTTCTCACTTTCGTCAATGACCGCCAGTGAAACCACGTATTTTCTCAAGGAAGGATCTTCCCAGGCAGCCTGACACTCCTTTTGACATCCTAAATGCGGAAAACCGCCATCTTGTGCGGTCCCCAGAACCAGAATTTTGGTCTGGGCATACAAATAGCTGCTGCCGATGAGCAGGAGCACACACACAAATTTTTTCATTAGTTAAAAATAGCCATTTACTTTCAAACATTTCTTTCACTAAGATTACCTTTAGATAATGTTCCGGGATACATCTCCACTAGCTGAAAGGATGCGGCCATCATCTCTAGACGATTTGATCGGACAGGAACACCTCGTGGGTGAAAATGGCGTCTTAAGAAAGGCTATTTCATCCGGCCGGGTTCCGTCCATAATATTCTGGGGACCGCCGGGGACGGGAAAAACCACCCTGGCCAATATCATTGCCAACCAGGTGAAAGTACCGTTTCAGGCCCTCAGTGCAATAAGTGCGGGAGTAAAGGAGGTACGGGACATAATCAACAAAGTCCGGTCAGGGGGTAAAACAATCTTATTCATTGATGAGATCCACCGTTTTAACAAAGCCCAACAGGACGCCCTGTTGGGCGCAGTCGAAAAAGGGATAATCACGCTGATAGGTGCGACAACGGAAAATCCAAGTTTTGAGGTTAATTCTGCGTTGCTGTCCCGGACACAGGTTTACACACTCAATCACCTGACAAAAGATCACTTGCGCTGTATAGTAGATCTGGCATTAAGTCAGGATGTCGAAATGAAAAAGTATGATGTGAACCTGAAGGAGACCGAAGCATTATTCAATCTGTCCGGAGGTGATGCCCGGAAACTTCTTAACCTCCTTGAACAGGTGGTCGAGGGTGAGGAAAATGAAAAGGTGACAGTAACGAACAAGAAAGTAATCGATGTAGCCCAAAGGAAGACTGTACTCTATGATAAGAAAGGGGACATGCACTATGATGTCATTTCGGCATTCATAAAATCCATCAGGGGGAGCGATCCGAATGCTGCTGTTTATTACCTGGCCAGGATGATAGAGGGCGGAGAAGATGTAAAATTCATTGCAAGACGTCTCGTGATACTTGCCTCAGAGGACATAGGTAACGCGAATCCCACCGCATTGGTTCTCGCTACGAATGCCTTTCAGGCCGTAAATCTCATCGGCTACCCGGAAGCACGGATCATATTAAGCCAGTGTGTAACCTATCTGGCCTCATCGCCAAAAAGCAATGCCAGCTATGAAGCAATAGGTAAAGCCCAGCGCGAAGTTGCGAAATCAGGAGATTTGCCGATCCCCATGCAGATCCGAAATGCTCCGACAAAACTGATGAAAGATAAAGGGTATGGCAAGGACTACCAATATGCACATGCATACGAAGGCAACTTCGTCGATATGGAATTCTTACCCGATGAACTGGCGGGAACCACCTTTTATGATCCCGGCAAAAATCCCAGGGAGGACGAATTAAGAAGATATTTGCGCAGCAAGTGGAAAGAAAAGTACGGATACTAAACTCAGGACCATGGTGTCCGACTAGATAATAACCTTGCTTCTCCTTTCATAAATGAGGTTATCCTTCCAGACACCAAATAACTTTCCGATTTTCTCCCGGTATCCGATCTTTCTGAAACCGCACTTTTCGTGCAAAGCTATGCTTCCGGCATTTTCCGGGAACATACCGGCCGTCAAGGTCCAGATACCATTGGATTCAGAAGATTCAATCACCTTTGTCAATAGCATTTTCCCGATTCCTTTACCCCTTTCCTTCGGATCAATGTACACACTCACTTCCGCAACGCCGCCATAGACACATCGGTCTGACACTGGAGAAAGCGCTACCCAGCCCAAAACCTTTCCATTATCCGCCACCCATCGCGAGTGTTCCAGATGATTCTGATCCCATTTGGCCCAGGTTGGTGTAGTGATCTCGAATGTGGCACTTCCGGTTAAAATTCCTGCCTTATATATCCTTTCAACATCAGGCCAGTCTCTTTTTACCAGGCTTCTTATATCCAATATCGTGTAGTTTTGTTCCATCTTAAAGATATTTCAATTTTCAAACAGATGCCTACGCTAATTGGTCCTTTTTCTCAGGTTTTGACAATGTCCGGGATCCCGCTGAAAGGTCCCGTCAGACATGATGACCTGGAGATAATTAAAAACGGTGGGGTTGTGGTGGAAGATGGATTGCTCCTGGAGATCGGACTTTTTGAAGAATTACACAAAACATATAATGAGATTTCAGAGGTCAGCGGATCCCGGGTGGCTATGCCCGGACTGATTGATTGCCATACGCATTTAATTTGGGGAGGATCGCGAGAGCTGGATTTTGAAAGGAGAAACAGCGGCATGACCTACCAGGAGATCCTCACCCGGGGCGGAGGGATTTTTGATACGGTCAGCAAAACAAGAAATGCGTCATCTGATCAATTGGAAAAAGATCTGATTGAAAGGTCTATGAGGCATATCAAATCTGGCGTCACTACGATCGAAGTAAAGACGGGGTATGGATTGACGGGTGAATCTGAGATAAGATTGCTGCGAAGTATCAACAAAGTAAGCAAGGCAGCGGAAGCCGATCTGATACCCACGTTTCTGGGAGCCCATGTTTGTCCGGAGGAATATCGCAAATCGGATTACCTGGATTATTTGGTCAAAGAAGTTTTCCCCGTCATAAATACGGAATCGCTGGCAAGTCGAGTAGATATCTTCATCGAAGAGGAGGCGTTTCCTGCCGGCATAGCTTCAAAATACCTGGGAGAGGCCCGGGAAAATGGGTTTGATCTGACATGTCATGCCGGGCAGTTTAGTGCTGAAGGAGTGGGTGTCGCGGTTCAAAACGGTACGCGGAGTGCGGATCATTTGGAATCCATAGGTGAAAATGACATTTTGATGTTGGCGAAAAGCGAGACAGCCGCAGTAGCATTACCAGGCGCTTCCCTGGGCCTGGGGATGGCATTTACACCGGCAAGGAAACTGCTGGATGCCGGGTGCTCACTGGCGATAGCGACCGACTGGAATCCCGGATCCGCCCCTATGGGTGACCTGATAACGGGGGCATCCATATTGGCCACTTATGAAAAACTGACTTCCGCGGAAGTCCTGTCGGCATTGACATTCAGAGCTGCAAATGCACTTGGACTTCATGACAGAGGAAAACTGGAAGCAGGCATGAAAGCGGATTTTATTTCTTTTCCCTCCCCGGATTACCTTGAAATTCTTTATGCACAGGGGAAACTGATGCCTTCGGAAATATGGAAAAATGGTAAATTGATGTAAGAATTCGACGGACGGAATCTTTAACATCAACAGACCTAAATAGTCACCAATATGAAAGTCACATTGATCTTTTTGATGATTTTCATCGCACATTTCTCAAACGGACAAGACCTGGATAGTTTGGAACGCAAACTGGACGATGCAACAGGGACACATCGTGTGGATTTGTTGAATCAAATTGCCTTCAAACTCATCTTCAATGATCAGGAAAAATCACTCCTATGTTCGAATGAAGCCATTCAACTGGCTTCTGCGCTGGAATACACTGAAGGATACATCAGCGCTATTTATACCAAGGGAATCGTATTTGATATCCGGGGTAAGCTGGATTCTTCCGGTCACTATTTCAGAATGGGCTATGAGTTGAGCAAAGAGAATGATTTAAAAATCCTGGAATCCAGGGGGCTCAATAATTTGGGGATGATGAGTTGGAATGCAGGAAAATTTGAACAGGCGCTCGCTTATTTTATCGATGCATTGAAACTTTTTGAAAGCCTCGGGAATGAATCAGGCATTTCCAAGGCAGTTAGCAACATCGGCCTCATTTATCAGGAACTGTTCCAGTACGAGAAAGCATTGGATTTCAACTTTCGTTCTTTACAAATGAGGCTGGAAGATGGTAATCTTGATCATATTGCCAGGTCATACAATAACATAGGGATCTGTTTTAAAAACCTGAATCTGCCTGATTCGGCAATTTACTATTATCAACTTGGCTTAGATCATGCTAAAAGAGGCAATAGTCTTCAGGTACAATCGTCCATATTGGATAATTTGGCAAACATTTTTAGCATCCAGGGGAATTTCGAAAGGGCGATTGAAAATCATCTGAAGTCAATTGCCCTGGCCAGGGACAAAGAAGCATTGGGGCTTCTGGCATCTTACAACAACCTGAACTCACTCTACAACAAAATCGGAAATTATAGAAAAGGGCTGGTTTACGGATTAAAAGCAGACTCAATTGTCAGGTCGACAAACAACCTGGGACATTCCCAGGATACCTATCAAAACCTTGCAGTCACTTATCATCATCTTGAGAATTTTGTGGCATCAAAGGACTATTTTTTGAAGTGGGGTTCTGTTAAAGATTCAATATTTTCAGCCGAATCGGCCAAATCAATTGCAGAAATGCAGGAGAAATATGAAACGGAAAAAAAGGATCAGGAGATCAGACTGCTTCGCGCAGAGACGCAGCTCAAAGATCTCGAGGTGGCCCAGACCCGGAATACACTGTTATTTTTAGTTGTTTTGACCATCCTGATATTACTGCTTGGACTTTTGTATTTTAATAGATACAAATACAAACAAAAGGCTAGGGTTTCAGAAATCAGGGAGAGAAACCAGGCCTTAAGGTTCAGAGCTGTTGTAGAAGCTGAAGAAAAAGAAAGAGAGAGAATAGCCAGGGAATTACATGATAGCCTTGGCCAGTTACTATCAACGGCCCGTTTATCAGTGTCCGGGATAGGAGAGAATCAATCTGTCAAAAGCAGTCTGAAAGTGCTTGATAAAGCCGTTGACGAAGTAAGAAACATTTCTCATAATATGATGCCGTCAGCATTGATGAATCTTGGTCTGACCGCTGCAATGCGCGAAATGATAAGATCAATAAACAGCTCAGGTCACATTAGTGCCACCCTTGACAGCCCGAATGAATTCAAGGAAATTCCTTCTTTCATCAAAGTTGGGTTATACAGAACCATACAGGAAATTGTAAATAACGCCCTGAAATATTCTGAGGCCACCGATCTTAAGATCTGTATGACTGCTGCCGGGGGATCACTTGAAGTAACGGTCAGCGACAATGGAAAAGGGTTTGACACCAATGTCGTGAATCGTTCGGAAGGCATGGGTTGGAAAAATATCCATACCCGCATGGAATTAATGTCTGGAAATATCGATATTTCTTCCGAAATCGGAAGAGGTTCTACCATAACACTCAATATCCCGCTGACAGATGGAAAAGTTGAAGCTCTTGCTAGTTGACGATCACGAGATTTTTTTAGATGGTCTTGTTTCCCTGTTGTCGGATCAGCCCGGTGTTGAGGTCACTGGTAAGGCCATAAACGGCGAAGAAGCTCTAAGCCGGATTAAAGAAAATACTCCTGACATCTTATTGACGGACCTGAGTATGCCGGGAATGGACGGAATAGCCCTGGTGCGAAAGGTTAAGCGTGATTATCCGGATATCAAGGTCCTGGTGCTTAGTATGCACAAAGACCGCGAAATGGTCAATGAGATCGTTATGGCTGAAGCAGAGGGTTACATCCTGAAAAACACTGACAAAAAAGAGTTAATGAAAGCGATAAACCGTCTGGCGGACGGAGACACATATTATAGCAATGACATAATGTCGGTTATGTTGGAGCGCTATCAAAAACAGGAAAAAATTGAGAAATCAAAGGCAGTTTTGACCGAAAGGGAGCAGGAGATCCTGAATCATATAGCCCTCGAAATGACCAGTGAAGAGATTGCAGACAGGCTTTTTATCTCCCGAAGGACCGTGGAAACCCACCGGAAAAACATTTTGAGAAAGACCAATGTCAAAACCATCGTCGGACTCATCAAATTCGGGTTTCAGCACGAGTTAATCACCTTCAACTAATACCCATTACTACGTATTGAAATTCGCGAGTAGTCGCGATTGAATCTCAGCTGCTTTTGACCAAACTTGGTTGATAAATTTTATTAGCCATGAAAAAGTCATCACTTGTAACAGTCTTGGTTGGGTTGTCCTTCATTATTTCCGCCCAAACTCCTTTTGCTTCTGCCAACAAAGATGTGGAAACATCCCTTAAGAAGATGACCTATGATTTTCCAAAAGAATTAATAAATGGGAAGAATGGGGGAGGCTATAGCTTGCGAACCTCACTCCTGGAAAAGCCGGTGGAAAAAGTGGCTTTAGTCACGTTCTTCCTCGAGGATGTTGGGATGTCATCGGAGTCAGAAATGCTGAACATTGCCAATGCCTGGCGCACCTCGGATGCACTGGCACAGGAATTTGTGAACAATTTTTATGATAAAGGTATTGAGGCTATGAAGGAGGCATTTAAAGCTGGAGGAATAGATCTTCTACTGCCCGATGAGTACCTTGATACGCCTGAGAAAAAGGAATATTACGAGAACTATGAAGTAGAACACATGCCTTTGAAGAAGGAAAAAACGAAAGGTGCCTCGGCCACCGTAACCAGCAAAAGCAAAACAGATCTTGGTGGGGGATGGGTCCAAACGACTACCAGGACCAAGTCAGCAAGTGTCACGAGGATAAAGGTTGTGCCGGAAAGTGAAGATTACAAGGTCCTGTTCTTTTTGAATGAATCGCCATATACAAAAGGCTACAAAGGAGATCCAAAGCCAATGTCATTTCCGGCAATAGGACTTTATGACAAGAAACAGGCGAATAGCCTGGGCTTTGAATTGTGCAACAAACTAAAAGTGGATGCTGTACTTGGTGTTTACATTGTGGTAAATAAAATGAGTAAGAAAAAGGAAGAATACGCCGTGCGAAGCATTTCCGGCTACATGTGGGGCCCTAATCCGATCCAGAGAGAAGAAGGAAAAAAAGGCGGACTAATTTATACAAGAGGTATATTCTATTGTGGAGCACGAGCCTTCTACGGCTCCGGACTTATCGTCAAAGATGAGAAGAAAAACCCTGTAGTGGACTACTCGGGAATTGACAATGCCATGACTGCTTTGGGCAACAGGATGACCCATTATTTGTCAACTGGAAAACGCAAATAAGCTACTTTCATTGATAACGGTTTAATAGCTTTTCCAGTCAGCAGAAACCTCCTTCGTGGAGGCTTCTGCTTTTTGACAGTTCGCGGGCTGGCATTAATCATACTTACGTAAGAGTTATTTCATTGATTTGGATTAATGGTTTGACGAAATTATTTTCGTTAAAATTTCAGGAAGCATGAAAATAAAATCCGGCATTTTATTAACACTAGTTATCGGCTTATTGATCTCTTGCAGTAGTTCCAGAACCACTAATGAATCAGGTGAAGAGAAGGAGGAGAAGAGCCTGGTGGGTTATGTGGAGTTGAATGACCCACTTGAAGAAGATCTGATCTCTGTAGGAAGCAAGATATTCAATGAAAAGTGCTCAAAGTGCCATACACTGGATACAACAAAATTCTTTGTGCCAAGTTTTGCCGGGATAACAAACAGGCGTACTCCGGAGTGGATTATGAACATGATCCTGAATGTCGACCTCATGGTTGAAGAAGATTCCATTGCTCATGCCCTTTGGATGGAGCATGGCATCAAGATGCCTGAACCGCAACTGACCGTTGAAGAGGCAAGAAGCATGCTTGAATTCTTCCGTAAAAATGACCTGGTACACGTTGGCACAAAAGACGAAGGAGTAGTTACAGAATAAATCAGATCCGAAATTATTTTACCAGTTCCTGTGGCGCTTCCAGTATTCACGTAGGGTTGGATTGTCTGGCGTTGTCAGATAGTTCAGTTCCCAGTTTGTGGCTGATCTTTTCCATTTTTTCAAATACATAGTCAGGATCCTCGTCCCGTATCAGTTCAATTTTCCGGCCATCTTCGAGCAGGAGAAATCCGATATATTCCTTTAACCCTCCGGTATTGGTTGTCTTTTGCCTGGGGGTCATACGTTGCGAGGTGGTAACAGCGTTTATGTAGGTCTTTTCAATACCACCAAAGGATTTCGGTTTCCCGGTTTTTTTGCCCATTAGCCAGACAAACTTGTGGATGTATTTTTCTCTCGGATTGATCTCCACGATCGTACGGGAGGTCCACATCAGTGGTAGAATAGGTGAAATAACGATCCCCAAAATGATAAACATCACTTCGTTCACATTTTCATATAAGAATTCGTAAACAAAAAATAGTAGAAAGGTGCCCACAACACAAAATGCCACCGGAATTACTCTACCTTTACTGATGCGGATGCTTTCCATAAAATGCGTTTGCACTTCAAGTTAGTAAATTCGATTTTCCAACGCCAAACAATCAATTTTCCAAATCGTTATCATAATATGGAAAATGTAATGGGTCTGTTTCCATTGAATCTTGTCGTCTTTCCGGGTGAACACCTCAATCTTCATATTTTTGAACCACGTTATAAGCAATTAATCAATGATTGTCTTCAGTCGGATCTTACATTTGGGATTCCTTCATACGTTGAGAACAAAACGGAATTCGGGACGGAAGTAAGCATTGAGGAAGTAACGAAAGTCTATCCTGATGGAAGGATGGACATAAAAACAATCGGACTATCAGCGATCAAAGTGCTGGAATTTCAAAATCCATGGAAAGACAAACTGTATGCCGGCGGACTGATTGAACGGCTGTCCTATGACGAAAGAGAAGATAAAGAACTGAAAACCAGACTGATAGACCTTGCCCAGCAATTATTCGTATGGTTAAAAATTGATGAAAAGATAACAGTTGATCGTTTTACGGCACTCCATGAGATCATTCACAAGATCGGATTGAAACCCGAGGAAGAATACGAGATCCTCAGGATGTCCTCGGAATCTGAGCGGCAGAGATACGTTATTCAGCATCTCAAAAACATCATTCCGGCGCTTGAACGGGCCCAAAAGGCCAGGGAAAAGATCCAGATGAACGGACACTTTAAACACCTTGACCCCCTTAAATTCTGATAATTCACTATATTTCCTAAATGGATATCACCTCCATTATGAATATTTCCGGATTTGGGACTGTGCTTCTTTTCATAGTGGGGGGACTCGTATTCATTTTGGTGACACTGGGAGTCGGAAGATTGTTGCGGCCACATCGGCCAAACCGGGAAAAGCTGACCACATATGAAAGTGGTGAAGATCCGGTAGGTAACGCCTGGGGTATATTTAATAACCGGTTTTACATAATAGCCCTCGTTTTCCTTCTGTTTGAAGTTGAATTGATTTTTCTGTTTCCCTGGGCAATTGTTTTCGGAAACGCTGATCTTATACGCGATACAGATGGAATTTGGGGTTGGTTTGCATTAGTGGAAACATTTATTTTCATAGGCCTTTTGGCAGTAGGCCTGGTCTATGTTTGGGCCAAGGGAATGTTTGACTGGGAGAAGCCAAAGGTCAGGACGGATGACTTTCCTTCGAAAGTACCGGATCACCTGTACGAAACCATTAACAAGAAGTACTCATGAAAGGGTTGCTGGATCAGGAATTTGCGCAGGGAGGGATCATCATCACAAAACTTGATGATCTTATCAACTGGGCACGCTTGTCCAGCTTATGGCCCATGGGGTTTGGATTGGCATGCTGCGCCATAGAGATGATGAGT
This sequence comes from Cyclobacteriaceae bacterium, assembly GCA_028278225.1. GTDB lineage: Bacteria > Bacteroidota > Bacteroidia > Cytophagales > Cyclobacteriaceae > JANQEU01. Next base: position 21,725 of record JANQEU010000020.1, read on the forward strand.
ACCATGACCTCCGGATACGACATGGACAGGTTTGGAATTTTGCCAAGACCTTCGCCCCGATTATCGGATGTCATGATCGTTGCCGGTACGGTCACTTTCAAGATGGCAGACCGGGTGAGGAGACTGTATGAACAAATGCCTGAACCACGATATGTGGTATCCATGGGGTCCTGTTCCAATTGCGGCGGACCATATTGGGAGCACGGGTACCATGTAGTAAAGGGAGTGGATCGCATTATTCCCGTTGATGTTTATGTGCCGGGTTGTCCACCAAGGCCTGAGGCTTTGATCGGAGGATTCATGAAACTGCAGGAAAAGATCCGGGGAGAGTCAAGAGTAAGACCTGAGGGATTAAGAAAGCTACTGGATAAGCAATCTGCATGATGGATTTCGGTGAGATCAAAAGCATAGTTGAAAATAAATTTCCGGGTGCAGTCCTTGGCGAAGACATAAATTCAACTCCCACCGCAGTTTACCTAAAGAGTGATCAGCTCCCGGAAGTTTGCGAATTTCTGCGTGATGACGACAGAATGTACTTCGACATGCTCTCATGTCTAACCGGTATTGACAATGGTCCGGAATCAAATATGGAGGTTGTTTACAATCTTTATTCCATTCCTTTTGATCATCATCTGATGATCAAGGTTGAGACCGGCAGGGACAAGCCTGAAGTTCCATCTGTTTCCGCCATATGGAAAACCGCTTTATGGCATGAACGGGAGGCTTACGACCTGCTGGGTATCAACTTCACCGGACATCCTGATCTCAGGCGGATCCTGCTTCCGGAGGATTGGGAAGGACATCCTTTGCGAAAAGATTATAAAGAGATGGAGAACTATCACGGAATTCAGGTCAAATACTAAACATTTAGACTCACTTGAGTACCGTCCAATATACATATGACCCTGCCCATCTGACAAGATCGGAACCGGTAGTACATGATCCGGAAAATCTGAAAACCGGTGAAATGATACTTAATATAGGTCCGCAACATCCTTCAACGCACGGTGTATTAAGGCTTGAGACCATCACGGATGGCGAGATAGTAGTGGATGTTGTCCCTCATTTGGGATACTTGCATCGCTGTTTCGAAAAGCATGCGGAATCCATGCCCTACAACCAGACCATACCCTATGTAGACAGAATGGATTATATGGCGGCCATGAATTCCGAGCACGCTTATGTGATGGGTGTGGAAAGGATGCTGGGGATCCAGGATGACATACCAAAACGTGTAGAATACATCAGGGTACTTGTCGCAGAATTGAATCGGATCGCCTCGCATTTTGTGGCAATAGGGACCTATGGACTCGATATCGGTGCATTTACGCCATTTCTATGGGTGATGCGGGATCGTGAACACATCATGAGACTTCTTGAATGGACCTGTGGCGCACGGATGCTTTACAATTACATATGGATCGGCGGATTATTTTATGATCTTCCTGTTGGGTTTGAAGAGCGTTGCATGGACTTCAGCCGGTATCTGAAGCCGAAACTGGATTACCTGGAACAATTGCTCATTGAAAATAAGATCTTTGTAGACAGAACGGCTGACATTGGAATTCTTCCGTTGGCACTTGCCATTAATAATGGCATTACCGGGCCGATATTGCGTGGCTCCGGATTGCGATTTGACCTGAGGAAAGTGGATGCTTACAGCGTTTATCCTGAGCTGGATTTTGATATACCCATCGGAACAGGAAAAATGGGCACGGTAGGAGACTGCTGGGATCGCACATGGGTCCGAATGCAGGAATGCCGGGAGTCATTAAAAATAATTGATCAATGCCTGGAGAAGTTAACCGGCGATCACAAGCGTACAAGAAATTTCGATCCCAGGGCATTTCTGCCAAAAAAGATTCGTCCGAAAGCACAGGATTTTTATGTGAGGGCTGAAAACCCGAAGGGTGAGTTGGGGTTTTTTTTCAGGGCTGACGGCAGATCCGATATTCCTTTTCGGTGCAAAGCAAGAGCGTGTTCCTTCGTAAATCTTTCGATCCTCCCTGAACTGTCCCGTGGTGTGATGATTGCTGATCTTATCGCCATAGTTGGTTCCCTGGACCTAGTGTTGGGAGAAGTCGACAGATAATTCCGGAATCCCCGTGAGCGTATCAGTATTTTTTGGGCTTCAACAATGTTGGGCAATTAAGGTGATCCTGCTAACTTTAGATGAGTGATACCCATCCTCTCTTCAGAACAAATACGGCTGGCAGATCAGGCCACCATCAGGAACGAACCAATTGCTTCTATCGATCTGATGGAGCGGGCAAGCATCGCCTTTACCAATAAGTTCTGCCATTATTATAATGATTCGGTCACTGTAGGTATTGTGTCGGGACTGGGCAATAATGGCGGTGACGGGATGGCCATTGCACGACTGTTGGAGGAACGTTCCTATAAAGTTGAAACATATGTAGTGGGGAATCCGGATAAAGGCACTCCTGATTTTAAAGCCAACTATGACAGGCTGGACCAAAAGCCAATGCCCCTTGGGTCATCAGCTGACCTGAAAAAGATATCCGGCCTGGATGTCGTTATTGATGGAATTTTTGGATCCGGACTTACCAGACCGGTTACAGGCTTTTACGGTGAGGTGATAGATTTCTTTAACGAATCTGCAAATGATATAGTGGCCATTGATATTGCATCCGGTCTTTTTTCAGACCAGCCGTTATCCGGGGAAGGCTCTGTTATCAAACCTTCGAGGACCATCTCATTCCAACTTCCCAAGCTGGCATTCTTTCAGCCAGAACTGGTCGATTATGTAGGGGAATGGGACATCGTTTCCATAGGTTTGGACAAGGAGTTTATAGATGATCAGGAGACTGATTATTACTTTCTGGAAGCGGTCGATGTCAAAAAACTGCTCCCTTCCAGGCGGAAATTCTCACATAAGGGTGATTTTGGAAGAATACAGATCGTTTCCGGTAGCAAAGGTAAAATGGGAGCAGCAGCGATGGCGGGAAAAGCAGCGATGAGGTCGGGGAGCGGCTTGCTATTCGTCCAATCCCCCGGGTGTGGTGTGGAGGTCATACACAGGTACGTGGTGGAAGGGATGGTCCTTGAAGATCCGCATAAGGATCAAATCAGCGAGATAATGACGGAACCCGGCATGGATGCAATAGGGATTGGGCCGGGGATCGGCACTTCTGACATTACACGGAAAGCATTTACAAAATTCATGGAACAGGAATGTGACACAACCCTTGTACTGGATGCGGACGCCTTGAATATCCTGTCAGAAAATCCGGAGTTGTTTAAGACCCTGCCGGAGGAAACTATTCTCACTCCGCATCCCGGTGAATTTCGAAGGATGGCCGGCCAATGGTCTAATGATTTTCAAAAAGTGGAACTACTGAGGTCATTTTGCAAAAAATATAAAGTTAATGTTGTTTTGAAAGGAGCCTACTCCTCTTTATGCAATAAGAAGGGAAAAGTGACTTTCAACGCTACAGGAAACCCGGGTATGGCTACCGGGGGAAGCGGGGATGTGCTGTTCGGAATTATCACCAGTCTGGCAGGGCAGGGCCTTCCGTGTGAGGACGCGCTGAAATTGGCTGTTTTTGTTCATGGGTTGGCCGGAGATATGGCAGCGAAACGGTTGGGAGAGCAATCTTTGATCGCTACGGACATAATAAATTTTTTACCGGAAGCATTTTCCTCTATTTCGGCATAACTTGTTTAAAATCAAATAATTATAGGAATAGTACTAATGCTGAATTCCTAACTTTCCACTTCCTTAACCAAAATTAACGCTGGATTTATGTAAAAATTTTATTACCTTCATAGAACATTGGTATTTTTTTTGCGTACTTTGAAACTAAATGCAAACGAAAAAAATCACCATATTGACCATTTTACTTGCTGTGTCTACCGCACTTCTAGCGCAGAACAGGGAGGCACAAATACGACCCGGTGATCGTTTGAATAGTACCGTCGAGCTCAATCAAATTGAGTTGTTCCCCAATCCCGCTACTGACGCAATAATTGTAAATATAAAAGACACGAATCTGTCAAATGTCAAGATTGAGTTGAGGAGCATGATAGGAAACAAGTTGACCATTGACATTGAAAAGATCGGGACAAACCGGTATAGAATTCCACTTAAGGATTTTGCCACCGGTTATTACTTTGTTGTGATCAAAGATGAATTCCTGAGATTCAATAAGGCCTACAAGATCCTTAAGAAATAGCTGTACTGTATTTTTTTCATTTTGACCTGAATGGGGGGAGAGATCCGTTCACACTGATATTGCTGACCGCTCCGAACGAACTATGGTTTTTCCTGTTCTAAAACGAGATCCAAATCAGCCGCTATAGTACTTATTGAATATCTCCTCATACTTCGATGCCAGGTCCTTTTCATTCGCTGCCCGGAATATACGTATGATCTGGTTTAGGGAAACGATCCTTTTCTGATACTCAAATCCACTCTTGGAAAAAGTATCTGAATTCTGTGATATTTCCAGCCAGTTCTCTGCTCTTTGACCGACGGTTTCTGCTATCGCTACGGCTGTGTCCCTTTCGCCCACTTCCATCAACATGGATATCATATATACCGAAAAGATGTCATATGGAACTGAGCTATCGGGCATCACTTCCAGTGATCTGTTGAGGACTTCTCTTGCCCTTTCCACATCACCGAGCCTGATCAGTTCCTGTGCCAGGGTATTGAATGCAGACCGGTGGTTCAGGCAGAAATTGCGGTAGTCTTCAGAATAATATACGCTTGGATCATTCAGCCCTTTCCAATGAAACTTATTCATCAGGTTATCATACATTAGCTCCGCATTCACAAGGAAATTCGGCCCATTGTATTCGATTGGAGCAAGTCTGAATGTGATCCCCTCCTGGATGACATGCCGCCTCAGGTCAATGTTAATCCCGTTTAGCGAGGTATTGTTGAAATACATGGGACGCTCAAAATTGCTATTGACCATCAGATCAATAATGGCAAGATCCTTTTTCTCCAGGCCGCTTCCTTTCAACCTCCAAATCAGGCGATCGGTTTTGTATTGACTCAGGATAGAATCATCATCAGCCAGCCAGGTCAGCTCTCCGACTTTTCCCGGGTCTACATTCATGAACATATCCTTTGAAGGTAGCAGGTTATAAGTACTTCCCGTTGAAGTGGGAATAACAAGCCGCCGGTCTTCGTTTTCTATAAGATCGAGGAACCCCTTTGCATTAATAGCCCCCTGGATCGCTCTCTCCTCAAAGAAGGGAAGGTAATCGTTGGGTCCCCCTTGCTGATATCTTTCCGGAGAAAGACCAAAGGGCAGGGCCTTCGACTCATAAGCGTCTCTTGTCATCTGATCGATGTACCAGTCCGTATTGAAATAACTTAATACGATGACCCTTACATCTGTCCGGTGACCCAGGACTTCCTGTGCAAACCACAGCGGGAAAGTATCATTGTCCCCACCAGTGAAGAGGATACTGTTAGGAGCGCAGGAATCAAGGTAGTTTTTAGCGGCTTCTATGGAAAAATATCTTCCGGACCTATCATGATCATCCCAGTTTTCAGAAGCCATTAACGTTGGGATGGAGATACATATAATTGTGGCAAGGATTGCTCCGACCTTCTGATTTTTCGACAGCGATGTGATCCATTCACTAAAAGCCAGGACACTCAGTCCGATCCAGATAGCAAATACATAGTATGACCCGGCATAGATATAATCCCTTTCACGAGGTTCGATAGGGGGTGAGTTGAGATACAAAACTATTGCCACTCCGGTCAGGAACCATAACAATAGTGTCACCCAAAAATACTTTTCGTTTCTACGGTACTGGAAGAAAATGCCAATCAAGCCGAAAAGCAGTGGCAATCCGTAGTATATATTCCTGCCTTTGTTATCCGCCAGTTCCTGAGGAACCTCCTTGAATGCATCTCTCAGCCCCACCCATCCGGCATCCTGGATATCCGATTCGCGCCCGGAGAAATTCCACATGAAATAGCGGAAGTACATCGTACCCAGTTGGTGGGCAAACATATAATGCAAATTGTCCGTAAAACTCGGCTTTTCTCCCGGTCTTAATCCTGTTACCTGCCTGTATCGCTCCTGGTGCTTTCCGTCCGGACTCTTGCTATACATGCGAGGTAGTATTGTCGTGTGTATGGGATCGTAGATATAATCAACTTTGTAGTCCTTTATGACATATTTGTCATCCCCGACCATGTAAACGGGATCTCCTTTTTTCTGGTCAATTATTTCAGCTGTAAAATACTGTCCTTTGAAAAGTGGACGACTGCCATATTGCTCACGCTTCAGATAGGAGACATAGGTCATAATGTCTTCCGGGTTATTTTCATCGATCGGGGTGTTGTAATTTGACCGGATCAGTACAATGGAATAGCTGCTATACCCGATCATGATAAATGTAAAGCAGATTAATGCCGTATTCAGGATTACTTTTTGTTTCCTTATCGAATACATGATGCCATAGACTAACGCGCCGATGAACATGATTGCAAAAATGACCACACCTGATCCAAAGGGGAGTCCTATCGAATTCACGAAAAATACCTCGAACGAACCTACGACTGAAGCCAGTCCGGGGATAACTCCGATCATTATAGCTACGATTATTCCACCTGCGGCGAGCAATGTCAGGATTACACCATTCCTGGTCGTGGTTTCATGAAACTTGAAATAGACAATCAGGGCCAGGGCAGGGATCGTGACCAGGTTCAGGAGGTGGACGCCGATTGACAGCCCCATCATGTATGCGATGAGGATCAGCCATTTATTCTGCTCGGATCCATCCTTTATGGTCTCCCACTTAAGGATAGCCCAGAACACAAAGGCTGTAAAGAATGATGACATGGCATACACTTCAGCTTCAACAGCCGAAAACCAGAATGAATCGGAAAAAGTACAGGCCATGCCACCTACAAAACCGGCACCCATGATGGCAATGATCTGGCCCATGGATTCCTGGCCATCTTCTGTTTTCAGGATCTTTCGTGCGAGATGAGTAATGGACCAGAACAGGAACAAAATGGTAAAAGCGGAACTCAATACACTCAGCATGTTAACCCAATACGCAACCTGTTCTACATTATCACCCGCCAATAAGCTAAAAAGTCTGCCGGTCAACAGGAAAAAAGGCGCCCCCGGGGGGTGTGGCACTTCCAGTTTATAGGCGGTGGCAATAAACTCGCCGCAATCCCAGAAACTGGCAGTCGGTTCCACCGTGATGGTGTACACAACCATAGCAATTAGAAAAGTTACCCACCCGGTGATGATATTGATCCTCTGATATCCCATGATTATTTCTTATGCTGCACAAGTGATTTAAGCGTATTTTACTAATGAAGTGAGAGGCGAAATTAGCAATTAATGTATAATATACGTGAGAGGTTTAATCCGATTTCGGATTTTAACATTTTTTTACCAAAAAGCCGGATTACAAACTTGTATCTTTGATTATGGCAAATGATGAACCTACATTAAAGCTGTTAATGGAAACCATCCCACAGGTTGGGACGGTGGCCGGTATCACGGTACGCCCAAAACGCCGGGAAATGCCGGTGAACGTCGACGAGGTAATGGCTACCAAAACCGGATTGGAAGGAGATCATTTTAACTCCACCACCAGTGACAAAAGGGCTGTCACCCTGATACAAAAAGAGCACCTGGATGCCGTGGGTTCCATTTTAGGGATCGGGACAGCTGATCATAAGCTGACCCGGCGGAATTTACTCATTGAGGCGATTAACCTCCTGTCACTGAAAGATCAAAAATTTTCTATAGGTGATGCCATACTGGAAGGTACCGGGGAGTGTCATCCCTGTTCCAGGATGGAGGAGAACTTTGGCCCGGGCGGATACAATGCCATGAGGGGCCATGGAGGGCTGACGGCACGAGTGATCAAACCGGGGTTAATTAAAAAGGGTGATAAAGTAAAATTGGTAAAATAAGTGATATAAATAGTATCAATACTTGTCATCTTTTATGACATTGACTATTTTTAAGTGGCAAGTAACTGGCTATGTCACTTTTATCGCTTAATGACATTTTTTCTCATACCGAACTGACGGCAGTCGGTCTGAATTACACGATTTGCCTGGATATATTTCAGGTATCAATTGGTCTGTTACTGATCCTGGGGATTGCTTTTCTATTGGGCTTAATGACATATCATTTGGCCAGAAGGCGGCAAAAAAGGCGTATTGAACAAGGATTGAAGGAAATTTTGTCAAAACGCCCTACTTATCCTTGATTTTGATATGCAACTCGGCTTGCAGAAGTTCGATGATATCCTTTTGCTGTTCCAGCAGGTGGATTGACATTAGTTGTTTTTCTCCTATCTCCGTGAGCAGCTTCTGAAGCTTCTTTCGTATACTATTCAGGTGACTTTTGTCTATTTTACCTTCAAGACCGTTGATCAGATCCAGAAATCCATATGAATATGGTTCCAGCGGATCATTGACCACGGATTCATTGGCCCCTGTTCCATCTATGATGTAATCATAATTGGTTTTGCAGATCAGAATGAATTTTGACAGCCATTCCAGATTTGGCAGGCTCTTTCCATGCTCATAGGCATTGACCACACCTCTTTTCACACCGGTGAGATCCGCCAGTTTTTGTTGAGTAAGGCCGGCAGCATGCCTTTTGAGCCTGATACGTTCGTGAATAGTATCAATCATTCCTGTCATAACTTTATCAGCAACTAAAATAAAGGGATAATGTTTTTACTTGTACACAATAACGTAAAATATAAGCCATATAAAAAAGAATAGAATGTAACTGCTTGATACAATATAAACAGAAATGCGCCATTTTTTCCGGCTTAAGAAATAAATACCCGTCATCAGCAGGAACCAATACGCCATTTCGAATACATTAAGCGCTTTGAGGGGATAGTGAAATCTCTTATCTACAAGTTCGTAATCCATGAGGTTGATCAAAGATAGTGGGTAAAATGCAACAACGTCCTGGTAAACGGGATCCTCAGGGTTAAGAAAAAACCAAAGAAATTTCAGAAATTCGGGAATCAGAAAGATCAGTTCACTGAACATGACCCACCGCCACAGATCGGAATAGATGATCCGATAACCAAACATAAAGCAGCCTACCCAGAGTAAGAATGCAGTTAATGTGAACTTCCAGGCCAGGAAAAAAGGAACGCTCAGGTATTGCAGCCCCAGAAAAATATCGAATACCCACATTTCTCCTCTTTCCTGCAGCACCTCAAACGCGGCAATGTCAGCGATAATAAAAACGCGCTTTAATAACAGGATGGCGAAATATAACAGGCAAACCACAACAAAAAAGCCGGTTGAATTGAACTGATACCAGTCATCAAAAAATTTTTCCCGGTAATCCGCCAGAACTTTCATTCTTCAATCGCAATGACCGTCAGGTTTGCGCAAAGGGTGTTGTAAACTATTGACCACTCTTCGGATTCCGTTCCTGATCATTGATACGTTAAAATTGATAAGCATCCCCAATTTACAGTTGGTGAGTCTAAGTTATGTCAGAACTTGGGCTAAATGAACATCATTTAGCGCCTCAATTGATTTGATTTCAATTATTACTTTGTCTTCTGCCTGAATATCAACTCTATAACCTACTTCCAGGTGGACTTCCTCATACAGAAGTGGGAGTGATTTTTGTTTTTGTACCGGCAAATTGGAATTTCTTAATTCGTGATAAAGGCGTTCTTCATAGGCAGATCCCAAAAGTCCGGGTCCCAGGCCTTTATGAACCTTTAAAGCACAATCAAATATTATTTTTGAAATTCCATTTTCCGTCATCTATCCTCTTTTTGCGGACATTACTATCTATTGTGTTCCTTGCGGTCAAAATTCATCAATAGTGACAACTTAATCCTAACTTCGTAAACATACTTAAACTTTGGATTGGATTTGGAACAATACTTGTTTACCCATTGTCTTTGTATTGATTCAACGTAGATGAGAGGTTTTTTCCTTGTATTTCTGATATTTATTTTCAGGGGGATCTATGCTCAGAACTGGACGGGACCTATTGACAGTTCAAGCAATATCTTGCTCAAAAATCGGTACGTCGAGATTGAAGCAACCCAGGCCATGGTCGACATGTATAACTTCAATTTTGACAGGGCGCATCGACAATTCAACTATCTCAAAAAACAATATGGCTGGCATCCTTTGCCATACTTTTTGATGGGACTGAACAAATGGTGGCAGCTGATGCCATATGGGACTATCGAGACGGAGTGGGACGAGCCATTCCTGGATTATATGGATTCTTCCATAGTTCTGGCAAAAAGACTTTATGAGGAGGTCCATGAGATCGAAGGGGCATTTTTCCTTGCGGCTGCCCACGCCTTCAAGGGCCGACTTTATTCTGACAGGGGCAGTTATGTGAAAGCTGCGGTAGAAGGAAAGAGCTCATTAAAGTACCTGGAGGTCACAAGGGGGCAGGAGGAATTCAGCCCGGAAATACTTTTTGGCGATGGTTTGTACAACTACTATGCGCCCTGGATCCGGGAAAATTATCCTTACCTGCGGCCATTGATGACCTTTTTCCCGGGTGGTGATAAAGAGCTGGGGATCGAGCAATTGAGGCAAACGGCCAGAAACGCCTTTTACTCGAGAACAGAGGCCCAGTACTATTTAATGAGGATCCTGTATGCGGAGGAAGGGGACCTCCCGGCTTCGATGCAAATTGCTGAGTATCTGCATAATCTCTACCCGAACAACGCATATTTCCACCGTTTTTACACGCGGCTTTTATATCAGGCCGGAAAATACAGTAAAGTGATCGAAGAAGCGGAAGAGATCATCAACCGGATCGATCTGAGTTGGCCGGGATACGAGTACAATTCAGGCAGATATGCAGCTTTTTTTATGGCGCACATTTATGAGATCAGGAGAAAGTATGATCTGTCCAGAAAATATTACGGATATGCAATAGAATATGGAGAGCTCTCAAACGCACAGGACAAGGGCTACTACATTTATTCTTTTGTTCATCTGGCCCGAATAGCAACCAGGGAAGAAAATTATGAGGAAGCAATCAGGTGGTATAAACAGGTACGCAAAATTACCAGGCGGAAACATTCGGCAAATAAAGAGGCACGTGAAAGAATGCAGGAGTTGAGAAAAAAAATGTAATCTTACGTTTCGTATGAAGATTCCATTAGTTGACCTGAAATCCCAATATCATTCCATAAAATCCAAAATTGATGAAGCCGTACAGGAGGTACTTGAGAATGGCGTTTTTCTGGGCGGAGATGTAATTGATGAGTTTGAAGGGGAACTGGAAAGGTACTATGGTATCAGACACTGCATCGGTGTAGCCAATGGGTTTGACGCGCTTTACATAGTCCTGAAAAAGCTGGGAATAGGAGATGGTGATGAGGTGATCACAACCGCCTACTCCTGGATAGCTACGGCCAACGCTATCTCACAGACTGGTGCAAAACCGGTCTTTGTGGACATCGCCGAGGATTTCAATATTGATTGCAGTCAGATAGAATCAAGGATCACAAAGAATACAAAGGCAATTCTCCCGGTCCACATTTATGGTCAGGCTTGCGACATGGACGAGATCATGAAAATTGGCCTCTACCATGAGCTCGCGGTAATTGAGGATAGCGCCCAGGCTCATGGCTCAACTCATGGAGATAAGAAACTCGGCACGATCGGCAAAGCTGGAATACTCAGCTTTTATCCTACAAAACAAATGGGAGCATACGGAGATGCCGGTTGTATACTTACCGATGATGGTGAACTGGCGGGAAAATGCCGCGAGTTTGCAAATCATGGAACCATCAACAGGTTTAACTTTTCAGATGAGGGTATCAATAGCCGGATGGATACTTTGCAAGCTGCCATTCTCAAGGTGAAACTGAAGCATCTTGACGACTGGATACAGAGGCGAAATGAAATTGCCGGGCATTATTTTGAAGAGTTAAGTGATGTGAAAGGGGTCCGCCCGCCCGTGGTTACCGGCAGAGGGCAGCATTCCTACTACTACTTCCCCATCTTCTCAGAGAGACGTGACGCACTGAAGCAACACATGTACGAAAATGGCGTAGAGGTGGGCAATAATTATTCGTTCATCCTGCCAAAAACCGGTCCTTACCATGATGGTAATGAATATCCGGTTGCTGCTGATTATGCATCGAAGGTTATAACATTACCTGTTTATCCGGAGCTTACAAAAGAGCAAATTCAATATGTTTGCGATGTTATAAACCGGTTTGGTCAATAATGTGCGGTATCACAGGTGTATATTCTTTTTCCGGACTTGACGAACCTGATATTTCCAGCCTGTTAAAAGCTACCGAGGCCATATCCTCAAGAGGACCTGACGCACAGAGGACCTGGCAAACTCGTCAGATTGGACTCGGTCACAGAAGGTTATCGATCATTGACACATCCGAAAAAGGACTACAGCCAATGTTCGATAGCAGTGACAGATATGCTATCGTTTACAACGGAGAAGTTTACAATTACAAGGCTATAAAAAAAGACCTGATAGCGAAGGGGTATCGATTTCATTCCGAAACTGATACAGAAGTGGTTTTGAATGCATACATCGAGTGGGGACCGGAAGCGCTACGGAGATTCAATGGTTTTTTTGCTTTAGCCATTTACAACACAAAGGATAAAAAGTTGTTTTTAGCGAGAGATCGCTATGGGATCAAACCTTTGGTGTACTACCAGGCTGAAAGCAAGTTCTATTTTGCTTCCGAACTGAAATCTCTCGTGTGTTACGGATGGAACCGGGTGCTGGACCCTGAGTCGCTCAACCTTTTTTTCCAGCTTGCTTACATACCTCCGCCCAAGACTATTTTCAAAGGTGTGCAAAAACTCGAACCGGGGCATTACCTGGAGGTCAACGGAGAGGGTATTGATAAGAGTCGCTACTATGATATTCCTTATTCGGACGCTCCCGTCCTAAAGGATCCGGAGGATGCGAAGCGTCAGGTAAGATCCGCACTGGAAAAGTCGGTCGTTGATCGACTGGTTTCCGATGTGCCTTTGGGTTCATTTTTAAGCGGAGGTATTGATTCCTCCATTGTGACCTCGATTGCAGCAAAGCATGTATCAGGATTCAACACCTTTTCTATTGGTTTTGAGGACAACAAATTCTTTGATGAAACCTACTACGCGGAACTGGTAGCTGATTGGTGTGAAACGGATCACCATACATTTAAACTTACTAAGGATGATCTGTATGAAAATCTCGAAAATATCACAAACTACCTTGATGAGCCTTTTGCCGATTCCTCAGCCATTCCGGTATATATTCTGAGTAAACTTACCCGGGATCACGTGACGGTTGCGCTTTCGGGTGATGGGGCGGATGAAGTTTTTTCAGGATATAATAAGCATGTTGCCTGGCAAATGAGCAACAAACATGATCTGTTTAATGGTACGATAGGTATGCTCAGGCCCGTTTTGAAAAGGCTTCCTCAATCCCGGAATTCTATGGTCTCCAACTTTTTCCGCCAACTAAATAGATATGCATCTATTCAGAAAATGACATCCAGGGAGCGGTATTGGATACTGGCAAGTTTTGGGAGTGAAAAACTGAGAAAGCAGATCCTTATGGAGGGCAATTCATGGGACCTTCAGCCGTTTGTTGAAAGTTTTATTGATGACTTTAAAGATTCATCGATTAACAGGATGCTAATGCAGGATGTTCGTACAGTACTCACTGGCGACATGTTAGCAAAAGTGGACTTCATGTCAATGGCCAACAGTCTGGAAGTGCGTGTTCCGTTCCTGGATCATGAGTTGGTGAAAGTGGCATTTCAGATTCCGGACAACCTGAAGATCAGGGGCAATGTTCGCAAGCACATATTAAGGGAAGCTTTCAAAGAAGACCTGCCTGAGGAATTATACGGCAGGGGGAAGCAGGGATTTGAGGTTCCGTTGCTGGACTGGTTCAGAAATGAGATGGAGAGTAGTTTAAATGAAGCAGTATTCAACAGGGAGTTGGTTGAGGATCAGGGCATATTTAACTGGGAGGGTCTTTCCAGCCTCCAGCGTCAACTTAAATCCGGAAACCCCCGTGATGCCGTCACGCATGTGTGGCAATTGTTCGTATTTCAGAAGTGGTGGAGGAGGTATTTTCAATAACTTGAAATTCTCATTAAGGAGCAGTTGATTTGTAAGGATGTCCTGCCGGCAAGTTTGCGGTAAGCCCCCATTTGTGAGCCAGATAGCCTTCTATTTGTTGTCTGGTACTTGTACTTATGGGTGTGTTTAAAATTATTAATTCAGCCAATGCACCATCCCAATGTCTGGTTGTTCTATTCCTCTCTTTTCCTATCTGTAATTTTGCGGACGTCATTGAATAATCACCAGAAGTATCTGTAGTTACAAGAATATTAGACATACCTCCCATACTTATCTGAAATCCATTCGATGCTTTCGATATTGCCATCCCGTCCAAATAAACCTCTATGTCAGGATCAGACAAAAATCCAACTGTAGCATACAGATCATCCCTACCACTTATGCCAATTAACACTATATTGTCTGCTTCGTCTGAACCAGCACCATCTCCCGTTAGCAAAGCATCAAATTCACCAAAATTAGGATCATCATTTTGCGTAAAGACGGCAATCACTGTTCTTATGTCCGTTTGGTTGTTGACTCCGGATAACCAATCATCAATACCATCCAAATCCATCCATCTTTCTCTCTCAATCTCAACCGTAGAGGGCTGGTGTGTGGTTGTGCCCTGTGTGAAATGTTCATCATTCCCTGACCTGTCATCTACCTGTGTGATAAAGTAGAAGTTTTTAAGTGTACCGTCCGTACCTCCTGTTCCTGAGTCTGTGATCTTTTCTGCAAAGTTAGATTCGTTGAATTTGTACCGATGGGTTGCCGATACTCCAAGAATGGCTTCCGGATTAGCTCCTGTTCCTGAGTTGTAAATGTTGGAAGCATCCGTTCCATTTGCTACTGTGCCGTCGAAGATGATGAAGTCATCAAATTTTCCATTGAAAAAATTTGAAGCCCCTGTGAGTGAGCCAAAAATCTTAAAAGATCTGTTACCACTGTTTACAGTTTGAACCCCATCAGTACTTTCCACACCATCTAAATATACACGACAATTAGTACCATCACTTACTACCATAAGAAAATGCCAGGATGAACCCATTGCAGGCACAGTGTAGGATTGTGTTGTTCCCCCATTCAGTCTTACGACTATTGTTGTATTATCTGTTTTTGCGATAGAGCTGATTGTGTTTCCGGAGTTGATTATATAATCATCTGCTGTAGTAGAGTTTGATTGAAACCAGCCGCAAAATGTAAATGTATCGGAAACTGTAATAGTACCATCTATTTCAACGTGTTGTTCGTCGCTGTCATCAAATCTTAATGCATTCCCTCCATCATAAAATCCTGAGTGAACCACAAATGGATTGGAATCACGGTAAGTAAGATAGTCCTGTGCGGTGCCTGTTTTCCAGTCCGTTCGTGAAGCATCCAGCCATAATTTCAAATTAGTTGATGTCCATTCGTCTGATGGATCCCAATTGGAGGAGGAGGGCGGTGGGGTCGGCGTCACAGGCATCCCCATATTCTGCCAGGTGAGACCGTTCCAGTACTGGTACACTGAGCTGTCTGTCAGGAAGATCAGCAATCCAATCACAGGTTCTGTGATCTG
This sequence comes from Cyclobacteriaceae bacterium, assembly GCA_028278225.1. Classification (GTDB taxonomy): domain Bacteria; phylum Bacteroidota; class Bacteroidia; order Cytophagales; family Cyclobacteriaceae; genus JANQEU01. Next base: position 37,360 of record JANQEU010000020.1, read on the forward strand.
ATTGCGTTGCTGGACGCTGAGTCTTGGAAATACTACCCCTTTATTGTCGGATGAGACATCCAGCACGGTACCCGAGGCCGGTACATTCTGGCCGTTATCATTGATGCTGATGCCCTCTTCGGCTACTTTTATTTCCGGTTGTGCATATGCAGCAAGAGCTAATAGCAGGCAGGTGGTGACAAGCGTAAATCGTATTTGCATGGTTGTTTTGAAGATGATCTGTGAGCTGGATTTATTTTATATGAATCGAGTTGTTTTGGCTCAAATATATGAACACCTGAAGACAAGGATGAGGTTTTTGTCAAATAAATCCTGTAACCCCATAGCACTTGGTAGCATGCATTGAAGTGCCATATGTTTTTCGCGGATAACAGGCGGGTTACTCGTTAGGTTTAAATCCCAAATTTCAATGAAATTCAGGGAATGTAATCCCAAAATTTATATCAAATACGGGATTTTGAACTACCAAATTTTCTTATGTAGAATCAGACAGGTTAGTTCTTTTTATGGTGTGTAGAGTTTACTCTCTGCTTCTCAATTCTGTTTAACGTAACGGCAGATACTTTTAAGATCAAAACGGATCTAGGCATGAAGCAATCAGGAGATTTCGAAAAGGCTAACAAACCTGTTTGTCAAACTTCTCACTGAATACCTGTTTTCAATAACTTCCCTGGCCTCTTTCCCCATTTTCTGTCTGACTTCAGTATTTTGAAGCAGGGTGATCTTCCCGATCCATTCGCTGTGATTTGATGCGAAGAATCCATTTTCACCTTCACTTATTATTTCCTTGTTCACCCCTACCGGAGAGGCTACCGAGGGAATGCCCATCGCACCATATTGGATCAGTTTGAATCCGCATTTTCCTTTGGCCCATTCCGTGTCCTCCAGGGGCATGATCCCGATATCGAAAGCATTCAGATCTTCAATTTCTCTTTCCTTATTCCAGGGTATGAACCTGAAGGAATCCAGATCAAGGTTCGGGTTCTTATTCGAAATCACATGGAACTCGAAATCATATTTTTTCTCCAATTCTTTCAAAGCAGGTACAATCTCGTTGAGGTAGAACATTGTCGTATGTGATCCTGTCCAGCCAACTATTATCTTTCCGTCATTCTGAGTCCCGACACCATCGTCGGGACGAAGAATCTTATTTTCTGATGTTGCGAGCGGCCTATGTACTTCCGTATCAACGGCGGTCGGCATCACAACGACACTATTATTGTATTTCCTGGCAAATTCAGCCAAAAAATCATTCCCGGCCGATATCTTCCAACTCCACCGGCATATTGATCGTATTTTAGAGCGCCATTTCAGCCAGGTCCAGATTACGTTTCCGTCATGGCCGTCATTCATCCAGATGGCATCATCAAAATCATATATGATTCTTTTTCCCAGGACTTTGGCCAATATCCATTCGAAAACGGGCGGACCAAAAGGCGTCAACTCACGATGAATGAATAAAGTATCATATTGATTTATCCGGAAAAGCAAAGAAAATCTTCGCAAAAACCCTGAGATGATCGTAACCAGGTTGTGAATGATGGTGGTCTGGCTATAAAGGTATTTCCATCCTCTATCCGAGGTGAAGGACTGAAAATCCCATTCCCATCCGTTTTCTTGTATAAATTTGAAGAAATGCTCGAACCTGAAGCGCTGTGAAGGTGCTTTTTGCAATGGGTACGGTGCAAGAAAAAGGATTTTCAAATTTTATACGTTAATCCGGGAGCATGCCGTCTTCAATATCAATATTCCCTTAAGTATGGTCAATATTATGTTTAAAAACAACGAAATTTGTACACTTTAAGATTTTCATCGTTCTCTGGTTTTACAATTGGTCTGTTTCAATTCTTGCTTAGCTTTGAGCTCGAAAAGTAGTCGTTGAAAGTAACTTCCACATGAAAGTCATCTTGTAAGTCATTGATTAGCTACCAAATGCTACTTAACGTATAGTTTACGATGTCGATCAAGGACCTGATCATAACGCCTTTTATCATTCTGTTCTCGATGTTGCCACATGTGATCAAACAACTTCAAATTGGAATAGTTAATTAAGTTCTATGTTCAAGGTGCTATCAAAACTGATCCAGAAATTATGATTTTTCATTTAGTTGGGGCACGACCCAATTTTATAAAACTTGCTCCTTTGGTGAGGGAGATGGATAAAAACAAAATTTCTCAAAAAATTATACATAGTGGTCAACATTTCGATAAAATGATGTCTGAAGTTTTCTTTAAAGAATTGGGTATCAGAAAACCGGATTTCAACCTGGGGATTCATTCAGGATCACACGCTTATCAAGTGGGTCAAACTATGATAAAGTTGAATGAGGTGTTAGTTAAATCTAGGCCTGAATATCTTGTTGTTTACGGAGATGTCAACGCTACACTAGCAGGAACTCTTGTAGCAGTTAAATTAGGTATTCCAATAATTCACGTGGAGGCCGGGCTTCGTTCTTTTGATATGGGAATGCCTGAAGAGATTAATCGAATAGTAGCAGACAGATTTGCCCATACCTTATTCACTCCTTCAGTTGACGCCAACGAAAATCTTCTAGCTGAAGGAATAAGTGAAGACAAAATTCATTTGGTAGGCAATATAATGATCGACATGCTTCAGTTATCGCTTAATCAAATAACCGGTGACAAGAAAGAATTCAGTGAATATGGACTAGTTACGTTACATAGACCATCAAATGTAGATGATAGACTTACATTAACATCCATAATTGATGCGCTTAGGGATATTTCGCATCATATTCCCTTAATATTCCCAATGCATCCACGAACAAAAATAAATTTGAAAAAATGGCGTATAAGTCTAAATTCTTCCAAGATAAAAATTACTGACCCTGTAGGTTATTTTGATTTTGTTTCTCTACAACGCCACGCAAAGTTTGTGATTACAGATTCCGGGGGTGTACAGGAAGAAAGTACCTTTATGCAGATACCTTGTCTAATACTCCGAGAAAATACAGAAAGACCCATAACTGTCGAACGAGGGACTGGGACACTTCTCGGTTATGATTACGGGTTGTTAGAAACAAAGGTTGAGGAGATTCTTTCAGATCAATACAAAATGGGTTCTGTACCTGAACTGTGGGATGGCAATACTTCGAAGAGAATAGTCAAGATTTTAGTCGATGGTCTTGGTCAATAAGCCTAAAATTCAAATTGTGACATTACGATCTCGCGATTGATTCGCTCCCGAAGATTACTTTGTATACTACTTTCAAAAAATAATGGTTATAAGATGTTTAAAATTCTTTGTTCCGATCCATTCTCTACCTTTACTGCAAAACTGCAAGATGCCTGGGTGAGTAATGACTAGCGCATGACCCATTTGGACCTGATTATAACGCCATTTTACTTTATTCTGTTCTCGATGTTGGCATATTTCATACGGCCATATGTAACAACCAAAGAAACCAGGAAATACTTTTTATTAGCATTATGGGTTCGATTTTTTGGGGCGATTGCACTTGGTTTTGTGTATCAATTCCATTACGGAGGCGGGGACACCTTTAATTATTTTACACATGGGAGCAAATGGATTTACGAGGCTTTTCTGAATGACCCGGGGACTGGAATTAAACTTCTTTTTGAGCCAGGAGGAGAATATAAAACCGCAGAGACTTTTAGTTATAGCCAACATATCTGGTATTACCGCGATCCCAAATCTTATACAATTGTAAAAATTACCGCTTTCTTTGATCTGCTTACTTTCCATACTTATACGGCGACGGCCCTATTTTTTGCGACATTGAGCTTTGGTGGATTGTGGGCCCTTTATTCGGCTGTAGCCAATAAATATCTGAATTATGGTAAATGGTTAGCTATCGCAATCTTATTCGTTCCATCGACCATTTTTTGGGGGTCGGGCATTTTGAAAGATACGGTCACAATTGGAGCACTTGGCTGGTTAACTTTTGCCTGTATTTACCTGATTGACCTAAAGAGACGTGCACTTATCTATTGGATTATAGCTTTATTGTCAGCTTATTTGATCTTTTCGATTAAAACATATATTCTCATTTGTTATGTACCGGTACTTGTCTTGTGGTTATATTGGAAAAATATATTTGAAGTCAGAAACACTATGGTTAGAATAGTGACCGCCCCCATTCTCTTACTTTTTTTTGGTATGATTGGTTATTTTGCTTTGATTCAGATAAGTTCGGAAAGCGACAGATATGCTCTTGACGTTCTAGCGGAAAGGGCCGCAATCACTGCTTATGACATTCGTTATGGATGGGGAGCTAGGATCGAAGGGGATGGAGGTTATGATCTGGGGGTTTTGGATGGAACATGGCAAAGTATGCTTCAATTAATGCCGTCGGCCATAAATGTGTCTCTTTTTAGACCGTATTTATGGGAAGTTCGCAATCCATTGATGCTATTAAGTGCATTGGAATCATTAACTGTTTTATTGATTACAGTATTTATGTTGTTAAAAGGGCGATGGAGGGATATAATCCAGGACCCATTTTTGATATTTTGTTTCTTTTTTGCCATACTGTTTGCTTTTGCCGTAGGGGTCAGCACTTTCAATTTTGGGACACTCATGAGATATAAAATCCCATTACTTCCTTTTTACTTAATTATAATGTCTGTTCTAAATTACTCATATACTAATTCAAAACAGCAAGTAACATAGTTCAACTTATGGGCGACTAAACTTAAGAACTTACAAGCTGAGATTTCCGTTGCCCCGATTTAGAAGACGACTGCAAATGATATGTTCATATGACGACTACGAGCAAAGTGTATAATGGTTTGGATGTTTACTACAGGGAAGGAACTGAAGATGAACGGGTATTAGATCATTCATTCGAAAAAGATATTTTCCTAAAAGAAATACCATACTTTCGGTTCAATAGAAATCCTGTGGTAGTGGATGTAGGTGCGCACATTGGTACTTTTTCGATGAAATGCTATCTAAGATTCCCCGAAGTTAAAATCTTATCATTCGAAGCCAGTAAAGAATCCTACGAAATTCTACGTCAAAATATTCTTAATAACGGATTATCAGATAGAGTTAAGACATTTCATGAAGCAGTGGCTTCGGAAAATGGTACAGTAAAGCTCTTTCACGATATTGAGAAAGGAAATTGGGGGCATACGATTACAAAGAAAATTTCAGAAGACTATGAAACAGTTAAATCCTCTAATCTAGCTACAATTTTTGAAAATAACGGAATTAATAATATTGATCTGATCAAATTCAATTGTGAAGGAGCAGAGTTTGACATTATTATAAATTCTCCAATTGAAATCCTGGAAAAAATAAATCTAGCAATTATTCTCTATCACTGTGACTTAGTTAAGAATTTTACAAAAAGAGATCTAATTGACAGACTTGAAAATTCGCAGCATAGTTGTTCATCTCTTTTTGAAAAAAAGGATAGAGGATGGATAATTTCTGTGAATAAAAAGAAATATAATCCGTTAGCGTTTAATATCTTATCGAAGATCAAGCGCAGAATAGCCAGAGGATGATGGTTTCTATTCTTATGCCGGCATACAATGCCCAAAAATATGTGCAGAAAGCAGTTCGTTCGATACTGGAACAGTCCCACAGGCAAATTGAATTATTGATATGCGATGATTACTCTACAGATAACACTCTGAATATTGTCAAGAAAATACACGATGATCGTGTCACCGTTTATAATAATCAACTGAATCTGGGATACCTGAAAACTTGTAACTTCCTGTTCGAAAAAGCAAAGGGTGATTTCATTTCTTTTCAGGATGCTGATGATTGGTCACATCCGGAACGTCTGGATAAACAACTTAATGAATTTAAAAAAAATCCTTCGCTTGGGATTTGTGGAACATTTGCATACTACTATGACAAGACAGGAATAAACCTTATTAAAGAAAAAAGAATCCAGGTTTCCAATGCCAGCATTAAAGAAGGTATTCTAACTGAAAACCAATTCTGTGGAGCTTCGATTATGATACGTAAGAAAGTATTAGATGAGATAGGTCCCTACAGCCTGTACTACGATAGAATTGGTAATGAGGATTATGAATGGAGTGCGAGAATCGTGGAGAGATTCGAAGCTAAAAACATTCCGGAATTTTTGTATTTCGTCAGACAGAGTCCCAGGTCCGTATCACGTAGAATTCGGTCAGAAAAACAACTTATAAGTGACGGTATAACCCAAGAAGTGATTAAACTCCGTAGGACACAAAATATTGATTTGTTGGATGTTCAAAACAAAGAGCAATTACACAGGTTAGAGCATGAATTACTACAATCTTTCATAGAGGACCCATCAAGTAGATATATCAAAGCGGCTGATAAAAGCTGGTACAATAGGGACCTTGTGGAGTATCACAGGAATACAATTTTGGCATTATTTTCAAATCCCATCAAATTCCGTAACTGGAAATATTGGATTAAGAGTGTTTTGAGAATTGTTGTTACCGGAGTTGGAGGAACCATTAAATAGGTGTTAATGAATATTCTTTACCTGGCCGATCCCAATTCTACCCATGACTTGAAATGGATAACGTGGTTTGCTCCGATTAATAAAATCTTTATAATCAGAAGGGAGATTCATGATCCGCCAAGTGGAAAATCGAAGGATGATATCACTGATACCGGGGCGATATGTGATGTGTCAATCTTCAGTCCACTGAAGGTACTGAATTCACTTAGAAAATTGAAATCAATCATAAGATCCAAGGATATTGAATTGATTCATATTCATTTTGCAGAGCCTAATATTTTATGGGCTATTTTCAGAAGATTTCTTGGTGTGCCAATTGTTGTTACCACAAGGGGTTCTGACATACTTATTACAATTAGCAGGCATTTCGAACTATTCAGCGTTCAGAATATTTATGTCAGGCAGTTGTATAAATTAGCCTTTCGAAACTGTGACAAAATAATCTGCACTTCTTCTTCACAACTGAATAGTATTAATAGGTTTTTTAAGCCAAAGAACGAAATATCAGTAATTCGTACGGGTATAGATATTGAGGATTTATCCAATCCTACCGCTTTGAATCTTCCTACTGAGTTGAAGGAGCACAACTATGTACTAATGCCCAGAATTATGAGACCCATTTATATGCATGAGTTGACAATAAAGGCAATTGGATTACTTGACAAAAGCATAAAAGAGGAATATATTTTTGTGTTTCTGGATTGTAATTCAAAGGAAGTAGAGTACGTCACCCGGATCAAATATCTAATGAATTTGGATCCAGACACAAGTTTCTGCTTCTTACCAAGACAAACTAGAGAAGAGCTCCAAACACTTTATCTACACTCATCGCTCGTGATTATGCATCCTGAAACTGACGGATCTCCCGTATCAGCCATGGAAGCCATGTTATTTGAAAAACCCCTAATCATTGGGCCAGCAAAATATGATTCTGATTTGTTCGGTGAGTGGGTTTCTAAAATGACGTCATGGAATCCCGATGATCTTGCTGATCTAATTATTGACTCACTTAAGAATGTAGACCAACACAAAATTATGGTTGCAAAAAGCAAAGTAATAGAACTAGGTAATCGATCTACAGAGATGCAAAAATTAAATGAAATATATAAGTCGCTACTCACAAGTTCTGCTCATTTTTCATAACGTTATCGCGCAAATATCCACTTTTAGATGTTATGGTGAATCTTTTGATGATCGCATATGAATTTCCTCCTTTGAATACAGGTGGGGTCCACAGGATTCTCAGATTTGCAAGAACACTTCCTGAGCATGGAATTACATCAACCGTGGTTACGGTAGAACCCGGTTCTTATGATCAAGAAAGCATTATAGACAATAAAATCCTGGATGAAGAACCATTCGAAATCATTAGAACCAGTCTTAAGCCATTAACACCGATTCAATCCTTTACTAACAACTACTATCTAAAAATAGTGGATACGATTGCCATTCGGTGGAAAAAAAAGTTGATTCCGGAACTTGATGAATTAACACGAAAAAAAAGATATACAGCATTTTTCGTTACTGCTCCTCCTTTTAGCATTGCCCGGCTCACATTAACATTAAAGAACAGATATGGAATACCTGTCATCCTGGATTTGCGTGATGCCTGGTCTAATTGGAATATTGCTCCGTTTGCCAGTTATTTTCATTTCAAAATGCTGCGAAAACTGGAAAGAAAATGCATAGAGAAATCAGATTTCACCTTAGTGACCTCAAATCAAACGAAAAATGATCTTCTGCAAGCACATCCTCCACTTGCGAAATCTAAGATAGAAGTTATCACAAATTCATATACTTCTAAAGTGGACGCTTCAAGTAGAAGTTTGGACCCTGATAAAAAGAATGTTTTTGGTTATGTTGGAAGTTTCTACTATTCACCTGAAAGACAGCGACTATTGGAAAAAAAATGGTGGAAAAAAAAGCCATATCAATTTCTCCAGTTCCTACCCAAAAAAGAGGATTGGCTTTACAGGTCTCCCTATTTTATATTTAAAATTGTTTCAGACCTACTGAGTAAACACCCGGATATGATCGATAATCTGGAACTGAGATTTGCGGGTAAAAAACCATTTTGGTTTGACGAAATGGTTTCAAAATTCAGTTTGCAATCAATAGTTCGTCATGATGGATTCCTAGATAAGCAAGATGTTCTGTCATTTCAGAGACGGTGCGATGCATTGATGATCACTTCAGCGAAGGTAATTAATGGCCGTGATTACAGTATCGCCGGAAAAACTTTTGAATATTTGGCTATTGGTAAACCCATTTTAGGATTTGTTGCAGAAGGTGCTCAAAAAGATCTTCTAGTTGAAACTCAATCCGGAATTATTTTAGATCCCGACAAGCCAAAGGTTTCAGCAGAAAAACTTCGCGATTTCCTAAATGGTAAGATTAAAGTTACTCCTGATTATGAGGCTATTGCACAATATTCCACACAGGCGACAACCTTGAAGTTATCAAAGATTATACACAATTTGTGATTTACCTACTTCACCAAATGTTGTTGGTAGGTGAAACAGGGTTGCGAATATGATTATTAATGTGGTTTTAGGATGTTCGGAACCTATTAGACTCTAACGTATGAGCAGTAGAATGACAGGTATAGTTGAAAATGGTATGGCAATGATCACAAATTCGCAATTAATTCCAAGCAATATTCCACTAAGGAGTTGGTAATATGGATCCACTAGTTTCTATAATTATGCCTGTCTACAATGATGAGCATTACATCGGTGATGCCATTAGATCAGTTCTTAATCAAACTTACAAGAATTGGGAACTCGTTGTTGTCAACGATGGAAGCACAGATGGCACCCAGGAAATCATTGATTCATTTCGGGATTCGAGAATTAGGTCCTTTGTCAAGGAAAATGAAGGTGTCTGTAGGGCAAGAAACCTTGCACTATCTAAAATGAGAGGGGATTTTTTTTGTTTTTTAGATAGTGACGATATGCTTACTCCGAAAAGCATTAATATTAGAATTAATGTATTAATCAAGGACGATAAAATTGATTTTGTTGATGGAATTGTTGTCAATACCTCAGCTGATTTAACAAAGAAAATAAGTTGTTGGAAACCTTCCTACAGAGGAAACCCAATTAAACAACTAGCCAAACTGAAAGACAATTGTTTTTTTGGTATTACGTGGATGATCCGAAGAAATAAATCATATGCGTACACTTTTGAACCACGATTGAACCATGGTGAAGATTTAATATTTTATTTAGAATGCTGCCGAAACAGTTTGGGAGATTACACGTATGTGTCGGAACAAATTTATATACGTAGAATTGTAGTAGGAAGTGCTATGCAAGACATCGATGGTCTGGCAAAAGGATACAAGTTTATATATGACTATATCTCCACAAATAAACTCATTTCTTATCTCGAGAGGATTGGAGTTCAATTTAAAATAAAAAAAATATTAGCACTTTCGTTTCTTAAACGGGGGGACATAACAAAAGCTTTATTAGCCCTGGTTGGGATTAGTTATTTAGTTGACAATGGGTTATCATTCAAAAAATAAGAAATCCTACCTTGCTATTAGTTACCATAGTTTGATGGATCCTATTAATTATGGTCTTTTCCGAAAATACCTAATCGATTTTCAGATACAATCCGATTATATACATGAAATAATTTACATAACATTTGAACAGAAAGTTCATCGGCTACCTATTGATGATTTTCGGAGGACCAAGACTGATTTTCAAAATATGAATATACGATGGGTCCCATTAAAATACCATACCGGGCGATTTATAACGTTTTATAAGCTATTGGATTTTTTAATCTTGCTGCAATTCGTCCTGCGCGTTTTTCTATTTAAAAAAGTTGACTACCTGATTGGCTTCACAAGTTTGTCAGCAGTTCTTGTTTATCTGATCTCAAGGGTTTTGAATAAAAAATATGTCCTTCTGAATGTGGAACCTCATTCAGAATACATGGCTGATTTTGGCTTTTGGCAGAAAAAAGGATTGAAATATCAACTACTAAAAAGACTCGAACAACTATCTGTACAAAATGCTCAAAAAGTGGGCATTCCGACGAAAGCCTATCTACGAGAAGTGAATCGTTTGAATTTAAAGGGGCGTTCGGTTTATTTACCAACCGGGATAGACCTTACACATGGTATTTCTGGTACAATGAATTTTGATTTCAGCAAAATCCGGCAGAAATATGGATGGAAAGATGATGATATTATTTTCCTGTATCTCGGTAAGTTTGGAGGAATATATTATGATCATAAGGATTATTATAAATTTTTTGAAAGATTGCTGCCAATGAATCCTGCCTACAGGGGGTGGATTATTACAGGCGAGATCGATGATGAATTAAGAGAGTGCTTTAGTGACACAAATAACAAAGTAATCTTAACGGGTGGTGTGTCGTATGACCACCTTCATGAAATTCTAAGCATTGTGAATTTCGGAATCCTTTTGGTTCCGGATTTTCCCTCACAGAGATTCAGGTGTCCCATAAAAACAGCTGATTACTGGTCAGTTGGAGTGCCTATTATAATTAGTCATGGTGTGTCTGATGATTATGTCTTAGCCAGGAAATACAAAATAGGGATTGTAGTCAGGAATTTAACACCACCACCGGCAGAGGAATTGGAATCACTATTGGCTGATCTAGATGTAAAAAACAGGTGTCTGGAAATTGCAGCCAAATTCAGGGGTCATCAATTGACTGTCAATTTTCTGAGAAATTCTTTGTTGGATGAATGAAGAAGATATTGATTATTTCATTTCACTCCTTGCCCATGAATGTTATCGCTTCATACAGGGCTATGGCGTTTCTGTACAATTTAAAAAAATTTGGATTCGAACCAACGTTATTAACCCATCATTGGGATAACGACCTGGATGAAGTTAAAATCAAAAAAGAAAAATATAACTATGGAACCATTATACGTATCCCCATTGTAAAACACTGGTTCCACGAGGTTATTGGGGTCATCGAATCAATTCCTTTAATTAATAGATTCTCTATACTTTTTCGGTGGTTGTCGGGGGTACTTGATTCCTCCAGGCTTGATTGGGATAGTTATCGATCGCTAAAAATATTCTGCAAGCAACATCTTTCAGATTATACATATGATCTTATAATGGGAATTTACTCCCCCCATCATCACTTGAAATTATGTTATGAGTTACACACACTTTTCAGTATTCCATATATATTGGATTTTCGTGACTTGTGGAATAATCGGGTGATCCACCGCCATTACAGTCCTAATCTATCGGAAAGCCTGCAAGATTCAATAACAAAATTCTACTGGAAAAAATGGCTTAGCAAAGCGAAGCTTTTTTCGATTACAAGTAAACCATGGATGGAAAAAATTCATGAGTTTTCAAAGACCAATGGTATTATAGTACATAATGGATATGAACAGGAGTTTTTTGATAGAATTGATGTTAAGCCACCGAAAACCACTGAATTCGTAGTTTTACATGCCGGAAGCCTTTACACACATCAGTATCTTGATATCTTCTTTCAAGGATGCAAGCAATTTGTAGAACGTAATAGACCCAAGAATTTTAAAGTAAAATTTATTGGTGCTGATCGAAGGCACTACTTTAATCAATTATCAGGTTTAATGCCTCGAGCTAAGGATTATGTATTGAGCAATCTGGATGAAGCGTATTGTGAGGTAACTAAAAGAATACCAAAGGAAGAAGTCATAGATCAAATGGCTAAGTGCCACCTGTTTCTTTTCCCTAGTTTTCCGGATTCGCCGGGAACCTACGGAGGAAAGATATTTGAATGCATTGGTGGAAAAAGAAATATTCTAGTGATCCCTGACGATCTGGGAGTGGTGGGAGAACTTATCCGAGAAACTAAGGCAGGTTTTATGGCCAACACTCCGGGGGAAGTGACAGATTATCTTCAAACATGTTATGAAGAATGGCAAGAAAACGGATATGTGGATTACAAAGCTGATTTTTCAATTATACAACACTATTCTAGGGAAAACCAAGTGAGGGCTTTCTCAGATCATCTTAAACTTGATTGGGGAGATAGGTAGATGCCGTTTGAATAAGTACAAATCCATTCTTCTAACATGTAAGAGTGAGGTAATACGAATGAATAAAGTGGGTTTGCCAGTTCAAAACTATTTTAGCATCAATTTAAACCTAGGTAATGTTATTCAATTCAATTGAATTTGTTGTTTTTCTGCTAATCGTTCTTTTTCTATTCCTAAGTCTAAGGAAGTTTCGATGGATAACATTGCTAACCGCCAGTTACTTCTTTTATACATATTGGAAAATTGAGTATGCACTGTTAATAGTACTATCAACGGTAACGGACTATTTCATTGGAATCGCCATACATAGGGCCAAGACGACAAGGATAAAAAAGTCATTACTATACATCAGTATCTCTGTGAACATTGGTATACTGTTCTTTTTTAAGTACTTCAATTTCCTGAATAAAAATATCAGCAGTGTTTTGAGTGGCATGGGTATGGAAAACATCATACCATATACTGATTTTTTATTGCCAGTGGGTATTTCCTTTTATACATTTCAGACTTTGTCATACAGTGTTGATATTTATAATGGGAAGATCAATCCCGAAAAACATTTGGGCTACTTCGCGCTATTTGTATCTTTTTTTCCTCAATTAGTTGCGGGCCCGATCGAAAGAGCAGGAAACTTGCTAGGTCAGTTAAAAGGTTCTTTCAAATTCGATGTACAAAATATTGCTCCTGCCGTGAAGCTCATTTTATGGGGGTATTTCAAAAAGATTGTGATTGCTGATCGACTTGCAATGTATGTGGATCCAGTTTACGACAATGCCTCCGCTTTTGGGACACTTTCCCTGGTTATGGCCACCATTTTATTTGCTTTCCAGATTTACTGTGATTTTTCAGGTTATTCAGATATTGCGATAGGGGTGGCTAAACTTTTTGGAATCAACCTGATGAAAAATTTCGAGAGACCTTACTTGTCTAAATCAATTGGTGAATTTTGGAAACGTTGGCACATTTCACTTTCCACATGGTTCAGGGACTATGTTTACATACCACTCGGTGGAAACAAAGTCATTAAAATAAGGTGGTACTACAATTTGATCGTTACATTCCTTATCAGCGGACTCTGGCATGGCGCAAATTGGACATTCGCTGTATGGGGAATATTACATTGCTCCTATCTAATTATCGAAAAGTTATTTCACCTAAACGTCAGCTCACCATTATGGATTAGAAGACAGTTCAGGGTGATCTTGACCTTTTTTCTTGTTTGTTTTGCGTGGATATTTTTCAGGGCAAATGATCTTACTATTGCCATAGAGATAATACAGCGAATCGGATTATTCAATTTAGACTATGCTTTGTTTTATGAGGAAGCTAAAATCACAGGAATAAGCAAGCTTGATTTTATTCTTTCATTTGTTTTTTTGATTTTTCTGACTTTGGTGGAAAAGTCGGGGATTAAAGTTGAGTGGCCATCAAAATATGTTTCACTTAGATTTCTATTTTATTATTTTATTATTTTTTCAATCATATTTTTTGGAGTAGATGGCCGGGAAGCCTTCATCTACTTCCAGTTCTAAGTTGTGAAAAAGTTTCTGATATTCATTTTTGGATTCCTTCTATTGAATTATCTGCTGAGCAAGTGGTATCTGATGGTGATGCAGAAAAGCCATTTAGTTGAAACTGACCAAAAGTTTCATCAATACGCCGAGACCGGGCAACTTGATTTAGTAATAATGGGAAATTCCCATACATTCGCGATAAATGCAGATTCCATACAGAATTCTATTCATTTTGGCTCGTATGCGGAGACAATAGAGAAATCATTTTTTAAGCTAAAATACCTCGTTGAGAGCGATAAAGAGCCTCAGAGAATAATACTAAGCTATGATCTCGGACTCTTAAATGACAAGAATATCAATCTAAAATGGAATTCTTTTTATTGGGTTAAGTACTACGATAAGATGGAATTCTTTGAAGTGACGGATGATAAGTTGGGATTTGTTTTTCATTTGTTAAAAGCAAAGCTTATTCCATATGCTGACGGAGAGATTGATTTAGTAGATTATTATTTCAGTGATGAAGTACCGGTAGAATTAGAAAACCTGAGAAACGACAAAAAGGCTTTGAATCAGGTAAAAGCAGAATTTGATTGTCTTGATAGCCAGCTGAGTGACATTGGCGTCCATTATTTTAAGAAGTTTGTCAATACATGCACGGAAAACGGAATTGAATTGATATTAGTGCGATTTCCGTTGACTTCCTACTTTTATCAGAGTCAACTTTATTGTTATGACGATTTGGAATACTACGATTGGATTAAATCCAATTGCTTATCCGATGAAATAAGGATTTTAGATTATCACAATTCCTATGCTGATAGTTTATTCAAGGATCCTCATCATTTGAAGGGAGGAGTAATTAGGCAGATGTTTACAAGTAAACTGAAAAATGATATTGCTCAAAATTGAATTTGCCGTCTAGATTATAGTGGCATTTTTAGAATACTAATTTCGGAATTAATTATTAAATTCTTCAATGATATAACACCTAGCTCATTGTCATTTATTTCTGTTAATTCAAAAAAGAATGAAGGTTCTTCACTTTACCGAGTCCGTATCAACCACTACTGAAACCTTCGTTCGATTTTTTATCCAGAAAAGCACAAAGTTCTTAGATGTGTGTGTCGCATCATTCAATATCGACAATTCTAAACTATGCACTACAAAAGGAAAGCATTTAAAAAAAGCCTAGCCACTCAAAAACCGGTATCGGCTGCACCGGGTGGTCATAGCATAGTTAGAGAGTTGATGAAAGAATTGAGTATACGGCACATAACAAATACTACAGAAGAAGTATGCAATATGCTGAGCAAGGAATATAAACAACGGAAAGATGAAGGCTTAAATCCAGAGATAGTTCCCATTAATAATGTCAGACTATTTGGCCGAGAAAATCTGTTAAAAAAGTTCTCATCTTATCCGGACAAGATGATCGACTGAAGGGATGTTGGACGTACTCACATCCTTAGGATATGATCTCAAACAGTAATCAAAAAAGCAAATGTCCGAATTTTTACGATTTGTTCTTCTGCAACTGAATAACCTAAGTAAAAAGGGTTCTTTTGCTCAAAATATTGGGATAGTATTTTCAGGTAACATTTTGAATTTTACAATCCAAGTCATTTTGACACCTGTGATGAGTAGGATTTATGGCCCTGAGGCTTATGGTGAATATGCCTATTTTAATCTTGTGGTTACCAACCTAGTATTCCTAGGAGGCCTTTCTTTGCCTACAGTATACGTTATCGCACCTCGTGAATATGATTTTTTCGCTTTAGGCAAAGCAGTTCTGACATCTGTTTTAATTGTTACAGTACTTTCCTTTTTTGGATATCTACTTTTTAGAAACTATTTATCTGAATTCTCTTATCAGTACACAGTTATTCCACTATTGATCATTCTAATCTTTCTGAACTCAGTGAATGCCATTTTTACTAACTCCAATATTCGCGGCAAATATTTCAAAAGAAACTCACTGATCAGTGTTCTTGGAAATTTATTCTCGAGAGGCGGATCTATTGGTTTTGGTTATTTTCTTTTTGCTTCGGGGATTGGCTTACTTATTGGAGATCTGATTCGGGGAATATTGAATTTTACAGCTTTAACAAGTAATAAAATGAAGGGCCAGTTTTTACTTTTTGTAAAAAGGTCCAACCACAAATACATCCGCTCCATTTTCAAAAAGAATATCGATGTAGTGAAGTATATTTTCCCCTCCCAGGTGCTCAACAAGTTTACATATGATATTCCCTTATTGATCATTGGAGGTTATTTCTCAAAAGAGCATCTGGGTTATTTCACATTCGCCGTAGCCATTTTGAATATACCGAGGAATTTGGTCGCCAGGGCTATCCAACCCGTATTCTATCAGAAGGCAAATGAGATACATCAACATGACCCTGATACCATTGGTCATTTCGTGGAACGGATTTTCATTTCTGCATTGCTATTTACTTTTCTACCATTTACGATCATTTCCATTTGGGCTCCTGAAATCTTTGCATTTGTTTTTGGCAATGAATGGGAAACAGCCGGCAAGATTGCATCTCTATTGACTTTTCAATTCATCTTGGCCACCATTGCAGAATCATTTGGTGGAATTCGTAGGATACTAGGTCTACAAAAACGAATTTTGATCTTGACCATCTTTAGCGCGATTTTAAGGATATTGCCTTTTGTAATGGTATTTTTTGAAATCAACTTTTACAGGTTGATCTTTCTGTATTCCTTTGCGCAAGCATTTTTCATAGTATTCAGCTTCTCTGACCTGTTTGTAAGCATAATGAATAGGAAGAAAGCAATAAAGAATATGGTTTTGACCTTGATTATTTTCACTATCGGCGTCCTCATCAGTATCGGATCCCTCATCTAACAAAAGATATCATGAGTAAATTGATTGCAATTAATACAGGCTTAAATTCCTCAGCCGGATATTTTGAAGATGGAGTTCCTGTTTTTTGCATTCAGGAAGAACGACTTAATCGCATTAAAAATTACGGTGGATTACCTCAGAAATCTTTAGATGTCATTCTTAACAAGCATGTCAATAAGAAGGATGTGGATAAAGTAGTTCTAACAAATGAAAAACCCATTGTAATTGATAAGCAGCGTTACTACAATTATTACGACCGGGTATTTGAAGATGGGATCAAGCTTTCCGAGGAATCTCTTAAGATCAAGGATCTGAAGGAAAAACTAAAAAAAACTTCCTTTTATGGTTTGGTTAAAAAAAAAGAAATCAGGAAAGAGGTGCCAGCAGATGCTGATTGGTTGGTGTCTTGTGGATTTGATCCATCCATTATTGAAAGGGTCGATCATCATCTTTGCCATGGTTCAGCTGTATACTACGGTTTGGCTGATGATCTAAATAAGGACTATCTCGTATTCACGCTGGATGGTGGCGGAGATGGGATCACTAGTGCTGTATATCGTGCATCTGGCGGAAACATGGCGCTGATCTCCTCATCGGATTGCTATTCAATTGGTAATATGTATTCTGCTATTACTTATTTCTTGGGATTCAAACCTCATGAACACGAATATAAATTAATGGGCTTATCCCCTTATGTCAGAGAGGAATATGCCATTGAATATCGCAATTACTTTCGGCAATTTTTAGATATTGATGCTAAAGGGAAGTTTTATAATCCTAACCCTATCTATCATTCCATTTTTTTTTCCAATCTTATTCAACATTTTAAGAAAGATCGGTTTGACAATATAGCAGCTGGCATACAGCTATTTTGTGAAGAAATTGTTCAGAAATGGATTCAAATCAATGTCGCGCTCCATGGTGTTCCTCATATTTTATGTAGTGGTGGAGTGTTTATGAACGTCAAAGCCAACTTGAACCTGGCAATGGGACAGGATGTGAAATCAATCAATGTATTTCCCTCCTGTGGTGATGAAACCAATATTTTCGGAGCTGCCTTTCATACCCACAACACTCAACACAAAAAGCTTCAACTTCTGACAAAATTTACTTTAGGAACAGATCCTAGGGCCGATTTAGAAGAAAGTCTAGAAAAGTACAATGGCATTTCCCACAGAAAAGTGTCAAACCCCGCTAAACAAATTGCTGAGTACTTGAAAGAAAACAAAATTGTCGCCCGGTGTAGTGGGCGTATGGAATTCGGTGCAAGGGCGTTGGGCAACCGGTCGATATTCGCGAATCCTGATAACCTTAGGAATGTTAATAAGATCAACAGAGCTATAAAAAAAAGAGATTTTTGGATGCCCTTTGCACCAATGGTTTTGGAAGATGATTTCGAAAAATATTTTCGAAAACCCCAAGCAAATATTTTGGGATTATCTCCATATATGATGTTTGCCTTTGATAGCGTGGAAAAGCGAAGAGATGAAATAATATGTGGGTTGCATCAATCAGATTTTACGGGGAGAGCTCAAACTATAAATAAAGTTCGATATCCGGAAATGTATGAAACACTTCAGAACTTCAAGAAATTAACAGGGATATCTGTGGTACTAAATACCTCCTTTAATCTTCATGGATACCCCATTGTCAACAATAGTTCAGATGCTATTGAAGTATTATTAAAATCTGAAATTGATGTTCTGTTCATTGATGATGTAGAGATTCAAAAACAATCCTGATGAGGCAATACCGACTGAAAAACGCTGTAAAAGGTTTGAAAGCCTGGCTCAACAGACGATATGTCTTTCAGGATTTCCCTGTTAGGTTCATAGTGAGTACCGGCAGAACCGGCACGAAGTTTTTTGAGAAGTTCTTTAACAAAAATTTCAGCCGGATTGAAGCGCGTCATGAACCGTTTCCTGATCTACATCGACTATCTGTGAGTAAGTTCAGGGATCGAATGGACCTCCAACAATCATCTAGACAGTTTATATTGGAGCGAGCGGAGATCCTGGCAAATGTGAAGCAGAAAGACAACGAAGTATATATTGAAAGTAGCTTGTACCTGGCATCACTAATACCGGAAATAGAAGACATTTTTGGCGATTACAAGATCTTACATGTTGTCAGGGACCCGCGAACATTTGTCGTTTCAGCGTACAATAAACGAGCAATGGAAAAGGGAAGTTATCTTTTTCATGGAGATGACGATGTAAGGAGACGTCTTAATTCCAATGATTTTCCTGAGGATCCATATTTCGGAAAATGGGAAAAAATGTCCCGATTTGAGAGAATTTGTTGGCACTGGGTTAAGTTCAACTCATTGATTTCTTCCAGCATTCGAAATCACGAGCATTATAAGATGATGAAATTTGAAGGCATCTTTTATGATGATAAGAATAAATCTCTCGGAGACGTAAGTAAATTCTTCGAAATTGATAAGTACCAGATGAGTGATCAATTTGATGATTCAATAAGCCAAAAAGTGAATATTAATTCAGATAAGCTAATCGACGAATATTCCGGATGGAGTAAAGAAATGAAAGATCATTTCGAGAAGATCATTTATCCTGATGCAAAAAAATACGGATATTAATGGAAGACACATCCCGACAGTTTTACGATAATTATGTTACTAGGCAAGCAAAAATAGGTATCAACCGAAGACACAAATCAATTCTGATGTTGTGCAAAAAATATGGATTGAAAACCTCAGACAAGGTTCTTGAAATTGGATGTGGTATCGGAACAGTAAGTCGTCTGATTGGAGATTATCTTGAAGAAGGGAAGCTCGTTGCGTTGGATACAAGTACCCAAAGCATTGCTTATGCCAAGGAAAATATCCAAAATTCTAACATTGAATTCCAGGAAACCGACCTCACGCGGGATACGCTTGACGATAAATTTGATTTCATTGTTATGCCAGATGTCCTGGAACATATACCCATTGAGAAACATCCAAATCTTTTTAGCAATCTCCGAAAGG
Source organism: Cyclobacteriaceae bacterium (assembly GCA_028278225.1). GTDB lineage: Bacteria > Bacteroidota > Bacteroidia > Cytophagales > Cyclobacteriaceae > JANQEU01. Next base: position 57,227 of record JANQEU010000020.1, read on the forward strand.
TTTCTAACACAGATACAACTATATTGATTCACATCCCAAATCCTCATTTCCTGAGCTGGTTTTTGGAGTATAAACCTGATTTGGCCCAGGAAATTGATCAACCACTCTATGGGGAAAAGATATTTGGGAGTATTTTCAGCAATGATTTTTATATCCATCACATAGAAAACTATAGCCTGTGGTTTCAACCGGCTGATTATCAATACCTGGTAATCAGGCCGAATCAGTCTTATACATTTGAAGAAATTCATGTACCTCAAAAAGGAATCCTTGAAAGAATCAAAAACGGATTACTCCGAGTATTTCGATAAAGATTTACTTTTATTTACCAATACCTATCCGGAAGGACCTGGTGAGAGATTCATTGAAAGTGAACTCAATTATTTATCGAAACGCTTAAAGAAGATAATCATTCTTCCCATCGAGTACGGGCAGGATTCAATGTCTCTTCAGTCCAATATCCTGGTGTCCAAAGCCAAAACTGTAATGCCGGTGTTGAAGTTCTTCAAGTCTTATTTTTTGCTGTTCTTGAAATTTTATATTGCTGAAATTCTTCAGGATAAAAGAGTCTTGTTACTACTCCTGAACTTTAGACGTTATCTGAGTTTGTTCAGATCGGCAGCAGGATTAGCTGATTATTTAATGAGGGGTTATGGGGAATCATTATCGAAGAAGATCTTTTATTGCTACTGGATGAATTCCTGGGCTTTAAGTTTGAGCATTTTGAAGGCTAGAGGGGCCATCAAGAATTTTTATTTCAGGGTACATGGTTATGACCTGTATGAATATAGGAGCAAAGATCATTTAATACCATATAAGTATGTTAACTATCAATTTGTTGACCGAATTTTTCCAGTTTCGCAGGACGGGTGTGACTACCTTATCAGTAAAGGGGTGGATCAGGAAAAAGTGAAATTGAGTCGTCTGGGAATTGGCGATTTGGGAACAAACCCATTTGCCATTAACTCAGAATTTGTTATGGTATCCTGTTCTAGTTTGATCCCATTAAAAAGAGTCCACCTGATTGTTGAGGCCCTTAGTCGGATTGATTTTAAAATGAAGTGGATTCATTTCGGTGATGGACCTGAAATGGGGAAAGTGCGAAATGCGTTAGAAAATCTTAAACAGAATATTCAGGTGGACCTGAATGGAGATGTAGATCATAGCGAGGTGCTGAGTTACTATAGAAACTTCCCTGTTAACCTATTTATAAATGTGAGCCAATTCGAAGGGCTACCATATTCAATTATTGAGGTCATTAGTTTTGGGATACCAGTTCTCGCTACAGATGTAGGAGGATCTAAGGAAATCGTTAATCATGAAACTGGAATCTTAGTAGATAAGCATATTTCAGCGGGTGAACTGGCAAAAAAGATTACGGAGTTCAAGACGGGAAATAGGAATGGAGAAGATTTCAGAAGAAAAGTTAAATTGTTTTGGAGAAAGGAATTTAACGCTGATGTCAATTATCGCAACATTTATCAGGAATTAACTTCATGATCTCTGTTACCAAATGCGATTGAAAAGTATATATTCCGAGAACGACGGACTTTTCTATCGGTATAATTATATTTTATCTAACTTTATTCATACAAAAAGGCTCGTCGTTTTAGGTGTTTGTTTGTGATGAGAAGGATCGGAACAATTAGAGATGTGTTCAAAAATTTTAGGAAAAATCTCACCCTGTGTATTTCTTTTATAGCTGCACTAAGTTCGGTGTTGGGTCAGGTTTGCCTGGAACCATCCATTTCCACTTCCAAAGGCACCATTTGTATTGAAGAAAAAATTGACATCGACCAGTCTCCCTCCGAATTATCAAACTACTACTGGGACTTTTGTATTGGGGAGCTTGATAGCATACCACAAGCTAATAGCTCTTTCCAGGATGCTTCACTCAATATTCCCGTTGGAATTTCCATAATTGAAGATCAGGGCAATCACTTTGGATTTATCTGCAGCAGAAGTGGAAATGAAATTTTTGTCCTAGATTTTGGGGATGACTTGGAGAACACACCAGCAGTCATTAAGAAAATCAACAATGCCGATCTCAATGCTCCGGAATGGATCGAATTGGTTAAGGAAGGTTCAAATTGGGTGGCTTATGTGTTGAATTTTAATGACAACAATATCGTTAGATTACATTTCAACAATGGTTTCAACGATGATCCTGCCTCCGAAAATCTGGGTGATCTCAATTCAGCTTTAACAGATGCCAGAGGATTGGATTTGGTGGAGGCTACATCGGGGAACTACCTGTTCATTAGCAATACTGGAAGTGATCAGATCTTAAGGGTGGAAATACAAAACGGAGATTGGCTAGGTGTACCATTGGTAAATGAGATGGACACATTGGCTCAATCAAGTGGAATCTCTGGGCCAATTGGTGTTTCCCTTATCGACTCATGCAGTTACTGGTATGGTGTGGTAAGCTCGAAAGGAAACGACAAATACTATTTACTTGATTTTGGAAATGATGTTGGATCTGATCCAGTGGCAATGGATTTAGGAGTAAATCCCGCGGATCCGAATGATATCCATTGGGTTGAAGATGGTGGAGAATATTTTGCATTCAGCACAGGTAATGCTGGTCAGTTTTACAAATTGAATTTTGGAAATAGTCCTAGGAACCTTGATAGTTTTAATGACCTTGGAAATTTTGAGGGTTCCCTGACTTCTGCCTTGGGATTCGATATGGTTAAAGACAGTTCAAAATGGTATGGATTTTCTATGAGTTTCACTTTAGAAAAACTTACCCGCATCGATTTTCCGGAGAATTGCGATGCCAGTGTTGCTTTCAGTACTGATTCGATACCACTTGACGTATTCTACAATTCGTCGGGTCCGAAAACCATTGGATTTCTTGGCTTTGATGCGAGTGGGAACAGGACATCATCTTTAGCTCAGGTCACTGTGACAGACGACATCGCTCCTACCGTTGGTTTCACCTTGGATGAAAATCAATGCATTGAAAACGAAAATACTTTTACCACCACTACCCCTGGTCTGATTCATTCATGGGATTTCGATGGAGATGGACTGGAAGACAGTAACTTGGAATATCCTAATTATCAATTCCCCATTGCAGATACTTTTCTCATTAGATTGGAAGTCACAGAAGGCTTATGCACCAACTTTTCCGAACAGGAAATCATCATGTACAATGAACCCTCGTCCCCTTCTTTCACTATTGGAGGAACTTTATGCAACAACAACCTATTGACTTTAACCAACACAACTGACGAAACAGGTTTTCCTCCGGAAATCATTGATTACAGTTGGGTGTTTTCAGGACAAGATAGTATCGTGGCTAAAAACACTGATTATACCTTCTCAAATTCTGGGAATCAGACCATAAGACTGTATGCTGGAATTCCAGGATGTACCGTTTTCAAAGATTCTCTGGTCAATCTTGGTGAAGGTTCCATTGCAGATTTCTCATGGATCAACAACTGTGGGGACTCAATACAAATGATTAATGAGAGTATTGGCACAGATTTATTGTACCAGTGGAATTTTGGCGATACAAACACATCCACTGCGCAGAATCCCAAACACCAATATGCAATTGCAGACACCTTTGATATCAAGCTGCAGGTAACCAATTCAAGTGCTTGCAACACCACAATCACGAAATCAATAATCGTCAATGATCAGAATCTGGTAAGTTTTAGCAATGGTGAGGCTATAGAGAATTTGTCAATACAATTCATAGCAACTGATTTAACTTCTATTCAGGACAGCATAATAGCATGGAATTGGAATTTTGCCGATAGTGGATCAAGCAATTTACAAAACCCCAATTTCATATTTTCTAATGTGGGAGATTTTGATGTACTACTAAACATTGTCACTGCTCAGGGTTGTCAGGATACTGCCGCTTCCACTATATCGGTGGAGGACGCTAAGTGTCCGACTATTTTTCTAAATGTGGATGATTCCAATTTGTGTTTGGAAGAAGCATTATCGATCACTAATAACTCTGTGAATGCTATCAACTACGAATGGGATTTTTGTACGGGTGAATTGGTAGATACACTTTTCATGGTTGAGGAGGTGATCTCAAGTGACTCAGAAATTCCTGTTGATATTTCAATTGTCTATGAAAAGGATGCTTTTTATGGTTTTGTTACGGGTAGAGAGAATGACAAAATTGAGGTAATAGATTTTCAATCTTTTGAATCAGCACCTGCACGAATTAATGTTCTGTCAGATGATTTACTCAATGGACCTGAATGGATAGAATTGAAAAAGGAAGGATTGGATTGGGCTGGTTATATTCTGAATTTTTATGATGGTAAGATAATAAGAGCCAGGTTCGAGAATAGTCTCACAGCAATACCAATATTTGAGGATCTTGGTGACTTGAACGGTGCTCTGACTTCTCCACGTGGACTGGAAATGACGAGAGATGATTCTCATAATTACTTGTTCATTACCGATCAAACTAACAATTTTATCCTTCGCGTTGAGGTTGAGGGTAGTTGGTTTGGAAATTTGAATGAAACGCAAATTGACACCATTGGTGCCAGCGCGGGTTTTGATGGCACTACTGGACTAAGTTTAATTGACTCCTGTGGATACTGGTATGGCATAGTCAGCTCACGACTGAACAATAAATACTTCCACCTTAATTTTGGAAATGATCTGAGTTCGACACCGACAATAACTGACCTAGGAGTTCCGGCAAATGCTCCAGCTGAAGTTAAATGGGTTGTTGAAGCTGAACGGTACCTTGCATTTGGAGTAGGAGGGAATGGTGATTTTTATCGCTTAGATTTTGGCAATTCACCAGGTTCTTTAGATAGTATTTATATATTGAGTGATTTTATCCCTTCGCTCGACAATACATTGGGGTTTGAAATGGTTAAAGATAGTACTACTTGGAGGGCGTTTTCTTTGAATTTTTCATCTGGAGTAGTAACTCAAATTGAGTTTTTGGAATCTTGTTCATCCAATAAGGTAGTCAGTTCTGAAAGACAGCCTCAAAACGTAGTATTTACTTCTTCAGGCTCCAAAGAATTAGCCCTGACCGCCATTGGGGACAACGGAAGGATGGTTACTTCAAAAATTTTACTTAATGTTTCTAGTGACATAGCGCCCGACATTGCTCTTTCTGTGGACGACAACCACTGCCTATTGAATCAAAATTCTTTTGTCTCAACAAACATTTCAGGGAATATCTCACAATATGAATGGGATTTCGATTCAGATATGATTGTTGACGACACCACCGCCAATCCATCACACCAATTCGACTCTGCCGCCATATATACGGTCCGCCTTGACGTAGAAGCCGAAAACGGCTGCCACAATTTCACTGAACAGGAAATCACCATTTACAATCCTCCCCCCGACCCTGATTACGCGCTGATCGATGAATTGTGCATAAACGATGGAGCAACAATTGTAAACAACACCAACGAAACAGGCTATGACGATGCACTTATATACCAGTGGTATATCCCTGAGCTGGATTCTACTTTTTACGGAAGTTCGCCTCAGTTATCCTTCTCCGAATCAGGCCAGAAAATAATCCAGGCCACGACACAGATACCCGGATGCGAGTCGGATGTAGTCTCCGACACGATCTTCATTCACCCATTGCCGGAGTCGAACTTCTCAGCTTCAAACGAGTGTATCGGAGAGGTTACATCTTTCACCAATCTCTCCACTCCGGATGCCAGCTATGAATGGTTGTTCGGAGACGGATTCCAAAGTTCACTGGAAGCGCCGGAGCACGCTTACGATGAACCGGGCTTATATTTAGCTACCTTGACCGTGACGGATGGTAACGGCTGTTCCCATACTTTTGAACAGGAAGTGAGCGTAGCGTCGATCCCTGTTCCGGGATTTTCAAATACACTCATTTGCCAGGATGATATGATTACATTTCAGGATACATCTTCCGTATCCAGTGGGGATATCACCGGCTGGGAGTGGTATGTGAATGATTCACTTGTTTCCATGGATCGAAATCCCAGTATAACCTTTTCAGCATCGGGAGATTTCACAGTTGAACAGGTGGTGACCAGCTCCGGAGGTTGCCAGATCGGTGTTTCCAGGACCATTTCCGTACTTAGTATCCCTGAGCCTGACTTTCAGATATCATCAGGTTGCGTTGGCGATACATTTGAATTCGTCAATACTACGCCCTCAGAACAATATAATATGTCAGAGTGGGTGATGGACGATACTTCTTACCCGGATGACACCTTAAGAATAACATTTGACCAGCCTGGAGAATACGAAGTGGGTCTGACCCTGACCAACGTCAATCTCTGCACAAACTCCTTTTCACAAACATTTACTGTTTATGAACCCCCGGCATTGGATTTTGAAGTTTTTGATGCCTGTGAAAATGAATTTACGATGTTGGTTGATTCCAGTACATTTTCAAATGATCCCATTATTTCAAAAAGCTGGAAACTCGATACATCGATCATAGGAAACGGGGACAAAGTGATCAGGTCATTTCAAAGTTCGGGCAGTTATGATATAACACTTGAGGTGGTTGCTGAAAGTGGATGTATCTATGAAACCAGCAAGTCCATTGATATTCTGCCGGCGCCAACGTCTCCGTTTACATTTACCAGGGATTATGGTGTTGTGGGGTCATCCATTGCATTTGAAAACTCGGGAGATAACGATTCTGTTGCCTGGTATCTCGGTGATTCAATAATTGGCAATGAGAATTCATTGAGCTATGCTTTTAATGAAGCGGGAACATTTAATGTCTCCATGGTCTCTTTCAACGACCTTGGCTGTACGGACACTTCCTTCCTGTCTCTCCTGATCGCTTCTCCGGAAATAGATATAGAAATATCATCATTTGAACTTGAAGAAGATCCGGGCGGATTCGGAACGATTCTTCTGGAAGTTTCAAACAACAGCAATCTTCCCGTTGAGGAGCTGGACTTTGTCATCGACCTTGACAATCAAATACCGCTGCAGGAAAAAGTCATTACAAGAATTGAGGTTGGAGAGAGTAATACAATAACGCTCAATACGGGCATACCATTGATTTCGTCAGTAGTAACGAGCGTTTGCGTTTCGGTATCTGCGAATTACGCAGTTGAAGATCACGATCCATTCAATAACGAAAGATGCCTTACGCTGGAACCAAAAATCGTGTTTGAACCTCCCTATCCTAATCCCGCGGAAGATGAACTCACGCTTAAGACTATTTTACCGGAAGGGAGCAAGATCCAAATCAGTTTAATTAGCCTTTCAGGTAAGCTGGAGTTAGACCGAAAATTTAATGATCTGGAAAACGGCTTGAATACATTTATTCTTTCTCTCCAGAACGTTGAGCCGGGTATTTACTTTTTGAGGGTCAATGCGAACGGAAAAGTCAAATCTTCGAGGATTGCGGTGAAGTAGATCACAACGAAAGATTATACTCAACTCAATAGTATGAAACCAAAAAGTCAATTTAGAACGTCATCCTGAACGAAGTGAAGGATCTTATGAATATTCACGTATCACTGTCATAAGATGCTTCGCTCCGAATCTTCGGCTCAGCATGACGCATTGACTTTTTGGGCGTACGGGCAATTCGAAGTTGGGAGGGTATGAAAGGGGTAAATTCACTCTAAGAATAATCTTCCAAGGATTAGGGTTTGTAAAGAATAGATTGTTATTCGATTAAGATTTCACAGAATCTTACAGAACAATTTCGAAATTTATTACTTTTGCGGCAAATAATATTCTGAAATGAAGGTTAATTCATCTCAAATCAAATTGGATCATATTGATCGCAAAATCCTGGAAATTCTTCAGTCAAATGCCAAGATCACGAATGCCCAACTTTCCAAGGATATTGGCCTGTCTCCCGCTCCAACTTTGGAAAGGGTCAAGAAGCTGGAGAATTCGGGCATCATAAAAAGCTATCATGCAACTTTGGACAATAGCAGGATCGGTCTGGGAGTGAGTACTTTCGTTTTGGTGACTCTAAAAGGGCACAACAAGAGGAATATTGATCTGTTCCTGGAGCAGATCCATCTTGTACCTGAGGTAATCGAGTGTCACCATATCACAGGTTCCGGTGATTTCATATTAAAAGTAATATCCAGCGATATATCCTCCTACCAGAAGCTGATGCTGGAAAAGGTCAGCGAAATTGAAGTGGTCGATAATCTCCAGTCTATGGTCATTCTTTCTACCTTTAAGGATAGTAAAGTAATGCCTGTTCCGGAACATGACTAAACAAAATATCATTCTGTCCGAAGAAAAGATCTTTAAGATCCTGAAGCGGATAGCCGTCGAAATTGTTGAGAATAACTTCGATTCTAAAAATGTCGTACTCGTTGGTATAACCAACCAGGGATACAAAATGGCCCAGCGCCTGAAAAAGGAAATTTCCAAATCACGGTGGTCCGTCAATTGTAGTTTACAAAAGCTTGAAATAGATAAGTCCGACCCGGTTTCAGGTGAAGTAAAGCTGGATTGTGATCCGGCGGTGTTACATGGAAAAACCGTGGTGGTCGTGGATGACGTGATGAATACCGGACGTACGCAGGCCTATGCGCTTAGCTATATTCTGAAAGCGTCAGTCAAAAAAGTGGAAACTGCAGTTCTCGTAAACAGAAGCCACACCGCTTTCCCTATTCATGTTACATACAGCGGCATTGAGTTGAATACCACAATCGATGATCATATTGAAGTGAAACTTGAGAAGGAAGTAGGAGCGTACCTTTATTAGATTCCGGACGGAATTTGACTTATTGCTTTTCCTCTACAGTTTTCTCCTTGTCCTTGTACAGATCCGGCTTTCTGAACAGCATTTCAAGGCTTAGTTCCACGATATCCCCCATGCCTTTACACTTCAAAAAATCACTTTCATCGTAGAAACTTGCCAGTTCTGATTTCAGCTGATTTGTGTTTTTATCAGTCGAGATCCGGTCTTTTTTCATGACCGATAATAGATCTTTTACTCTTTCTCTTTCCACCCTGATTCTGCCTGCGATCATTGTCCGCTCTTCCCGCTCATACTGTTTCTGAGTTTCGGGCGTCATTATTTCCAATCCCAGCTTAATGATCGGATTGTTTTGTTTGAAGTATTTGGGCATGTAAATAGACTTACGCCCTTCAAATGACTGCTGGTCAAAATCAATGGCCCTGATCCTGTAGCTCACCTCTTCAAAATCGGGAGTAATGTCAATCACAAAATTGCTGGCGTGCATATCACCAAGAAGTCTGACGAAACATCTCTCGTTGAACTTTACGAACTCCTTGGCCAACCTGGTTTTGTTCAGATTTGTTTCGCCCATTCTCGTTTTAATGAATTGATCGCCCGGAATGCCCAATATGTGTTCTTCAATCAATGTCTGCTTGTTCACAAGGTAAGCGATCCTGTTTGGTGATAGAAGATGTTCGAGTTCAAGACCGTAGATACGGGATGCGTCCGCATGTTTTATGTAGAAATAATCAAAGTTGTCATTGATCCTGTTCACCACCCGGACTCTAAAGGGTTTGGTGTTTCCGTAAACACACAAGTCAACCCGGTCAATAAAAAGGTGATCTATGACTGACATATCACCATCTGCTTTCATGATTGCATAGATGTTTTTCAGGGAGTGATGAATAGCATCCATGTCACTTTGAGGGTAAAACACGGTTTCCCAAAGCGTATCATTCCCGAAGGAATCATATTGCGGTATGGAATTGTCATATCTGAGCAGGTCTTCATATTCGATAAGAAGATCAAACTCCCGGGCGTATTTCTTCAGATACCCATGCAGTTGTGGACTTATTTTATAAGGGATCTTCTTTTTCGAGATGATTGCCATTTGCCCTAGTCGACTATAAAGTTGTCAAAATTCGGCATTTAAAATCAAATTTCAACATTCCGGAATTTCCGGGATCATTTGGTGACCAAATGCTTTAAGAATATTTCTTTGTTGCGGTCGACCCAACCCTGAAACCAATCTGAAACAGGGATGTACTTTGGTATATAGTCCTTCAGCACATTGATGTCGAATTCATGATGCGCCTTCCCGGCACCGGCTTTTTCGGCATCAATGGCATTGCAGGCCTGCTCATAGTGACCTTCAACCGGGATAACAATCGTTGGTTTGCCAAGGTACATAGCCTCACAGACAGATTCAAAGCCCGCAGTTGTGACATATCCCGCAGCAGATGCCATTTTTTCCAGGAACTTCTTATCGTTAAGCTGATGGAAGGTAAGCGTTTCATCTATTCTCCATTCCCCCGGTTTATCTTTTTTGTCCCAGAAACAATGCATGGGAATTCCCGGGTTCTCGGCATGGAATCTTTCGACTTCCGGTCCGTATCCGGGGTTGACCATGTATATCAGGAGATGCTTGTCATTGGAAATTTTTAAATCTGAAATCTCCTTACGCAACAATGGCGGTACAACAAAAATCTTCTTGTTCGGCGCATCTACCATAGGTCGGAATGAAAGGGCAAGTATCTTGTTTGCTCCCAGCCTGGTGATGTGATTTCCGATCAGGAGTGTGGTTTTATCCACAATTCTGCCTTTAGGAAAGGTAAATTCCGGATGGCCCAGCAAATACTGATGGGCAAGACATATGAATGTGGCTTTCGGCCGGTGAAGGAAGTTGTAAAGTCCGCCAATAAAATCATAAAAATTCAAAATAACATCAGGATCTTTCTCCTTCACCAGTTGCTGCAAACGTCCAATGCTTTTGCCAAAAACAGGACTTTTAATAAGGGAGTAGACGATAGTCCTGAATGGTTTAACCGTTTTATGATCTTTATCGGTAACAAAATTGGGGCTTTCAAGAAGCTCCAGGGGAGCCTGGATATTTTTGGTGAAAAAATCAGGTATCTGTCGTCGGGGACTTTTTCCTACGGCCACCTGCACCACCTCATGCCCCGCTTCCCGCAGGATTTGACTGAGTGAGATCGCCTGAGTCATGTGTCCGCGGCCTTCTCCCTGCACAATGAAAAAGAATTTCATCAGGTAGTCAGAAGTGATTCGACTTCCCTTTTAAGCTTTGGAAGATGCCTGTTGGGCATCAATCAGGTATTTTTTCACCTTCCCTGTCATAAATAATCTTTTTTGTACTGTTGATTTGTTCAAGAAGAACGGGATTCTTTATGGACTCGGGGGTGAGGAGATCAATTTTTCGATCAAACATAACTTCCAACTTCTCCCAGAACTCCAACAATAATTCTCCTCTTTCTAGTGGATCGCTTTGATTGATCTCAACCAGGAAGTCTAGGTCACTGGATTTCTCATTAAATGACTCAGTTAATGAGGACCCAAACACATAAAGTCTATTTATATGCAAGGACTTACATAAATCACTCAGATCGGACCTGTGATGAAATATATCAAACATTTAAACGAATTTTATCAAATCTAAAACTCTTTAGCTGAAAGCTCATATCGACACCTCAAATTAAGTTCTGGCTCATTGACTGAACTTGAGCAGGAATTCCGTGCCAACATTAAGCGCGGATTTAACGGATATGCTGCCATGGTGATTCCGCATGATCTGTTTGGACAGGCTCAGGCCAATTCCGGATCCGTGTTTTTTAGTCGTGAAGAATGGTATAAATATCTTCTTAAGTGCATCCTCCTCAATACCCGGACCATTATCTTCAATTGTAATATTAGCACCATTGTTTTCGCCAGGCCAGGCTTTTATTTTCAGGGTCTTGTCCGTTTTTCCATCGTCATCATTTTCCACCAGGGCCTGGATGGCGTTCTTGACGAGATTAATAAGGACCTGTTCTATTTGTTCTTTGTCAATGATAAATTTCAGATCGTTGGGTTCGACGTTAAGATCAAGTTTGATACCGCTTTCGGAAATATCGTTTTTCAGCAAAGACAAGACGTGATTTAATACATCCTCTATCTGGTTTTCCTCCAGCTCGGGATGCTTTACCCTTGTCATGTTACGAAAGTCACTTACAAACTTTATCAAACTATCGCTTCTGTTATGAATGGTCTTTACGGCCAGGTGGATATCTTCTACCGAGTCATTGTCTATATTACTCGCATCACCGTCATTTTCGAGAAAATCATCCAGTTCTGTTTCAACTGTAGCGGCCAGGCTTGATATCGGTGTCACCGAATTCATTATTTCATGAGTAAGTACCCTGATCAGGTTTTGCCAGGCTTCCATTTCCTTTTCTTCAAGTTCGCTCTGGATGTTTTGCAAAGAGATCAACTTAAACTCTTCGCCCCGGAGTGATAACTCAATCGCATAGACTGCCAGCTGAATATCATCCTCTTCGTCCGTCTCGATCTTAATTAAATCCCGGCCCCCTGTTCGCAATTCCCGGATGCAATTGATAAGATCCTCACTTACTGACTTCAACTGGTTGACATTTTTAAGATGGCCCACCCCGAGCAACCTTCTGGCTGCGGCATTCATGATCTGGATCTCACCTTTTTTATCAAATGTGATAATGCCTATGCCTACATGCTGGACGATTGTCTTCAAATACTGATGTTGGGCTTCTTTTTCAGCTCTTATTTCCCTGAACTTTCGAATTACATCGTTGAATTGCCTGTAAAGCTCATCCATACTTGAGCCGGTATTGTGCTGGGAATAAGTATGGGAGAAATCTTCGTATTGAATGGTTTTAAGAAAGCCAATTATTTCCCTGTTGGACTTATTCAAATACCGGAACAGATAATGAAGCTGAATGGCGAACACTGCTCCCAGGAGGATCTTCGTAAAGGTATAGGACTCTGAATAAAAGAGATTGACAAAAAGGAATATCGTCACTGTGAGTAACGCTACCCTTACGATCACCTGAACATAAAAATTCCTAAAGACCATATTTCTCCAGACGCCTGTATAATGAGGCCCTTGTCAGTCCAAGCTCTTTGGCGGTTTTTGAAATATTGCCATTATGCTTGTTTATGGCTCTTTGAATCACATTTTTCTCTACGTCATCCAGGTTAAAAGTGTCATCATCTACATTGATCTGAGCTTCGGGTTTTTGCGACAGGAAGAAGAAATCTTCAGGTGTAAGTGACTCATTATCACTCATGATGATTGCTCGTTCTATGGCATGCTGTAACTCTCTTATATTACCCGGCCAGCTATATTTCTGAAGCTTTTTTACCGCATTGGCTGAGATGTTATTCACTTTTTTCCGGTACTTGTTGTTATAGCTTTTGACAAAATGATCCGCCAGAAGCGGGATATCATCTTCTCGTTCCCGCAATGGCGGGAGATGTATTTCCACCGTATTTATTCTGTATAAAAGGTCCTGTCGAAAAGTGCTTTCGTTTACCATATCGTAGACGGGCATATTCGTTGCACAAATCAGGCGGATATCGACATCAATGGGCCTGTTTGTCCCAATTCTTGTTACCTGACGTTGTTGTAATACCGTTAATAGCTTTGATTGGAGTGGCATACTGAGATTGCCAATTTCATCCAGGAAAAGTGTCCCTTTATTAGCCACTTCAAACCGGCCGGCCCGGTCATCTTTAGCGTCGGTGAATGATCCTTTTTTGTGTCCGAATAATTCACTTTCAAAAAGCGTTTCAGTTATTGCCCCCATGTCCACCCCGATGAAGACATTATCGCGCCTTGCGGATTTTTGGTGAATCGCTCTGGCTATCAATTCCTTTCCGGTGCCGTTTTCGCCCAGGATCAGGATGTTGGCATCTGTTTCAGCAACCTTATCGATAATGCTGAATATTTCTTTGATCTTTGGGCTATTACCGATAATGTCTTTGAAAGCCTGATTACTATCCTCCTGCAGCAATTTTTTGGTTTGCTTGAGCTGGCTCACTTCCTCATAGGATTTTTTCAGCCTTGTAGCGCTGGAAAGTGTTGCCAGTAATTTTTCATTCTGCCAGGGTTTCAAAACGAAATCCGTCGCACCTGCCTTGAGCGACTTGACAGCCATTTCCACGTCTCCGAATGCAGTAATTAAAATCACAACAGCACTTGGATCCTTTTCCAGTATTTGCTCTAACCAGTAAAACCCCTCCTTTCCGCTGGTTATATCCTTACTGAAATTCATATCCAGGAGAATCAGGTCATAAGTATCGTTATTGAGAAGGAACGGGATTTTTTTGGGATTCTTTTCAATCAGTACTTCTTTCGCATGCTTTTTAAGAAGCATTTTGGCGGCCAGCAGTACATCTTCGTCATCATCGATAATTAGGATCTTGCCAAGTTCTTTTTCCACGATCATTTGGTTTACATCAGATTTACCATAAATAATGCCAATAGACTAAATATCCACTTTGCCTTCATTCAGATGGGTTTTGGTAATTTAGATAATAATAAAATTGTACGAAAGTGAACAATTGAGATTTTCATAATGAACAACAAATAAATGAAGTTTCGGAAGTTTGCGATCGAATAGAAAGTAGTCGAATGTTAGGTACAATCATTGGATGAACTTTCTTTGGATTTTCCCGGATGGTGAGAAATTTCTACAAGGCAGTCATATTTTATTTGGTCAATCAGGATTACTCAAATTTTTTCCATATTTAAACGCAATATTTCCTATTTATTTAAATGGATTTATGTAAAAAATAGAAATATGTTTATATTCGAGTAGTTGTTGTGGATTAAGAATTTTAATTAGTCCTTTTATTTTGAGTTTTTGACCTTTGGGTTCAGGCCTTCAATGACCTGGACCTTTTTTTTGCCCATAGGCTGAAATTATTTTTGATTCCGTTCATTTACACAGGAATTCGGTCAGCAACGTAACTTTTCTAACATTTAACAATATCCGGAAGTCATTTTTGACCATGAAGATTTAATGGTCGGAATCGAACACTTATTTGTATCATTTTGTACAAGTCACCACATACTAAAAATCGCACAAAAATATATCTTACTGATAATCAGCAGGTTGCGATAAGTGGCATCTTAATTGGCATACTGGCAATCGAGAAAATTAGAACACTTACCTTAGATGGATCGAAAGATTAAAAAGAAGAAATGGACGCTTAAACGTATCGCGACATGGGGGGCCGCAGGCGTTTTTGTCCTTTTTGTTTTATACAGCTTCGTATTTGCGGAAGGCGGATCGAGGCTGAATGTGGAAATTGAGAAGATAAACGTGGCAACGGTAAAGGAGGGTGAATTCAGGGAATTTATTCCTGTTGATGGAACGGTGATGCCCATATTGACCATTCGTCTCGATGCTATTGTCGGGGGTGTGGTCGAAACGAAGTTTTATGAAGGCGGTATACTGGTAGATAAAGGTGACACAATTTTGAAGCTTGCCAATGACAATCTTGTACAGAATTTCGTACGTGAAGAGACACAGGCCTTTATACTTGTCAACAATGTCGAAAACACAAAGCTCAGTCTTCAGAGAAATCAATTTCAGTTAAAACAGGCATTGGTGGCGCTGGATTACCAAATTGATCAAGCAAAGGATGCATTCGAAAGAGGCAAACCTCTCTATGAGGACAACATTATTTCGGAGCAGGAATACCTGAACCTCAAGAGGGAATTCGAAAGGCTGAAAACACAAAGAGAAATTCAGATCGAATCGAACAGGTTTGATTCGCTAAATGCTATCATCCAGATTCAGCAAGCTGAGCAAACACTGGAACGAACCAGGAATAACCTGGAAATGATAAAACGCAATCTTGACAACCTTTATATCACAGCTCCGATATCCGGCAGGCTTTCCACCATAAATGTGGAAGTCGGCGAATCCATCGCACCCGGGCAGAACATTGGCCAGATTGACGACCTGAATGGATTCAAAGTGAGGGCTGGCATTGATGAGCATTACATTGCCCGGATCTATGAAGGCCTCAACGGAACTTTCCCATTGGCAGGGGAAGAATATGGTTTGACCATAACTAAAATTTATCCTGAGGTAACCGGCGGATTATTTTCAGTGGATATGAATTTTACAGATACCATTCCACGTTCAGGTATAAGAAGAGGTCAGACATTGCAAATAAGACTTCAGCTAAGTGAAAATATTACGGCGATCCAGATACCCAGAGGAAGTTTTTATCAAACCACCGGTGGTAATTGGATTTTCGTAGTAGATGATACAGAATCATTTGCTGTACGAAGAGACATAAGGCTGGGTAGACAAAACCCGAGGTTCTACGAAGTGCTGGAAGGATTGCAACCCGGAGAAAAAGTTGTTGTCTCTTCATACGACGGCTATGAAGACAAGGACAGACTAGTATTTAAATAATTAATTATAAATCTTAACCAATGGAAAACGCTAAAACTCTTATCAAAACTTCGGGACTAAAGAAGTTCTACTATACCGATGAGATTGAAACAACAGCACTAGCGGGTGTGAACCTGGAGGTCAAAAGCGGTGAATTTGTAGCAATTATGGGTCCTTCGGGATGCGGAAAGTCTACACTTCTCAATATCGTCGGTCTATTGGACAATCCCAGCGAAGGAGATTTCCAATTTACTGATATAGAAATCTCAGGCTTTTCAGAAAGGAAAAGAGCAGATCTGAGGAAATCAAATATCGGTTTTGTGTTCCAAAGTTTCAACCTGATTGATGAACTCACTGTGTATGAAAACATTGAACTGCCATTGATCTACCTGAAGCACTCTTCTTCGGAAAGAAAAAAGAGAGTAGAGGAAGTCATGGAATCAATGAAAATCATGCACAGAAGGAATCACTTTCCGCAGCAGCTTTCCGGGGGTCAGCAACAGCGGGTTGCGATCTCGAGGGCAGTTGTTGCAAAACCTAAGCTGATCCTTGCGGATGAGCCGACAGGAAACCTGGACTCGGCCAACGGACAGGAAGTGATGAATCTGCTAACCGAATTGAATGAGAATGGAACTACTGTGATCATGGTGACGCACTCTCCGATTGATGCGGAATATGCTCACAGGGTGATCCACTTGTTCGATGGTCAGATCGTTTCTGAGAACATTAATACAAAGGATAACGCCCTTGTTTAAATTTTTAGTTTGAAGTCCGGGAGTCGATCAACTCCCAAACTTTAAACTTTGACCAAAGTAGTACCTAGTTGCATGTCTATATACCCAAAGGACGCCTCCTATATCTATCGGTAACCCGGTAAGTAGGAGGTGACCTTTACTCTAACTTCTATTTTTAATAATATGAAGCAGTTTATCTATTTGTTTTGCCTGATTGCCTTTTTTGCACCGAATGCCCAGGAACAGGGGAGGGTGGTGCTTACGCTGGATGATTGTATCAACACCGCCCTTGATCGGAATATTTCCATAAAAACAGCCAGGAATAATGAATTGATCGCACGTTCAAACCAGTTTCAGGCCTTGTTGGATCACTTACCGAACTTAAATGGCTCTATCGATTACGATTATTTCTTTGGAACGACATTTGATCAAAATGCCGCAAAACAGGTAAGTGCAACAACGAACACATCAGGCCCTAGACTTTCTTCTAACCTCATATTTTTCAATGGTTTTCGAAAACACTCTACCAGAAAACAAAGAACCTATGAGTACCTGGCGGCAAAAGAAAACGTAGAAGATGTAAAACTTACCACAGAAGCCGGTATCCTGGGATCATTTCTTATGGTGATATTGGGTGAGGAAAACATCAGGATATCTGTGGAGAGGGTAGAATTCCTTGAGGCACAATTGGATAGGGCTGTCAAGAGGGAGTCTGTTGGTGTTGGGAATATGGAGGAGGTTTTCAATTTCCGCTCGCAACTGGCAACGGAACGTTTGAATTTGCAGACGCTTAAAAATATCTATGAGAGTAACAAATTGACATTACTTCAGGCAATGCGTCTTGATCCAACTCAGGCGGATTACGCACTGGAGCCGTTAACGATTACCGAGGAAGAGCTCTTGACCGAGATCGAACCTTTCGACGAAATTCTCGAATCGACGTTGAATGTAAATCCGGGATTGAAAGGAGCCAAAGCTTCGAAAGATGCAGCGAAGTATCAGTACCGGGCTGCCTGGGGGAGTAGATTCCCTACCGTCAGTGTCTTTGGTCTGATAGGAAGTAATTATTCTTCCAATGGAGCTGTGAATCCAAATGAAACGGTTATTGTGAATGGAGAACCTGTTCCCAAGTTTGAGCCGAATGCCACGTATTTTACGCAGCTGCGCTATAATCAATTTGAGTACTTGAATTTTACCATGAACATTCCGATTTTCAACCAGTGGCAGGCCAATAATCAGGTGCAGATTGCAAAACTGAACATGGCAAACTCCGAGCTGGCCCTGGAGCAGGCTAATCAAAACATTACAAATGCCGTCCAGCAGGTTTACCTTGATTTAGTGGCTGCGCAAACCACCTACATATCTGCGAGAGAGAACCTGGATGCTTTGCAGCAAAGCTTCGATTTCATGACCAAAAGATATGAGACTGGCAATACGGATTTTTATACTTATCTGGAAAGCCTGAACAACAAGAACCGTGCTGAGATTCAGTTGATAAATGCTAAATACAGCATCGTCCTGAGAAAAAGAATACTGGATACCTATCGGAGGATATAAATGTCAATTGTATTGTTTCGAAGAAAAAAGTAACGTTTTCCAATTATTACTAATCCAGTGTAGTCGGGAGGCCCTGTAAGGGCCTCCTTTTTTAATTCATTAAGATCAATCACCACCATTTGATCATTGACTGTTGACACCAATTTGTCTTCAGATATTATAAATGAGGATATCCCCTTTTCCGGTACATGTTCAAGCATATTCCCAAATTGCTCAAAGAGATAAATGCCATTATCGGAAGAACTGGCAATCAGGAGATTCTTATATGCTTTGAGGTAATCGAGTGATTGAATATTGTAGAGTCGGCCAATGGGTATTTCCAGAATGAGCGTACCATCGGATTCATTGAACTTTTTCAATTGAAGGTTTGGGGATTCCACGATCCAAATACTATTGTCAGTACCCCGGGTGGCGAGTTCCACATATTCACGGGTGAGATCAGATAAGGAATAAATATTTGAGGAGGAAGTGAATCTTTCCACATAAAAAAATTCCTGCTGGTCCCGGGAGAATATAAACGGTCTCAAGGGATTCCAGGCCTCAATCAGGGTGATATTGGCAATGTCCGGAACACTAAATATCTGGGATTCCCGGGAATCCGGATTGAACCTCAGGAGCTTTCCGTCTGTGGTTGCCACATAGAGATTGCTCATGTAATCGGTGGTGTAAGTTGAGATCTCACCCTCAATTTCAATTGAATCAACCTTTACCCATGTCTGACAGAGGGAAGGGAGTGTCAATGACATAGCGAGTATGACGAATTCAGCCTTCAAATTCCTTTAACTCCAACCTGTGTCCATCAAAAACTGCGTAGGTGGAGTGGTGAATCCACTCTCCCAGATTTATGTAATGAGAATTGCTTGAAACAGGCATATTGAGAGGCAGGTGCCTGTGACCGAATATGTAATAGTCGTGATGAGTGTTGCTTTCAATCTCCTTGCAATACCGGAAAAGCCATTCATCTTTTTCTTTAAAAGGGTCGCCATTCAGATTATTTCGGATCCTGCTTTTTGATGACCAGGCATGAGCCAGGGCCATTCCCAGGTTGGGATGAAGCCATTTGAATGCCCATTGTGCTATTTTGTTCCTGAACACTTTCTTGATCAATTTGTAAATACTATCCCCAGGTCCCAGACCATCGCCATGCCCAACCATTAATCTTTTCGAATTGACCTTAAGCTGAATTTGGTTCTCGTATATTCTGATACCAAGTTCCTCCTGGAAATAGTCTTTCATCCACATATCGTGATTGCCATGAAAGAAAAAGATGGGAATGCCTTTGTCACAAATTTCAGCCAGTTTACCCTGAAATCTTACGTGACCCTTCGGAATGACATGCTTGTACTCAAACCAAAAATCAAATATGTCACCCACCAGAAATATCGCGGCTGCTGAATTTTCAATAGATGCCAGCCACCTGATCACTTTCTTCTCACGGACAAGACTTTGCTGATGATCAGGTGCCCCAAGATGGAAGTCACTTGCAAAGTATACTTTTTTATCCGGGCCAAGATCGAGTGTAAGTTCTTCCATAAAAAAGGGGCAAAAACTGCCCCTAATTTAATTCCAATGGAGTAAATGCATTACTCTTCTATTTCTTCGGCTTCCTGAGGTTTCTCCTTTCCGTCTTCACTTTCCACTTCCTCTTTCACATTTTCTTTAAGTTTATCTAACTCAGATTTATCCTCAGGTTCAGATTTCTTCTTTTTCCTTTTCTTCGTACTTTTTTTCTTGTCCTCATCCTGCCCATTAGTAAAAGATTCATATGTTGTCGGCCTTTCAAATGGACGTTTACCAATCAGGCGTTCAAGGTCTGACTGGAATATGATTTCTTTATCCAGGAGTTCTTTTGCAACTATTTCCAGCTCCTCCCTTTTCTCCAGTAAGAGTTTTTTGGTGATTTCATAAGCTTCATCGATCAATGATTTCACTTCTTTGTCAATTAATTCCGCAGTTGCTTCCGAATAAGGTTTGGTGAAATTGTAATCGGACTGTTTCGAATCATAAAATGACACATTACCGATTTTATCATTCATTCCGTAAACGGTGACAATGGAGTAAGCCATTTTGGTGATCCTTTCCAGATCACTCAGTGCGCCTGTCGAGATTTTCCCGAAAATAATTTCCTCAGCAGCTCTTCCACCCAACGCCATGCACATACTGTCCATAAGTTGCTCGGTCTGATAAAGGAACTGTTCTTTTGGCAGGTACTGCGCATACCCAAGCGCAGCAAGACCTCTCGGGACGATACTTACTTTTACCAACGGATCAGCGTGCTCGAGGAACCAACCTGCGATGGCGTGTCCTGCTTCATGGTAGGCAACGATCTTTTTCTCCTCCGGGGAGATGATCTTGCTTTTCTTTTCAAGTCCTCCGATCACCCTGTCTATCGCTTCCTGAAAATCTATCATGTGGACTTTGTCCTTATCTCTTCTTGCCGCTATCAGGGCTGCTTCGTTACACACATTGGCGATCTCTGCGCCCGCGAATCCGGGGGTTTGGGCCGCGAGTTTTTTTGCGTCAATATCCTCATGCAGCTTGATGGGCTTCAGGTGAACTTTAAATATAGCCTCCCTGCCCACGATATCAGGTTTGTCAATGCTTATTTGCCTGTCAAATCGTCCCGGCCTCAGCAGTGCCATGTCCAGGACATCAGGGCGATTGGTAGCTGCCAGGATGATGACGCCAACATCCGTGGCAAATCCATCCATCTCCACAAGTAATGAATTCAGGGTATTTTCCCGCTCGTCATTGGAGCCCGGCATTTGACCTCGTCCCCGGGATCGGCCGATTGCGTCTATTTCATCAATAAAGACTATGCAAGGCGCCTTTTCCTTGGCCTGTTTGAACAGATCCCGGACACGGGCAGCACCGACGCCAACAAACATCTCAACAAAATCAGATCCGGATAAAGTAAAAAAAGGTACGGCTGCCTCACCGGCAACAGCTTTTGCCAAAAGGGTCTTTCCTGTTCCCGGAGGACCTACGAGCAATGCTCCCTTGGGTATCTTACCTCCCAGCTTGGTGAACTTGGCGGGATTCTTCAGGAACTCTACGATTTCCTTGATCTCTTCCTTAGCCTCATCCAGTCCTGCCACATCCTTGAACGTAATCTTTACTTTGTTTTCAGCATCAAAGAGGGCAGCCCGTGATTTGCCAATGTTGAAGATCTGACCACCCGGACCGCCACCACCGGTCATTCTTCTCATCAAAAACCAAAATCCGAATATCAACAGGAAGAAAAATCCGTAAGTGAAAATGAAATCGGAAAAGTCCGATCTTTCCTCAACTTCATAGCCTATCCTTTGTTCTTCCGGTAGCTGGCTCATTATCCTGTTAAAATCATCATTGAAGATCGTGGGATCTACAATCTTGAATTTATAATGAGGTCCGGAATTAGAACTAAATGGACTACTGTTCTCTAATTCTATCTTGTATTTGGTATTCTGGAGAGCCTCTTCCTTCAAAGTTACTTCTACCAGGTCCTTATTTTTGATCAACACCACCCGGCTAACATCATTGCTCAGGACCATTTGCTCAAATCTGCGATCGGAGATCTTTATTGCAGAACTGTTCTTCCCGAAATAAGTAAACCCAAATACCGTCGCAATCAGAATTGCTATGATCCAGATCTGGTAACTACCTCTTCCAGGTCCACCCATCACATTTTTTTTCTGTCTTGGTTTATCCGCCATTTATTTCCTTCTTGAGATATGTCTTTTTAAAACGCTTTATAACTATTAAAGTTCACTATTCTGGGAACGTAGTGATCACAGCATCTGCCCATAAATCTTCCAAAGCATAGAATGCTCTTTTTTCATGGCTAAAAACATGTGCAACAACGTCCACATAATCAATCAATATCCATTCTTTATTACGAAAACCTTCTGTTTTCCAGGGTTTTTGATTGGATAATTTTATTACCTGCTCCTCGATTGCCTCAGAAATTGCCTCGATCTGGGTGTCAGAATTTCCCGAACATATTACAAAATAATCAGCTATAGAATGTTTTATGCCACGCAAATCCAAGACTTTAACATCCCAGGCCTTCTTTTCCAACATCCCTTGAACCACCATCTCACTTAATTGTTGACTCGTTGAAGCCTCAGAGTTATTATGCTGCATTCAGAAGCGCTTTCCTATTTTTACTCAAAACTACTAAATAAACATTGCATAAATTCTTTGCCAATAGTGAGTTTCGGGGAAAAAAAGTGATATACCTGACAGAATGTCACTCCACGAATGACTATTTGCAGGAATTGGTAAGAAAAAGGGATGTCAGGGAAGGTGAAGTTGTGGTCACAGACTTTCAGCTGAAAGGAAAAGGTCAGAGAGGTAATTTTTGGGAGAGCGACAGAGGGGTCAATTTGTTATTTTCAGTAATCTTCAAACCGTCCTTTTTAAAAGTGGAAGAGCAGTTCTATATCACCTTGATCACTGCCCTCTCAATAATTGATTCCATAAGAGAACCCTATAGTAAGGCACAAATAAAATGGCCGAATGATATCTATTTCAATTCAAAAAAAATTGGAGGGATTCTCAGTGAAGCTACTATTTCAGATAACACGATGGAATACGTTATTTCAGGAATTGGACTCAATGTAAACCAAAGGAATTTTACCGTAGATACGGCCTCGTCACTTTTACTTGAAACCGGCCGGATATATGCACGCGACGACTTGTTCAATAATATACTCGCAAATCTCGACAAACGGTATGACAGGCTGTCAGAAGGTCATTCCGGAGAGATCATTGACGAGTACCATGAACACCTGATGTGGAAAGATGAAACACATCTTTACCGGGATAAAGGTGGAGATTTTGAAGGAACCATCTGTGGCATAAACCGAAGAGGACAATTGATCGTAGAAGTTCAGGGCACTGAGCGGGTTTATAACATTAAAGAAATAAGTTTTCTAAGATAGAGCTTCAATTTATCTAACTTTGCACCCCGAAATTTTGACATAATGATTGATACAAAAGAGAAATTCAAAGTAAAAGACATTGCGTTGGCCGATTGGGGTCGCAAGGAGATCGAGCTGGCGGAGGCCGAAATGCCGGGATTAATGTCAATTCGCGAAGAATACAAGGATAGCAAGCCACTGGCGGGAGCAAAAATAGCGGGGTGTTTGCATATGACCATCCAGACAGCCGTGCTCATAGAAACACTGACGGAACTTGGCGCAGAGGTCAGCTGGTCCTCATGTAATATTTTTTCCACACAAGATCATGCTGCCGCGGCAATTGCAAAAACGGGTGTTCCCGTTTACGCCTGGAAGGGAATGAATGAAGAGGAATTTGACTGGTGCATTGAGCAGACATTGTTTGCATTCAAAGACGATAAACCCTTGAACATGATCCTGGATGATGGAGGAGATCTGACCAATATGGTTTTGGACAAGTATCCCGAATTGGTTGAGGGAATAAAGGGAATATCTGAAGAGACTACGACCGGTGTTCACAGATTATACGAAAGAATGAAAAACGGAAAACTTCCTGTTCCTGCGATTAACGTGAACGATTCCGTAACCAAATCCAAATTTGATAATAAATACGGATGTAAGGAATCTCTTGTGGACGCAATCAGGAGAGGTACCGATCTTATGTTGGCCGGAAAAGTTGCCGTTGTAGCGGGTTACGGAGATGTAGGAAAAGGTAGTGCCGCATCACTGAGAGGGGCCGGCGTAAGAGTGATCGTCACTGAGATCGACCCAATATGTGCGCTTCAGGCAGCGATGGACGGATTTGAAGTCAAGAAAATGACTAATGCTGTTCCAAGAGCCAATATCATCGTTACGGCAACCGGAAATAAGGATATAATTACCGCGGAACATTTCAGGTTGATGAAAGACAAGACGATAGTTTGCAACATCGGACATTTTGACAATGAGATTGATATGGCCTGGCTAAATGCAAATCATTCCAAAACGGAGATAAAGCCCCAGGTGGATATTTATGATGTGGACGGGAAGGACATCATTGTTTTGGCCGAAGGCAGGCTGGTAAACCTCGGCGTGGCAACCGGTCATCCATCTTTCGTAATGTCAAACTCTTTTACAAATCAGACTTTGGCGCAGATCGAGCTTTGGAACAATGCAGATAAGTATGACAGGGCTGTTTACACCTTACCAAAGCATTTGGATGAGAAAGTGGCTGCTTTACACCTTAAGAAAATCGGGGTGGAGCTGGAGACTTTGACGGAAGAGCAAGCCAAATATATCGGCGTGACCGTGGAAGGACCCTACAAGCCGGAACATTATAGATATTGATTCTATTAAAAGATGACTCAAAACCCGTTTCTTTGTTTGGAGCGGGTTTTTTCATTTATGATCATAGCCACAAGAGCAACGACCGAAACCATTGATCGTCTGGATAACTTATTGTCATCCGAGGATCGTGTTTTCTATACAAGGTTCGGTGACGGAGATATCCTGTTGATGTCAGGCAGGGATGATAAATATCACAATTCATCAGTTGATTTACGGGATGAGCTGGTGGAGTCATTTTTAATTGATGATGAGCAATACTTGAGAGGTCTGGCTGTAAACTATCCCCTGGAAGAGGGAATGATGCATGGTCTTTTTGCGCCGCATCACAACAATGAGGAGTTACAAAGGCTTGTGCAGGAAGTCTTATTGCCCAACCCGAAACCGGGAAAGTTTGAGAGTCACATTGTATTTCATTATTACGCGATATTTCGTCAAAAGGAGTTCAACAATTTCTTCGATTTGCATATCCGGCCGAAGCGGAAACTTCTGGTAGGGGGGATCCCTTCGGAGATAGCATGCAAGCTTTACGGACTTATTGATGAATATATCGAAACGCCAATGTCCGATGCCTATCGTTCAGTTGACACATGGTGGCCGGAGGTTGAACGCCTCGTCAATAAGGTGGACCTTGTAATTCCATCAGCAGGTGCTGCCAGCAAAGTCATAAATAAACGTCTCTGGAACCTTGACGCTGAAGTCAATTCCCTTGATATTGGTTCGCTTATCGATGGAATAGATGGTCGCGGGACCAGGAAGTGGATCAAGCTCAAAGGACACAGAATGAATGCGGTTCTCCTTCCGGAATATAGGGACAAATCCCTGAGCAGGTATTTTAGATTCTTTTGGAAAGAATCGTATTTTCAGCTCCGTAAGATGTGGAAGAAGATCAGTTCTTCCTGATGCCATAAGGAGTACTTGTTACCTTTTGTTTCCTTACCTCCTTCAGGTAAGATAAGTTTTCATCGTAGCCTTCCTTTCTGGACAGCTTGGGGTGCCAGATATGGTATTGAATGGCAAGGAATTTCAAGGATTTGATTTTTGCGCCATTATTCAGGAGCCTGTATTCAAGATCGGTGTCTTCTCCTACTGACGGATAACTGTAGCGCTCATCAAATCCGTTAATATCAATAAGATCTTTTCGGGTGACAGAAAAATTTGAACCTAAAACTCCCCGTGTTTTTCTTGGAATTAACAGCCGGACAGGTCCCGGGAGATAAATGCTATTTTCCGCATGCCAGGACTGATTGAACAAATGTGTTGTCAGGCTTTCCAGCTTTCCTTCCTTTACGAAAGCAGGTGTCAGTTTTTTTGAAAAAATCCTACCCAGGTAAACACGCCTTCCTGCTAGAACGAGGTTTGACCGGGCATTGATTATGTGTTCTTTGACAAAATGCCTGTGGGGGATACAGTCTCCATCAATAAAGATAATTTGTTGGCCCTGACTCCTGGCCAAACCCTGGTTAAGGATCATGTTCTTTCTCCATCCGTGGTCTTCGTGCCAGATGTGATAAGCATTGAGCCGGGATTTTTCTGTTAATATCTTAACCTCCCTGACTACCTCTTCCCTGGACCCATCATCCGCTATTATAACTTCAAAGTTTGTAATAGATTGTCGCTCCAATCCCGCAAATACAAGTTTCAGATCTCTTATCTTATTGTAAAAAGATATGATCAGGGTGGCTTCAGGAATCATTTAGGACATCTTTATAAGCGATCAACAATTTCTTTGAAATTACCTTGATGTCATAATTCTGCAGTGTCTTAGATGCATTTTCAGTAAAAGATTTCTTCAGATTTGGGTCATCCAGCAAAGAAATGATCCTTTGCGCCATGTTTTCCGCATCGGCGATTTCACATTTGAAACCATTTACACCGTCTTGAACTAATTCATTCAGACCTCCTGCATTGGTTGTTATTACAGGGATTTTGCACAAAAAAGCATCCAGAATTGAAGAACCAAACCCTTCGGATTTTGATGGGAAAAACAGAATATCAAGGCCATTAATCCATGAGATGATATCCTTTTTAAACCCTAAAAGGAAAACACTGTTCTGAAGGCCCATTGCTTTAATTCCGGACCTGATCGAGGCTTCCCTGTTTCCTTTTCCAAACCAGACAAAGGTCGTATCCGGACGCTTGTTGGTCACAATTTTTGCAGTTTTTAGAAATGTTTCGGGATCTTTCTCATATTCATACGCAGCCACATACCCTACAGTACTTTTATTTTTCAGCGATGGTATTTGAGCTGAAGCATGAACTCTTTCGACCGGGCTGGAGATCTCGATCCCACTGGGAATTACCATGGTGCTTGCATTGGGCAGTGCCTCCAGTACACATTTCTCGACAGCTCCGGAAATGCAAATGACCAGGTCACTCTTTTGATATTTTAATCTTGAAAAGAAGTTCTTCCCAATCGGGAAAATAGTCCGTTTCGTAACCACCAATTTGGCTTTCATTCCAATCAATTTGGAGATCGCTGCAATGGAATGCGCCCTCGAAGTGTGACAGTGAACTATATCAATTTGATCAGATCTTACTTTTCTGACCACAAGCCGTGCTGTTGCCAGGTCAAGTCCCCTGAATGCCTGTTCCCAGACATTAAATCCTTCTTCTTTGGCTTTTACGGACAAAGGGCTTTTTGATTTTGAGATCAGGTAGTTGTCAACATCCGTACGAGTGTTCACCATCTGCATCAATACCTGCCGTTCACCACCTCTC
Organism: Cyclobacteriaceae bacterium; assembly: GCA_028278225.1. Classification (GTDB taxonomy): domain Bacteria; phylum Bacteroidota; class Bacteroidia; order Cytophagales; family Cyclobacteriaceae; genus JANQEU01. Next base: position 84,624 of record JANQEU010000020.1, read on the forward strand.
CATTCTGATTCGGTATTGATGTGTAGTACCCTGGGTTTCATTTCAGGATGTATTGGATACCGAAGATGGTGCCCGGGAACCTGCCAAATCCATCCTCATCGTATGCGATAGCAAATTCCAAATTAACAGGAGCATTTTCCAGCTTCTTTTCAAGGCTAAGAAAGTAATACCTGGTATTCACACCGTTCCTGAAATAATATTCCTTGTCCAGTATCCAGCTGAATTTGCTTCCCCCGTATTTGCCGGCATAGGTGCCATAGTTTTCTGTGAAGGTGACCAGTACTTTATACTTGATATCGAATATCTCGCCTTTCATTCCCATGTGGTGTGCCTGTATACGATTATTTATGATAAAACTCGCGTCTGTCATCGTTTCTCCTGTCATTTCCATTAGACGTTTTGCAGTCAAAAAAAGTGAATTGCCGATCGTGAAATCTTTGTATGTGTTCCCTTTTGGATAAGAAGTGTTTACATAGTAACTGTCTCGTCCGCCGAATTCCAGACCGTTGTTTGTCTCCTGTTTGAGTATCTCGATGAACTCATCCCACGTAAGGTTATTTGTCTGAATTCCCAATTCATTGAAGACGAAAGCGTCATAATCGAGTGGTCTTAGGTCGGCATAAGTGTAGCCTACTCCGTTAACAACAGGATCGGAAAGACCCTCCCCACTTTGGTCAGTAGTATTTACATTTTCATAAAGAATCTCGGTGATAAATTTTTGATTTTTCAGCTTGACATGAATCCCCAGCATGTAATCTTTATCGATATGCCCCCCATGAATAAACCCGGAACCATCACTCCAGGGTTGATGATAATATACATTCAGGTCCATTTCCGAAGTAGGGATCTCCAATCCATAATCAAGTGTACCGAAGTGAGCCCCCGCCGCATTTTGATCATCCCCGCTTACGTCGGAGTCGGAAGAATTTGCGCCTCTGACAACTTCCCACCATTTGCTGGACAATTTTTCCCCATTCAATTCTCCACCGTACAAAGCATTGTGGGTAGCCCCGGCATAGATGTTGATTGGAAGTAAATTGACAAGCTTAAGATATGCGAATTTCTCGTGGTAGAAAGGATGCTTTACATCACGATCTTCTTCAAGGATGCTGTGCGACATGCCACCTCTGAATTGAAGGTAACCCCTGCTAAAGGGAACGTCAGTATATTCAAAAAATCCTCCGTAGATCTTAGGTATGGTCGGAGCATTTCTGCTTTCAAATAAATGACCTGAACTTAGATCATCCGGAAAGCCCGCATTGTTGACTTCATTTTTACCAATTCTCAACTCAGCATTTTGCCACCTGAAGTTCAAATAAGCTTCATGTAGTATTGCACCATCTGTCTTTCCGAGAATATCGATTTCCGTATTAATGCTGAAATTATTTTTGGACAATAGGTTTTTTTTGACTTCTCCCCTGATATATCCATCACTCGATCCGGTATTGAAGAACCCATACTGGTTGTGCGCGATCCAGTGGGGTAGAGGCTTTGATCCGGAGATAGCTCCCCTCAGTTCCATCCGGACCTGAAGTGAATCCTTTTGTGCATGAATGCCTGGCGAAAGCAACAAAACAAGTGTTATGAATAAAATGATCTTTAGTCCCCGGGCCATTCTTTTTTCGATGTCAAATCAAAAATAGGTAAACTGGACACAAGAGGTGGGAATTATCTATGTGCCGGCTATTTGAAGAAAGAGCTTTTCGTACTTTTCTATTGTACTTGAGATTGCAAATTTGTTGAGCGCAATGTCATACCCGTTGTTAATGAATTTTTTTCTGAGCTCCTCATTAAATACTATTTCCTTAATATATCCTGCCAACTCCTCTACCTGATCATTCTCAAAGATAAATCCGGAAATCCCGTGTTCTATCACATCCGGTATTCCTCCGTAATTGGATCCAATTACCGGGACTCCCATTGCCATTGCTTCAACTAGTGTCAAACCGAATCCGTCCATTTGAGACGGGAGTACATTTGTTGTCATCAGTGGATAATGGTGGTACACACCGGATTTGTTACGAATGATACCGGTAAATATTATTCTATCGGAAATGGTATCAAGGGTCACCTTCGGATATTTTTTATGGAACTGGGTCCTTTCAATTCCGACAAGCAGCAATTTCCATGAATCAGGCAGGATTTTGAAAGCTTCGATTAATTGGTCCTGTCTTTTTAACCGGGCAACACAGCCAATCACTACATCGTCTTTGCCATATCCATATTCTCCTCTGAGCGCTTCAATCTTGTTTTTTTGAAGGACGTATTCCTCAGTTGGTATACCATTATGTATTACGGCGGTATGCTCAATAGGGAATCCCTTTCTTTTTACCAATTCCTGCAATCCTTTGCTCACCACCACGATCTTTTCAGAAAAACGAACATGCAGCCATCTTTTAATAAAGTTATTATCTGCTACCCGTTGGCGCCTTGTCAAAACAATTTTAGCCGGAAACCTGAAAAGGACTTTGGATAATATGGTATTGTATCGGTCTTTACTTTCCTGGGGATTGATAATATCAATATTGTGTCTTCTGACAATTTGATTGATCTGTCTGCAGGATTTGAGATGAATTTTTCTTCTAAATGAGATTTCACATGTTTCAATACCATGGTCAAGTGCAAGTTCGTGGAGCAGCGTCTTGTGAGGAATGCCCAGGATCACCTTATGGCCCTTTTCCCGGAGGCCTCTTGCCAGATAGGAAATACTGTAGGACGACCCGGCCACACCTCCTGACTGGGTGGTAATCAAAATGTTCAAATCCTTTGAAATGATTTGATTTATTGTAAAAATATGGTTATTTCAAAAATCAGCTACCTTCTAAACGAAATTATCCATTTCATCGTACAACTATGTAGCTACATTGAAATAATGGGTTACGAATAGACATATTTAAATTTGGAGGTATAAAGAACATGCAAGAGGTACTCGAGAAAATGGGAGAGAAGCCAAAAAAATTTCAGTATAACCGACAAGATCAATTAGAAATCTTCGAAAATGAATTCCTGCCACACCTGGATGCCATGTACAATTTTGCGTACCGGTTGACACTTGATGGGGATGATGCCAAGGATCTTGTACAGGATACTTATTTGAAGGCATATAGGTTTATCAAGTCCTTCCAAAAGGGGACTAATTCAAAAGCCTGGCTTTACCGGATCCTGAAAAACAGTTTCATAAATGATTTTAGGAAAAAAAGTAAGGAGCCTGCAAAGGTAGATTATCAGGAAGTAGAGAACTTCTACAATTCTGATAATGTTGATGAAAAGAAAACAGTTGATTTAAGGATCGACGCGGTGAAGGATATGATCGGCGATGAAGTGAGCATTGCCCTTAACTCTTTGGCGGTTGATTTCAGGACTGTGATAATACTTTGTGATTTGGAGGGATTCACTTACGAGGAAATGGCAAAAATTCTCGACATTCCAATAGGGACTGTCAGATCCCGGTTACACCGGGCCAGGAATTTACTGAAAGAGAAACTCAAGTCATATGCCAGTAGCATGGGCTATAAATAAAATATGCATTACTTTGTTCACTAAAAGGCTAAATTGATGGAAAGCGATAATGGTTTGACAACTTGCAATGAATGTTTGGAAATCCTGGAATTGATGTTGGACAATGAGGCTTCGAAAGAGCAGGAAAGTTATGTTAATGAGCACATTGAAAGTTGCATACATTGTTTTGAGCACATGCAGGTCGAAAAGGAAATAAGAGAACTGATCAAAACCAAAATCGCGCAGCTTCCGGTACCAGACGGTTTAGCCAGTGAAATTCGGTCAAAAATTCAGATGAATTACTAGATGCTAAAAGGCAAAGCTCTTGTTTTCTCCGCTCCGTCAGGATCAGGGAAGACCACAATTGTGAGACACCTTTTAAGTGTAAGGCCTGATTTGAAATTTTCAGTTTCCGCCACAACCCGGCCACCAAGAGAGTACGAGATGGATGGCGAGGATTATCATTTCCTGTCCAGAAAGGATTTTGAAGATAAAATTTCACGGAAGGAGTTGCTGGAATGGGAAGAAGTCTATGACGGCATATATTACGGTACGCTGAGATCCGAAGTCACGCGGATACACGACCAGGGGTATCATGTTGTATTCGATGTGGATGTGGTCGGGGGCGCCAATATCAAAAAAACGTTCGGGGATGGAGTTCTGGCGGTATTCATAAAGGTTGGATCTATTGAAAGTTTGATAGCACGTTTAAAGGGAAGGGGTACGGAAACAGAAGAAAGCCTTAAGATGAGAGTGGAAAAAGCCCAACAGGAACTTCAGTATGAAAAACTATTTGATGTTACGCTCATCAATGAAGATCTGGATCATGCCTTGAAACAAGCGGAAACAATCGTTTCCAATTACCTGGATAATTGAACCCAAAATCGTCAATAAGATTGAATAACAGACTCCGCAATATGACGGACTTGTTGATTACCAACAAGTTGCCGGGGTTAACCTCGACATTGAAAATGAAAGAAAAAAATGCATCCATAAAAGGTGTAACCTACTCATTTTCAACCGTTTGCCCTTCGGACAGATTTTTTATTGGAAAATCCGGGTTGAAATGAAAGTAGGATTATTCTTTGGATCTTTTAATCCTATTCACATCGGCCATCTGATCATTGCCCACCTGGTAAAGGAAACCACGGATATTAAAGAGATATGGTTTATTGTATCTCCACAAAACCCCCTGAAAGGAAATAAAAACCTGCTCCATGAATTTGATCGCTATGACCTCGTTCAGGCTGCAATTAATGAGGAATACGGATTCAGAGTTTCAGATGTGGAGTTTAACATGCCCAGGCCCAGTTATACCATTGATACGATGACTGTCCTGCAGGAAAAATACCCGGAATATGAATTTAAATTAATAATTGGAGAAGATAATCTCGTGTCGTTTACAAAGTGGAAAAATTATACCGAGATACTTGGAAACTATGGGCTTATAGTCTATCCGCGTCCAAATGATTTTAAATCGGATCTCCTTAATCACGAAAGTGTGGAGGTGATCGAGGCTCCTAAAATGGACGTCTCCGCAACCCTTATCAGAAAACTGGTGCGGGAAGGAAAATCAATCAAATATTTAGTGCCTGATCCTGTTAGCGATATGATTGACGCAAAAGGCTTTTTTCGTTAGATCGTCATTATATCCTCCTCTTTGGAGGCAAGAAGCTCATCAATTTTTTTTACATGTTTGTCGGTGATATTCTGAACTTCTATTTCAGCGTCTTTCACCAAATCTTCCGAAATATGTTCCTTCAAAAGTTTTTTTAGGTGGTCGTTGGTATCTTTCCTGATGTTTCTCAGGCTGATCTTGCCGTTTTCAGCTTCCTGTTTGGCTTGCTTTACAAGTATTACTCTTCGTTCTTCGGTCAGGGGAGGAATGTTAATACGAACGACCTCTCCGTCATTCTGGGGATTCAAACCTAAATCGCTGTGCATGATAGCCCTTTCAATTTCAGGGATCATTGACTTTTCCCATGGTTTCACAACAATTGTTCTCGGATCGGGTGTAGAGATCCCGGCTACCTGATTTATTGGAGTAGGATTTCCATAGTACTCTACGTGCAACCCTTCCAAAAGGCTGGGCATGGCCTTGCCCGCTCGAATTTTAGCCAACTCATGGGCTGTATGGGAAACTGTCTTGTCCATACTTTCCTGGGCGTGATCCAGATAAAATTTGATGTCCTCCATGATTATTTATGTTATAAGTGTACCTACTTCCTCACCATTAAGGACCCGGTTCAGATTTCCGGGCTTGTTCATGTCAAATACGACTATTGGCAGACTGTTTTCCATGCATAACGTGAAAGCAGTCATGTCCATGATATTCAATCCTTTTTCATATGCTTCCTGGAAACTGATGCTGGAATATTTAGTGGCCTTGGGATCTTTTTCAGGATCCGCCGAATAAACACCATCAACACGGGTCCCCTTCAAAACAACATCAGCTTCTATCTCAACCGCTCTGAGACTTGCGGTGGAATCGGTCGTGAAATATGGGTTTCCCAGTCCGGCCCCGAATATCACAATCCTTCCTTTTTCCAAATGCCTAATTGCCCGCCTTCTGATGAATGGCTCACAAACCTGCTCCATTTTCAATCCACTCATCAGTCGTGTGAACATACCGTGATTCTCCAGTGAACTTTGCAGCGCCATGCCATTGATAACCGTAGCCAGCATTCCCATGTAATCGCCCTGGACTCTGTCTATACCTGCGCTTTCTGCCTGAACACCCCGGTAGATGTTACCTCCTCCGATCACTATGGCTAACTCGACTCCCCGATCCCGCACCTTTTTTATTTCGGTGGCATATTGATCGAGCCGGTCCGGATCAATTCCATATTTGTGATTTCCCATTAAAGCTTCGCCACTTAGCTTTAAAAGAATTCGATTGTATTTCATAGTGAAGGAGTCAAGTTCGGACAAATATAAGCGGACTTAGTCATTTTGCTGTTCAGTTCAAAAACCAATTAGAGATTGTGCTTTGTTTACGTTTTCTCCGATCTCAACCTCTATCTTGCGAACTGTATTGTCAACTGGAGATTTGATGATGTTTTCCATCTTCATGGCCTCCAGTACCAGTAGCGGATCACCCTTTTTGATGGTATCGCCTTCTTGCACAAAAATCTCCAGAATCGTACCTGGCATTGGTGAGATGATTTCGTGTATGACGTCATCCGCCTCACTCGTCATCCCGAGCTTTTCAAGAAGTTGGTCCAAATGATTTTTTATCTGGATTTCCACAGCCTTTCCATTTATCCTAAGATCCAGTGTTTTGCCATTCTGATTTACAATTTCGATTTTGTATGACTTGTGTTGGTGGAAAATCAAAAAGCTATTGTCACCCACTTTATGATAATCGTACTCAATCTTTTTCCCATTGACATGAATGCCGTCTTTTGATTCATTAAGTATATAATTTTGATTGTCTACTAAAATCTGTAAGTCCATATCTGAAGTACTATGAGATCAAATTTAGGTATACTATTGTCAATCCTGATCATTGGTTGCAAATCATCTCAGAGATTTCCCGTCGAGGATTTTAACCAGGATAGTCAACCGGCCGTTTTGGAATACTATTCTCCATGGGTGGACTATCAAAGCTCATACTCCAGGTTTTTCGATCTGATCCATACAAAACTGGACATTGAGTTCAATTGGGAGAAAAGACAGGTCTATGGAGAGGCCACCCTTTATCTTTCGCCGTATTTTTATTCCCAGCAGTACTTGTATCTTGACGCCAGGGAGTTTGACATACATGAGGTCCAGTTGTTGGGGGAAGATTCCGTAATCCTGAATTACGAGAATGATATGACGGGTTTGATGATCGATCTCAATGGTCTGTATACAAGAAACGATACCATAACGTTAAATATCAAATACACTGCAAATCCTTACCGCAATTCCGGGTTTGAGGATAGGGGCTTGTACTTTGTAAATCATGATCGGGCCAATCCCGGAAAGCCACAACAGATTTGGACACAGGGAGAAACCGAGAATAACTCCCGGTGGTTTCCAACTATTGAATCTCCCGGTGAAAGATGTACACAGGAAATTTACCTGACTGTTGCGGATGAGTTCAAAACCCTCTCAAACGGACTACTCGTGTCCTCGATAGTCAATGGTGACGGTACAAGAACCGACTACTGGAGAATGGACAAACCTCATGCCCCGTATTTATTTATGGTGGCAGTCGGAGATTTCACCTTAGTCCGGGATCAGGCACAGGGCGTTCCGTTGGGTTATTGGGTGGAACCTGATTACGCAGAAGACGCTCATGCAATATTTGGCAATACCGGTGAAATGATCTCATTTTTCTCCGGGCGTTTTGATTTTCCATTTCCGTGGCAGAAGTATGATCAGGTAATTGTCAGGGATTTCATTACCGGGGCGATGGAGAATACCACTGCCTCCGTTTTCATGGAGGATTTGCTGGTTCATAAAGAGTACTTTGCAGACAACAATTGGGATGACATAATCAGCCATGAATTGACACATCAGTGGTTTGGCAACCTGGTAACATGCGAATCCTGGGCTAATGTCGCTTTGAATGAGGCATTTGCAACGTATGGAGAGTATTTGTGGATAGAGTATAAATATGGCCCTGATGAGGCCGGGTTTCATGCATTTACCGGGTTACAGGATTACCTGGAGGAAGCTTCGTACGAACAGAAAAATCTTGTTCGGTTTTATTTTGATGACAGGGAATCATTGTTTGATAACCATACCTACGCAAAAGGAGCGAGAATCCTTCATATGCTCCGTCTTTATGTTGGCGATGATGCTTTTTTCGCTTCCCTAAGTCATTACCTAAGATCCAATCAATTTCGATCAGTGGAGATACATGATCTTCGAAAGTCCTTTGAACAAGTCACAGGTGAGGATCTGAACTGGTTTTTTACGCAATGGTTTTTAAACCCCGGACATCCGGAATTAAAAATTAACCATTACCATGAAAATGACACATTATACATAATGGTAAAACAGGATCAGGATTTAAGTCGGTTTCCATTGTACTACCTGCCTGTCCACCTAGATTTGGCTTTTGGTGACTCGGTACTCAGGTATCCCATGGAAATCATGCATGAGGAGCACTTGTTTAAACTTCCGCTGACCACCCGGGCCGATGCGATTGTTGTTGATGGGGATTGTATGCTGGTCGGTACTAAAGATCACGCTAAATCCGGACGGGAGTGGATCAACCAGGTCAAGTACATGGATTCCTTCAGAGCTCGCCATGAGGGATTGACCAAAATCCTTTCCATGGATACAATTTCAGCATCTCAGGTTGAGGCGATCGGTTTGGGGCTGGACGATGAATCACCAAGGATTCAGGAAATGGTCCTCTCATACATTCCGGATAAGGAATCTGAAAAACTGGATGTCTTAAAAAAGAAAGTCATTGGATTACTTAAATCTTCCTCCTCAAAAGTCCGTGGTGCCGCCATTATTGCAGGAGAGCGCATGGGATTGCTTTCGGTTGACGAATGGATAAGTTTCCTGGAAGATTCCTCTTACTATGTAAAAGGTGTTGTGCTGGACCATTTACTCCGTGACAATAGTGATCTGTCCCGAAAGTATTATGACTCATATAAAGAAGACGATAACATTAACATCATTTTGCCTGTTGGAGGTTACATCAACTCCTATATCAAGACGGGAGAGATGGAGTGGTATTTGAAAAAGATGCTGACATCAAAATCTCCCGACCAATTTTTCATTCTGCATCTGTTAAATCAGTACCTGATAAATGCCCCTATTTTGGAAAAGAAAATGGCCATAAATTTACTGTTTGATATTGCCACACAGAATGCAGATTTCATGATGCGTCTGACGGCATACCAGGGGCTGCTTATTGTCAGCGAAATTGAAGGAGTTGAAGCTAAATTGAGTATCATAAAATCCGTTGAACCTGATCCGGAATTGCTCGAAATTTATGGTCAATACTGACTGATTTTCAGGGTGATTTTTCCTCCATCCAGATTTGAAAAATAAAGTTTGAATAAACGGAAATTACTTATAATTTTGCAATCCCTTTTTCACAGGCTGTGGAGAAGTGCGTTCTTTTTTAGGGGGGATACCAAAGCGGCCAACTGGGACGGACTGTAAATCCGTTGACGAATGTCTTCGCAGGTTCGAATCCTGCTCCCCCCACGTAATGCGTTTAATGCGGGTGTAGCGCAGTTGGTATAGCGACAGCCTTCCCTGCCCGTCATACTAGCGGGTGTAGCTCAGTTGGTAGAGCGACAGCCTTCCAAGCTGTAGGTCGCGGGTTCGAGCCTCGTCACCCGCTCATGAGTTAGACAGGCAGGCAAGCTGTAGGTCGCGGACGGTCCGTCACAGCGGTTCGGGCCGCGTCACCCGTCCTTAAACTTTCGAGCTGCGATGCATGGCATTACATGAGGTGGAAAAGTGCTGAATTGAAAAGCCGATGTAGCTCAGGGGTAGAGCGCTTCCTTGGTAAGGAAGAGGTCACGAGTTCAAATCTCGTCATTGGCTCGATTTTTATTTTGTATTAATTGAATTAAAGAATAAAGAAAATTTAAATTAGAACTAAACTGAGGATTATCAAAAATGGCTAAAGAAACCTTTGATCGTTCCAAACCACACGTAAATATTGGAACCATTGGTCACGTTGACCATGGTAAGACCACTCTGACCGCTGCAATCACAATGATTCTTGCAAAAGACGGTCTTGCTGACATAAGAGATTTCTCTTCAATTGACAATGCACCTGAAGAGAAAGAAAGAGGTATAACTATTAACACGGCACATGTTGAGTACCAGACTGCTAACCGTCACTACGCACACGTTGACTGTCCCGGTCACGCTGACTACGTAAAGAACATGGTAACAGGTGCTGCCCAGATGGATGGCGCGATACTAGTGGTTGCAGCAACGGATGGCCCTATGCCTCAGACAAGAGAGCATATTCTTTTAGCTCGTCAGGTAGGTGTTCCGGCCCTGGTAGTCTTTATGAATAAAGTAGACCTGGTAGATGATCCCGAACTACTTGAACTGGTTGAAATGGAAGTCAGGGAACTTTTGAGCTTCTATGAATTCCCCGGAGATGATATTCCTGTGATCCAGGGTTCTGCCCTCGGCGGTATGAACGGTGAAGATCAGTGGGTTGAAAAAATCATTGAGCTCATGGCAGCTGTGGATGACTACATTCCGCTTCCGGAGAGATTAACCGACAAAGACTTCCTGATGCCGGTCGAAGACGTATTTTCCATTACAGGTCGGGGAACAGTAGCAACAGGCAGGATCGAAAGAGGTATAATTAATTCCGGAGATCCTGTTGATATAATCGGCATGGGCGCGGAAGACATGAAGTCTACGATCACCGGTGTGGAGATGTTCAGGAAAATCCTGGATAGAGGGGAAGCCGGCGACAATGTGGGACTATTGCTGAGAGGTATTGAAAAAACAGAGATCAGGAGAGGCATGATCATATGTAAGCCTGGCTCCGTGACCCCTCATGCTCACTTCAAGGCCGAAGTATACGTTTTGTCAAAAGAAGAAGGTGGCCGACATACTCCTTTTTTCAATAAATACAGACCTCAATTCTATTTGAGAACTACGGACGTTACAGGTGAGATCAAACTTCCTGAAAATGTGGAGATGGTGATGCCCGGTGATAACGTGACGATTGAAGTTGAACTGATCAACAAAGTAGCTCTCGAAAAAGGTCTGCGATTTGCAATCAGGGAAGGTGGCCGTACCGTAGGTGCGGGTCAGGTGACCGAGATCCTGGACTAAAGTATAACAAGCAATGCGTCCTGAATTAAATTTTAGGACGTATTTGTTTATACAAATTCATTAATCTAACTTTGCAGTCCTTTTGGGCTGGCTGGTTTACGGGTGTAGCTCAATTGGTAGAGTAGCGGTCTCCAAAACCGTTGGTTGAGGGTTCGATTCCTTCCACCCGTGCAATTATAAGGGGTATGTCAAAAATAACAACATTTATTAAAGAAGCTTACATGGAGCTTTTGCACAAAGTTTCCTGGCCAAAGTACAGTGACTTGCAAAGTAGTGCTGTTTTGGTACTTGTGGCTTCTTTGATTTTTGCGATGTTGATAGGAGTGATTGATCTGGCATTTGAGAATGCGATGAGGTGGTTCTATAATGAATTTTAGTGTCATGGCAGAACATAAGTGGTATGTAGTACGGGCAGTCAGCGGCAAGGAAAGAAAAGTTAAAGAGGCGATTGAGAATGAAGTAAACCGCCAGGGCTGGAATGAGCTTGTGCCGCAGGTGTTGATTCCTTCCGAAAAGGTTTATGAAATGAGAAACGGAAAGAAGAGGGTGCGGGAAAGAAGCTTTTTCCCGGGATATGTTTTGATACACGCTGACTTCACTAATGGGGAAGTGCAGCACATGATCACAAATAAGGAAATTATTCCGAATGTGATCGGCTTTCTTGGAGCAACAGGTGCCGGAGCAGGTAAAGACCCTGTACCATTGAGGCAGAATGAGGTGAACAGAATTTTAGGCAAGGTTGACGAAGCTGAGGAATATGAGGAGAAACTGGATACTCCTTATATAGTAGGGGAAAGTGTGAAAGTAATGGATGGTCCATTTAGCGGATTCACCGGAACAGTGGAAGAGGTGTTTGAAGACCGAAAGAAACTAAACGTTACGGTTAAAATATTCGGTAGAAATACACCTGTTGAGTTGAATTACATACAGGTCGAAAAACAAGACTAAATAAAATGGCGAAAGAGATTTCGGGTTATTTGAAGTTGCAGATTAGAGGCGGTCAGGCCAATCCCTCACCACCTGTGGGTCCTGCATTAGGGGCAAAAGGCCTTAACATAATGGAGTTTTGCAAGCAGTTTAATGCCAGAACCCAGGAGAAGCAGGGCCAGCTATTGCCGGTAGTGGTTACCATATATGCCGATAAGTCATTTGATTTTATTGTTAAAACCCCTCCGGCGGCAACCTTGATCATGGAAACCATAAAGTTGAAGAAAGGTTCCTCCGAACCAAACAGGGATAAGGTCGGATCAATCACCTGGGATCAGATTAAAGCCATAGCCGAAATAAAGATGCCGGATTTAAATGCATTCAAGATTGAATCTGCGATGAAGGTAGTGGCAGGAACGGCAAGAAGTATGGGTGTAAATGTGAAGGGCGCAGCTCCCTGGTCAAAATAACATCACTGAGAAATGGGAAAACTAACAAGGAACCAGAAGAAAGCACTAGAGCAGTACGATCCAAGCAAGGAGTATTCCTTGGAAGAGGCTACTACATTGCTGAAGCAAATCACTTTCTCAAAGTTTGATGCTTCGGTAGATCTGGATGTACGTCTCGGTGTCGATCCAAAGAAAGCGGATCAAATGGTAAGAGGGGTGGTTTCCCTTCCAAATGGAATTGGAAAGGATGTTAAGGTATTGGCCCTGTGCACACCGGATAAAGAGGCGGAAGCCAAGGAAGCCGGTGCCGATTACGTGGGATTGGATGATTTCATTAAGAAAATTGAAGGAGGTTGGACCGATATTGATGTTATCATTACGATGCCGACTGTGATGGCAAAGGTGGGTAAACTTGGACGCGTGTTAGGCCCAAGGGGACTCATGCCAAACCCAAAATCCGGAACGGTTACGATGGATATCGGAAAGGCGGTAAAAGAGGTGAAAGCCGGTAAAATTGATTTCAAGGTTGATAAGTTCGGGATCATACATACCAGCATTGGAAAAGTGTCCTTCGAATCATCAAAATTGAAGGAGAATGCGGAGGAGATGATAAGTACCATTTCCAAGCTAAAACCAGCCTCTGCGAAAGGAACATATTTTAGATCTATTTCCCTTTCATCAACTATGAGTAAGGGTATTGCTATAGATAAAAACAGTATAGCTGGAATATAACTATGACAAGAGAAGAGAAAGCACAAGTCATATCCGAGCTTACAGATAAGCTAAACGAGAATAATCATTTCTATATAACTGATACGTCTGGTCTTACTGTTGCTGAGATCAACAAGTTCAGGGGGATGTGCTTCAATGAAGGAATTGAGTACAAAGTGTATAAAAATACACTTATCAGGAAGGCCCTGGATGCACTGGAAGTTGATTATTCTGATCTTGATGATGTTTTGAAAGGATTTTCAGGTTTGATGTTTGCGAATGAAAATGCAAATGCACCTGCCAGGATCATCAAGAAGTTCAGGAAACAGGATCCTGAAAAGAGACCAAAGTTTAAGGCTGCTTCCATAGAAACTGATATTTTCATAGGTGAGGATCATCTGGATGCGCTCAGCAATCTCAAATCGAAAGAGGAGCTCATTGGAGAGGTAATTACCTTATTGCAATCGCCAGCTAAAAATGTTATTTCCGCCCTGCAGAGTGGAGAGCATCAATTAGCTGGAATTGTAAAAACTCTTAGTGAGAAAGAGGATTAAATCATTGATCAAATAAAATTAATTAGAACTAAAAATGGCGGATTTAAAAGAATTTGCGGAACAACTTGTCAATCTTAGTGTAAAGGAGGTAAATGAGTTAGCAGGAATACTTAAGGATGAGTACGGCATTGAGCCCGCTGCTGCCGCCGCCCCGGTAATGGTAGCCGGTGGTGGTGGAGGTGAAGACGGCGGAGGCGCTGAAGAAAAGAGTGCCTTTGATGTGATACTTAAGGCTCCGGGTGGCTCAAAGTTAGCTGTGGTCAAGCTTGTGAAAGAGCTTACCGGACTTGGATTGAAAGAGGCTAAAGAACTGGTTGATGGAGCTCCTAAAGCTGTAAAAGAGGGAGTTGCTAAGGATGAGGCCGAAGGTCTCAAGAAGCAACTGGAAGAAGCTGGAGCAGAGGTAGAATTAAAGTAATTGCCAGATATTCAAGGAGATAGGCCTGGTCTCCCGATAGCTATCGGGAGTCAGGTCTTTTCCTGTTTGTATACAGGTATACTACTCAAATTAAAAGTTTAAACTAAAATTCCCGTAAGCCTTGTCAAAAAATAAGAACAATGGGAGAATAAATTTCTCCTCGATTAAATCAGTTTTGGACTACCCGGATTTCCTGGACGTTCAGCTAAAATCATTTGTAGACTTTTTCCAATTAGATACTCCCGCTGAAAAAAGGGAAGAGGAAGGGTTATACAAAGTTTTCATGGAGAATTTCCCAATTTCAGACTCAAGAGAAAATTTTGAGCTGGAATTCATTGACTACACCGTTGATCCCCCCAAATATTCAGTTCAGGAGTGTATTGAGCGAGGGCTTACGTACTCCGTTCCGCTGAAGGCCAAATTGCGACTTCTGTGCAATGACGAGGAAAATGAAGATTTTGAAACGATTGAGCAGGAAGTATTTCTGGGCAACATCCCATACATGACGGAAAAGGGGTCTTTTGTGATCAATGGAGCAGAGCGGGTGATCGTTTCCCAGCTTCACAGGTCCCCCGGGGTATTTTTTGCACAGAGCAAACACACTAACGGAACACTTCTTTATTCAGCCAGGATTATTCCGTTTAAAGGATCCTGGATTGAATTTGCTACTGATGTTAACAATGTAATGTATGCTTACATTGATCGGAAGAAGAAATTCCCTATTACTACACTACTGAGATCAATAGGATATGGGTCAGACAAGGATATCCTGGACCTTTTCGGTTTGTCGGAAGAAGTAGATGCAAACGAGAAAGAGCTTAAGAAAACCGTAGGACGAAGACTTGCGGCAAGGGTGCTGCGTACCTGGACCGAGGATTTTGTGGATGAAGACACAGGTGAAGTGGTATCAATTGACAGAAATGAGGTGGTACTGGAAAGAGATAGCATAATCTCAGACGAAGACATTGAAACGATTCTTGAATCCGGAACCAAATCAGTTATTCTTCATAGGAAGGATGTGAATATTGCCGAGTACTCGATCATTTACAATACACTTCAGAAAGACAACTCCAACTCGGAAAAAGAAGCTGTAGAGCAGATCTACAGACAGCTTCGTAATACTGAAGCGCCTGATGAGCAGACGGCAAGAGATATTATTCAAAACCTGTTCTTCAGCGATAAGAGATATGACCTGGGTGAAGTTGGAAGATACAGGATCAATAAAAAATTAGGTCTTACAATTGATTATGACAAGAGAGTACTGACTACAGAGGACATCATCCTCATCGTTAAGTATCTCATCGGGTTGATCAATAGCAAGGCGGTTGTCGATGACATTGATCATCTGAGCAACAGAAGGGTCAGAACTGTTGGCGAGCAACTTTACTCGCAATTTGGTGTGGGACTTGCCCGTATGGCGAGAACCATCAGGGAGAGAATGAACGTGCGGGATAATGAGGATTTCAAGCCGGTTGATTTGATCAATGCGAGGACCTTATCATCCGTTATCAATTCTTTCTTCGGCACCAATCAATTATCTCAGTTCATGGATCAGACGAATCCACTCGCGGAGATCACGCATAAGCGAAGAATGTCAGCTTTGGGACCTGGAGGTCTGTCGAGGGAAAGAGCCGGATTTGAAGTAAGAGATGTCCACTACACTCACTATGGTCGTCTGTGCACAATTGAAACACCAGAAGGACCTAATATTGGGTTGATTTCATCACTTTGTGTTCACGCAAAAGTGAATCAGATGGGCTTTATCGAAACACCATATCGTGAGGTTGAAAAAGGTAAGGTCGATATGTCGGGGAACGTTAGATTTCTGACTGCAGAAGAGGAGGACACATTCAATATAGCACAGGCCAATGCTCCCCTGAAGGACAACGGAAATTTTGTGAATGACCGTGTAAAAGCGAGGTTCGAAGGAGATTTCCCTGTCGTGGAACCCAAGGAGTTGAAATACATGGATGTCGCACCTAACCAGATTGTCTCAGTTGCAGCATCGTTGATACCGTTCCTCGAGCATGATGACGCTAACAGGGCACTGATGGGATCCAACATGCAACGGCAGGCTGTTCCCTTGCTCCGTCCGGAAGCACCAATAGTCGGTACAGGCCTGGAACAAAGAGTAGCTCTGGATTCCAGGGCATTAATTATTGGCGAGGGAGAAGGTGAAGTCGAGTTTGTTGACGCCAATAAGATTGTAGTCAATTACAAACAGGACGATGACCAGAAACTTATTTCTTTTGACAGCGCAAGTGTCGAGTATGATCTCACCAAATTCAGAAGAACCAATCAGGACACATGCATTAATCTCAGGCCTATAGTCAGCAAGGGCGACAAAGTTGTCGAAGGACAACCGCTTTGCGAAGGCTTCGCCACTAATGACGGAGAGTTGGCACTTGGAAGAAATTTGCAGGTTGCATACATGCCTTGGCAGGGTTACAACTTTGAGGATGCCATCGTAATCTCTGAAAAAGTAGTCCGTGAAGATATCTTCACATCCATCCATATTGAGGAGTTTGAGCTTGAAGTAAGAGATACCAAAAGAGGTGAAGAGGAGCTGACATCTGAAATTCCGAATGTTAGTGAGGAAGCGGTCAAAAACCTTGATGAGAACGGAATAATAAGAATTGGTGCCGAGATCAAGGAAGGAGATATCCTGATAGGTAAGATCACACCAAAGGGTGAGTCGGATCCTACACCTGAGGAAAAACTATTGAGAGCGATCTTTGGCGACAAGGCAGGAGATGTTAAAGATGCGTCGCTTAAAGCTTCTCCTTCGTTGAGAGGGGTTGTGATAGACACCAAATTATTCTCAAGACCGAAAAAAGATAAAGACTTACGGGCGAGATCGAAAAAAGAAGTTGAGCTGCTCAAAAACAGGTACAGCCAGCAATTGACTGAGGTTCGAAATCGAATGATCGAGAAGATGACCAAGCTTCTGGAAGGCAAGGTCTGTCAGGGCATAAAGCATAAATTTGGTGAAGAGGTGATGTCAAAAGGCGCAAAATTCAGCAAAAAGAATATTGAAGCCAACCTGTTCCCGGAGAAGAATATATTTAGGGATGAGAGTACTTACAATGTTCCCGAGGAAGCAAATCTCATAAGTGACCTTAATATTGACAACTGGACTACTGACGAGAAAAGCAACTCGTTGATTTTTGCCTTGATTAAGAAATATATCATCAAGCGAAACGAAATCTCCGGAAAGTTTAAAAGAGAAAGATTCACCCTGGAGGTGGGAGACGAACTGCCGGCGGGTATAGTAAGACTGGCAAAAGTTTACGTTGCCAAGAAACGCAAATTGAAAGTTGGTGATAAGATGGCCGGACGACACGGTAATAAGGGTGTTGTAGCCAAAATTGTCAGGGAGGAGGACATGCCGTTTATGGAGGACGGAACTCCGATGGATATTGTATTGAATCCTCTGGGTGTGCCTTCGCGGATGAATATCGGCCAGATCTATGAAACAGTACTGGGCTGGGCAGGAATGAAACTCGATAAGAAATATGCAACACCGATTTTTGATGGTGCGACCGAGGATGAAGTTCAAAAGGAACTTTCAGAGGCAGGATTGCCGTCATTTGGGCGTACCTACCTGTATGATGGCCTTACAGGCGAAAGATTTGATCAGCCGGTCACGGTAGGTATTACTTACATGCTAAAGCTGGGTCACCTGGTGGATGATAAGATGCATGCCCGATCAATTGGACCATACTCATTGATTACGCAGCAACCACTTGGAGGTAAAGCTCAGTTTGGAGGACAGAGATTTGGAGAAATGGAAGTATGGGCATTAGAGGCGTTTGGGGCTGCCAATGTCCTTCAGGAAATTCTGACGATCAAATCCGATGATGTGATTGGAAGAGCGAAAGCCTATGAAGCTATAGTGAAAGGGGAGAATATGCACAAACCGAATATCCCTGAATCCTTTAACGTTCTGGTACACGAACTAAGAGGACTTGCACTTGAAATTACCTTGGATTAATTAGTCAACAAGCCTTTGGGCAAATTGTATAAATCAAATTATGGCATTCAGAAAAAATAAAAAATTGACAAACGACTTCTCGAAAGTCACCATTAGTCTTGCTTCTCCGGAATCGATACTCGAAAGCTCACATGGAGAAGTAACTCAGCCTGAAACCATTAACTATCGAACATATAAACCGGAAATGGGAGGATTATTCTGCGAAAGGATCTTCGGTCCGGTTAAAGATTGGGAATGTCATTGCGGTAAGTATAAAAGGATCAGATATAAAGGGATCATTTGTGATCGATGTGGTGTTGAGGTTACCGAGAAAAAGGTACGACGTGAAAGGATGGGTCATATCGAACTCGTAGTCCCTGTTGCGCACATTTGGTATTTCAAATCATTACCTAATAAAATCGGCTACTTATTGGGCCTTCCGACGAAGAAGCTCGATCAAATCATTTACTATGAAAGATATGTGATCATTCAGCCTGGCGTTAAAGAAGAAGATGGTTTGAATAAGCTCGATTTTCTTACGGAAGATGAGTATTTGGATATCCTTGACAAGCTTCCCAGAGAGAATCAAATGCTGGATGACGATGATCCTAATAAGTTCATTGCTAAAATGGGTGCGGAGGCATTGGAAATGCTTTTGGCGAGGACAGAGCTCGATGAGCTTTCATTCCAGTTGAGACATCAGGCTGCAACAGATACGTCACAGCAGAGGAAAGCCGAAGCGCTCAAGAGATTGCGGGTTGTGGAAGCGTTTAGAGAAGCCCGGACCCGTATTGAGAACCGGCCCGAATGGATGGTGATCAAAATGGTCCCTGTTATTCCGCCT
Source organism: Cyclobacteriaceae bacterium (assembly GCA_028278225.1). Lineage (GTDB taxonomy): Bacteria > Bacteroidota > Bacteroidia > Cytophagales > Cyclobacteriaceae > JANQEU01. Next base: position 103,765 of record JANQEU010000020.1, read on the forward strand.
GAACTACGGCCATTGGTGCCTCTTGACGGTGGACGTTTTGCCACCTCTGACCTCAATGATCTTTATAGAAGGGTGATCATCAGAAATAACAGGCTGAAGAGACTAATTGATATCAAGGCACCTGAAGTAATACTCAGGAATGAGAAAAGGATGCTTCAGGAGGCTGTCGACTCGTTATTTGATAATTCCAGAAAGGTAAACGCGGTTCGATCCGATGGCAACAGGGCACTGAAATCCCTGAGTGATATGCTCAAAGGGAAACAAGGAAGATTCCGTCAGAATCTGCTTGGAAAAAGGGTTGACTATTCGGGAAGGTCGGTAATCGTGGTGGGACCTGAGTTGAAAATGCATGAATGCGGTCTGCCGAAGGATATGGCAGCAGAACTTTTCAAGCCATTTGTGATCCGAAAACTCATCGAAAGAGGAATAGTCAAGACCGTAAAATCTGCCAAGAAGATCGTCGATCGAAAGGATCCTGTCGTTTGGGATATTTTGGAAAACGTGTTGAAAGGACATCCTGTCCTTTTAAACAGGGCCCCGACACTCCACAGACTGGGCATCCAGGCATTCCAGCCAAAACTTATAGAAGGTAAAGCAATTCAGTTGCATCCTTTGGTGTGTACCGCCTTCAATGCTGACTTTGATGGTGACCAGATGGCAGTGCACGTACCACTTGGACATGAAGCCATACTGGAAGCATCATTGCTAATGCTCTCGTCACATAATATCCTTAACCCGGCAAACGGCGCGCCTATCGCAGTACCATCTCAGGATATGGTACTTGGCCTGTACTACGTGACTAAAGGCAGAAAAAGTACGGATGATCACGAAGTCCCCGGGGAGGGAATGATGTTCTACAGTCCTTCGGAAGTGATCATTGCTTTGAATGAGGGGAAAGTCTCAAAACATTCATACATCAAAGTAAGGACCGCGGTCAGAAACGAGAACAATGAATTGGAGACAAAAGTTATTGAAACTGTTGCGGGACGCGTACTATTTAACCAATTTGTGCCTGATGAAGTTGGCTTCATAGATGAGTTGCTCACAAAGAAGAAACTCCAGAAAACCATAGCCAAAGTGTTCAAGATCACCGGCATGGCAAGGACAGCGTTGTTCCTGGATGACATCAAAGACCTTGGATTCCAAATGGCTTATAAAGGTGGGCTCTCGATGGGTCTGGGAGATATCAAGATACCGGAAGCAAAAGAGAAACTTGTCAATCAGGCAAAGGAGGAAGTTGATGGGGTCTGGAACAATTATCTGATGGGTCTGATTACAGATAACGAGCGGTATAACCAGGTTATTGACATTTGGACCAGGACAAACACTCAATTGACCTCAACACTGATGCGGCAATTGGAAGAAGATCATCAGGGGTTCAATTCTATCTACATGATGATGCACTCCGGAGCAAGAGGGTCCAGGGAGCAGATCAGGCAGCTTGGCGGAATGCGGGGCCTGATGGCCAAGCCACAGAAAAACCTTCAGGGTTCTGTGGGCGAGATCATCGAGAACCCAATATTGTCAAACTTCAAAGAAGGCCTTGATGTGTTGGAGTATTTTATATCCACACATGGTGCTCGTAAGGGGCTTGCTGACACAGCGCTGAAAACAGCCGATGCGGGATACCTGACCAGGAGGTTGGTTGATGTTGCTCAGGATGTGGTTGTCAACGAAAGCGATTGCGGTACCTTGAGGGGTCAGGCTGTTACGGCTTTGAAAGACAATGAGGAAATTGTCGAGCCATTGTCTGAAAGAATCCTGGGCAGGGTATCTGTTCACGACATATACGACCCGATCACCGAGGAACTCATCGTCGTGTCAGGAGGTGAAATAACCGAAGAAATTGCAGACAAGATCGAGGTGACAAGTATTGAAGAAGTTGAGATCAGATCGGTGTTGACCTGTGAAACCAAACAAGGGGTTTGTGCCAAGTGCTACGGCAGAAACTTATCGACCGGAAACATGGTCCACATTGGCGAATCTGTCGGTGTCATTGCAGCCCAATCCATTGGAGAACCGGGCACCCAGCTTACGTTGCGTACCTTCCACGTTGGGGGTACTGCCTCGAATATTGCAGTGGATGCAAACATCAAATCAAAATTCGATGGAGTTCTTGAATTTGATGAGCTGAAGACAGTTAAGACCACAAACGAAGACGGTGAGGCGATTCAGGTAGTAATGGGAAGATCAGGAGAGATCAAGGTTCTGAATGGGAAAAAAGACAAAGTTCTGATCAGTAACCATGTACCGTATGGAGCGATCCTCAAGGTCAAGGACGGAGGCAAAGTCAAGAGAGGCGATGAGCTCTGTTACTGGGATCCGTACAATGCCGTTATCCTTTCAGAGATTGATGGTAAAATTTCCTTTGAATCAATTATTGAGGGCGTGACCTACAAGGAGGAGTCTGATGAGCAGACGGGGCACAGGGAGAAAGTCATCATTGACACCAAGGATAAGACCAAGAACCCGGCCATTATAGTAGGCGATGAGGAAGGTAAATCCTATAATATTCCTGTTGGGGCCCACCTTTCCGTGGAACAAGGCGACAAGGTCAAGGCAGGGCAGGTGCTAGCCAAAATACCAAGGAAAACAGGTAAGTCCAGAGATATTACAGGAGGTCTGCCGAGAGTTACGGAATTGTTTGAAGCCCGTAATCCATCTAATCCAGCCGTGGTGACTGAAATTGATGGTGTTGCAACTTATGGCGGGATCAAGAGAGGAAATCGGGAGATATTCATTGAATCGAAGGACGGCGTTAAGAAACGGTATATGGTACCGCTTTCAAAACACATACTCGTACAGGACAATGATTTCATCAAAGCGGGAGAACCACTTTCGGACGGAGCGATTACACCTGCAGATATACTTTCCATTCAAGGGCCAACAGCTGTCCAGGAATATTTAGTGAATGAAATACAGGAAGTTTACAGACTTCAAGGTGTGAAGATCAATGACAAACATATTGAAGTCATAGTTCGTCAAATGATGCAAAAGGTTATCATTATTGATGCAGGAGACACAAACTTCCTTACTAACCAGGTTGTTGATCGATTTGCCTTTATGGAAGAAAACGACAACATAATGGATAAGAAAGTGGTCATGGAGGCCGGTGATTCCGAAACATTGAAGCCCGGCCAGATCATCACAAGCAGAAGACTCAGAGATGAAAACTCCAATCTTAAGCGTCGGGATCTGACCCCTGTTCAGGTTAGAAATGCCGAAGCAGCCGTATCCAAACCAACATTACAGGGGATTACCCAGGCATCATTGGGAACGGAAAGCTTCATATCAGCGGCATCATTCCAGGAGACCACAAAAGTTTTGAGTGAAGCCTCCATCCGGGGGAAATCCGATAACTTAATTGGATTGAAGGAAAATGTGATTGTCGGACACCTGATACCAGCAGGTACCGGTGTAAGGCACTTCCAAAGTCACATCGTTGCTTCCAAGGAAGAGTATGAAAGGATGGTTAGCTCAAGGGAGGAGTTTACACAATCTACGGAAATTCTAACCGAGTCGTAAATGGATAAGAAAGAAGAAAAGGCAAACAAGAATCTGAATATTGAACTTTCGGAAGAAACTGCAGAAGGAGTGTATGCAAATCTCGCAATGATCGCCCATTCCAGCAGCGAGTTTGTTATAGATTTTATCCGTTTAATGCCCGGTGTTCCGAAGGCAAAAGTAAAATCAAGAGTAGTAATTACTCCGGAGCATGCAAAAAGGCTTTTGCATGCTCTGGAGGAGAACATAAAGAAGTACGAAAGTACATTCGGTCCCATCAAACAAGTAGAAGAAGCTCCCAAATATCCTATCAACTTTGGGGGCACTGTTGGTGAAGCCTAAATATCTTTTTTCCCATTGGGATATCATTACATTATTTCTATCTTTGCGTTCCGAAATTTCGGGATAAAGTAAAATAGGAATAAATGCCGACTATACAACAGTTAGTAAGAAAGGGAAGAAAAAAACTTACTTCCAAGTCTAAATCTCCTGCCCTGGACTCTTGTCCACAGCGCAGGGGGGTTTGTACAAGGGTTTATACCACTACACCTAAAAAACCGAATTCCGCGATGAGGAAAGTTGCGAGAGTCCGGCTGACAAATGGCAAGGAAGTAAACGCATACATACCGGGAGAGGGGCATAATCTTCAGGAACACTCTATTGTCCTGATCAGGGGTGGAAGGGTTAAAGATTTACCTGGAGTTAGATATCATATTATCAGAGGGGCCCTTGATACTGCTGGTGTAAATGGCAGACTTCAGCGGAGATCAAAATACGGAGCGAAAAGGCCCAAGGATAAAAAATAATTTGAAGGATGAGAAAAGCTAAACCAAAGAAGAGATATCTGTTACCGGATCCGATTTATAGTGACACTTTGGTAACCCAGTTTGTCAATAACCTGATGTTGAAAGGCAAGAAAAGCCTGGCCTACTCAATATTTTACGGTGCCATAAAAATTGTTGAATCCAAGACCGGAGAAAGTGGACTGGAAACATGGAAGACAGCATTGTCAAACGTGAGTCCCTCTGTCGAGGTAAAAAGCAGAAGGGTCGGTGGAGCAACGTTCCAGGTCCCTGTAGAAGTAAGATCGGACAGAAAATTATCTCTGGGTATCAAATGGATGATACGATATGCCAGACTGAGAGGGGAGAAAACTATGAAAGAAAGACTGGCAGCTGAAATTATTGCAGCATCCAAAGGCGAGGGTGCATCCATCAAAAAGAAAGACGATACACACAGAATGGCCGAAGCCAATAAAGCATTCTCTCATTTCAGATTCTAAAGACTAACTAAACTAATGGCGAAAAGAGACTTAAAGTATACTCGAAATATTGGTATAGCCGCACATATCGATGCCGGTAAAACTACCACTACGGAGAGAATTCTTTATTACACCGGAGTGAGTCACAAAATTGGTGAAGTTCATGATGGAGCTGCAACTATGGATTGGATGGAGCAGGAGCAGGAGAGAGGCATCACCATTACCTCGGCAGCGACTACAGTATTCTGGCCTTACAAAGGGAATGAGTATCACATAAATATTATTGATACCCCGGGCCACGTGGATTTCACGGTAGAGGTAAACCGATCCTTAAGAGTTCTTGACGGATTGGTTTTTTTGTTTAGTGCCGTTGATGGTGTAGAACCGCAGTCAGAAACAAACTGGAGGCTTGCTGATAATTACAAAGTTGCAAGAATTGGTTTTGTCAATAAGATGGACCGTGCAGGTGCTGATTTCCTAAACGTTTGTAAGCAGGTAAAAGAGATGCTTGGAACGAAAGCGGTTCCTCTTCAATTGCCAATCGGTGCCGAAGACAAATTCAAGGGGGTGGTCGATTTGGTGGAGAACAGGGCCATCGTTTGGAATGAGGAAGACCTTGGCATGACCTACGACGAAATTGACATTCCGGCTGATATGGTTGATGATGTGGCGCATTACCGCGAACAATTGGTGGAGGCGGTTGCTGAATATGATGATGGGCTTATGGAGAAATACTTCGAAGATCCTGATTCCATCACCAAGGATGAAATTATAGCGGCAGTCAGAGCGGCAACCATAGACCTGGCATTTGTACCAATGATGTGTGGTTCCGCATTCAAGAACAAAGGTGTTCAAACACTTCTGAACTATGTGATGGAATTGCTGCCATCACCCCTGGACCGTGAAAATATTCAAGGTACAAATCCTGACAACGAACAAAGGATCACGTTAAGTCCTGATCCTTCACAATCGTTTGCTGCACTTGCCTTCAAGATCGCAACAGATCCCTTTGTTGGAAGATTGTGCTTCGTAAGATCATATTCCGGGATGCTTCCATCCGGATCATATGTCTTCAATTCCAGAACCGGTAAGAAGGAACGTATATCGAGGATTTTCCAGATGCATGCCAACAAGCAAAATCAAATTGACAGCCTGCATTGCGGGGATATTGGTGCTGTAGTTGGATTTAAAGATATCAAGACAGGTGATACACTTTGCGATGAGAAGAGCCGGGTTGTCCTGGAGTCAATGATCTTCCCGGATCCTGTTATTGGCTATGCCATTGAGCCTAAACAACAAGCTGATGTTGATAAATTAGGTATCGCCATCTCAAAACTGGTAGAAGAGGATCCTACTTTGCAAGTCGAAACGGATCAGGATACGGGACAGACCATTCTGAAAGGTATGGGTGAATTACACCTCGACATTATCATTGATAGACTCAAGCGTGAATTCAAGGTAGAGATCAATCAGGGAGCTCCACAGGTAGCATATAAAGAAACCATTCGATCCAACGTTGAGCATAAGGAAGTTTACAAGAAACAGACAGGAGGCCGGGGTAAATTTGCGGATATCGTATTCGAATTAGGCCCGAAGGATGAAGATTTCGAAGGTGAAGGTTTGCAATTCGTAAATAATATAGTCGGAGGTGTGATTCCAAAGGAATTTATACCTGCCGTAGAAAAGGGATTCAAAGAAGCCATGGTAAACGGACCATTGGCAGGATATCCGCTGGATTCAATGAAAGTAAGATTGTTCCATGGATCATTCCATGATGTGGACTCTGATTCACTTTCATTTGAATTGGCGGCAAGGTTAGGATTTAAGGCGGCAGCGGTGAAAGCAAAACCGGTTTTACTTGAGCCGGTGATGTCTGTGGAGGTTGTAACGCCTGATGAGTATACCGGGTCCATTACGGGCGACCTTAACAAAAGAAGGGGAATTATGAGAGGGATGGATACAAGAGGGGTCTCACAGGTGATCAAAGCGGACGTACCCCTGTCTGAGCTATTTGGATATGTTACTGACCTGAGAACTATCAGTTCCGGCAGGGCAACAGCTTCCCTCACCTTTTCTCATTACGACCAGGTCCCTCAGGGCATTGCTGAAGAGGTAATAGCAAGCATCAAAGGTGAACTGGCTTAATTAATGAAATTATGAATCAAAAGATAAGAATTAAACTCAAATCTTACGATCACAACCTAGTTGATAAATCTTCTGAACGAATTGTTCGCGCAGTAAAAACGACCGGAGCTGTGGTAAGTGGCCCTATTCCACTTCCTACGGAAAAGGAAAAGTATACTGTACTTCGGTCACCGCATGTGAATAAGAAGTCAAGAGAGCAATTTCAGCTTTGCACCTACAAGAGATTAGTAGATATCTATTCTAACAGCGCAAAAACAGTAGATGCCTTAATGAAGTTGGAGCTCCCCAGTGGAGTTGACGTTGAGATCAAGGTTTAGAAAACCGAGATAAAACATACCGGAGCCAATACTAGTTATTGGTTCTTTTTTTGTCTCAAAATGCAGATTTTGGATTTGCTTCGTGTAAGGGAATTGCTATCTTTGCACTCCTTTTCACGAAAATGTTTATTTGGAGAGGAAACGGATTAATAAATAGTTAAAAATGCCTGGTATTATAGGTAAAAAAATAGGGATGACAAGCGTTTTTAATGAGGAAGGCCAGCACATTGCCTGTACCCTCATTCAGGCGGGTCCCTGTGTCGTTACGCAAGTGAGGCATAAGCACATTGACGGTTACCGAGCTGTTCAGCTTGCCTATGACGATAAGAAAGAGAAACATACTTCAAAGGCACTCAAAGGACATTTCAGCAAAGCGAAGACAAGTCCGAAAAAAGTGATTGTCGAGTTTCGTGACTTCAAAGCGGAATTTGAGGGTAAAGTAGATCTCGGCAATGAATTGAAAGTGCAGGACGTATTCCAGGAAAATGATTTCTTAGATGCAATAGGCATTTCAAAAGGAAAAGGATTCCAGGGTGTTGTTAAGCGACACGGATTTGCCGGAGTCGGTCAGCAAACACACGGTCAGCATAATCGAAATAGAGCACCTGGGTCCATCGGTGGGGCCTCGACGCCATCGAGAGTATTTAAGGGTATGAGAATGGGCGGAAGAACCGGTGGTGATCGGGTTAAAGTTTTAAATCTCAAAGTAGTGAAAGTGTATCCGGAAAAGAATTTGATCCTTGTCAGCGGATCTGTCCCGGGTGCTAAAAATTCATATGTAACCCTAGTGAAGTAACGTCATGAAGTTAGCAGTTATAAATAGCAAGGGAGAAGATACCGGAAGGAAAGTTGATCTTAAGGATTCAATTTATAAGATTGAACCTAGTGAACATGCCGTTTACCTTGATGTGAAAAAATATCTGGCCAGTCAAAGGCAGGGCACGCATAAGACTAAAGAAAGAAATGAAATTACCGGATCCACGAAGAAGATAAAAAGACAGAAGGGCACAGGAACGGCTCGGGCCGGAAGCATCAAGTCCCCTATTTTGAGAGGAGGAGGGACTGCCTTTGGACCTAGAAACAGGGACTACAGCTTTAAGTTGAACAAGAAGGTCAGGTCTCTTGCCAAGAAATCCGTGTTGTCCGCCAAAGCCGCTGAAAAGCAGATCAAAGTTTTGGAGGACCAGAAAATGGATGCCCCCCGGACGAAAGAATTCAGTTCACTGTTGGACAACCTGTCGCTCGGTGTGGATAAGGCGCTGTTCATTACAGGAGAGAAAAACGCAAACGTTCATCTCTCGGCCAGAAACATTCCAAATGCTAAAGTCATCACAGCTGATGAAATATCAACTTATGAGTTGGTAAATGCAGATTGTGTTGTGCTATTTGAAAGTGCTGTTGAACCAATTGAAAATAGGCTAAACTGATGGGAGTATTAATCAAACCGCTGGTCACAGAGAAGTTTTCATCTATGAATGAGCACGGTAAATATGGTTTTATCGTAGACAAAGCGGCCAACAAGGTTCAGATCAAACAGGAAGTTGAAAAGATGTATGGTGTGACCGTCGAATCCGTGAACACCATGATCCAACCTGGAAAAACAAAATCGAGATTTACAAAATCCAGAATAATTGAGGGATCCACTCCATCTTATAAGAAAGCAGTTGTGAAAATAGCCGATGGGGATATTATTGATTTTTATAGCGGAATTTAAGCGAGAACAATGGCTGTAAAAAAATTAAGACCAACAACACCAGGACAGAGATATAGGATAGCTCCGGTTTTTGATGCAATCACCAGGGACAAACCTGAAAAGTCATTGACAAGCTCCAATCACAAGACTGGCGGAAGGAACAACAGCGGTAAAATGACGGTCCGGAACGTTGGGGGAGGTCACAAAAGAAAGTTACGGACAGTTGACTTTAAAAGGGACAAAGCGGGTGTTCCGGCCACGGTTAAGGCAATTGAGTACGATCCCAACCGGTCCGCAAGAATTGCATTATTACATTACAAGGATGGTGAAAAACGATATATATTGGCTCCGAACGGATTGAAGGTCGGGGCTGTTTTATTATCTGGCCCGGGTATTGCACCGGAAGTTGGCAATGCCCTTCCATTGGCAGATATCCCTGTCGGTACCATTTTACATAATATCGAGTTAAAGCCGGGTCACGGAGGTGCCATAGCGAGAAGCGCCGGATCCTATGTCCAGTTAGTAGCGCGTGAGGGAAAATACTCAACGTTGAAGTTACCTTCCGGGGAATCAAGGATGGTATTGAACACGTGTTTTGCCACGGTTGGCACCGTTGGTAACACTGATAAGATGAATATCAAGTTGGGCAAGGCAGGAAGGAACAGGTGGCTTGGGAAAAGGCCCAGGGTCAGAGGTGTGGCGATGAACCCTGTTGATCACCCGATGGGTGGGGGAGAAGGCCGGGCTTCGGGAGGACACCCAAGATCCAGAAAAGGTCTTTATGCAAAAGGTAAGAAGACCAGGAGGCCCCATAAGTATTCGGATAATTTGATTGTAACTAAAAGGAAATAATGTCTAGATCTCTAAAGAAAGGGCCATACATTGATTTTCGCCTGGAGCGCAAAGTCGATGCTATGAATGAATCCGGCAAGAAATCAGTGATAAAAACGTGGTCCAGAAGATCAATGATATCTCCTGATTTTGTAGGTCACACATTTGCCGTTCACAATGGGAATAAATTTATTCCTGTTTTTGTCACGGAAAACATGGTGGGGCATAAGCTTGGAGAATTTGCCCCAACCAGGAATTTTAGGGGTCACGTGGCAAAAAAAGATAAAGGTAACAGATAATGGAACCTACAAATAAGAAAGTTAAGAAATCTGTTCGCATTCGACTCGCCAAGGATGCCGAAAGGGAAAGGAAGGAGAAGCAGTCGGGTGCTCTTGGCGCAGTTAGATCTTCACTGCGAAATATACCGACCGCTCCAAGGAAGATGAGACTTGTAGCAGATATGATCCGCGGACAGCGCGTAAATGTTGCACTCAACATTTTGAGGTTCGATACCAAGCATGCTTCCAATACATTGGAAAAAGTTTTGCTGACCGCTATATCCGATTGGCAACAGCAGAATGAAGAAGTGAAAATAGAAGATGCTGATCTGTATGTGAAAGAAGTTTATGTAGACAGCGCCAGAATACTTAAAAGACTTAGAACCGCCCCCCAGGGTAGAGCGCACCGGATCAGAAAAAGATCAAATCATGTCACAGTAGTGGTTGATGATAGGAATAAGAGAGAAGAAACAGTTCAGTCCGAGACCGAAAATAAAGATTAATTAATGGGACAAAAGGTAAACCCGGTAGGATTAAGATTAGGAATTGTAAAAGGATGGGATTCCAATTGGTTTGGAGGAAAAACCTTTACAGATAAGATAGTTGAAGATCACCGGATCAGAAAATATCTGGATGCGCGTATTCCTAAAGGAGGGATCTCCAAAGTTGTGATTGAAAGAACATTGAAGCGAATCACGCTTACTATTCACACTGCACGTCCCGGTGTTGTAATCGGAAAGGGAGGCTCGGAAGTTGACAAACTTAAAGAAGAATTGAAGAAGATCACGGGAAAGGATCTTCAGATCAATATTTTTGAAATCAAGCGGCCTGAATTGGATGCAAAGCTGGTTGGTGAAGCAATAGCCCAGCAGTTGAAAGCGCGGATTTCATACAGGAGAGCCATGAAACAGGCAATTGCCTCTTCCATGAGGGTAGGAGCCCAGGGTATTAAGATCAAATGTTCAGGAAGACTTGGGGGAGCTGAGATGGCACGATCTGAACAGTATAAGGAAGGTCGAATTCCATTGCATACGTTGAGAGCGGATATCGATTACGCGGTATCAGAAGCTGAAACTGTATATGGAAAAATAGGGATTAAAGTCTGGATCTTCAGAGGTGAAGTTTTTGGCAAGAGGGACCTGTCTCCGAATGTTGGAATGCAAAGTAATCAGCCGGGAGGAGCAGCAAGGAGGCGGAATGACGGTCCAAGGAGAAAACGTAGATAAATTTTATAAAGTACTGAGAGGATGTTACAACCTAAACGAACAAGGTTTCGAAAAAGACAAAAAGGAAGGGTCAGGGGAATTGCACAGAGAGGCAATTCTTTGGACTTTGGAACTTTCGGTCTGAAATCTTTGGAGCCGGGGTGGATCACAAGCCGCCAGATCGAGGCTGCCCGTATTGCAGTGACGAGGTTTATGAAAAGGGAAGGACAAGTGTGGATAAGGATCTTCCCGGACAAACCTGTAACTAAAAAGCCGGCTGAAGTGCGGATGGGTAAAGGAAAAGGGGCTCCTGAATACTGGGTGGCTACCGTGAAGCCCGGTACTGTAATGTTCGAAGCGGCTGGGGTAAATATTGCTACAGCCAAAGAGGCGTTGCGTCTGGCAGCTCAAAAACTTCCGGTAAGTACAAAATTTGTGGTTAGGAGGGATTATCAAGAATGAAAAATTCAGAATTAAGAGGACTTAGCGTGGATGAGCTTACGAGCAAACTTGCTGTAGAAAAGGACAATTATCAGAAGCTGAAATTTGCCCATGCCATTACGCCAATTGAAAATCCTTTGAAAATCCGGGAGGCGCGCAAACTCATTGCCAGGATCCAAACGGAAATTCGAGCTAAAGAATTGAGTAAATAATATCATGGAAAGAAACCTGAGAAAGGAGCGAACCGGAACTGTCGTTAGCGACAAAATGCAGAAAACCATTACGGTTGCCGTAAGTAGGAGAGTGAAGCATCCCATATACGGGAAGTTTGTTCAAAAGACCTCGAAACTGACGGCCCATGATGAAAATAATGACAGCCATATCGGTGATACAGTCAGAATTATGGAAACTCGCCCCTTGAGTAAAAACAAAAGGTGGAGATTGGTTGAAGTAATAGAAAGAGCAAAATAAAATGGTTCAGCAAGAAAGCAGATTGAATGTAGCGGATAATAGCGGAGCAAAAGAAGTGCTTTGCATTCGTGTTTTGGGAGGTACCAGGAAGCGATATGCTTCAGTAGGTGATACCATTGTTGTTACTGTGAAGTCAGCTCTTTCTTCGAGTAACCTTAAGAAAGGAACAGTTTCCAAGGCCGTTGTAGTCAGAACGAAAAAAGAGGTCAGAAGACGGGACGGATCTTATATCCGGTTTGAGGACAATGCAGCCGTTTTGCTGGGTGCAAATGACGAACTGAGAGGCACTCGAATATTTGGACCTGTGGCTCGTGAGCTGAGAGAAAAGCAGTTTATGAAAATTGTTTCATTAGCACCAGAAGTATTGTAAGAGAATGTCACACAAAGGAAAAATACATATCAGAAAAGGCGATACCGTCAAGGTAATCGCGGGAAATGATAAAGGTAAAACGGGTAAAGTGTTGGAAGTAATTCCTGAAAAGTACAGGGCTTACGTCGAAGGTGTCAGGATGATCACCAAACATATGAAACCTTCCGCCGAAAACCCTGAAGGAGGCATTCAGAATACTGAGGCTGCAATACATATCAGTAACCTGATGATCGTAGACCCCTCTTCGGGTGACCCCACGAGAGTTGGCAGAAAACCAAATAGCGAAGGTAAACTTCAGAGATATTCAAAGAAATCCGGAGACTTTATCACACATGGGTAATCCAAGATTAAAAGATAAATACAGAGAAGAGGTCGTTCCAGCGCTGACTGAGAGGTTCCAGTACAAATCCGTTATGCAGGTTCCTAAGCTTGAGAAAATTGCCATAAATAAGGGCATTGGAGTGGCAGTGACTGACAAAAAGTTAGTGGACGTCGGAGTTGATGAGTTAACTACCATTACGGGACAGAAAGCCGTGCCTACCATTGCAAAGAAATCAGTTTCCAATTTCAAATTGCGGGAAGGTATGCCTATCGGTGCAAGAGTGACGCTGAGAGGTAATAAGATGTATGAATTTCTGGATCGACTGATCACCGTAGCGCTTCCCAGGGTGCGCGACTTCCGTGGGATCAAAGAAAAAGGCTTTGATGGCCGTGGTAATTATACACTCGGAATAGAAGAACAAATTATTTTCCCTGAGATCAGTATTGACAAAGTGAGCAGGATCTCAGGTATGGATATCACATTTGTGACATCCGCAAATACAGACGAAGAAAGTTTAGCACTACTGAGGGCATTTGGTTTACCATTTGTGAACAGTAAAAACTAACAGCATATGGCTAGGGAATCAATAAAAGCTAGAGAACGAAAAAGAGAAAGACTTGTGGCCAAATTTGCCGAGAAGAGAAAGGCGCTGAAAGAAGCTGAGGATTGGGTTGGACTCGACAAATTACCCAAGAATTCTTCTCCGGTGAGATTGCACAACAGGTGTAAACTGACAGGAAGACCGAAAGGTTACATGAGGAAATTTGGTATCTCAAGGGTTACTTTCAGGGAAATGGCTTCCGAAGGAAAAATACCCGGAGTGACCAAAGCGAGCTGGTGATCTTTTTCATCTTGAACTTTAAATTAATAATATACAATAACTAACTTTGCAGCCCTTTTTAGGGCCACAATTTTTTTAATATGGTAACAGATCCAATTGCGGACTATTTAACAAGGATCAGAAACGCGATTCAAGCGAATCATCGTGTGGTAGATGTGCCTGCTTCAAACATAAAGCGGGAGATCACAAAGGTGCTGCATGATCAAGGTTATATACAGAACTTTCGCTTTGAAGATGACGGAAAACAGGGCAATATCAAAATTGCACTGAAATATAATCCTGAGACAAAGCAATCTGCGATAACGCACATGGAGCGAGCCAGTAAACCTGGCCTGAGAAAATATGCCGGTGCCGATAGTCTGCCAAGAGTATTAAATGGCCTCGGCATTGCGATATTGTCAACTTCCAAAGGAGTGATTACCGACAAGGAAGCTAAAAAGGAGCACGTTGGGGGTGAAGTGATTTGTTACGTTTACTAAAACTGAACTGAGATGTCGAGAATAGGAAATTCACCGATCGCAATACCTGAAGGAGTATCGGTTTCCATTGAAGGAACCTTGGTCAAAGTGAAAGGCCCTAAGGGTGAACTAAGTCAGGAACTGGGGGCAGATATCACAGCGAAGGTAGAGGACGGTGTAGTGACTGTGATCAGGCCAACGGAACAAAAGCGGCATAAATCCTTACATGGACTCTATCGCTCTTTGATAAATAATATGGTGATTGGGGTTAGTCAGGGCTATAAGAAAAATCTGGAGTTGGTGGGAGTTGGGTATAAAGCTTCTGTTCAGGGTGATGTGCTCGAACTGAACCTTGGATATTCTCACAATATCTACATGGCGATTCCGGGTGAGGTGAAGGTCACTTCTGAAACGGTCAAGGGGAAAAACCCTATAGTGACATTGGAGAGTTCCGACAAGCAATTGGTGGGTCAGGTCGCGGCAAAGATTCGATCATTGAGAAAAGTCGAACCTTATAAAGGTAAAGGTATTCGATTCGTCGGAGAGCATATTAGAAGAAAAGCTGGTAAGACTGCAGCTGCCAAATAAAGTAAAATATGGCATTTAGCAAATTAAAAAGAAGAACAAGGATAAGAAAGGGTATCAGGAGGAAGATCTCAGGGACAGCCGAAACCCCCCGTGTATCGGTTTACAGGAGTAATAAAGCCATCTATGCCCAGATTATAGATGATGTGAAGGGTCATACGCTCGCCGCGGCATCTTCCAAGGAACTGGGCAAGGAATCTATCAATGTCAGCATCTCCAAAGAAGTAGGTCTGAAACTTGCTGAGAAAGCAAAGACTTCAGGTATAGAAAAGGTAGTATTTGATCGGGGTGGGTATCCGTATCACGGGAAGGTAAAAGCGTTGGCAGAAGGAGCCCGTGAGGGAGGATTAAAATTCTAGAAGCTTATGTCACAAACGAATATAAAAGCAGTAAAAGCCAGTGAAATCGATCTTAAGGAAAGGGTCGTTGCAATTAAACGTGTGGCTAAGGTTGTAAAGGGGGGTAGGAGATTTAGTTTTTCAGCCATAGTTGTTGTTGGTGATGGAAATGGTGTTGTCGGCTATGGATTGGGTAAGGCAAATGAAGTAACAGATGCCATTACCAAGGGTATAGATGATGCAAAGAAAAACCTGGTAAGAGTGCCGGTATTTAA
The DNA here is from genome assembly GCA_028278225.1 of Cyclobacteriaceae bacterium. GTDB lineage: Bacteria > Bacteroidota > Bacteroidia > Cytophagales > Cyclobacteriaceae > JANQEU01. Next base: position 119,100 of record JANQEU010000020.1, read on the forward strand.
CGGAACGATACCCCATGAGTCCATAGGGAAATACGGGGGAGGACTCGTTCTGCTAAAGCCAGCATCCACGGGTACCGGCGTTATAGCAGGTGGGGCAATGAGAGCTGTACTGGAAAGTGCCGGAGTGCATGATGTTCTTGCCAAATCCAAAGGTTCATCAAATCCGCATAATGTTGTTAAGGCTACGTTTGATGCACTGGCGAAGATGAGAGATCCGTTTACCATTGCAGCGCAAAGAGGAGTGACCCTTGATAAAGTTTTTAACGGATAGAAAAGATGAGCAAAGTAGCTATTACCCTTAGAAGAAGCGTTATCAAGAGACCAAAGAATCAAAAGCTTACCGTGAAGGCTTTAGGACTTGGTAAGATCGATAGCACCGTTGAAAAAGAGTTAACTCCTCAGATCGCCGGAATGATCAGAACGGTAAATCATTTGGTAGAAGTAAAAGAGCTTTGAAATGAAATTAGAGTCATTAAAACCCGCGGAAGGGTCAACGAAAAAAAGAAAACGTATCGGTCGCGGACAGGGATCGGGAAGGGGAGGTACTTCTACCAGAGGACATAAAGGAGCCAAATCAAGATCCGGTTACTCAAGGAAAGTAGGATTTGAAGGCGGGCAAATGCCTTTGCAGAGACGGGTTCCCAAGTTTGGCTTTAAGAATAACAACAAAGTTGTATTCAAACCAATTAACCTTGATGTACTTCAATCCCTCAGCGAATCGAAAAAATTAAAGGAAGTAACCCCTGAGCTTTTAAATGAAAACGGGTTGATAGGGAAGAATGATGTTGTGAAAATACTGGGGAGAGGAGAGTTGAAGAGCAAGTTAAGTGTGACTGCTCATAAGTTTTCCAAAACAGCGGTTGAAGCCATTGAAAAAGCCGGAGGGTCGGTTACAATAAAAGAATAAATGAAGAAATTCTTTCAGACCATAAAGAACATTTTCTCCATTGAAGAGCTCAGGACAAGGATCTTAAATACATTGGGATTCCTTATCATTTTCAGGCTGGGGACTTTTGTCACCCTGCCCGGAATAGATCCGTCCAAGCTTGCAGAAAACGTTGGGGGTATTTTTGGTCTTTTAGATACATTCCTTGGTGGTGCCTTTAGTAATGCTTCGGTTTTCGCGCTGGGTATTATGCCTTACATCTCCGCGTCTATTGTACTGCAGTTGATGACTGTGGCAGTACCGTATTTCCAAAAGCTTCAGAAGGAGGGCGACAGCGGCAGGAAAAAGATCAACCAGATTACAAGGGCACTGACGATATTTATATGTCTGGCTCAATCCATTGGCTATCTGTCGGCCACAATCCCGGCGGAAGCAATTGTCCTGGAAAACGGGTTTCTGTTCAGGGCTTCTTCAATGATCATATTGACAGCGGGAACGATCTTCACCATGTGGCTTGGTGAAAGGATCACCGACAAGGGAATCGGCAACGGTATTTCAATGCTGATCATGATCGGGATCATTTCGAGATTTCCGGCAAGCATAGTGGCAGAGGCCCTGTCAAGGGGTATGAGCCAACTGTTGTTCTTCATTCTCGAACTCATCGCATTGTTCTTTGTGGTGCTTGCCACAGTTGCATTGGTGCAGGCGATCAGAAGAATCCCGGTTCAATACGCAAAGCAGGTTGTTGGAAATAAAGTTTACGGCGGACAGCGGCAGTATATCCCCCTTAAGGTGAATAGTGCAGGCGTCATGCCCATCATTTTTGCTCAGTCCCTGATGTTTTTGCCTTCATTGCTGGCGGGGATATGGGCTGATCGAAGTGATATTGCGCAGTATGTAGGGGCAGCCTTCTCGCGGATTGACTCGTGGCAGTACAACCTTGTCTTTGGAATATTGATTATACTTTTTACATTTTTTTATACAGCTATTACCATTAACCCGACGCAGATTGCTGATGATATGAAGCGAAATGGCGGATTCATTCCGGGAATTAAACCCGGAAAGCAGACAGGTGAGTTTATTGATGGAGTACTGTCAAAAATTACATTGCCTGGCTCATTCTTTTTAGCTGTAATCGCAGTTTTACCGGCTTTCGCGATGATCGCCGGTGTTAATACTGGCTTTGCCCAGTTTTACGGAGGTACTTCACTTCTGATTATGGTGGGTGTGATATTGGACACACTACAGCAGATTGAAAGTTATCTTTTAATGAGACATTACGAAGGTATGATGAAGTCTGGCAGAGTTAAAGGAAGAACCGCAGCAGTAGCATAAATGGCAAAACAAGCATCTATTGAACAAGACGGAACAATTGTAGAGGCATTATCCAATGCAATGTTCAGAGTAGAACTCGAAAACGGACATCAGGTAATTGCCCATATCTCAGGTAAAATGAGAATGAACTATATCAAGATCCTGCCGGGAGATAAAGTGAAGTTGGAAATGTCTCCGTATGATTTGACAAAAGGAAGAATCGTATATCGATACAAATAAAAATGAAAGTTAGAGCATCTATAAAAAAGAGAAGCGCAGACTGCAAGGTGATTAGGAGGAAGGGAAAACTCTACGTGATCAACAAGAAAAACCCAAAGTTTAAACAAAGACAAGGATAGTAATATGGCACGAATTGCAGGTGTAGACATACCGGACAATAAAAGGGGTGAAATAGCACTTACCTACATTTTCGGAATTGGTAAGACCTCTGCCCGCCGGATTTTAATTGAGGCCGGAGTTGATCTGGACAAAAAAGTGGGTGATTGGACTGATGAAGAAGGCAGCAATGTCCGGACGCTTATCCGTGAAAAATATAAAGTTGAAGGGGTGCTCAAATCTGAAATTCAGTTGAGCATTAAGCGCTTGATGGATATCGGATGCTATCGTGGTTTGAGACATAGAAAAGGTCTTCCATTGAGAGGCCAAAAGACCAAAAACAATGCTCGTACGAGGAAAGGTAAGAGGAAGACGGTTGCTAATAAAAAGAAAGCAGTTAAGTAATTAATATGGCGCAGAAGAGAAAAGATAAGGCTAAAAAGAGAGTAGTTGTTGTCGAACCAAACGGACAAGCTCACATTAAAGCGACATTCAACAACATCATTATCTCAATGACCAATAGTCAGGGTCAGGTCATTTCATGGGCATCTGCAGGCAAAATGGGTTTCAGGGGATCTAAAAAGAATACCCCCTATGCGGCTCAGATTGCTGCACAGGATTGCGCTGAAAAGGCTCATGAACTGGGTCTTCGCAAAGTTGAGGTTTATGTTAAAGGACCAGGTGCCGGTAGAGAATCTGCTATCAGGACCATACAGAATTTGGGGATAGAGGTTACGGCCATTAAAGATGTGACACCACTCCCACACAATGGTTGCCGGCCTCCGAAGAGAAGACGAGTTTAATTTAATTAGTGAATAGATAATATATGGCTAGATACAGAGGGCCAAAAGCTAAGATTTCAAGAAAATTCGGGGAGCCGATTTTTGGTGACAGTAAAGCTGCGCAAAAGAAAGCCTACCCCCCGGGACAGCATGGCAGGGGAAGAAGAAGAAAGCAGTCAGAATATGCAATCCAGTTAGCTGAGAAGCAAAAGGCCAAATATACCTATGGTGTATTGGAAAGACAATTTGCCAATATTTTTAACAAGGCATCAAGAAAGAGTGGAATTACGGGGGAAATATTGCTGCAGTTACTGGAAGCAAGACTGGACAATACTGTTTACCGCCTCGGGATAGCTCCCACACGCCGGGCAGCACGCCAACTGGTGCTTCACAAGCATATTACTGTAAATGGGGATATCGTAAACATCCCGTCATATACCTTGAGAAACAATGATATCGTGGGTGTACGTGAGAAATCAAAGTCTCTGGAATCCATCACCGACAGCCTGGCGGGGAGATCACTTACTAATTTCTCATGGCTTGAATGGGACAGTACGGAAATGAATGGAAAGTTTCTTAATGCTCCTTCCAGGGATGAAATCCCCGAAAACATAAAAGAGCAGCTCATAGTCGAGCTTTACTCAAAATAACAGATTATTTAAAACACATTTAGAAAGGAATAAAACTATGTCAATTTTAGCATTTCAAATGCCTGAGAAGGTGGTAATGGAGAAAGCAGATGATTTTCACGGGCTTTTTACATTTAAACCATTGGAAAAAGGTTATGGTGTTACAATTGGTAATGCATTAAGGAGGATACTCCTCTCTTCACTGGAAGGTTATGCCATCACAGGGGTTAAAATTCCGGGTATCTTACATGAATTTTCAACAATTGAAGGTGTGGTGGAAGATGTGAGCGAGATAATTCTTAATCTTAAGATGGTCAGGTTCAAAAAGATCACCGATGTTGTTGACAATAAGATCACAGTTGGCGTTTCTAAAAAAACACAACTAACCGCAGGTGACATAGGAGGCAACACTACCTCATTCGAGATCCTGAATCCGGATCATGTCATTTGCACACTTGACGAAAGTGCTCAGTTCGAACTGGAATTGAATGTTGAGAAAGGAAGAGGTTATGTGACCTCAGATGAGAACAAACCAGCCGATTCGAATTTTGGATTTATTTCTGTTGATTCCATTTTCACGCCTATAAAGAATGTCAAGTACAGTGTGGAAAATACACGGGTTGAGCAGAAAACGGATTATGAGCAGTTAATCATCGACATTGAGACTGATGGTTCCATTCATCCGGAAAATGCCCTTAAAGGTGCGGCAAATATTTTGATCCAGCACTTCATGCTATTCTCAGATCAGAATATGATTCTCGAAACCGCCGAGCAAGGGGAGCCTGAGCAGGTGGATGAGGAATTACTACACATGAGAAAGTTGCTGAAGACTTCATTGAACGACCTGGACCTGTCCGTCAGAGCTTACAACTGTCTGAAAGCTGCTGATGTAAGAAGTCTCGGAGATCTGGTGAACCTGGAAATCTCGGATATGATGAAGTTCAGAAACTTTGGTAAGAAATCTTTGGCAGAGCTCGAGCAATTAGTTGCGGATAAGGGACTTACTTTTGGAATGGACCTGTCAAAGTATAAACTTGACGAGGAATAATGAGACACGGAAAGAAATTTAATCATCTTGGTAGAACGGCGTCACATCGATCGGCAATGCTATCAAATATGGCTTCTTCCCTGATTAAGCATAAGCGCATTAATACTACAGTGGCTAAAGCAAAGGCACTTCGCAGCTATGTTGAACCCATTCTGACCAAAGCCAAGGACGATACAACCCATGCCAGGAGGGTAGCTTTTTCCTATCTTCAGGATAAAGAGTCAGTTCATGAATTGTTCGCCAATGTTGCTGATAAAATTGCAAACAGGCCTGGTGGATATACCAGGATTCTAAAGACAGGATACCGGCTTGGTGATAACGCTGAAATGTGCATCATGGAGCTTGTAGACTTCAATGACCTTATGCTAGAAGATGCCAAGCCTAAAAAATCAAGGCGGTCAAGGAGAGGAAAAGGCAAAAAATCTGCGGATGTTCAGGCTGCTGCAGTGACTGAAGAGAGTGCAGAGAGCACGGCGGCTGAGCAAGTAGCGGATGACACTTCTGAAGAAAAAGTGGAAGATGTCAAGGCAGCTGAGGGTGAAACCGCAGAAGAAGCTGCTGCGGAGGTTACAGAAGAATCGAAAACCGGAGAGGTGACCGAGGAGCCGCAGGATGCAGCGGAGGCGGAAGCTTCTGAAGAATCGCAACCTGAAACTGAGGGCCAGCCGGAAGAAGGTGAAGAGGTGAAAGATGAACCTTCCGCAGAAAGCGAAAGCGAAGGAAAAGACGAAGCTTCAGCAGAATCAGAGAATAAGAAGGAAGATTGACAACATTTACAACGAAATTACCAAAAGGGATTGAGGAGACTCATTCCCTTTTTTTATGTCACCTTTTTCAAAAATTTATTGTGCTATTTTTGCCACCGATTAAGAATTTAAACACCAATCCCATTAAAGACTGAATGAAATTATCCGACCGAAAAAAAGCCGTTCTGCTACTGGAAGATGGATCAATGTTTGAAGGTTTTTCAATCGGAAAGGAAGGTGTTTCGGGAGGGGAGATCTGTTTTAATACAGGAATGACGGGATATCAGGAAATCTACACCGATCCTTCTTACTTTGGCCAGATCATTGTAAACACCACCGCTCACATTGGCAATTACGGCGTTCATGGGGACGAAGATGAATCTGATTTCCCAAAGATCCAGGGGTTGGTCGTAAATGATTTTACGACTGACTACAGCCGAAATACAGCATCCGATGGCCTGGATCAATACCTGAAACATCACAACACTGTGGGCATATGCGGAATTGATACCAGGATGCTGGTGAAACACATCCGCAGCAAAGGTGCAATGAACGCCATTATCTCTTCTGAGAATTCAGACTTGGATGCCCTGAAAGAGGAGCTTGCCAAAGTCCCGAATATGGAATCCCTCGAACTGGCAAGTAAGGTGACGACAAAAGAGGCCTACGATTTGGGTGAAGAAAACACCAGGTTGAAAATAGCCGTTCTTGATCTTGGCGTTAAGAGATCTATCCTTAAAAACTTTGTTAAACGGAATTGCCGGCTCAGGGTATTTCCAGCCAGGACGGGTTACGGCGAAATGGAGGCATGGAAGCCAGACGGATATTTCCTGTCGAACGGGCCCGGAGATCCCGCAGCCATGCAATATGCAGTGGATACCGTTAAGGAAATTATTGACAATAACAATCCGGTTTTTGGAATTTGCCTGGGTAACCAGATTCTGGCCTTGGCTGCCGGTATTGATACCTATAAAATGCATCATGGTCACAGGGGCCTGAATCACCCCGTGAAGAACCTCAAAACCGGGAAAAGTGAGATGACTTCTCAAAATCATGGCTTTGTAGTAAACCCTGATTCATTAAAGAAATCTGCCGTTGCCGAGCTAACACACATCGACCTGAATGATCAAACGGTAGAAGGATTGCGTCTCAAAGACAAACCGGCTTTTGCTGTCCAATATCACCCCGAGTCTTCGCCGGGACCGCATGATTCTACCTATTTATTTGACGATTTTATAGAACTAATTAATCAAAATCAATCATGAGTATCATTGAAAGCGTATTTGCCAGACAGATCCTGGATTCACGAGGTAATCCAACTGTTGAGGTTGATGTCATTACTGAAAATGGAATTATCGGCAGGGCTGCCGTTCCCTCCGGTGCTTCGACAGGTGAGCACGAAGCTGTAGAACTCCGGGATGGCGATAAAAGCAGATACATGGGTAAAGGTGTTACCAAAGCGGTGCAAAATGTTAATGACATCATCGCACCAGAGATCGTTGGTTATTCGGCATTTGATCAAAAAATTATCGATCAGACCATGATTGATCTGGATGGGACTGATAATAAAAGCAAGCTTGGAGCCAACGCCATTCTGGGAGTTTCTCTTGCCGTGGCAAAGGCAGCTGCCGAAGAATCTGCTCAGCCATTGTTCAGATATTTGGGAGGGGTGAACGCTCATATTCTGCCGGTTCCAATGATGAATATTATCAATGGCGGATCTCACTCCGATGCTCCCATTGCCTTTCAGGAGTTTATGATCAGACCAGTAGGAGCTCCGTCCCTGAGTGAGGCGGTAAGGATGGGATCGGAAGTATTTCATCATCTGAAAAAGATCATCAAGGACAAGGGATTGAGCACTGCCGTCGGAGACGAAGGTGGGTTTGCACCTAATTTCTCGGGTGGAACCGAAGAAGCGTTGGACAGTGTGTTGAAAGCCGTAGAATCTGCCGGATACAAGGCAGGGAAAGACATTACCATTGCTATGGATTGTGCCTCCTCAGAATTCTTCGAGGAAGGAAAATATAATTACAAGAAGTTTGAGGGAGACTCCGGAATGGTTAGGACGAGTGAAGAACAAGCCGATTATCTGGCTGAATTAGTTGAAAAATATCCGATAGATAGTATAGAAGACGGCATGGACGAAAATGACTGGGATGGATGGAAATTGTTGACAAAGAAAATCGGGGATAAAATACAATTAGTCGGTGATGATTCATTGGTGACAAACGTGAAGTTCCTGGAAAGAGCGATCAGGGAAAAGTGCGGTAACTCAATACTTATTAAAGTGAATCAAATAGGGACGCTGTCCGAAACATTTGCAGCTATTGAGATGGCTCATAAAGCCGGGTGGACGGCAGTTGTTTCTCACCGATCAGGTGAAACGGAAGACAATACGATTGCCGATATTTCGGTCGCACTGAACACGGGACAAATTAAAACGGGATCTATGTCAAGGTCTGACAGGATGGCGAAATACAATCAATTAATACGTATAGAGGAAGAGTTGGAGGACTCGGCCGTCTATCCTTCGAAATCATAAAATAAAAGAGAGTCAAATCAATTTTGGCTCTTTTTTTTATCTTTATCCTCCGTAATGAAGCAACTAATAGATAAAATCCCTCCTCTATTACGGAATTTCTATGTTTTGTCCACCTTGTTCTTTCTGGCATGGTTACTGTTCTTTGATTCCAATGATATCATTACTCAGGCGAAACTGAGTAGAAAACAGGCTGAATTGGAGAAGACAAAATCGTTTTACGAGTTAAAAATCGAAGAAGTGAAATCAGACCGCGAGGCATTGCTGAACAATGATGACCTTTTGGAGAAACTGGCTCGTGAAAAATATTTCATGAAGAAAGAGAACGAAGACATCTTTATTGTCGTTGAGGATTAAATAATGCTTTATGCGGGTACTGTTGATCTCAGCTTTATTATCTGTAGCTTTTGCAGCACAAAGTCAATATGGCAGTAGTTTTTGGGATAAAGTTTACTTCAGTCCCGGTGATGTCAGCTTAAGTGCCGGCAGTCAGTTTACCAGTTTTGGGTTATCTCCCCTGGTAGGATATAAGTTTACAGACAGGCTTTCCGCAGGTGTAAGCGTTACCTACCAGTTCAACAATTATAAAACGATTGACGCTAAATTGACCCACTACGGAGGGGGAATTTTTGGGAGGTTTATGATCACTCAACAGTTTTTCGCAACCACTCAATATGAACATCTTTCCATCGAGGTCCCTCTAACTGCCGACTTCAAAAGGACTACGCGCGAAGGTTTTGACAGTTGGTTTGTGGGAGGCGGATTTGTTCAGCCATTAGGCGGCAAGGTAACATTCACCATTATTGGACTATACAATTTGCTCTATGATGACATGGGCAATTCTCCGTATGACAGCCCATTTGTCGTTAGGGGAGGGATCAATGTTGGATTCTAGGCTTTAAAATCCAGCTTAAATTTTTTTGCCAGGCCTTTCAGATCGTTAACCACAGGTGCCAGTAAAGGGATCCCGTCTTTCTTTCGTATTTCCTCCATCTCTCTTTCGGGGTCACCTGGGATGAGGACTTTGTCATGTCCTTTGATAGTCTTTGACGCGCGAAAGCGTTTGATCCAGTTATCCATATGATTTTTGAAATCATCGGCAGGGCGGAATCCATCAACCCGTAATGCTCCAAAAAAGTGACCAATCCCTTCACCTACAGGATTGGGATCAGGTTCTAAAAATGCCACAAACGGCGGAACCCAGGGTCCGTAGTTGGCACCTGAGAGAACACCGGAAAAAATATCTGCTATGCTTCCCAGGATATATCCTTTGTGAGAACCATGTTCTCTGTCCCCTCCAAGTGGCAGTAAGGCGCCACCACTCTTAACGCCATCCGGATCTGTGGTCACCACTCCATTTTTATCCTGAATCCATCCTTCGGGAGCTTGCTGTTTTTTACGCTGTAAAATTTCCAATTTTCCATTTGCGGCTGTAGTTGTGGCCATATCGGCGACATACGGAGGCTCTTCATTCGTAGGAATTGCCACGGAAATAGGATTTGTACCCAGTAGCCTTTCCCTTGAGAACGTGGGGGCCACAAGAGGGCTGGCGTTTGTCATGGAGATTCCGATACAGTCTTCCTCCAGCGCCAGCATCGTGTGGTAACCTGCAATCCCGTAATGATTGGAATTTCTGACACTGACCCATCCCGAGCCCACGTCCTTTGCTTTCTCAATGGCAATTTTCATTGCTGCCGGACCAGCGACGAGACCCAGGGCACCATCGCCATCCAGAACACCCGTACTGCGGGTCCGATGATCAATCTTCATTTCAGGGGTAGGGTTGATACGGCCTTTTTCAAATAGCCGTATATAACCTGCCAACCTTGCGACGCCATGAGAGTCAACGCCCCTCAGGTCGGCGCTTAATAATACATCTGCTGCTTGCTTCGCATCCTGTATGGAGCATCCAATGGCCTGCAACACCGATTGGGTGAATTTATGGAGTTGGTCGTAGCTATATTTCATGAAACATCTAAATAAAATTCAAAATTAAGGGTTGGCATTCAGTTCACTCCCGGTCTTAGAATTTTATCTTTTTTTAGAGAATCAATTGTTTTCAGGAGCACTCCCTCTTTTAGCGCGTATGCGCTTATTCTCATCGCTTTTATATCAATGGAGTCCACCACAAATTTTATGAGGACGAAAGCGACCACAATCATATCCACACGCATGGGGCTCATGCCGGGCATTTTCAGACGCTCCTCACGAGTCTTTGCAATCACTTCATAAAAAATAGGTTCAAACCGGTCAAAGCTAAATGGGAATTCCGTCACATCTTCATCGCACGTGATCCCATTTTGAATTTGGTATATATCACTGATGGTATCGAAAGTACCTGACGATCCAACCAGAGTATTTGGCTGGAATTCGGCGCATTTATCAAACAATTCCTGCAGGTTTTCAAAAAGATAAGCCTCAAGGTCCCTGATCTCTTCTTCAGTGATAGGATCATTCTCATGATATTTATCCACTAATCGCTGACCTCCGATTTCGAAACTCCGGAGCCATAAGATATCCCGGTCATTGGCAATGATGAATTCAATACTTCCTCCTCCAATGTCCATGATCAAAGCGGGTCTGGAACCTATTTTGAGCGCTTGTGTTACTCCGAAATAGATGTATTCGGCTTCTTCTCTACCCGAAATAATTTTGGCTGAGACGCCTGTTGCGTGTTTGATCCTGTCAAGCAATTCCATACCGTTCCTGGCATTTCGAATTGCACTTGTTGCTGTGGCGTACACATTTGTGATTTCATGGCGATTGATCTCAAGTTTGAAGTCTGACACAGTAGCAATTGCCCGTTCCTGGGCCTCGGCTGTGATCAAGCCATGACTTATACCACCTTTCCCTATTTTAACAGCCGTTTTCTCCCGATATACGATCTTGTAATCCTGGTAATTCACATCCACTATCAACAGGTGAAATGTGTTGGTGCCCATATCGATTACGGCTATTTTCATCTCTTTTAAAATCGGCCGCAAGATATATGATCCAATTGCAACTACCTATATAATCAACCAGTTTTAAGGATGAATCTGCAAACCATTCAAAGTCTGCCGTCAGTCCGGAAAATCAGCTCATAACAGCTATATTTGGTGTTCTCAGAAGTCATTGTCTATGAACGCTCAAAAACCTAAAAGTGCCAGCTTTATCAAGCCAACGTCCGAAAAAATCAAGGAGTTAGAACAAAAAAATCAGGAAGCACTTCAAGGCGGTGGTAAGGCGAGAATAGAAAAACAGCACGAAAAAGGCAAGCTGACTGCCAGGGAAAGGATCGACCTTTTACTTGACGCCGGGTCATTTGAAGAGATTGGAAAGTTTGTTACACACAGATCCTCAGATTTTGGTTTGGACAAACAAAAAATACTGGGAGATGGGGTGATTACCGGATACGGTACAATTGAAGGCCGACTGGTTTATGTTTTCAGCCAGGACTTCACTGTATTTGGAGGTTCACTTTCCGAGACTCATGCCGAGAAGATCGTCAAAATCATGGATATGGCTATGAAGAACGGAGCCCCGGTAATCGGTTTAAATGACTCGGGGGGTGCACGGATCCAGGAGGGGGTAGTTTCACTGGGTGGTTATGCAGACATATTTTATCGTAATGTGAGATCCTCGGGAGTTGTACCACAGATATCTGCGATCATGGGTCCATGTGCCGGAGGGGCAGTATATTCTCCTGCGCTGACGGATTTCATTTTCATGGTCGAAAAAACCAGTTACATGTTTGTGACCGGCCCGAACGTGGTAAAGACTGTAACGCAGGAGGAAGTAACATCCGAAGAACTGGGTGGAGCGAAGACCCATGCAATGAAAAGCGGAGTCACCCATTTTACATCACAGAATGAGGCAGTTTGCATCAATGATATCAGGAAGTTATTGAGCTACTTGCCATCCAATTGTGAGGAGGAACCTCCTGAAATACCGTACGAACTTCACGATGAAACCAGAGAGGTCCTGGATTCCATATTGCCTGACAACCCGAATCATCCCTATGAAATGAGAGAGGTTATTCATGGGATTACCGATGAAAACAGCTTCATGGAAGTTCAGAAAGATTATGCGGAAAGTATCGTAGTGGGCTTTGGCCGACTGGCGGGGCAAAGCATAGGTATTGTCGCCAATCAACCTATGAGCTTTGCAGGAGTTCTCGATACGAAATCGAGCGGCAAAGCAGGTCGTTTTGTGAGATTTTGCGATGCATTCAATATACCATTGTTAGTTCTTGTGGATGTTCCCGGATTTTTGCCCGGTACTGATCAGGAATGGGGAGGGATAATATCCCAGGGGGCTAAATTATTGTACGCATTTAGTGAGGCAACCGTCCCAAGGATCACAGTCATTACGAGGAAGGCCTACGGAGGGGCTTATGATGTGATGAACTCAAAACACATAGGCGCTGACATGAATTTCGCATGGCCGACAGCAGAAATTGCCGTGATGGGGGCTCAGGGAGCATCGGAGATCATTTTCAGAAAGGAGATTCAGGAAGCGAAAGATCCATATGGCAAACACCAGGAGAAGATTGATGAGTATGCCGAAAAATTTGCACATCCCTACCATGCAGCAAGCCGTGGATTCGTTGACGAAGTAATACTGCCAAGAAACACCAGGATAAAGCTGATCAATTCATTTGCCATGCTGGCAAATAAGGTAGATTCCATACCCAGGAAAAAACACGGAAACATCCCATTGTGACCAATGAAAAAGGTAGCGATTGTAACAGCCGCCAGTAAGGGAATTGGTGCCGCATGTGCCAGGAAATTTGCTGAAAGCGGATATAAGCTGGTGATTATGGCCAGGTCGGAAGCTATTTTTGATCTTGCAGATGAACTTGATGCAAGACCCATTCAGGGCTCGGTCGGCAAAGTCAGCGATCTGCAAAGATTGGTTGACCTTGCTCATGAAAAGTATGGGAGAGTTGATACCGTGATCTGCAACACCGGACATCCGCCGAAAGGGGAATTGTTGAAATTACAGGATGCTGATTGGGAAACGGGAATGAACCTGGTATTGATGAATGTGATCAGGCTGGCTAGAATGGTCACACCTTTTATGCAGGAAAGTGGATCAGGATCATTTGTCAATATCTCGACTTTCGGTGCGAAGGAACCCTCCGCAGCGTTTCCCGTTTCATCGGTAATGAGGACGGCCCTGGGTAGTTTCACAAAATTGTATGCCACAGAATTCGGTCGATTCAATATTCGTATGAATAGTATTCTGCCGGGCTTCATAGACAGTTACCCTGCCACTGACGAAACCATCAAAACAATTCCGCTTTTTAGACAAGGGACGCCTGAGGAAGTAGCTGAATTAGCCTTATTTTTAGCCTCCGGGAAATCATCTTATATCACCGGGCAAAACTTTCTTATTGACGGGGGACTTACAAAATCTATTTAAATCATCATTATGGACAAAAAGAGCAAAGATTTCTTATACAAATATCTCAACAATGCTTCACCAACCGGTTTTGAATCCAGTGGTCAGAAAATCTGGCTGGACTATATTAAACCTTTTATTGACGAGTACATTTCCGATACCTACGGAACCATCGTGGGTGTGATCAATCCCAAATCGGATTACAAGGTTGTCATCGAAGCGCATGCGGATGAAATATCCTGGTTTGTCAATTATATTGATGACAAAGGATATATATACGTTATCCGTAATGGCGGTTCCGATCACCAAATAGCACCATCAAAACGGGTGAATTTGCATACAAAAAAAGGAGTGGTAAAGGGGATCTTTGGCTGGCCGGCGATACACGTTCGAAAAGAAAAAGAAGAGACTCCAACGCTGAAAAATATCTTTGTAGATGTGGGTGCGTCCGGTAAAAAGGATGTTGAGAAGATGGGGATCCATCCCGGGACGGTGATAACATTTGAAGATGAGCTGATCGAACTGAATAAAAAATATTTGGTTGGAAGGGCACTTGATAATCGAATTGGTGGTTTCATGATCGCGGAGGTTGCCAGGAGGCTCAGGGAAAACAAAATTGAATTACCATTCGGGTTGTACATAGTCAATGCAGTTCAGGAGGAAATTGGTCTCCGGGGAGCGGAAATGATTTCAAGAAAAATCAAGCCGGATGTTGCCATTGTCACCGATGTCACGCATGACACAAATGCTCCCATGTATGACAAGAAAAAAAGCGGTGACATATCCCTGGGCAGTGGGCCGACACTGTCATACGCTCCGGCGGTTCAGAATAATCTTCGGGATATGATCATTGATGTTGCGGAGAAAAACAAGATCCCGTTCCAGCGTTTGGCTTCTTCCCGATTTACGGGTACGGATACTGACGCATTTGCATATAGCGCCGATGGAGTAGCGTCTTCCCTGATCTCACTACCCCTGAAGTACATGCATACTACTGTGGAGATGGTAGATAAAGCGGATGTGGAACTTGTGGTGAAATTGATTTATGAAACACTCAGAAAAATCAAAAAAGGACAGGATTTCCGGTACCTGAAATGATCTCCTGACTGGTATCATTATGTGCAGAATGTTGAATCCCGGAATGAGATACATCCGGAGATTTTTGGTATTTAGTGCACAAGAATCAGGATACGTTAACGTGGTTCTTGGGAAGTGTTACAAAAAAAGTAGAGCCTTGGGATTCTACGCTTTCGGCCCATATCTTTCCATGATGTAGATTGACGTATTCCTTGCAAATGATCAATCCTAAACCAGTTCCGGTCTCACCATCCGTACCTTTGGAAGGCATTTCCTTGTCCAGTCTGAATATTTCCTTCAGCTCATTTGTGGACATCCCGACTCCATTATCGGCAATTGAAAGGGCAATCACGTCCCCTTCGTGAACACCTTTGATAGTGATGGTCCCGTTTTTATGTGTGAATTTGATTGCATTTATGATCAGATTTCTCAGAATTCCCGCGATCATATTAGCGTCCCCGATCATGTCAAGATGATCTTCAAGTTCCGGTTTTACACTGATATGTTTGAGCGTCGTGGCACCATGGTTTAGCTCCACGATATCTCTGATAATGGTGTTTAGTGAAATTTTCTGGAAATGCGTTTTCTTTCTTTCCGTATTTATGGAAGCCCATTCCAGTAAATCATCAAGAAGGTTAATTGTCTTATTATTTAGTTGAATTAAATCCTCCCAGAATATGTCTGTTTCATCCGGACTGATGACTTTGTCTTTTCTCAGGGACACCAGGGTTTGGATGGATCGCAAAGGGCTTTTCAGGTCATGACCTATAATGGAGAAAAACTTGTCTTTTGCGGCATTGGCCTCCACCAACTGCAGGTTTTTTGATTCAATTTTATTTTTTTGTTTTTCTACCTCATTATTGGTCCTTATGAGTTCCAGGTTCAGATCTTTCAGGATTTTAGACTGGCGGAGAATGTAAAGTACAACACCAACAAAAATCAGGTACCAGGCAGCGGACAAAACAGGAATCCAGATACCCGGTTTGAACGGTTCCTTGTAACTCGTTCCTATCCTGAATTCCTTGTCAAATAATTTGATATCGGAATAAATAAAATTTTCCTCCGGTATGTCAAAATTTTTATAGTACTCAGGGTCATACCTTTCATGATATACTTTTGAGTCATCATACACGCGCTCCCTGTCAAAATCCAGGCCTTCCGATGTTGTGAAATGATGACAAAATTCACCTATGAACTGTGGATCATATACGTCTCGGATGATACTGTTAAAATTTACTATTGCTAACATGTAACCATGTGTCTCACCTTCTCTTTTGATGCTAAAGTTGAGGGAAATCCCAACCCAACCTTCAATTAAGTTGAGTGGCTTGTAAAGATGTAATTTCTCGTCTTCCATCAATTCCTCAAGCCTTCGGATAGCATCTTCATCACGATAATCCCGGACATTTGTACCTACTAAACCGGAAGGATCAATTTCATTATTACTGATGGAGTAGATAAAATTATGTTCAAGGTCCAGGTATGAAATGATTAGAGAATCCTTAAAGTTCAGATATTTGACCTGATGATTAAGAAAGTCCTGCATGGCTCTGTCATCGGGAAGTTCATCGGCATTAATCATATAAGATCTGAGCCCTGAAACAACCGAAGCAAACCTTTCAACACGATTTTTGAATGTGCGTACTGCCTGGATATGTACGATCTCCCGTTGTCTCAACCAATTTTCCATTTTATGGTCGATCAGCATGGAGTTACCATAATAGAGCGTGATACTACCGGCGATCAGCAGGATTACCGTGAGGTAAATTCTAATCATCAAAAAAGGTCAGTTACGGTGATTTTGACTTTCGTGGAAAAATACAATTTCTTAGTTACCCCATTGATTGCCACTGCATAAACAGGAATATTTCACGCGTCAAATGGAATAATTATGACTTTCTTTAAGCTCGCCATTTGCAATCTGCTTGCTAAGTGAAGTTAATAGCAGTTATGACCCAAGTCATTGGCTGTTGACAGGTACTATCCTAAATTCGGTAGGGTCAAGTTTTTTAGGAAATTAAAGTTATGGTAGTATCCACCCTTCAGCAAAAAATTAAAGTCGAGGATGATCGAACGGGTCTCGATCTGGAAACCCTCAAACGTGCTTTTCTGGACAATCTGTTTTTCATTCAGGGCAAGTACCCCACAAACGCCACGAAAAACGATTTGTACATGGCCCTGGCCTATACGGTCCGGGACAGGTGTATTCACAGGTGGCTTAACTCGCGTCAGGCTTATTACGAGGATGATAGTAAGACAGTCGGGTATTTATCGGCGGAGTTCCTGATGGGGCCTCATTTAGGCAACAACCTGATAAATATGGGGCTTTACGAGCGATTTCATACTGCTATGGAAGAATTGGGTCTGGACCTGGAAAACATCATGGCTCAGGAGGAGGAACCGGGGTTAGGAAATGGCGGATTAGGGCGGCTTGCAGCCTGCTACCTGGATTCAATGGCCACCCTCAATATTCCGGCGGTAGGATATGGCATCCGGTATGAATTTGGAATTTTTGACCAGGAGATCAGAGAGGGATGGCAGGTTGAGATTACCGATAGATGGTTGAAATACGGTAATCCATGGGAGATCCCGAGAATGGAAGCGGCCGTAGAAGTGAATTTCGGTGGCTACACCGAACCAGGTTATGACGGGGAAGGCAGATATGTTGTGAACTGGGTGCCAAATGAAGGAGTGTTGGCAGTCCCTTACGATACTCCGATTTTAGGTTACAAGACAAATAATGCGATCATATTGCGGCTGTGGAAGTCTGAAGCTGCGGAATCCTTCGATTTTCAGACATTTAACCAGGGAGATTATTTTGGGGCAGTTCATGACAAGGTGCAATCTGAAAATATTACCAAGGTATTGTATCCGAATGACCTTCAGGTAGCTGGCAAGGAGCTCAGGCTTAAGCAGCAATATTTCTTTGTTTCGGCTTCCCTCCAGGATGTAATAAGGTATCATCTGGAGGTAAGGAAACATCCGATAAATGAACTTCATACAAAAATAAAACTCCAGTTAAATGATACGCATCCATCCATTGCGATTTCGGAGATGATGCGACTGCTGGTCGATGTGCACTGTTTGGAATGGAACGATGCATGGCGTGTCACAAAGAATACATTCGCCTATACCAATCATACCTTACTGCCTGAAGCTTTGGAAAGATGGCCTGTAGATATGATAGGCAGGATCCTTCCAAGAAATCTTGAAATAATTCTTGAGATCAACCACCATTTTTTAGAGGAAGTCCGGAAAAAATTCCCGGATGATCCCGACAGGGTTGCCAGAATGTCCATAATCGAGGAATCCGGCGAAAGATACATCAGGATGTCGAATCTGGCTGCCACTGGAAGTTATGCCATTAATGGAGTCTCCGAATTGCATACGGAATTACTGACTTCCGAATTGTTGCGTGATTTTTATGAAATGTGGCCTGAAAAATTTAATAGTATAACAAACGGCGTAACACCACGGAGATGGATCGCCGTAAGCAACAGGAACCTGACGCATCTGATTTCCGAAAAAATAGGTGATGACTGGTTAAGGGACATGGGGCAGTTGAGACAATTGGAGGACTTCATTGAGGATGGCAATTTTCTGATCGCGTGGCAACACGTAAAGCGCCAGAAGAAGAAAGCACTCGCAAAACATATCAAAGAAACCCAGAACATAGACATTGATATCAACTCAATGTTTGATGTGCAGTCAAAACGGATCCATGAGTACAAACGTCAGCATCTGAATATTTTGCATGTAATAGCACTTTACAATCGCATTAAGGAAGATCCGGGAATTGACATTGTGCCCCGAACATTTATTTTCGGTGGTAAAGCAGCACCTGGATATTTTACGGCAAAGACTATTATCAAACTTATTAATTGTGTCGGGGATATAGTTAATAATGACGAGGACGTCGCAGGTAGGTTGAAAGTAGTGTTTCTGCCTGATTACAATGTCCAAAACAGCCAGAGGATATATCCGGCTGCAGACCTGTCGGAACAGATCAGCACTGCGGGTAAAGAGGCCTCAGGTACAGGAAACATGAAGTTCACCATGAATGGTGCACTGACCATTGGTACAATGGACGGTGCAAATATTGAGATCATGCAGGAGGTAGGTGAAGAGAACTTTTTCAAATTCGGTTTGACTGCCCAGGAGGTTGGTGAAATCCAGGAAGCAGGATACAATCCTCTTGAATATTACAATTCAAATGCGAATCTCAAGAAATGTGTTGATATGATCTCCAATGGATATTTTTCCCGTGATGATGTCGGGTTATTCAGGGGACTTATGGATATTTTGAAGTACGACGACCATTTTATGCTCTTTGCCGACTATCAGTCTTATATAGATTGCCAGGACAGGGTTGCCGAGGTATATCGCGATGAAATGAGCTGGGCGAGAATGTCAATTCTGAATGTCGCCAGGTGCGGGAAATTTTCAAGCGACAGATCTATTGATGAATACTGTAAGGAGATATGGAAAGCTCGTCCGGTCAAAGTTGAGTTACCTGAGTACAACCCTCACCGTCAGACGGATGTAGAAATAACCTGGCAATAGGTTTTTTAAAACAGCGAAAAAATAACCAGCTGGATCAGGAATAAGACGATCATGGTAATGGCCAGTGTCAGCCTGTGGTCCAGCGTTTTCAGGATGAATTGATAAAATATCACCACGAAGAATATGGCCGGTATTATATAGCCGAAAACAGCATAGACACTATAGACCTGATCATAACTTCGGGCTATGCCACTGATTGTAATCGTTGCCGAAACGGGTTTTCTGAATATTTTGGTGGCCAACACGGTAGCTTCTTCGTATCCGTTTTTAAGATTGATCTGCCCTTTGTCAAATCGCATTGTAAAATCCTCGAAATAGATTTCATCATACCGGTAATTTGCACTGTACCGGAGTTGCTCATAGATGTTGGCCATCCCCAGAATTTCCTGATCAAAAGCGGTTTTGGGGAGCAGGTAATCAATGGTCAGGAGGACATTAAAAGAGACGATAATAAATGCGGCAACCTTAAATCCCCTCAATATTTTCTTAATGAGTTCATTTTGAAGCCGGATTTCTTCCCGTGCTTTCTTTTGGGCATATTCCCGCGCACGTCGCCTCCATCTATCATATTCATAGGCATATGGATCGTAACTGTACGTTATGGGCTCATTGTTTGGCTTTGGGCCCACATCCATAAGAAATTTATAGGCCTCATTGATCTCAATGAATTTTTCTTTAGCATTCTGATCCTTACTTATATCCGGATGGTAAACTTTGGACAGTTTTCTGTAAGCAGATTTTATCTCCCGCTTACTGGCGCCGGGAGATAATCCTAATAATTCCAGGTACTTGTTTTTCATTCTCCGGGACTACTGAGAGGATAACAAACTTTTCAGTGCGTTAAAGATCATCTGCCAGTTTTCAAGTTCGGATGAAAGCGTTCGTCTTCCGGCATCATTGATCCTGTAGTACTTACGTTTCCTGCCATTGTATGTACTCCAAAAAGAATCGATGAGTCCTTTATCTTCCATTTTATGAAGAATCGGGTAGAGTGTCCCTTCTTTCCAGTTGATCTCGTTTCCCGAGATTGACCTTACCTTTCTGATGATCTCATAACCGTAATTTTCGCCCTCGGAGAGTATAGAGAGGACCAGGGGAATGGTCGAAGCAGCTGTCAGTTCTTTTGAAATTTCACCCATACCTCGAATAACAAGGTAAATATAAGTCAAATTTTTGGCAATAAATAAATACCTAGAAAAACTATGTATTATTATTTAAATAATCTGGCCTGTTTTATGTAGATCTGTCTGGGACTTTTTTGCGAGTCTATCTTAAACTCAATATCCACTCCAAAGTTGTCATAGGAACAGTTGCAGTTATGCCCATATAAATTGTAAAACCTTTCTTTTATTCCGATGCTGTAAACTCCCAATTCTGTCAATTCCTCATCGGTCACCACGGTCCTGCCGTCCAGCTCGGGTACATTTGAGAATGTCAGGTATTCGATCATGAAATCGGAGCCCGGATCGACGGACCAGGTGAAGAGGATGATCTGGTCGTGGATTATCCCCGGCTCCGGATACACGATGCTATATTCTTTGTACTGAACATTGATAACAAAACCCGGATTTGAGTTGTACAAATTCTTTGTGACTAAAACTCCATTCGCATCTTCGTCAGGAAATGAACGATGTACTAAAATGCCCATGGCAGTTGACCTGTGATCGATCTTAAAATAACTCCTTTCTTCAAACGCACGCCAATTCCACAGGCTGGCCCATACTTTTTTCACAGCACTTTCAATGGTTTTTGTGTCATGGTCTTTTTTAGCCGAATAGGAGTCGTACAAACCTGCTCCTGAAAAGAATTCAAGATCTTCGGCGTTTGTGGACGACCGGAAGCGGAAAGATCTAAAATCCCGAAAGTCCTTGATTTTTGTTTTGACGGAATCGACCAAAACCGGATCTATTGGTGAGTTTTTAATACTATCCCGCAAAATCTCAAGCCTTTCCTTGCGATAATCCGGATCGGTGATAAATAATTCATCTGTTAACATCTTATCTATGAATTCTACCAGACCATTAGCCTCCAGGTGGTGATGATAATAGTGAAAGGGTATGGCAAATGGTGACTCGGGCACCGGCACACGTTTGCCTCTGTAATTTACTTTCATGATCTCGGAGAAGTTTGCCGCCTTACCACCAATCCGATCTACGTAAGAGACATCAGCCTGATTGAGATCAACGATCCCTGCAAAGTCAATGTCTCTTGATAAAAAGATCGTTTCACGGGGTTCTGACTGATCCCAAAAATCCGTGGCTTCCTCTGTTGTAGCCAGACGAATTTCATAGCCTTCGGCACCTACTTTCAAATACACCAGCTCTCCAACCAGAGGGTTCAGTATTGCGTTGTCCCAGCCATCCCGAAGTGCCATGTTTGGTGTATTCCGGGTATGACTTAAAATATTAATGTGACTTAGAGGTGTTTGAAATTCAGTAGTAATGATACCCGCAACAACTGGCAGATCATTGGGTACACCCTCAATCAGCACAATGTCATGCCTGCCTATATAGAGATTATCAAGATCCTGAATATTGATCTTTCTGAGGTATCCATATCCTTCGGACAAATTGAGGGCCTGATAGTTTTGTCCATTATAAAGTTGTTCCGACGATATTTCCTTTATTCCGGCACAACCGGTCCAATTGGGCTTAATAGGGTAGAAATATAGATTTTCACCAATAAATGATGTTTCTAATATCTTTTCATAAAACTTTTTTATAGACTGACATGTCATTTCGGAAGCGGTCACAAATTGTAAAACAAATTTTTCCTGAGCCTCATAGTAATTGAGACTTGCCAGGAGCATGTACCGGTTAGGATTGTCGGTGTATTGTGTCAGATTGAAAACAAAGGGACCCTGATCAAAGCCCAGCACATCACGGGCAAAGGTGTAGTGCAGATTGTAGGCCTTTGTATTCATGTAGAATAACACATCTTTCCTGTTATCATATATGAGTTTTACAGCTTTGACCTCGCTTACATTCGATCGTGAGGGTGAACTGCTCAACAGATCAAATGCTACCGGATCTATCAACTCATTGAAATATTTCAGGTTTTCATAAGTGCCTTTCAGCAGGCCTATTTCCGGAAAGGGATTCTTACGGGAAACAGCTACTGTTCTCGGAAAGTACCCTTCCCTGGTGATCAATAGCGTATCAGAACCTTCGGATGTTCCGGGCCGGTACCAGGAAGTTCGTTTATCAACGGATACGGTTTGTTGCCCATCGGATAATACCTTGTAAGTATGTATATAATTTTTGGAGGTCAGTTTCATAAAATAAAGCCCATATTTTAATTGGGGGAACAGATACGCACCTCCACTGCCAAAGTCATCTTCAAAGATTAATTTTCCGTTGAGATTGTACATCTTCATATTGATGGCTGTTTCTTCCCCCAGAATCAGCGAATTATCAAAGAATCTGTATGGATCGGTAACTGGAGGTTCCTCGAAATTTGATTTCATTATGAAATCACCATAGGCATTGGAATGCGTTTCAATTTGCAGATCGGTGATCTCAATTTTAGCCTGGCCTACACCTTTCCCGTTTCCGACATCAAAAATATGACCATTGTAAATGACCTGGCTAAATGAAAAGAAAGGAAGTAACCATAAAATAGTAGTAATGAACCGGGGCAACGCTACGCTCTTTGAATCTTTCATTACGGGACGGGACCAACTGGGAAATATCACAAAGGAGTCAGGTCAAATATTGTGCCACCAGGTTGGTTGACATGAAATTTGACTGGTATTTCAATGACCGGTCCAATAACTTCCGCCTCATTTTGTATAACAGATTGCGTTGTTATTCGCTGATGAGAGGTTCTATCACTGCAATGAAGACCTGGTTTGATTTTTTGGTTCAGCGGTTTCATTTTTGATATTCTGCCTTAAAACTCTAATTTTAATAATTCCGCAATTCGAAAAATGTTGGTTTCAAGCATATTCAATGATGTAATCGGGCCTGTAATGAGGGGGCCTTCCAGTTCACATAGCGCCGCTGCATGCAGGATCGGAAGATTGACTCGTGAATTGATCGACGGAAACCTGCAGAGTGTTGTAATAGATTACGATCCGAACGGATCGCTTGTGACCACCCACGAAAGTCAGGGAACGGATATGGGTTTATACGGCGGGCTCCTGGGATGGGAAGCACACGATGACAAAATGGTCAGCTACCGGGAATACATTGAACGAAGTGGTATTCAAATACAGGTCAATTATGTTGATTATTCCGCCAAACATCCGAATACCTACAGAATATCCGTTTCCAATGAAGAAATTACACATAATATCACCGCCATCAGTACGGGGGGAGGAATGATAGAAGTAAAGGAGATTGACGGGTCAAACGTATCTATCTATGGTGATTATCATGAGCTGCTGGTTTATGGTCAGGAACTTGAGCTTATTAGAGCATTATTCCCTGAAGGCCTGAATGAAGATCAGATCCTGATTCACAAGACTTTCATCGAGATAAAAAGTAGTTCATCTTTTGACAAAGGAATAATTGCGCAGATAGAAGACATACCCGGCGTACAATTTGTCCGGTATCTTAAACCGGTACTTCCCGTGCTTTCGAGGCGAAATATGAAGGTCCCGTTTTCCACTTGTGCGGAAATGATGGATCTGGGGAAGGATCGTAATTTGCAACTATGGGAGCTTGCCGTCAAATACGAAGCCGAAAGAGGTAAAATCAGTGAGAAAGAAGTCTTTTCTAAAATGTTGGAAGTTGTCCACCTTATGAAAAGATCAACGGAGGAAGGATTAAAGGGAACAAATTATGAGGATAGGATACTGCCTGCCCAGTCCCCGGCATTTCGCAGCAGGATGAAATCCAAGGAATTGCTGGACGGAGGAATTCTGAATACTATTGTTTTATATGTGACAGCAATGATGGAAGTTAAAAGTTCCATGGGCGTGATCGTGGCTGCTCCGACGGCCGGTTCCTGTGGTGTACTTCCCGGTTCGATTCTCGGTGCGGCCGAAGAAATGGACAAAGATGAATCAGATATGGTGAAAGCGATGCTGGCAGCAGGAATAGCAGGAAGTTTCATAGCACAATACGCGACATTTTCAGCTGAAGTGGCAGGATGCCAGGCTGAATGTGGAGCCGGTTCGGCAATGGCCGCGGCGGGACTGGTCACGCTTGGAGGAGGTGATCTTGACCAGTGCATTGCCGCTTCGTCGTTAGCTCTTCAAAACTCGCTGGGCATGATATGTGACCCAATTGGGGTCCGGGTAGAAGCGCCCTGTCTGGGTAAGAATGTGATGGCGGCTTCCAATGCACTGTCCTGTGCGAATATGGCCTTATCCGGATTTGATCCTTTGATTCCATTTGACGAAGTAATTCTGGCTATGAATGAAGTAAGCGATCGAATGGCCCATGAACACCGGTGTACCGGCCTTGGGGGCCTGGCCAATACCCCTGCCGCCAGGGAAATTGAAAAGCGCCTGCAGGAAAAAATGAAATATTGCTCTTAAGACTGAACATCGTCAAATCCGATCTCTTTGAGAAACCTCTTTGAAAGCTTCGATGCGATGAGTTTGTAAGATTGGTTGATGAAATATCGCCACTGATCTTCATTTATCAAACCAATATCATTTATGCTGACCCATTTGTACCTGGCCAGGTATTGGGCCGGCTCAAAAATATTTCCGGAAATGAGGTTATGAAAATCTTCATCACCGGCCTTAAATGAAGCAGACGGAGGAACACGATCAGGGGAAGTTATCAGGAATATCTTGTTACCTATATTGAAACAGAGGTGGTCTTCCCATTTGATATCCTGCGTGACCCCCGGAAGTTCGTTGCATATATTCTGAATTTGTTCGATCGTCATGTATCAGATTTTTCGGTCTTGCCACCTTATCAGTTTAAATTTAATTGAAGAAAGAAATAAGTTGATTTTATTGATTACAGTAGTTTTTCTTGATTAATTTCATCGCGAATCAAAACCGTACAAATTATGCCTAAAATGCACATTGAAAAGTCTACTGCTATAGATGCACCGGTTAATAAAGTTTATGCCACATTAAATGATCTGAATAAGTGGCAAGCATGGTCTCCATGGTTGATCATGGAACCGGAAGCCACGGTGGATGTTTCAGAGGACGGAAAGTCATATTCGTGGGAAGGAGATCTGGTTGGTTCCGGAGAAATGAAGATAACCTCTGAAGATGAAAATCAAAGAATCGATCTCGACCTGACTTTTCTGAAACCATGGAAATCCAAGGCTAAGGTCTGGTTTGAAATGAGTGAAGAGGGAGATTCTACAAAACTTACATGGCTGATGGACAGCGGACTTCCTTTTTTCCTGTTTTGGATGAAAAAGATGATGACAGCATTTGTGGGAATGGATTATGAAAGGGGGCTGAGCATGCTGAAGGATTACATCGAGACCGGAGAAGTTCCCAGCAAGCTGGATAATGAAGGTCTTTCATCTTATAGCGGATGTAAATACATGGGTATCAAAACCGAATGCACCATTGATAAGATAGGTCCGTCGATGCAAGAGGATTTCGGCAAGCTGAGGGGCTGGGCTAAAGAAAACGAAGAAAATATAGCAGACATTCCATTTTCCATTTATCATAAATGGGATATGGTAAAGGGAAAAGTGATCTATACATCAGGGATACCGATAAAGGAAGTTCCGGAGGAAACCCCCGAAGGGTTTACAACCGGAGAAATTCCTGCCATTTCCACCTATAATGTTACACATACGGGCCCGTTCCGGCACCTTGGGAATGCCTGGAGCCTGGGAATGACATTGGCAAGGAATAAGGTCTACAAATCAAGCAAGAAAGTTCATCCTTTCGAGACATATCTCACCGAGCCCGGAAAGGTAAGTGAAAATGAAACCGTTACAAGGATACATTTTCCTGTGAAGTAGTCAAAGGTCATCGGGGCAGGTAATCCTAATCGACTGTAACACTCAGCTTTTTGAGTTTTCCATTTCCGGCATCCGCAAGATCCACAATGAAAACCCAGTCATATTCGTCTTCTTTGAGCATTTCCTGGGTGTTTTCTCCGAGAAGTAAATTGATAAGCCTTGGGGTGGTATTGGAATGTCCGGAAACCAGTATTGTTTGTCCTCTGTGGTTTTCAAGTATGGAATCAGCAAAAATCTTAAGACTCCGGGGATCATAAATCACAACTTCCAGATCTTGCATTCGGGCCACCGGTGCTGCGGTATTTTTTGTTCGTTGGTAGTCTGTTGAATAAATGGCATCGAATTTTATTTCCTGGAAGAGTGATTGCAGGTTTTGAGCCCTTCTGATCCCTTTTTCCGATAAGTTAGGATTGGAACCCGAAGAAGCCTCTTTTTCCGCGTGTCTGACCAGCACTACCGTCGTGATCTCCTGGCTGAAGCAAGTAATAAATACAGAGGAAAGTAAAACAAAAATGCAGAGTGATCTTTTCATTGGGTGCTTGAGCTATATTGTCTTGTCAACCAACTGCACAATCCTGTAAGACCCGGGAATAAAACACGTTCCGTAATATTGGCCTGATCTAACTTATCGCGTATTTCCCATTTCAGTTCTGCCGGTATGATAATTTTAAACCAGCTCACATCTTTCCTTTCTTCCAGCCAGCGATCAATTGTCTTTGATGCATTATTCATTACACTGAACAATGCATGTTGATTGACTATGCGCTCATCCAGTGACGGTGGCTCGAAAAATACCACAACCTCCTTGAATTCGTCAAAGTCGTCAAGACTGGAGATCGCTGACCCCAGCATCTGGGCTGTGAATATGTCGGAACCTTCCTTTTTATTGGTGGCTCTCAGTACATTTGGCAACTTGGCGTGAACACTTTTGTAGTTTACCGACCATATCACACCGTCGCAATCATACATATTCATGTTAGCTGTTGCAAAATGGAGGGCGATGTAAGGACTAAATGTCCAATCCAAAAGCCTGGTAGGCAACCCGTGATGCTGCGCGATTGACAGCCAATGCCAGATGGTATCATCTTCAATTATCGCCCGGTAAGAATACTTTTTAAAATTTCGAATGATATGACGCTCGAGCTCGCTATAGTCGCCGCCAAGCCTGATCAGTGACGTTTTCAGATCGTATTCTTTTGAACCCAGTCCACGATATGCATAAGCCGAGCGCCAGCGATGTATCTTTTCATCCCAGGTATCATGAAATAGTTTCTCCTGCAGATCAGACCAGCTCTCAACCTGAATTTCCATGGTAAGTGATTTGCCCTGAAATTAGGCATTTGTTTATTCGATCACAACGCCAACCGATTTTAAATCTTCCCAGAATCCGGGGTATGATTTCTTAACTACATCCGGATCTTTTATTTCGATATTCCTTATCATGCACAGCGGAGCAAATGCCATTGCCATCCTATGATCCTCATATGTATCGATCGGAAGAATTGTATCCGGTACAGTTCCGGGCGTTAATATCCAATAGCCATCAAACTCCTCGATATTCGCACCCAGTTTCCTCAATTCGGATTTCATGGCGCTTATCCGGTCGGTTTCCTTGATTCTCAGACTTTCGAGCCCGGTCATACGAAGATGTATGTTCTTCGCCGCGGCAATGACCATAACTGTCTGAGCGAGATCGGGACATTTTTTGAAATCCAGGTCTAAAAAATCCTCCTTAGCCCCATGGTTGACAAGAGAAACTCCCGAAGATGTGAATGTCGTCCGGACACCAAAGGTTTCCATAATCCCGGCAATAGCCTGATCGCCCTGGTAACTCATCTCATTAAGACCTGATAGATATATTTCGGCATCTTGATTTAAGGCAGCCATGGAATACCAGTAGCTTGCCCCGGACCAGTCACTCTCGACCCGATAAGTGTTTGATTGGTAGTGCTGAGCTTCTATTTTTATCGTCCTGGCCTGCCACTCGTGTTTTATCCCGAAATGACCCATCAGACCCAGGGTCATCTCAATATAGGGTAGGCTATAGATTTCACCAACCAACTCCAGTTGAAGCCCTTTTGGCAGACATGGAGCGATCATCAATAATGCGCTGATGTACTGGCTGCTGATATTGCCAGGGATACGGATTTTTACAGCTTTCTGATCCTTGATTTTCGAAATCTGCATGGGTGGGTAACCTTCATTTTTCAGATAGTCAATGCCAGCGCCCAGTTCCCGCAGTGCATCCACCAGTATCCCGATCGGTCTTTGCTGCATTCTCTCTGTTCCGGTGATTATGGTTTTATGACCTTTTAACGCCAGAAATGCTGTGCAGAACCGCATGGTAGTGCCGGCGTCCAACACATCCCAGACTTCATTATTTTCCTCCAGAAGCCGCTTCATGGTAGCCGTATCACGGGCTTCCGACAGGTTTTCCAATAATAAACCATCTGATAGAGCGTTCATGATTAACACTCTGTTACTCTCACTTTTTGAGGAAGTAAGAACAATCTGGCCCGAAAGTTGTTTGTAGTATTTGTGGAGCTTATAGCTCATGGGGAAAAATTTGTAAATCAGTTACAACCATTTCAAATAGATATTCGTCTAATACAGTAATGATGACAACTTCCAAAACAATATTCACATTCATACTGACTGCAATAATAGGGGCTTTCACTTATTTACTTGCCGGACCGAAAAAAGGATTGAAGGATAAATTGAATTCCTTGAATCTAGGCAAAAAACGGCAGGAAAGTGAAAATATGTTTGTTTAGAGAGACTGGTAGTATTGCACTGAGTTTCGGACTTCTTCCTTTCCTGCCTGTTGGTCATAGACGCATTTTCCTATTTTGTCCAGTAAAGAAAAGTTAACGGTAATTCCGACATTTTTTTTGTCTTGCTGAAGCAGGATGTGTAAATCCTCCAGTGCCGGTAAATGCTCGATCTTTCCGTAAATCCCTATGATGCAATTCGTGATTTCGTCCAGTTCCGGGGTGGTAAGGCCACAACGCGTCCTGGACAGGTATGATTCCATTATCATTCCGACAGCAATAGCTTCACCATGCAGAAGTGATTTTCCCCTTTCAAGATACCACGTTTCTACAGCATGCCCCAGGGTGTGACCGAAATTGAGAATCTTTCGCTGACCACTTTCAAAAGGATCCCCTGATACAACGTCATTTTTAATCTCAACCGATCTTTTCAGGATGTGCTTGAGGTCCTTGAAGTCCGGAAAATCAACATCTTTGATCTCCTCCCAGAAAGCCAAATCCCAGATAAGCCCGTGTTTCAAAACTTCCGCAAATCCGGATCTTAATTCCCTCTGAGGTAAGGTGTCAAGAAAACCTTCCCAAAGCACGACAGCATCCGGTATCTTAAATACCCCAATGTGATTTTTGAGTCCCAGAAAATCTACCCCCAGTTTCCCGCCAATGCTGGCATCGACCTGTGATAGCAAAGTGGTCGGTACATTAACAAACCTGATCCCCCTTTTATATGTGGATGCCACGAACCCTCCAAGATCACCGATAACACCACCTCCAAGATTAATAAGTAGTGATTTTCGTGAAAATTTTAATTCTGTGAGCTCCCTCCAAACCAGCTCACAAGTTGTCAGCGTCTTGTGGTGCTCACCACTTTTTATTTCAATGATTTCCTTGTTCTTCAAGGTTTTTACCCTGGGCAGACAATGCGATTTTGTATTTTCATCCACTAGCAGGGCGACTTTGTCCGGCTTTATTTTTTCGATCACACTGCCTATAACCAAATCAGGGTCATCTGCAAATTTTATATAAGATGGGAGCACTGTCATTCTTTAAAATACCCTTCATATCATGTTGCGAAATTAACGCAATAAACTATACAATCTGCTTGCTATATTTGCCACATTTCACCCCGTTATGAGCTCAGATCCATTAATGACATTTGACGATACGGAAATTGCTTTTGAATCAAGAAGTGATTCCGCTCTCAGAAAAACACATTTTGTATTCTCCTCCATGAGCAAACCCTGGATGGTCAAAATAGGCACATTTCTAACAAGTTTCGCCCTGAGAATCAGATTTCCTGTCAAAAAAATCATCAAGTCGACCATCTTCGAGCAATTTTGTGGCGGGGAGTCAATAAGTGATTGCCA
Organism: Cyclobacteriaceae bacterium; assembly: GCA_028278225.1. Classification (GTDB taxonomy): domain Bacteria; phylum Bacteroidota; class Bacteroidia; order Cytophagales; family Cyclobacteriaceae; genus JANQEU01. The sequence continues at coordinate 149,434 of JANQEU010000020.1, forward strand.
AAAAACGATTGATAGCCTCGGACAATATAATGTTCAGACCATACTGGATTATTCCGTAGAAGGACAGGAGAGGGAGGAGAGTTTTGATCACACCAAAGAGGAGGCCCTGAAAGTAGCGGATTATGCAAAAAACAATCCCAATATTCCGTTTTGTGTGGTAAAAATGACGGGTCTTGGATCCAGATCTCTCATGTCCAAAGTTCAGGCCGGTGAAGCGCTCTCCGGACAGGAAAAAAGGCACTTTGAGAACATCAGAAACAGGGCGGAAGAAATTGCCAGGCGAGCGTCTGACAACGGATTAAAATTTATGATTGACGCTGAGGAATCATGGATCCAGGATGTCATAGATGATATTGTTCATGACCTGATGCTGAAGTTCAACAAAGAAAGCTCCATTGTTTACAATACGTTTCAGTTCTATCGGCATGAGGCACTCGAGAATATGAAACAGGCATTCTCGAAAATTACCGGTGCAGGTTGCTACTATGCCGCCAAGCTTGTGCGGGGCGCCTACATGGAGACTGAAAGGGAGCGTGCGCAGGAAATGGGATATGTCGATCCCATCCAGCCGGACAAGGAGGCTACGGATCGCGATTATAATTTGGCGCAGGAATTCATATTGGACAACATCGATCGGTTTTCAGTTTGCACAGGCACCCACAATGAGCATTCCTCCGCCGCTATGGTGAATTTAATCAGGAAGAAAGGCCTGGAAAAAAATGATGAAAGGGTGTACTTCGCTCAACTCCTGGGTATGAGTGACAATATATCATTTAAGCTGGCCAAGGGAGGATATAACGTGGCAAAATACGTTCCTTATGGTCCTGTTGAGAAGGTGCTTCCCTACCTTTTCAGGAGAGCTGAAGAGAACACATCCATAGCGGGTCAAAGCAGCAGGGAATTCATGCTGGTGAAGAAGGAAATCAAGCGAAGGGAAGCATTGGGATCTTAACGTCCGCAAGAAGAAGCAATTCCTAATTACTTTTGCGCTTTTAAAACAGGCAAATGTCGTTAAGCGAGCAAGAATCACAGCGTAGAAAAGAGCGGGAAGAATTGATCGAAATGGGTGTGAATCCATACCCTCCGGAACTATTCACGGTAGATGTGACCGTCAGGGATATTCTCCAAAATTATGAGGATGGCAGTACAAAATATAAGAGTATTTCCATTGCCGGGAGATTAATGAGCCGCCGGATCATGGGGTCAGCTTCATTTGCTGAAATTCAGGATTCTACCGGACGTATCCAGATCTACCTGAGAAGGGATGACATTTGCCCCGGTGAGGACAAAAGTCTTTATAACACTGTATTTAAAAAGAAACTGGATATCGGTGATATCGTTGGTTTGAAAGGATTAGTATTTACTACGCAGGTGGGGGAAATATCGATTCATGTGAATGAACTGAAGGTTTTGTCCAAATCTCTCAGACCCCTGCCGATCGTCAAGGAAGCTACGGATGAAAAAGGTGAAAAGAAGACCTATGACGCCTTTACGGACCCCGAACAGAGATATCGTCAGCGATACCTCGACCTCATCGTGAATCCTGATATCAAGGATGTATTCATCAAGCGAACACTACTGATAGATACAATTCGGCAGGTCTTCAATGAAAAGGGCTATTTGGAAGTTGAGACACCGATACTTCAGCCCATACATGGTGGTGCGGCAGCCAGACCGTTTAAGACACATCATAATTCACTGGACATGACGCTCTATTTGAGAATAGCCAATGAACTGTATCTCAAAAGGTTGATCGTTGGAGGATTTGATGGTGTATACGAGTTCTCCAAGGATTTCAGGAACGAAGGAATGTCAAGGTTCCATAACCCGGAGTTCACCCAGGTAGAACTGTATGTGGCCTACAAAGATTATTTCTGGATGATGGATCTTATGGAGGAGGTTGTTGAAAAAATTGCCATCAATTTACATGGGGACACCAAAGTTCAGGTAGGGGAAAATATAATTGATTTCAAAAGACCATGGAAACGGTATACCATGTACGGGGCCATAGAACACTTTACGGGCATTGACATATCCAAAATGGATGAGGACGAGCTGAAAAGTGTGACGGCAAAACTGGATCTGGAAATAGACGATACCATGGGAAAAGGTAAAATCATTGATGAGATATTCGGAGAAACCTGCGAACCACAGTTGATCCAGCCAACCATCATCATGGACTATCCGGAAGAAATGTCACCGCTTACAAAAAAACACCGTTCCGAACCCGGTCTTGTGGAGCGTTTTGAAACGATATGCAATGGGAAGGAGATCATGAATGCCTACTCCGAGCTGAACGATCCCATTGATCAGAGAAATCGATTTGAAGATCAGCTGGAGCTGGCAAAAAGAGGGGATGAAGAGGCGATGGTCCTGGATGAGGATTTTTTACGGGCGCTTGAATATGGCATGCCACCCACCTCCGGAGTAGGTATTGGCATTGATCGTTTGACGATGATCATGACAAATTCTCAATCCATCCAGGATGTGTTGTTTTTCCCGCAAATGAGACCTGAGAAAAAACTCCGGGTAGCGTCGGAACAGGACTATATTGATCAGGGAGTGGCATCAGAATATGTTCCATTGCTGCAGAAAATCGGGATTTTGACAATCGATCAGTTGAAAAGTGCAAATGCGAATAAACTTCACAATGATGTTTGCGGAATGCGCAAAAAAATGAAACTGAATGACCTGAAGAATCCATCTAAGGAGGAGGTACAGGCCTGGATTGCGAACTAGATCCTTGCAAAAGCAGGATCAGTCATAGAAATCGGGTTTTGATCAAATAATTACGCTCAGAAGATAATCTTGGGTCAAATGGATGATCCGACTGTCCCCACTGCCAATACCCTGTACTGGTCCATTACCCTGGAGACTATATGCCGAATAATTCGATCATTTTTGAATTCATCCGTTCCCAATACACCTGACGCATAGCCTTGCCATATTGTCTTGTTTTTACGACGATCAAAGAGTGAAATCAAAAGCGTCCCCTCCTTGAGGTTGTAATGCGCTTTGTCATAACTGTCCAGCCCGTAATATTTTCTTTCACTCAGGTATTTATCCATGGACATCAGGGAATCAGGTTGGGCAAGAATTTTTTTAGAGAAGTTCCATCGTATCCAGTTTTCGAAATCCGGTTGTTTGTAGCCTGTGAATTTCATATCCTCCAAGTACAGATTATAGAATACTATCAAATTTGGCTTCCGGTCTTTTTGCTTGTAGCCCCAGGTTTCCAGATTACGTCCCAGATATTTCTCTATGGACGCTTTCTGCTCAACCGAGCCTTCAAAATCCTTCTTCGCAACAAAATCAAATGTCTTATAACGGTTGAATGCGCCGTCATAGCTATAGTCAGATTCGATGACATGGTTATAATAAGTGGAACAACCGGACATCATCACAACAAACAGCAGAACAGTTAACCCCTTTCTCATGGATATATTTTTAAGCAATGAATTTGAAAAATAGCAAAAAGGACTTGAACTCGCAATTTTAGAAATGTATCTCAAAGGACTTTCATACGATCTATTGTAATTAATACAATAAACCGAATAAAGTTTGGTGATTTAGGGTATGATATGGGTTTTACTCCAAACTTACTCTGTTACGACTACAGCGAGTTTTTTGTGATCCGGACTCACTGCCAAACGTGTTATGCCGGACTTGCCGGACTCTGACAGATCCCTGATCATCTGCCATTGCGGACTCCATTTAGTATGCCACCTCATGATCTTGCTGTTGTCCCCAATCAGGACTGATCCATCATTTAACCAGATCATGTCTTCCGATCCATCCGGCGTGGAAACAAGTCCCTGGCTTTCACCCGAAGACGGATTATAAGTGGTGATTTTCCATTCGGTGTCTGATTTATCGATATACGATATTTCCCCTGTGCCAGGTATTTTGTGAAGCGAACGACCTATGTTCTGAGTAATAATTTCTGCGGTTTTCCGGTTCAGGTCAATAGACTGAAGCATGCTTTGAGGCCCTAAAACATAAGCGAACAAATGGTCGGTACTAAACCAGACATGATAGCCGATCTTGAGATAGGGAATTAATTCCGTTCCGTTTCCCCCCGATAAGGGGTAACTCCAGAGTAATTGCCTGCCGTCCTTTTCCAAAACGATTGAAGAAATGTTTTGCTGATCGGGCATTTGTGTCGGACTGTATTCACTACCTTCGGTTTCGGTTAGCCATGTGCTGGAATTGTTCACGATGTCATATTTCCTGATATCGGTTTGTCCGTCCCTGGCGGATGAAAATAAAATGCCCCTGGAATCAGAAAGAAATGAAGGCTGATTATCATAGCCCGGATTATTTGAAATATTAACCGGATTTGTAATGAAAATTAAGCTGTCCTCTACTTTTAAGTCAAACAGGTAAACTTCGGTATTGGGCTGGCAATAGGCCATTGTACACGGTGCAACGAGAAATAGGAGGCGGAATAGTTTTGTCATGACCGATTTGTAATGTGGTAGGTGTCTTATTATCAGGTTTTCCTGTAAAGTTATCCTGTCTTACCGAACCGTCGATATCATTAGAGCATTTTACGCCATGGTCTGACACTCATTTGAATTGGTTAGTTTTGTAAATTGTCGTAATCGTGATCTGCCCTTATGGAAGCTTATGTAGCTGCACTTAATTACGCTATTCCTTTTTTTCTTATGCTCATTTTGGTTGAGGCCATTTTCGCCCGGATGAGGGAGCGAAAAGTAATTCGCAGCATGGATACACTCTCCAGTCTCAGTTCAGGGGTGACCAACGCGATCAAGGATGTTCTGGGCTTGACAGTGATCATCGTCTCCTACGGATGGATGGTAGATCATATGGCCCTTTTCGAGATCAAGGCTACCTGGCTGGTTTATTTCTTAGCATTTATGGGGCTTGATTTTTCGGGTTATTGGGTCCATAGGATTTCTCATACTATAAATTATTTCTGGAATCACCATATCATTCATCATAGCAGTGAGGAGTATAATCTTGGGTGTGCGCTGAGGCAGTCTGTTTCAAACTGGTTTTCCATCGCTTTCATTTTTATGATACCCACTGCCTTACTCGGAGTTCCTGCCGATGTGGTTGCTATAGTGGCCCCTGTACATTTCTTTGCCCAGTTCTGGTATCACACCAGGTTAATTGGCAAAATGGGGTTTCTGGAAAAAATTATTGTAACACCTTCCCACCATCGTGTTCATCATGCCATCAATAAAGAGTACCTGGACAAAAATCTGTCACAGATCTTCATTTTCTGGGATAAGCTTTTCGGTACCTTCCAGGAGGAGCTGGATGATGTGCCTCCGGTTTACGGTGTGAAACGGCCCGTAAAAACCTGGAATCCTGTTATTATAAATTTCGTACATCTATGGCAGATCATCAAAGATGCCTGGAGAGCCGGAAGCTGGTGGGATAAGCTACGCATCTGGTTTATGCCCACAGGGTGGCGGCCATCCGACGTCGCCGGGAAATATCCGGTGAGAGTCATCGACAATGTTTACGAATATGAAAAGTACGATCCAAAGCTGCCGTATTCGCTGCAATTATGGTCATGGGTCCAGTTTGCTTTCAATTTCATGTCCATGATGTATCTGTTTAATTACCTGACCGAGATTGGTCTTCCCGGCATGTTGTATTATGGCGCTTTTCTATTTCTTTCAATATTCAGCTTTACCATGTTCATGGACAGAAATCGGTACACCTGGATCGTAGAGGGATTTAAGTCTCTGATCGGGGTTTCCATCATCGCAGTTTCGGGAGATTGGTTCTTAATAGGTACTGTCGTACCCAATTTGCAGTTCCTGGTTGCCGGGTACTACATTTTCTCCGGTTTTCTGGTGTTCTTCGTCAATTGGGCTGAGTTCAGGAAACCCACACAGGAATTACAGACGGTATAGCCGATTCTTTGAGGAACCACTAAAATCCCCAGGGCTTTATCCTCCGAAGAAATCCTGGAAACTTCTTCGTTTTTGAAGTTTAAGGTCCTGCAATAATGAAGAGTTCGGTTGTATGACCAGGGAGAAAGACTGGAACCTGCCAAACGGCACCAGGTTAAATGTCAATCCCCAACAGTGAAGATCCCTGGTGACGCCGATACGGGTGGTCGTGAACTCTTTTTTCTGCATGTCATAGCCTGAGTTGAAGGAGATTTTGGTTTTCGGTGTAAGGGTCAGACTGCCACCGAAAGTCAGGGTTTGCCGGATCACTGCATCATCAAAACCTTTCTTGGTCCTGTTAATGCTGTAAGAGATCCGGGCGTTCCACGGAATGTCAAAATCGACATATTCGTCGGGATTACGCTGTATATACTGAAGTTCTTCGAATTCAGTGTCGTCCAGTGTATTTCCGAAGTTATCCATCTGGCTGAAAGGGTCATCCACCAGACCATCACGGGTATCTCTTCCCTGCTCTTCTTTATCTCCTCCGCCTGACCTGGGTCTGAGGTTGATGTTGATGGCCGTGTTCAGACTAGTGAGCTGTCCCAGGCCCTGACCATTATTCCAGGTATATCTGTCGAGTCGTGTTTGATCGACAACCCGTTTCCCCAGGGTGTTAGTAGTTACGGAATTCAGCTGATAGACATACGGATCAATGGTTCCGGAGAAATTCAGACTTATTGCATTTTTCAAAAAACTGGTTCGCGTTGAAAACCGAATGTTAGAAAGCTTGAAGCTGTCGGCTGCGAAATTGTATGATGAGCTGAATGAAAGATTGTCGAATACCTTCACCTTTTTAAAACCGGTACCCGTCGTATCCTTTTTATCCCGTACTTTCATCTCCAGGTTATTCTGGATGCTGAAGCTCATGGCTCGGTTTTCACGGCCCGAAGGAGACCCATATACAAATCCTTCATATTTTGATAATATTCTTTCCGTACCGGCACTATCGATTTGTACTCTCTTGTAAACACCTTTTGACGGGCTACTGAAATCTGGATTGTACGAGAACGAAATGGAGGGAGTGATCACGTGCCGGATCGCCTGTACAGCTCCGTTTCCTTTAAAGAAATGGGTACCATAGATGATCGTGTTCAAAGACGCCCCTGATGTCCATGATCCGGCCCTGCTGAATCCCTCGATCGTATCCACACGCACAGCCTGTTCTTCCGGCAAATAGGTGTAATCCAGCTCACGTGTGTACCATACTTCCTGGTAGTTGAAATTCGGATTGAGTGTCAGCTTCCTCAAAAGTGTAATTGAAGTACTAAGGGGGATCTGATGTCTTCCACCGATCTTTGACCTTTCCAGTATCCTGTCCAGGTTCTCCAAATTGAACTCGACAGTATCCTGGGCGTCGTTGTTTTCATTGGCGACTGCCGGTAGCCCGATGGTCCTTCTGGCAGCGTTGGTCAGTTCATTCTTTGCGACAAAGTTGTGGCTGAAGCTCAGTTTGGCAAACGGGTTATTGGAAGATTTAAAAAATCGTTTTAAAGGATTTTGCCTCGACGTGGTGAATGCAAAATCGGGGAGGGTGACCGTCATGATACCTGTCTGGACATTTTGATTTTGACGGGCGTTCAGTGTCATGCTGAAAGGAGTACCCTGGAACCTTTTGGAATAGGAAATATTGGATGAGTAATTACTGCTGATACTTCTGCGATAGCTTTGTGCAACCAGGTTTGTGTTTTCGTTGTAGGTAGAAGTTCCAAGTGAAACGGAGGCACTGAAGCTGGACGTGCCACGTGTATCCTGCCTGTGATTCCACCTGAACCAAAAATCGCTGGACCTGAGCGGATTCTCAAGGTCGTCCGACACATTTCGATTGTAACTGAAATTTGTCGTCCCTGAGAATGCATAGCGCTTTCTGTAGTTGGAATTCACCGTCAGACCGGACCCCCCTTTAGAATAGACATCTCCTGTTACCCTGAGATCTATGTAATCGTTGAACGCAAAATAGTATCCCCCATTCCTCAGGAAGAAACCCCTTCTGGCTTCTTCACCATAGGTTGGAAAAACAATTCCCGAAGCTTTTTTCTTTGGTTGCGGAAACATCCCGAAGGGAAACCACAGGGGGGTAAGCACTTCTCTGAACCTGAGGTTGAATGGTCCTGAGATCACCTTGTTTCCGGGGATCACTTTCAGCTTTTCCGATTCGATGAAAAAGTGCGGATCTGCCAGATTGCAGGTAGTATATCTGGCACCCCGAATAAACATCTCGTCCTTCTCATTTTTCTTAACATCATCCCCATGCATGAAAGCACCGTCCTGGGCGGTAATTACACCTTTGATCTGGGCGCGTTTGGTGTCCAGGTTGTAGACGATATTGTCTGTCTCATAGACTTCATCCTGCTCGGAAAAAACAGGTTTTCCTATCTTCCTGCCGGTACTGTCAATTTCGTAAATGGAGTTGATCGTTTTTCGTTCGATATCCACGTCCGTTCTCTCAGCTTCCAGTGTCATACTGCCGTAGACTATTTGTGTTTCCCCATACATATTCAACCTTTGATTTTGCATATCAAAGAAAATGGAATCCCTTGCCTTATAATTAATGGTGGTTTCAATGGTACTCTTAGGGGCTACGCTTTCTGCCGCGGTGACAGAATCCTGCCGGACAAGTGCAGAATCCACACTAAATACGTCCAGTGCATCGTTAATACCCGGAGAAATGGAATCTGCCTGAAATATGGGGAAATCCCTGTTTGTGCTGCGATTGAGACTATCAGTTTGGGCCCGGGATCCGAAAAATAAAAGCCATAACAAAAGATAAAGCGCGAATCTCCCCAAACCAGCCTCAGGTTTTAATTTCTAAGAAAATTTTGCAATTTTGTGTAAAAATATCGCATTTGATATATACAACAACCGTAGTATTGTGAGAAATATTGCGATTACTTTAGGACTGATCCTATTTTTAGCATCTTTTCACACGGTCGGTGTAAAGGACTACAAAATTCAAAAGATCGTCATAGATCCGGGTCATGGCGGTAAGGATCCGGGTACGAGTGGTTCCTACTCCCGGGAAAAAGAGATTGCGCTGGATATTTCCCTCGAATTGAAACGGATCATCAACGAAAATATCCCAGGTGTTGAAGTACTGCTTACCCGGGAGTCAGACGTTTATCCCACGTTATATGACAGACCGAAAATTGCCAACGAATCCGGCGCCGATCTGTTTATATCCGTACATGCCAACTGGATCTCGAATCCTAAAATTTATGGAACCGAAACTTATGTAATGGGAGTCCAGAACTCAGGCAGAAACTTTGAAGTTGCCAAAAGGGAAAATTCCGTGATCCTGCTCGAGGATAATTATGAAGAGCGATATGATTTTGATCCGAATTCTCCTGAATCCTATATCCTGTTTTCACTCACACAGACAGCCTTCCAGGACAGAAGTCTGATGCTAGCGGGCATGATAGAAAACCAATTTAAGAACCGGGCAGGAAGAAAAAGTCGTGGAGTAAAACAATCAAGTTTGTATGTGCTTTGGAGCACAGCAATGCCTAGTGTTTTAGTAGAAGTGGGTTATCTTAGTAACCCGAAAGAGGAGCGAGAATTGAACGATAAACTTAATCAAGTCTATATTGCTTCAGGGATCTTCCGTGCTTTCAGGGATTATAAAGAGGAAATAGAATCCAACTACTAAATATTCGCTAGTGTCTAAAGAATTCAGAATTGGTCTTATCGCGCTGGTTTCGGGCGCAATTCTCTACTATGGCTTTAATTATCTGAAGGGAACAGAGTTTTTCTCGGATAATGCAAGATACTACGCAATATATGATAACGTGGACGGGTTGAGTAAATCAGACCTTGTTATAGTTAACGGATTATCTATTGGAAAAGTTAGTGATATTCGACTGCTGCAGGAAGACAACAACAAGATTTTGGTAGAACTAACATTGAACAATGACATTCAACTGGGAGATAGTACCGTTGCCGAGCTGGTAGATACAGATATTTTGGGAGGGAAATCCATAGTGCTAAAGATCGGGGAAATTGTAAATCCTATAAGTCCGGGCGATACTTTGATTGCCTATATTGACAGGGGACTGGCAGAATATTTGGATAACGTTCAGCCTATCACCAATAATCTGGAAATTACGATCAGCAGAATTAACGAGATTTTGCTGGGGTTACAGGGTAGCGGGGAAAAAGTCAATAAGGCGATAGGGGAGTTGAATATTACACTGAGCGAGGTAAATGATGTGATCAGGACCAATAAGGAAGAACTTGCAAAAACGCTTTCGGCTTCCCGGAGGTTGATCGAAAATGTTAATACTCAAGTGAGCAGGTTAGAGCCCATCTTGAAAAAGAGTGATGGCCTGCTTGATTCTCTCAATAATCTTAAGATCAATGAAACTTTAAGTTCCGTGAACAAAATGGTTGATCAGTTGACGGATCTTCTGCAAGAGATCGACAATGGTGAAGGGACACTCGGGAAGCTGGCAAACAATGACTCCCTATACAACAATCTTAATCAATTGCTTGTTGACCTGGATAAACTTACGATACACTTTAACCAATACCCCAAAGATTTCTTAAAACCACTTGGCAGGAAACACAGTAAACTGGTAGGTGGCGACAAGAATGATCCGTAAGGTGCCGATATGGGTCAGCAATCTAATCAAAACGAAAATCTCCATAAGAAACTTCTTAAGGACCTGGATCAGAAGCTTGATCAGATCAGGCTGGGAGGAGGTGATCGCAAAATTGAAAATCAACATAATAAGGGCAAACTAACGGCGAGGGAAAGATTGTCGTACCTGCTGGACGATGAAGATTTCCTGGAAATAGGAGCTCTGGCGGCAGACGGAATGTACCCTGAAGTGGGTGGGTGTCCCTCGGCCGGTGTTGTCGTGGTGATCGGTAAGATCGGAGGCCGCCAATGTGTTGTTGTTGCCAATGATGCCACCGTCAAAGCAGGCGCCTGGTTTCCCATGACGGCAAAGAAAAATCTTCGGGCGCAGGAGATCGCCATTGAGAATAAGCTTCCGATTGTTTACCTGGTGGATAGTGCGGGGGTGTTTCTCCCCATGCAGGATGAAATATTTCCTGACAAAGAGCATTTTGGGAGACAATTCCGGAACAATGCCATTTTATCGTCAATGGGAATTGTCCAGATCGCAGCAATAATGGGGAGTTGCGTTGCGGGCGGCGCCTACCTTCCGATTATGTCTGATGAAGCAATGATCGTCGACAAGACCGGGTCTATATTTCTGGCAGGCAGTTACCTGGTCAAAGCGGCTGTTGGCGAGGACATTGACAACGAAACACTGGGCGGGGCCTCAACGCATTGCGAAATATCAGGGGTTACAGACAACAAGTTCCCGGATGACAATTCCTGTCTTGATGCGATAAAGAGGATTTTTGATAAAATCGGTGAGGACCCAAAAGCAGGCTACAATCGAAAAACACCAAAGCCACCGTCAAAGCCGGGAAAAGAGATTTACACGCTGTTTCCAATTGACAGAGTCACTCCTTATGACATGATGGAGATTATCGAACGACTGGTGGATAACTCCAAATTCGATGAATATAAAAGAGATTATGGCAAAACACTGATTTGTGGATACGGGAGAATTGACGGCTGGAGTGTTGGAATAGTAGCCAATCAGCGTAAGGTTGTCAAGGCCAAGAAAAGCCACGGCGCTCCCGAGATGCAGATGGGGGGAGTCATTTATTCGGATTCGGCAGATAAAGCCGCCCGTTTTATCATGAACTGTAATCAAAGAAAAATCCCTTTGGTTTTTCTGCACGACGTAAATGGATTTATGGTTGGCAGCAGGGCTGAGCACGGTGGGATCATCAAGGATGGGGCCAAGATGGTCAACGCGGTATCCAATTCGGTGGTTCCCAAATTCAGTATTATATTAGGAAGTTCGTACGGGGCCGGAAATTATGCCATGTGCGGGAAAGCTTATGATCCGAGACTGATTTTTGCCTGGCCCACCTCGCAGATTGCGGTCATGAGTGGCAATTCTGCCGCTAAAACACTATTGCAGATCAAAATTGCAGGGATGAAAACCAAAGGAAAGGAGATATCTGAGAAAGAGAAAGAGAAACTGCTGAAGGAGATAAAAACCTCATATGACGAGAAATTGAGTCCGTATTATGCAGCTTCCAGGTTATGGGTGGATGGTATTATCGATCCTTTGGATACAAGAAAGGCCATTTCCATCGGTATAGAGGCAGCAAATCATGCGCCCATCGAAAAGAGTATGAATGTAGGTGTGATCCAGACATAGATGCAGGAGAAAGAGTTAAAGGCACTGGTAACACTACTTGAAGATGACGACCATGAAGTTGTCAACCACGTTGAAGGCCAAATAAGATCATTCGGCACATCCATTATTCCATTTCTTGAGCAGGAATGGGAACATCAGTTTAATCCCGTCATTCAAAGGAAAATTGAGGATCTTATTCATTCACTGCAGTTTGAACTTGTCCAGGAGCGTTTAATTGATTGGAAAAAATCTGAGGAGGACAATCTACTAAAAGGACTCTGGTTGGTTGCAACTTACCAGTACCCTGATCTGGAGTACGACGAGCTGAAGAAAGAAATTGACCAGCTTTACTACGAGGTATGGACTGAGATGAAAGAAGACCTGGTCCCGTTCGATCAGGTCAGGGTAATGAACAGTGTCATATTTGACAAACTAAAGTTCAGAGCTAATACCAAAAACTTTCACTCGCCGGCCAACTCCATGATCAATATCGTCCTGGAATCTAAAAAAGGAAATCCTATCTCGTTGTGCTCTATCTATCTTCTTGTAGCACAAAAGCTAAATTTGCCGGTCTATGGCGTAAACCTTCCCAATCTTTTCATTCTCACCTACAAAAATGACCATACACAATTCTACATCAATGTATTTAATAAAGGCCTCATTTTTTCAAGGGAGGATATTGACAATTACATTGAACACCTACAGTTGGAGCCAAGGGATATCTATTACAATCCTTGTTCCCATATCTCAATTATTGTCAGATACCTTCGGAACCTGGTAGTTTCGTTTGAAAAAGTAGGGGATTACGAAAAAAGTGATGAGGTAAAGACAATACTACAGCAGATTGAGCCTGACCCCTCTGAGGAAATTTAACTGAAATCAAATGTTATAGGCCAACAAATAATTATGAATTGGCTCAATGGCAATCTTGTGACTGAAGCTGTTTCCATTCTTCCGGATCATCCCGTCCACCTGCCAGTCCCCACTGAATGAGATCTTCATTTCCTCCTTCAGACTCAGGTTTTTATTACCGTGGATTTTGAACAAGACCTCCTTAGATGCCCAGATCTTACAAAGCGACTGCAGATCAGTGTTATACTTTTCCTCATCCTTATTCAGAAACTTTGAGGCGACAATGTGTAATTTTTGCCTGGGCCATTCCAGATCAATCCCGCAGGGTTTGCGGAGGTTGATCAGTGCACCCGCCAATGGGAAGGAATGCGTTATGGAGATCTCTGCATCACTATCTACAAGGATCGGTTTCCCTGTATCAAGATTATCAACGCCTTCATAATCCAGGTTAAAAGAATCACATAAATACTTAATGAGTATTCTGGTAACGATCCATTCTGATTTTTTATTTGGCTGAGCCTCAGGAGGCGTCTCATCTATCATTTCCAGAAGCTGGGCTTCTGTTTCGGTTATATTCCAGATAGCATAAGTGCTAAACGGACTCACCGGTTTAGACAATAAGAGTGGCATCTTGATAAAAGTATGACCACAATTGTAATAATTTTGTCCGAGAAATGAAGCGATCAATCCAAGTTTCAAAATATCATACCTATACGGGACATAAAGATTGTCTTTACACATTGGCCAAATTTGACGATCAGCACTTCTTTTCTGCCGGTGGAGATGGGATGGTCGTATTGTGGGATTTAGAGGAGCTGGAAAAGGGTACCATACTGGCAAAAGTTCCTTCATCAATTTATTCAATCTGTTATTCTGAGCCTCGTGAGACCCTCGTAATCGGTCAAAACTATGACGGGATCCACCTGATTGATGTCAGGAATAAGAAGGAAATCGGCTCCTTAAAGCTGACTTCCGCCGCGATTTTTGACATCAAATTGGATCAGGACAGTATTTATGTGGGAACGGGAGAGGGAGAAGTAATTATTATTGATATTGATACCTTATCAATTACCCACAGGATCAGTGCTTCGGACAAAAATGTAAGGTCGATGGAATTCATAGACGGTAAGGTGTATGTTGGTTGCAGCGACACTACTATCCGGGTATTCGATCTCCTTCAGTATACCCTGGTCCATGAAATTGAAGCTCATTCAAATTCCGTATTCAGATTGAAATCAAACCCAAACACCGATCACCTGTTAAGTGCAAGTCGCGATGCACATTTGAAAATCTGGGATCAGGAGACGATGCAGTTGAAAGAGGACATTGTTGCGCATATGTATGCTATCAACGACATTGAATTTAGCCCGGATGGGCGACATTTTGTAACTTGTAGCATGGATAAGGCGATCAAAGTGTGGGATTCGCCTGCATACCAGTTAATAAAAGTCATTGACAAAGACCGCCATGCCGGACACGGCACATCTGTCAATAAATTATTGTGGATGCCGTTTAATAATTTTTTGGTGTCCTGTAGTGATGATCACACGATTTCTATCTGGGAAATAAATTTTGATGATTAAATGAGAATTACACCTATTGAGATTAGGCAGAAAAGCTTTGAGAAAAAACTTCGGGGTTACGATAAGGACGAGGTTAATGCATTCCTCCAATCCCTGTCCAATGAGTGGGAACGGATAGTCGATGAAAACAAGGAGCTTAAAATCAAACTGGAACAATCCGAGAAAGAAGTCGCCAAGTTGAGGGAAGTAGAAAACTCACTGTTTAAAACATTGAAAACTGCTGAAGATACTGGTGCAAACCTGATAGATCAGGCCAACAAAGCCGCGGAGTTGCATTTGAAGGAGACGGAGATGAATGCCGAAGCGGTACTAAGCGAGTCAAAAGCAAAGGCAAAGTCCATTATTGAAACAGCAGAAGCCCAGGCCAAAGCACTGATTGATGAAATGCAAAATGCCATTCGGGATCTGGAGAAAAACTACCAATCCATTGCCAGTCAAAGAGATTCGATCATCGCCGAACTCACAAATCTGGCTGAGGATATCAAGGATAGATTGCAAAGAACTACAAAACAGCATGAGACCTTCAAATTGGAGGATCATCTGAAAAAAGTACGAAGCCTTGTCAAGGAATCCGAAGAAAGAATAAATAGCGAACAACTAACAACCCCTGTCGCCAAGTCAGACTCCATTCCTAAAATTGAAGGGGACAATGAAGGAACCAAAAGCAAACTTGAGGAATTTATAAAGTCCAAAGACCCGGGACCCGAGGAAGGGAAAGAGGAACCCCGGGAAGACACTTCCGAAGACGAACTTACCGGCAAAGGTTCTTTTTTTGACGAAGTCGGTAACTAATTGATCCATGGGAATCGTATCTCTCGAAGGCATGGAATTTTATGCCCGCCACGGTTATTACGAGGAGGAGCGCATCATCGGAAACAAGTACAGTGTAGATGTCAGGCTCGAATTAGACCTCTCCGAAGCGGCTGCCTCTGACCGGCTGGAGGGAACCGTGAATTACGAGAAGGTCTACGAACTTATTGCGGATGTGATGGCAATTGACGCCAACCTGCTCGAACACCTTGCCGGTAAAATAATCACTGTGCTGAAAGAAAATTTTTCCCAGATAGAAAAGGTGACTGTTAAGGTATGCAAATACAATCCGCCCATTAAAGGGTTGTGTCAGCGTGCGACCGTCGAAATGTCTTCATGATCCTTGCCCGTATCTGTAAACATAAACCCCCGAGCATCCGGACCTTCGTAAAAATCCACCTTTTTCCCGATGAGGAACATCATTTCACTTTTCCGGATGTGTATCTCAATCCCATCTATTTGGAATGTTTCATCATTTTCACGGGGTTTGTCAAACCCAAGAGCATAATTAATACCTGCACAACCCCTTCCGCCTTTTATACTCATCCTTAATCCATAGCCGGCAGGAATATTCTTTTTTTGCAGAATGTGCCTGATCTCCGCAATCGCTTTCTTAGTAATTTCAACAGGTGAGCGCATATTGCAAAATTGGCATAAAGAATCCAAACGTCTCAAATGAGAATGTATTTTGGCATAACCAATATTCCAGTGTGGGAATTACCGCTCCGGAGTAACAATATTTGCCTAACTCCATATGAAGCGTAAAACCGATACTTGTACACATGAAAATATTTATTTTTGAGCGACCGTTACGATAACCGAATTATAGTATGGAAACTTTCATCGAACTACTTAAGATCCTTGGTCCGGCGTTGATCGTGCTATATGCGGTTTATTTGATGGTAAGGTCCTTTTTATCATCCAGACTCGATGAGGTAAGAACCGCTACCTATCAGAAAAATCAGGAAACCATCCTGCCGGTAAGGCTTCAGGCATACGAGCGAATTACCTTGTTGCTTGAAAGAGTTTCGCCAAATAATCTCATTACCAGGTTGAATAATCCTGACTTCACAGCAAGAGAATTTCAGCAGGTACTGGTTTCAGAGATCCGCCAGGAATTCAATCACAATCTTGCGCAGCAGATATATCTGTCGGAAGAAGCATGGGCTTATGTGTCGGGCGCTGTTGAGGATTTGATCACTACCATCAATGAGGCCGGCAGGGGACTGGATGATGATGCCAAATCGTTGGATCTTGCCAAAGCAGTTTTTGAAAGCAGCATAGAGAAGGATTCCGTTCAGAATGCTATCTTATACGTTAAGAGAGAAATAAGAGAAGTTTTTTGATCAATGAACCAAACAACAGAAAAGATCTGGAACAAAGCAAAAAAAGTTGCAACCGAAAATGAACGGATCAGTCAACTTCTGAGTGAAGTAAAATCCAGGATAGAAAATTATAAAAGTAGTATTGGAGACGGAGAGAATTTTGTGAGTGCCCTCGATACCTTTAGAAGAATGTTAAAAGCCCATTTCAAGGGGAGTTACAATGCATTTTCCGGTAAAACGATACTGCTTCTCATCTTCGGCCTGGTCTATTTCATAACACCAACCGACCTCCTTCCGGATTTTATTCCTGCACTTGGGTTTATCGATGATATTTCAGTCATCTATTACCTGTTTCGACGCATAACAGAGGATATCAGTAAGTTCGAAAAATGGGAAATGGAGGACGCCGGCATTAAACAAAATAATGCTTAAATTTCAGCCAAATTACATGATCAATACCTAATTTATGTCTGACAAAACTGCTCTAATTGCAGGAGCTACCGGCTTAGTAGGAAAGGAATTTGTTCGACTTATTCTTGCCCAGGATTATTACAAAAAAATAATTATCCTTTCCAGACGTCCTCTTGCCATAAAAGACAACCGGCTGGAGGTTGTCATTATCGAGGATTTTGACAAGCTGGAAGATTTCAAAGAGCAATTCAGCGCCCATCATGTTTTTTGCTGCCTTGGTACAACAATGAAAAAGGCTGGCTCGAAGGAAGTGTTTAAAAAGATAGATTTTGATTACCCTATTAAGCTGGCGGAGTTGACCATGAACCAGTCAAACTTTGAATCCTACCACGTGGTGACGGCTGTCGGATCAGATCCTGATTCAGCACTTTTCTATAATGAGATCAAGGGCAGGCTGGAGGAAGAGCTGAAGGGCATGAACATTTCTGCGCTTAAGATCTATCAACCCTCCCTGTTGCTGGGTTACAGGGATGAGTTCAGACTTTGGGAAGAGGTTGCAAAGGCTTTGAGCTCAGTTCTGTCTTTCTTTATTGTGGGTGGAAGAAAGACGAGGTTGTGGTCAATTCATGGCAAAGATGTAGCCAAGGCCATGTTCATTGTAGCAAAGCAAAACAGGCCCGGACTGGAGGTGTTTCAGCCTAAAGATATGGAAGATCTCGCACGCCTGTGATTGCTGTTATTCAGCGAGTTGCAGAATCATCAGTTTCAATTTCAGGAAATGTAAGCGGTTCCATTGATCAGGGGCTGTTAATCTTACTGGGGATTGAAGAAGCCGATAACCAGGAGGATGTTGACTGGCTTGCAAAGAAGATCACTCAACTGCGAATATTTTCTGATGCCGAAGGTAAAATGAATTTAAGCTGCATGGATGTTGACGGTGAATACCTGGTGATCAGTCAGTTTACGCTCCATGCCAGCACCAAAAAGGGAAACAGACCTTCCTACATAAAAGCTGCCAGGCCGGAAACTGCAATTCCATTATACAACGCTTTTAAATCAACAATCTCTCAAATAACCTCGAAACAAGTTCAAAGCGGAGAATTTGGTGCGGATATGCAGGTTAGCCTGATCAATGATGGCCCGGTGACCATTATCATTGACACGAGGGATCGCAAGTAGGAGGCATCGTTAACATTATCTTCAATTTCTTAAGTCAGTATTGGCATGTATTATGCTATTTTTGCTCTCTTTTCAGGATATGGAGGAGATAAGGAATTTCTGCATTATTGCTCACATCGATCATGGTAAAAGTACCCTGGCGGACAGGTTGCTGGAATTTACCAATACCGTGTCCAGCCGTGACATGCAGGAGCAATTGCTTGACGACATGGATCTGGAGCGTGAAAGAGGCATTACCATAAAAAGTCATGCCATTCAAATGGATTATACTCACGATGGACAAAATTTCACGCTGAATTTAATCGATACACCGGGCCATGTTGACTTTTCGTATGAAGTTTCCCGGTCAATTGCCGCGTGTGAAGGCGCTCTGTTGGTGGTGGATGCTTCGCAGGGAATTGAGGCACAAACCATATCAAACCTGTATCTTGCTATCGAGCACGATCTTGAAGTCATCCCCATCCTCAACAAGATTGATCTTCCCGGGGCAATGCCGGACGAAGTATCTGATCAGATCATTGACCTGATAGGTTGTGAAAAAGAAGACATCATACATGCGAGCGCCAAGGAAGGGATTGGCATTGACGATATTCTCAGAGCAATAGTAGACAGGATTCCGCGTCCCAAAGGCGACGAAAATGAGCCACTGCAAGCCATGATATTTGATTCGGTCTTCAATTCATACAGGGGGATTGAGGTTTATTTCAGGGTTTTCAATGGTACCATCAGCAAAGGAGATCAGGTGAAGTTTGTGAATACCGGGCGTACGTACGATGCAGATGAAATAGGAGTGTTGAAACTGGATCATGAGCCAAAAAGTACGATCAAAGCAGGCAACGTTGGCTACCTGATCTCCGGTATAAAAATAGCCCGGGAAGTCAAAGTGGGAGATACTATAACACATGTAGATCGTCCATCCCAGGAGGCGATTAAAGGTTTTGAGGATGTGAAACCTATGGTTTTTGCAGGGATCTACCCTGTGGAAACCAGTGAATTTGAAGAGTTGCGCAACTCGATGGAAAAACTTCAGCTGAATGACGCTTCCATTGTGTGGGAGCCGGAAACATCAGCCGCACTCGGATTTGGATTCCGTTGTGGCTTTCTGGGCATGTTGCATATGGAAATCGTGCAGGAAAGACTGGAGCGGGAATTTGATATGACGGTCATTACCACGGTACCGTCAGTTCAATTCCATGCGATCAAAACCGAAGGAACGATCATTCCGGTAAGCGCACCTTCGGAAATGCCTGAGCCTAACAGGATCTCACATGTGGAAGAACCCTATATCAGGGCACAGATCATCACGAAATCCGAATTCATCGGCCCGGTGATAGCTTTGTGTATGGACAGAAGAGGGGAGATCAAGAATCAGGTTTATCTTACTTCGGACAGAGTTGAACTAACCTTTGAATTGCCACTTGCCGAGATTGTTTTTGATTTTTTTGATAAACTGAAAACCATTTCCAGGGGATATGCTTCCCTTGATTATGAATTGATCGGTTATAAAAAGTCAAACCTTGTCAAGCTTGACATTATGCTTAATGGTGACAAAGTAGATGCTTTATCTGCAATTGTGCACCGGGACAAAGCGTATGACTGGGGAAAAAGATTATGTGAAAAGCTGAGAAAATTGCTCCCGCGACAAATGTTTGAAATCGCAATCCAGGCAGCTATAGGAACCAAAGTCATCGCCAGGGAATCGGTTAAAGCACTTCGAAAAAACGTAATTGCGAAATGCTATGGTGGTGACATCACAAGAAAAAGAAAACTTCTTGAAAAGCAGAAAAAAG
The DNA here is from genome assembly GCA_028278225.1 of Cyclobacteriaceae bacterium. Taxonomy (GTDB): domain Bacteria; phylum Bacteroidota; class Bacteroidia; order Cytophagales; family Cyclobacteriaceae; genus JANQEU01. Next base: position 169,538 of record JANQEU010000020.1, read on the forward strand.
GGAAAAAAAGAATGAGACAGGTTGGAAGTGTTGAGATCCCTCAGGAGGCATTTATGGCAGTATTAAAATTAGATGATTGATATGGCAGAGATTATTGACGGGAAAAAGGTTGCCGGAGACATAAAGGAAGAAATTGCACAGCGCGTGGAGCAGCTGAAAGGTGAAGGTCACAGACCGCCTCACATTGCAATCATCCTTATCGGAGATGACGGCGCGAGTCACACCTATGTAAGAGGAAAGATCACAGCTTGCAAAGCCGTGGGATTCGAATATTCGTTGATGCAGTTTTCTCAGTCCATTTCAGAGTCCAAACTCAAGCACCATATTCAAAGTTTAAATGAGGATGACGATATTGACGGTTTTATTGTACAATTACCGTTGCCGGATCACATTTCCGTAGAACATATCACCGAGCAGATCTCACCGGAAAAGGACGTGGACGGTTTTACGAATCAAAACTTTGGATCTATCGTTTCTCAAAACCCTTTGATCCTGCCGGCCACGCCATACGGGGTGATGGAATTAATGCACAGGTACAGAATTGAGATGAAAGGGAAACACTGTGTGGTCGTAGGTGCCAGTCGCCTTGCAGGCGCACCTTTGTCTTTGATGCTTATGAAGCAGGGAATGGCAACTGTTACACTTTGTCATGAATTTACCCAGGATCTTGCCTCTCATACAAAAAATGCTGAAATCTTGCTTGTTGCAGTTGGAAGACCAAATCTCGTGACTGCTGATATGATCAAAGAAGGTGCGGTGGTGATTGATATTGGAACAACAAGAGTAAAGGATGATACCAAAAGAAGTGGTTTTCGTATAGCCGGTGATGTTGATTTTGAAAATGCTAAAAAGAAGGCAAGCTATATCACACCGGTTCCGGGAGGTATTGGCCCAATGACAATAGCGTCACTTCTATTAAATACGCTGAAAGCATATGAAAACAGACATATCCAGTGATATTGAAATATCGAAGGGGCTGAGGATCCCGGTAATGGAATCATTCAGTACGCTTCAGGGTGAAGGTTTTTTTTCGGGCACACCTGCCCACTTCATCCGGACGGCAGGTTGCGATGTGGGTTGTCACTGGTGCGATGTGAAGGAATCATGGGAAATCCACGCTGACCAATCCCGGTCTGTGGAAGATATAGTACAGGAATGTAATCGGAGCAAATCAAACATAGTCGTCGTAACAGGTGGTGAGCCACTCATGTTTGATTTGGACATACTCACGAGGGGGTTAAGAGCAGTCGGTAAATCAGCGCATTTAGAAACATCCGGTGTATACCACTTAACCGGTGAGTGGGATTGGATTTGTTTTTCTCCGAAGAAGTTTCGGCAGCCACTGCAAGAGTTTTATGAAATGGGTGATGAATTAAAAGTTGTCATCTATCATAGATCGGACCTTCAATGGGCAGCGGATCAGGCAAGACAAATGAATCCTGCCGCAAAACTTTTTCTTCAACCGGAATGGTCTCAACGTCACAAAATAATCCCTCTGATCGTTGACTTTATAAAGAATAACCCTTCATGGCGTATATCTTTACAAACACACAAGTACATGGATATTCCGTAATGCGCTCCGTCCTTTATTTGCTGCTACTTTCATGTTCCATAATAGGTTACACACAATCTGCTTCATTATCTACCGGGAGTAAGAAAGCTGCCAAGTTTTATGAGAGGGGCAGGGAAGCCATTCGTAAGCGGAATTTTGATGAGGGAATTTCTTATTACAAAAAAGCCGTGACGAAAGACCCGGAGTTTTCCGAAGCATTGCTTCGCCTGGCTTCAGCCTATTCGATTCTGCGTTCCCTGGATTCATCATACAAATACTACGACCTTTACAGACGCTTTACCCCCAATGATCAAATCAGTGAACGTCATGCGTTCTTTCTCTCTGATTTGTATTTTGAAAATGGAGAATATGAAAAGGCACTCGAAATCCTGAAAGTGGGTCAGAAGAAAAGTGAGAGTTGGAAAACTGACGCTGGCAAAAGAAAACTTGTGGATAATATCACATTTGCAATAGATAACAGTGAGCACAGGCTGGATTATGTTATTGAGCTACTTCCTCCGGAAGTCAACCAATTTTATACTCAATACTTTCCGGCTGTTACCATTGACGGGAAATCACTTTTTTTCACAAGAAGGAACGGCGCTTCGCAGAAAGATGACGAGGATTTGGTGGTTAGTCGGTTTGAGAACGGAGAGTGGACAAACGCAAAATCCATATCTAAAAATATCAACTCCCCTTTCAATGAAGGTGCCTGCACCATATCGGCTGACGGCAGGACCATTATCTTCACGTCATGTGAGGAAAAAAACTCATTTGGGAGCTGCGATCTGTTCATTGCAACTAAAAAAGGAGATAATTGGTCAAATCCCACCAATCTGGGTGCCATGGTGAATTCACCTTATTGGGATTCCCAGCCCAGTCTCAGTGCTGATGGCCGGGGGCTTTTCTTCTCTTCCAATCGACCCGGCGGATATGGTCAGCGGGATCTGTGGGTTACATATTACGATGAAAAAGGATGGTCAAAACCGGTTAACCTGGGTGGGAAAGTAAACACCGAATCCGATGAAACGACACCATATATTCATAGCAACAACCAGGCGTTATTTTTTGCGTCCACAGGTCATCCCGGTTTTGGGGGGTATGACCTCTTTATTTCGGAAGTCGAGAGAGATTCGATCTGGGGGCAGCCAAATAATCTGGGCTTTGGTGTAAATGATCATCATGATCAGTTGTCATTGATCATTTCTGCAGACGGGATGACAGGCTTTTTTGCATTGGAAAAGATGGATGGCGATGGATATATTTCAAGTAAAGTTGCCAAGATTTATTTTAAGGAAGATACGTTAGTGGATCACCGGGCGAGTTATGTGACTGGTCGTGTCCTGGATGCTGAAACCGGAAAACCGATAGGTGCAACTATCAGGTTGTATGATCTTGCGGTCAACAAGATCAGGTACGAGACGGAATCAGATCCAATTCTGGGGTCTTACTTCTTTGTACTGACCGAAGGAAATGAATACGGAGCTTTTGTAAGTTCGGAGGGCTATTTGTTCGAAGATTTCCGGTTTGTCGTGGAGGACAACACATTACTTGATCCGGATACCATAGACATCAGGCTAAAGCCAATAGATAAAGGCCTCAATCTTGTGCTTGAAAACATCTATTTTGAGTTTGACAGTTATGAGTTAGTTTCCAGATCCATATCAGAGCTTAACAACATTAGTGATTTTTTAAAGCAGTATGATATCAAAGTGGAAATATCGGGTCATACCGATGAAATCGGATCGGATGAGTACAACAAAAATCTTTCTGTGAACAGGGCCAGGGCGGTGTATGATTACCTCATTTCGAGTGGTGTGGATACGCAAAAACTTGTCTACCAGGGATATGGGTCGAGCAAGCCAAGGTTTACTTTAGAAGAAGAAAAACACAAAAATCGCCGTATCGAATTCGAAATTTTGCAGGTAAACCGTAAAAATTAACATTGCGGTCATCGCAAAATTAATTTCAAAATATCAGGTATCTGAAAAATGATTATTTGGTAAAATCAGACTTTCCCACAATTTCGATACAGTTTGTTATGCAATCGGTTGAATATTGGAATAATCATATTTTTGGGGCCATATTCTTAATTGTATCTTAGATTTTTAATGTTAATAAAATATTATATTTTAGTGCTTGGATAATTTTTAATGTTCACTTTTAAACCAATTTTTAATATGAAGAGGATTCTACTTTTTAGTATCTCTTTTCTTTTCGTCATAGGCATGACTATGGCGCAAAGAACTGTTTCTGGTAGAGTTACTTCTGATGCGGATGGAAGTGGAGTACCTGGTGTAAACGTGATCCTGAAAGGGACTACGACTGGTACGACTACTGATTTGGATGGTAATTACCGTCTACCTGTTCCGGAAGAAGGAGGAACTCTGGTTTACACTTTTATTGGTTTGGCGACCCAGGAAATTGAGATTGGGTCAAGATCAGTAATCGATGTTTCGATGGTAGAGGATGTCGAAACCCTTGCTGAAGTTGTTGTGACGGGACTTGGTGTCGTCAAAGAAAAGAAAGCATTGGGTTACGGTGTTACTTCAATCGACAGCAAAGCAATCACGAATCGTCAGGAATCGGACATTGCACGTCTGTTGAGAGGTAAGGCCACAGGTGTAGACATCACACAAACTTCAGGTTTGGCTGGTTCCGGTACAAACGTTATTATTCGTGGATATTCTACGATAACGGGATCAAACCAACCTTTATTTGTTGTTGACGGTATTCCGTTCAACACAAACACAAACACCGGTAATGAGGTTACCGGAGGTTCTGGCCAGAGCTTTGTAACTGGTAGTGCCACTGCTTCTTCACGATTCCTGGATCTGGATCCGAATACGATTGAAGAAGTTACGATCCTGAAAGGTCTTTCAGCAACCGTACTTTACGGTGAAGCCGGTAGAAATGGTGTGGTTCTTGTAACTACAAAAAATGGAAAAGCCGGTGCTGGAGCTAACAAAAAAATGGAAGTTAGCCTGACCCAGGGATTTTACCGTTCAGAGGTAGCTAATATCCCTGATTATCAGAATACTTACGGAAATGGATTTAACGCAGGTTTCGGATGGTTCTTCTCAAACTGGGGAGCTGCATTCGCTGACACAAATCCATCTTCTTACGGTTCCGATTACATCGGAGAAAACAACGGTGTAGTTCAGATCACTCACCCCTATGATCAGGCGCAGTACAACGATGATCTTCCACAGTACATCGATGTACCTTATGACTATAAGCCTTACAAGAGTGTCGAGAACTTCTTTGATCCCGGCTTTGCGACAAATACTTCACTTGCCGTTCAAAGTAATTTGGGTAACAACTCTTCCGTAAGTGCTACTTACAGTTACCTGGCTGAAGAAGGTTTTACGCCTAAGAAGGACAATAAGATAGGTAGCGAAGATCGATCAAACTTCCTGGACAAGCATAATTTCGGTCTGGGAGCCCAAACTAAGCTGCAAAACGGCCTTAGGATAAAAGGTAGTTTTAACTATGTAAATTCCGATAGACTGACGCCAATTACTGCACCAGCTTTTGGTGGTGATGGTAACGGTCTTTTCGCTGCGATTATGTTCACCCCTCGTTCAATGGATTTGAACGGCCTGCCTTTTCAGTCGCCGATAGACGGATCCAACGTTTATTATCGAAGGGGATCTGCCATTCAGAACCCTCGCTGGACGCTGAACAACTCAGGTCAGATAGAGAAGATCAACAGGTTCTTCTCAAGTACAGAATTGTCGTATGAACTTACTGAAAACCTGACTTTGCTATACAGATTAAGCCTTGATAGTTATGATCAGATGAACAGAAGGTTTATTCATCGAGGAGGACCCCGGGTACCCGATGGTGAGATGAATACGCTCAGGTTCACAAATAGAATTACAGACCAGTTATTCAATTTGCTTTACAATTTTGATATTTCTGAGTCTATTTCCATTGATGGTATTGTTGGTTTCAACAGCAGAAGGGAAGCGGGTCACGCAAATATGTTCTTCAGTTCAAACCAGTTTGTTTACGGTCTTGCAGAGCATCATAACTTCATTGATCACAATGGATTCTCTGGTATCAGAGAGGAGAACACAATGGGAGTTTATGCAACTGCAACAGTTGGATATAACTACTACCTGTTCTTGAACGTACAGGCCAGGAATGACTGGACTTCTACGCTGGAATCAGCTAACAGATCCATACTTTATCCTTCTGTTAGTTTGTCATTTGTTCCTACAGATGCAATTGCCGCACTTTCTTATAGTAACATACTGAATTACTTGAAGTTACGGGTTGGATACGGAACATCTGCAGGTTATCCTGAGCCATACAGGACGAGAAACGTGCTGACTTCTGAGACTAACCAGTTCGTATCCGGTGCTGGAACTGTTTTGAATACCAACTCGGTATCAAACTCACTGGGTAATCAGAACCTGAAAGCTGAGCTATTCGAAGAGTATGAAGCAGGTATTGAAGCCAAGTTGGTGAACAATATGATCGGTATCGATCTTTCCATTTACCAAAAGACTTCAAATGATCTGATCATTAATCTGCCTTTGGATCCTGCTACAGGATATACCATCACTACAGTGAATGCTGCTGAAGTCGAAAACAAGGGTATTGAGTTAGGATTGGATATCAGTCCTCCTCTTCCTGGCGATTTCCAGTGGGATATTACCCTGAACTATACGAAGAATATCAGTGAGGTCAATAAGATCACCGAAGGAGTCGACAGAGTACAGACTTCAGGCGGTGGTTACACTAATCTTGGTAACTATGCTATTCCTGGTGAGCCGTTTGGCGTGCTTTACGGAGAGGACTTCCTGACCGTCGACGATCCAAACAGTGAGTTCAACGGCATGTACATCGTGGAAGGAGCAGGAAACTATCAGGCTTCAGGTAGCAACGGAGTTATCGGAGATCCTAACCCTAACTATACCGCAAACTGGATCAACAACCTTTCATGGAAAGGAATATCGTTTGGATTCCAGTGGCAATATATTGATGGCGGTGACATGTATTCCTCTACTATCCAGTCATTACTGGCAAGAGGTAATACCGTAGATACGGATGTGGATCGAAACATTCCATTGATCATGCCTAATACTGTCAAGCAGACTGGTACTGATGCAGGTGGTGATCCTATTTATGTTATTAATGATATCCAGACCTATATTGGTGACTCTTTCTTCAGAGCTTACTTCTTTGCGGATGAAGGAGGTATATTCGATGCCACAGTTATTCGTCTGCGACAGATATCATTAGGTTACGTATTACCTAAAGATCTCCTTGCTAACAGTCCTTTCGGTACAGTTGGAGTTACACTTTCAGGTGAAAACCTCTGGTATAACGCTCCTAACTTCCCTGAAGGAACCAACTTCGATCCTGAAATTTCGAGTGTTGGGGTAGGTAACGGACGTGGTTTTGACTTCCGTACTGCACCGACAGCGAAGAAGTTGGGTGTTACCTTGACAGCAACCTTCTAATTAGCAGGTTGAATATTGATCTATTTCATTTATAAAGTGAAAGAAAATATGAAAATCATAAATAAAATATTTATAGTAATATTTATCCTGGGAGCTGTCAGCGCTTGTGACAACTTGGACCTGGATCTACAGCAGGATCCTAACCAGATCTCCCCGGAGCAGGCGAGTTTGAATGACTTATACAACAACATTCAGTTGGAATTCAAAAATGTCTATAGCTCCGCCGAAGGGAACCCGGGAGCAGTTGCCCGTATGTACCATGCCGGTGCATTTACGTACGAGAACCTCGTTACGCAAACTACCTTAAACGGGCTTTGGTTCAATGCATATGCGGACTTATTCCCGGATATTGACGCGCTTATCGCGATTACAGATGCCGGTGGATTTGATATCCACGGTGGTACGGCCAGGATCATGAAGGCATACACACTGATGATACTTGTCGACCTTTTGGGCGATGTGCCCAACACAAATGCTCTCCAGGGCACTGATATCATCAGTCCTGCTTTTGATTCCGGACAGGATGTATACAGCGCAGCCGATGCGTTACTTGATGAGGCAATCACACTGCTGGATGGAACAGTTGCAGGTGCTCCGGCGTTTGACAACTTCTACGGTGGGGACCCCGCTGCCTGGATCACTTTTGCAAGAACGCTTAAGATGAGATCTGCACTGAATAGAGGTGATGGTACTGCATTCAGCTCAATTGTCAGTGGTGGGGATTTTATCGATGCAGCTGCAGAGGACTTCCAGTTTAACTATGGAAATCAACGAACAAATCCTAATTCACGTCATCCGAATTATAACAATCATTATGAAACGGGAGATGGTGACTATTTATCCAATTCATTTATGTGGATGTTGAGAGCTGAGAAAGTAAATGGAGTCGGTGTGACGGTAGTAGATCCCAGGATCAGGTACTACTTCTACCGAAAAGTGGATGATGCTGTTAACCAGGATCAGACCACTTATTCCTGTCACTTCTCATTATTCCCGGTCAAAGCTGATGCAGCGGCTAACCTTGGTCACTGGGATACGGTGGATCCTAATCTGCCTTATTGTGTAGCATCCGCTGATGGGTACTCTGGCAGAGACCATATGAACGGTGAAGGTATCCCACCGGATGGACCAATCAGAACTTCCTATGGTTTATATCCTTTTGGTGGTGACTTTGATGATGATGCAACATTTACTGCATGTGCAACCGGTGGATGCCGGGATTCAAGAGTTAGCGGAACAACCGGAGGTCTGGGAGAAGGTATTGAGCCGATCATGTTGTCGTTCTTCACAGATTTCATGAGGGCTGAAGCCGCATTGAGTCTGGGAACTTCCGATGATCCTCGCACTTTGCTTGAGTCAGGTATTCGGGCCTCATGTGCAAAGGTGCGTGGCTTCGAGAGTTTGGTTGCGGCCAAAATGGGAACTACCGTAACCTTGAGAGATGGTAGCTCCGGTACAATCGAAGATCTTTACGCAATGACAGATGCAGACATTGATAATTATGTGACTGAAGTTTTAGCTTTCTATGATGCTGCGGCAAATGACAGTGAGCGACTTGATGTAGTTATCAGAGAATTCCTGATTGCAGCGTGGGGTAACGGATTGGAAGCATACAATATGTACAGGAGAACAGGATTCCCGTCCAATCAGCAGCCTCCGTTGGAGCCAAGTGCAGGACAGTTTCCTTACTCTTACCTGATACCGGATGTGTCAGTTGACCGTAACCAGAATGTAAACCAAAAATCTCTTGCAGACAGGGTATTCTGGGATGATGGCACACTTACGCTGTATTGATTGTTTGATAATGTCTAAAATGAATATAGAATAGATATGAATAATATTAAGAAAGTCCTTTTAGGGGCTCTAACCATATTTGTTGCATTGTCCTGTGAGGATGAAAGCCTTGCGCCGATCGTCACATTTGACTCGGCTGGTCATGGAGCTTACATCAGGCTGGTAACGGATTCTGAAACGGGAAGTACGTTGATGAATGTGCTGACCCAGTCGGATTTTGACGCCTCCTCCTATGGCTATTCAGTTGAATTTGTGGATGACAACAAAGGGCGAAATGTTTCAGAGTATGTTCTTAGTCTGGAATATGATGACAATGACGCGTCTAATGGAGATAATTCACAAACTGTTGAGCTGAGGAGGTTTAATTCTTCCTCGTTCGCAGAGAATGCGGATGGTTTCCAGGGCGTAACCGGTATTACCATATCAAGTGCTGATTTGACATCAGCCTTGGGTATTGCTTACGCGGATATCAGTTCAGGCGATAACTTTTTCGTCAGGGGCTCATTGATAATGAATGATGGCAGGACATTTGCTTCCACCAACTCATCGTCAACAGTACGAGGTGGAGCATTCCGGGCTATTTTCGATATCACCTTGCCGGCTGCATGTCCGTCTGATCTGGCTGGAACAGTTGACTATACTACTACCAATGCCTGGTGCGATGGAACAGGTACTACCGGAACGGTTGATATCATTGCAATGGGTGGCGGAACATATGTATTCAGTGACTGGTCATTTGGAGCATATTCCATATGCTACAGCCCGACGTCAGTTGCAGATTCCGAAGGGATCACATTCACTGAAACATGTGCTGAGATAGCATTCACTGGTTTCACCGATGATTTTGGAGATACCTGGACGTTTACTTCGTCAATAACCGGTAATGACTGGACAATTGGCTGGACTAATACGTATGGAGAGTCGGCTACATCAGTAGTTCATTGGCCGACTACAATTCCATTTTCTCTGGCACCATGATAATCTGACGGTTAAACGTTTATTTGAATAAGAGTATAAAGGCCATATTTAATATGGCCTTTATCTTTTTATAGGTGTCATTCAGCAGAATTGAAATCAGGAATGATCCTCCCGAATGACATGAATCTCTTTGTGAGATCTTGTTTGAAGTACCGGTTTAGTTTTTGACAAACAGACTTGTATGCACGACCCGCTCCGAACAAGTCACCCTTATAATGTAGACTTGCGGGAGAAGATTGGACAAACTAACCGGGCCGGTGTGAGCTTTCTTTTCGATGATCAGCTTTCCACTTAGATCTATAATCCTGAAGCTAAGGCTTTCTTCAACCGGGGATGTGATAAAGATCTGATTTCCTGCCGGGTTTGGGTATACTTTTATTTCATGATCTTTCATGCCTAAAGGAGTATCAACCTCTTCGCTTGTGAAATCTTCATGATCGTCATCTTTGTAAGCGCTACAGTATGTGGAGAAATAATTGATCGAATCAAAAATTCCGTAGCTTCCTTCATCTATTATAAGTCTTTGATCAGCTGCTACCCCGTAGAAATGGTCGGTATGGCCTGAAGGCCAGAATACCAGAAGTGAATCAACAATTTCGCTATTTCCAATACCGAACATTACATCCAGGGTATTTTGACCAAGAAAACCAATGCCACAATGAGTATATCTGGTCTGCATGCCAGATGACGTGTAAAGTTTAATCAAAGATCCAACTGCATCTCTGTTGCTTACAACGCCATTCAGTTTTATTTTCAACCAGTGGTTGCTGTACCCGGAATTTTCCCAGAGCTGCGTTTGAAACGGTTTATTATTCTGAACGATGATATCGGGATAACCGTCCTGATTGTAGTCACCGTGTGCATTTGCATAACTTGAAGTTGTATCACCCACGAACCCAAAGTCCGCTGTTTCAAATTTTCCATTTCCAAGATTACGGTAAAATACATTTGAGATAGCATCGGCACCTACCATTGATCCTGAAACGTACAGATCCTGAAATCCATCATTATCCGCATCCAGAAAAATAGAACCCCAACCGTTTCCCAGGTATTCCGTTCCGGAAAATAAGGTTGCATCATGGAAAATGTCATCATCCGGGACATTCATAAGCAGTTTGTTTCCAACAGGAGTATTTGTAATATAAATATCCTGCCATCCGTCATTGTTGTAATCCCCTATTGCCACGCACATGGCATTCATTTTCACATCTGATTGAGAGTTGTGTCCTACATCAATAAAACCACAGTTCCTGTCATTTTTCAGCAAGGTATTTGTCGTCAATTTGTCATTTGCCGTGTAGATATCCGGCCAACTGTCATTGTTAAAATCAAAGAATGCAGAACAAAAAGGAATTTTGCGGGAATCTTCTGAATTCGAATTGATAGAAACCTTGAGGAATGTTCCGTTTCCGTTGTTCAGGTAAAGTTGATTCCGGTTATATTGAGTTTCGGTCTGGTCAAATGCATTCCCGGTTTTACGGTCTGAATAGTATAAATCCAATAAGCCATCCCGGTTATAATCTCCCCAAATTGCACCATATGAGGTATTCGCTTTCAATGATAAATTGGTCTGAGGTGTGATATCAACTAATTCCAGCGAGTCTGTTCGCTCATAAAGTCTGTTTGGAGCTTCTGCCGTGGCAATATATAGATCCTGATCACCATCATTATCGAAGTCTACCCAAAGAATCTGTTTGACTTCATCCCTGTTTTGGATCAGCGGATCTATCTTTATAAATGTTCCACCCGCATTGATGTAGAAGTCAATAGTCTTTCCTGCTTCCGTACCCATCGTAATATCATCCCAGCCGTCCCCATTGAAATCTCTGAAGCTAACGCCGTTCCCAATTGTGGAAAGATCCTTTTTGGTATCTATTCCTCTTTCCGCAGCTTTATTCAGATAAATGGGTTGTGATCTGGACGAAAGGCCCCACATCAAAATGCCAAAAGAAACTACCATTACAGATCTCTTCATGTTTACAATATAATAAAACTGGGAAATCCTATGGAGAAGGATCCACCGCCTTCTCAGTGCATGATCAACTTTTAAGCTTCACTCCTAAGACCATAACTAAAATGCTTTTGAGGAATCCGATGCATTGGAGATTTTCTCTCCGCAAAACTTGGGCAAAGTTTGTACTTTTGATTTCTATGGGGTCCTGTATAATAGAACCGGGGTGAAAAGACTTCCTTGTTTTGTGCCAATCACATGATCAGGGCCATGAATATTCTGTTTGCAAAGTTTTAAAGATTTAAAATGAGAAAACTTAACTATCTGCTGGTATCGGTAATCGTTGTTTTGTCTTGTGACAGAAAATCCTCCTGGAAAGTGCCTGAGATCATCCCGGAGGAATTGCCCGGGTTCGAAGTACTTATTAACAGTGAAGATGCTTTTGATGGTTACATATTCCTTCGGAAAACGGCAGCCCCGGGAGCACAATTGATGATCAATAATTATGGAGATGTGGTTTGGTTCCACATGTCTGATACAATCCTTTTCAGACCATTTACTCCTTATGAAGAGAGTTATGTAGCCCTTTACAGTGACAAGGTCATCCATGAGATCACTTACATGGGAGACACCCTCCTTGAGTTGAAATATGGCGAAGGCGGATTTGACAGACTGCTTCATCACGAGATCATAAAAGATAGTGAAGGGGCCTTTATCTCGTTAACCAGGGAATTTATTCCAATTGACCTGTCAGTGGCAGGGGGCGAGCAACTGGATACGATCAAAACCGATGGGATCATTCGACTGTCAAAAAGCGGAGAAAAACTCTGGCACTGGAGTATTCAGGATGTATTGGATCCTTTGGAGTATTCTGATATCAACCGGCAGAAAGGTGATTGGGGACATGCAAATGCCCTGTTCATCGATGAAGACGGTCATTATGTAATTTCATGGAGAGATTTTAACTCGGTTTGGAAAATTAATAGTCTATCGGGAGAGGTCATTTGGAAGTATGGTCTCGAAACCATTACTGATGAGGAAAATCAATTTTATCAGCAGCACGGGATCCACAGGAATTTAGATGGGGATTACATGTTATTTGATAATGGTGAGGCCAGCAAGAGAAAGTCCTCCAGGGCACTGGCATTTACGGGTAGTAGCAATTCATTTAACAATACACTTGTCATTGAGCTGCCGGATTCGCTGTTCACATTCAAACAGGGAAGTGTCTATCAGTTTGCTGAGGACAGATATCTGTACAGTAGTACGATGACAAAACAATTGGCGATCACCGATCGAACCGGTAATCTTTTGTGGTTGGCCAGGAGTAACAAGAGTGGATTTTACAGGGCTTATTACCTGGATAAGTCCATTCTCGAATGATCGCATTCAAAGATGTTTGTTTCCAACGAGATAGTTCCTGACATAATCTTCAATGCCATCCTCCAGGGTAATAAAGGTTTTGGAATATCCAATTCCGGTAAGTTTTGACATCTGAGCTTCTGTAAAATACTGGTATTTATCCCTGATATCTTCCGGGGTGTCAATAAATGAAATTTTTGGTTTTTTTTCAAGAGCCCTGAAGGTGGCATGGGCAAGGTCCAGAAATGTTCTCGCCACCCCTGTGCCCAGGTTATAGATACCTGAATTTTTTCGATGGTGCATCAGCCAATACATTATGTCGACAACATCCTTGACATATACAAAATCTCTTTTTTGCTCACCATCCTTAAAATCCTCATGGTGAGATCGAAATAACTTTATTTCCCCATGCTCCCGGATCTGCCTGAATGCGTGATAGATAACGGAAGACATTCTGCCTTTATGATACTCATTTGGCCCATATACATTGAAAAATTTAAGACCGACCCAAAAGAAAGGCCGCCTGTCCTGCTTCACCACCCACTTGTCAAATTCATTTTTGGAGATTCCGTATTCATTCAGCGGTTGGAGTGTTTTGATTTCTGCTTCATCGTCTGTATATCCCATAGAACCGTTCCCGTAGGTAGCTGCACTACTGGCATAGATCAGCGGAATTTGATAGTCAATACACCTTTTCCAAACCATTTTTGAATAATCAAGGTTCAGTTCCCTGAACAAATCCGAATTCGTTTCTGCCGTATCCGTGCGGGCTCCCAGATGAAAGATGAACTCGGTATCCTCGTGATTATCTTCCAGCCATTGCGAAAAATCATTTCTGTTGACAAACTCTGTAATCCTTTTTCCGGATAGATTCCTGTTTTTGGTGTCACTATCGAAAAGGTCAACGGCAATGATATTGTTGAAATTCTCGAAATTGAGCTTGTTGATCATACAACTACCGATAAAGCCGGCTGCCCCTGTCACTACAATCATGCAGCGAAGGTAAGTAGATGTGTTGATTTTTGGCTTTCAGCTTGTGGCTTTTAGCCGTTAGTTTTGCGACATGGTTTACGTAACGAGAAAAGAGCATTTCAACGCTGCTCACAGATTGTACAACAGCAACTGGACAGAGGAGAAAAACCAGGAGATATTTGGACCCTGTGCCAACAAAAACTGGCATGGTCATAACTTTGAGCTGATCATTACTGTGGGGGGTACGCCTGATCCCGAAACGGGATTTGTTATAAATTTCAAGGAGCTGAGTACAAATGTCAGGGAGCTCATAATAGATAAAGTAGATCATAAAAACCTTGATCTGGATGTTGATTTTCTCAAGGGGCAACTTTCAACGTGTGAAAATATCATAGTGGAATTTTGGAAAATTCTGGCCCCGCGAATTAAAGATATTGCTTATAATGCTTCATTGCATAAGTTGGAGCTGACAGAGACTCCGAAAAACAGTGTTGAGTATTTCGGTCCCGAAGAATGAAGATCGGGTATAAAAACTTCCTTTAATATTCCGGCATAAATGAAATACTTCTTAGTAGTTGGTGAAAGATCAGGAGATTTACATGCTTCAAACCTGGCACGATCTATTAGAAGCGAAGACCCGGAGGCGGATCTTGTGGCTTACGGAGGCGGGTATCTTGCTGGTGCCGGTGTCCGGATCCTGAAGCATTATGAGGATTATTCTTTTATGGGCTTTTCTGAGGTACTGGCGAACATCTTCAGGTTTAGAGAAATTTTTAAGAAGTGCTGCAATGATATTAGAAATTTTAATCCTGATGTAGTCATCCTCGTTGACTTTGCCGGGTTCAACTTGCGACTGGCGAAGTTCTGTAAGAAGCATGGTGTAAGAACGGCTTACTACATCTCACCCAAGATTTGGGCCTGGAACAAAAGGAGGATTCAGAAGATCAAGGCGTATGTGGATAAGATGTACGTCATATTTCCTTTTGAGGAGGAATTTTACAGAAATGAAAACCATGAAGTCTTTTATGTCGGAAATCCTCTTGTTCAATATGTTGATAATTATAAGTTGGCCAAACTGGAGATATCTTCGGAATTCAACGCAATTGTGGCCATGTTTCCAGGAAGCAGGGCACAGGAGATAAATAAGATGCTCAAAGACTTCAGGAAAATAATTGTGCAAAAGCCGGATTTTTTCTTTCTGATTGCTGGTGTAGATAATGTCGATCCTGATTGTTACGGTTCAGTAGAAGGACTTGCAAACGCACAAGTTCATTATGATAGAAATTATGAGATACTTAGTGAATCTGATGCTGCTGTCATAACTTCCGGTACCGCCACCCTGGAAGCGGCACTGTGGGATGTTCCACAGGTTGTTTGTTACAAGACAAGTCACTTGTCATACCATATAGCAAAGCTGCTGATCCGGGTAAAGTTTATTTCACTGGTTAATATCATTGCCAACAGAGAAGTTGTGAAGGAACTAATCCAAAAGGACTTCAATGCAGGTAGTGTTGAGAGGGAACTTGAAAAATTACTTTTCGATAAAACGTACCAGTCGGATATGGTCAAAGCATACGGGAAGATCCGGCATTTACTTGGAGATCAAAAGGCCCCTGAAGTCACGGCAAGGTACATCACAGATTGGTTGCACTAAGCGGCAATCAACTTATTGAACTTCGACTTTTCGAATTTTTCCTGGGCGTATTCTTTGGTAAGATTGATTTCTTTGATGTCATCACTTGAGGGGATTTCAAACATGGCGTCAGTCATGATTGCCTCGAAAATGGATCTTAAGCCTCTTGCGCCCAGTTTAAAAGCGCTGGCTTTCTCAACAATATAATCAAGGGCATCCTCGTCGAAATGTAATTTCACATTTTCAATCTCAAAAAGCTTCTGATACTGTTTAATCAAAGCGTTTTTGGGCTCTTTCAATATTTTCTTAAGGGCTACCTCATTCAGGGGATTCAAGTGTGTCAACACTGGCATTCGCCCTATCAATTCAGGAATGAGACCATAACTTTTCAAATCCTGTGCTGTGACATATTGCAGCAGATTTTCCTTATCCAGTTGTTCCTGGTGTTCGTCCTGACTGGCGAATCCGATCGGCCGCGTATTCAAACGGTTGGCAATATGTCTTTCTATACCATCAAATGCCCCTCCGCAAATGAATAAAATGTTTTCAGTATTTACAGAGATCATTTTCTGGTCAGGATGCTTCCGGCCACCTTGTGGAGGAACGTTTACGGAGGTGCCCTCCAGAAGTTTTAGGAGCGCCTGTTGCACACCTTCTCCACTTACATCCCTGGTAATTGACGGATTGTCAGATTTCCTGGCTATTTTATCAATTTCATCAATATAGACTATACCGCGCTGAGCTTGTTCCACCTCGTAATTTGCAGCTTGTAAGAGCCTTGTAAGGATACTTTCCACATCTTCCCCAACATAGCCGGCTTCTGTCAGGACGGTTGCATCCGCAATACAGAACGGTACCTGCAGGATTTTAGCCAGTGTCCGGGCCAGATATGTTTTCCCGGTCCCGGTCTCACCCACCATCACGATGTTGGACTTTTCAATCACAATATCATCATCCGTTTTATTTTGCATGATTCGCTTATAGTGATTGTAGACGGCAACCGCGATATACTTTTTAGCCTCATCCTGACCAATGACAAACTGATCAAGATGTCTCTTCATATCAACAGGCTTTATTAATTTGAAGTTAGGTGCTTCAGGATCACTTTTGGTTTTAAGTTCTTCATTCAAAATTTGCTGTGCCTGTGCAATGCACTTATCACAGATGTGGGCATGAATCCCTGAGATCATCAGGTCCACATCTTTTTTATTTCGACCACAAAAACTACAAGTGACCTGTGCCATTAGTTGTTCCTTTCCAGTACTTCGTCAATTATACCATATTTCTTGGCTTCTTGAGCTCTCATCCAATAATCGCGATCAGAGTCCTTTTCTATATCCTTATACGTCTTTCCCGTATGCTTTGCCAGTATTTCGTACAAATCTTTTCGTAGTTCCTGCATCTGTTTCAGCGTTATTTCCATGTCAATGGATTGACCTTGCATACCGCCACTCGGCTGATGGATCATCACCCGTGCGTGGGGTAATGCGGATCGTTTTTCCGTAGCTCCCCCAGCCAGGAGGACTGCGCCCATGGAAGCTGCCATTCCCGTACAAATTGTCGCAACATCCGGCCCTACATACTGCATCGTATCATATATACCTAAACCGGCATAAACGGAACCCCCCGGACTATTTATATAAAGCAGAATATCCTTTTTTGAATCCACTGATTCGAGAAACAGCAACTGTGCGGTAATGATATTCGAAATATTGTCATCGATACTCATTCCCAGGAAAATGATCCTGTCCATTATCAAACGGGAAAAAACATCAATTTCAGCAAATCTTGTCGGCCGTTCTTCGATTACAGACCTTGTCATACTCTCAACTTTTTCCACATAGTCGTCAAACGTCAGACCATTCAATCCTTGACCTTTTATTGCAAATTTTCGAAATTCTTCTTTGTTAATCATGAGGTTAATATAAGTAAAGATAAAACAATAAAAAAAGTCCTCTTAAAGGACTCTTTTTAAACCAGAAATGGTTGCATTAGGTTCAGGTTAATTTACGAAAGTCATCAAGTGAAACTTCCTTGACTTTTGAGGTGATGATACCTTTAAGGTAGTCATAGACCTTTTGATTTTGCACCTCATTGTATACTTTCATATAGTTGTCTCCCTTTTCGGCTTTGAGGTAGTTGTCTGCGAATGTGTCAAGCTGATCTCCTAATTGCTCTATCACCGCAGGGCCGCCAAATTGCTGAATAATCAGTTTTTTAGCTTCATCAACCACCTCCTGATGGTCTACTTTGATTTCGTATTCTTTTGAGATCTTGTTCCGGATGAGTGACCATTTCAGTTCTTTGACATAATGCTCGTATTCAGTGTCAAGCAGCTCTTCAGTCATATTCTCATTAGTTTTCATCAACCATTTCTTCAGGAATTCATCCGGCAGTTTGATGCCTGCCTTTTCTACGAGTGTTTCCCGGATTTTGTAGTTGAAAAATCGATCAGTTTCAGCTGAATAGTTTTTGTCAATGGTCTCTCTCACCTTTTCATTGAACTCCGTTTCACTTTTCACGGCATCTTTGCCGAAAGCTTTATCAAACAGGTCCTGGTCAATTTTTGCAGGTTCTACATGATTGATCCCCTTTATTGTCAGTTTGATTTTACCCTTGACTTTCTTCAGGTCTTCTGCAGTGAGTCTGCTCACCCTGCCAAAGTAGCTTTTATCGGTGAAGCTTTTATTGACGTCAAGCTCGATGTCGTCATCCAGCTTCATGCCAATGATTTTTTTGGCAGTTGAATCCCTGAACTCCCTCAGGTCCAGAGATACCTCCTGATTTATAGATGCATCGGCGCTGACAATCGGTCCGTAAATAGTATCGCCTTCCCCCACGCTCTCAGGATTTGAGGGTTCTCCATACTGGCGCTGGACATTCTCAATTGTTTCCTGAAGGATTTTGTTATCTATTTTGATTTTGTGGTAATCTACTTTGACTTTCTTATCAATTTTCAAATCGAATTCCTCTGCATACCCGATGTTAAATACAAATTCAAATTCTTTTTGATTGGACCAGTCAATCTGATTTTGGCTGTCATCCGGAAGAGGTTCACCCAGAAACTGAAGGTTGTTTTCCTTCAGGACTTTGTTCAGCTCATCCGATACGATATGATTTACTTCTTCCAGGAGAAAGGAATTTCCGTACATCTGTTTGATAATTCCCGGAGGCACTTTACCCGGACGAAATCCTTTGATGTTGGCCTTCTTACTGAAATCTTTAATTTTTTGGGTTACTCGTGGTTGGTAATCATCTTCCTTTAGCTTAATTTTAATTAAAGCTTCGGAGTTTTCGATTTTATCGACAATTGTATCCAAAGTAGTAAGGTTTAAGGTTTTTAAATCAAAAACCCTCTTAGGCGCTTGTTCCTTAAGAGGGTTCTTTTTCCGTGCGGATGGAGGGACTCGAACCCCCATGCCTCGCGGCGCTAGATCCTAAGTCTAGTGCGTCTACCAATTTCGCCACATCCGCAAGTGTGGATGGTGTCACAGCCTACTTTCTGCTGATGTCACGTCCGCAAATTGGTCGGCAAAGATAAAAAGTTTTTTTAATTGATGGAACAGAAATCTAAGTCTGGAGAGTTTGAATAGTATGGTGGAAGTTGAGATCGAGGAGGAAAAAAAAGAGATAATTCGGCGATATCGGAAATTGCTGCGTCATGCCAAGCCAATTTTAAAAGAAGGTGACGCAAAGATCATAAAAAAGGCCTTCAATACTTCGATGGAGGCACATAAGGGTGTAAGACGAAAGTCCGGAGAACCATATATTTTTCATCCTCTCGAAGTAGCCCTTATATGCATCGACGAAATAGGACTGGGAACGACCTCCATTGTAAGCGCCCTGCTGCATGATGTTGTCGAAGACACTGAGATCAGTCTTAGTGACATCGAACACATGTTTGGGTCGAAAGTTTCCAAAATTATTGATGGTCTCACTAAAATATCAGGTGTCTTTGATCAGGGGTCATCGCAGCAGGCAGAAAACTTCAGGAAGATGCTCCTCACCCTTAGTGAAGACGTACGGGTAATACTGATCAAGCTCGCCGACAGATTACATAACATGAGGACGCTGGAAAGTATGCCCCGTGAAAAACAATTGAAAATTGCCTCTGAAACCGCCTATATATTTGCTCCCCTGGCGCACAGACTTGGCCTTTACGCGATAAAGTCTGAAATGGAAGATCTGAATTTGAAGTTTACGGATTCTTCAGTTTATCAGGATATAAATAATCAAATTAGCAGCACCAGGGAAGTAAGGAACAAATTCATCAAGAACTTCATAAAGCCAATAAAGAAAGACCTTGATCAGTTCGGATTCTCCTATGAAATAAAAGGGCGTCCAAAATCAGTGCATTCCATTTGGAATAAGATGAAGAAACAGAATGTACCTTTTGAAGAGGTATACGATCTTTTTGCGGTCCGGATCATTGTCGATGCACCCATCAGCAAGGAAAAGGCCTATTGCTGGCAGGTCTATTCCGTAGTTACGGATTATTATCAACCAAACCCTGATAGACTCCGGGACTGGATAAGTATTCCCAAAGCCAATGGTTACGAATCACTTCATACCACGGTCATGAGCGATATTGGTCAATGGGTGGAGGTGCAAATCCGGACTACCCGGATGGATGAAATAGCAGAAAGAGGTTATGCGGCACATTGGAAATACAAGGGAGCTGAAAAATCACGGGAAGATGCCGGACTGGAGATGTGGATTTCGAAAGTTCGTGAAATTCTGGAGCAAAGTGACGCCTCGGCGATTGAATTTGTGGATGATTTCAGATCGAATCTTTACAATGAAGAGGTATTCACCTTCACTCCCAAAGGAGACCTGATCACCCTGCCTTATGGAGCCACAGCATTGGATTTTGCTTTTGATATTCATTCCGAGGTTGGTGCTTCCTGCATCGGCGCAAAAGTCAATCAAAAACTGGTTCCACTCAACTACAAATTGAAGAACGGGGACCAGGTGGAAGTTCTCACGTCGAAAAAACAAAAACCAAGTGAGGACTGGTTGAAGATAGTTGTAAGTTCAAAAGCCCGGTCCAAGATCAAAGACAGTCTGAAGGAGGAGAGGAAATCCTATGCTGCCGAAGGCAAGGAGATCGTTCAGAGAAAATTGAAGCAGCTAAAACTTAAATATGATCAGGATATTCTTGATCAGTTGACGGCATTTTTTGAAGTGAAAACGCCTACCGACCTGCTGTATTTGATCGGTAAAGGAAAAATTGATCACAACGAAATAAAGCGATTCAACGATACCAAGAAAGGGAGCAAGACCAGATCGACACTGAAGAAAATTGTGCCTAAGGTGTTTTCTCCCAAATCAAAGGAAAAATCACATACAAATCAAAGTCTGGTTCTCATCGGTAAAGACATGGACCTGGTTGATTACAAATTCGCCCAGTGTTGCAAGCCAATTCCGGGTGACGATGTTTTTGGTTTTATCACCATCAACGATGGCATCAAAATCCACAGGGCAAACTGTCCTAATGCTACAGAACTATTGTCAAACTATGGTTATAGAGTTGTAAAGGCGAAATGGACAACGCAGCAGGCCATTGCCTTTCTCGCGGGCCTCAAAATCATCGGAACAGATCGTATCGGGATCGTTAGCGATGTGTCTAATGTTATATCCAGTCAGTTGAATATCAATATGAGATCAATGTCAATTAACACGGACAATGGGATGTTTGAAGGTGAAATACAACTGTATATTGACGATACAAAACATCTCAATAAGCTAATTAAGAAACTGGAAAAAATTGATGGAGTTGTAACCGTAACACGATTTAGTGAAAGTACATAAGGAGTACCTATCTTTGCCCCCATGGTCCAGACGGCTACATTGATTGATGAGGTAAAAAAGATATTCACCGCTTTTTTGGAGAAAAAAAATCTTAGAAAAACCCCGGAGCGATTCGCAATACTGGAAGAGATATACAGTAAACAAGGGCACTTTGATGTTGAGTCACTGTATGTGAGCATGAAGGAAAAGAACTATCGTGTAAGCCGGGCCACAGTTTACAATTCTCTGGACCTGTTGGTGGAATGCGATTTAGTAACCAAACATCAGTTTGGACAGAACCAGGCTCAGTACGAGAAGGCCTATGGTTATCGACAACATGATCATTTGATCTGCACTGATTGTAACAAGGTGGTGGAATTTTGTGATCCACGTATTCAAAATATTCAAAATACAGTCGGAAAGCTTCTTGACTTTGAAGTGATCCATCATTCACTCATATTATATGGCAATTGCATTAAGCCAGATTGCGAAAATAAAAAGGAATCGAAATGAACTACGAACATAATGTAAAAGGTGATACCCTGACCTTGATCTTTTCAGGGGACCTCATAGGGGAAAATAATGGTCCGGAGTTAGTGGAGTTGGTCAACGACCTATTGAATAAAGGAGTGAGATACTGTTTTGTGAATATATCCGATGTCAGGTATATCAACAGTAGTGGCATCGGAGTATTGATCACCATTCTTACCAAATTCAGAAATAAAAGCGGAGAGCTATATTTGATCAATCCGTCTGAGCACGTTAAAAAATTATTGATCATCACGAAGCTCCAGGCAATATTCAATATTGTTTCTTCGGTCGAAGAAGCGCAGGAACAAGCCAATAGTCTTTAATGAGTAAAGTTGATGTTTTACTAGGCCTTCAATGGGGAGATGAAGGCAAGGGGAAGATCGTTGATTTCTTGGCCCCGAATTATGATGTCGTAGCCCGGTTTCAAGGTGGACCCAATGCGGGGCATACATTAGAGTTTGATGGCAGGAAGCATGTGTTACATCAAATCCCATCCGGGATCTTTCATCCTGATAAGATGAATATCGTAGGGAATGGGGTTGTTTTGGATCCGGTTACATTTCACAAGGAAATCGAGGATTTGGCGCCTTATAACCTGGATATCAGCTCAACGTTGGTGTTGTCCTCCAAGGCACAAATGATCTTACCGACTCACAGATTGCTTGATCAGGCCTATGAAGAGGCTAAAGGATCAGAAAAAATCGGCAGTACACTACGGGGGATCGGACCAACCTACCAGGACAAAATGGCCAGGGTTGGATTGCGATTAGGTGACATCCTTGAAAAGGATTTTGAGAGCAGGTATGATAAACTTAAAAGAAGGCACTTGTCAATTTTGGATCAATATGGATTCGAGTATGATTTGCAGACAATTGAGAATCAGTTTTTCGATTCACTGGACAACCTGCGAAGCTTTCGCATTGTCA
>JANQEU010000039.1 GCA_028278225.1 Cyclobacteriaceae bacterium
ATAAGACTGATAATATATGTTCCCGGTTGCCAGTCAACTGTTGAAATCACATGTTCATTTTTAAACTTAGTGATTCTTTCACTGCTTATCAACACCCCTTCTATTGTGTTTATCTTCAAATAAACCCTATCATAACTTTCAGGTAACATCCATGATACAACAAAGTAATCTACTGCAGGATTCGGACGAAGATATAAATATGACTCTTCTTCCATATCACTGCCATCAAATGTTGATAAATCCACTTCAGCCATTGTCTGCTTGTTTGACATATCAGGCAAATGCAATGGCTCCTGGTATTCTATCAATTCTGATGATACCAATAATGAGCGGGCATATATCGCCGGTTTACCATTATCGTTCTGCATTATGGTCATCAACCCATTGATAAGTGTACTGTCAGCAGGGCTGAGTCCGTTATTATCAACCTGCTTCAATATGTTTACAAAGGATATATAATCCTGGCGTTCAAGTTCCTGCTTATCACTCAGCGAATATGCTGATTGTATTGAAGCCAAAACTGAATCGGCTGCAATTGTTTCTCCAAGTTTTAGCTTTAACATGGCAAGACGGTATTGCTTAGCTAAGGTACCATCCATCTGGTATATCATCCCGATGCTGTCGTATGCCTGTTGATCACTGTTGGTGCGATATCCAAAATGTAATCTTTCAAAGGCTGTAGACTTGAGCTGGTTGAACCTGGTTAATGCAGATTCCGTAAGTTCTTTCTCCGACAGGGTATCAAGTCCCTGGTTTATTTCTGCACGCATATAGTCAGGTAAAGCATCAATCCGCATATCAAGGGCCTCCTGTACCTGCAAGGATTTGGCTGCCTGCGGATTCTCTACCAATACATCACGAACCATGGCATTGGGCAATACAGTCTCCATCTCAATGGTTGAGATCATTACAGTATCACTAAGGTTGGGGGATTCTTCAAGAAGCATATTACGAGTTTCCAGTTCCTCACCAGGCATGGCTGTTTGAACATCAAAGTTCAACTGGTCGGTGTCTCCGCCATCTGTAATTGTTTGAAGAACACTGGATGTACTGTCAGCATCTGTTCCTGACTCAACCATCATGGACATAATGCCGCCTCCACCACCTGATACGAGAGTTTGGGGGCAACTACTCTCTTTGATGTAGTCAGCAAGTAAATTTTCATTTGTAACAACTGCTCCATATGTTAATGTTGGGTTAACTTTAACCCCAACCGCAGATTGTAGATTATGATAAATATAAACTATACTGTTAGTTTCATTGTAAATATCCCAGACATGGCTGATATTATCAGAAAAGGTATTGCCTGCCGGGGCATCGTTTGAGGCTGCCATGCTGCCCTGGTACATGGCTACACCATGGTCGGGGGTTTCCATAAGGTCCTCAATAACTACGGTAATATCGCTTACGTTATTACTGTAATCATTACACTTCATACAAAGTCCACCGTATGTCATTCTGCGGTTTATATCCTGGAATACACTGGCAGCATACAAATTATCGAAAGTATTGTTGTATATCAAATTATCATCTGTTCCGGAGTTGTTTACATACAAACCTGCATTCTGGCTAATTACAAGGCTTGTAAATTCATTGTCTTCAATATGATAACCGGTACTCTCATCAAGATACAAACCATAACTGCTGTTTAACTCAACATCCTTTGCTGGTACCTGGAAATTATTGGATGTGATCCAGGCATTGCTCAGGGCACCTGTATATAAACCATTGTAATTATTTGTAAAATCAGTATTCTTTACAGTGATGGTTTTCTCAGATGTAGATGCAGTGGCATGAATGCCATAGTAAAGGTTTTCAAAGGT
>JANQEU010000078.1 GCA_028278225.1 Cyclobacteriaceae bacterium
AAATTGCGCGTATCTATCGGAAACATCCAGGATGATTGCGCTGTATGAGGAAATGAAGAGCAGAGGAGTCGATGTTGTTATGGCCACTCATGGAGGGCCGTATGAATGGTTATTTAAGGAAGAAGGCATCGATTACAGAGTAGTTGAGCCTCGTTTCACCGATGAAAGAGCTAAAGAGTTTGTACTGACCAATACCGGAGAAAAAGGTCTGTCTGAATTCTACTCGGAAGCGGAACTGGATCAGCATGTTGCCAATGAGATTGCCTTTTTTGAAAAAGAAAACATTGAAAAAGTCATAACAGGATTCACCTTATCCTGCGCAATTTCAGCAAGGGTATGTGGAATCAGCTATTATGTGACGCATCTTGGTTCCTTCGTCCCTCCGGTTTTTGAGAGGAAAATGCTGGTGCCTACTCTGGTGCTCAACCTGAAAATATTCAAGTTGATTCCCAGATCATGGTTGGTGACCATGATTAATAATCTGATGTTCAAGTCGAAGCTCAATACAAAGTCCTTTAATAAAGTGGCTGTAAAATATGGTGTCAAGCCATTTATGAGCATGGAAGAGATAATGATGGGAGATACGGCCGTTGTA
The DNA here is from genome assembly GCA_028278225.1 of Cyclobacteriaceae bacterium. Classification (GTDB taxonomy): domain Bacteria; phylum Bacteroidota; class Bacteroidia; order Cytophagales; family Cyclobacteriaceae; genus JANQEU01. The sequence continues at coordinate 596 of JANQEU010000078.1, forward strand.
ACCGATGTACCGGAAATCCTGACAATCCCGAAAGAGGAACTGGAGGCCTGGAAGCCCTCAGAGAAGTACAGGAAATACTATAATCACCCCGGGGAATTACGATATGGCGGTGCTCTTTATTGCAGGCTGTTCGGTGAAGTCAGCGATGAAATCAAGACCTTCCTTGATACGAATAAACCAAAAATTTATGTAGCGCTGACTTCCGGTCGATCAGACGTGGTCAGCAGAGTCTATGAAGCGATTAAGGATATGGATGCGAAGATCATCGTTGTAACAACAGTGCACCATATCAAAGAGGCCAGTCAAGACAACGTATTGCTAGTTGACCATCTGCCTTCTCATAAAGTGATGCCGATGGTGGATGTGGCCATCATTCATGGAGGTCAGGGAAGTGTTCAGACTGCCATTGCATCAGGAACCCCTATCCTGGGCATTC
>JANQEU010000004.1 GCA_028278225.1 Cyclobacteriaceae bacterium
TGCGGTAATAATAAATGGACCCTTTCTGACAATAACGCCGGGCTCGCTCAATCCTCCGGTTAGTTCGGCAAGGAGCAATGGCCCCAGAACAAGGTCTTCCCCATGGTATGAATAAGTGATAGTACCTCTGTTAGAAATGCTCTTATTTCCTTCAAAGTATTCCATCATAAAGGAATTAGGATCGTAATCTTTATTCCTGAAGTAATCTTCTCCTGTATTTGGATCAATAAATCTCAGGAAAAAATCGGTTGGGCGCTCTGAATCGCCCGGCGCGGAACCCATTCTGTCAATACAGGACTCCAGTGAGATGAAAGCCAACGCCAGAGCAATATGAATTAGATACTTGTGAGCCCTCATTTTCTGTAAATTCTTAATATTTCCTTGTTACTTCCGTTATCCAAAAATAAAAAATAAAGTCCGGTTTCATCCGGCAAGCTGACGGTGAATTCGCTCTCATCAATGACCGAAATATCCAGGACGCCATGCATCAGACTGTACAGGACCACCTCAAGTTCCATCTTTGAGGACAACTCGATGTAAGTTTCGCCGTCTGATGGGTTTGGGTAAGCGGAATTCACAAAGGTGATCAGGTTTGGCGGAGTACCTCCAGAGCAGTTCGGATCCGCAGTCAAATTAAGGGTCTCTGTTTGATAGTAGGAGCCCCTGCCCGAACCGCCGCAGTAATACCTGGCGGTAAAAGTTGTGGAACCTGTACCGGCCGCTATCACAGGCAGTGTGGTACCCTGTCCTGAGATCACCTGCCAGGAGGTATTGCTGAAAGAATACGTAGCGTCCAGACTGCTCTCCATGGTATACTGTGATCCCGTGCAGTACTGCAGATACGGGTTGACCAGGTCGAGCACGCCAACATGGAACTGGATATCTGCGGACTTCACATTCTCACCATGCGGGTTGACGCCGATCCAGTAGGTCTCTGATTGCGCAGGGGAGGGAGCCCTGAGCAAAATGGACCGGGCGGTGGCGCCCGTGTAGACCATCCATCCTTCTTCCTCCGCTATCGGTGTAAGACCGCTCGTAAGGACGGTCCACCCGGGAGGAATATGCCAGGCAAACAAACTGGCATTCACCGAGGAAGGAATGGTCAGGGTGACCGTGTTTCCCGGACAAATGATGTTCGATCCCGTTGGTGAAGTGTAGCTAATCTGGTAGCCACCATTTGTGGTGGCGTAGGAGGGAACGTAGCTGATCATCCGGCCGATTTGTCCGGGAGTAAAATCATTTCGACAATCACCGGAATAAGCCATGTAGTTGGTGACGGATGGAGTCCAGGACTTGTTCCAGTTATCTTTGCCTGTCCAATTATAAACGCAAATTGCTCTTTTTAACCTAGTCCCGACACTTAAGTCCGGACTGCCCGGCGTATCGCATAATTCGTCACCGTTGACATCACACTTTTTCTGACCATATGTACCAATGCAGCCGATACCCTGGGTCTTGGTCCTGCTGACCGATTCCTGGTAACAATTGCCAGAATCGTGATTGTCGATTTCCGTAAACAGGAAACCATACAACGGGATCTCCTGCCAGAAATCCCTGCCCCTGTGCGTATGATATAGGCCGAGGCTGTGCCCGAACTCATGGGTCAGTACATTCGGCCAACCATCTACACTAAGGATAGATGATCCCGGAAGCGGCGTCCAGGGATAGGTAGCCTTAGAGCCTCCTGTATTGATCACGTGCACGGAAAAATGACTGCCGGTATGGGCAAGGAACATGGCTCCGATGGTTACGATGTCCGGTCCTGTCGAGCAGCTTACGCAGCTCGAATAACTGATGGATTTCAGGTAAAAGCGAATGGATACATAATTCCTTCTGAAATCATCATTTACCGCTCCAATGCGGTCCAGGACCTGTGCTTCGGTCAGAGGAAAGTTTCCATTTTGATCGGGGTACAGTATTACCTTGACAGGGATGTGATTCATCGTCGGGTTAGACGCTAAGCTGATGGCAGACCGGGCCAGGGAAAATTCCCCAGTATCATCTCCCGGTTCCTGCTGCTGATAGCCATGGCGCTGCTCCTGGTAGATTTTTTGGAACTGCCTTGTGTTTAAGGAATTTTTAAAAGAAATGTTCTCATTGATCCGCCTTTTGATCTGACTTCTGGTTAACTCATACGGGAAGTCAAAATCCATCCCACGCGCCCTCTCCATAACAATATCGACGAATGCATCTTCATATTCCGGGTTTATCCCAAATGGTTCGCAATGAGTGATTTCCACCGATCGGCTTTGGCCTTTCAGGGATGGGGGCCCTGACATAAAGAGAGCCAATAGAATGATTGTTTTACATAATCTGAATTTTCCAAGCATAGTATCTCCGGTTTATTAAATGGGAATGAAGCAATCCTTCCCAACACCTAATTCCAGTAAAAGTCGTAGGAAACCCGGAGGCTTGAATAGAAGTGTCCTAGTCCTTAATGATGTGTAAATATATAACGCCTTACGTTAATAGCCACGCCTTTCTTTAGAAAATTTCATACAGGATCCATTTTCTTTATTTCCGGGGCTGTTTCAGAATTTGCTATCCCAACAAAACGTTGCTTTCAATACCTGATCCGGAACATATATGCACCGATCCATACAAGTAAAACCGGATCCGGCTTTTCCTTTTTCAACGTGGTGAAAACTTCTCTATCACCTCCAGAGTCCCGCTCATTCCATGCTTCTGCCCCCTCATACGGCATTTGTTTTTTAATGCCTGCAATCTGTCTCTCTTTACAGATGCCTTAGTCCGCCGTGACGGAAGGCAACTCGTTAGATCCTGAAATGCTATGGAAAAGATACTCGGGGACATGTCACCTGTGATGTCCGTCAATGGTATTACCATTACTATCTTTACCGCCCCGGCGGGTTGTCAGTTCACCCCACTTGCAACTGATCAAAGCATAATACAGGATTTTCCTAAAAGTGATCACAGGTTAATCAAAACAGTAGATAACAGGAGCTTGTTTCAGGCATGATACCATATCCAAATTACAGAAAGTATTTCCTTGTATTCTTTTTTCAATTAGCTGCATTATGGGGTCTTCCCCAGGGCGTTATGATGGAGTTTGACCACCTCACTACAGACGATGGCCTGTCCACAGGCACGGTCAACTGTGTCTTTCGGGACAGCCGGGGATTTGTGTGGTTTGGCACGATCGACGGGCTCAACCGGTATGACGGCTACAGTGTTAATGTATTTAAAAATGATCCCCAGAACGAGTTTTCAATCAGTGGAAACAGGATAACTTCCATAGCCGAGGACCAGTCCGGAAAATTGTGGATCGGCACACTCAATAGCGGGATCAGCGTCTTTGACTGGGAAAGCGGGCGGTTCAAAAGGTACAATCACAACCCTGATGACAAAAATTCATTGTCGAGTAACAATATCAGGGACATTCATATTGATGATGAAGGAACCCTGCTCGTGGGCACGATAGGCGGGGGGATCAGCAGATATGACGCCGGTCAGGACAATTTCGTTGTTTACAGAAATATACCGGGAAATACGTCCACCATCAGCAGTAATGATGTTTTCAGCATTATTGAGGACTCGCCGGGTCAGTTCTGGATTGGGACAAACACCGGCGGGATCGATTTGTTCGATCTGCGAAACGGAAAGTTCCGGACATTCACATATGATGAGAATTTCAGCTCCAATGCCAACCGTAAACCCCTGTTCAAAGACAGGAACGGTAACGTTTGGATAGGCACGGACGGTTGGGGATTATACAGGTTTGACCGAAGGAGACAAAGTTTTGAGAGATACACTTACGACCCCTCAGCCGGATCAGGTTTAAGTTCCAATATTGTTACCGCATTTTTCGGGAAAGACGATAAGATCTGGATCGGAACGGATGGAGGAGGCATAAACATACTGGATCCCGCTGATAATTCTTTTGAATTCATCAAAAGCGACCTCTTCGTTGACAACAGCCTCAGCAGCAATGCGATTTATGAAATCTACAGTGACGACTCGGGGATCATCTGGATAGCAACGTTCAGGGGCGGAGTAAACGTTTACAGCCCGTTCAAATCAAAATTCAGAAAATATAGTCAAATACCGGGACGGGAAAACAGCCTGAGCTTCAGCTCGGTCATAGCCATACACGAAGGAAGTAACGGGGAAATATGGATCGGAACAGATGGGGGAGGACTGGATCTTTTCGACCCGGAGAAGAACGAATTCCGGCACTTCAGGTATTCTGCTTTTGATGAGAACAGCATCAGCAGTGATGTAATTAAAGCCATATATGAAGATAATTCCGGTTTGCTGTGGTTGGGCACTTATGCCGCCGGACTGACCATCTTCGACCGGGAAAACAATACTTTCACAAGACTGAATCATGACCCGTCTGATCCAACCAGCCTGGGGGATGATAATATCTGGTGCTTCCTTGAAGACAGTGAAAACAATTTTTGGGTAGGAGTACTGGGCCGCGGCCTGGATCTGTATGACCGGCAAACCGGGACATTCACCCATCATCAGCATGATCCGAATGACGCCGGGAGTATTAGCAGCAACCTCATTAAGGTCCTTCTTGAAGACAACAGGAATCGATTTTGGGTGGGTACGGAAGACGGAGGAATAAATTTATTCAACAGGCGCAATAAAACTTTTAAGAGATATCAGTATGATCAGGAAGATACACTGGGCTTACCAGGCAATGATATCAGGGCCATCCACCTGGATAATGAGGGCAGCCTTTGGGTGGGTACGGATAATGGATTATGTGTCTATGATGAAGATGCCGACAAATTCCTGAAACATGATATCAACAGAAATTTACCGAACCTGGTGATCAATGGTATTCTGGAAGATGACCGGAAAAACCTTTGGATAAGCACAAACAAAGGACTATCAAAGGTGGATCCGGTGAGCCTGGAGACAAGGAATTACAGTAAAGCGGACGGTCTGCAGGGCAATGAATTCAACTATACGTCGTCTGTAAAATCCAAAAAAACAGGCAATATGTTTTTTGGCGGATTAAATGGTTTTAATATGTTCAATCCGGGGGATATCGTCGATAATCCGTATGAACCGACAGTAGCCGTGACGTCTTTCAAGCTTTTTGAGCAAAATATCAGGAAAGGAGACCTGGTTAACGAACGAGTAATTCTTGATAAATCATTGGTAAATACTGATCGCATCGTGCTTACACACAAGGAAAATGTGTTTTCATTTGAATTTGCCGCACTGGATTTTACGTCCCCTGAACAGAACAAATATGCCTATCGTCTTGACGGATTTGATAATGGATGGATCTACACGGATGCTTCCAAGAGGACTGCCACCTACATGAATCTTGATCCCGGTGATTACGCATTTCATGTGAAAGGATCCAATGGAGATGGTGTCTGGTCCGGAAATGAACGGAATATACAGATTGTGATTTTACCTCCATGGTGGGCCAGATGGTGGTTCAGAGGATTATTTGCATTTATGGTAATTGCCGCAGCAGTTACCGCTTATAAGATGAGAACTGCACAGCTTAAAGCAAGCCAGCATAAACTTGAAATGAAAGTACAGGAGGCCACTGCGGAGGTCCAGATGCAGAATGATGAACTGCAGGAGCAACGAAGGAATCTTGAATCTGCGATAGAGGAAACCAATTATGTCATTCAGGAGGCCGTCGAGTCCGGGAAATTCAGTGCGAGGATAGGCATAGATTCCTGGGTGGGCGAATGGAAAGCCCTCGGACAATCCATCAATCAGCTTTTCGATACGGTGATTGCACCGTTCAACACTATCAATGGGATCGTAAATATGATGGCGGAGGGAGATCTGACAAACAGGTATAACGAGGAAGCAAAAGGAGATGTCCTGACACTTAAGAAAAATATCAATCAGGCCCTGGATAACTTATCAGGGCTTCTGAGTCAGATCAATGACCAGGTAGAGGTAATAGGAGAATCGTCGCAGGAAATGTTTACTACCAGCCAGGAAATGAATGTCAGCTCGGGTGAAATTGCCTCTGCCATTTCCGAAATGAGCCAGGGTGCCCAAAACCAGGTAAGCAAGGTAGATGAATCGTCTGCACTGGTCGAAGGTATTCTCAGGTTTTCAAACGAGATGGGTGAGCAGGCGGATTCGATCAACCAGGCAGCTTCCCAGGGTGTGGGACATAGTGAAGATGGCAAGAATCTTATTCATAAGATGGATAGCAGTATGAAAGGTATTCTCCTGATTTCCAACAAGACCAACGAATCCATATCATCCCTGACAAAGCGATCTGAGGAAATATCCAGGGTACTCAGTATCATAAAGGAGATAGCCTCTCAAACGAACTTACTGGCGCTGAATGCTGCCATAGAAGCAGCGCAGGCAGGGGACTCGGGCAGGGGATTTGCGGTGGTGGCCGAAGAGATCCGCAAACTGGCCGAAGATTCAAAGAATTCGACCAAGGAAATAGAGGCACTGGTTGAATATGTACAAGCCGATACCAGGTCCACGGCCAACCTGATCACCGAGATGAACGCAAGTATAAAAGGGGGAGAAGAGGCATCCGGTCGCGCTTCCGAGGCATTTGAGAAAATTGCAGCGTCATATGCTCAGACCCTCCAACTGTCCGAACAAATTGTGAAGGCCACCAAACAACAGACCAAGGACATTGGCAATATCGTCGGTATCACGGAGAGTGTGGTGGTGATTGCGGAGGAGACAGCCGCAGGGACCGAGGAAATAGCAAGTTCTGCGTCCGAACTTTCGGCAGGGATGGAGAACTATGCCAACCGCACCAGGCGTGTTTCGGAAATCGTGAGTGAATTGAAGGAAAAAGTTGGAAAATTTACGCTCAACCTGAAATGAACCGGGTATAGGATACTTTATCTAACTTTGCAGGACAGATTGTATCAACAGTCTTGCGAGGCTGGTCCGTGTGTTCAGGTTCTCCCAACCCGGTTCCGTAAGATAAAGTCACATTTTGAATGCGTCAATGTGTCTTTTCAGCCTAAGCATCACTTATAGTACAATCTTATTTTATGTAACAAGGCGTAAACCGTGGCTGTGAACCCGGCAATAAGCAATGAGTAAAAAAGGAAGGATACTGGTAGCAATGAGCGGTGGTATTGACAGCTCCTTGGCGGCCGTGATGCTACATGAAGAAGGATACGAGGTAATAGGAATGACCATGAAGACATGGGACTACAATACCTCGGGCGGGAGTAAAAAAGAGACCGGCTGCTGTAGCCTGGACTCCATCAATGATGCACGTAATATTGCCGTCAATCTGGGTTTTCCCCATTACATCATTGACATCAGGGATGAATTCGGTGACTATGTCATAGATCATTTCACGAATGAGTATTTAAGTGGTCGCACTCCCAATCCATGTGTGCTGTGCAATACACATATCAAGTGGGATGCACTGTTACGACGGGCAGATCAATTGGGATGTGAATACCTGGCTACGGGTCACTATGCCAACATAAGGTGTGAAAATGATCGGTATGTGGTATCAAAAGGAAAGGATGATTATAAAGATCAGTCATACGCATTATGGGGCATATCCCAGGAAAGCCTGAGCCGGACAACCTTTCCGCTGGGAAACCTTCACAAATCTGAAATTAAGGAAATGGCGATGGAAAGGGGATTTAATGACCTGGTAACAAAATCCGAATCCTATGAAATCTGCTTCGTCCCCGACAATGATTACAGGGGATTTCTGCGTCGCAGGGTCGAGAACCTGGACCAAAAGGTCAACGGAGGAGAGTTTGTGTTGGAGAACGGCACGGTCGTAGGGACTCATGAAGGTTATCCTTTTTATACCGTTGGGCAGCGAAAGGGGCTTGGAGTTGCTTTAGGCTATCCTGTATATGTGACTGAAATACAGAAAGATAAGAACAGGGTCGTACTTGGCACTTTCGATGAGCTTTCAAGGGACGGGATGTATGTGAAAAACCTGAACCTTCAGAAATATGAGTTTCTGAAGGAACGAAAGGACACGATTACCAAGGTCCGGTACAATGATGGCGGTACACCAGCCGTTATTGAACAGGCTGGCGATACCATGAAGGTTTTCTTCGGAAAAGGCGTTTCGGCCATAGCACCGGGGCAGGCAGCGGTATTTTATGAGGAAAATGACGTAATAGGCGGAGGGTGGATACATTCAAGTTTCAGACAATCCAATGAGAAACTGGCTTAAAGTCGCTATTATATTGCTATTGATCAGTTCCTGCGGGGAGAACATTGATCCGGTATCCCCGGCAAATGACGCGGCGTATTATCCCACGGAAATTGGTCTCTACCGGACCTACCTCGTAAGTGAAATCGATTATCAGATCAGCGGATTCGATACGGCAAACTACTACCTGAGAGAAACACTGGTAGACAGTTTTAGTACCGGGGGTCAGCTGACCTACCTGTTACAGCGGGAAATAGCTGTCGACAGCACCTTTGACTGGGAGGCGGACTCCTTATGGCTGCTGCGGATTGAAGTAGGCCGGATCATATTGGTTCAGAACAATATACCGGCCGTATTGCTTTCCCTTCCCGTAAAAGAGGACAGCAGATGGGACCGCAATGCTTTTAACACCAGGCCCGCAAATGACCAGTATTATGCCCAGGCAAGTCCGGAGGAATTGCTCACAGATGGATCCATAGTCAGTGGTACCGAGCTAATAAAAGTGATCATTAGCGATATTCCCCAAAATATTGTCAATCAAAATGAACAATGGGAGGTTTATGGAAAAGAGATCGGACTTATTGAGAAGAAATCTATAATATTAGACTTCTGTACTGTTGACTGTGATAGTTCCGGACAGATTGAGTCCGGAAGATTCCTTTCACAACACTTGATAGACTATGGCAGGAATTAGAAAGGCATTTGGGATTTTACTTGCGGGATTTTGCCTGCTGGCAGAAATAAATGCACAACAGAACCGGTATATGGTGTTTTTCTCGGACAAGGACGATTCCGGATTCAGCATCAATGAACCCGGGGAATTTTTAAGTGAACGTGCCATAAACCGCCGGTCGAACCAAAACATTCCGATCACAGAGCAGGATTTTCCCGTCAAAAGCGCCTATGTAAATGAAATCCGAAATGCAGGTGCTGATGTTTATTACACCTCCAGATGGTTTAATGCGGCCCTGGTCCAGATGGATCAGTCGCTTCTGAGTACTATTGGAAACATATCCTTCGTCGACAGTATTCACTACATTGGAAAGGGACCGAAACTAAGCCGGTCAAAAGTCGACATTCAAATTCCGGATACTTTCCTGGAGCCGCCGGCCACTGATCTGGATACAAAATTTCAACTGGGCATGATCAATGCGGATGATATGCATGGATCGGGCTACAAGGGTGAAGGGATCAGGATCGCCGTGTTGGATGATGGCTTCCAGGGCGTAAATGAAAATAAACCTTTCGAGCACCTTCATACAGACAACAGGATCATCGTTGAGCGGGACATGGTCTTCAATTCGGGCAATCCTTATCAGTATGATGATCATGGTACCAGGGTTTTGTCAACAATTGCCGGAAACCATGGAGATTTTGTGGGTTCGGCTTACATGAGTGAGTTTCTGCTTTATGTGACTGAAGATATTCAAAGTGAATCTCCGGTCGAAGAGTACAACTGGACCATTGCCGCAGAGCACGCAGACTCCGCAGGAGCAGACATCATTCATACTTCAGTGGGCTACAGCACATTCAATGATGGATTTGAAGACTATACCTATGAGGACCTTGACGGAAAGACCGCTATTATTACCAGGGCGGCAGAGATCGCATTTTCCAAGGGAATGTTTGTGGTTACCAGCGCCGGCAATGAAGGAGGTAACAGCTGGCAATATATTACAGCTCCGGCGGATGCGGAAAATGTACTCGCCGTAGGAAGTGTAACCTCAGAATACGGTAAGTCCGGTTTCAGCTCCGTGGGACCTACGGCTGATGGTCGTATTAAGCCTGATGTTGTGGCTTTGGGCAGCTCAACCATAGTGGCGAGGGGTAATGGCAACATCGTCACGTTCAATGGAACCAGTTTCTCGGCCCCGATCGTATCCGGACTGGCGGCAGGCATATGGCAGGCCAATCCCTCATGGATGAACTACGAACTGCTGGCGGCCATCAGAGGAACGGCCAGTCGTGCACTGGACCCTGACACACTTTTTGGTTATGGCATTCCGAACTTCAATGAAGCCGTGATCGGCAGGATACTGTCCATCTCCGATATAGTTGCTGATAAAATTAGTGTTTACCCTAATCCTTTCCGTGATAACACTGTATTCATCAAAATCACAGGTAATAAAGACATTCTGCCCATGACGGTTATCGTCTACGATACCAAAGGGGCCATCTTACTGGACATGGAGGTCCCGGAAAATTCGGGAGATGTTGTAGAACTTGACATACAATCCGATGCAAAGGGAATTTATTTCCTAAAATTGCACTCAAAAAAGTTTGTCAAACAAATCAAACTATTGAAGTACTAGTATGTCCGATGTGCTTGTTTCACCTTCCTTACTTTCTGCCGATTTTGCCAATATTCAGAGAGATGTGGAAATGCTCAACGAGAGCAAGGCCGATTTTATCCATATAGATATCATGGATGGGGTCTTTGTTCCGAACATTTCCTTCGGATTCTCTGTGACCAAAGCGGTCCTGAAATATGCAAAGAAGCCGATGGATTTTCACCTGATGATCATCAATCCGGACCATTACCTGGAAGCATGTGTCGATAGCGGCGCGGAGATCATCTCTGTCCATTTCGAAACCTGCAATCATCTTCATCGCACGGTTTCACGGATCCGGGAACTTGGCGCAAAGGCCGGCGTCACAATAAATCCGCACACACCCGTTACTGTATTGGACAGTATTTTGCCCCATATCGACCTGGTACTGGTAATGTCCGTAAATCCGGGCTATGGCGGTCAAAAGTTTATTGGTACAACTTATGAGAAAATTTCACAACTGCGCAATATGGCTGACAGGCTAAACCCGGATCTGATCATAGAAGTTGACGGAGGTGTCAACCTGGAAACGGGTGCAAAACTGGTAAGCGCCGGAGCGAATATGCTGGTGGCGGGCAATTTCGTTTTCACATCCCCGGATCCTCCGGCAACCATAGAATCCCTCAAAAACCTGTGATCTGCGGATGAATAAGGCCTTCTTTTTACTGGCTTTGTTGTTTTCTGCGATTGTTGTTCAGGCCCAAAATATTCGGTTAAGTGGTCGTATCCAAAACTCCACGAACCAGCCCGTTCCGGATGCAACCATCTCCGTTGACCCTCCCGGTGATGGCGTGATTTCTGATCAACTTGGTCAATTCAGCATTGATCTGCAACCCCACCGCAAGTACAGATTGATCATCAGGCACGTGGCATACCGTAGCATCGATACAGTAGTCCAGGTTGATGATCGCGACCTGTCAATTGTCTTTGAAATGGTAACATCCGACAACCTGCTGGAGGGTGTGGAAGTTGTCGACAGCCTTATCGGACAATCTCCTAGGCAAAATGTCATACAGGTTGATCCTAAATCCGCCGGTAATTTACCCAGCCCATTCAATGATTTCAGCCGGGTGCTCATCACACTACCAGGCGTAACCAGCAATAACGAATTGTCCACCACTTACTCCGTCAGGGGGGGCAACTTTGATGAAAACCTGGTATATGTGAATGACATACCGATTTACAGGCCATTCCTGGCTAATTCCGGGCGACAGGAGGGGCTGAGTTTTGTCAATCCTGATCTCGTAAAAAACATTGGTTTTTCCCCTGGCGGATGGGAGGCTAAATATGGGGATAAGCTATCCAGCAGTCTCAACATTGAATATAAGGAGCCTGAGAAGTTCGAGGGGTCGGTTTCCGGTGGACTCCTTGGTGGGAGCGGTTTTGCAGGTGGATCCATCAACTCGAACCGTACAAAATACCTGATAGGTTTCCGCCACAGAGACTCACAATACCTGCTGAATACATTGGAGGTTGACGGGGAGTATTTTCCAAGGTATACGGATGTTCAATCCATGCTGACGTTCGATCTGACACCTGATAGGTCAAACTATCAGAACAGGACAAAACTTAACTGGTTGGTCTCATACGGTCGTAACCGCTATTTGACCAAACCTACCTCACAACTAACGGAATTCGGTTCTGTTTCGAAAAACCTTAGACTTGAAACGGCATTTATCGGACGTGAATTGCTGGAGTACGATACCTACCAGAGTGGTATTCGGCTGAGCCATTGGTTTTCCCATAAGCTGAAATCTCATCTGATCGCTTCGTGGGTGTATACCAGTGAGGAGGAAAATTTCGATGTGGAGGGGGGCTACCGGCTGTGTGATGTAGACAATAGTCCGGGATCAGGCACCTTTGACGATTGTGTGGTCACAAGAGGAATAGGTACGCAGTACGACTATGGCAGGAATAATCTGGATGCCTACATAGCGACGGTTGAGAACAGGCATGAATTGATAGTTGGCAACAATGGATTGTTAGAACTCGGTGCGGGAATTACTTTACAACATATTGAAGATGAGATCAATGAGTATGCCTTTATTGATTCGGCGGACTACATTTCCCTTACACACAGGACTTTCAATAGTCTTGAACTTAATAATGCACATTACTTTGGTTATCTCCAGTACCATCTCTATTCAAAAGACTCACTACAGGAATTGAATATAGGCGTGAGAAGCAATCATTGGACCCAAACCGATCAGCTTCTCATCAGCCCAAGGTTATTGTACCGGATCAAACCAAATTGGAGGGTGCCCACACATTTCAACCTGAGTATGGGGAGGTATGCCCAACACCCCTTTTACCGCGAACTCCGGGATTTTGGCGGCGCATTAAATGAAAACATATCCGCTCAAAAATCAGATCATCTTATCATTGGAATGGACAGGTACATGACCATGTGGGGTCGTCCTTTTCTGTTCACCGTACAGTCTTACTATAAAAAGCTGACAGATATCATCCCTTATGACGTAGATAATCTCAGGTTAAGGTATTTCGCTTCAAATAATGCTTCGGGTCATGCTACAGGCATAGATTTCAGAATAAACGGGGAATTTATCAAAGGAACACAATCATGGTTCAGCCTCGGTTTACTCCAGACCAGGGAAGATATCAAAGGTGACGCCAGGAATAGCATCAGAAGACCCTCGGACCAGCGCATGAACGTCGGAGTCTACTTCGAAGATCACATGCCGACAGATCCGACAGTAAGAGTGTACCTGAACCTGACATTTGGATCAGGTTTTCCTTTCGGACCTCCGGGAAATGCCCAATTGCGAAATATATTTTCAGGAGATGAATATTACAGGGCCGACATAGGACTTTCCAAATCCTTTGAGTTTACGGGCCCGTCTGTTCCGGAGAGATTATGGTTAAGGCTGGAGGTGTTAAATGCACTGGGCGCTGATAATACATTGTCCTATACATGGATCGAAGATGTGAATGGCACAAGTTTTGCAATACCTAATTCACTAACCGCAAGATTCGTGAATATCAGAATTTCAGTGGATTTTTGACGATCAATTATGAAATTGCGGTTGGTTATTTATACCAAATTATTACATATAATACTTTTTTGAAATGAAAAAATTGCTTTACTCATTTTTTACAGTCATTATCGGACTGATCGTTTTCACCTCTTGTACAAACAGAAGTGTCACCAGGGTCAGCCCTGATCAGCAGATCGATCTTAGCGGAAGGTGGAATGATACGGATTCCAAGCTTGTGGCCGAAGAGATGATCAAGGATGTACTGAACAGACCCTGGAGGGAGGATTTCTTAAGGGCATTTAATAAAAAACCTGTGGTGATCGTGGGTATCGTTGCCAATAAAAGCAGTGAACACATCGAGTCCGAGACTTTTATCAAGGATGTGGAACGCGAATTCATCAATTCGGGAATGGTCCGTGTGGTTCAAAATGCGGAATTCCGTGAAAAACTCCGGGAAGAAAGAGCACAGCAAGGCGAATTTGCCTCTCCCGAAACCCAGGCCAAATGGGGTAAGGAACTTGGGGCGGACTTTATGATGTTTGGTGTGATCACCTCCATAACGGATTCCTATAAAAAGGAGAAAGTCGTTAACTACAAGGTCAATCTGGAGCTGGCAAACCTGGAGACTAATGAAAAGGTGTGGATAGGAGACAAGGAGATTAAGAAATATATTAAGAATTAGTTACATGTTGCCGGTTACGGGTTGCGGGTTAGTCTCCAACCCGCAACCCGTAACCCGTAACAGGCTACACCAATGCTCACCAAGTTTCAAATTCCGGCTTTCGGTTTCCTGCTGGCACTTGTTTTCACCTCCTGCGCTACCTACTACGAGCTTAACTATGAGTTCAACCGGTACTTCGAATCAGGGGATCTGGAAAGTGCTCAGTCAGCTATCAAATCAAACAGCAGGGGACTCAAGAAGAAGACAAGATTTCTGTATTTTGCCAATCGAGGGGTGGTTGCAAATATGCTGGGTAACTACGAAGCCAGCAATGTTTACCTGGAAAAGGCATACATCTACGGTGAAGATTACCAGAGGAACTACGCCGACATAGCCGCATCTTTCCTGACCAATCCCAATATTATTGATTACCCGGGTGAAGACCATGAGCACCTCTTGCTACTTTATTATAAATCACTGAATTACTTACACTTAAATGATCATGAGTCAGCTTTAGTTGAATGCAGAAGACTTAACAACAGGCTGAACGCATTGAGTGATAAGTACAGGTCGGATAACAAATTCAGGCAGGACGCATTCATTCATACTTTGATGGGACTGATCTATGATGCCGGTGGTGATTACAATAACGCCTTTATCGCATATCGTAACGCCTACAATATTTACCAGGGTGATTACAGCAAATTTTTTAACCTGACTGCTCCCGAGCAGTTGAAGCGCGATCTGCTGAGAACCGCATATCAAACCGGTTTTATGGAAGAGGTCCGGTTCTACGAAAAAGAGTTCGGTGTCACCTACCAACATTCGGTACCTGAGAACGGCGAACTGGTATTCTTCTGGAACAATGGCCTGGGCCCGGTCAAAGATGAATGGTCGGTGAATTTCGTGACGGAAGAAGGGGATGGCGGTGTGGTTTTCGTAAATGATGAATATGGCTGGAGCTTTCCTTTCGACTTTTCAGGTGATGATGGAGAGGATAAACTCACGGACCTGGAAATTTTCCGGATCTCCATGCCAAAATATGTGGAGCGAACGCCGAGATTCAGTGATGGCGCTTTAAAAATTGAGAGCAGGAAATACCCATTGGAACTTGCCGAAGATGTAAATGCCATCGCTTTTAAATCTCTGGAGCAAAGGATCCTGCTGGAATTGGGCAAATCGCTGATGCGGGCGGCACTGAAGAAAACAGTGGAAGAGGCGGTGGAAGAAGAAAGTGAAGGATGGGGATTCGTTGTTGGGTTGGTAAATGCAGCCACGGAGAAAGCGGACACCAGGAACTGGCAGACTATACCGCACAGCATTTTGTACACCAGAATTCCGCTTGAGGCCGGAAACAACGAGGTGGTTCTTCAAGCCGGTGACGGTGGTCAGTTGCTGCGTAATATTGAGTCTTTCAGTTTTGAAGGGTCACCCGGAAAAACGCTTTTTCACGCATATCAAACGTTGAATTGACCTTAAATAATAAGGGTAGTTTTAATTTTCCTGTTGTATTATATATTTGCCGCTTTATCGGATACTTGAACAAAAATTTTAAAAATGAAGGGTAATTTATTAATGACATTAGCACTGGTGCTGGGAGTAAGTTTTGGAGCATTTTCCCAGGACAAGGAGGGTTTTACAAATGAAGATCTGACAAAGTACGCCACCGTCATGAAATGGGCGGATGACACCAAAAAACAAATGGGTAAGGACGTCGGGACCTGGGTGAAAGAAAGTGAAGGTCTTTCCGGCACAAAATACAAGGAGCTGAGTGCCGCCAACAAAAAAGGAACTTTGGAAGAAGCGGAAGCAACTGAGGAGGAGATGACAATTTTCAAGGGTATCCTTGATAAGACAGAAACTGCCAAGGCTGAATTCAAGGAAACCTATACCACGAAAATCAAGGAAGAAATAGGAGCAGGACTGTACAACAGACTCAGGAAAGAGTTGAAAGCTGATGCTGAACTTAAATCAAGATACGATGCGATCTATGCCGGTTTGGCGGAAGAAACGGAAGAGACTTCCGAAGATTCGGATACCAGCGGCGGCAATTGATGATCTTTTTTGACCTTAAAAAGGGGTTCCGGTAAAGGACCCCTTTTTTTGTCTTCGAATAAACCCTGACCTGTTATTAGAATTTTGTCAAGAAGGTTCAATTCAGATTTTTTATTGATTGGGGGGTTTTGGGAATGTCAGTCTTCGAGACGCTTCGCTCCTCAGACCGACAAGTCCATACGTTTGGTCACCTTGAGGTGCGAAGCCACGAAAGGGGAGGTGCGGAGCCTCGAAAGGTGACTATGGTGATCACTCAATGACATGTTAAGTAGTTGATTTTGAAGTATTTTAGCCTGGAATAGAAAGGCTAATGGCAATTTTGAGTTAAATAACATTCGCCCGGACCCTGGTATCTGCTCTATTTCGTTGTACCTCAAAGACCTGATTGTGAAACAGCCAGTATAAAATCCAATCTTATGAATATTTTCACAATCATTTGTGAAAATCTGCTGTGTGAAGGTCTTATTTTTAGAAAAGGTTATTAATTTGGATTGAACTAATCTAGAACGCAATGTTTACCGAATACGAAATCGCCTCGATGATTGAGATCCCCGAGATCCAAAAGGCAAATGAGACACTGAAAAAAGACTTTATAAAACATGAATGCCCGTATTTGGAGATTAGCGATCACGATTTCTTTTCACTGGTCATGATGACGCCCACACTGGGCATTGCGACTGCCGACGGTAAAGTGAGTTTGTTTGAGGAACTGGCATTAAATAAGAAGGCAAGGAAGCTTTCAAAAGGTGGCTACTTTATGAAAAAGGACCCGGTGGTATATGCCATGAAATTCCTCCTGAAGAAGTTTGATGAGTGGTCGGATAAATTTTACGCTGTGGTGAAGCTTTCTATTGAGTCGTCTTTCAACTATGAGGGCCTGGACAAGAAAAATTTTGATGAGCTGAAAGAGGTGACCTATGAGGTCTATAAGAGAGAAGTACTGAGACAGCCGTACATTTTGATCAGGTTCATATCAAGTTTCTTCCTGGAGAATGATGAAGACATCATCAACGAAAGCAGGTATATAGGTAAATCGGAATACAATGTTGTCCTTCAGATCGGGGAGAAACTAGGGTTATCCGAGCTGCCGGTTTTCCAAATGTTCTGCAAGACTTTTGAAGTTAAGCATTAATCCCCGGTTACAATACCGGGTCTTCATAAATCGTTAAAGTGGGGATGAACCGTTCCAGTTTCCCATATTTTCTGCTTATCCTCGCGTTCTTCACCCTGCTGGGAAGTTGTAACAAAGACGATGGCGTTAAGCCGTCCGTAGCAGATTCCCTGGATATCAGTGTCCTGGCGGATTCCTTTGCCCGGCTTGACGGGGGAGATACCACCTTGATCCAGGTGGATGCCAACGGGATCTATTCTTATCCGATCACGCTGAACCTTACGGGAAAAACTCAGGCCTCCGGCCAGATATTGTCCCTTTATTATATAGAATACGCAATCGGAGGGAGTGACACCATAAGGGATCTGAACGAATCCAACAGCAATAATACCCCCCTACGCGTCCGCACGGGCGCCAGCGCCATATACCCCGTGGGATTGGACCTGGCATTATCCCAAATGAATGAAGGAGACGAATTTGCCTTCCTCATTCCTTCTGAATTGGGCTATGGAGACATTGTTTTCCCGCCAGGTTTTGCCAGTTTAATACCTTCAAATGCCACATTATACTTCCGGGT
Source organism: Cyclobacteriaceae bacterium (assembly GCA_028278225.1). Taxonomy (GTDB): domain Bacteria; phylum Bacteroidota; class Bacteroidia; order Cytophagales; family Cyclobacteriaceae; genus JANQEU01. Next base: position 17,856 of record JANQEU010000004.1, read on the forward strand.
CAGGCTTGTCCTCATCGAAAATGAAAGCGAGATCCTCACGCAAGAGCAAACGGCAATAAACCAGTTTATCATTGATGGCGAACTGAATGACACATCCGTTGTGCCGGTCGATTTTGTGGAAAGATTTGCCAACGGCATGATCTTCAAGCGTCTGACCCAAGATACGCTAAGACCTTTTCCATTTATAGGGGATTCCGTTGCCGTAGAATACACCGCCATGAGCCTGGATAGCACCATTACCTACGATACTAAACCGGCGGCCAATCCGTTCAGGTATGAGTTCGGAGTATCGGAAACCATCCCCGGATTTGATCAGGGAATCGGGAACATGAGGCTGGGAGAACAGGCACTGTTTGTATTGCCATCTTCCGTGGCCTATGGTCCCAGTGCGCAGGTATTCCCGGATTACATCAAGCAGGAAATCTTTGAATTGAAGATCATACCTGAATACGTGTTAAGCGTCAAACCCTACCAGGTGATGGTATTCCGGGCCAGGATACTTGAGATATACTGACAATGAAATCATTTATGGTAAAATGGCTCGTTGGATAGGTAAAAAACTGTATTATCCGTAATAATTTCCCATTTGGTAGCATTTTCTACTAATTAGGCCATATTATTAATACTTTTGACAAGCTGTTAGCAGGTTGAACCAATCAAGTCGATATCGCGCACTGGTGTTGTGCTTATGCCTGATAGGTTTTATATCAGGTGCTCAGGACGTATCTCCGGACATCTACGACCGGTACAATATTTACCGCAATCCCACCAGGGTAATGCTCAATAAGATCTCCTGGAGCCTCAGTTTCGGCTACGGAAGGACCAATTATACACATGACCTGAATGGTTTCTACTTTTATCAGGACACTGCCAGTCAGTTCATCACACCAATACGGCCGGAAGGACTTGGCGAACTGATCACAGGGTCCACCGGATGGTTCAATGATCCCGGTGTGAGTGCAGAAGTGGATATTGTAGAAGATTATGATGTACCATTTGCCCTTCCTCAGCCTGTATTCAATCCGTCACTAAGCCCAAATCGCCTTTTACTGAATGCCGATACGGCTAATTTGGGATTTGAAGGGTTTGGGAGTGGAATACCCGTTTTATTGTCTGCACATTACGATTACAGGAACTTTCGTTTTGGCCTGGGGTGGAGCTATGAAAAACACTGGATCAAACCTTTGGTGCCAACCAGTTACAGTAATGTTGTCCGGAATTATAGGCCTAATTTCAAATCCACAAGGTATACCAGGATTTTTGGCCTCCTGGGCTATCGATTTTATGAGTACTGGGATTACAGTTTTGTGGGCGAGCTTCAGGTAGGCAGGATGGGGTATGGACCTCAATTCAACAAAGGGGCTTTGTCCCGTGGCATGTACTTTAACCTTGGAATAAGTTTTGAACATAATTGGTCCCAGTATTTCAGGATTGTGGTCCGGCCTTCGTACGATATTAAGAAGTATACCATCAACCTTCCGGATGGTTCTTCGGTGCTTCACAATCAAAACACTTTTATGATAATGGCCGGTGTAAGTATTAATATTCCGGAAATCCCCCGGTCACCTATGAAAAGCGATCATGTTCAGCTAAAACACGTAATAACCGACCCGAATACCGGGAGATTGATCGAAGTAAGGGGTCAATCCATCTTCAAAAAACAAAATCCGAAAGTAGGAGAAAACCACCGCAAATTACTGCGCTACAAATTCAGAAATCGTAAGAAATTGAATCCCTACTAACCCTCGCTTAACCCGAAAAAAATCGTAAATTGCGGCTTGTTTTTGAAACGACTGTAAATCAAACTTAATGGCAGAAGGCGATAACGAAAATTCAGGCATCAGCCAGAATATTATCCCCATCAATATTGAAGATGAAATGAAAGGCGCCTACATCGATTATTCGATGAGTGTTATCATTTCAAGAGCCCTTCCGGATGTAAGGGACGGCCTGAAACCAGTCCACAGACGTATCCTTTACGGGATGGACGAATTGGGTGTAAACTACAATAAACCTTATAAAAAATGCGCGCGTATCGTAGGTGATGTACTGGGAAAATATCACCCCCACGGAGACACTGCTGTTTATGACACTATGGTCCGAATGGCACAGGAATGGTCTCTGAGATATCCGCTAGTTGACGGACAGGGAAACTTCGGTTCCGTAGACGGTGACAGCCCGGCTGCCATGCGATATACCGAAGCACGCCTGAAGCGTATTTCGGAAGAGTTGCTGGCCGACATTAACAAGAACACGGTAGACTTTGTCCCCAACTACGACGATTCAGCCCAGGAGCCCTCCGTATTGCCCGCCAAGCTACCGAGCCTGCTCCTGAACGGCGCCAGTGGAATTGCCGTAGGTATGGCGACGAATATGCCACCGCACAACCTTTCCGAGATCGTTGACGGTATCGTAGCCTACATTGATAACAATGACATTTCAATAGAGGAGCTTTCAAAGTTTATTACAGCACCGGATTTTCCAACAGGTGGAATAATCTATGGTTACCAGGGTGTGAGGTCAGCCTTTGAAACCGGTAGAGGAAGGATCGTCCTGAGAGCCAAAGCGGAAGTAGAAGAGATAAAATCGGGCCGTGAGCAGATAATAGTTACAGAGATTCCTTACCAGGTCAATAAGGCGAGCATGATCGAAAAAACCGCCCAGTTGATCAACGAAAAGAAAATCGATGGGATTTCGGATATCAGGGACGAATCTGACCGGAAGGGCATGAGGATCGTTTACGAGCTGAAGCGAGACGCCATACCCAATATTGTCCTTAACACTCTTTTCAAATACACCCAGCTGCAATCTTCGTTCAGCGTCAACAATGTGGCGCTCGTGAAAGGGAGGCCCAGAACGCTTAACCTGAAGGACATCATCGGACATTATGTAGACCACCGGCATGAGGTGGTTGTCCGGCGCACGCAGTATGAGCTGGAAGAAGCTGAAAAGCGGGCCCACATTCTCGAGGGATACCTGATCGCGCTTGATAATCTTGATGCAGTGATAGCGCTGATCAGGAACAGCCGTGATCCGGAGGTTGCTAAAACAGGCCTGATGGAGCAATTTTCATTGAGTGAGGTTCAGGCCAAAGCGATACTCGAAATGCGATTACAGCGTCTGACCGGACTTGAGAGGGAGAAAATCGTCCATGAGTATGAAGAAGTGAAGAAACTCATTGAAAAACTTAAGGGCATTCTGGATAGTGAGGATCAAAGGATGCAGATCATCAAGGATGAACTGGGAGAGATCAGGGACCGCTATGGAGACGAGCGCCGGACTTCCATAGAACACGCAGCTGATGATTTCACAGCGGAAGACATGATCCCTGACGAAGAAATGGTGATCACGATCTCACATGAGGGTTATATTAAGCGGACGCCCCTGATAGAATACAGAACACAGGGCAGGGGTGGTGTCGGCTCCCGCGCGGCCACTACCAAAAACGATGATTTCACAGAGCACCTTTTCATAGCTACGGCACACAATTATCTTTTGATCTTCACCCAGTTTGGTAAAGTGTTCTGGAAGAAAGTCTGGGAAATACCTGAGGGAAGCAAGACTTCCAAAGGCAGGGCAATACAAAACCTCATCAACATCGAATCCGGGGATGATGTGCGTTCCGTTATCAATGTCAAGACCTTAAGTGATCCTGACTACATTGATAATAACTACCTGGTAATGTGCACATTAAAGGGGACGATCAAAAAGACTTCCCTGGAAGCCTACAGCCGGCCGAGGCAGAACGGCATTAATGCAATCACCATAAATGATGGCGATAAACTGCTTAATGTGAGGCTGACAGACGGCGATTCGCATATTGTTATCGCCAGTGACTCCGGCAGGGCGATCCACTTTCATGAATCCGATGTCAGACCCATGGGAAGAGTTGCAGCGGGGGTCCGGGGAATGTGGCTGGATACTGATGAGATCGTAGTTGGCATGGTCTGTGTTAAACAAGACGAGGAACCTACTTTGCTAGTGGTCTCAGAGAAGGGATACGGCAAAAGATCGGACCTTGGGGATTATCGCATTACCAAGAGAGGTGGAAAAGGGGTTAAAACGCTGAATGTTACGGAAAAAACTGGCAAATTAGTAGCTATAAAAGATGTAAAGGATGGGGTAGAGTTGATGATCATCAACAAATCAGGTATTGCGATCAGGATGTCTGTGAATGAGCTTAGGGTAATGGGAAGGGCCACACAGGGTGTCAAGCTGATACGGCTGAATGAAAATGATGAAATATCGGCTGTAGCTAAAATTGATCTGGTAGAGGGACAAAATGGTGAAATCGGACCGGAAATTGAGGATTCGGATGAGAAGGACCAGCACAACGAAGAATAGTATTTAAATTGGACAACTGAGCCGGTAGATTGACCGGTTACACCAAGAGACACAAAAAAATAAATTATTTAGACATGAAACGTTTTTCACTTTTAATGACAGTTTTGATGCTTGCCGGCGCGGCTTTCGGGCAAAAGCCCATAAAAGTCAAGCTGAACAAGGTAGAGACCATGATTAAAAACAATGAGATCGCCGAGGCAAAGGAGATGATCGATGCGGGTCTGACTTACGAAAAGACCATGAATGATCCGCAAACCTATTTACTTCGGGGGATTATTTATGCGATTATAGACACCACTATGGCAGGGCTGGCTGATAATCCGATGGAAACAGCATTGGCTTCTTTTGCAAAGTCCGATGAGTTGAATGCAGATAGCGAAAAAGAGTTGTTTACAACCGATGCCAGCGGATTCCCGGTTACCAAGTCCCAGCATATCAACAAATACTGGGCTTACTATTTCAACATTGGCGCGGCCGCGTACGGTGATGAAGATTATGAAACCGCAGTGGAGGGATTTACAAAATCCCAAATGATCTTACCGGAAGATACTAACGGGTATGTCAACGCGGGGCTCTCAGCCCAGAACCTGGAAGATTATCAAACGGCCAAGAAAAACTATTACAAGGGTATTGAATTGGGAGCCAGGGAAAAAGATATATGGAACCTGCTGATCTACATCGTTGGAACGATCGATGACAACAAGGAGGAGGCCCTGAGACTTACCCGGCAAATCAAGGAAGTTTATCCTGATGATAGTGATATTGCCAGATCTGAAATCAGCCTGCTGATAGGGTTGGGTCAGGTGAAGCCCGCGATCGAGAACCTGAATAAGAGAATAGAGGCCGAACCAAACGATCCTCAATTACATTTTACGATGGGCGTCCTCAATGAAGAAATAGCCCTGACCATCGAAGATCCTGAGGCGAGAGAAGCTCAGAATAAGAAAGCCATGGATGCCTATCTCAAAGCGATTGAGATAGATCAGGATCATTACGATTCGCACTACAATATTGGCGTTATGCTTATCAACCATGCAAACATCGTCATCAAGGAGAGTAACAACCTCGGTGTTTCACGGGAAGACCTTAAAAAGGCAGACGAGCTGGCTCCGATCATACAGGAAAGGCTCAAAGTGGCATTGGAGCGGTGGGAAAAAGCCAGAGAGATCAAAGAAGAAGTTCCGGCCCTGGAAACCCTGCATTACCTATATACCCAGCTGAAAATGTATGATCAGGCTGAGGAGGTAAAGGCAAGGATCGACGAATTGGGGGGAAGCGAGGGTTAAAAATCAATTGAGGCGCTGTCTCAAAAGGTAACCTGGTGTCAGGTTCAGCTTATTCATAGTGCGGTGGAGCTAGCCCAAATGTCAGGTTGAGCTTGCCGAAAGGTTTCGACAAGCTCAATGTGACAATCCTTTTAGACAGGTACTTCCGGGACAATCTCTTTTTCTCATCCGGCGCTTAGGGACAGGAACGGCCCCTATTGAATTAATCACAATAATTCGCTCTAAACTGCAATTCTTCCCGTTCACTCATAATCGCATGCTGTAGTGGAATTTATAGCTCAATTTTAGCATTAAGAACCTAATGGAACTCAATCAGCATGATAACAATCACATCAAATTCAATGGATGAGCTTAACAAAGCGTACAGAAAGCTCAAAGCTCATTACAAGGCAGTTAATCCGATAAGTATAGATCCCGAAACGCTTTTGTATAAGATGGACCTTGACACCAAGAACCTTAGTCCCATGGTTCAGAATCTCGTCGAAAAGATAGTGGATCTTTGCGACGAACTGGAAGATATTGATAGCATTAGTGTAAGCCAGTTCTCATCGTTTATTCAGCAATATAAGGATCGCTATGTATTCCTTAACCAACTGGAAAGTCTCTATTCGAAAATGGATGAAGGTTCTAAAATGATGGTAGTGGAGTTCATCGCTGAAGAGCTGTCAATTGAAATTTCCTGCGACGAAACAGAAAAGGAAGAATCACTTAAGATCGCGTCGTGATCAAAGTTTCGTTGAGAAGATCAACGGGTTTCCGGATTTTGTTTTACACGCACAGATAACAGATATTCCAGGTTCCTTATCTCTGCCCTTATCAATGTAAAATTTGCCGTCCTCCTGAGGTAATGGAACTACCATGTCACCTTTCTCGTTCAGGTACTGATCATTGATGAGGAAGCCTAAATAGAACATCTTCGAGCGACAGGCATAATTTGTCGATACCCAAAACCTGCCTCCCTTGCTGCTAAATGTAATCCTCGGATTCAGTTCTTTTACATTGCCATTTGTGTAATACTCCTTCAAGCCTTTTCCGGGCAGGCTGCGCCAGTATGGCATTTCGGATTGTAACCTTCCGTTTCGGTAATAGGTCTTTCTGATCCCGGTGAGTTTATCATCCTCATAAGGTGTCTCAGCATATAACCGCCCGCTCTTATAGTACTTTCGGGAGATACCCTCCCTGTTACCCCGTACATACGTCATTTCCAGTTGGGGTTTCCCATCCGGGTAATAAAGTACTGAAAGTCCGTGCTTTACACCGTTATCGTAAGTCACCAGTGTTTTGAGGTTACCGAATGAATCGTAGTTCCTCACTTCACCGTGCTTCAAAACATACCTTCCACGCCTTGTTTCCCCCTCCTCCGGGCTGTCCTCTGTAGCCTCAGCATAGTCATACAGTGCCCAGACAATGATCAGGACACCGGCAATGAATACCCAAAGTGTGTTATGATACTGGAATCTCATTTCTTGCGGTTTCAATTCTTTAAAACGAGAAGTTAAAGCTAAATGTATTTTGGAATATCAAATTTCATTAAATTAACGATCCAATATTTTAACCCAGCAGACAAACTACCAACCAGTATGTCAGTTAAAGAAGAGTGGAAGGAGCACCGGGAGGAAGGCCTACGCTCCAGATTCCTTATTTCAAACCTTGGCAGGGTCCAAAGCATAACCAGCACCGATCCGGAAAACCCCATTTTACTTTCCGGATACAAAAATGCCGGTTATCATGCCATTCCGACCCGCAAAGTTGACGGAAAGAATACCTTGCGATATGTACATAAGCTCGTTGCGGAGCTTTTTGTGCCCAATCCGGATGGCTTTGACAAGATCATTTTTATCGATCGGGATCGAAGTAATTGTAAAGCCAGAAACCTGAAGTGGGTATCCGACGAGGACTATAAGGCTTACCGGAAGGAATTCGCCAAAAGTGCTTATGATTACAAGCCTGATTTTAAGCCGAATACAAAACTCACTCCCGCCAAAGTCAAGATGCTGAAAAAGATGATCAACGATCCCAACCGAAAGACACGGTACAAGATCATAGCGAAGCGTTTTGGTATCACCGTAGGCACATTGTTTTCTATCAAGAGGGGAGAGAGCTGGAAGGAGGTCACCTGACAAGGAACTGCCCCGGAAAGAGCCATGACTTTTTTTCTCCGTTGAGGGAATTTCATTGAGGAAAATCAACTTATTATTTATATTACAAATAAGAAAATAAGCCTCTATCTATTTTCAGCAAACCATGAAAACTATAAGACTGTTAATTACCGCCTTAATGCTCATTTCGTTCCTGGATGTACTCGGCCAGGAAAATCCTAATACGGCATGGGTGGAAAAAGAAAACCCTGTTTCGTATCAAAATATCAAAGCAATGGTTGAGAAAGTTTGGGGTGATGATGATGACAAGCGCAACGCATACCTGATCGAGCTTCATTGCCTTTCATTGAGCAACGTACTGAAGGAAATGAATAAACCTGAGGCCGACTGGGATATATTGGTAAAAGCCCTGGACAAATGGTCCAAGTCGGAGGTGACCGACCGTGGAGAGAACTGGTGGGAATGGCCAGATACGAACTGGATGAAGGTAGAGTCCGAATATCGCTTCCTGCTGGAAACAAAAAAAGACGAATAATTCTTTCCATAAACTTTCCCATTTTCCGGCAAACAGGCACGATAATTGGTCACATTTTCGTTGTAAAACAAATTGCGGCTACTACCTCCAGAAAATGAAACAATTGATCAGACTCGCACTTCTCCTGGTTTTTGTTGTACCGGTTCCCATAGGTTGTGACATTACCGGTTCGGATTGTGACTGTCCGGACGCTCTGGCATATGATGTCACCGGCCTGGAAAGTTTAAGCATAGACGGTACAAACCAGGGTGATGATACCGTAACACTTACTGCTATACAGGTGGATCTTCAATTTGACATAGAACAGGTCACAACGTCCATGAATCAAAATAAGACCATTGGAGCTAGCCCTTTTCTCATGTCGGCCTACGCGTGCACATGCGTGCCCGCCTATGTGGAAGGGGGGATTTCAGAAATTTCGATAGCGAGCAACAATGACATAAATTCCAATTTCCCTGCAGGAACCGAGCTGTCTGACAGTTTCATTCCCCTTTATGGTGAAAGCTTTCCATTGCCAATAGCATTTGTATCCGGACAAAGCGGTAGCGATAGTGACTTTGGTCTCGCTTCAATGCTGCTGCAAATTGCTCCTGATGAGGCGAGAGTTCATGTATTCATGGTATCCGTTTCCATGACAAACGGTCTTTCTTTCATAGCAGAGACCAAACCTGTGATATTCGAACCCCTCAATTGAGCATTAGGATCAAAGTAAAAGCCAGATCCTTCTTTTTTCTTTTTGGAAGAAATAGTCGAATCCTTCATAATCAGCACCGGGAGTTTATCAGCGAGGGCAGGGTTATTAGCTCAACCCAGCCTGTTCCATGCACTTTATGCAAGCCCTAAGAGTAGTTGATTTTTCAGCATGATGATAAGCAATTGCATTGTCCATTTTAACCCGGAAATGATAATTGGCAGGCACTCTATTAGTTGATTTCTTAAATTATCATTAACTTCCATTTAGCGTTAAGACCAACTTAAAGTATCACTGTTTTATGAAAATCACCGATCACTGGCTTAGCGGTAAGAATATCGCTGGTCAGAATGTCAAAAAAGTTGAAACTCCCAATTTTTACAAGCCTCCGTTCAATACCGTTTCAGGCCTCCCTGACGCCACCATCATTCACTACACGGCAATGACTTCCTTCGATGCGGCTGTGAAGGTGCTGACCACCAAATATCCGGGGGGTGGCAATGCCTCGGCACACCTCGTCATTGGCAAGAATGGCGAAGTGACGCAATTGGCCCCCTTCAATCACCGTACATGGCATGCCGGTGAGAGCTATTACAACGGCAGAATGGGGTACAACAGCCTTTCTGTGGGCATAGAAATTGACAACGTCGGATGGCTGAAGAAGTTCGGAGATGTGTATTCCAGGAAAAGATTGAAATCCGAGGGATTTACACTTCCGGAGGACAAGGTCTACCAGGGCAGGCATGAGAACCCCAAAGTTCCGTATGAGTACTGGGAGGAGTATACCGACGACCAGGTTGACGTGGTTTTTGAGATCTGTGGCCTTCTGCGTGAGCAATATGGCATGATAGAATTCCTGGGACATGACGAGATTGCCAAAGACCGCAAACAGGATCCTGGTCCGGCATTTCCTATGGATGAGCTGAGAAGTGAAATGCTTAAGGACCGGTCAGGTGAGATACAGGAAGGAATAGTCAATACCAACCTGCTGAATATCAGGTCAGGAGCCGGCACGCAATACGAAAAAGTAGCGCAACCGCTGAACCAGAATGCGCAGGTTAGTATCCTGGAAGAGCGGGAGGGCTGGTATAAAGTCAAAACTGAAGTAGAGGGCTGGGTAAGTAAGAAATACATTACCGCTACCAAATAGACAATGAAGCGACTTGGTATTCTTATCCTTGTTGCGGTAATAACCTTTGCCATTGTCTTTTTTATTCAAAGGCCTGAGGTTCTTGAACAGGTTTGGCTTTGGTTGATAGGCCTGGCAGGGGTTATCGTCGAAGGCTTCAGAAGGATCACCAGGATCGGTGGGGGCGGAAAGGAAGAAAAAACCGGAATTACACCGGAAGCTCCCGTGCACCGGACACCCAATCCGGAGATTAACGACCTGATCGAAGACAGGTTTGACGGGGTGACCATGACAGTCCTACGGTATTCTGATGATGGAACGACCACCGTGGGATTGCTGTATGTCAACGGCCACTACTATTGCTACACCCTGGAAGACACCCACCAGGATGAAAAGGTCAAAGGAAAGACACGCATCCCTGCCGGGAAATATAATGTGGACTTTCTTCGTCATGAGACAGGTCTCACACTCGACTACCGGGATCGTTTCGACTGGTTCGACTTTCACCTGGAAATTCAGAACGTGCCCAATTTTACAGGCATCTACATACACAGCGGCGGGGATCACCGCCATACTAAGGGGTGTCTGCTTGTTTCAGACAGCCTTAACATGTCAGCAGAAAGTACATTCCTGACCAACTCAAGAAATACATTTGAGAGATTATATACCTACTTAAAAGGGGAACTGAACAAGGGACGTAAAGTGCGTCTTGTCATACGCGATGAAAAATGGTTTGCCAAATTAAATGCTTGAAAGTATGAATTTAGAAGAAGCTAAGAAACTAAAACACCTCTACAATACTGTCCTGGTAGTGTCTATTGCACTTGTGGAGCTGGTCTTGTTGGGGTTGATCATTTTGATCAGCAAAGACCTGACCACCATGGAAACGAAGGAGCTGTTCGAGTCCCTGTACCGGATAGTCGCGATCGATCTGATCCTGATATGGACAGGTATCCTGGTCGGCTATTATACCTGGGCAATCTACTTTTATAACATCAATCTCGGGCTGACACATGAGGACTGGGCGGAGATCAGGATGAAAAAGGAGAGGGGAGAGCCGGTAGAGGAGCCTACTGAAAATCCAAACAAGGACAAAACGCTTGGACTACCGGATGGCACCATCCGCGGCACCCTGGCACTGAGTCTTGCGGTGGGTGCGCTGGCTATGCTTATCGCTTCATTTGGGATCGATAACAGGATGGGTCTCAATGAGTTATTTATCGATACTTTCGACTTCTTCAAGACTGCGTTCCTTATGATGGTGGCATTTTATTTTGGCAATAAATCACTCCAGTACCTCAACTACGGAGCCGGACCCGTAAAGGGATTCGCGGGCAGGACAGGACAGGGGAGTCAGCCTGCATTTGACGGGGTAACCACGCCGGAACCGGAACCTGTTCCCGGGTTAAAACCAACCCCAAATCCCGAAGCTGCTGCGATCCGGGACAGCCTGAACAGGGGTACCGACAGTCCGGAAGACATATCCAGCAGGGAGGATGCCAAACGGACAGGCGATTTTGACAAACCTAATGCCAACGGATAGATCAAATGCGAAAGCATTGGATATATATCATTTTGTGTGTTTTTCTGCTGAGTTGCAACAGGGATGAGCGCCCTTTTGTGATCAGCAAGATCAAGTCCGTGGCCAAGCTTGCTACTACCGAAACCATCATTGACAAAACAGTGGTCGGAACGAAAACCAAACGTGTTCTGGGTCTGATCAGGCTAAATGAAGCCAATTTCGTGGCCTATACGGAAGCCACTGTAAAAACGGGGATAGACCTTGGTAAGCTGGAGCCTGCGGATGTGGAAATAAACGGAAAGGAGATAAGGGTGGAACTACCGGCGGTGGAGGTGCTTGATTTTCAGTACCCCTTTGATAAGTTCGTGGTGGACAGCACCATTCTCAATGACTCCTGGGTCAATCGTTTTGATGTGCTTGATTATGAAGAGTTTTATCGCCAGGCGGAACTGGACATCCGGGAACAGCTTCAGTATACGGGTATCATAAGCGCAACGCAGGACAGGACCCGGATCATGATGGAGGGATTGCTCAAAAACCTGGGATATGAAGCCATATTCATCAGCTTCAGGGAGACGAAACAGCTTTTCGAACCTGTAAACCTGGAGGGGGAGGAGTAATATGTTCTGGTCGAAGCTCGCCAAATCTATCCCATTCCTTTTTCAGGCCATTGTCGTAATAGCCGCAGTACTGGTATTTTCCTATTTTGATCCTTTCGATATCATGGCCAGCACCAGGCTGAAGCTTAAGGATACGCCGGTGGATGTCAGGAGTATACGCGACATTGGCCAGCTGATCACGGCCGAATATTACGGCGAGGTGGTGCGCTCAAGGACGTATGAAGTTCTGGAGCAGAACATCATAAAAACCGACGAATTCAAGTCGAATATTGAAGAAATACATGACCAGTTTGTGACCACAATAAACAACCTGCGGGAAGACTTCAATAAAGGAGATCTGCGGCGGCGTAATATCTTCAAAGAATACAAAGTACTGATGGGGGACTTTCGCAGCAACGAAGATTACCCAGTATTCATCTACTTTGTTCACCGAAAATTTAAGGACCGCAATTTCAAGGCAAAACACCTGGATGATGATCTCCGGAAGGAGCAGATCCAGAATCTCGTCGAGGACCTTGTGAAAAAAGGGTACGGTAGTCTCAACCTGGAAGATACCACATTTATCGCTCCGCTGGTAAATAAGTTTGACAGGGAACTTACCAGTATTACCAATAAAAGATACAAGAAATCCAATCTTGTAATGCTGGGAAGAGGTTGGGTAAAGGCAGGCTTTGACTTTGGTCAATTCACAGAAGATAATTTTCGATATACTCCTGAAAATCAAGGCATTCACTTTATAGGCTTAAAGCCAAAAATTCTATCTGCTACCATCAATCCGTGGTTCATTCCTGAAAAAGGTATTGAAGGATTTGAGTTCCTGATCGTGGAGCGGAAGGTACGGAGGGATTACAGGGTGGTGCAGGAGGTGAAACAGCTATGCCTGGACGAGCTGAAAAGGAAAGCTCATGAGCGGAAAATATTGAATAAAGCTACCGAAAATGCAAGCCAGACCATGAAGGAGTTTTTCTCACTACTGCTGGATGAGCCTGTTAAATATGTTTCGTTTTATGAAAATGAGCTTGAATATACGTTTGAGATGATCTTTGAGAATGACTCGGTTTCTGGCGAGGAACTGATCCTGATCGACCGGTTGCTACGCAGGAAGTCCATTCTTGGGATTGACACGTCCCAGCTGGAAGCCAGGAAACGGGTATTCATTGATAGTATCCAAAACCGTGTTCAGGACACGGAAAGAACAAAAATGTTCCCATTTGAACGGAATGAGTACGCAGTTCACCGATGGCGTCCGGAATATGCCATGCTCTATGAGATCGTAAAAGACGGCATATTCGATGAGTGGAATGATGCAGGTTATGTAGTCGACTATAGCGAAGCCCATTGCGGACATAAGAGAGCTCAAACGGAAGTCGACTGGCCGCATTGGAAGGGAAGCTGTGAGGTGATGCTGAAGGAACTGGTAAAAGATCATGTGGAGATCTTTATACTTCGCAATAAAACTGTAATTGGTCAGGCAAAACACAGTCAGCTCATTGCCGAACTCAATACTATGGGAATGCTGAACGAGGTTGATTCCATTATGGACGGAAATAGTGTTGATGCCCTGGCTGTCAATCTTGATGAAGAGGGGGAAAACTTCGACAAATTGATGACGTATTCGGATATACAGGGTGCATGTGATTGCAATTGATCCGCGCTATAAACAATCAGACAAACATGAACGATCAAAATGACCAGTTGGTAAGGGAACAGCTTATTGATTTTCTGAAAGGTCGCAACGCCCATGTAAATATGGAGGACGTCCTGCTGGACTTTCCCATCGAACACATCAATGCAAAGATCGCGGGAGTGGATTACACACCATGGCAACTGATGGAACACATCCGGATCACACAGCTTGATATCATCCGGTTTGTGGAAGATGAAGACTACCGGGCGCCAAAATGGCCGGAAGAATACTGGTCTAAAGTCCAGAGAGGGGATGAGGCATCCTGGAAGGAGTCTGTGTGCTTGTTTTTCAAAGATCTTGACCATATGGAGACAATCATCCGTAATCCGGACAACGACCTGTACAGGACCATGCCCGCTGGTGAGAAATACACTTTATTGAGAGAGATCATGATCGTCATAGATCATAACGCTCATCACCTGGGGCAGCTGATCTTGTTCAGAAAGCACTTTAATGCGTGGGCAGGCTTGAGATGAAATAATTGAATTGGCGCAATACCTACTTACTCAATCTATTTGCCATGTGCTCCAGCGTGTTGGTCGAAGAATCGAAATAGAAAATAATATCCTGCGAACCACCCGAATTGATAAGCCGGAACCCCATAACATTATTGCTAATGGAAGACGTAAATCCGCTTCCGATTTTGGTGTTCATGTTTTCCACACCCATGGCACGAATGATATCCTGGGGCTGAGCTTTGTTGAGTGTGAGATCTTTATGACTCCATGTACTTTTGTTTCTGGAGAAGATCTTAAACTTTGAAATATCACCCATTACGGATCCTTCTGTCGGATAAAGTAAAATAACCCGAACATATTCACCTTCCAGGGAGAATTCCAGTCCGTGGTCAGGATAGAAATAGGAGGTCAGTGAAGTCTGGTTGGTTGGTTGCGAAACCAGGCCCGTTTTCCCGAACTTCGACTCAATGTCTGCCAACTTATCACCGATCTTGATACCATGAAAATAGGCGACACCATCTTCGATACCGATGTTAAAATTCCCATTGACCTTGTTGGCGTACTGGGCCGATAAAGGTCCAAATGAACTCAATAAGGAGATAACAAATAAAGTCGTAATTCTCATGAGATGATGGTCGGTCAATCCAAAAATATGGATTGAACACAACAACACAAAAAGAAATAATAAGGTTTATTTTACGTATGCAACTAATCCTACCTGTGTTATGAAGAAGATCCATCCTGATCGTTTGGTGAGTGTCAGCGCCATTATCGTAAGTGTGGGGACACTGTTCATGATCGTTTACCAGACGAATTTGACCAGGAAAGCGCAGAAAGCTTCCGTGATGCCTTATCTGCAAATTTCGATGTCACTAACAGGGGGTTCCCAAACGATTCGCCTCACGAACTCAGGTTTAGGCCCGGCGCTCATTGAAGACATAAAGATCATTGATGCGGAGGCCAATGAGGTGGTTTCCAACGAAGGTCCCTCCGAATTCGCCAAAGAAACAGTCAAGAAAGATTCAACAGGATTTGCCGGTTTTGGTCAGGATATCATGCTTCCAGGCAGGTTGATCCCGGCAGAATCAAGTAAGACACTCTTCACTCATTCCAGGAGAGGCGTCAATGGGAACTTCATTGAAGATTACTTCAGGTTTCCTTACAATATCGAAGCTCCGTACATCATTGAGATAGTCTACCGCTCGGTGTATGGAGATAAGTGGGTCATTCGGTCGGATGTACAGGCTCCGGGTGAATATTGAGCAATTCCCAACCCATTTTCAGAACGTATGGTATGTTAAGGGGATAAACAGGGATTATAAAAGAAATCCCATTCATACCCGAACGGGATCTCTCTTTATCCAATTTTGATTAGAAGTTTTAATTTCTCTCCGGTAGGTCAATGGTGGTATCCAGATCAATTTCCGGATCCTGCAAATACTTGCTAAACCAGCGCATCATCCTGTGATTGTAATCAAATCTTGCAGAGGATCTTCGGTTTCCATGACCCTCACCAGTATAAAATACCAGCCTTACCGGTGTATCAGTGCGGGTTTTGATATGACGGTATAGTTCCATGGACTGGCCGGGATAAACACGGGTATCATTTTTCCCATGCAAAATGAGCAGGGGAGTTTTTGCGTTGTCAACGTATTTGATCGGGCTTCGATCCATGAAAAAATCATAGTCATCCCAAACCCGTTTACGCGCGTGTACTTCGTACAGTTCTTCCGGGATATCACTTGTGCCCCATTTAGAGATGTTGTTGCTTATACCCACAAACATGATTCCGGCTGCAAAACGATCACTGTACTTCGTGGACAACCAGGCAGTAGCGTATCCGCCATAAGATGCTCCCGTAACACCCACTTTTGATCCGTCCACCAGACCGCTTTCAATAAGATAGTCTACACCATCCACAATGTCATCAAACTCTTTGCCCGCCAGATCGGCCTGGCTGCTCATGGCAAATTCAAGACCACGGCCTGTGCTTCCGCGATAGTTTGGGTAGAACACCACAAATCCATCAGCAGCACCCACATGACCCGGTGCGGAATATCGTGTAAGCCAGCCATTGTCATAATGAGATTCCGGACCGCCATGAACAACCGTGATCATGGGGTATTTTCGTCCCTGTTGTTCGCGTACAGGCCGGATAATAATACCTTCAATCTCCACACCATCCTGAGCCTTGTAGCGGATTACTTCCTGTTTTCCCAATATGCGGTTTGCAAGCCATGGATTGGAATCCGTGATCTTCCCTGGAAGATTGTCTTTTTTAGTCATCAAAAAGAGCTCAGGAGGGTGGGTAGGGGAATGACCGATAAAGGCCGTGACACCATTTTTTGCTGAGAAATTCGTAAAAACAGGTGTTTTCCCAGCTTCAATAGAAGGGTCCATCGTTGCATCATCATCGATACCCACAGTGCCAAATCCGGAATAGACGCCCTCACTGGACAAATAATGAAGGGTATTGTTGTCTTTCCATGCCAATTTTTCAAACATCCCCATGAAATCGGGAATAAGGTTCACCGGAGTGCCGCTTTTTGTATCAACTGCAAGTAAGCGGCCGTCAATGGGATCATTTACATGGGCACCGGCGATGAAAGCAAGGTAATTTCCATCCGGGCTCCATTCGAAATCACCCAGCTTACCCGAATGATCAACCTGCCCCGTGATATGCCCGTACTCAACATTTACGAAATATATGGATTGCTTCATATAGGAATCATCAACGAGAGGAGTAGGGGCGGCTACTACCGCCAGCTGTGCTTCATCCGGACTCCATTTGGCATCCGAAACATGGCCTTCAAGTTCAATGTCAGCCTGTTTGGCTGATTTCGCTTTCAGATCGACGAGATAAATTCGGGAAAAGGTCAGGTTTTCTTCATAGATCTCCGGTTCATAGGGAAGTACGGACTTTGATTTTGTGGTTTTTTCCTCGGCCACGATAAGCAGTTTACCTGATCCGGACCAATCGTATTTAGATATTGCGGTAGGATGTTCATACAACTTCACGGCTTCGCCACCGGATAAACTGATCTCGTAAAGCGACCGGGCTTTATCAACAGGACCTTTCGCCAAAAAAGTTATCGCGCCGGTGCCCGGGCGAAAACGAATGCTACTGACGCTTGCCTGTGAATAAAATGGAACAGATCGTTTGTTGGCGACATCATATACGTGCAGGTAATTGCTGGCTGCAACGTTTTTTTCGTACGGATCAGCCTGGTTATTGACGGCATATGCCACATATCGACCATCAGAAGAGGTGACGACTTGTGAAACATACTTGATCCTGGCTACATCGCCGGGAGTCAGCAATGTCTGCTGACCAATTACGGTTTGAAATACAAAAACGGAAAAGACAAAGGGGAGAACGGTTTTTATTCTCATGATTCATATGGTTTAATGTGCTGCTAATTAATATAAGCTACAGCTCAACGACAATTATGTGTATCAGCACAAAAGTGAGTAGCACCTGATTTACATCCGTACCTGTCATCAGAGTTGTTCGAGATCCTCTTTAATGTATGACAGCATTTGATTTTTGCGTCCGATCTTCAGTTCGGGATCCCGGTCGTCATTTATCAGTTCCAATGCTTTGAGATAATGCTTTCTGGCCGGATCGTTTTGTCCATTTTGCATGAGGAAATAGCCAAGGTAATAATGTACCTCACCCGAAGTGGGATAGCTGTCAAGGGCCAGCCTGTAAAGATTTACCCGATGGGTGTAATCCTCATCTTTTTTCCATGCCAGCCAGTCTTTCATATCCCTGTAGAAGGACATGGTAAACGGCTTATTATTCAATGACTTATGGGAATTATAGACACTATCAATGTAAGTGAATCCATGGACCATAAATGCGTTCTTAACGGCTGTAATATTTGGCGGTTTTGGCGCGGAGTATTCAATAAAGACAGTATCTACACCGTCCGGGGATTCAGCAGGATATGTATCGTTGAATAATGACATACTTGTGGCATCATCCTTCAGGAATGCATTGAAGAATTGCATGACAAGCCGGCACCCGGTTTCATATCCCAGTTGCACATCGCCATCTGCTTCACCAATGATTCCGGGTACAAATCGTTCGAAGGATCCGTAATTCAGGAAATGGAACTCAGACATTTTCGGAAAATGGAAATAATATCGATCCGAATACTTTAGATGGGCGATATGGGACGGGTCAATGTAAGGATGGGGGGCATATATGGCTAAAATGGGGACATCAATAGCTTCAGGCTCATAAAATACCGTGCTATTTAACAGGCGTTGCTCAAATGAACTCAATAGTCCGCCCTCCAGGCTGATGAGGGCCTTTACATTGGCATTTCGAGACTTATAAGCGGTGATATGCGAAGATGAAATCGCGTTTCCGATCAATCCCAGTCGTATATGATCGACATATGGAAGCTCTAAAAGGCTGGAAATAGCAAAATCCAGGTCATAAACGGCCATTTCAATGCCCTTGGCGGAAGCTTCATTCAGAAAACCATGCTGACCCTTTAAAGCGACACCGGCGACAATGAAGCCGTGGCTGGCGAGATATTCGCACATGATATTATGTGTTGCAGGTGCAGAACCATTGGGAAATACAATGAGTGGAAAGCTGTCTTTAACCGGAGATAGCTCCCTGTGGGCGTACGCATCCAGATCCAGGAGTATGTTCAGGTCGTCTTGTGTGAAATTGCCGTTACCACCGAGGTCATTGGTTTGTTGGATAAATCGTTTCAGACTAAACCCGATCAAGGCAGTATCCGGTTCACGAAAT
The DNA here is from genome assembly GCA_028278225.1 of Cyclobacteriaceae bacterium. Taxonomy (GTDB): domain Bacteria; phylum Bacteroidota; class Bacteroidia; order Cytophagales; family Cyclobacteriaceae; genus JANQEU01. The sequence continues at coordinate 36,998 of JANQEU010000004.1, forward strand.
TCAGTTTGACGACCCATGAGCTGGATGTAGTCGCTGATTTTTAATTGATTACCTGGTATAACATCCTGAGCAGGATACCAGACGTTAAGCTGCATTTGACGTCCTTCAGCTTCCCCGGTGGGATATATACGGCCATTCCAATCGATGTACGGTACCGGAGGTTTTGTTTGATCATAGACAAAAAAAGTTTCAAACCCGACCGGATAGGATCCCGGCTCCAGGTTCCCCCAGATGTCAGGAGGTGCAGGCGGTTCTGTTGTTGCTGTTGTACATTTTGTCAGGAGGACTAAAGACATTAATATGGATGCAAGTGCGTTGGTAATCTTCATATTGGTGCGTGTTAGTGGGATCAGGACTTTGATTTTTTGTACGGCACAGTGGTCATGTAGGGTATGGATAATCCACCAAAGGCAAGGGCTAAAAACTCGCTATTTAACATAATGTAAATTATATAACAATCTAGGTAAATTGCGTTTAGGGCTGCAAGACCTAATTAACATAAAATCAGATCATATCACTCTGCGCGGGCCTTGCGTGACAGCCTGTGATATATCGGTACCGATTTTATGTTAAAGCAATTTGCCGTTATTGTGTTTATATGCATCAAGCACAAGATATTCGAGCAAATGTGAGGGCAAAGGCAATTCCTGCTTCGTCTTCCAATCTTTAATCAGGACTACTATCTTTTTCTGAATGTCAGATAGTTTAATACTTTTCAATAGCTTCAAATTTGTCTTCTGGATCGTGGAATTATCAATAAAAAATCCTTTTTTGTTTACGAAAAGATATCCTGAGTTTTGCCCATATTTCGATAACTTAAACGGGGCAAAGTCAATCCTGAATTCTTGATCTCCTGGATTCACATAGACACCAATTGATCTTTTTTGCTTCCTAACATCAACAATATTGTGCTCTCCTATTTTATTTTCAAAGAAATCCTTAATGGCTTCGAACATCAAACTGCTGTTTTGAAAACTTTTTGGCTTAAAGGGTATTGCAATATCTATGTCATAATTCTCTTTTAGAGCAGTTCCTTTTTCTGTTGATCCATGCGTTATCAATTCACCATCTATCTTACCAGCGAATTCCTTGTTCAACTCTATGTTCAAAGTATCCACAATTAACTTCAGATTATTATAACTCTGATCAGATGGATTCAGCCTTCTGGTATTAACTAAATTGTTCAATTCAGCATCAAGATCTAATGGTTTTTGCTTTGAATTTTTATAATCTAAGACCCAACCAAGGGCATAACCCCCAACTCCCCCAACTATTGCACCTTTCCCTATTGCAGCTATAAACTCTAGCCAATTGAATTTCAAATTTTGATCATTCTTAATTCGTTCTAATTGATTAATAACATTCCAAAAACCATTTCCTATTCCAAGAAGGATAGCTCCATTTTTTGCATAATTATTTGACTTCTTCATTTCTTATCAATTAACTCCTGAAATTTTAACGCACTCACCAGGTTTCCATATAATTGACTCCAATTTGTTGCGGAAGCAAATCTTTTCTTGGCGCTTTCATTATAACTCTTTATAAATTTCCCAAATGAGAACACTATCGAATCTTTTGGAAGATCATCAATGTATCTCCCTGAGATTTTATCGTTTAAAGGACTGTTTCCTTCCTCCCGATTTAAGAATAGTAGGTCATAATTGTCAGTACTTGGAATTGGAGAATACTCATTTCCAACATCCATTATATCTACATTTTTAAATCCAAACTTTCTAAAAAAGCTGACTAGGAATGTACTGTCTGAATCTTCAGAAGTGATGATTCTTATAATTTTAGATTTTTTAAGCTTTTCTTCGTCATCATGTCCATCAATAATCTTTATAAGCTGGCTTTTCTTCTCCTGAAGTATAACATCGAATCTTTCTTCGATTTTCTTCTTGGCCATTACTTTGACCTTTTGCCAAAATCCAAACAATGAAAAGAGAGTGAATCCCCCCACTCCAATGGCTATGAAGTCCAATAGGGTTTTGTCTTGTTTGTATTCCCGTATTTTTAACCCAATTTCTTTGGTGAATAAATCATACCTCTTTTCATCAATGGTTCTATATTCCTCAATCACACTTATCCTTTTTTCAACCACGTTCAAAATGGAATCCACCTTTTCTTGGGAAATGCCCTCAAAAATCACCGATACTATAAGTATGTTAAATATTAAAATCTTCATCATATCTGTAAATTGATTTATCCTGAATTACATAGAAGCCACATTCATATGAGTTTTTAGTAAATCCAATGATCAACATTATGGGATTTTCTATTTTCACCTCAGGGTGGTCAGCTAAAAAAACCAATGTGCTTTTGTCGATTGGACTTGGATTTGTTCCGGAGTTTGGATGAGTATGCCATTCACCCAAATAAAAAATTGAGGGATCCTTATTGAATTCAATGGTCAACTTTTCTTCAAGACTTTCAGATCCTCTTACAAAGGAAGTTTTTGTATTCTGATATTTTGTTGGAAAAATCACATCTGTAATAATTGCTGAATTGTGATCTATACTATACCTACCGATTAAGATCCCGCCATACTCTTTTGGGTAGTGCTTCCTTGATTCTTTCAACATAAAGTCAATTTTCATTTGTTCTATCTGAAGTCGTAGATCAATGTCTTTGCAGTAGTACCTTAATACCGACATATTCTTACATCATTATTATCACGTGAAACTTTAAAGTCCCTTAGTATCACCCCATGAGAAATCTGCTTGTTTATTTCATTTAGGGATGTATTCACTAAGATTGATATATCACTATAAGATGCCTTGAAAGTTGGAGACCAACATCCAATGGGATTAAATAAATCACTATTCTCCCCACTTTGATCTACTAAGGCGAATATCTGGTTTGTCTTTTGGTAAATATTAGAGCCTGATAAGCAGATTAGTTCATTTGCTCTGTTTGAAATAGATAATGAGAGGATTTGCGAATCGACATCAAGTTTGTCTAGCACATATAGCATGTCATTATCTGTTGAACAATCGAATATGTATTGAAATTCATTCAGTTGATTCTCCAAAATTTTCCTGGCTGCTTTATCCCTGTATTTGAACAGCTTTATGTTATCGGTAAGGCTATTGCTGAAATGTACTGTAATAAATGGTGAGATAGCTGTCAAATGACTTGCCAGATCCTTTGGTTTATCACAAACACCTGTTATGAACGGATATGAAGATCTACAAATGTTACCAGGTTCCTTGAAATCAAAATCAACCAATGCTAGATCCATTGCACCACCACGTGTTAGAGCCTCAGACAGAACGCTACCTAATGCTCCGATTCCTATTATCAAGATTTTCTTGGTGATTAATTCGTCATTGAGTTTACCCCTGCCAAAAAAAAGTTCAGGTGTACAATCAATTGTGTAACTCCAATTAATATTTGAATCCTTAAGTCTACCCACCCATTCTTTTTTTTCATTCTTTTCTGCATAGTTGGGATAGTCATTAATGTCGAAAACAGCAATTTGCCAATGAGTTTTACTACTATCAATATTATATCCTATCAAGATTGGAATGAACGAGTTCCGTTTCAATAACTTGTTTGATTTCTTCTCGTCCCAAATTCGTTTAAGAAACCTTTGTCCAAATAAGCTCTCTAACTCTGTCCAATTTTTTACGGCAAAACGATTACTAGTTTCATTAACTGGTGTTTCGTTAAAGATGTAAAACCCAATGAACTGCTCAACACTATAGAATTTTGACCATTGACAAGAAGTATGTGCTGGGTAATCAAACCTTTGAATAAGGTAAGTTTCACCCTTTTCATCTTCAATTTCTGTGTCTGATAGTTTTGAATAGGTAAATAATCCAAAATCTCCTTTTTTAAACTGATAACCAACATCGGTGAAAAGGAAATGTCGTTTTATCTCATTCAATTCTAATGGAGTGGTGATTATATGTTCATAGTGTTGATCTTTGTCAACTTTAATAACATACTTCTCGAGCCAAGCAATCAGTCCTCTCAGATCAATAAGTAGTTTCTTCTTTAGACTATCGGGGCAATTTTGTGTGTGAATACAGACAGATCCATCTTCATTTACATGATCGTATTTACTGAACTCTTTGTTAACAAATCGGATAGTTTCAAAGTCGTGAAATTGAAAGGGATAAGGTGCAAATATTTCTATATCAAAATTAAAATCTACTCCTTCCAAGTTGACACCTATTGTGGTTTGGATAGTTCCAGAATCATCTTCAATAATTGGTGATTGGACATTTATGCTAGCGTGGTCATTTAACACAGCTTCTATGGTTTTAAGCCTGTTCATCAACCAAATCGCACAGGTGGTGGTATTATTACTCCCTCTTCCCTTATTTTATACTTTCCTTGAGTATCCTCCTCACAAGGAAAATCTTCATTTATTGGAAAGTAAAACTTGATCATTTCATTATCTTCATCAATGCGATCTAATAGATTCCGAATATTCTGAACAATCATTGATTTCTCGATCGATGTCAAAGTGTCCGATACATCATTGCCACTATTTCCTGGATCAGGTAATGAAATAGTTCTAATTTGATCTTCAATGAACTCAAGAACCATTTTTAGTTTTTCCCAGACAGACCCTTGTACTTCTTCTTTTTCAAAAGCTTTGATTGTTATTAGCTCAATCAAAAAAGACTTCAATGGTTGATGATGATTTATCTTCCATACTTTCATAAGTCGTATCATTTTCCTGATTTCTCCACTTTCCATCCTACTTCTTATATTATCAATCTGAGCATTTACATTTGTTCTCAGACGATCTGAGCCTTCTTCAAATACTCCAAATGTATTTCTAACATAGAGGTTCAATTTTCGATCATCTAAATATTGACCTTGATTTAATTCCCTTCCAGGAACCACATCCACATTCACTTGGTGACCTTCATCATCCTGATGAAATACTAGACCAACCGAAACTTTTTGCGGCCTTACATCTGCCTCTTCTTGAAACTCTTCAGAGATGACAGCATAAATATCATCGTACATATCTTTCAGAGTATTATGAGCATCACGCTTGAAGGGAACTACCAAATCGAAATCAAATTTCTTATTGACAGCGGTGTTCTTAGCATATGAGCCTGAATCGAAAGGATTATGGATATTAGTACTGTAATGTTTTTGAAGAAACTCCCTTATGTCAGTTCGTCGATTTCGATGTTTCTTTAGGAGCTTTTCCTCGTGAGTCATTTTGTGAGAGAGGAGAACACATTCCAAATGTTTGTCCTTATCTGTGGCCATATCACTAAAAGTTTAAATTCACGTTTCATTTCTGTCTGAATGTCTCTTAGTGATGATGGAATGTGAATCCCTCTGAACTGGTTGGGATCAGAATTCAATCAACACCCAGAGACAGGACAGTTGACAAAGAACGGTCAAGTACCGTGCCAAGATTCTGGTAAATTGCATTTGACTATAATTATATGACACTCTGGCAGGTTTTGACGTCAATATATGTCAGTGGATTGAAATGACTGCCAAATATTATTTTGTGTGAGTGATAAATACTTCATCTTCCGAGCAGTTACCAACAGTATCATTTAGGTCGATAATACCAATGTGCAAGGAACCAGGTCATTGGAATAGCCAGACCAATAGCAGTTAGCCATAAGTTTCTCTCGTCCCATTCCTCTATCAACACAATGGAACCGGGGTATTTCAGCATACCAATAGTAAATCCAAAGCCAAATATTAGTATTAAAGTGAATATGTAAATAGGTGATTTCTTTCCAATTTTCGGGAGTTTATTTCGGCCATTGAAATCCATAATTTTCTTTTCCGACGATTCTGTTACGAGTATTGATTTCTTCTTTTGGATTCCTTGAAGTATTTCCTTATTCTCTAAAAACTCTTTTTGAATAGAAGGATTATTTTCAACATTCTTTTTGATCTCTTGAAGCCAATTGTTCATGGCTTTATAAGAATTCTCAAAATTTCTTGTAGCTTTAATATCTGATCCGGTAAATGAAATGCTATGCCGGTGTGTTTTATTTGAACCTTTTTCGACAGGAACCATTTCAAAAAAATGATCGTGATTGTGATAGGAAATAACTCTTATTTTTTTGTAATCAATATTTGACAATTGAGCATATTCATCAAATTCGGAGAGTAATTTCCTTAACTTTTGAATTTCAAATTCCGTGAAATTCCTCACATCTTGTAATGGTGATTTATTTCTCTCAAGCCAATCCTTAAGAAGTAGTAGTGTTTCGGTATAAGATAGAATTTCAATTCTGCCAGCTTCAGTTACTACTTGACAAGATTGATTGGAGGAAGAAATTATGTCAAAAAAGGAAGTGTTCTCTTTTGAGGTGAATGTGAACCTTTGAAAATCGATGGAATTATCAAATGAATCCGGATCAGGATAGAATTCTCTTCTAACTGACACTGCATAATCATTGTACAATTCCTCAACAGAAACTATAAAATCACCCTCAAAATGCATTTTCATTTCTCAACACTATTAAAATTAGCAATATACGTAAATACAAAAGTGATCTGTTTCTGGATCCATATACATTTGCCATCCCCTACTTCACATCAAGTCGCGCTTGATATAAAATGAGTGTTTCTAACCTACCCAAAACCGGCAAATGGAAAAACTCTTTCCCTCATACCTTCTCATCTGTAAAAAAGTGTTTCTCTACCGTCTATGTTGCACCAAAATTGTTATTGGCAGAATACGACATGAAAGCAAATAATATTACCCAAGCCGCCAACAAGAAAAATTGATAAACTCTATTGCCTGAGTACTTGGCCGAGGCCGAAAATTCATGCATAAGAGTCCATACAATTAGTATAAAAACGATAATAACTTCTGCTATGCCACTTGAAGTGAACAAATTGACGAACCCTATAATGAACAAGGGTTGTAATCCATTTACCGTGAGAAGATCTGTATAATTGAGCTTTTTGAATGCAAATGATTCATTTAGCTTTTCTTCGATATCTCCAACCAATTCAGGCTTCTGTTTGCTCAACTCTTGTAATCGATCCCTTTCAATACTTCTCTTATATTCCTGCTTTGAATAAATAATTGTCACTGTCAGAATCAAGGCAAAAATTCCACCAATGAAGAGAAGAAAAATTTCCAGATTGAATAGAATACTTAATATCTGCTCTGTGACCATTTACTTAAGCGATAATCTCTTTTATAAAGAATAGATTTCCAAAAATCATAAGTTAGATTCCCGGACTTGTCAAATTCTGTTTGGAAATATTTTTTTGGAATCCCTGGTTTAATAAGTGGTATAAAGTATGAAGTCTGTGAGTATTGATTAGCATTGATTGACATAGAGACAAGCAGATTAAGATCAATTAGCCTTTGAATGATTGGAAGCTTATCCTCTTTCAACAAATCTTTTGGTATAAAGTAGATTTCATCCTGGGGGCCAATATTTCCACCGTAATCAATAATAAAGTCATCGTGTACTTTTTCTGTTAGTTTATCAAAATCCTCAATAGAAAGATCATATTCAATCCATTGATATATAAGGAATACTGACTTAAATAAACTGATCTCTGTAGACTTAGCCTTTTTCAGCTTTACTTTAAGTTCGTCTGAAAAACCTTTATCATTAGCAATAAGCAAAATTCGGTCTTGGGTAGCTCCTTTGATTTCTTCTGAAATCTGAAATAGTGATTGTACACTATCTATTTCAAAAACAACATCGTTATATTTTAATTGAATCTTTGAGTTGGATTGGTATCCAAAATCTCCAATAAGAGAAAGCTCAACGTAATTAATTTTTCCAGTTATATAGAAACTTTCACAATTACCGCTAATCTTAATTTCCATCTATTTCCTATTTCCATTTTAATTTATTCAATAAAAGTGTTTGATTCAAGGAAATTTGAAGCAACTGTGAATGATCAAATCTAGCCACACACATTTGTCATCCCCTTCTATCCTTCCCAAAATCCAAGATGCCAAAAGAGTGTGCCTTGCCTTCGCAGTAAATGAAAAAACTCTTTTCCCCTACCCTTTGATCACCCGAAATGAATGTAGGTGATCTTTAAAAGAAAAATTATTAACAACGCAATCCAAAGCTTACTTAACATCCTATGTTTGATTGAGGAGAACAAGTGGAGTAAAAGCTATCTTTTGAATTGAAGATAAAAAGAGGGAAAGGAGTAAGACCGA
>JANQEU010000014.1 GCA_028278225.1 Cyclobacteriaceae bacterium
AGATGTGAATTTTCGTCGTGTTTTTTTCATAGGTCTCAGTCAATTTAAACGTTTCTATTTTAACTAAGCCTATGGCCCGATTTTTAGGGAGTATTACACACCCACACAATGAAGATGAATTCTAATCTTATTTGTTTCATTCGCCTTGTAAGTAATCTTCAATTCTTCTCCTGATGTCGAAGGAGTCTTAGGTTGTTGAGGTTCCTTAACAGATGATGCTCCACCAGTTGTATCATGTAACCAAAGTTGAAACTTCATTGTTGCGTTCATTGTAGCAGAGACTTGACATGATACCACGTAAGAATTTCCATTATATATTCCATTTTCAATATCATAGTTAGCTCCGAAGAAATGATTTGGATCTTGCAATTCATCTTGAGTCGCTTCGAAGATCATTTTGTTGTTCTCAATTCTATTAGTCTTTGTTGGATTGTTACTTCCCCAATGATTTAAACTCCAAGCGACCGGGTTTGTGAAATCTTCTTTGAAAATGGTCACCCTGTCGACTTTTTTAGAGTCAACTTATCTACTTTCCTGTAAATGGGAAAAAGGAGAATTATGAAGATAAATGCCCCTAAAATGATTGTTAGAAGGTTAATTTCATATGTTTGGGTAAGTATTTCCATGATTTGTTTACCAAAATGACTGTACCCAATACCTATTAAATCAATCATCCACAATAAGATTATTTTCCCTAATTCGGTTATCAGCCCAGTAACAATTAAGGCAACTATTATGCTCACCCAGGATGTACCCCTTTTCAGTTCAAATGGAATAATTCTTAGGAAGACTTTCTTCATGGTGAAATGGATATCACATAACAACCTGCTAACGAGACAATGTCTCGTTAGCAGCTATATAAAGTTAGGAAAATAGCCTAAACTGGAGTGTGTAATTAAACCTTCGATGTATGTTCTGATGGTGGATCGTTTAAGAAATGACAGCAAAGAATGCTGCAAAATGAATGACTGAGCAAAATCATCTGAAATCAAAAAGCTCAACCACCTCAAGTTCAAGCCCATCAGCCAGCCTCTTTACCATTGTCAATTTAGCCTCAATCTCCCCTCTTTCAATTCTACCAACTTGGTTAAAAGAGACATTCGACAAAACAGCTAAACGTTCTTGAGACATACCTTTCTCAAGCCTGATTCTCTTCAGGTTCTTGCCAAAATCAACGATAAATCTTTCAGAAGATCTCTTAACCACATACCAAAAGTTCGTTTTGTGGGGATGATTTATTAACCCATGCGTGGGGTATTTTGACTTGATTTGACTTAATTAGACCCTAACTGTGATGTAGTGGGTCTGGATTACAAGAAAATATTGACATCAAAACATAAGGCTTTAGCCGAAAGGAGTTTCAAAACCAAATTGGAATTGTTCCTTTTCTGGCAGGTCTACAGAGAGGAAGACCTTGAATTTGAAATCACTGAGTTCCTTGATTTTGCTATTGAGAATCACATAGTAGACTGCTATGAGCAATCCTGGGGTCACGATTTGGATGCTCCTTTTTCGAAAAATAGAAAATACTCAGTGTCGAGAATTGATAAGCTAATTGGTGAATGGGAAAATGAAAATAACACTAGGACAAGTGAATTAAAAATAGCATATATCCAGAATTTTGATAAAGTACTTTCTCTGAAGGAATTGGAGTATGTTTTTCCTGAGAATCCAAAAGATCGTATTTGCTACTACACGGGTCTTTCGGATGCTGATTTTGAAAGAATGTGGACATCTGGGTTAATAAAAACCAAAAGAGCTAGAGGTAAGGTGATGGAGATAGATCGGTTGAATTCAAATAAAGAATACACAAAAGATAATATTGTGTTGGCTTGCTACTGGGCGAATAATGCTAAGACCGATGAATTCACACTTAATGAATTTAAGAATGTAATTGGACCAAGTATTGGTCAAGTCTTTCGGAATAGACTTTTGTGAAAATTGGGAGTCATGAAATCTCCTTTCTAGCTTCATGGGATTTGGAAAAGTGCCTTTCAAGGAATCAAAAAATGCTTACAAGGGATTTTGATAAAGTATCAAATTTAATTCTTGTATATCCTGAAAAGTTACGGGACATATACTATCACAATCCCTGAATTGATTAAAGCTCCCAAGGGATGTATAGAGTGTGTGATCGTTCATGAACTCTGTCATCTAGTTCACCATGATCATACAAGAAAGTTTTTTGAATTACAGACTAAAGAGATGCCTGATTGGGAGAAATGGAAGGGGAGATTGGAGAGGGTAATGGTATAGCCAATTGAATGACAGGTTTTATAGAAATGCATTTGTTATTAAATTATGGTCTAACATTCTAAGAAATGAATGCCAGACAATAACTTATTTGCGAAAAGTCTTGAATTAACCATTGAGTTGAATAAGAATCTTAGGGTCGCAACACATAAATTCAAATATGTTCTTGGAAATTTTAGTGGAGATACCTTTACTTGGGATATACCTAAAGAAGTATCATCTCCAGATATTCAAGTAGAAAATGATGGAGAGAATAAACCTGGTGTAGTTCCTAGCAGTGATGGCACACAACTAATAGTAACGAATCTGATACCTGTGCCAGAAGGTCAAAATAAAACTATTGAGTTTTCATATACAGACTCATCTGGGGCTTTTATTAGTCGGAACATTACCAATAGCGTTGCTTTTTACAGAGCAGAAATCTTTCATTCTTTTCCAGTTATGTATGTTGAAGTAAAAATTAGGCTGCCTCGATTTTCAAGGTTGCTAAAAGAAGTTGGAGCAAAATCTGCTGATGATCATGAGATCAAATTCATCGAGAAAGATATTCCTGCAGAGGGAGAAGAAAAATTTCCAATATTCTTCATAAGAAGAAACTGGCTTAGCATAATTTTAGCCATTCTTACTTTCTTAATGACAACAATTGCTAGTATCATAATCGGGGATTTATGGGATCTATTAAGTAAATGAACATGAAGCAAAAAAAGACGATTAAAAATCAAAAGCATCAATTAAAAATTCTAGAGATGAAGGAATCAATATTTAGTATCGATCTCTATCAAAGCTTGACTAATTCCAATTATGGTAGCAGCTGTGGTAGTAGTTGTGGAGGAGGAGGAAGTTGTGGTAAATGCAGAACAAACAATTAAATAAAGCACCTAGGTCAACTTTTGAAAAGCTTGGATCATTGTTTGAAATGGCCATAATACCATCTTACAATGATGAACCAAAATTTTTTCAGTATCGGGCAAAACTTAAATCCGATGATAATGATGAATACATTGGCTTTGGGTGTGATAAATACAAAGAAATAGCCCTTATAAAAGCGATTTATGAGTCAATTGAGAGAAGGTCATTGAAGTTTGTAGCTGAAGGAACAAAGGAGTCTATCTATGATAAGTCAAACGAACACTTAGATCCTAGGATTGTGTCAGGCTTCAGTCATTCTCAGCTTAAGGAGTCAGAGTTTTCTCAAATGAAAATTCATGATAATTCAGAGTTTTCATGGGTAGAGGTTGAATCTCCAAATGAATCAGGAAAGATTTGGATTCCAAGTCAACTAGTATTTTGGCCTTATTGTTTGAATGATGAGCCAATTCTACGATTTCCTTCAACAAACGGATCTTCATGTGACAATTTAGAAATCTTAGCTAGGTGTAAGAGTATTTTGGAATTGTTTGAGAGGGATGCATTCATGATTGCTTTTTTAACTAAAAGACCATTTTACAGAATTCAAAAAGACCTAATCAGTGATCCAGATTTAATTAAAATATTCAAAATTTATGAACGCTATAATCTTGAGCTACACCTTTCATTGATTGAATCAAATTGGGACTTTCCGGTTGTTGTTGCTACAATTATAGATTCAACTAAAATTGGGCCAACACTGACGATCGGGCTAAAATGTCATTTTAATATTAATGAAGCAATGAAAGGGGCTATTTATGAAGCGCAACAAATGAGACCTTTTTTAAGAGATTATATACTAGAAAATGATGAAAAAAGATGTTTAGACAATCATGAGATTGTTGATTATTGGACGCGAGCAGTCTACTGGTCATACTCAGATAATCTTGAAGACATATCCTTCATTTATTCTGAAGAAATGGATCAAATGGATAAGTATATTGAAAAATGGTCTTTAACTGATAGTCAAGGTAATGACTGGGATCAAACCTATCAAAATCTATTAAGAGCTGTGAAGAAATCTAATTCACATATTTATTTTTATACGGCCAATGATTCACTTCTTGATGACTTAGGAGTCCATGTGACTAAAGCAATCATCCCTGAAGCACATCCCATTTATTTGGATGAGAGGTATCCTTACCTGAACTCCCTAAACCTAAGCCGATCAATTAATAAATATGGTCCAAGGTGGAATGATATAAATAGCAGACCAATACACCCATTTGCATAAATTTAAAATGTCAGATTTTCCTCCGTTTATACAAGACACTCGAATAATCAAATGGGAAGCTGAAGAGAATTTCAATTCTTTATCAACAAACCCTGGCTACAAGGTGTATGCTAGGATGCCAAAAATTGATTTGACTATTCCTGTAAATAGAAAAAATGTATTCTTAAAAGATGTATTGCTCAAACGAGAATCGCATCGGGATTTTAGCTCAAAAGAATTTGATTTTGATGAAGTTTCCGAAATCTTATATTCGATTCGTGAAATACCGGAAGTATCGAAGAATTTTACTCGAAGAACATATCCATCAGCTGGTGCGTTATATCCAATTGAAGTATATCTGATTTCATTAAATTGCGACAACTTAGAAAAAGGAGTTTTTCACTATTCAGTTAGAGACCATAGTCTAACCAAATTGCTGCTTGAAGATGTTTCATCACTCGTTATAGATGCAACTAATGACGAACATATAGATAGAGCGGCTTGCGTCCTTATATTTACTATTGTATATAATAGATTTTATCCAAAATATGGCCAGAGAGGAATAAGATATGCACTGATTGAACTAGGACATTTGGTTCAAAATATCAACCTTACAATTACCGGAATGAAAAAAGGATGTTATGAAATTGGAGGATTTATTGATACTGATATTAATGAACTTTTAGATATAAGAGAGGAGTCAGAAGGAGCTCTATTGATGATGGCCTTGGGAAATATATAATTCTATGGTCAAAATCAATGTGAAAAATTAGAGTATGTAGATTCGTATGTAAGAAATGAAGATGGTGTAAACTCTAAGAAATGGGTTAGTGGAGCCGGCGGGATTATCTGACGATGATCCCTTCTTACCTAAAGTCATAATCAAAATGGACAACCTGCCGGTTGTAAATCCGATTCGACCGAAAACCCAAAAGCAAAGCTTTCGGTTTTCTTTCTCATCGGCTTCTACCCATTTTGATTCATTGTGGAGCCGGCGGGATTCGAACCCGCGTCCAGATAAGGAAATGATCTACCCTCTACATGCTTAGTTGATCCTTACAATCTCACAAACAAGCTGGCGGAACAACGGCCCACTTGCCTGCCAGTCACTGGATTTCGCCCTGAATTAGTAACCTCAACAGGACTAGTCTTTTATCGTGACACCCTTAACTCCGGCCAAAAAGACGAAAACCGGAAGGATGTGGCCCGGGATCGTCGCTGGACGGTCAACCGTTTAAGCCTGTTAATTCAACAATGTCGAATTAGGCAGCCATGGCGTATCTAGGTTCGCCAATTATAAGTTGAGCATATTGCTTACGGATGCATACTCAACACCCGACATGGCAGGTATACCATTTGCACTTCCTGTCGATTCCAGTCGGCCCCATATTTCAATGAACGGTCTGCAAAAATAGGATATTAATCAGCAATCCAATAACGAAATAATCATATCGATAGGTTCAGCTAAGTTGCCATTGTATGAGAAATGTCATTCACCGGTCCTGTTTATCTAACTATCTTTTTAGAAAAATAGGATTACCATGGTCCGTTCATGGATTACGCTCTTTCCATCAAGGTTAAACCGGGCAATAATTCTATTCCTGATATTTCTGCCGAATGGATGTTCTGACGACTACAAAGACAACATTCCACGAGATATTTCATTTTCTTCGCAGGAAGAGCTGGATAAATGGGCCGAGAAGTATCCATCTGTCATATCGTTAGACAGGGTACACATAAGTGGTGAAGATATTACTGACCTTAGAGGTCTGCGTCAATTAAATTATATTGAAGAACTCGTCATAACGGAAAATCCGGAATTAACGAATCTAAGCGGGTTTGATTATCTAAGACACGTCCGGAATGTGGTAATCAGTAACAACCCGCGTCTTCAGAGCCTTGGGAAACTGGGAGAGATACGGAATAATCTTGAAATTCGTGAAAATCAGGAGCTTCCGGATCTATCCGGAATTGACTACATGGAATTTATTGGGGGAGATTTGCAGATAATCAATAACCGGAATTTGAAATCTCTCCAGGGACTGAACAACATTCGATCAATCGGTCAAAAGCTCATCATTACGGACAATCCATCCCTTGTTGATATATCCGGATTAAACAATTTAAGATCAGTTGGTTCGGATCTTCATATTGAAAATAATCCGGAATTGTCCAGCTGCAATGGGATCAGTATTTGTTCCCTATTATCATGTTCGGGCGATCGGTTTAATATTGAAAACAATGGTCTGGAATGTAGTAATGTAGAGGAATTAAGGTTGAAATGTGATTCCGTTCGAAATAAAGAATTATCATCAGATACAACAATCAGGGTGAGGGTACTGGAATCCATTCACTATAATTATCCCGAGTTTTGGAATTATCTGAACGCTAATTCGTCCGAATTTGGTGATACAAAAATCCAAATTATTGATGTTGATTATTTTTTTTACTATCCCGAGATAACCTGTGAGGAGCTTGAACGTCAGGCTCCTGATGTAATTATCCTCGACAATGCTCAAAGTCTTACGGAAGATGAAATCAATGTTGTAAAGGATTATGTCCGGAAAGGAAACGGATTGATTGTAACCGGAGGTTCACTAAGGGTCGAGTCGAATCAGGAAATCCTGGATTTATTGGGACTGAAATATTCAATGGGTAGCAGAACCTATTTCGAAACTTCCATGGTGGATTCTATTGAAATCCTTGATCCGGCGCATGAAATATTCTGCAATCTGCCGGTTTATAAAACTTCATCCAGGAGAATTTATTCGGGGGGACATGGTGACTATAGTGGGATCGTGAAAACCCCAAATTGTGAGATTGTGGCATTGATATGGAACATCAGCAATGAAAGAGGGGTTCTGACGAGTTTCATATCATGCAATGAGAATACAGATTATAAGGCCGTTTTCGTCGGACATTCACCCGCTGGCCCCGATCCGTCTCAAGACGATTATCGGTTTTTCTACAATCTCCTTGTTTATGTTGCAGAAACTAAGGATTAAAATCGATCTGATCCAAGACCAGCGAAGCTATCTTGATGTCCTGAGTGGCAATTCCTGTCAGGTCAGCAATGGTGATATCATCCTCCTTTCTTGATATCGGGTTCATTATGATTTCGCCGATTTCATGAAGATCAGCTTCTCCGATTATCCCGTTTTCAATGGCGAAATGCGACTCTCCATGCTCCATGCATTGCAATTTGCTGTCGCAGGCAACAACTGAGGCCTTACTGAACAAGTTGTGATCGATCTCCTGCTTTCCGGGAGCGTCAGATCCCATTGCAGTGATGTGGGTACCCGGAAGTATTTCCCGTTGATAGATCAATGGATTCATTGAAGGAGTGGTTGTTACGACCAGGTTACTGGCATTTAAAACCTCGGAAGGAGAGTTGGCCATGGCAATGGAAAATCCTTTAGCTGTCATTTCTACCTGATATTTTTCCAGGTTTTCTTTTGATCTACCCCAAACAAACACTTCCCTGCAGTCAGTGATCAGTTTGAGCATCTCCAACTGCATTCGTGCCTGAACACCCGTTCCGATGACGCCAATCGCCTTAATATCTTTCGGCCCAATGTGCTTGGCGCTGACCGCCCCGGCTAATGCTGTCCTCAAGTCTGTTAAATATCCTTCATCCTTCAATAGACATTTCAGAACACCTGTCTTTGCATCGAATGCAATCATCATCCCGTCACTTGTAGGAAGCCCGACAGTATAATTATCATAAAATCCCGATGCTATTTTGATGATGTAATAGGGATCGTCTTTGATATGGCCGTATTTAATATGGACATCACCCGGCGGATCCTGAAATCCGAGATAGCCAACGGGGGGCACGCTGGCGCTACCATTGGAGTAAGCAATAAATGATTCCTCGATACTTCTGATCAGATCTTCAGGAGATACAGAATCTATGATCTCTTTTACCTCAGATGCATGCAGGATCTTCATAAGATTTTCTTCAGTTTTTCGGCGTTGATGTTGGCTCCGCAAATTATGATCACCACGCGCTGATTTCTAAACTTCCCCGGGTTCTTAATAAAACTTGCGACCGACACCCCTGCTGACCCTTCTATGATTTTATGGTGTTTTTCCACGATGTATCTGATTGCTTTTGCTATCTCATTCTCATTCACCAGTATGTAATCATCAACCAATTTCCGACAGATATCAAACGTGACGGCCCCTACTTCAAGTCCTCCTGCCGATCCGTCAGACAAGGTGTCTTTCGGATTATCGAGGATTACCACCTCATCTTGTTGAACGCTTAAATACATCTCCGGGGAATTTTCGGGCAGACAACCGACCATTCTGGTCATGGGGCTTTCATGCTTCATCCATGTGGAGACACCTGACATCATTCCTCCTCCTCCGATACAGCCCAGAACAGCATCGACATGATCTAACTGTGATGTGATCTCCAACCCTATCGTCCCCTGTCCGGCTATTACATCATAATCGTTATATGGAGACACCCAGATCATATCTCGTTTCAAAGCTTCGGACTTGGCATGAAGCTCAGCTTCCAGAGAATTCTTTCCAAAGAATTCCAGCCTGACATCGTAAGATTTCAAAGCCTCCACTTTCGACGGATCAGTGTTTTCAGGTAAGATTATAGTGCCCCTGGTCCCGGAAATGCCAACAGCTCTTGCAAACCCCTGACCATGATTACCTGTAGAGGCGGCTATTAAACCTTTCCGCTTCTCTTCATCTGAAAGTTTCAGTATTTTATTCAGGGCTCCTCTTGCTTTGAAGGAGCCCGTATACTGTTCACTCTCCAGTTTAAGAAATACTTCACCACTGTTCAGTTCGCTTAAGAATGGTGAATGCAAAACTGGCGTTTTCAGAATATGATTTTCTATTCTTTTACCTGCGGCTATAATTTCCCGAACCAGATTCATATGATTAAATATATATTAATCAACTTTTGAATTTTACAATTTCCATAGTGGTGGATCAATGATTTACACAAAAAAACTGAGATTTGTATCAGCTAAAATCAAAGAACCCACAGACAATGGAATGGCTAGATGGTATTTTCGAGGTTTTCAAAATTAAAATAATCCCCATATCCGTTACCGCCGGATTATTGTTGATTTATGTCGTCGGACGCTCACTTAGCCTGAGATTTATCAAAAGGCATGCGGAAAAGAATAAACTGAGCAAAGGACGGGAATTGTACGCAAGGAAGTTGATCAGCTTACTGTTGTTACTGCTCTTCCTGACAATAATCGGGGCATCCTGGGAGATCTCACTCAAGGGATTATCACTCTATTTCGCTTCGATCTTTACGGTAGTGGGTGTGGCGCTTTTCGCAACATGGTCAATTCTTAGCAATCTCACTGCGTCCATCATTCTGTTCTTTTTCTTTCCGTACAGGGTAGGATCAGAGATCAGGATCATTGACGGTGAAAATTCCCAGGAGGGCAGAATTCTTGATATCACATTGTTCTATATTGAGATCGAAACGGCTGATAAAAAAGTGGTTGCTTACCCCAACAACCTCGCTGTTACAAAACCCATAGTTCATGGCTAAGATCATCAAAATTCCATCTGTTGAAGTCATTGACACTAAAGTGGTTGGTGTATCCAAACAAAACACGGACGGATCTTCCAGGCAAGTGATCATCAATAGTCTCGTGAATGAAGATGACCCTGTTCATTTTGAGCTTGAACCGGATAATCCATATGACCCGAACGCCGTTAAGGTGCTGATAACCGGTATGAAACAAATAGGCTATTTAAACAGAAACATTGCACCAAATGTGAAATCAGCCATTGTAAATGGGGCCGAAATCATTGCCAGGGTAAGCTGGGTTAGTGGTAAGGAAATGAAAGGAGTAGGTCTCAGGATCGAACTTGTCAGTTAAGATCCATCCCGAGTTCTTTCTTAAGTGCTCTGTCCACGATACGGGGCGGTAAAATACGAGGTAAAAAATAATTTGCGAATTTTCTTGATGCGAAGGTGTATCTCGTCCGGGGTCTTTCAGATTCTGCAATTGATACGATCTTTTTTGCCAGCCAGTCGCACTCAATCGCATTTTTAACGGCGCTTTTTATAAATTTTTCTCTAAAAACAAGCATGGCCGATGAATACGGTGTATTTTCAAATCCCGGCGTCTCTTTCTTACTTTTCTGCCATATGGGTGTTTTGACAGCTCCCGGACCTACGACAATCACATCAATGCCATAAAGTAGCAATTCACGCCGTAAAGATTCTGATAATCCTTCAATCGCATGCTTGGAACCGGCATAAGGTCCCATAAAAGGGAACCCGATCTTACCTGAGACCGAACTTATCTGAATGATCCGTCCCGGACTGATGGGGTGATTCTTCCTGGCTCCCAGCAGTGGCGCAAAAGCCTGGGTCACCTTCATGAGACCAAACACATTTACTTTGAATTGATACTCAAAATCTTCCATTTTGACATGCAAAAGCGGACCGCCAACCGCTATCCCGGCGTTGTTGACTAAACATGTGATGCCATCTGAAACTTCGCCGGCTACAAACCCGGCAGCTCTGTCAATCGCTTCATAATCTGTGACATCAAATATGAGCGGACGAAAAAGATCCCCGAATTCATCGACAAGTCCGCCGGCATCTTTTTCATTTCTGACGCTACCGAAAACCATATAACCTTTGCTTATGAAATTTTTAGCCAGGTCATAGCCAATGCCGGTAGATACACCGGTAATTACAACACTTTTATTCATTTTGTATATTGGTATCAAAAAATACCCGTTTGACTTCATCCTTGATCCTTGTGGGCTTATTGGATCTTCGATCAATGAGACACCACACAGTGAAGGCTTCCACAGCCAGCACCTCCATCCTGTATATCCAAACACGTCTCCCCCATCTTGCCCCTGAAATGTCATCCGGGACCATAGTTTTAACAGTCAGTTTATCTCCAAAAAAGCAAGGTTTCTTGTAGTGGATTTCATGGCTCACAACCACCCAATAATATTTCCTGTTCAATTCGGAGGGGGCTTTGCTCATCCAGTGTTTTTCGGCCACTTCCTGCACCCATCGCAGATAGGCTATGTTGTTTACATGATCCAGTTGATCAATATCAGAACTCCCCGGTACAACGGTCATTTGGAAGTGTGTCGAATTATCCATTTGCCGAATATAAAATTTAGTGAGAAAATTCCTGCAAATATTCCTGGTAAGCGGCCTCCATCCCATCCAATTTTCATGAACTTGTACATTCCGGTTCACTCCGGGATAATTCCTGTTCACTTCAAAAAGATTCCCTATTAATTGGAATTAGGGTAAGTAAGTAGCATCTTTGAAATAACCTTTTAGGTTAGGTTGGTGACTAGTTATGGAAAAATTATTTTTTCCTAAGGGCAAATGCAAGGCATTTGCCTTTTTTTATTTATGCTATTACCCGCTAATTTTAGTGCGGACATATAGGGGTATTTTTGGGCCGAAGATGATCAGCAAACCAATAAAAAATATAACATTCCCAAACCTGCATCAGATATTAAGTCAGGCATAAACGATATTCTCAAACTCACCATTGGATCAGGATTCAAAGCCCTTGCTGTTTGCGCTGTTTCCGATGACAAAATTGATCTGGTTGCCTCCCAGGGATTGAAAATCGATCTTAAAACACTTACCAAGGAATTACTTTCGGCATCCGGAAAGAAAAAAATCGAGTTCGGCATAAAAGGGAAAAAGCATAATGGCCTGTGCCAGCAAATTATTCCGGGTTATTTCCTGGTTTCATATCAGGATACAACCCCGGGTAAAACCCAGAAGGACTTGCTGGCAACAACTATTAACCTTGTAAAGGAAAAGGTTGCAGACCAGCCCGGCCGGAATGAAAAATCGAGCGCTGCTTTTAAACTCAGTCAGTACAAAGAGGGATTAAAGGTTCTGAATGAGATCAGCTCCAACCCCGACATCTCCTCGGAGCAACAAATCGAAGAAGCCCTTGGTGTCTGTACGGAATTTCTGGGGTTGAAATCAGGAATCTTAGGGCGGGTAGAAGGTGACAAGTACATCGCTGACAAGATCTACAGTGTAGATGGCAGGTTTCGCAAAGATCAGGTCTTTAACCTTGAGGAAACCTTTAGCGACACTGTCTACAAAAAAGAGAAGATCCTGGCTATTGAAGACATCAGCAAAACCACGTATAAGATACATCCGGGCCGGGAACTATTTCATATTGAGTCATTCATAGGTATACCCTACTACGTCTCAGGAGAAAAGCGTGGCACACTGGTTTTCTCATCACCCGAGCCACGTGAGCCTTTTGACCAAAATGAATTTGAGTTTGTGAAGCTCCTGTCGAAGTGGATAGCTTTTATTCTGCAACAACAGGAATACGAAAAAAACCTGATGTCGGACAAAATGATGCTCCAGGTTTTTGCGAGTACCGCTCCGGCAGCCATCGCGATGGTAGATGAGCACTTCCGGTACATAGCCGCCAGTGACAAGTGGTACAGCGATTATGGTCTTGAAGATGAGTATATCATCGGTAAATCATACTTTGAAGTATCTCCTGATATTGGTCAGGATTGGGAGTCCATATTCAAGAGAGCGATGGCAGGAAATGTCGAGCACAATGACCAGGACCTCATTGAGCACGAAAACGGGGACATCCAATGGATAAAATGGGAGGTGAGGCCCTGGTATAAGAAACTGGACGTCGTGGGAGGTCTGATCATGTACACTGAGGATATCTCACAGCAAAAGGAACAACAGCTCCAACTCAAAATTGCCAAAAGAAAAGCGGAACAGGCCAGCAAAGCCAAGGAACAGTTTCTTTCGACTATGAGCCACGAGATGAGAACTCCTCTCAATGCGATCATCGGGATGACCGATCTGATGCTTATGGAGGACCAGACACCCCAACAGCTCAAACATCTTAAACTCCTCAAGTTTTCCGGCGAGAATCTACTTGTTCTCATTAATGACATATTAGATTTCAATAAGATCGAGGCTGGCAAGCTGGAATTTGAAATTGCCGACTTCAACCTAAAAAAGCTGCTTGAAAAAATCAGGTCATCGCTCAGCACACTGGCTGCCAAGAAAAATCTAAACTTCGACCTGAAATATGATGAAAGCATTCCCGGGTATGTGAAGGGTGACGCAGTAAGAATCAGTCAGGTCATCACTAACCTTATAAATAACGCAATAAAATTTACGGAGAAAGGATACATAGCGCTTAAGGCCAGGTTGATCCATTCTGAAGAAGAGTCGTGCATCGTCAAGTTCGAAATCAAAGACACCGGCATCGGCATCCCTGAGGACAAATTGGATGCCATTTTCCAGTCATTTGAACAGGGGAGTACGGAAACTACCCGGAAATACGGCGGATCCGGATTAGGACTGGCCATTACCAAAAGGATCCTGGAATTGATGGATTCCTCCATAAAAGTCCAAAGCACCGTAGATCATGGTTCCACTTTCTACTTTGAATTGGAACTACCCCTGGGTCAGGCCAAAAAGAAGATCCCGGAGGAAATGAAAGCTGAAACCGTGCTCCGGGACGATCTTTACCTGCTGGTGGCAGAGGATAATGATGGCAACAGAACTCTTATTAACAGTCTGTTCAACAAGTGGAATGTTAATCATGATTTTGCCGTGAATGGTCGGGAAGCGGTTGAAAAAAGTGACTCGAAAAAGTACGACCTGGTTTTGATGGACCTGCAAATGCCGGAAATGGATGGCTACGAGGCAACCAAACAAATCCGTCTGAAGCAGGGTAAGTACTTTACAGACTTGCCTATAATCGCCCTTACAGCCTCCGTAATGTCCAATGTTCTCGAAAAGGCGAAGAAAGTGGGAATGAATGGTTATGTATCCAAACCTTTCGATCCAAATCATTTGAAAGAGGTCATTGCAAGTCATACCAATGGAGATACTCCGGACATAGACCATGTTGTCGTGGAGGAGGTGGAACTGGTCGAAGAACTGGTGGAGGAGCCGGCGGAGATCATTGAAAATCCCGGCAACAATAACATCGACTCATTTCCTTATTTAAAGAGCCTTATCGGAAATGATCTGACTGCCCTGGCTGAAATAATTAAAAGTACGGTAAAATCCATTGTAAATGCCAAAAACGGGATCGTTCATGGTATTGCGGAAGATGATGTAAAAAAGGTGAGGGCTGAATTGCATGTACTTCGACCGAATCTTCACAATGTGGAACTCGGCAATCTTACCAAGGATCTGCCGAAAATAACTGAGCTGACCAAAGAAAATAAAGATTTACTTGAAAAACTGATTAACGAAATAGAGGGAGAATTGACTTCCGACAGATTAAATGAATATATAGAATGAGCAACGTAAAGTGTATAATTATCGAAGATGATCCTGCATTTCAGGTTATCATCAAATCATTGGTGTCGAAGTTGCCAAATTTCGAAATTCTGGATGTTTTTGACAACTCCGTCGATGCAGCACTTTTTATAACACGGAAAAAGCCGGATCTGGTTTTTCTTGATGTTGAGATCAACGGGTTAAATGGATTGGAAGTGCTGGATTCGCTGATCCATAAACCCAAAACAATTGTGGTCTCGGGTGAGCAAAAATATGCTGATGAGGCGGCTGAGCTTAATGTGGACGCATTTATTACCAAACCCATTACGAGCTTCGAGAATTTCAAGGAAACTGTTGAGAGCGTTTTGGCGTCCTAGTCGTGAATGGTGAGCAATGGAATGTGGATTTTCATTGCAATTCGCTCTGTCATGCTTCCATGCAAAAGCCTGTCAAATAGCGCATGGTCCCTGGGCAACATCACAAGAAAGTCCAGTCCATGTTCTTTTGTGAAATCAATTATTCCCTTCTCTATTTTCTTATCTGATATATTAAAGAACTCGTACCTGAAGAATTGAAAATACTCCTGGTAAAGATTACCAATAGAGCTGTGCTCAAAATCAACACTTTCATCAGGTCGTGAAACACAGAAAACATCAATTTCTGCGTCAGTGAGATCAGCAAACTTCGTGACATATGCCAGCCTTTCCGGATCCCTGATAGAACGCGCATCGTTAGCTATGCCAATTTTTGCAGGTTTGAATTCCTGAACATTCTCCGGGATTGCCAACACGGGGACCTTTACGATCCTGATAACATCCGCCGTGTGACTGCCAATAAGTTTTTCAACTGAATCATGAGTTCCTTTCGTACCCATCACGATCAAATCAATGTCGTTTGATTTTACTTCAGCTTCAATAGAATCCATGAGATTGGCTTTGAGTTCTTTTGACTCGTGCCTGACAGAGTCCAGTCCCGGGATTTCTTCCTCCAGTTTGTCCATCGTTTCCCGGATATTGCTATCGTAATTCCCGGTAAATGGATGTACCATAGGCTCACCCAGGTTTACAAAAGGGACCGGAATATGGGTTGCATGAATAATGAATATTTTGCTATCCCACTTCTGTGCAAGCTGGACCGCCACTTTCAGCGCATTTAATGCACATTTTGAAAAATCTACTGGGACAAGGATATTCTTAATTGTCATTCCGGTATTAATCCGATCCAACTATCAATATCGCTATCTACCTGAAATTAAATAATGATATGGGTGCAGGTAAAACCGTGATATTTATCAAGAAAACGGCACTATAAAAAAAATTGACCCACTTTCCAACCCTCAACTAAAAACTACATCTTTTAACTTGAAGGGTAAATCCCCTACTCAGAGATCAATGACCGTAACCGTAGATATTCATCAAAATTGGATTGACCAGTTAAAGAAAGGTGATCAATCTGCGGCACGAAACATATACGACAGTTACTCGAAAGCCATGTACAACACTTTGATCAGATTAACAGGTAACTCAGATGACGCCCAGGATCTGCTCCAGGAGGCTTTCATCAAAGCTTTCAGGAAAATCGAATCTTTCCGGGGAAGTTCCACATTTGGAGCGTGGCTGAAGAAAATCGTAGTGAATACCGGACTGGAGCACCTCAGAAAGAAAAAAGTAGTTTATGAAGAGCTATCGGAAAAATACGAAAAGGTACCTGAACCTGACGAGTCCGCGATGGAAATAGACCCGTATCAGGTACATGAGTCTATCAAGAAGTTACCAGACGGTACGCGAACAGTGCTTTCGTTGTACCTGCTGGAAGGTTACACACACAATGAAATTTCAGGGATACTGGGAATCACAGAATCCACCAGCAAAACCCAATTCATGAGAGGAAAAGCAATTCTAAGAGAACAACTCAAATCAAAAATGTATGGGTAAGGACATTGAAAAATACATCAAAGATCACAGGCAGGAACTGGACGTGGAGCATCCGCCTCAAATAGTCTGGGATAAGATTGAATCTGCCATTTCATTGGATTCCGGATCGCATCCAAAATCAAATTGGATGTGGAAAGCGGCCACTGTAAGCTTGCTTGTTGTTTCCGGATTTTTGTTTTTCCTTCTAAACAGGGAGTGGAAATCGGATGAATTGTATTCACTGGGAGATATCTCATCGGAATACAGGGAAATGGAAAAAAATTACCAGGAATCTATCGATCTTATCAACGCCTCCATTCCGTACGACGAAATTGACATGGAAGAATTTGGCTGGCTGATCCGGGAACTGGAATATATCGAATCAGTCAATGAAGAATTCAGAAAAGATATTGAGGAAAATGCCGACCAGGATAAGCTGGTTGAAGCCCTGATCGATTATTATGAAAAGAAATTGAAATTACTGAAAAAACTCGAACACGAAATAAACAGAAGGAATAATGAAAAAAATGAAACTATCGATATTTAGTCTGGGACTGCTGTCGGCATTGGCGGTGGCAGGAAATTCAGATTTTATTCAGGAACGTGCTGAAGCAAGTTTCACCTTTGATGTGTCCGGTGGAACCACAATTAACGTGAGTGGAAATGAAACCCTGATCGAAGTTGAAACATGGAACAAAAACCAGGTTGAAGTTTACGCTTTTTTAGAATTCAAAGGAAAAGAGTCGGACAGGGTACGTGATTTTATTGACAATTTCGAGTCCTACGTCGGAGATAATATTTACGAATCAGGATCTCAACTATATGTCGATGCAGACCTGGAAGAACCCAACAGAGTGCAAGTTGGAGGTAAAAGGGTAGGAGTAATAATAATCGGATTCAGTGATGAGGACTTATCCATTACCTACAGGCTCAGGGTACCTGCCGGAAATGACTTAAATATTGAGAACAAATATGATGATATTATTTTGACAGGGAATTACGGAGGAGAAGTCAAAGTTGAGCACTACTCGGGAGATCTGGAAGGTGGCAATTTCAGTGAATTAAACCTGGATCTGAAATATGGAACAGCAAGCCTGGGAAGAGTTTCCATGTCGGAAATGATACTCTATGAACAGGATCTTGACATAGATAACCTGGGTGAAGGAAATATTCAGTCGAAGTACTCCAAGATCACCCTGGATGAGATTGGTGATGTCGATCTGGATTCATACGAAAGCAAAATCAGGATCGGTAGTGCCGAAACAGTTGAGGGCAGCCTCAAATACGGGAGGCTGCAGATTGACAATCGTGTAGATAACCTGGATCTGCGGAGTATTTATGAACTCGAAGTGAGCGTTGGTGAAAGTGAAAGCATCAAACTCTTTGAGAGCAAATACAGTGAGATCAGTGTTGGAAATGTGGGTGTGGTGGAATTAAGGGAATCCTACGAAGATGAATTTACCATAAGGACGCTTCGGGAACTTCGGTCAAAATGTAAGTACACCGAGTATGAAATTGAAGAACTGGGACGCAGTTTCGAGATCGATGGTTATGAAAGCAATGTCGAAATAGGAAGAGTATCGGGTAATGCCAGTCTCATTGGCATGGCAGGTAAATATTGCGAGCTCGACTTAAATACCTATGATGCTCCATTCCAGTTGGACGTAAATATTAAGTACGGTGACATTGATTACCCGGAAGAAAAAGTGGATAAGCGTATTTACGTCAAAGAAAACTCTCAACTGGAAATACAGGTGGCGCACCGTGAAAGTAGCGGGGATGATCTGAAAATAATCATCCGCGGCTATGAAATGGATGCCAGGATATTATAAAAAAGGGGCCCAGGCCCCTAAATTTTTGAAAATTTAATGATCAGTAAAAAGAAGAGCGGGTCTTAAATCCAAACTCTTTCGGATCTCCAAATAACAAATTGCCCGGGCTTCCCTCATCATCACTCTTAAAAAATTCGGTAATTGCGATATGCAATTCCTTTTTGCTAATTAACATATCATCGTTAAGATCCATGGCCCTGAAGCATTCGTCAGCCTGTTTTATTCCCACCCTTAGTGAAACAAAGAAGCAGAGATATTCCTGCTTTGACAGATAGTTATCCAGGTTTTTGTCATAGATGTAGAAAATGTCACGAACCGACTTCTGACTCAAAACGTTGAACCTACGATCATTTTTGCTATCCGTAATATTCTCCAAAAACTGCAGCCAATTCTCAAGGTTGCACTGCGTTACGGATTGCTGATCATCCAGGAATAGCCTGATGGCGTCCCATATTTCCCTCCCTCTTCGATTGATCAGATCCTCAATTTCGGATGGAGATCGCAGGCATCTGAAAATTGCGATATTTTCACCCAGGCTCTGAAAGTCCGTTTTCTCCAGAAGTCCGTCATGGTTAAAATCCAGAATTTGGAATAGATGAGTGAATTTTTGCTGCCTGAGTTCCGATAACATGCTTGGAAGCTATTAAATCAAGCGGAGAAACCCAAATATTGGACCCGGGGATGCTTCCGGTTAATTCGACTCCAATACCCACCATGGCTCCCCGGCATTCTCACGGATCTCAAATCGCTGGCCAATAAAAGGACTTACAATCATTACATTTCGGAGATCTGCTTCTTTCCGGGATCTGACAATGGGATCTGTCCATACGTGCAGAGACAAGTTAAAAGCACCCCAATGAATGGGCATCATAACCTTGCCCCTTACATCAATGGCTGCCTGAACAGACTCCTCGGGCATCATGTGAATTTGATGCCAATTTTCATTATACTGGCCACATTCAACCATTACAAAATCAAAAGGACCATACTGATCACCTATGGTTTTGAAATGATCACCATAACCTCCGTCACCACTAAAGTAAATGTTATTAAAGCGGCCCTGTATTATCCATGAAGCCCACAATGTTTTATTTCTGTCCGAGGTTCCCCGACCTGAAAAATGCCTCGCCGGTGCCGCTATCAATCTGATATTTGCCAGGCTGGCATCTTCCCCCCAGTCCAGTTCGGTTATCCTCTCCCGGTCTACCCCCCATCTCACCAGGTGACCTCCCACTCCCAGAGGGGTGAAAAAATGGCCAACTTCATCCCTGATCCGCTTGATGGTATAGTAGTCCAAATGGTCATAATGATCGTGTGAAAGGATTACGGCATCAATGTTTCCGATAGATGCAAGGTCTATTGGCTTCTCATATTCAAATCTTTTGCTCATAAACCGTACAGGAGAACTTGCCGGACCCAGCATTGGATCGATCAATATCCGCTTTCCTTCCATTTCCAACAGAACAGCTGAATGACCGAACCACGTGATATAGGCTGAAGTGTCTGAATTTGAACTGTTTCCCTGTCCAAAACGAACCGGGAGATCGGACTGGGGTTCCCTTTGCCGGCTGTTAAACATCCATTCCCTCATGACTCCTAATATTTTGCCGAAATCCATATCCATTTTGGTCCCCACCAGGTTTTGAAACTGTCCGTCATAATAGTTTTTCGAAAGCTCAATCTCTTTTAGTCGATCACCTGAAGGTTTGGCGCCAAATTGAGGTGCGGTTTTGATGAAAATAGTAATCCCCAATACCACGACTACTATGAGAATGAAGACTGCCAGCATTATCCTGAATAAATATTTGATGATCAATTGCATTCTAAAACCAAATGGTCTTCAATTAAGACCCTTATTGAATAATTTTGTTACTATAATTTTACCACAAGGTTCAAAGGAATTAGTAAAGTAATAATCATACGACTGATAACTATCAAATCACCGTTTAGATTTATTTGATATTGATCATAGGGTAATTTGTGCATATTGCGTAAAATCGAGCTTTCAAAAAAAAGAATCTGAATATGGCGGAACACAGCTTTAAAAACAGTCAACTGAACGCTCTGGTGCTGATGCGTTTATTTATTGGTTGGCATTTCTTATATGAGGGTACGTTAAAATTGTTCAATTCCAACTGGACTTCTAAAGCGTATCTTTTGAGTGCGGAAGGTTTTATGAAACCATTCTTTGTTTGGTTAGGTAGTGATTCCATGATCAATATGGTGGATATGCTTAACATTATTTGCCTACTTCTGGTAGGGCTCACGTTGTTGCTGGGTTATCTGGAGCGAACTGGCGCTATCGCCGGGATAATACTCCTTTTATTGTACTATCTGGCCCATCCTGCTTTCCCGGGAATGGTCCAGGTAGGGACAGAAGGGAGTTACTGGATCATCAACAAGAATTTGATCGAAGCAGCCGCATTACTGGTTATCTATCAAATTCCTACGGCAAATCATTTCGGATTGGCACGGTTATTTAAGCCGGCCTCAGTTGAAACCATAACCTCGAATTAATCATGTCAGAGAATAAAATTTTCGGAAAGTGGTCCCGACGGGACATGTTAAAAGGAATCGCAGGCATTCCTATCATTGGAGCGATATCCTGGGCCGG
The DNA here is from genome assembly GCA_028278225.1 of Cyclobacteriaceae bacterium. GTDB lineage: Bacteria > Bacteroidota > Bacteroidia > Cytophagales > Cyclobacteriaceae > JANQEU01. The sequence continues at coordinate 21,008 of JANQEU010000014.1, forward strand.
AGCTGCCAAGGCGGTAGGCCAGAAAAAAGAAAGGGAATCAATCCTCAGCTCCTTAAACATTAATGCTTCACCCCCACCCCCTACAGGCCCGATGAGTGGTGATCCCATCAGGGTGGGAATAATCGGTTTCGGAGGACGCGGACAGCATCTCGTCAGAAACCTCGGCTATGCCACGAACAGGTGGATGAGTGCAATGAAGGAATCCGCCGCAAAAAATCCACGTGACACCAGGCTCAAAGACTTTCGGGAACAGGAGAATCTGAATGTTAAATTAACTGCCGTTTGTGACGTCTTTGATATAAATGCGCAACAAGCGCTGGATTCTTTCAACTCAGACACCAACAGCATTCAGCGATTCAGGACCCATACGGAAATGTATGAGAGTGGAACAATCGATGCGGTGATCATTGCTACACCGGATCACTGGCATGGACCAATGTCAATTGACGCCCTGAATGCCGGTATCCATGTATATGTGGAGAAGCCGATGACACACAACATCGCCGAGACTTACGCTTTGAAAGAGGCAGCATTGAACAGTAACGCTGTTTTTGTGCTGGGTCATCAGCACCGGCAAACCCAGAGTTTTTTTACAGCGCAGGATGTAATAAAACAAAAGGTACTGGGACATGTGTCTCTTGTAGAGGTTAATACGAACAGGAATGATGACAATGGTGCATGGCAATATAATATTCATGAGAAAGCAAGCCCAAGTACCATAGACTGGGATCTTTTCCTGGGTAATGCACCAAAGGTGCCTTTCAATAAGGAACACTTCTTCAGATGGCGAAAATGGTGGGCTTATGGATCAGGTCTTTCCGGCGATCTGATGACACATGATTATGACCGTGTGAATTGTGTATTGAAAATGGGAATCCCGCAATCGGTAATGTCATCCGGCGGAATATATACACACCGGGACGGCCGCAATGTACCGGACGTGATGCAGATCAACATGGAATTCCCGGAATTCAGTACCGGATCGAGTCAGCAGGAAGGAAAAGAAAAAGGAATGACCCTGGTCTACAGCGCAACGCTTGGAAACCAGTTTAACAGACCATCCATCCTGATGGGCCATGATGCCACGATGGAGCTGGGCAATCGACTGACCATCTATGCGGACCCTCAGTCCACCAGGTATGAAAAAATGCTGAAAGAACGTAGGATGAATCCGGCAGTTCCCATTTACCAATATGATCCTGCCGTTGAAGGTACGGACGCGGTGACTTCAGCCACATCTAAATATTTTGCCGACAAAGGCTTATTGTGGACATACAGAGATGGGAAGCGCGTTGATTCGGCATTCCTCCATTTAAGAGAATGGTTAAGCTGCATTCGAAACGGGGGCAAACTAAGTTGCGGAATCCAGGAAGGATTTGAAGAAGCCATTACAGCTCATATGGGTGGACTTTCCTATAAACTCGGCAAAAGAATCGATTGGGATGCTGAGAAACAGGAGATAGTGCCTGTTCCGGGATATGATCTCGACGAGGTACTCCTTGCCGATGTTGAGAAATTAGCTTAGTAAGACATTAGATGTTAGATATTAGACGTTAGATTTTCCGGATCTAATGTCTAACATCTATCTTCTATTATCTCAATTTTCTGCGCGTTCAAGCTTCTGCTTCTCCACCATGGCTGCCACATCCGCTAATAATTGCCTGGCATCATAAACAATACCATCACGGATAGTGTATTCCACACCTCCTACTCTTTCTACTTCCTTGGTTTCATCATTGAGTTTCACGGCCCCGGTCCCATATAAGACTTTGAAGTTTTCCAGAGGATTTTCTCCGACGATTAACATATCGGCCTTGAGACCGGCCCTTATCACGCCATACTCAATCGGCTTTTTCTGCGGATAGAATATTTCTTCTGCACCGTGCATGGTGGCGGCCCGGACAACTTCTAAGGGATGAAAACCAGCCTCCTGCAGCATTTCAAGCTCAAGGATAGTTCCAAACCCAAATAACTGATAAATGAACCCGGAATCAGAGCCTACCGTTACTTTGCCTCCCCTGTTTTTGTAGTCTTTCAAAAATTCCATCCACTTCTGATAGAATTTTTTCCATGCTACTTCATCGTGAGTGGTCCAGTAAAACCAATATGCTCCGTGACTTTCCCTGCTTGGTTGGTAGAAATCCATCAGAGACGGAAGCGTGTATTTTTCATGCCAATCCGCATTGCGGGCTCTCATAACGTCCCTTCCGGCCGAATAAATGGTCATCGTTGGGTTGATAAAAAAATCTAATTCCAAAAACTCATCAATAAGGGCGTTCCACTCATCACTCCCTCGTTTATGAATAAGGTTCCATTGTCTTGCTACCTGCCCAAAGCGGTGTTGCTCGTCCATGTAATTCATATCAACAGGCCAGGGTTGCACATCATAGTCTTTGTACAATGCTTCGAAAAGCCCATAATAGTGTGTCATGCCTGTCATCCCGAGACGAGCGGCGTCAATGGCATTCATCTGGGCCACTCCCATTTGACCAAGGTGAGCTGTAGAACCCATTCCGAGTTTATTGGCTTCATCGATGAGGGCCGCCATAATTTCGGGACGGTACGACCCCAATTTCAACCCGTCAGCTCCTTTACTTTTCGCATAACGAACCCACGCCCGTGCATCCTCCGGGGTCATGATCTTCCTGTCTTCCCAGTCTTTTCCGCTGCCCGGGCGATGAAATGAAACTATCCGGGGTGCGACGATTTCATTTTTTGCACTGCGGTCCTTTTCACTCAACGACCATTCAAACGGGCCTGTCGGAACTCCCCTGACTGTAGTTATGCCGTGTGCAAGCCATAGTTTATAAACGTATTCCGCTTCCGGTGTTTTCGGAAAGCCACCTGTATGCGCATGGAGATCAACAATGCCCGGCATCACATATTTTCCTGAAGCATCGATCTCCTTGGTAGCGTCTTTAGGCCTTTTGTCTTCTTTAATTTCAAGATAAGGAGCGCCCACTACCTTGACATCTGCGATCCTATCGTCCTCAACGACAATGTCCACAGGACCTATTGGCGGTGCGCCCGTTCCATCAATGAGGGTGGCCCCTCTGATGATCAGCCGTTCGAATGGTCCCTCACCCTCGTTCTCACCGCGATCCGGAGCAGGTCTGACCTGATTGTCCTGCGCAAATGTGTGGCAGTAACAAGCGGTAATACCAAGAAATACGAGTAAAGGAATTAGAAATTTTCTCTTCATCATTTGATCTGAATTTAAGTGGATTGATTTCTCAAGGTTATGTCAGTCCAATTTATTAAAAAATGAAACTAAGCCTGGCAAATAGTATGAGTTAAAGCCGATAAGTACTTTGAATGGTAGGTTGACGATAAATAATCCCTTATTTTAACATTTCATCTCAATCTAATCACACCATATGAAACGAATTATCCTGATCCTTTTTTCATCTTCTTTTTTTTCGATATCCATTTTTTCACAGCAGTTAAACCCCGCACCGGACAGGGGACCTGACGAAGGAGAAGGTCCGTTTGAACGGCTTATTATCCGCGGTGCAACAGTGATCGATGGGACGGGTGCCCCTCCTCAGGGTCCGAAGGATATCGTCATCGAAGGAAATAAAATCGTCAGAATAGCCAGTGTCGGTACTCCGAAAGTCCCGATCGAGGAATCCGGGAGACCTACGGGAGCAACTAAGGAAATAGACGCTCACGGTTCTTACGTCCTGCCGGGATTCATCAATTTGCATGCTCATGTAGGGGGTGCGAAAAAATCTCCAAACGCCGAATACCCCTACAAACTGTGGATGGCCCATGGCATTACAACGATTCGTGGTGTTCCTGCAGCAAACGTGAACTGGACCCAAAGCGAGAAAAAAAGAAGTGCGGAAAATAAGATCGTCGCACCTCGAATCATCGCATTCCACACCCTGGGATCGGGAGAGGATTGGAAGGGTGGTCCTGTTTATACCCCTGAAAAAGCACGTGAGTGGGTGAGATGGGCAGCACAAAAAGGTGTTGAAGGGATTAAGTTTTTCAGCCAAGACCCTGAAGTAATGGCAGCAGCCATTGACGAGGCTCATAAAAACAAAATGGGCACGGTGGCGCACATTGCGCAGTCCATGGTGGCGAGAGTCAATGCCTTAGATGCCGCACGCATGGGTTTGGATAATATGACCCACTTCTATGGTCTTTTTGAGGCCCTTTACAAAGATGATGATGTGCAGGACTGGCCACCTGATTTTATTTATAATGACGAACAATACCGCTTTAGCCAGGTGGCCTATCAGTGGGATAAGATCTATCCGCGGGGCAGTGAGCAATGGAATGCACTGATTGACGAATTCCTGGCACTGGATTTTATAATTGATCCTACCATGACTGCCTATCTGGCCGGGCGTGATGTAATGAGGGAAAGACTGGCAGAATGGCATGAAAAGTATACGCTGCCCTCACTTCACGACTTTTATTACCCGAGCAGGGTAGATCATGGATCATATTTCTACGACTGGACCTCCTGGGATGAAATTGCCTGGAAAAACTTTTACAAAGTGTGGATGTCGTTTCTGAATGACTATAAGAACGCGGGAGGCAGGGTAACCGTAAGTGATGACGCCTCATTTATTTACAATCTCTGGGGGTTTGGCTACATCGAGGAAATGGAACTTCAGCAGGAAGCCGGATTCCATCCACTTGAGGTGATCAGGGGCGCCACATTATATGCCTCACAAGCCATTCACGAGCCGAAAGGCAAAGACATAGAGTTCGGTATCATTCGCCCGGGTTTACTTGCGGATTTAGTGATCGTTGATGAAAATCCGGTTCAGAACCTCAAGGTGTTGTATGGTACCGGTTTTCTCAGACTGAATGATGAAACTCAAAAACTGGAAAGGGTAGGTGGAGTAAAATATACCATAAAAGACGGCATTATTTACGATGCAAAACAACTGCTGAAAGATGTCGAGAACATGGTTTTGCAACAAAAAAAAGAACGTGCCGAAAGCAAGTGAAACCGTACAGGCATATCCGGGAACTGCAGAAAGAGGATGCCTATCTTGTCGTGGATTATTTCCATGGCGGGTCTCGTGATTTCCTCTGGAATATGGGAGTGGATCCCGGCCGGTTGCTTCCCAGACAAGGCTGGATTGACCGGATTGCAAATGATATGGATAATTCCATCGAGGAAAGAGAATTTTATTATGTACTGTGGGAAATCGACTCCACACCTGTTGGCCATTCCAATATCAACCAGATAAAATACGGAAAAGAGGCTCACATGCATTTACATATTTGGAAACCGGAAGCCAGGGGGTCCGGAAATGGAGCTTTTTTTGTAAAAAGAAGCGTTCAACAATATTTCAGGGTTTTTCAACTTCAGCAATTGTATTGCGCACCCAATTGGAAGAATGAAGCACCCAACAAAACACTGGCAAGGGCGGGGTTTACATTTCTGGAAAAATACGAAGGCGTCCCGGGAAGGATAAACTACAAGCAATATCTTAATAAATGGATCATCAGGAAGGATCAGGTGACTTTTGATTGAACCCAGGATCTGTAATCAACATAATCCAGATCTGCCGAAGGGAATTTACCGGCTTCTTCAAGTTTCTCAAATTCATACATCAGATCAGAAAAGTGTTGCCCGTGTTCGAAGACAGGCGCCTTGCCAATCCGGGAAAAAAATTTCAGCAGAAGATCGTAAAATGGTTGAGATCCACCTGACTTTCGTATAAACCTTCGTGTGCTGTCAACAAAATACCTGAGAACAAAGACATTACTTTTTTCATAGTGGATCATAAGGTTTAAAAAACGCGCGTGAAGGAGTATATCCAACCTTGTTTCTTCTCTGATTTCCAATATTTCGTTGACCCATTTGAGTGCCCTGTCAAAATTTCCCGTTCTGAAAAAAATACTTGCCAACTGAAATCGAAAGGACAATAAATAATCATTTGGAAGCAGCATCCTGTTTTTCAGGACAAACTTTTCGATTTCCAGTACCTTATTTGAATGTTCAGGTACATCCAATGAATCCCGTATCACTTCCAACTCCAGGTTATAGGTACGCGAAATGTTACGAAAAAATGATCTGGTCCTTTTGCCTGCTTTTATGGAAGCATAAACTTCCTTAAGTTTTTCAATTCGCTCACCAGCTTTCCGGAAGTTGCGACTAAAGATCTCATAGCTGATCAGGTTATTGACAGTAGATGCATACATACCGGGAGATTCCGTCAGGCGATTGGGAAAAGATTCCATAAACTCCACAAACTCCGAAAGGCTTTCGGCTCCCTTTTCACCATTTTCATCGCGAATCTCTTTGAAATAAACCGAATTGTAATGAAGTATTTTTGATTCGAAGGTTTTCGCATTGCCGATGTCCTCCAGTAATGATTCATCCTTACCTGGTGCTGTGTTCTCGTAAATACTTGACGCTACGTCCGCTATCAGCTTGTAGTACGTCAGTTTATTTTCAATTCTTGCAAGAATCTTTTCCTGATCTACTGAAATTTTCCTGACGATTTCGTGATCCTGCGGATTTATGTGCTGCCCAAACCTTCTCCGCCAATCCAGGATTTCCAACTGACTTTCCCATAATTCATATTCAACAGCAATTCGTTCAGCCCTGGAAAGTTCCGAATCCATCAGATTGTAGAGCTCCTTATTATTTAAAATCTCAACATTCCTCAGTATGTCTTTAACTTCTCCATTTTTGGAAGCTTTATGATGAAAATTTCTGAGGGCTCTGAGAATCAGGTCTTTTAAGTAATTTTTGATTACATGGAATTGAGCGGTGAAGTTTCTATCTGAAAACTTCTCCTTGATCAATCGTTCATCATATACCTCCTGACCATCGATGGCCTTGAAAACATCATAGTAGTCTGAACGCTCGACTGACACGGTGGAAAACAACCTGAAATATCTCTTTTCGGCTGGTGACAGTGACTTAATCAGCTCAAAAAGTTGTGTGCTTTTACCTTTTGAAACCTTCATAATATAGTATAATTCAAGGGTAAATATCATGTTTAATATAAATTATAAAATTCAGAAACCTACGTTTTTTAAATTTATTCATATTTTCTATTGAAAGTCGATCATACATTTACTCCATCATCAAAAAAATTCAAAATGGCAAATGTGATTAACTGGTTTGAAATCCCAGCAAAAGATTTCGACAGGGCCTGTAACTTTTATGAGAAAGTACTCGGGGGTACTGTTCAAAAAATAGAACCTTCAGACGAAATTCCGTATCAAATGGCGTTTTTGCCTGGATATGATCAAAATTCAGGCGAAGTCGGAGGTGCTGTGGTAACCGGTGAGGGATATGAACCCTCCACCACCGGATCTGTAATTTATTTGAACGGGGGAGACGACCTGGCCGTTCCGCTTGGCAGAGTAGAAAATGCCGGCGGGAAAGTCATTGTTCCTAAAACTGCTATCGGTGAAAATGGATTCTTTGCGCAATTCACTGATTCCGAAGGGAATAGGGTCGCTTTCCATTCCATGGGTTAGCCTTTTGGGGAGATTTTCTTCTCCCCTTTTCCTTTCCGGGAAAACATTTTCACCCATCCCACCCGTACGCGATCTTTCGCCAGGAGTTAGCCGTTGATAACTCTTACTTCTGTAAAAACAAAATCTAATACACACAGACATTTGTTTTATAGGATGGCATGCCAACTTGTCAGTTGTAATTTCTTGGACCCTTTTTTGCATTTTCCTCCCCATCTATGGCAAAATCGAAAGTTACCATCGGTCATGTTTTCAAGACGATCATATGGCCCAGAAGAAATATTGTATTTATCGGCCTGATTCTTATCATCATCAGCAGGTTGGCAAGTCTGGTGCTTCCGGGGGCCAGCAAATACCTGATGGACGATGTTATTGTCAATGGTGACATGAACATGTTGAAGATCTTGCTGATTGTAGTCTTTGGTGCTATCACTGTACAGGCCATTACATCCTTCGCCCTAACCCGGATATTAAGTGTGGAAGCCCAACATCTGATCGCACAGTTGAGAGTACAGGTCCAAAAGCAGGTGATCTACTTACCTGTAAGATTCTTCGACAATACCAAATCAGGTGAATTGGTCTCTCGCATTATGTCAGATGTGGAAGGAGTACGAAATCTTGTAGGAACCGGGCTCGTTCAGCTTTTTGGTGGCATTTTGACCGCTATTATTTCGCTTGTTCTTCTTATAAACATTAGCCCCATGATGACGCTATATGTGCTGGTACCTGTTGTTATATTCGGATTTATTTCCTTAAAGGCATTTGGCTATATACGCCCCATATTCAGGGAAAGAGGAAAGATAAATGCAGAGGTCACCGGTCGTCTTACAGAGACCCTGAACGGTGTACGGGTGATCAAAGGATTTAACGCGGAGCAGCAAGAAGTGAAAACGTTCGAAAGCGGCGTAGAGCGTCTCTATGAAAATATCAAGAAAAGTTTGACGTCGACCAGCCTGGTTACAAGTTCAGCAACATTTCTACTTGGATTAGCAAGTACTGGCATAATGGGGATCGGCGGCTATATGATCATGAACAACGACTTAACCGTAGGTGAGTTTCTTTCATTCACATTGTACCTTGGTTTTATGATCGCTCCAATTGTTCAGATGAGCAATATCGGCAGTCAGCTCACCGAAGCATTCGCAGGGTTGGATCGAACCGAAGAGCTAATGAATACGCCTCTTGAGGATGACGGATCCATGCGGACCGAACGATTGAATGGAGTAAAAGGCGATATTAAATTTGACAATGTCTCTTTCGGATATGAAGAAGAAAAACATGTAGTACATGATGTTTCCTTTGATGCACCTTCGGGGAGTGTAACTGCCCTGGTAGGATCATCCGGCTCAGGCAAATCGACCATTGCAGGACTCGCCGCTACTTTTTTGACTCCGGAATCGGGAACAATTACGATTGATGGGTTTGACCTTTCAAATATTTCTTTAGAAAGCTACCGGAAAAATCTGGGAGTGGTTCTCCAGGACGACTTCCTTTTTGAAGGTACGATACGAGAGAACATTCTTTTTCCTAGACCTGAAGCAACTAGTGAAGAATTGCAAAACGCTGTCAAATCAGCTCATGTAAATGAGTTTTCAGACCGATTCGAGGAAGGTTTGGATACACTGATCGGTGAACGCGGGGTCAAATTATCCGGCGGTCAACGTCAGAGAATAGCCATTGCAAGAGCTATTTTAGCAGATCCCAAAATCCTGATCCTGGATGAAGCGACATCCAATTTAGACACGGAAAGTGAATCATACATCCAGGAAAGTCTAAGTCGGCTGATGGTGGGTCGGACAACCTTTGTAATCGCTCACCGCCTTAGTACTATCCGCCGTGCAGACCAGATTCTCGTCATCGAAAACGGGCGGATCCGTGAACAGGGGACACATGAAAAATTGATAGAAAAGAAAGGCAGATACTACGATCTGTATACTTATCAGGCCAGGATTTAAGGAAACGGGCTGTTATCTGTTAGCCGGCCATTTTTAGTCTTTGGATCTGATCAACGGGACCGAAAGTTTTAGTTTCCATTACCCGTTTTTTCCCTTTGATCAGAACGATCTCAACAGGACTAAATTTGACTTCCTCCGTTTTCTTCACAACCCTGTCAAAAAAATCCTTGGCCTTATCGTATTCTCCTCTTTCGAACTGGTGATGGTTTTCAGTTCTGTTAACCGGCATTCCCGGTATCACAAAATAAGTAATAGCGTTAACGGCATATCGGGGTTTGAACGATGTGAGGAAGTCTTGCCAGGCTTTTTTCATTTGTCTTGATGATTAGCTTCTCAAATCTAAAAATTAAATAGGGAAGTTGTTAAAAAATCCGTAGTAAATAAAATTATTAACAACTTACTTCACAACATCATTTACTGCAAACGGTTCTCAAAAACCATTTTCCGTAGCTTAAACTTCAGATAGCAAATATCACAGAAACGTTTAGTGAGATTATTTTCCAGAAAATATCCAATTTATCTTCTTAGAGTCCTTTTCAAGTGACTCTGAGCAGAAAGGAACCATGAATCGAATATATAAATCGTTAACTTAATGAAGTGAATAGAAATCAGAATGGATATTCAGCAAAAAAAACTCAATCTAATACAATGGTTGGTCAATCTTAAGGGTGAAAAACTGATCCGGAGGGTAGAGGCCATAAGTAAAGAAGATACGGATTTCTGGGATGAACTTACCGAAGATCAAAGAACAGAGATCAAAAAAGGAATTCATGAACTGGATTCCGGGGAAAGACACGACTATGAACAGGTCGTGCTTCGTCATCGTCCATGAGCCGAAAAATAGTCCTCTCTCCAACGGCTAGGTGAAAGCTTGATCATTTATTGGATTACCTCGAATCAGAATGGTCTGAGAAAGTCAAAAATGGCTTTATTGCCGAACTGGATAGAAGCCTGGATCAGATAAAGAAACACCCTAAAAGCTGTCCGGAATCCGTTGAAATGAAAGGACTTCATAGATGTGTGGTGACTAAGCAAAACAGCCTGTTTTACAGGATCAGGGAAAATGAGATTGAGATAATTACCTTTTTTGACAACCGTCAGGACCCAACCAGTTTAAAACTATAGTAAATCAATCAGAATTGATTTACCGCATACAGCATCATCAACCTTTTTGGTTTCTCAATTCTTTTAAGTCTGCCAGAGGAGGAAACGGAGAATTACCCCCTATATTTCCTGAACAGCACGATCGCATTGTGCCCGCCAAACCCAAAAGTGTTGCTGATGGCCACATCGATTTCATGGGAAGTTGACTTGCCGACTATAATATCCACGCCGTTTGGAGTTTCTTCATCCAACTCTACAGTGTTTATGGTTGCCGGAACGGTATTGTGTTCCATGGCTTTTATGGACGCGATAGCCTCGATGGCTCCGGCGGCTCCCAGCAAGTGCCCTGTCATGGATTTAGTGGCGTTTATTTTTGGTGACCTGCCCCCAAACAAGTTACCAATTGCCTTAAGCTCACTTATGTCACCCATTGGAGTCGAAGTGGCGTGGGTGTTTATATAATCCACATCAGCAGGTTCCAGATCTGCTGTTTTTATTGCCATTTCCATTGCCCTCCGCGCTCCCTCTCCTTCGGGATGTGTAGCAGTAAGATGATATGCGTCTGATGTCATAGCCCCACCAGCTATTTCGGCATATATTTTTGCGCCCCGGCTTTTGGCATGCTCCAATTCTTCAAGGATCAATGTCCCGGAGCCCTCTCCCATGACAAATCCATCCCTGGATTTATCAAACGGGCGTGACGCTGTTATTGGATCATCATTTCTGGTAGAAAGTGCCTTACTTGCATTGAAACCTGCGATTCCGGATTCGTTTATGGCGGCGTCAGACCCGCCTGCTATGATCACATCAGCGTCTCCCCATCTGATATGATTGAAAGCCTCTATCAGTGCGGTATTGGACGTGGCACAGGCGGTAATAGGCGCAAATGAGAGCCCCTTTAAACCATACTTAATGGAAATCACACCCGCTCCCATGTTTACAATGATCTTGGGAACGAAATAAGGATTAAATCTTGGCACCGGATTGGATGCGAACTCAATGACGTCTTTGTGAAAACTCTGCATGCCACCCTGACCTGTACCCCAGATCACACCTGTTCTGAGCCTGTCGATTTTGTCAAAATCCAATTCTGCATCATCAATTGCTTCCTGTGTACTTACCAGTGCATAGTGCAGGTATGGGTCATTGATCCTCACTTCCTTCCGGTCAAGGTAATCAGAAGGATCAAATCCTTTGAGTTCTGCTGCGAATTGCGTTTTGAAATTGGATGTGTCAAAATATGTAATGGGTGCCGCACCGGACTTCCCCTCCTTCATGCCCTCCCAAAAATCCTCCACATTATTTCCAATTGGTGTCAGCGCGCCAAGACCAGTGACCACTACTCTGCGTGTAATCATCCTTTCTTTCACTTCAAATTCTTCTGATAATTGGTTTGAATGTGTAATCTTAACATAAAGAAACCGGTAATTATGTGTTATAATATGAAATTATTTGAAGATTAAGTATAATCTTTTATAGTTTTCACGTTATTTTAATCACTCGCCATATTTCAGGACCGCCATGCCACTCACACCGCTCGAAGGTACACTCGGAAGAAAACGTGCTTCTCATCTGCTGAGAAGAGCTTGCTTTGGTGCAACACCATCTGAAATCAACCGGTTCGCAAACTACACTGCCCAGCAAGCTGTGGCTGAACTATTTCAGGATTTGCTTCCGGATCCACCCCTTCCGGTGGATCCAATGACCGGAACGGAATGGATAACAACCGGAGTGACCGATGCGAATAGTGAAGAGTTTCAATTGCAGCAGTACTTTTTATCATGGTGGATCGGACAAATGCTGGGACAGGGTGTTGATGAAACCCAAAAACTCTCATATATTTTCAGGGAGCGGCTTATTTTCTTTTTACACACCCACTTTACAACTAAGAAATCCGTTGTAGGCAACAGCCGGTCACTATACTTTCAAAATGCACTGTTCCGGTACTATGCATTTGATAAAGAAGATCGCATAATACCTGCCGACGAAGAAAATCCGGAAGAATTTCCGGAACAGGTATTCCCAAAGAACTTCAAGGAGTTGACCAAGAAAATTTGTGTTGATAATGCAATGCTCAGGTTTCTGGATGGCCGGTTAAATGTCAAAGGAAGTCCCAACGAAAACTTTGCGAGGGAATTGCTGGAATTATATACAATTGGCCGGGGACTGGAGGGATCCGTACCGGAAGCTGATTCGGATGGAGATTACATTTATTATACCGAGCAGGATGTTCAGGAGGGGGCCCGTGTGCTATCAGGGTTCGATACTGACATTAGCTTCGGCAATATTGATGAAGATACGAACCTGCCCAGAGGCGTCATTCGCGGCAACGGAACCATTGCCAGCCAACATGACAACGATGCAAAAACCTTTAGTTTTAGGTTTGACGACCAACAAATCACGGCAGATCCTGATCTTCTTGTAAGCGGACAACCTGGCGAAGAGAGTGTACTGGATGAAATCAACCAGCTCGTTGAAATGATTTATGGACGTGAGGAAACCGCCAGATATATTATCAGGAAGGTTTACCGGTTTTTTGTTTATCACGAAATAACCCCGGATAATACACTCATCAATGATCTGGTGGAGGTTTTTGAAACAAATAACTACAAACTCCAGCCAACACTGGATGCATTATTCAGCAGCAGAGAATTCTACGAAGGTGATGACGGTGTGGAGGACAACAGGTTTGGTTCCATCATTAAATCACCTCTTGATTTAAGCCTGGGATTTGCTAGATCCTTTGATCAGGAAATACCTGATTATGAAACTGATCTGAATGGTTTTTACGAATACAACGGCAACATACTGGGCATTGCCGGACAACTGGGGCTTGATCTTTATGAACCCTTTGAAGTAGCAGGATATTCGGCATATCATCAATACCCACTCTACAACAGGAGTTGGATAAATACAACGTATCTGACCAATCGGTATGATTTCATTAGAAGAAGAATTGGTGATGGATTGTCATCTGCAGAAGGGCGTGTCCATCTCCTGGATTTCGTGAGAGAGAATTTCGAAGAATCATTGATCAAAGACGCCAAAGCCTTTATTATTGAAGTAGCCACGCTCTTTTTACCGGTTTCAGAAAACATCGATTTCAGTGATAATTCATTGGGTGAACTGACCTCCGAGAGATTGAATTTCTTTTACCAGGAGTTTTTATTTAAAGAGGGGCTTGGTGACCCCGGGGAGGAACCATGGACCGACCTGTGGGAAAACAATTTCAATGAAAACATTGCTGCCGAGCGCCTTACGTTTTTGTTTAATGCCATTTTACAAAGTCCCGAATACCAACTGATGTAGCATGAGGAGAAGAAAATTCATAAGGCAATTGTCCATAGCTGGGGGAGCTTTCACCTTCCACGGTGTTCCCATGAAATTAATGGCCGAATCCGCTTTTCGGCATCTGGCTACTGCCGACAATGACAGGGTGTTGGTCATCCTTCAAATGCATGGCGGAAATGACGGGTTAAACACGTTTATTCCAATCAGCGATTATGACCAATACTACTTTAACCGGGCTAATATTGCCATCCCGTATCGAAGTGGGAACAGGACAGCAATTCCTCTGGACAGCACACTCCCCGGGGAGTCCAGGATAGGACTTCATCCGGATATGCGGGACTTCAAGGAATTGTACGACCGGGGAAGGGTCAAAATAATTCAGGGTGTCTCCTATCAAAACAATAACGGATCGCATTTCAGGGGCAGGGACATTTGGTTTATGGGGGGTGGATCTTCTGATTTCTTTCCTTCGGGCTGGGTCGGCCGATATCTGTCGAAAGAGTTCGAACCATTGAGCTATCCCGAAGATTTTCCAAATGATAACATGCCTGATCCTTTGGCGCTGGAAATGGGTAACGACGTTTCCCTTTTGTTTCATCAACAAAGCGGTATTCCTGTTTCACTGTCCCTGGGAAGTAGTCCTACGAGTCTGGCAAATCTCATAGAAGAGCTTGAAGGATTTTCAGATGAGGGCGTGGATCCAAGGGGTCTTCCTCCGGCTCCCTTAAATATTTCTCCATATGGTAAAGAAATGGACTGGATACTCAACCTGGAAGACAAATCCGAAACGTACATTAAGCGTCTTCAGGAGGTGTATGAAAGAGCGCCGGGTCCGTCAGTTACCTACCCTGACAAATACCCATTCGGCGGCAGGAGAAATCCGCTTAGTGGTCAGTTGCAGCTGGTGGCCAGACTATTGGATGGGGGAGGTCAGGGTGTGAAAACCAAAGTATTTCTGGTGAAAATCGGGGGATTCGATACTCACGCGCAACAGGTCGAAGACTACAACCCGACATTAGGCGGGCATTCCGCTTTGCTATACCACATCTCCTCGGCTATGAGGGCATTTCAGAATGACCTGAAAGCAAGAGGACTGGAAGAAAGGGTTTTGACCGTGACCATGTCCGAGTTTGGAAGGAGGGTTGCTTCAAACGGCAGCTATGGTACGGATCATGGAACAGGCGGATCGGTTATGCTCTTTGGCAGACATGTGGATCCCGGTGTCCTGGGAGTCAATCCGGATCTTTCAAAAAGTAATATCGACATGCAGTACGACTATCGCCAGTTAAATAGCATCATTCTCCGGGACTGGATGGGAGTGGATCAGAATGTCATTAGCAACGACATATTCTTTGGTAACTACATCGATGGTCCTGATCCGCAGGGCGGCAGCTTTGAACCTTTATCGCTCACCCGGGATGTGATCCTGGGGAACGATCCTTTTGTATCAAACCGGTTCCATTTTGAAAAGCTCTATCCTAATCCGGCGAAAACCGAAACAAAGGCGGTAATCCGGTTGAATGATCGTCAAAGGATCAGCCTTGGAATTTTGGGTGTGAGTGGCAAATCGATCAGGAAAAAAGTACTTGAATTAAATCCCGGAAGACATGAAGTAACTCTTGATATCCGACAAATCCCGGAAGGAAATTATTTTGTAAGTGTCCATTCTGACAAACTCAGTAAAACCCATAAACTGCAAATTAGGAGATGAGAGCATTATTGACATTTGCGATGATGGTAATATGCCTTTGTTCTTTGGAAGCACAAGAGCGAAAACCTTCATTTAACGCCCCTTACAGTATTCCAAAAGAATTTCTCAAAACTCAGTGGTGGCTCGGTTTCAAATTCGGAGGTAACCTATCGTCAGCTAATCCTGTCGAAAGATTTAACGGCTTCAGCCCGATGAACTATGAAAGTAAAGAACTCAACAAGTCCTACGAGAATGAATGGGGCGGACATGCAGGCATAGATATTACATTTTATTTCAAGGGATTTTCCGTAGGTATCCAACCTAATTTCAGGCACATGTCATATGGATATCACAATGGATTCACATGGGGAGACGACGGGCAGTCTTTCGACACTGAGCATGCAGTGATACAAAAACTGAATTACCTCGATTTTCCACTTTATGCGAAATATGATATTACACGATCTGTACTCAGGCCCTATGTAATGGCGGGCTTGTATTATTCAGTGCTAATGTCCGCTGAAAAATCCGTGAGGATAAGTGTGGTTGATACAAGGACAGACCCGCCGCTTCGTCCGTCTCCGGAAGAGTTAAATGCTGTAAACAAGATCGCAATGGATAAAACCACATCGGGTTATTTGGTTGGTGTCGGGGCAAGCTGGGATCCATGGAATGTCAGGATCGTGGCGGAAGTAGCCTACCGGGATACGTTTGGAAGTATTACCAGCAGTAAGATCCGTTTTTCCGAAAATCAATTGGCAAGCATTGGCAATGTGGACGATGATATATCCCTTCGAAATATATCTGCGTCACTGAGTTTTCTTTTCCCTTTAAGGTTTATCAGTAAAGATTTCAGCGCATTATGAGACGTCTTTTGTTTCTATTTGGTTTACCCCTGCTTTGGTCCTGCCAGGAGGAAAGTACAGTCTCCGATGAAGGATTTCTCAGGGTGCTGGATGACCGGAATATTGATGTTTCCTACCGGCCGGTAGGGATCACGGAAACCTCGGAAGGTAATTTTGTGCTTCTGACACAACAGCACCAAACCGGGCAGACATTTCCACTGGCAACAGTGCTCCTGCTGGATGAACGTGGGGATTTCATAAGCGCTGCCAGTCTGGATACGGAATCCGGCGAACCCATAGGGGATCTGATGCAGATCGGAGTGAATAATTATTTCTTTGCCATGAGGTCTACTGACTACCAGTGTCTTCTTTCCACAGTAGATGAGCAGGGTACTATCACCTCTACGGTGGAAGTTACGGGATTGACCTTTCCTCTTGGAGCTTCAGTGATCAATGATCAGTTCATATTGCAGACATATGATGCTGTGAATTTTAACACCGTCCTGAGTCTGGTAAACGAAAATGGAGCAGTCGTCAACAGTGCTTCATACACCATTGGGGCGGGGAATGACGCCCAGCAGAGGATTCTTGATCATTTCTTTGAGGATGGTGAAGAACTACCGTTTTTCACGGGTGCTTCAGCTTTAGGTAATTATTATTTCAACGGGATCTACAATTTCACATTTAGTCTGGTATTCAGTGATCTTGGTGCCGATCCAACAGGTGTTGTGCAGGGACAGGGGGATTTCGGAGGGATAAGTTCGTTTTTATCTATAAACACATCCTCAAGCGCTCTTGCCGGTTTCCAATATGCTGACAATTTCTACCAGTCAAATGCAAACGTCAGTGAGACTGGTATTAGCAGCAGTATCGATTTTTTTGATTCGGATGTTGCCGAGTTGTCAATAAAAGCGAGTTCGGAACTGGCAATAATTTCGATTGGAGGGACCAATTACCTGATCCTGGGGTCCGAGACCGAAAGCAGGCAGGTCGTTCTTTACTTTTTTGAATTAACATCCAATGAACTCAGGGCTGTCGAGTATATCGGATATGTCAACCCATTCACATTTGCCGATCTGTATATCACTTCTGAAAATGAATTGATAGTAACAGGCTCTTTCTACGCCAATGGGCGCTTTGAAAGACCATTTGTAAAGAAATTCTCGGTGGAAGAGTTGAACCGAATTGTTAATTGAGCCTTTACATTTCAGACAGGAATAGTCAATTTCCCGGGGCCTTCGCCGGTGCACTCGTCAACTAGAAAAACGGGCATATGTCACTGCGAAGTGTGCTTTGACAGACATAAGTTGTAAAATTAATTTAATGCAGGGGGGTTAGGATCGTGAATATGAAATGGGGGATACGTATGATACCTAATCCAACCATTTTGAATATATTTCTTTTCGGTGCAGGAATCGGACAAGGAGGACAGTCTTTCGATCCAATAACTCCAATCCTATTCTGTAATCCCCTACCCTGATTCGATACAAGTTAGCGGACCCTTTGAGCTTCTTTTGATTTTTAATTTTTGAGACACTCGTAGCAATTTGAATATTGCGGATAATGGATGCAACACGTTGTCGGAGCCGGGTATCTTTTGATTTATCCAGATCCTTTTCAAACGTCTTATCGATCCTGACATGCACTATTCAATAGATTCCAGAAACTCTTCAGTATCGATGAGTTTGCCGGATTTTCCTGATTTGATGGCCTTAGCAAGTCCAAAATCCTCAAGGTCTTCTTGAGTTAACCACTTAGCTTTGACACCTAACCTCTTAGCTAGATCTATTAGCAGTTTTAGCTCACTTCTGTTTTTTGCCCTGAATATTGCTGACTCCATTTTCCAAATTTAAACTATTCATCAGGAAATAGGTATGTATTTAACTAGATAATACGATATGACCAGGCTAACATAAATTATCATCTTGATATCTAACGCATATAAATCAAAACTTCACGAATATTACTCATACCTTAACGACTCTACCGGATTAGCAGTGGCCGCCTTCAATGATTGTATTCCAATTGAGATCATGGCAATGGTCAAGACACCAAAACCGGATGCCATAAAGACCAGTACATTGAGGTCCACTCTATAGGAGAATGTCTCCAGCCACCTGCCAAAAAATATCCAGGCCACTGGCCAGGCAATCACATTTGAAATGACAACCAGTATGAGGAATCGTTTTGACAACAGAGAGGTCACCCCAAAGATCGATGAACCCAGCACTTTCCTGATCCCAATTTCTTTAACGCGCTTTTGCACCGAAAGCCGGGTCAATCCAAGCAGTCCCATCCATGCGATAACAATTGCAAAAATTGAGGCTGCATTGATTACTTTTCGCCATCTGCCTTCTTCAGCATAATTCCGGGCTAATTGATCATCCACAAAAGTGTGGGTAAACGGTTTTCCGGGATCGATCTTTTCCCAGATCTCTTCAAGGAAAACAACCACATCATTCAGATCACCGGGGCCTACTCTCACCAATAAATAGTTCAGATTAGAGGGCCAGACATATGTGGAAAGCCCGGTTATTCCACTTGAGATCGGGTCATCGTCCAGTGCGAGGACCAGGGGCTCGATCTTATTATGAAGAGAACTGAAATGGAAATCTTCCACTACTCCGATAATTTGGTGGGTTTTATCGAAATTCTTGCCCGGAATCTGCTCACCAAAAGGATCATCCCACTCAAAGTATTTCACCAGAGCCTCATTTACAATGATGCTTTTGGAATAGTGCTCTTTTGAAAAGGTGAAATCATTCCCAGTTATTAAATTGATTTTCATCGTCTTTATGAATTCCGGGTCCACCTGATTGTAAAACACTTCCTTCGGTGGTCCCTCCAACTGTTGAAAGCTCAATTTGGTCCAGGGATCGCGAAAGTGATTCATTGAAGCGCCAACAGATAAAATTCGGGGATCGGAAATTGCTTCTGCCCTGAACCGTTCCACCAACCTCTTTGCAGCCTCCGGGTTATCCGAGCTATGCAGGTTCACCTGAACGAGTCTTTCCTCGTCGAATCCCAGATCCCACTGTTGTATATGGTTCATTTGAGACCACATGACAATCGTCCCGGAGACCAGGATAATTGAAAACGAAAACTGAAGGACGATCAGAAACTGGTTCAACCAGCTTTCCCGGGCTGAAAATATTTTGGATCCTTTTACCGCCTCTGTTGGACTGAAGCGAATCAAAACTGCTGATTGTATCCCTCCGGAAATCAGACTTACCAGGAAAACTATCAGGAAAAAGAACAGTATATGAAAGAAGGAAAACGTTAAAGTCACCGAACCGTCAATCAGTTCATTGAAATAAGGAATTGTGAATCTGGTAATCAACAGACCTAAAATTCCTGATACAAAAGTGACAACCAGGGCCTCAAAAACAAGCTGGGTAGATAGCATCTTTTTGTTAGCTCCCATGGTCTTTCTTATCCCTATCTCTTTGACACGATTCATTGCATGGCCCGTGGAAAGTGTTATAAAATTGATTACCGCGATGACCATCACCAAAATTGACAAAGTAACAATGATCCAGAGCTTTTGGGGATCTGTAAACTCCGCTATTCCCTGCAAATCCGGATTAAGATGAATATCATCGAGCGGCTGGATATCAATGATCCATCTGGAAGTTTCACTCTTGTGATCTTTTTCAACAGATTCTGTCAGTGTTTCAGAAGTAATAAAGACATCTGGTTCAAATTCCAGATAACTCTCGATGAAGGCCACATTGTAGGTATTCATCGCACCGGGTGAGATCATTTCGAAACGATCAAAAGGAATAAGAAAATCAAACTGCAAGCTGGAAACACTGGCCTTGCTGTCAATTACCCCCGTAACTATAAAGGTTTTAGTGCTGTCATTGAGGATCACGGAAATTGACTGACCTATCGGATCTTCGTCCTTGAAGTATTTCCTGGATTTTTCAACGGTCAGTACAATTGAATTTGGATCAGACAGCGCCGTATTCTCATCGCCCGCAAGCATGGGAAAACTGAACATGGTCAGAAAGGATGAATCCACAAGTGTGAAAGTCTCTTTGTAAGGAATATCATGCTGAAGGACGGTACCGCCATTGCTCCCATACCTGGCGAATCTTCTGATCCCTGAGACATCTTCCTTCAAAGCCGGAGCCAGGGGTATGGAAGTTATACATGCATTTTCATCGTCCAGTAGCTGACCGGTTTTCGCATCTACGTCGTATGTGAATATCCTGTAAATACGATCTTTATTTTCATGAAACTGATCATATGACAGCTCATTGAAAATAAATAGATAGGAGAGAAACAGGAAAGCTGCAGCCAGAGACAACCCCAAAACATTAATAAGCGAGTAAAATCTGTACCTCAGCATATTTCGCCAGGCCACAATCAAGTGACTTCTGAATAATCCCATATTTATAATTTTTAAGATCTTTTTGTTTCTGAAAATGATAAAAGGATGAAAGAAAAGTATTACGGTTCGGATAAATTTCAAATCGGCCTTTCTTCTGCCCCTAATCTCAAGATCCTCCTCGTGCATCTCAAGCAAGTCACCCAATACACCTTCTGAAAATTCATCCGGACAGAACCATGACAACAGCCGGATCGCCCAGCCGGGTGGATCACTATGTTTTTTTGCATCCATCTAAGCCCTGACAAGACTGAACCTTAGCTGCGGCAGCAGTTTCCATAATTTCAATTTCTGCTCCTGCAAATCGCGGATAAGGTTCAGGCCTGAGTTCGTTATTTGGAAATAACGTTTTCTCCTGCCTCCCCTGGTCATGGTGGCTCCTCCCATTTGAGATTTCACTAACCCCTTATCTTCCAGACGGTAAAGTGTAATATGGACCGCACTCAGGTTAACATCCCTGTCCAGTTGCGATTTTATCTCTTTAACCAGCGCATTCCCATATGCCTCCTCCCCTATCACGGCCACCATTGTCAGGATGAGTTCTTCAAATTCACCCAGGTATGTTTTATTCATTAGTATATAAATTGTAAAACAAATGTACGGGCTATTTGTATTAAAGTTGTAAAAGAAATCGAAATTCCGTGGGAAAAAGAAATATTGAAAAATAAATTAAATTATTTCAAGATTTTTTATAACAAAATTGATTCCTTGACGTTTAACTGGAATAAAGCTTAAAATCAGACCAGTTGGCATTCATTCAAACCATAAGTAGATCAAATGCATTGACAAAACCACTAAAACCAGAGACTATGAAACTTGTTCGAATCATCCGTCTTCTACTCGCTGTTGTGATCATTGCTTTCCTGGCTTTTTTCAAAGCAAAAAGCGGTGACGTTACGTTTTCAACACCTGCTCCCACTCTTGCCATCGGCAACTAATCCCGGGCAGGTCAATAATCTTTTATTTTCCAAAATCCCCGGGTCAACGCTGTGATATGAATACATAAATCAGTGTGCTGATTAAAGATTTTGATTTAACTTCATGACCGGCTGGGGATTAACCGTTTTGGAAAGACAACAAGGCAAAAAAAGGAAACCTTAAGCGCCAAAAATCTGTCTATATGTTTAATGATGAGTTGGAAGATTTAAAAGCATATGCCCTTCGAGCTTACTAGTATAGACATATTGGGAATTCGCGTAGATGAGCCGGTGACAACAATCACCGACCTTTTTGTATCAGCCGTATGTTACTATGCGTTCTATCAGATCCACACCAAAACCCCGAATTACAAGCTAAACATTTACATGAAGTATTACTTTCTTTCAATGGGACTCGCCACTACCATTGGGGGATTAATAGGACACGGGTTCCTTTATTTGTTCTCTTTTGCATGGAAGTTGCCCGGTTGGTTGACAAGTATGTTCTCAATTGCCCTGCTTGAGAGGGCGTCCATTGAGTTTTGTCGTCCGCAGATCAGGAGCCGAAAGGTATTCATTTTCTTCACATGGCTGAATATTATAGAACTCCTGACTTTTGTTACGATAACCTTCTACACCTTAAACTTCTTCTTTGTGGAAGTTCATAGTGCCTATGGATTGCTGATTGTGGTTACCGGTTTTCAGGGAACCGTGTACTATCATACCAGGTCCAATGCCAGCCGGCTGGCATTGATTGCGGTGGCTATTTCCGCAGTATCCGCACTCATCTTCATGAATGAATGGGGTATTCACAAGTGGTTTAACCATTTTGACATCAGCCATATGCTAATGACAGCAAGTGCCTGGATCTTTTACAAAAGCGCTATGGCGATGAATACCCTTAGAAGTCAATCTGATTCCAAATCCGCGCTTAATGAAGCGGCTTAACCGGTGAATGTTTTGTCCTGTTAATTAATATTTAGCCGACACACCCCCGCCAGGTATAGTCTTTAAGATAAAATCCCTGATATGATCATTGGCATTGATCAGATCTTCATTTCTCAAATACATCATATGGCCGGATCTGTAGGTTTTAAATGAAAATCGGTCTTTCATCTTACCACTGGGATCTATTTGCCACATGGTATACTTCGCATTGAAATACTGGGTGGCGCCATCATACAATCCTGACTGGATCATTACATGAAGATATGGGTTTTGAGCCATTGCCTGCCTTAAGTTGTCACCCGTATTATCACCGTCCCTGTCCCAGGGCCGCACCGGGCCAAACATGTTGTATTTGATGTCGGTTTTGTAATTCAGTACATTGGAATAGTAATAGTTAATCGCCGGGGTGAAAGAATGAAGCCAGGAGGTCAATTCGGAATTGAAGTCTGGCCTGCTGCCTGCATCATTCCTGTCAATGCCCTTATACCTGGAATCAAGTCGCCCTACGGTGAAACCTTCTTCTCTCAAAAGTTCTTTCCAGAAAAAAGAATTTGGCACATCCAGGTTGTATTGCATAATTACCTTTTTGGAAATTCCTGAATATCGGGACATTTTCGCTGCGGCTTCATTTCTTTCTTCTTCCGACACAAACCCCCCTTTGGCCAGTACCGGAATTAATTCATTGATGGAGTACGCTTCCACTTCCGGCAGTATTTCATCCAGATCCTTAGACTGGAGATCTTCAGGCAGTTTGCCGTGATACCATGCAGCCGCTGCAAAGTACGGCAACCTGTTGGCCATACCCACCGGACCGTCCCTGTCAATTCCCAGGCCAGTGGGCGAGACGAGTATTACCCCGTTGAGGTACATCCACTGTCTGTTTTGGAGCTCAAGCGAAAGACCCGAGACACGTGTGGTACCGTAACTTTCGCCTATCAGATATTTCGGGGATTCCCATCTGTTGGATCTGGTCACAAAAGTATTTATCCAATCCGCCAGGTACGTGATATCGGCTTTCACACCAAAGAATACTTCTTTCTTTGTCTCCTTGTCCAGAATCCTTGAGTAACCGGTATTTACAGGATTGACAAATACGATATCAGCGACATCCAAAATGGAATTGGGATTATCCTTCACTCCATAGGGCTGAACCGGAAATCCTTCATTATCAACCTTGAGGATTTTAGGTCCGGTATATGCCAGGTGCATCCAGACGGAGCCCGATCCCGGCCCACCATTAAATGAAATGAATAACGGTCTGGAAGCCCTGTTCCGGACATCTGAGCGCTCATAGTAAGTGTAGTGAACGGCAGCAATGGCTTTTCCATCTTCATCCCAAACTGGCTGGGTCCCTGTAGTTGCTTTGTAAGGGATCGATTTCCCTTTGATGGTCACCTGGTGATTCGTTACAACTACCTCATCTGCGGGGATTGATCTATCCTGCCCTTCAGAAATCAGGAACAACGTAATTAATAAAATGGTCAATGTCAGTCTCATATTCAGGTTATACTTTTTACTACTGAAAACTAGGGAATTAAATAGTGAGAGTTCACTGATTAATACACCAACTGACATACGGGGCTGTAAATGGTTAATGATCTATGAAATTACCTGACATGATCCTAAATTGGACCAAGCCGAAAAAGATGATAATAAGTATGATTGCAAATGAGTTTAATCAAAAAGTATTAGTAGACTATTCACTATAATTGCAGCGACAAAAACAAAGGAATTATGCAAATCGGTGTTTTAAAATGCAAAAACGAACCCTTGGTAGCAATAATTCCAAAGGGGGTAGCAACATTGATCCAAATGGGACATCAGGTACAGGTCGAGAAAGGGGCCGGTGTCGAGTCTCTTTACTTTGACAAAGGTTACAGTGAACAGGGTGCAAAAATAAGTGACAGAAACACCATCATTAAAACCTCAGATGTCCTGATCACAGTTTCTGGTTTGAAAATATCCGAACTACGCAAGGCTAAGGAAGGGGCATTTCTCATAGGAAAATTCCATATGGATGCTGAGAAAAAGCTGATTGAGATTGCTGATGCCAGGGATATTTATGTCTTTAACCTGGAATTGATCCCCAGGTCATCCATAGCGCAGTCCATGGACATTTTATCATCACAAGGTTCTCTATCGGGGTATAAAGCAGTTATTTCGGCAGCTGACAGGTTCCAGGGATATATGTCAATGATGACGACCGCAGCCGGCACCATCCCCCCCGCAAGAGTACTCATACTGGGAGCCGGAGTCGCAGGGCTGCAGGCAATAGCAACGGCCCGAAGACTGGGTGCGGTTGTTGAGGCATTCGATGTACGCTCTGCCGTGAGAGAAGAGGTAGAGAGTTTAGGGGCAACATTCATCGAAGTTGAAGGGGGTCAGGAGGATAGTTCAGCAGGTGGATATGCCATTAAACAATCTGAAGAATACATTAAGCGGCAACAGGATCTCATCCATGAACGTGCCTCTATTTCGGATGTTGTAATTACCACAGCGCTTATCCCCAGAAAGAAAGCGCCTGTTCTGATAAAGAAAAGAACTGTTGATGCAATGATGCCCGGAAGTGTAATTGTTGACCTGGCTTCAGAGGCCGGAGGAAACTGCGAACTAACGGTGGATGGAAGGGAGATCGTCTATAGCAATGTCACGATTATAGGCGATTCCAAACTTTACCATAAACTCCCTTATGAGGCCAGCCGAAAATTCAACAACAACGTCATTAATTTCATAAAGTTTGTGTTCCGGGATAAACACAACGGATCCAAAGTGGATTTTGATCACGACATACTTAAAAGCACCCTGCTGCATCTCCCAAAAGTTAACCTTCAATCTGCCAGTTAAAATGAATGAAATAATCCAATTTATCGAGCAGTATCCTATCACCATTTACATGTTCGTGTTGGCCATCTTCCTAGGATACGAACTGATTTCAAATGTGCCAACTGTTCTGCACACACCCCTAATGTCCGGCGCCAATGCCATCAGCGGAGTTGTAATCATCGGAGCAATCCTGCTTGTACGTCAATCCGCCTCAGATGATTACTTAACCCTGGGATTAGGATTCCTTGGAATCATCCTGGGAACAGTCAACGTTGTCGGCGGCCATGCCGTGACCAATCGCATGCTCGAAATGTTCAAAAGAAAATAAACTCGTTCCACTCCCATAAATGATGTCATGATAGCTATTGTCAACCTCCTTTACCTTATTTCAGTTATTCTATTGATCCTCGGCCTGAGAAATCTTAGTAATCCATCAACAGCCAGGAAAGGAAATCTTAGAGCTGCTTCCGGTATGGTCCTGGCCATAGCGACCACACTCTTTGTCCCACTTGAATCCGGAGATAATAATTATTACTGGATCGCTATGGGTATTATCATTGGATCCGTCATTGGATTGGTTGTCTCAAACAGGGTGAAAATGACTGCAATGCCTGAGCTTGTTTCCCTTTTTAATGGATTGGGTGGAGCCTGTGCCGTAACTATCTCATTTATTGAACTCTACGGATTTCAGGAAGTATTTGGCGATCCCTCTCTATCCCAGGTTTCGTATGGCAGACATGCCACTACTCAGCTGGCAATGCTCGTCGGAGCAGTCGCATTTACCGGCAGTATGATCGCTTACGGGAAACTGGCAGGAAAAATCGGTGACTGGCAGATCCCCTTCTCCACCTATATCAACATCGTATTTCTTCTGACCCTGGTCGGACTGATCGGCTACCAGGTCCTGTATCCTGATGAGAGTTTTACATTGCCGCTAATAACGCTCGGATTAGCACTTTTCTACGGATTTACGTTTGTTCAACCAATTGGCGGAGCAGACATGCCGGTGGTTATTTCCTTACTCAACGCCTTTACCGGCATAGCGGCGGCCCTTGCCGGGATCATTTACGAAAGTCAGATGATGTTGATCGGGGGTATTCTTGTAGGATCATCCGGAACTATCCTGACAATTCTCATGTGCGAAGCCATGAACAGGTCTTTGTTCAATGTGATCATTGGCGGATTTGGTGGCGAATCAGGCGGCGGAAAAGACAGGGGTGAGCAGGTGGTGCAGGAAGCTAATGCCACAGACGTGGCCATAATGATGAGGTATGCTCAAAATGTAATGGTAGTGCCGGGTTATGGCATGGCTGTCGCACAAGCGCAGAAAACCTGCAAGGAACTTGATGACGTCCTGCATAAATACAACGTAAATGTAAAATATGCCATTCATCCTGTTGCAGGCCGGATGCCGGGACATATGAACGTCCTGCTGGCCGAAGCAGACGTCCCTTACCCGAAGCTATTTGACCTGGATGATGCAAACCGTGTAATGGATGAATCGGATGTGACACTGGTGGTAGGAGCAAACGATGTGGTAAATCCTGCAGCATTGGATGATCCTTCAAGTCCTATTTACGGAATGCCCATTCTGGAGATATTGAAGTCGAAAAACGTCATCGTGATGAAAAGAAGCATGAATCCGGGATATGCCGGAATTCAAAATCCGCTCTTCTTCCATGAAAAGACAAAAATGTTATTCGGCGATGCCAGAAGCTCGATAGAAAATCTGATTTCGGAAGTAAGGACTTTAGGATAACCAATATCCTCCGGCTAATTTTCTCCCTGGCCTGATCAAATTGATATTCCCTGAGGTATTTTCATTTTCATTGGTAGTGGAGTAACTCAATTTGCCTGCAGGCAGATCATTTTCTTCTCACTTCTTGCAATACTTAAAGGATATTGTTTCCCGGTTAAAATTTTCCGTCATTCTTTCACTTAAAAACTTTATCTGCGTAGAAGTAATGAGCACTTGATTACAATTATGTCAAAAACCATTGTATCCATTTTCTACCTATTCGCTATTGTGATTGTCCACGCGCAGGAATCCGATGATTATTGGCCCGGCAAAGAGTGGAGGGTAAGTGCGCCAGCGGATCAGGGCCTGGATGGGGAAAAACTTGACGCTTTTGTCAGGGACTTATCTTCCGGAAAGCTTCTGAAACCGGTCAATTCCCTGACGATCATTAAAAACGGATATATGGTAGTTGACAAGTACTTCGGTGAAGAGGGAAAGAATGATCTGCATACACTGCAATCAGTGACAAAAAGCATCACATCCACGTTGATAGGGGTCGCTATTCAACAAGATATGATCGCAGATCTGGAGCAGTCCGTTTTATCTTTTTTCCCTGAATATTCCAGTTTTAAGCATCTCGATGAAAATAAGAAAGCCATGACCCTCAAGCATTGTTTGACAATGCGAACGGGTCAGGCCTGGACTGGTGAATCTCACCTGGGAGCATTAAACCGGTATTCGGGAGATAAGATGAAATATGTTTTGGATTACAAGATGGAGGGTCCCCCCGGAAATCAGTGGTACTACAATAGCGGGATAGCTATTCTACTTGGAGGGCTCCTTCAAAATGCAACCAAAATGAATACTAAGGATTTTGCTATGGAATATCTGTTCGAGCCACTGGGTATTACCTCTTACAGATGGGATGGTCATCGGGGTATCCCCCATACTGGTGGGGGTTTGTATCTGACACCCCGGGATATGGCTAGAATAGGATATCTGTACCTGAAGGATGGAAGATGGGAAAACAATCAGATCCTGCCCGAGAACTGGGTCAGGGAAGCGACGACGCGACATGTGCTGTCTACACAAACTATTGCTGGTGTTTCCCTCATTTCATATGGCTATATGTGGTGGCTGCTACCCAGCCGAAAAACGGATCTGGATACATCCAAACCTTCTGAAATCTATATGGCATACGGCCATTGGGGACAATTCATATTTATAATCCCTTCCTACGACATGGTCGTAGTGTTTACCAACGATCGAACGGCTTCATATTATGAAGAGATCAGGCCCATTTCACTGTTGTACGATTATATTTTGAAATCTGTGAGGTAAATGTTATTCCGGTAACTCATGTCCCAGCGCCTTTAAAACTTCCTTGTCCAGTGCAATAAGAATATCTTCCTGGCTGGAGTAATACCCTCTGCCAAAACGCTTTGATCTGGTCCCAACCTGCATTTGTTCACAAACCTGCCAGTCCTGCCTGTTAGTAAGATCCCAGAAGTCCACCGCTGATTTTATCCGGTCCTGGGCCTTTTTGTCTTCAATTACATCAGGATGAAACAGCCAGTAACAATTATTACTAATTGAACCCGGCCCTCTCGGAACAATATGGTGAAACATAACAAAGTCGGGGTGGGGTGTCAATAACATATTGGGAAACAGAGAATAGTAGTAAACACGCTGGAGATCGTCACCGGATACGTTGCAAACCGGGGGACCCGCCGCTTCTCCATCCATGGTCATGCTTCCTCTCTCCTTGGTAATATCCATGTATCCGCCGATAACCGCTCCCTTGCTGTAATCATGACGGGCTGACTGAAAAGGTGTAAGTTCTGACAGAAGCGGATGAACTCCCGGACAGTGATAGCACTCCTGGTAATTTTGCAGGATCAGCTTCCAATTACAGTTTAATTCATATTCAATGTGATGGGCAATGCGCAATTCATCCATTCGCCAATCCTTGAATTTCCCCATCAATGCCTCCATTTGCACTTCAAATGGCAGTGGGTCTTCCGCCAATGAGATGAAGACAAAGCCTTCCCAGTTATGTACATGAGCCATGGGCAATGTACAATCCGCCTTTTTAAATCCAGGTCCCTCTTTCATCAAAGGGGCTCCGATCAATTTACCCTCTAATGTGTAAGTCCAGGCATGGTACGCACATTGTATGGTCTTGGATTTGAAATTTCCAGCTGGTTTTATGCAGAGCTGAGTTCCCCTATGGCTGCAAACATTAAACAATGCCCTGATATTACCGGTCTTGTCCCGGACCAGAATAATGCTCTCATCGCCAACTTCGATAACTTTATAATCTCCCGCCTCAGGGATCTCTTCGGCCCTGCATGCGTAGATCCAAAACCTGTAAAATATCTTTTCCAGTTCCTCCTCATAGATTTCCTGACTATGATAATATCGGCCGGGTAATGTCCTTTCACCCATTACAACAGGGTAGTCAACACCTCTTTTCTTAAAAGCGTCATCGTTCATAATATTATCAGGGGTTAGCCATCTTCCAAATTTACCTATCTTTCAAAATTCTTCACTTATCAATATCCGGCAATGAGTGGTAAAAAATTAGGGTTCTGGACAAGTTCATCCCTCGTCGTGGGAAATATGATAGGCTCCGGCGTATTCCTTTTACCGGCTTCTCTGGCATCTTACGGAAGTATCAGTCTGTTTGGCTGGCTCATATCAGCAGCGGGGGCAATGACGCTGGCTTATGTCTTCATAGAACTGAGCAAAATGATCCCGGCTTCCAGTGGAGGTCCATATACTTACTCAAGGAACGGTTTGGGAAATTTCGCCGGTTTTGTCGTGGCATGGGGTTACTGGATATCCGTTTGGTGTACGAATGCAGCTATAGCCGTTGCTTTTGTGAGTTATTTAAGTGTTTTTTTCCCTATGTTGAGCCATAATCCTTCACTAGCCGTAGGTATAGGTCTATCAGTTGTATGGATTATTGTGTACATCAATACGCGCGGGATCAGGCAGGCAGGGGTTTTCCAGTTAATTACATCGATATTAAAAATTACTCCGCTTATCGCCATTGGAATCTTTGGGCTTTTCTTTATCAAGGTGGAAAATCTGTTGTTATTCAATATCAGCGGGCTCTCTGACTTCCGGGCGATTACTGCCACCGCCACACTTACATTTTTTGCTTACATGGGACTGGAATGTGCAACAATTCCGGCTGCAGATGTTGAAAGTCCAGCTAAGACAATTCCCAGAGCCACAATGTTCGGTTTGATTGTTACAGTGATCGTTTATGTTTTAGGGTCGGCAGCCCTCATTGGTATCATTCCTGCTGATGAGCTACAAAATTCGAATGCTCCGTTTGCGGACGCCGCCAAACTGATGTGGGGTGACTGGGCTGAGAACCTGGTTGCTGTGGGTGCTATCATTTCTACATTGGGAGCCCTTAACGGCTGGATTCTGGTTCAGGGTCATATCCCGGCGGCCATAGCCAGGGATAACCTTTTCCCAAAGTTTTTTGCCTACGAGAACCGGAATGGGACACCTGCTTTCAGTCTTGTTCTTTCCAGCGTACTCATATCCATTCTTATGATGATGAATTATACCAGGGGTTTGGTCAAAGCTTTTGAATTCGGGTTGCTCCTGGCAAGCATGACAGCGCTTATAGCCTACCTCTTTACATCAGCTTCATACGTTGCAATTGCTGTGAGAAAGGCAGGTTGGAAAGCCTTCCCCGTCTGGAAACTGGTAATTGCAACGATTGCTTTCATCTTTTCCATCTGGGCCATTGCAGGCTCTGGGCAGGAGATCGTGTACTGGGGTTTTTTGCTGCTGATGGCAGGAATACCGGTATTTGTCTGGGTGAAGATCAAAAAGGACAGAAATGAGTAAACCTACAGCTCATTCGGAATACGGAAAGCTAAGATCTATTCTATTGAAACGCCCGAGAGATGGATTCATAAGTGATGAAGTAATCGCCGAACAATGGCAATCGCATGGATATCTTGCCCCGCCAAAATTCGAACAATCAACAATTGATTTTGAGTTGCTGGAGGATCTGATCTCACGGACTGGAACAGCGTTTCACTACCTGAAAGATAGCAGAGACGTAACGATTGACTCAGTCTATTGTCGTGACGCGGCAATTGCTACTGACTTTGGAATGATCCTCTGCCGGATGGGAAAGGGTCACCGCAAGAATGAACCAAATGAGGTACGAAAGTATTTCGAGAAAACCGGGATAGACATTTTGGGGGAGATCAAAGCACCGGGTACCCTGGAGGGAGGAGATGTGGCGTGGCTGGATCAAAACACCCTGGCAGTAGGTCACACTTACCGGACCAATACAGCTGGAATTAATCAATTGAAAACCATGCTAGAGCCCCGTCAGATCACCATTCTGAATGTGGAGTTGCCACATTACAAAGGCGAGTCGGATGTGTTTCATTTGATGTCCATCTTAAGTCCGGTGGACAAGAAGAAAGCTGTGGTTTACTCACCACTGATGCCTATATATTTTCGCAATGAACTTCTTGACCGGGGATTTGAACTGATAGAAGTTCCGGATCAAGAATTTGAATCAATGGGCTGCAATGTTCTGGCAATTTCTCCCGGTGAGTGCATCATGGCGCACGGAAATTCAATTACTAAATCCAGGTTGGAAACATCAGGATGTACGGTCCATGAATACGATGGCACTGAGATCAGTTTCAAGGGCAGTGGCGGACCAACCTGTTTGACGCGACCATTATTGAGGGAAGCATAAAAAAGAGGGTGCCTCAAAAGCTCAAAAAAATAGGTCATCGTCACATTGAGGTTCTCGAAATGCATCTTAGAATGCTTGAAAATAGGTTTCGAGAGCCTCAACCTGACAGTGGATCAGCTTTTTGAGACACCCTCTTTCATGAGTTTAAAGCAATTCAATTTTTAATAAACTTGATTCGTTCTGCCCCATCAGAAGTATCAAGGGTTAACACATATACCCCAGGTTTTAAATTCCTTATATCCAAAGGAATCCTTGTGTCAACCTTATCAATACTCAATACACTACTTCCACTGATATCGTAGACTTCAACAGTAAATACTTCATTTGGACGCCTGAGTACGATATTCAATCGTTTATCGGCAGGAACAGGGTAAATCCTGCGTACAAATTCAGATTCCAGTGCCAGTGCTTCTTTTTCCTGAAGAGAAATAGTAATGATAACATCGACATCATTGGTTCCATCTGAAATTCGAATGGTCAGTTCATATTCTGCCTGATTAACAATAAGCAGCGCAGCCTGATCCTCTACAACTACTTCACCAGCGGAATTGACAGAGAAAACTCCGGCATCGTCTCCGCCTATTATTTCAAATGTTAAAACATCATTTTCAGGATCAGTCACATCGATCGTACCAACGATTGTACCTTGCTCGGACAATTCTTCCAATTCAAATGTCTGGGCGATTGCAGACGGAGACAAGTTTGTGACCAAAGTAATAGTAATAGTTATTTCAGTGGTACTGAACCCATCCGATATTTGAACTGTAAGTATAAATTCAGCAATATTCGAAATCACAAGTGCGTCCTGCCTTTCAACTATTATTT
This sequence comes from Cyclobacteriaceae bacterium, assembly GCA_028278225.1. Classification (GTDB taxonomy): domain Bacteria; phylum Bacteroidota; class Bacteroidia; order Cytophagales; family Cyclobacteriaceae; genus JANQEU01. The sequence continues at coordinate 53,745 of JANQEU010000014.1, forward strand.
CTCCCTGAGCATTAATTGTAAATACGCTATCTTCATCTCCACCAATAATAGCGTACGCCAGCGGATCGTTCTCAGGATCACTTGCATCCACATTTCCAACTACAGTGCCCTGTTCGGACAATTCTTTCACCTGGAATGACTGGGGGCCTGCTATGGGAGAATTGTTTGTAACTAATCCCGAATCATCGATAATAAGAACTTGCTCCGCAGAAAAGGCTGAAGAAGAATAAGATGGATCGATTGACTGAACACTCCAATAGTATGTACCGGGAGCTAATTCCATATTCCAACTGGTATTATGCTCGACATTACCTTTGCCGGAAACTAACCTCCTGCCGGTCAACTTTGCCCCGGAAGGCAATACATTATCTTTACCACGGTCGCTTCCGATTCTAAGTGCATACGTCAATCCGGGAGCTGCAGTTTGGTCATCAGACGCAGGATTCCAGCTGAACTGGACGATATGATGATTCACATTGTGTGCCTGCGCATCAGTTTTTATAGCAGCACTGATTGTCGTAGGAGTTGTGGGAGGCGTATTCGCAAGGAATGCAGAAGTTGTACGGCCTCCTGCAGCAGCAAGGGCTGCAGACTGGTTCCTTTCATTTACATATATCCTCGACAAATACTTGGTATAATAAGGGTCATTTTCCTGAAAATCTGAAAACTCACCACTAAGGACCATATCCAGGTCATCATCGCCATCATAGTCTCCAAAAGCAACGGATGCCTTGACAAATTCTGACAGATCAAATTCATCAGGTCTGAATACATTGGCCAGCGGATCATAAACCGCCAGACCTGTAAAATCTCCTTCTCCTATCACCTCTCCTGAGTAAACCATATCTGCATAACCATCTCCATTAAAATCACCCCAGCTGGTCTTTCCGTTCTTCAATGGTTTCAGTCCGGTAACTGTAGCTGAAATGTTTACGAAACTTCGTTCCCCCTCCTGCGCGCCTTCCCTGTTTTCATAAATATTTAGCGCATCTCCCTGTGTTGCATCTCCCGAAACAATGAGATCGAGATCACCATCATTGTCGTAGTCGATAAAATCAGAAGTTCCGTTTCTGACTCCAATAAGGTTGAATGAAGTTTCTGTCAATTCAAGTTGATCCTCTTCATTTAATCCGTCATTCACCAGAATTAAAGCCTGTCTGCCAAATTGATTGCTCTCGCCTGTAATCACTACATCAATATCCGAATCCAGGTCAAAGTCACCAAAATCAAGGGATGAATTAGATAATTGAGGTAATTCATTTGCAAGACTTATTTCCTCAAAAGATAAAAATCCCTCATTAGACTCGAATGTATAAATATAAATCTCTCCTTTTCCCGTTTCATTTGACAAGGTTGATCCGCCATAGATCAATTCCGGAATTCCATCGTTATCAAGGTCAGTGAACTTTACTTTGGCATTCACCAATGCCGGAAAACCATAATAAGATTCAAAACCAACATTGCCATCAAAAGTCCTGTTGAGATGTAATGAAGCAAACTTATTTAGTTCATTGCCTATATCTTCTCCCGTGAAGAAGAGATCCAGCATACCGTCCCCATCAATATCAGCCCAGTCAAAATCACCTTTGGTTATTTGATCAAACCACCAGTCTATTCTCTGAAATACACCATTGTTATTCATGAAAATACCAGGTTCTTTGAAATTGGTTTTCCCGAAAATTGTCAGATCAAAATCTCCGTCATTATCTATGTCGGCAAATTTTGTTGTGGAGTTTTCCCCTCCGGGAAGTGAGTTGTCCACGATACCTCCCAGGTTCAAAGCCTTCCAGTCATAGCTGAGGGTAAATGTCTGGACCTGACTGAAGACTGAACCGGAATAATTAGCATCCACGGCCTGTACACTCCAATAATAGGTGCCCGGATCAAGTTCAAGGTACCTGAAGTTTTGCAACGCCGATGATGGCTTTGGTGTGAGACGATATCCTGTTGTTAAATCACTTTCCGTTGTAAATATGTCTGATGATCCGGCCGAGGTACCAAGACTGACGATATACGACAGCGTATTCTTAGGTGTAAAATCATCCTCCGGACGCGACCATGACAATATGACTTTTCCATATCCTTCATCTCTCATTGTGAGACCATCCGGAACAGATGGTGGAAGATTAACAAGCTCACCCGTATTGTTTCTATAGATCTCTGTTTTAGCTGAAACTGCTTTTCCGGAGAGGAACAGATCCATGTCACCATCCACATCAAAATCTCCCCATTTCACTATTGATTGTGTCATATCGGTGAGCCCGGCATTAACTTCAAAGTATGATGCCCCTGATCTCGCATACAGCCTGGTCACAGGGTTATTCAAATCATCTTCACCTGTCAACACCACGTCCAGGTCCCCGTCATTGTCAAAATCAGCTAAATCAATATCACCATTAGACAACGGTGCTAAAACTTCGGAATCCCTGGCAATAAATCTCAGGTCGGATCTTACCGAATCGATTTTGAAGGACTCATTTTCAAGGATTCTGGTAACCGGCACATCCGTATCATTAAATGACCTGGTACCCGTAGCGATAATATCAAGATCTCCGTCCAGATCTAAATCACCCACATCCAGGGCCGCATCTTTAAGTGCCAGTTCACCCTGATAATGGAAGTAATGCTCGGAAGTAATTCCAACCTTTGAATTCACTATTAATCCTCCGACTGGATTACCTCCGAGTCCGGATCCTGTATAGACCATATCCTGGTCTCCGTCATTGTCAAAATCCGCAAAAATGATATCGCCGCTGAAGAATCCCTCACGATGAAAATTTCTTTCCTCCTGGAATACTTCCGGCGATCCCTGATTGAGTAAGTTGTTGTAGAGTCTAAGTGTATAGTTATTTTCATTTACATTAAATCCGGCCAAAGCCAGGTCCATATCTCCATCACCATCCACATCTCCAAATGCAGCGGTCGAACTGGTCACACCCTGGATATTCTGGATTGAAAAGTTTCGAACAAAACTTAGTCCGTTTTCATTTTCATAGAAGATTGTTGTTGGATCTCCATCAATGTTTTCGCCTACTACAAACAGATCCAGATAACCATCATTGTTGTAATCTACCCACTCAATATCCCCCCTGGCCATCGGCTCCAGAGCCTGATTACTGTTTATGAAAATTCCGTCATCATTCCTGTAAATGAATGTTTTAAAACCTTCAGACCTACCCATCACTGCCAAATCCAGGTCACCATCCCTGTCATAGTCTCCCCAGGCTACCGCTCCATCCTCAAATCCCGGGATATCCTGGTTATCCAGTACGAATGGTTGTTCTAAAGTAACTTCTGCAACTGCTGAGAAATCCGAATACATTCCGTATTTATTAATCGCTTTTACCCGGAAATAATATTTATCTGCCAAATCGTAAGCATCTACGGTAATTGATTCACTTGCAACAAATACGTTGGGTCGATCCGGGAATAGCGGATATCCTGATGCATTCAGGTTTCCACTGCTTATGTTATAGTTATCGAGTTCTGTGCCAATCTGAACAGCATAGCGACTGCCTTCGTCTCCAGTCCAGTTTAAGCTCAGTTTGTACCCATTGTTTCTACCTGCCAAACTGGTAGGAGTAGGTACGGAAGTAACTGCCGTTCCGGTGGTATTCTCGTTTAGGAATACCTTGGTAACTCCATGCTCCCCGCTAAATCCACTTACCAGTAAGTCAAACCTGCCATCCTGATTTTGGTCAAGTATGTTTATGGAGGTAATGACAGCTATATCTTCCAGGTCGCGATTCAGTCCTGATGTAAATGGATCGAATCCACCGAGTTCATTTTGCAGGTAGACCAGAATATGGGACGACCCATTCCAGCGCTCATTGCTGATATTTGCAGCCACAATAAAATCATCCCTCCCATCATTATTAAAGTCTCCAGTCTCAAGGATGGTTGCAAATTCAAAGCTTGTAAATGGCCAGTTATTAAATGTAAAACCCGGAATCGTATGATTTCTGTAATCAACAACTTCCCTGGTGGTTCGGATCGGGAAGTTTTCAAATATCTGCCCGGATTTGGCTATATCCAGCCGTGAAAACTCCGTCATAAACCCAACATTAAATGCATCACCGTAATAATTTACCCTATCGGTCAGACCGATGATGAAGCATGCCTGATCATTGCCGTCCTTGATAATCTCGATATCCAAAACTGACCTGTCAATAAAACTTGCCAGGTAATGTGGTATGAGTTTCCCGTGAACAAATTCAACGGCAATCAGATGTGAAAGAGGTTTGTCAAAGCTCCAGTCGCGTCCATTCATCACTAACAGGTAATCTTCATCTCCATCCAGATCGAGATCGACAGGCTGCATATCCATTCCTCTCAATTCATTATCTGAATTTACCTTGAAATCAAATAGATGTTTGTAGGCGTACTTCTCAAATGAATTCTGCGTGGCTTCATCCCAAACCCATCGCACGTCCTCATAAAACAGATTTATTTCTTTTTCATCTGTTATATCTTTCCCGTCTATTCCAAATAATTTGAATCCGTAACTATTCTCATCCCAGCCAGAAGCATAGGTCACAATCTCCTCACTTCCATCCTGATCGATATCCATTACCAGATTATTAGCAAAAACACCATCGGAGCTTCTGCCATTACCTTCATACAAAATCGAGGTTTCAGTAAAACTGCTTGAAAATTCAGATACGGAACTTGTCTCATCAATATTCAACAAAGAGAAAAACCTTGAATTCCAATTGCCATTGTCTACAATGATGTCTGCAAGTCCGTTCTGATCAAGATCTGATAACAGTGGTGCCTGACCGGTCTGATCCAGCACAAAATCATTGCTTGTACCCGGATCTCCGAAACTGAATATTTTCAGTTTAGAGGCAACCTCACCTCCTGCATCCCAATATCGCTTTTTGAACCCATAAAATTCCGGGTCATCATCCGTATCAATATTGATGAGGTTTACACTATTGAAGAAATCATTGAAAACCACCTGACCGGATGAAAAGCTGATCCCGTCTACAGAAATTTCTGATGCGATCTCAGATGTAACCTGGTATGCGTGATCGATACCATATACCTTAATTGTGTAGTCTCCCTGAGTTAAGAAAAGGGTAGCGGATATGGAATCACCCACTTCGTACAGAGCAGGATAATGAACGAGCGCAGATTGGTCTCTTACCAATGAGCTATTGCAAATTGCATCTTTGCAAACTTCAATACTGTAGTATGGGGTATTGATATGGGCATTTATGGTCACCCTGCTTCCTTTCACATCAAGTACCAGGTTCGTAGGATCTGCCGGATCTGCTTGCTGGATGGTCAGATCATTTTTGAAAAATCTCACATCCGGATCAGTTAAAACGACAATATCCAAAATACCGTCTTCCTCAAAATTACCAACAGATAAATCTCTGAAGTCCCAGATATTCGCGGAAATGGAATTGAAGAAAGTATATTGATACTTGAATTCCCAATCGCCATTATTGATGAACAAAGCGGGGAACATGCGACTGTCGTTTGATTCATTTTCAGAATGGAACGCCAAAAGGTCCAGCTTTCCATCATAGTTGATATCCACCACTTTCAAATTTGAAAACTGATCTCCAACTGCATCCATTTCAATATCCAGCTCGTCTTTGATCACCCTCAGATCCATTTCAATCCATCTGCTGGAATCAGGATTAAGCTCATAAAACTTCAGGAAACCGTCTACATTGATTCCGTCATGATGGTCACGATCACTGGCAATTGCGAGGTCAATATTACCATTTGAGTCGAAATCTGCAGTTAACATCGAGATATTGCCCCCTTTAGGCAGATTGTACAAAGCCAGTTCACTTTGAAATTCGAAATCATCACCAACCTTTTTGAAGAACAGAAAATCATTAACCTCATTTTCATTCCAGGTGTTTCTAACAACAAGGTCGATATTGCCATCCAGGTCAATGTCAACACATCGTGCTTCCCTGATATCCCCTAACCATGGATAAGAACCATCGTTGGATTGTACATCTATACTTCGGGTAATGATATGATCAACTTTGAACTCGACTACCGTAACGGATGACCACATGGGGATTATGAAATCCATCCTGCCATCTCCGGTAATGTCTCCCCAACTGTTATAATTATTGGTCATTTCCCTCATTCTCCAGGTCTCAACATTTCCGGGGATTTCGAGATCCTCCAAAACAGTAAATGTCAGGTCGCCATTGTTGAAGTAATAATCGACCTTGGATGCAGACTGGATAGCCACAAAGTCCAAATCTCCATCAGCATCCAGATCCATTGATTTAAGAATATTGTATTCAATATTTTCTTTTATTACCTCAAGAGTGTTGGATGACGTGGTTAAAATAAGATCATACCCGTTCCCGTTATTTCGCAGAGTTACAATTTCTGAGTATCCGTCCTTGTCAAAATCTCCCACATCATAACCCTTGAAACTCCTTGATTGCCAAACATGAACGCCATCAACGGGACCGGCGATCTGAGGGAAAGCTAAGACCGGAGCGGACAAAGGACTTTCAAACGGACCAATATCAGGGTTTGTTCCATCAGGATCCGGTCTGGTATTACCAAGAATATCATCTGTCAGCGAAGTTGATTTACCTTTTCCTAAAGCTATACTAAGATCAGATAATCCTTCTCCGGATGGATCTATACCCCAAAGACCCGTCTGATTATTTGCTCCAAAGAGATCAACTTCCAGTTGATTGACATCCCATTCTACATTCTTAAGGATATTATTTTCTATTGTTAGTTTGTCTGCGGTGATATTGCTGGAGGACCCTTTTACAACCCCATTGAAGAGACTGTTCTGAATTAATCCGGTAACATCATTGTTCAGATCTTTGATTAGAATGTTTTGATCCCCCTCTCCCGTACCTATCAATGCATGATTGATGGTGAAATTTGACGCTGATTCCAGCAGGATATTGTTGCTGATATCACCGTAGTTACTTTCAATGATGGAATTAGTTATGATCAGCTCACTTGAAGTACACCAAATTCCACCAACTGTTTCAGAATCCACGGCTGTTGACCCATTGAACCTGATCCTTGATTTATCAATTGCAAGCGTGGTGAAATCATCCAAAACTATACCTGATCCGTTTCCATTTTCACGAATAAGAACACCATTTAGTGTTGACCTTTTGCCCTGGCTATTGTCAAATACAATTCCCGCTCCTCTGAATTCCGATTCCGGGTCAATTTCATTGCCCATTATGTAAAGGTTATTGAAGGTTACAGAGGAGTTGTTGACATACAGCCCGGCTCCCCTGGAGTCTGGCCCGGCTCCTGCCGGTCCTGTCAAACCTCCGGTCACAGTAAATCCCTCGATGATCAGTCCATCGACCTCATTTACGGTAATAACGGTAGCGCTGTCAGCAGCTATGATCTTGGTATCCTCAATGACCTGTTCATCCGTACCATCATAGGTGGATGAAATGCTGAGGCGTTTTTCAATAATGATATTTTCTTCATAGTCACCTGCAGCAACGATTATGTTATCACCAATACTTGCGGCATCAATTGCATACTGAATGGTTTTGAAAGGTGTGATTTCACTTCCATCATTGGCATCATCACCGTCTGTGCCATTCACATACCATGTATTGAAGGCCTGTATGGCCGTGACATAAAACGTATCTGCAATATCCTCCACCAATATTCCGTCAGCATATGTGAGGACTATTTCAATCGAATCTTCGGGGGCTCCTTCTGCTTTTACATTCAGTACAGGTAATGATGCCGCATCTACCGTAAATAATGTTTGATCAACTGGAACTGTAGATACGGTTACATTATCAAAGTTGACAGCACCATCAATATCAAAAAATACACTTGATATATCGATATCCAGACCCTCCGTATCATCTATTGCTACTATTTGATCACCCAGGTTATTTTTCAATACGACACTGTCATCTACGTTATCTATTGCAAAAACCAAGGTATCGACCACTGTTCTCGGGCCACTGGTTATGTCAAAGATGAACGCCACTTCACCCGTAGCATTTTCCTTTGATGTTATGGTGACCGAACTATCATTTGTATCATATGAAAGTCCCGCAATTTTGAGTGTATCGTACAATAGTATCCCTCCAGCGCCATCCCCATAATCAGGGAATGATATCTCAATAGCAAGATCATCGGAATCATCATCCTGTGTGAATTCATCTACTTTGAACGTCACGTCATCGAACTCCTCAAGTAATGTTCCACTATTTACAATGAATGCCTCATCGATAGACGGTGCATTATCAATCACTAAATCAAAATCCGCACTCGCGGTCTCATCCCCATCTTCACCCTTCGATGTAGCGCTATATGTAATGGTGCTATGATATTTGGACCCTGAAATAAGATTTAGTGATAAAATCCCGTCAACTAGTTCGTAATCAGTTTCAGTCAAAGAAGTGAAGGAAGCATCGGATTCAGACAGGTTTGCGATTGCTACCGCCAGGGTAATAGTGTCCTCCTCCGGATCCTCAAAAATGTTGAGATCAAAAGCGAGTGTACTGTCTCCTTCAAACTGATCCCGAATAAGATCCTGTACAATTTTTGTTGAGTCTATTTGTGGCCCGTCCCCGATTGGATTAATGAAAACGCTTATTATATAGGAGTTTTCATTCAGGTCTTCCTGGGCTACACCAAGATCAATGGTAAAATTGCCGGATTCATTCAGATGTGGTGTAATTGTCAATACGTTGCTTACATCAGTCTTAACTATTTCCACATTTGCAGGAGCACCTCCGGATAAAGACCTAATGGTGTAGGTAAGTGATCCTCCGGTAGTATCGGCAAAGATGGTATCTAATCCCAGCTCCAAAGCAATATCTTCAGACAGGTATAAAGAATCATAAGAGTCATTAAAATCGATATTGTCTGCAGTACCATGAGGAAATATCTGGAAGGTTAAATTCCTTAGATCAACCTTAATATTGTAATTTCCCGAATCAACTTGTATCTCGTACCAATCACGGCTTATGACTTCAATCGGACCATCAAATACCATTTCATTCGGATGTTCATTAAGGCCGTAGCCAATATTGACTATGTAATTGGCATCAGAGAAGTTCAAACCACCATCATTAAGGGCAATGTTCTTCCCAATGAAAATATGAGGAGATTGAGCAGAATTGAATAAGAATCTATCGTAATCAACGTATTCTCCCCAATTGTTTATTCTTAATGAATTAAAAGAATTTAGGTTGTAGTGATTATCAATAAGGTTCCAGTAAAAAGCATTATATCCTTTGCTGACAAACAACTCATCTCCATCTTCCTCGATCCTCCCGGAATTATTTTTTCCATAATACGCTTCACCTCCTTCTTCGTTAACAACCAGGAACCTTCCATGGCCACTCTCCACAGCATATCCCAGATTTCGGAAATTATGATACCCCCAGTCTGATAAAAGTTCAACAAATTCACTATTGGTTGGCTCGCCGGTATCAATTGCATCGCTGACAAAATATATTGTGACATCCTCCCGAACAGCCTGCATCTTAAAAGTGTAGTACCTGGAGTCGTCAAGGTTAGCAGAAACATCGATTCCCAATTCGACATAGTCGTAAAATACATCCGAGGTAACACTCAGTATGTCATAAACTATCTGGGATTGAACAACCATATTGGTTTGCGAATATTCTCCGCCATTGTATGCTACAGGTAAGCCAATGTAGGCTCCCGTACCGGTTACGGTCAATTCGTCGGTGGAAATCAGATAGGATCCGTTTGGCTGATGAAAAACGGTGAAGTCATTCGCGAGAACATCATAGTTATCGCAATATACCTGGTCCACCCCAGTCCATGTATCCAGCCAGGTCCACCAGTTATCAACCCAAAAGTTGCCTGAGTTTTCAAACCGGAATGCATCGTCAAATAAACAGTATCTGTTGTCGACTTCTTCCTGAGAAATACTGTACAGATCATCAGCACCCTGTGATGATCCGATTCTTATTGATCCTGCTTCTTTGGCTAAACGCCAATGCCGGTCATTGTCTGATCCTGCTAAAATGTCTGTAGTTAATTGTTGAGCATTAGCGGCAAGGCTGACAGCGATCGCTGCCAGGGCAGTGAGTAAGTGAGTACGCATGGTTATGACGATTTAGTTGAGAATTTGAATATAATAAAAACAGAAATTCCAACCAACTGTTCTGTGATTATTTTGCACATGATTTTTATCATTTTGTAATTGTGAAATTTTGGGAAGGACTCTTGTATGTCTCGAAACTCTGATTACATTACCTGACAAATAGTTTCAAATAAAAATGATGGCTTCTTTGTCAAAAAAATACTTCCTGGTATTAATTATTTGTTATACGTCAATTTCAGGGCATGCACAGGGAAATCGTACCCGTGATTACGGCATTGAAATCGGGATTTTCAAACCAGGTGATAAGAATGCCATAACGGATGTGCCCGGCGTGAAAATAGGTCACACCACGTTGATCAAAGGGGATAATATAAGGACCGGTGTTACAGCGATCATACCCCATGACAAGGATATCTTCCAATGGAAATGTCCTGCAGCTATTTATATTGGCAACGGATTTGGAAAACTGGCAGGTTACAGCCAGGTTGAAGAACTGGGAAACATTGAGACTCCAATTATCCTGACAAATACCCTGAGTGTGGCCACCGCCATGAATGCTTTGATCTCTTACACCACTGGCAATCCCGGAAATGAAAACGTGAGATCCGTGAATGGTGTTGTGGGTGAGACGAACGACGGACGCTTAAATGACATCAGGGGGCGTCATATCACCGAGCAACATGTTTTAGACGCAATAGAAAATGCAAAAAGTGTCAATGTGCAGGAAGGTAATGTGGGTGCGGGCACAGGCACCGTATGTTTTGGCTATAAGGGAGGCATTGGAACATCGTCCCGAAAACTTCCGGAAACTTTGGGGGGATATACCGTAGGAGTATTGGTTCAAAGCAATTTCGGAGGTGTTCTTGAAATTAGTGGGGTTCCCATAATGAAAGAAATGGGAAATTTTCCGTTCAAAAATGCAATTGATTCTTCCGATGGATCCTGCATGATGGTAATTCTGACAGATGCGCCTGTCTCGGATCGAAATCTGAAACGAATGGCTAAAAGAGCTATGATGGGACTGGCCAAAACAGGAGGAGTAGCGTCCAATGGAAGTGGTGATTATGTAATCGCCGTATCCAACTATGAAGACAATCTCATTCCCTACTCTTCTCAGGAAAGACTCATTCAGCAGACCTATATCAGGAACAGCCAGATGACGCCACTGTTCATTGCGACAATCGAAGCAACGGAAGAAGCCATCATCAATTCCCTGTTCGCCGCCGAAACAATGAAAGGGAATGGAAATGAGATCCTGGCGCTCCCCGTGGATGAAGTTCTCAAAATCATGGAGAAATTTGGCAGAATCCGCTAGTATAACCATTGTTTCCATACTAATTTAGGCCTCCCAAACAAACAAATTCAAGAACCTTATATGGGCAATTTAAAAAACTGGGTCGTAACCATTGACTTTACGAAAATGGACATGAACATTCTGAATTATGCCAAATTCTTCAGTAAAGTTTGTCCGCCGGATAAGATCTATTTCGTTTCTATTGTCCAGGATTCGGATTCGGACCGTTTTTTTTCTGATGAGTACCAGGTATTCAGGGACCAAATGGTAGCAGATCAAAAATTAAACCTGGCACACAGGGTTGATCAATACTTCAAGGATAGTAAAATTCGATGTGAACCGGTAATGCTTACCGGGAATCCATTTGAAGAGTTGATCTCATTCAGTATGCGCAATTCAATTGATCTGGTCTTTGCAGGAAGGAAGGAAGTTTCAGGAGGATCGGGAATTGTATCGGAAAATCTTTCAAGGAATTTGCCATGTGCTTTCCTGCTTGTCCCTGAGAAATCTCCGCTATCTCTCAGAAACATTTTGGTGCCAACAGACTTCTCAGACCATTCCGGCTTAGCTATGGCGGTAGCTCAATCATTTCGTCAGAGTGATCACGAGATCAATCTTTTTGCCCAACATATTTACCAGATCCCGAAAAATCTGGAAAAATCCGATAAAAGCCCGGAAGAGATAAAGCGTATGCTCCATATCAAGGCCGACCGAAAAATGCAGGAATGGAAATCAAAAGATCCTTTTAAGTCCGAGTCGATCCTGACACTCAAGGGTCAGGAATCGTTCCCTGAACTGGTAATGAGGGAAGTAAGAAAGCACAATGTCGAGTTGATTGTAATGGGATCAAAAGGGATGACAGCCACGGATCTGGCCCAATTGGGTAGCAATACACTTAGACTTATGAAGTCAGCAGGCAACATACCCCTACTTATCATCAAGCGGGAAAATGAGAATGTTAAATTGCTGAAGACGCTGGATTTCGGTTAAGCGTAGATTTGGATCACAGGATGTATTCACTTAGATCCTTGTCCTTAACTACGTCTGCCAGTTTTTCCTTAACCATTTTCTTGTCCACTACCACCTTTGCATTAGGCCCGATAGTATCGGGAATATCAAAGAGGATCTCGTTCAGCAACTTACTCATGACAGTATGTAATCTCCTGGCACCGATGTTTTCGACTTCTTCATTGATCTTGAATGCCATTTCCGCGATTTCTTCCACAGCATCATCATTAAAGATCAAATTCACATCTTCCGCATCTATAAGGGCTTCATACTGCTTTGTAAGGGCATTTTTGGGTTCCTTCAAAATCCTAAGAAAATCGTTTTTGGTGAGATTATCCAATTCAACCCTGATCGGAAATCGTCCCTGTAACTCGGGGATCATATCCGAAGGTTTGCTGAAATGAAACGCCCCTGCAGCAATAAAAAGTATATGGTCGGTATTCACGATTCCATACTTCGTATTCACGGCACTGCCTTCTACGATAGGTAAAAGGTCACGTTGGACGCCCTCTCTGCTCACATCAGGTCCGCCTTTTCCACCCCTGCCTCCGGCGATCTTGTCAATCTCGTCTATGAAGATAATTCCAGTATTCTCGGCTTTCAACAGGGCTTCGTCCTTCACTTCATCCATATCGATCAACCGCGAAGTTTCTTCTTCCATCAGTAATTTCCTGGCCTCAGCAATGGTTACCTTCCTTTTCTTGGTTTTTTTAGGTAGCATGTTATTCAGCATGTCCTGCAGATTGATCATGGATGCCTCATCCATCATACCTCCACCAATCATCCCGATGCCATTGTTAGCAGGTTGTTTTATGCTTATTTCAATCTTCCTGTCATCAAGTTCACCGTTCTTTACTTTCTCCCTAAACCGCTCCCTGGTCTTTTCATTTAATTCCCGCTCCTCGGAGGGCTTTTCCTCACCTACCAGTGACTTGGTTGATTTTAAGGGCGGTATCAATGCATCCAAAATCTGAGCTTCCACGATCTCCGAAGCTTTTTCCATCACCTCCTCTTTTTTGCTTACTCGCACCATATTCACGGATTGTTCAACCAGGTCCCGAACCATGCTCTCAACATCGCGCCCAACATAGCCAACTTCTGTGAATTTCGAGGCTTCCACTTTAGTAAAAGGCGCCTCCGCAACTCTCGCCAGTCTTCTGGCGATCTCGGTTTTCCCGACACCGGTGGCGCCAATAAGTAGAATGTTATTTGGTACGATATCACCCTGAATATCCGAGGTTACATTCATCCTCCTCCATCTGTTCCTCATGGCGATGGCAACGTTCCGCTTCGCCTCACTCTGACCTATGATATACTTGTCAAGTTCCTTTACTATTTGTTTTGGTGTTAAATTTTCCATCTTAAAAAATGTTTCTAATGGAATTCACATTGCTTTGTAGAGAAATAAAGCTTGTCCCTCCCGCTGCATGAAAATTGCTCCGGGAAAACCTGAGATCCAAATCTTTTATCCGGATTAATAATCCATAAGACCAACCCGCTCCCATTGCCGACTGAGCTAATCTGAGCTCTTGCCGGCGTTTTTGATTGTACCCAAGCAGAATTTCTAAATTCCTACCCAATATGAAGGCTCCTCCTATATTTATGTGTCTTAATGCTTTGTCCAAATTATCCAAAGTTTCCTGAGGATCATCACTATACGTTTCCGTGTTACTAATCAGATCATAAACCGTAAAGGTAAATCTTACCGGCATGTATTGTGGTTTAAAGGTAGTACCTACTTTCACGTCAAATGGTATATTCAATTCTTTATCTACGGCGTAATCTGAAAGAATCCATCCAAAATCGGAGAACAACAATCCGATATACAATAGCCCTGACGGGTGGGAATAAATACCTCCCATATCCAACAACAATGCTGAAGCGCTGTTGGAATCAATGATGGATTGTGCAAATTTCACATTCCCTCCGATTCCGAAAGATCCTATTCTATGACTTTTCCCTACTGAAACTATATAATCCCTGGCCGTAAATTCTCCCAGTTTTGTTCCAATATCATCAGTTCTGTCCAGTTCACCATAATCCGTATAAACCGTTCCAATTGCAAAAGGACCGATCTTGTTAAAATCGAATTTTCCGATGACCGAAAACCTTGAAATATCCGCATAATACGGATTAAACATTGCAGCAATGCTGCCCGGAGCAACTGAATCCAGGACAGCGGGATTTCTAAAAGCCACAGTCACGTCTCCGTCACCATTTGATATGATACTCCCACCTAAAGCCGCTTCCCTGGCGCTGACGGACAGATCCAGGAATTCCAAACCATGTTGAGACCATGCAAGCAGGCCGGAAAAAATAAATATTATGAAAAAAGTTTTCTTCAATTCGCAGTTTCAGCAATGATAAACTCCATAGGTTCTTTCACTCTTTGTTTGAGCAATGCCAAATCCAGAACATCACTTACCTCCTTAACGAACTGAATGTCCAAACCTTTGATATACTGCTCGTTTATTTCTTCCAGATCCTTCCTGTTTCGTTCACAAAGCAGGATTTCTTTTATTCCGGCTCTCTTTGCTGCCAGTATTTTTTCCTTGATCCCACCGACAGGCAACACTTTGCCGCGAAGTGTTATTTCACCGGTCATTGCCAGCTTGGACTTAATTTTTCGCTGTGTAAACACAGATGCCAGTGAGGTGAGCATTGTAATGCCGGCTGAAGGTCCGTCTTTTGGAATAGCTCCGGCCGGAACATGTACGTGTAAATCATAATGCTCAAATATTCTATGATCGATTCCCAAAGCTTCTGCATTTGATTTCAGGAAAGAAAGTGCAGTTACTGCCGATTCTTTCATCACATCCCCCAACTGCCCGGATAGTGTAAGTTTCCCTTTACCCCTGCTCAAGGAAGATTCGATAAACAGGATCTCACCACCTGCGGGAGTCCATGCCAATCCTGTCGCCACACCGGGTATCTGATTACTCTCATACATATCCTTATCGAATATCTCCGGACCAAGTATTTTACGCACCTCGCCGTCGGTGATAGCATGATTATATTCCTCCTCCATAGCAATGGACTTAGCCACATTTCTGATTACTGACGCAATTTTTCGTTCAAGATTCCTTACGCCTGACTCTCTTGTATAGTCATTGATGATTTTCTGTATTGACCTTTTATCAAGTTTGATATCCCCCCGCTTTAAACCATGTTCATCACGTTGCTTGGGGACTAAATGTCTTCTGGCAATTTCCACCTTTTCCTCCAGGGTGTAGCCGGTAATATCGATGATCTCCATTCGGTCCCTGAGAGCCGGCTGAATAGTTTCCAGGGAATTTGCAGTAGCTATAAATAGCACTTTTGACAGATCATAATCGACTTCAAGGTAGTTGTCCTTAAAGGTATTATTCTGCTCCGGGTCCAGCACCTCCAGAAGCGCAGATGAAGGGTCACCCCTGAAATCAGAACTTACCTTATCAATTTCATCGAGGATAAATACTGGATTTGATGATTTCGCCCGGTTTATATTCTGGATAATCTTGCCGGGCATTGATCCAATATATGTTTTCCGGTGGCCCCGGATCTCGGCTTCATCGTGAACACCACCCAAAGACATGCGAATGTATTTCCGGTTCAACGCCTCCGCGATCGATTTGCCAAGTGATGTTTTTCCTACTCCTGGAGGCCCATAAAGGCATAATATTGGCCCTTTGAGATCATTTTTAAGTTTTCGAACAGCCAGATATTCGAGTATCCTTTCCTTGACCTTTTCCAATCCGTAGTGATCCCGGTCCAGTATCTTCCTTGCGTTCTTCAGGTCGAAATTGTCTTCTGTGTATTCTCCCCATGGCAAATCCACCAGCAGTTCAGCATAATTCATGGCCACAGGATACTCCGCCGCAGCAGGGTTCATTCTGCCAATTTTATCAAGTTCCTTCATAAAATGGGTTTGAACCTCTTCAGGCCATTTCTTGCCTTCTGCTTTGATTCTAAGTGCCTCAAGTTCCTGGTCCGGTCCCTCCTGACCTAACTCATGCTGAAGTACCTTCATCTGCTGCCTCAGGAAATAATCACGCTGCTGCTGATCGATATCCGTATGGACTTTATTCTGTATCTCCTGTTTCAATTCCAGCATCTGGATGTCTTTCATCATCATCTTCAGCAACCTCTCAGATCGTTTCTTAGGATCATTGATCTCCAGTAATTTCTGCTTTTCCGGAACCTCAGCGTTTACGTTGCTGGACAGGAAATGTGTCAGAAACGAATAGCTTTCAATGTTTTCCAGAGCAATCTGAGCTTCCCTCGGGATTTCGGGGTTCAGATTCATTATTTTGTAAGCAGCCTCTTTCAGTGATTGTGAAATGGCCGTTACCTCATCCTCCCTTACATCCAGATGTTCATCCGGAAGGAGTGTGTAGCTTGCCCTTAAATAAGGATCATCAGCAATTATCCCTGTAATTTGAAAACGTTTTTGTCCCTGAATAATTATGGTGGTATTGCCATCCGGAAGTACCAGCATTTTCAGGATCCTGGCAACTGTGCCCACCTCGTAAATGTCCTTTGAGGTAGGTTCTTCAACCTTTATGTTTTTTTGCGCTACAACTCCTATGATCTTATTTCCACGGTATGCTTTTTTAACCAGTGTCACCGATTTTTCCCGCCCCACCGTGATAGGTAGAACAACACCGGGAAAAAGAACAGTATTTTTTACGGGAAGAACAGGTAATTCTTCAGGAAGATTTTTTTCGTTCAACTCCGGGCCTTCATCAGTAGCAACCAACTGAATAACCTCTTCCGATCCCTCTTCTAAAAAATCTGGCAGAACTATTTGATTCTTTTTACTAAACATGAAATATTATGCCAAAATGACAGACTATTCTTATTTGTTATCTCAATTCAATGTATTGACTAATAGGCTCAATACCTATGCCAAATACAATAATCTCAACCAAATCGTGTTAACTTTAGTATTTTAATCAAAATGTACTGACGATTCGTCGCAATGTGTAGGAGAACTGTTTTAGTAATGGGATTGGTAATTGCATATACTGCATGCATTACAGGTGTTGCCCAGCAAAGAGAGAGTAGAATTGTCATTGACACGGATTCCCTGCCTTCAAATGTGGCCTTTAATATCTACCAGTTCAACCACATAAATGACTATTTATACTACGAAAACACATCCGAACTTGAGGAAATAAATCGTTTGGAAGCATCCCAAAACTGGGAGGAGCTGTTTCCTGCGCTGGAGACATATGTAACCAAATTCGGCATACAAAATTTCTACAAGGATACCCGTCTCATATGGCGACTGGCCAAGCTGACAGAGCTGTATGCGGATTATGAAGATGCCCGATCCCTTTATCGCCTGGTACTTCGGCACCACCATCAAAGTATTGATATCAATGAAATTGAAATCTATTACGATTCACTGAACGCGCAGCAAGTGTCACAATATGTACCGATTGATTATTACTATGAAATGGTGGAGCATCGCAAATTAATCGATACACTAAGGCCGCCACGAGGTGTTTTATTTAATATGGGACCGCAGATCAATAGTCGAAATGCAGACTACGGACCAACACTGGGCATACATAATGACATCCTGCTCTTTACATCCAAAAGAAATGAAATTGATCTAACCGTAAGCAGAAGGCAAAATGAAGACTTGTACATTTCGAGGTTGGATTCCTATGGTACATGGAGTGCGGCAACACCGCTTGATCAGATTAATTCAAGGTATAATGAAGGATCTGCTTACCTTACACGCGATGGCAGAACATTGTATTTTTCGAGATGTGATTGCCAAAGCTGCTATGGTGATTGTGACTTGTTTTCGGCCAAGCTACAGCCGGACAGTACATGGGGCGAAATCCAAAATCTTGGCATTAATGTAAACAGCCTTAGCTGGGACAGTCATCCGTCACTTTCTCATGGCGAAGATACTTTATACTATGCCTCGGACCGATTGGGTGGTTTTGGGCTATCCGACATTTATTTTACATACAAAAATGCAGATGGTAGCTGGGCACCTGCTCAAAACCTTGGCCCGATAATCAATACAAGAAATAACGAGGTGAGTCCTTTTTATCACCCGGAACATCAAATATTGTATTTTTCGTCAAATGGTCAATTGTACACATTCGGTGAATTCGACATTTACAAATCTCACCGAATGAAAGGAATGTGGAGTGAACCACACAATATTGGTCCATTGGTAAATGGACGTGGCAGTGAGTTTTATTTCACGATTGACTCCAAATCCCGGGACCTGTTTTACTCCAGATCCACTACCAGGGATCTCAACATGCTGGACCTCTACTCTTTTCCACTGCCAATGGAGGCACAGCCGCTTGCCACTACCCGCATCGAAGGGTCATTAACTGACGAATTCACGGGAGAACCTTTTAAGGGTATCGTCTCTATCATCGATCTGGATGAAGGTCTGGAAGTTGCGCCCAAGTTCTTAAGGCCTGACGGATCATTTGAATTTGAGCTGATCGATCAGCGAAATTATTTGCTGGTGATCCAGGGAGACGACTTTTTCCGGATTGAAGAGGCATTTTTTTTGGATGGCCCCATGCACTTGCACCAGGTTACGGAACCACTGGCGGCCAGAGTTAAGTTTTCATCAATTGAATTTGAAACCGGGAAATCAGGATTGCTGCCAGGAATGTACGCTGATCTCAATAAGATTGTGAATTTCATGTATGATAATCCGATGTTCATGTTGAGAATTTCGGGACATACGGATTCCTTTGGATCTGATGAGGTCAATTTGCAGTTATCAAAAGAAAGGGCCCGAAACATAAGGGACTACATTGTAATTTTTGCGGGTGTTCATGAAAGCCGGGTGGAATGGGAGGGCCATGGCAGCCAACAGCCTATTGTCGCAGAAATAACTGAAAATGACAGAGCAATAAACAGACGAGTAGAGTTCGAGATCTACCGTGAGGGACTACAGCCGCCTTCCGCTCAGGATAGTATGCCCGACTCCAATGATTTTTAGTATTAAGTTAAGCATACTTAACTCAACACCAGGTCATCAAAAGAGTTTTACAATGTCATTGAAGATGGCGTAAGTCATGATCCCCAGCAGCAGTACCATTCCAATCTTCTGGGCATTTTCCAAAAATTTATCAGATGGTTTTCTGCCGGATACAATCTCCCAGGTAAGGAACATCACATGACCCCCGTCCAATGCCGGTATGGGAAGGAAATTCATAAATGCCAATATCATTGAGAGCAGGCCTGTTATATACCAAAAATGACCCCAATCCCACGTTCCGCCGAAAAACTGTGCTATCCCGATGGGTCCTGACAGGGACTTTGAAGCTGATACTTCTCCGGCAAACATCTTTTTAAAAGCCTTTATATTGTACCATACCACACTGAATGCTTTTACTGTTCCCAGGTTGATCGATTCTCCAACGGAATAATCAATATGGGATCTTTCGATCAGTTTGGTCATGACGATACCAATGGTGCCCTCTTCAGGAACCTCGAATTTCAGATCCAATTCATTACCACCCCGGTCAACGGTAGCCAGCAATGCCTTATTCTTAAGCGTGTCCATTGCCGCCGTGAATTCATCAAGATAATTGATCTCCTCACCGAATAGTCTGATAAAGCGGTCACCGACCTGTAATCCACCCTTTTCGGCACTTCCACCTTCGTCAACCACGCTAACTTCGAAAGGAGTTCGAGGCGAAATAAACGGGCCTCTATCCCGATCGGAAAGATTATCGATAAAATTGTTTGGGATCGGAATGGTGATCAGCTCTCCGTCTCTGTCGACTGTATAAAAACCATCGTCACCTAACAGGACATCTACATCAATCAATTCTTTGAATTTTGTAAATGGCTTTCCATTTACATTGACGACCCTGTCCCCTGTCTCAAAACCAAGCTGACGTCCGAGGTCATCAGCTACAATTCCGTGCTTGTTGAGCTCATCCTTGGAAATAAAGGTCTCTCCCTGTGAGTAGGTAATTATGATAAAGATAATGATGCCGGTCACGACATTTACGATGATCCCGCCCATCATTACTATTAGTCTTTGCCAGGCAGGTTTTGCCCTGAATTCCCATGGTTCCGGCTCCTCGTTAAGGGATTTGACATCCAGTGACTCGTCGATCATCCCTGATATTTTTACAAAACCGCCCAAAGGGATCATCCCTATTGAATATTCGGTCTCACCAAATTTCTTACCCCAAACCTTTGGAGGGAATCCAATAGAGTATTTTTCCACCCTCATCCCAAAAGCCTTTGCAGCTAACAAGTGGCCCAACTCGTGAACCCCTACTAGAATTGATAGTCCCAGCAATAGCTGGACCGTCATGATTATTCCTTCCATTAATTAATATACTCTTTGGCTATAATACGTGTTTCCTTATCTGTGTTTACGAAATCTTCCAATTCCGGATTCTTAATAAATGATACCTTGTTCAGGCATTTTTCAATAACATCAGGAATTTCCAGGAATCCGATTTGGTCCTTTAAAAACTCTCTAACGGCAATTTCATTCGCAGCGTTCAAAATACAAGGGTGATTTCCTCCCTTTTTACCCACTTCAAACGCCAACGCTAAATTACGAAAGGTTTTGGTATCAGGTTTCTCAAATGTAAGCGAAGGGTAGTTTCTGAAGTCAAAACGCTGAAATTTTGTCTCGAATCGTTCCGGATAGCTTAATGCGTATTGAATAGGCAAACGCATGTCAGGCAAACCCATTTGTGCTTTGATGGAGCCATCCTGAAACTGGACCATCGAATGAATGATAGATTGCGGATGTACGACCACCTCTATCTGGCTCAATTCCAGTCCAAATAGCCACTTCGCTTCTATTACTTCCAGACCTTTGTTCATCAGGGTCGCAGAATCTATGGTGATCTTGGCACCCATATCCCAGTTCGGATGGTCCAAAGCCTGTTTTTTTGTTACACTTCCCAACTCATCCCGGCTTTTACCACGAAACGGACCTCCGGAAGCCGTCAATATGACCTTTTCAATGGGATTATGGAATTCTCCCACCAAACATTGAAAAATTGCCGAGTGCTCCGAATCCACCGGGAAGATATTTATCCCATTCTCCCTGGCAAGCCTTGTGATCATCTCCCCGGCCACAACCATTGTCTCCTTGTTTGCCAGGGCTATAGGTTTCCGGGCACGAATAGCATTGACAGTCGGTAAAAGTCCGGAGTAACCGACAAGGGCCGTCAGTACAATATCAATGGAGTCCATTTCCACAATAGAAACCAGGGCATTTTCACCGCTGTAAACTTTGATGTCCAGTGGATCCAATGCAGCATGTACTTCTTTATAAAACTGATCATCCTGTACAACTACGGCATTCGGCCTGTACTTCTCCGATTGGGAAATGAGTAGCGGGGCATTCTTGTTGCAAGTCAGAACTTCAACCTGAAATTTGTCGGGGTTTTCTGATATGACCTCAAGGGACTGACGTCCGATAGAGCCGGTTGATCCTAAAATAGCTACCCTCTTCATTTTGCTGTGGACTGCAAAGATTTGGTTAGTTCCTCCGTAATTTTTTCGTCATTGATTAGTCTTGAGACCTTATTTTGCCCACCAGGTTTTCCAATGGATTTCATATAATCGATAAAAGTATTCCTCTGTAGCTCCATTATTTCGAGACCAGCAAGAATAGGTCCTGAGATAAGATCATTGTAGTGACTATTCAGTTTTTGAATCTGCGAATTTAATTCTTTTAATCTCTGATCGGGATCTGTTTTTTGAAATCTTCATGATTCCGGATAGATTCAAATCCATGATCTTTTCCAAAAAACGTTTTTTTAGCTTTGCTGATAATTTGTATTCTGATCTGATGCGGAAAATGTTCCGGATTAGCGGACCATTTTCTTTGCTCTTTCACTATCCATTGTGCAAAGGGTTCGCTTAAAACAGATCGGACTCCCATTTCGGGTGTGAAAATAGGTTAAAACTTTTGCCTGGGATGAACTGAATGAAACAAAATTTGCAATCGTTAAGTAAGTAGGATTATATCTTAAAATTGATGAAAAAATTCATATATACAAGCTTCATTGGTTTCCTGTCGGGTTTATTTGGCCTCTATGCAGGCTTAAAACTTTTTGAGAATGAATTAACTATTGAAAATCTCTCCCGAAATGCAGAGGAAAATTCGGAGACAATTTCAAACAATGCGTTTGACAGGTTTGAGGCTCAGCCTGTTTACATCACGAGGGATTTCAGCGATGCCCCTGATTTCGTAAAAGCTTCCGAGGTAAGCACTTCAAGCGTGGTATTTATCACCACGCTATCTGAATACGAATATCGAACAGGGACGGTTTTCGATTGGTTTTTTGAACCACGATCCTCCCAAAGACAAGGGAGCGGATCCGGCGTGATCTTTTCGAAAGATGGCTATATTGTTACAAACAATCATGTGATCGATGACGCAGACAAGATCAAAGTTACCTGGGGTAAAAAATCTTACTCCGCTGAGTTGATTGGTCGTGATCCGTCCACTGATATCGCCGTGTTGAAAGTAGCGTCAGCGGACCTTCCGGCAATACCCTTGGGTTCTTCCGCCAGTGTGAAAGTCGGAGAATGGGTACTGGCCGTGGGCAATCCCTTTAACCTGACATCCACAGTCACTGCCGGTATTGTAAGTGCGAAAGGCCGGAATATCAATATTTTGAAAGATAAATTTCCTATCGAGTCATTCATCCAGACGGATGCCGCCATCAATCCCGGAAACAGTGGCGGTGCACTCGTCAATCAGGCCGGAGAGCTGATTGGAATAAATACGGCAATAGTGTCGAGGACGGGCTCCTATGCAGGGTATGGGTTTGCTGTTCCGGTGGATATTGTAAAGAAAGTGTTTAATGACATTGTTAAATATGGGGAAGTGCAGAAGGTATTTACCGGGGCTGATTTCGTTGAAATAGATAGTGATCTGGCTGAAAAACTGGAATTGGGTGACCTAAAGGGTGTTTTGGTTGCCAATATCAGGGATGACGGAGCGGCCGACAAGGCGGGATTGAAGGAAGGAGACGTTGTCAGATCTGTCAACGAAATGGAAATCAAAAACAAAGCGGAGATCGAAGAATACATTGCCAACCTTTATCCCGGAGATGAAATCTCCCTGTCAATCCTGAGAGACAACAAACGCCTTACCAAAAATATGGTACTGCTAAACCGGGAAGGTGGCACAGGTGTAATCAGAAAGGAAGTGTTTCATTCCGATTTCCTTGGTGCCAAGTTTGAGGTAGTTTCAAAAGTTGAGAAGGACCTCCTGAGAATCGATAACGGGATAAAGGTCGTGGATATAGACAATTCCGGATTCTTCGCACAGTTTGACCTGCCTGAAGGATTCATCATTACAGCCATAAATCGAAGATCAATTGACACGCCGGATGATCTGACAGATATATTAAGCAGAATCAAAGGCAGGGTTGAGATCTACGGAATTAATGAAAGCGGAAGGAAAGTTTATTATTCTTACTATTTAAGGTAATTCCTTTGTGAGCACAGGTACAATTTAAGTATCCTGGTATTACATTTAAATTTTGTCCGGATTTTGTTTGTTTGGCCAGAGAAGCAAGATATTCACATTTTTTTGGTCATATGTATAGAAGATGGTTGTTTGCTTTGAATGCTGAAATTCTTTAGTTCCGGGCTTTCGGGTTGAGTTTTTATACGTATCCGGATTTTTGCTTATTTCATACAGACTTTCTTCAAGGCGAACAAAAAAATTCCGGATTTCTTTTTCTGACCATTCATTTTCCAGGTATTCGATGATTTCACTAAGTTGATTCTCTGCTTCTTCAGACCAAACTATTTCTAAAGCCACTTTTCGTATTTTTTCCGCACTTCATTATGAGGTATTACTTTGCCATCCCTGACTTGTAACAATGCTCTATTCAATGCCTCATCAAGTTCAACCTCATCTTCCAGAATGGACTCTACTTTATCCAACTGGCTTTCACTGAGGCACATAATCTTCTCAATTATTGAATATTTTCTTTCCTGGATGTTCATATTACAAAATAACAACTTATTGGCTAAAAAAATCGCTCAATTAAATATCTATCGGTATTTCCCGGTTTCCCGGCGCTTACAACAGTAGCTACTTTGTCGTAAAGTTGTCGGAACTGCAAGAATCAAACAAGATTCCGCAACTTCATACCGTTATAAGACACACATTTTAAGGCTAAATAAAGAATGGCGTCAAAATTCATAAGATAAATGAAAGAAAAGGACATTATTGTCTGATCTACAATAACTAAACCGTCCTCATTTTGAGCTTCTTCTTCAGCTCGTCGACGGAATACCGGAACTTGGCATTGGTATCGATCATATCATTGACCGATTGCACCGCATGGATGACAGTGCTGTGATCGCGACCTCCAAAATGATAACCTATTGATTTCAGGGAATGATTGGTATAATCTTTTGAGAAATACATGGCCACCTGACGTGCAATGACTATCTCTTTTTTCCTGGTTTTTGCCTTGAGATCTTCCTGCGCCACATTGAAATACTCCGAAACAGTCTTTTGTATATAATCTATGCCAACCTCAGAGTCAATTTCGGTAACAATATTTTTTAAGATGCTTTTTGCCAACTCAAGATCCACCTCCTCCTTAGCCAGCGAAGCATGAGCGATAAGTGAAATAATTACCCCTTCCAGTTCCCGAATATTGGTATCCACACTGTAAGCCAGGTACTCAACCACCTGGTCGGGAATATCAATTCCATCCGCCTGCATCTTTTTCTTTATAATGGCAATCCTCGTTTCGAAATCCGGCTGCTGAAGATCTGCCGTGAGTCCCCACTTGAAACGCGATACCAGTCGCTCCTGAAGTCCCTGCAGATCCTTCGGAGGGCAATCGGATGTCATTATGATCTGTTTCCCATTTTGGTGCAGGTGATTGAAAATATGGAAGAATATTTCCTGGGTTTTTTCCTTGTCCTTCAGGAATTGCACATCGTCCAGCATCAGGATGTCGACATTCCTGTAGTAAGCAATAAACTCCTGAATACTATTGTTTTTTAATGCGTCTATGAATTGATTGGTGAACTTTTCAGAAGCCACATAGAAGACATATTTGTCGGGATGACTCCTTTTGATCTCGTTTCCGATGGCCTGAATGAGATGTGTCTTTCCGAGACCTACACCTCCGTATATCATCAGCGGGTTAAATGAAGTCACTCCCGGCTTTTTAGCAACTGCATATCCCGCGGAACGGGCCAGTCTATTACAATCACCCTCAATATAATTGTCAAACTGATAGTTGGGATTCAGGTTTGAATCACTCGCCAATTCCTGGATAAACTGAGGATTTTTGTATTTGTCGTATCCGTTGACCCTGGCCTTATTATAACCGCTTGCACTACCGGACACATTGACAGTATATGGTTGATTCGCTTCACTGCCCCTATCCACGACAACAGAATATTCCAATCTACCTTCTACTCCGATCTCCGATTCAATCGCCTCATGAAGCAAATGAACATAGTTTTCTTCCAGCCACTCATAGAAAAATTGACTGGGAACCTGTATGGTAAGTACTTTGTCTTCAAGCCTTACAGGAACAATGGGGAGAAACCAAGTGTTGAAACTTTGCTCTGGGATGCGTTCCTTAATGAAAGAAAGGCATTTTCCCCATATTTGTTCGTGCATGTAGGCTCTGTTTTAAGGTGGTTTACAATATAAAAACTGGCATCCGTTTTCCAAGAGCGGACATCAAATTTGATAGAAATTTACGTAACAAAAAAATGTTTTTTTTCTTGACTTTTTATAATCCATCAATACTCCAAGTATAGCTTATATTTATTTTAATTTTCTTTAAAAAATACAATTGTGTTTATAACTAATTCCACCCGATTTTCCGGGTCCGGACTGAATATTTACCTTTGAGATGATGGGTAACAGACAAATTGATTTTAAAGAGTTCGGCGCCGCTGATAAAAAAGTATGGAAACGGAAAGTTATTTCCGAACTGGAAGGAGAATCTTACGAAAAGACCCTCATCTGGTCACCTGATCCGGGGATTACATTAGAACCATATTACGACGCAAATGATATAACCGAAGCGTCATACATCACAAATTTTTTCAGAAATATAACACCGACAAAGTGGCAGCTTTGGGAAACGATAGTTGTTGAGGATCCAATCAGTGCAAATCGCATAGCTGCTAGCGCCTTGAATAACGGTTCTTCCGGGTTGGTATTCAAAACTGATGATCCATCGGTTGATTTACAAACCCTCATGAAAGATCTCCAGCCCGAACATTGCAGTATCTCCTTTAGGGGAGAAACAAAAATTGTTGACCGGTATCTCAGCTATTTTCAGGATCGGGACAGATCCGTTTTTACTGGCATTGTTTCAGGCTCCGGGCTTTTATATGAAGATTATAAAAATTTAAGGACTGTTATTCTGGAACCAGGTCCGGAAAAGAGCCTGATCGGTAGCAGTGCTAATATTATTGCAGACTTCCTGAAACATGTGGCCGAATCGGGACCAGGAATACATGAGAAAATAGCAATCATAATATATCCCGAAGATGAGTTCTATGCTGAAATAGCCAGGGTGAGATCTTTGAGGTTCCTGACCTCCGCAATATTGAAATATCATGGCGTGGAAGTAAATTCCGATTCAATCAAAATTCATGCAATTCCCAAAGTATCGAAAGATTTCGACAGAAACTTAATTTCCGGTTCTGCCATAGGTCTGGCTTCCATCGCTGCCGGGGTGAATTCAATCTCCTTTGAGCTAGGCAACAATAAACCGGTTGATTCCGGCAATAGAATTGCACGAAACATTGGGAACATTTTAAAGGAGGAGTCAAAATTCAGTTTTAAAACAGACCCGATCGTTGGCGCATACTTCTTTGACTGCATTACTCATCAATTTTCAAAGGCCATCTGGTCCCGTGTTTTTAGTGAGTTGGGCGATTTGCCGGATTTCAAGGAATTAATTCTTCCGTACAATAATGAGTCACAAGAAGAACGATTTCAACACACAGGGTTCAGTGCAGGAATTCCACCCTTTCTCCGAGGGCCCTATACATCGATGTATACACGCCGACCCTGGACCATCCGCCAATATGCTGGCTTTTCAACTGCCGAGGATTCGAATGCATTTTACCGGAGAAATCTTGCTGCAGGTCAGAAAGGACTATCTGTAGCATTTGATCTGGCTACACACAGGGGATATGACAGTGATCATCCCCGTGTCGAGGGAGATGTAGGAAAAGCCGGGGTAGCCATTGATTCCGTAGAAGATATGAAGTTACTTTTTGATGGTATACCTCTCGATAAAATGTCCGTTTCGATGACAATAAATGGGGCGGTAATACCCGTAATGGCATTTTATATTGTTGCTGCTGAAGAACAGGGTGTACTTCCTGACCAGCTAAAGGGCACAATTCAGAACGATATTCTCAAGGAGTTTATGGTCAGGAATACATACATCTATCCTCCCGGACCATCCATGCGCATTGTTGGAGACATTTTTCGGTTCACATCCAGGCACATGCCAAAATTTAACAGCATCAGCATAAGTGGTTACCACATGCATGAGGCAGGAGCAAGCGCTGACCTCGAGTTGGCATTCACATTAGCCGATGGCCTGGAATATGTCCGAAGAGGCATAAATGCAGGAATTAATATAGATGATTTCGCTCCGCGACTCTCTTTCTTTTGGGGCATTGGGATGGATTTTTTTACCGAAATCGCCAAACTGCGTGCAGGCAGAATTCTATGGGCCAAACTTATCAAAGCATTTGATCCCGGGAATCCAAAATCCATGGCGCTACGAACGCATTGCCAGACCTCGGGATACAGCCTGACCGCCCAGGATCCTTATAACAATGTTACACGAACATGTATAGAAGCGATGGCGGCAGTATTTGGTCATACACAATCCCTGCATACAAATGCACTTGATGAGGCTATCGCCTTGCCGACGGATTACTCCGCAGAAATTGCTCGCAATACACAATTATACCTGCAACAAGAGACTAATATTACACGGATAGTAGATCCATGGGGAGGGTCGGATTATGTGGAATCCAAAACCGGCGAATTGATAACCAGGGCCTGGGACATCATACAGGAAATCGAAGAGATCGGTGGAATGGCGAAAGCCATCGAAGACGGTTATCCCAAACTAAAAATCGAAGAGGCAGCGGCCATTAAACAGGCGAGGATCGATGCGGGCGAGGAGATCATTGTGGGTGTAAACAGCTACAAAACAGAGGAAGGAACAAACATCGAAATTCTGGAAGTCGACAATCAAAAGGTCAGGCAAAACCAATTGCAAAGGTTAAAAGCACTAAAAAAATCCAGGGACGAGGAAAAAGTCATGCAAACATTGACAGCTATACACGAGTGTGCCAAATCAAAAAAAGGTAATTTGCTGGAACTTTCAGTTGATGCAGCCAGGGCACGGGCAACGCTTGGAGAAATATCATCAGCTATGGAAAAAGAATTCGGAAGATACACCGCCTCGCAGAAATCAATATCAGGTGTCTATGCTGCCAAAATCAGTCATGATGAGTTCTTCCGAAAGGCTAAAAAACTATCTGACCGGTTTGAAGAAAAGGAAGGAAGAAGACCCAGAATAATGGTGGCAAAGATGGGACAGGACGGCCACGACAGGGGCGCTAAAGTTATCGCCACGAGTTTTGCCGACCTTGGTTTTGACGTGGATATCGGCCCTTTATTTCAGACTCCCCCGGAAACAGCAATGCAGGCGGCCGAAAATGACGTCCACGTAATTGGGGCCTCTTCGCTTGCGGGAGGGCATAAAACATTGATACCCCAGTTAGTTTCAGAACTGAACAAAATCGGGCGAAGTGATATCATGGTAACTGTCGGTGGCGTTATTCCTGAGAAAGATATTGATTTCCTGGAAAAAGCCGGTGTTAAATCCGTATTCGGACCGGGTACCATTATTGCAAAAGCAGCGATAGAAATATTGGAAAACCTGATGAGCTAAGATCGGCTTTTCATAACTTTAATCAGTCAAAATCCGGTATATTATGAAAATAAAAGTAGGTGTGATAAAAGGAATGGCATTCCTGCATTTTGCGTTCTGCGTCCTTGCGGTAAATGCACAAAAATGGGACAAAGGTTTTACAAAAGCGGATGCAGCATATGAATATGGCGACTACAAGAAAGCCCAGAAATATAATCTTAAAAACAAGAAAAAAGCCACAAAGAAGCTAGGGTCCAGAAGCAGCATCGTCGCCATTGCCCTGGTAAAAGAAGCCAAGATCAATACGGGTTTGGGTGTGCTCACTGAAGTGGAGGACCTTGTGGCTGAAGCGATCTCCATCAATGATGAAAAGAATAAAGAGAACAAGGCAGAGTATGGATATCTTCTGACGGAGGCAAGCAAGGTGATGGTCCTTTATGGCAACTTCAAGAGTGCATTTACCTATATGGAAATGGCCAGGACTGCTTTTGAAGAAGGCGGGTTGATAGAGGAAATGGAGGCTGAGCTTGATGTTCTGGAAGCCAAAATCCTGGCAGGCAGGGGATTTTATCGGGAAGCGATCGATCTGGTGGATCGTCAGACGGACTTTTTCAAGAGTAAGATAGCTGCGGCCGGCAAAAAGGAGAAGGAAGTCCATGAGCAACGTTTTGCGGAAATACTCATCCAAAAAGCAAATGCCTACAGGATGATGGGAGATTATCTAAGATCTGACTCAGCATTCCTTTACACCGAAAACTGGATCGATGACAACCTGAGTAAATCCGACATTCGCTATGCAGAATGCAAATATCTGAATGCGAAGTTATTACAGGAAAACGGTCTGGCAAGAGAGGCCCAGGCAGATCTCTTCGAAAAAGCTTATATCCAGGCTTCAAAAAAATATGCAACGTCTCACATGATCACGATGGAAATCAGAAAGGACCTGATGAACGCATATTACGCTACCAACACAACCGGCAGGCTTAAGAATGTCAATGAAGAGTTTAAAAAAACGCTGAAATCTTCTTTCACGAAGAATAGTGTTCATTCTCTTGCTGATGACTTACGATCGATCTATTTCCGCTTTGAGGATGATGAAGTCCGTGTCCTGGAGGAGAAAGTGAACCGGCTGCTGCGTAACCCGGTAATACCTCAAAATCATCAGATCAGAATTGAGCTATTGGATTTCGCCAACAACGTCGCCTTACTGAAAGGACAACCTAAAAATACCGAGAGCTATCAAAAAATGATCCTCAATATCAAGGATGCTCTTTTTGGTGACGACGCTCCGAATTACCACCTGACAAAACTCAAACTGGCCAACTACTACATTGACTATTCAGATAAATTTGATGAGGTAAAGGATATCTATGAGGAAAGTTTCAATAAGATCGTAGATCCGGAAATTACCGAAGGCCATGTCATGTATCTCGACATTCTTAATCATCTGGCACGGTACTACGAGGAAACGGATCAATATGGTCTGGCCGGTGAGACCCTGGAAAGATCTCTTCTTGCAGCCCGCCGCAAATACGATGATAAAGACCTTGAATACGGCAAGACACTTGAAAAAATAGCCGGCCTGGAAATTAACATTGGCCAATATGAAAAGGCGGAAGAAAACCTGAGTACAGCCATTGAAATCTTTAAAGACATTAACGATGAAGTTTCCAGAGCCAACCTTTCGGTCGCCTATATTACACAAGCCAGATTACTGGCCATAAAGGGAGAATATGATGATGCTGAAAAGCTGATCTTCACTTCGGAAGAATTGAAAGAGAAAAGCGCGCTAACCATTGAATCCTCAAGTACAAACTATCAGGATGATCTGGCAGAACTATATATGAGTGTTGGAAGATTTGTGGAGGCGGATCAGTTACTGCAGATGTCGATGAGAGATAAGGTGAAGGATTTCGGAAGGGAAAGCAGGCACCTGAGTAAGACACTTGTACTCACCGCCCAGCTCAGACTTACCAGGGGAGAATACTCCGAAGCAGAGCAAATGTCGCGCAGAGCAAATAGTCTGATGACCGGCATTTTTGGCGAGGAGTCGTCGAAGACAGTTCCTTCAAACCTCCTGCTTGCCAGGATTTATACTACCATTGGGGACTATGATAAAGCTCAGGCACTTCTGGCCAGAATCACAGAAATCCAAAAACGTGAATTTGGAAATGATCACGTTGATGTAGGTAAATCTATTTCACAGTTGGCACTGGTGAAGTACTACAAGGGGGATCCCATCCCGGAAGTGAACAACTTGTTCACTGAAGCCGAAAATATTATTGGCAACAAGCTCGGCAAGACAAATCCAACATATGCCGAAATCCTGAAAAATATGGCCATTGCCAACATTGCAGCCGGTGACTACAGTCTGGCCTTTACAAGATTGGATGATGCCGGCAGGATCTGGAACAAGAAGATCGGCCGGAGAGGAAACTTAAATGCCGCAACGGTGGATGTACTAAAAGGCGATATATACTATCGCCAGAAAGAATACAACAAAGCTGATAACCTGTATGAAAGCGCAAAAAGCAGGTATCAGAAGTTCTTTAATTCAAGCCACCCCGAATATGTAAAAGTACAGTCTAAACTGAGCAAGACTTATTACATGAAAGGAAACTGGAATCGGGCTCAAGGCCAGATCGAAGATGTCCTGGCAAATTATAAAACATTCATTGAAGATTATTTTCCTTCACTTTCGGAAAGAGAAAAGGCGAAATTCTGGAACACCATCAAAACTGACTATGAGTTCTACAATACCCTTATTGTGAGCAAGAATAGAAATGACAGATACATTGGGGAGATGTATAACAATGCCCTGTTGACCAAGGCTTTACTGCTCAATACATCTATCAAGATCAGAGAAAGGATCCTGAATAGCGGAGATGAGGAATTGATTTCAATCTATCAGCAATGGATCAGGAAGAAAGAACTTTTGACTGCTGCACTTTCCATGACCACTTCCCAGCTCACTGAAAATAACATTAACACAGGTCAATTGTCTCAGGAAGTGGAACTATTGGAAAAAGACCTAAGCCTTAAGTCCGAACTATTCAGTCAGGGATATGAGAAAAAGGGAGTCACGTGGGAAAACATCAGGGAATCGCTAGAAGAAACCGAAGTAGCTATTGAAATGGTGAGATTCCGTGTTTTTGACCATACATTCACCGACTCCATCAAATATGCCTTGTTGTATGTAACCGGAGAAAAACGTGCCAAACCTGGAATGATACTGCTGGACAATGGTGAGGAGCTTGAGAAGAAATATCTGAATTATTATAGAAACAGCATCAAGTACAAGATAAGGGATAACAATTCGTACGACGCATTCTGGGCTCCTATCAATAGCGAAATCGGCACGGTATCGACCATGTATATATCCCCGGACGGAGTTTACAATCAAATTAATCTTGAAGCAATACCAACATGGGAAGAGAACAAATATGTACTTGATAATTCCAATATCGTTTTGGTCAGCAATACAAAAGATCTCTATCTGAAGAAAGTTCAAACTGTGGCCGAAGCTCAGGAACAAGTTGCGATGATGTTTGGAAACCCTGTCTTCTACATTGAGACCGCTCCGGGTGTTCCTAAACCTAATTCAGGGATCACCAGAGAAACCAGTGAGGTGATAGTGGACCTGCCAGGCACCAAAAAAGAAATCGAGGAAGTAAAGGACTACCTGGGAAGAAAAGGATATGAGATCAATGAATATACTGAGTTAGACGCCAATGAGAATACCATCAAGGCTGTGGTAAATCCAAAGATCTTCCATGTTGCAACCCACGGATTTTTCCAATCCGAAAAATTGGAAGCCAGCGCACTCGATGCGGAACTCAATGAAACCTATCTGTACGAAAATCCGCTTCTGAAATCCGGATTACTTCTCTCCGGAGCAGGAGACATTTTGAATGAGACAAGGTTCAACTACAATGTTGACAATGGCATATTGACTGCCTATGAAGCCATGAACCTTAATCTGGATCAAACGGATTTGGTTGTGCTTTCAGCATGTGAAACCGGTCTTGGGGAGATTGAAGCAGGAGAAGGCGTGTATGGTTTGCAACGGGCATTCCTGGTTGCCGGAGCAAAAACCATCATCATGAGTTTGTTCAAAGTTTCCGATGAGGCAACTCAGCAACTAATGGTAAAATTCTATAGAAAGTGGCTGGAAACCGGAAACAAAAGGCAGGCATTCGTTGAAGCCAAGAAGGAAATCAGAAATGAATACCGGGATCCGATCTACTGGGGGCCGTTTGTAATGATAGGTCTGGATTAAAATAAACAACATCAAAATTTAAATCCCCGTCAGCTTCGGGGATTTTTTTTGGGCACCGCGAAACCGGCGTTGTGGTTATTCTATCGAAATATTTGTAATTTGAAATCCAAATTTTCAGAATATGAAAAAACTATTCCCCGGCCTGATCATAAGTTTGTTAATTATTAATCAGGCTTTTTCTCAAAGGACCTTAACAGGCCGTGTTGCCGCAGATGACAAGCCTTCAGGTCTGGCAGGAGCCTCAGTTCAGATCCGAGGTCAGTCAAACAGTGCCACTACCGATAACTCAGGAAATTATTCATTGGTCATCCCGGAGGACGGTGGTCTGCTGACGGTTTCGATTGACGGTTACCGGACCCAGCAAATTGAAGTCAGTTTCCAGGAATCAGTAGATGTGATGATGATCAGGATCCCGGATGAATCGGACCAGATTTCAGTTGGATACGGATCTCAATCCCGGGAAGAACTCACCAGTAGTGTCAGTCAAATCGATTCCGAAAGTATCAGCGGGCAACCTCTGGTTGGACTGGAACAAGCAGTGCAGGGTAAAGCGTCCGGGGTTTTTGTGTCCAATAATGGCGGGAAGCTGGGACAGGGTACAACTGTGAGGATCAGGGGAGGTTCTTCATTGGTCGGATCAAACGACCCCCTGTATGTTGTGGATGGCATTCCTCTAACTTCCGGGAATCAGTCAGAGATCAATCCCAATAACATTGCTTCAATGCAAATACTGAAAGATGCTTCTGCGACTGCCATATACGGCAGCAGGGCCGCCAATGGAGTTATTCTGATTACTACAAAAAAAGGTGAATCAGGCAAACTAAAAGTAGATGTTGATTATCAAATCGGATTGAGTCAGCGACCGAAGA
Organism: Cyclobacteriaceae bacterium; assembly: GCA_028278225.1. Taxonomy (GTDB): domain Bacteria; phylum Bacteroidota; class Bacteroidia; order Cytophagales; family Cyclobacteriaceae; genus JANQEU01. Next base: position 88,195 of record JANQEU010000014.1, read on the forward strand.
CACTTGACCTCATGTCACCGAAGAACTACAATGAAATGCTGGTCGAGTATACACTTCGTTTAACCGGTTTTGGCGATCCGGCAGACGGTGTTATCACACGTGACCGACTAGAGCAATGGGCCGAAAGCGGCACAGCGTCCTTTTCCATTGGAACTACCGATTATGATATAGGTTTCCCCATTCTGGACTCACTGACATACGATACTGACTGGCAGGATGAAGTTTTTCGCAACGCCCTATCCCATCGCGCTAACATTAACCTGTCCGGGGGAAATGAGAATCATCGATTCTTTACAGGAATAGGATATACAAATCAGGAAGGAATTCTCATCGGAAATGATTATGAGAGGCTAAATGCGGATTTTAACCTAAACAGTCAGTTTTCCAGTCAATTGTCAACGACTATTGGAATAAGCTATGTTAATTCCACCAACAACAGGTTGAATGATGATCAGGACCTGGGCTCACCCATGCAAGCGATCGCACTGCCTTCCTCCGATTCCTATGACCCCGCCAATAATTACCAATTGCGAGTCAGGAGCCTGGAATACAATCCACTGACGGAAGTTAATTTTTCTGATTATGTCGAGACCAACAACAGGTTTATAGGGAATGCCGGGATAAAGTATGTGTTAGATGAGTCGATATCTTTCAATGTGGATGGGGGTATCGACTATGTAGATGGTAAGACGGAAAGAAGACAAGGACCGGAAACTCAGACCGGGAATCCAACAGGCTTCTCACGAATTGCCGATTTCACAAATTTCAACTATCTCATCAACGGGTATCTGAACTATTCCAATACGGTTGGTGGCAATCCGCTAAATGTGGTTTTAGGATCTTCCTATCAAAAATCTAATTCTGACTTCGCCTTTCGCTCGGCAAGAGTTAATTCAATTCAGGAGTTAGAAAATAAAACATCCGGGGATGGATTTATAAACAATCCTATTCCCAGTACAGGGTACGCATTTCTCTCATATTTCACCAGGATAAATTATTCTATCGACCAGAAATATAATTTTCAGGTTAGTGCGCGATATGACGGATCATCCAAGTTTGGGGAGGATAACCGGTGGGGAGTTTTCCCAGCTTTATCAGCAGGCTGGACCATAAGTAATGAGTCTTTCCTGGAAGGCAACTCCACCATAAGTTTTCTGAAATTGAAGGGCAGTTACGGTATTGTCGGAAATACGCCGGAAGATGATTTTCTGTACGTAACTAATTACTTTACCATTGGGTATGGATCTGAGACGGGTTTACGCATAGCTAATCTCGCAAACGAAGACCTGAAGTGGGAGAGTACAGCCCAGTTGGATGCCGGACTGGAATTCGGCCTGTTAAATGATCGAATAAGCGGCTCCATGAATTATTACATGAAAAATACATCGGATCTCCTTTTCCCTACACCTGTTTCACAAACAAGTGGTCAATCTGAGGCCATTACAAATGTGGGGTCTCTCGAAATCAGTGGTTTTGAAATAGAATTGACAACGCTTAATGTAGCAAGTGAAAATGTGAACTGGACTACAAGCTTCAATATTTCAACTGTCAATAATACCATCACTGATCTTGGTGGTGAAGGTCGCACATTGATAGTAGAGCAAAATGCATATCTTGAAAATCAATCCCCGGGAGTATTTTATCTCCCCGTTTATGTTGGCCCTGATCCAGCCAACGGAAAATCCCAATGGGAAGACGGGTCTGGTGGCACCACAACCAACTATGACCAGGATCTGCTGGATAACGGACGTCAGGTTGTCGGCGATCCTAATCCGAGCCTTTTTGGAGGCCTCATCAGTACGTTATCATTTTTCAACTTTGACTTCAGCTTCCAGCTACAAATGGTGCAGGGTGTAGATAAGTACAACCGGACCGGCGAATTCCTGGCCAACAGCGGTATCCTGTTACTCGGTCAGCGGGCTGATCAGGTGAATCGGTGGATCGAACCTGGTGATAACGTGCCCTATTCCGTGATCGAGCCCTCAGCCGAGAACACTAATCCGTCAAGCAGATGGATCGAGGACGGCAGTTTCATCAGACTCAATAATCTCCAGCTGAGCTATAATCTTCCCGGTGAAATGATTGGTAATATGGGGTTGCGTTATTTCACAGTATACATAGGTGGACAAAACCTGTTCACCATAACAGATTATAATGGGTACGATCCGGACACCAATTATGTAGATCCTGAACTTGGGGGTATCGGACAAAATATCACACGCGGAGTTGACGATTTCACAGCTCCTCAACCAAGAGTATTTATGTCAGGAATTAAAATCGGATTTTAATCATGAAAAAAATATATACTTCTTTTCTCCTGATCCTTATCTTGACACGTTGTTCCAGTCTGCTTGATGTGGAAGCGGATGGCAGGATCAGTGGAGACATCTTAACCGACGATGAGACAATAGAGCAGGCATTAATTGGTGCATATTATAATTTCGGTGGTATCAGCGATGGAGTCAGTGGCGGAGAACTATTCGGAGGTGATTTCATAGTAATACCAACACTCCTTGCCCATCCTCAAAGTATTGAAGTCTTTTGGAGTTCGGTACAGGCTCCGGGCTATGCAAATTTTGTTGACAAGAATGTCAGCGATAATCCCAGGAATTCCAGGGTGACGGAGAACTGGAGACGTGCATACGAAGTGATCAATACAGTTAACAGTATTCTGGCCAACATTGATAATTTATCACCTGCCAACCGGGACAGGGTAGAAGGAGAAGCACTGGCCATGCGTGGTATGCTGTACTTTGAAATGGTCAGACTCTGGGCACCTCAATACACAGCAACCGGAGTCACACCTGCCAGCACACCTGCTATCCCACTGAGGACAGAACCGATACTTGATGTCAGCCAAATCTCCACACCTACCCTGGCGTCAATTGATGAAGTCTACAATCAGGCAGCATCTGACCTGGATATGGCTTCCACCTTGCTTGCTCCTTTGGGTAAAAATGGCACCCGGATATCATACTATACCTGCCAGGCTGTGCTGGCACGTTTGTCCCTGCAAAAAGGTGATTATGCAAACGCCTTAACACATGCTGAAAATGTTATTTCCTCGGGTGAATTTTCCCTGATGTCTGATCCTTTATTGGCGTTTAACAATCCGTCAAATAGTGATGAAGATATTTTTGCCATTCAGCAAACTCTGTCAAATAATACCGGAGATCGTACGTCCGGTGTTGGGATTACAACATTCTATTCAAGTCTCACAGAAAGTGGATTAGGGATTTTCGGGATTCTGGAATCTGCGTTTAACTCCACCTTTGTATTGAACAGTCCAATGTTTGCTGCTTCCGACGTTAGAGGTTCCACTGATCTTACCACAAATACAAGCACTACGAGCAATCAAATAAGTACCGCTTTTTACACAAATACGATCAATACATTGCTGCTCTCTCCCTCCAAATACCTTCGGACTGATAATGTTCTCCCAATCATCAGATTGGCGGAAATGCACCTGATCAGGGCCGAAGCTAATTTTGAGACAAACTCTAATATTGTCACACAATCTGCACTTGATGATATCAATTTATTGAGAAGCAGGGCCAATATTTCAACACTTCAACCAAGTGATTTTGCAAGTGATCAATTTGCATTCTTTGACACGCTGATGCTGGAACGTAGCAGAGAGCTCCTCTATGAAGGTCAGTTACTTCACGATCTCAAGAGATGGAGGGTATTTTTCGATCCGCTTCCGGACGAATTCGGGATCGGCAATCAATTCAATATCAACGACCCCTGGGATGACAAATTCATTCTCCCTATCCCTCAATCGGAACAGGATACCTGGACCGGAGGTTGATTCAGACTGTGATTGAATAACCTAAGTTAAACCCGGGATCTTGTATAAGGGGGAGGAAATAAAAGAGAGGAAATAAAAGAGGCGGTGCGCCAATGGCGCACCGCCTTTAAACTGTTCTGAATATCTATAAATTTATTATTCGTCTTCTACAACCAAAAGTCCGTTATTAAGAAGAAACTCTGTTTTAAGCTCTTTAAAATCATCAATTTCAGGAGATAACTTAATAGCTTCCTCGTACTTGGTAAGTGCATCCAGGATCAACCCATTTTCTTCAAAGAATGAAGCATAGATAAGCTTATTCAATGGAGAATCATCACTAACCTCAGACTGAAGTCCCTCAAAATTCTCAACGAGTTCGACCATATCCTCTTCACCTACTTTCTTGATCCCAAATCGTTCAGATTTGATCTCATCGTCACCTTTTTTACCAATTGTGATCAGGTAAAGACCCGTTTCATTTGGAACCTCCTCGAAGTTCAACTCGAAAGAGGTTGCAGCAGTTTCGTCTTCATATATGACTTCATCGAAAATGTTCTCAACCTTCACTGTATACATGATATTCTCATCCGCATCTGCCGGTGGTAACCATGAGATTATGCCATAGTTTCCAAAAACTTCAACGGTATTGTTGTTGTCTTTTGGTAGCATTACCTCAATAGCTGCACTGCCGGTCGCTCTTGATACCGCACCAGTGGCCTGCATACGTGAAGCCAATGTTCTTGGACCTTCGTTCATTTTACTTGCTATAAACTGAGCGTACTTACTAGCTACACTTGTGCTTTTAGCAGCTAGTTTTTGCTCGATCGCTGATACTTTTTGTGTACCAGCAGTTCGCACTTCAATGGTTTTTCCTGTTTTATGCATCAAGCCTATGTAGGAACCATTTCCAACAATCAATTCATCATCGGCATTTAGCGTTGCGCCTGTTTTCAATGCAACTGCCGCAGATGCTCCTGCTTTTTTCACCTGGTTCTGACCTTTATTAGCTAAAACCCTAAATGTATAGCCCTGGCCAAAAGCAGCTGTGAATGCAAAAAGCAGTGAAAAAATAAGGATAAAAGAATACGACTTTCTCATGATATTCCGCTTTTGTGGTTTTTTCAATTATTACAAATTTAAATCTTATCGGCTTTAAACAAGGACCTTCGTCCCTCTTTCGTAAACGCGTTTTTGATCACACCATGGTATACCTCCAGGGCATCCCCTGCAAGAAGTATACAGATGATCGCTATTGTCAAATCCATTTTATAGTTGTAGGCATTAAAAACCACGATCATTAACGTGAAAAATCCAAATGCCTCGATCAATTGAATTAATTTGGTCAATCCATCGTACCATTTCGGGATTCTTTTATAAATGATCGTAAACAATAAAACGTTTAAAAAGCACAATATTATAGCAGCTATGTAACCCTGCATCTCGGTCATATAGTTGATATAGTCTTCACTAAGGACCATGGATATGATATTTGCGTGAATCACGCCACCAAACATATCCGGCAAGGTCCTCCCAACATATTTGGCGTTCAAAGGAGTCACAAACTTATCTTCTGCAGATTTTAGATCACCTAAAAACTCTCCCAGAAAGCAAAACAGTACAATCTTGCCTTCTATCATTTCGGGAATGTAATTTCCGCCGAAAACGTCCATAACATCCAGGGCAAAATATTTTGTCCCAAATTTTGTAGCACCATAATCCAGGACATTGCCTTTGAAGTTGATCAATTCTTCTTCTATACCCCGGGCTAAAAATTTAGCTGCTGCAGTTGAATCCTCATAACTGGCCAATTTCACTCCAAGGGCTACATGTCGTTCACCATTTACTTCCACCTGCGGCCAAAACTGGCGGCAAAATTTAATATCTCCCTGGTGCTTGGCATCCGTATCCAAAGTGGCAACTGCCCCCTCCCCAAACTGGGAAAAACCTTCCCACGACCTGATGATTGAATCTGGCTCGTCCGTTTCAGGATTCACCCATACTTTGGTGACCAGCACCAGGTTCTCAATTCTTGAAAGTGCATCCATCAACATCATATCTCCCAGTGTGTCGTCCTTTGGGAAATAGAAAAATGAATCAATTCCAATCACTTTCGGATTGTGCTGACTAATAGAATCCAACAGCAGCGCAATTTCCGGTCTGGTAAGATTACTCATGTTTACCAATACCACACGATCGTCCGCAATGGGATCTTCCCTCAACTGAGAAAACACAATATCAGTCATTTGCATTTCACTCAAAGCATCTCCTATCGGATCGAAAATATCAAATACCTTGAACGCTGTCATGGAATAGAACATTCCCAAAAGTCCAAAAATGAACAGGGTACCTAGAATAACGTCTAACCAAAGTCTTCTAAACATTTTTTTAGATTTAGCAGGTGATCAAATTCAACTAATTTGCCTGCAAGTAATCATTATTCAAGCAATCAATCAATTACAAAATTAGTAAAATTTAATTTTTTCTTGAAATATATCAATTTTTTATTGAAAAGGTAACCTGTAAACAATAAAACTTTATCCATTGAAGCCGGAGGACTACATTGAAGGAATTTTAAAAAGTGACCGTATTGCACTTAGTCGGGCGATTACGCTAATAGAAAGCAAGAAAAAGGAGCATCGATTGATTGCTGATGAAGTAATCGAAAATATTCTGCCCGAAACCGGAAAAAGTCTCAGAATTGGTATTACGGGAGTTCCGGGAGTGGGAAAAAGCACCTTTATCGAGAAAATCGGTAAGTTTTTAACCTCAAACGGTAAAAAGATCGCGGTACTGTCCATAGACCCAACGAGCACAATCAGCAAAGGGAGCATTTTAGGGGACAAAACAAGAATGGAGGAATTGTCTGTGGATCCAAAAGCTTTTATCCGACCCAGCCCCACTGGAAATTATCTTGGAGGTGTTGCACAAAAAACCCGTGAAACCATCCTTTTATGCGAGGCAGCAGGTTATGAAATAATTATTGTTGAAACTGTCGGAGTTGGTCAATCTGAAGTATCGGTCAAAAAAATGGTTGATTTTTTCCTGCTTTTGATGCTTGCAGGTGGTGGTGATGAATTGCAGGGGATCAAAAGAGGCATTATGGAAATGGCCGATATGATCGTTATTAATAAGGTAGACGGATCAAATAAGAAAGCCGGAGAAAGAGCGGCAAAAGAATTTGAGAAAGCCCTGCATCTTTTCCCTCCCAACGAAAACGGATGGGTAGTGCCAGTGGGAACTGCTTCAGCCCTGGAACATACCGGGATTGAAGATACGTGGAAAACAATCCTGAAGTTCAGAGATCTCACAACTGAAAACGGTCATTTCCATTCTAACAGGGAGAATCAGAATCTATCCTGGTTTCGGGAAGCCCTGCGGGAGAGACTGGAACAGGATTTCTTCAGCCGGCATCATGTCAGGCAAAACCTAAAAGAAACTGAGGAACTGATCTTTTCAGGGAAATTGCCGGTCAGAAAAGGGATTGACCGCTTACTATCCGGTATTTAATTCAATTGCCTCCAGGTTTTTGAATTTGCGCTGAAGCCTGTCAGACACCTGCATATGGTCGGGATGAATTATACCTGCCAATAATTCTATGCCGTCCACTAAAGTGCTTGCTGATGGCTGTGTAAATAGTTCATAATCCACAACATATACCTCATTACTGCTCACAGCCTTCATCGATTCCCATCCGGGCCTCGATGCCAACAGGTGAATTTCCTCCAGGGTACGGTCCACTTTGAAACCACAGGGTGCAATCACCAGTACTTCAGGGTCATATTTCAACACTTTCTCCCAGGGCGTCACGATACTATCTCCGGAAGGATTGGAAAGCATATCTATGCCACCTGCCAGGCCTATCTGATGAGGTATCCAATGACCACAGTTATATATTGGTTCCATCCACTCCATGAGCATTATCCTTCTTGGCATGACCCTTCCCCTCCTCAGAGAATCAACCACACTCCACAAGCGTTTGTCAATTTCCTTCATATAGGTCACACCCGCTTCACGATATCCCAAAGCGGAAGCAATGGTCTCCACCGAATCAAACACATCCTGCAGGGATTGAGGAGTGAGTATTACCGTTTCCGGAGTCTTACTCAGCTTGGCGACCGCAGTGCGGGTGCATACAGTGTTAATTTGGCAGACCTCACAAACGTCCTGGGTAAAAATAATGTCAGGGCTTATCTCCTCAAGCAGATCATCTTCAGTATAATACAGACTTCTTCCTCTATGCACACTGGATGAAAATACCCGGTCAATTTCTTCACTTGAATAACATTTTCCCTCCATCTCACATCTAACTACAACGGTCTTCTCCTCCAATGCCTGTGGCGGGCATTCGAATGTGACGCCATGCAGTAAATGATCTAACCTGAGATCGTAGATCATTTGTGTGGCGGCAGGTAAAAAAGAACATACTTTCATAACCGGGCAGTTGATCTATGTTGAATAGATGGGCAAAAGATAGCCGACCAAACCTGTTTCCTCACTGAATAAAAGCACATCCATTCGGAGCGATCCCCACGACAAAAGAATCAAGTTCCTCACCTTCAGCGTTGTAAAAGTACATACTACCGGACGAGCTGAAATCAGAAGCTTCCATAGCAATTATATTTCCACTAGCAGGATCTACGGATAATCCATAAAAGCCCTTCTCAACAAAGGCTGTTTCAGGTAAACCGGTAGCATCGACAGATATCCTGAACAACTTATCATCATAAAGGTAATAAAGAACCTCACCGGCGATATCTACTCGTAAATGACTGGCAGTACTGAAGGTGAGTTCGGGAAATTCCAGCCTGAGGACCTCTTCATCACTCACAATCTTGGTTAACGAACTTTTAGTACTATTTTCCGGATCGAGATTCCACGACTGGTCATAGGCCAGATACCCGGCCGATAACACCCATATATTTCCACCAGCATCTTGCTGTATACTTCTTGGATTTTCCCCGACCTCAATTGCATCAACTATTTCATCGGTTGTTGAGTCGATCACCTTGACGGTATTGTCCCGGCCCCACCCGCCTGCATTTACCACATAAACTTTATTATCAACTCTCAACATTTCGTTTGCTCCCTGTCCGGTGGCTATGGTTTTCGAGACCATATTGCTTTCCAGATCGATCACCTTTACTGTCCCCGTCACACCAAACTCACCCCAATCTGAGACATAGGCCTTTGTACTACTGATCCCAAGAAGATACCTCGGGCTCACCAGGCCCTCGGTGATTGTAGTTACAGATGTGTGGTCATCAGCATTGATCACTTCCAGTTTTGCTGATCCCTGAACAACAATATATCCTTTGCCTTCAAAAACAGTCATGGATTGAGCCTGGTCACCAAGTGGCCGACCCGTTACAGATTGAAAAATATTGTTAGTCACCTCTCCCGTCTCATAATCATAATAGGAAAGAGATGTATTGGAATTTCCAAATCCGCCCTCATTAACAATAAAAAATCCTGCTGGCCCCGGATCAGGGATTGGATCATTATCACTGCAGGAGAAAAATGTCAGCGCTACGGCGATCAAAACCACCAGGACTGACGAATTCAAACATAATTGTCTTCTTTTCATGTTTCTGTATTATTAAAATTTAAATTGATTCCTATGTTGAAATAAAACCCGGGCATGGGATATCCCCTTCTTGCATTGTATTCCTCACCGAGGATATTGTTTAAGTCAACAAACAATGCTCCCCTGAAATAATGAATGTCCATATGGGTTATGAACTTGATGTAGCCCACATCGTATCGGGGTAAGGCAAAAGCCTCCGAATTATCTCCATTCGTAAACTGTTTGCCTGTGACCGCATGGATATAAATGATCCTGAAGTTTTTGTGACGGACAGACACATTGATCTTTCCCTGATGGTATGGCACATAGGGTAGCTGCTTGTTTCTCTCCCTCGAATTGATAGCAGCGGCCAGTGACTTGTTTGTAGATAGCGTATACTGATAATTTCCACCTATCCCGACAATCCATTCATTTGCAAAGACCTGCAGGTCTCCGGACCAGGCCATACCCCTTGACCAGACAGTTTTAACATTTTCCGGTGACCAAATACCATCGGTTTCAGTCCATAGAATCCAGTTTTGGATTTGATTACCATAAAGACTCAGATCAAGTTCCCATGTCACATTCCCGGATCCATCCATGTAGTTCCATCCGATCTCTTCTCCCCATCCGCTTTCAGCGGCAAGATCCGGGTTCCCTTCAGCGCCGCTGCCTCTCCAGTACAAATCATTGAATGTCGGTATACGATAGACCCTTGATGTTGAGCCCCGTAAGAACATTTTCTTATTTAATGTTGCATTGACACTCAATGAGGGTATGAAGGGGACCAGTTTCCCATCAAGCATTTCCTGTCTTACCGATAAATTGGATACGATCCCATGCGACCAATTCCGCTTCAGATGAGCATATGTGGTCAAACGGTTTCGTCTTCTGATGTCTGTACCGTAAAAATTGGAATTCCCTGTTTCGTGGGTATAGTTGAGGCCGGTATTCAGGTATAATCTTTCCGCCAGCCAGATGGTCGCTTCCGCTTCATTGATCCACGCGTTTGTCTCTGTGACTGAGCCCTCATAATTCAGTCGATTAAAAAGCCAGGCCGTTTTAAAATCAATATCTGTACCATTTCGCTGATAATTATAGTTTAGTAAAATCCGGTGCAACCGGTCTTTTTGAACATCATCGCCAACTGTAATTATTGTAAATGGCGTAGGAACTTCCTGATAATTGTCCTGATACCACCAGCGTAAAGACAACTTGTGATCTGTTTTAATATCGTAGTATTGCTGTATCAATATCCCTTCCCCTGACGTACCGGCATGCTCCCAGACCTCTTTTGGGGCATTGTGTAATGCAGTGTTTCGGAAAGTGAAGTCGTTGTCCGCTTTGTTCCTGAAGTATTTGGCAGCAAGCTTAACTTTATTAAACCCGGCAATTGCTTCATACGACTGATACAGGGAGCCGAAAGATCCACCCCTTAAAACAGTAGAGAATTCTAAACCTTCAGTAGAAGGTTTGCTGTTATTTACGCTTAGTGTTCCGCCAATTGCTCCACTTCCGAAAGTAACAGACGACCCTCCGTATTGGATAGCAACATCATCTGCAAATCCATTTGATAATAGGTTTAGATCCATCTGGCCGGCAGCAACCCCCTGAATGTTGATCCCATTCCAGAGAACTGCCGTGTGGGAAGGGCCCGTCCCTCTCAATGAAATGGTAGCCAGTCCACCCAATCCATAAGCACGCACATTCGCACCTGCTACTTTCTGCATCAGTTCAGTGAAGCCGTTTCCCTCATCAGCCTGCAAAAACCCGGTATCTATTCGCTGCACATGCAATCCGATGGGATTTGCGGTTTGTTCGGGATTGCGCACTACCACTTCTTTGAGCCAGAGAAGCGTATCTGTCCTTTGGGCCTGGCTTCCCGGGGACATCCAGAAGAACATCCAAAGGATAGAAACTGTACGTATTAAAACTTTCACAAATGAAAGATTGTGGCCTTCCGCAGGCTTTGTCCCGAAGCAGACGGAAATCTAATTGATCACGGCAGGTCTCCTGGCTATCCCGGTTTCAATGGCCTTCCCAACCGCCAGCTAGCGGTCAGTGGCATTGCAGATTGAAACGCTTTTTACAGGGATCACAGTTGCGGACACAGCCCCCGATTTTCACGGGGTTCCCTTTTAATTCGGATTTTGGAAAAATACCGAACACCCTGAATCCAAGGGTAAAGTTAGATAAAACATGAAACCCGAAAACAAATAATCATTGATTTTAATCATTTTTGAAACATGAAGATCACAATGGCCACGATTGCTTTACTTGCACTTGCCAGCTGCACCCCACGAAAAGAATATCAAAGCGCTCAAAGTGATCCCGTTAGCCTGGAACATGCAACAAAATTTAAGTTGTACGCAGACAAGGTGGTTGTCACCGAACCCTGGCCTGGTGCAAAAGAGCCGGTAACCTACACCATCTCCAAAAAGCCGCAACGCGTAATTTGTACTTCCACAACCTACTTGCCTTTCATAGAACTCATCGGTGAATCCAATACACTTGTAGGGTTTCACAATCTCAATATGGTCAATTCTCCTGAAATGAAAGCGCTGATCGAAAAAGGTGAAGTGGTTGAGATTGGCGATGGCGCCAGCCTCAATATTGAGCTTATACTTGGATTAGATCCGGACCTGATATTTGCCTATGATGCAGGGTATGAATCCACAACAATGGACAAGATATCGGAGGCGGGTATTCCTGTAGTCTACAATGCAGATTTCCTCGAAACTTCCGCCTTGGGCAAGGCTGAATGGATCAGATTTTTTGGAGCTTTTTACCAAAAGTTGCCTGAAGCCGATTCGATATTTCAATCCATTAAAGCCAATTATAATTCATTGAAAACCCTTGCCAAAGATGTGCGGACACGTCCCACCATTTTGAGTGGTACACTTTATGGGGATACCTGGTTTTTGGCAGGAGGCGGTAATTGGATGGCTACTTTTTTTGCTGATGCCGGCGGAAACTATCTGTGGGCAGATGACGACACAAATGGCTGGCTGGAAATCAGCTTTGAGTCGGTATATGAAAAGGCTCATGACGCAGATTACTGGATTGGGTTGTCTTCATTTACCTCACTTTATGAACTGGAAAGCCAGGACCATCGCTATGCTTCATTTGAGAGCTTCAAAGAAAAACGTGTCTACAATTACTCCAGAAGGATCAATGAAGCAGGCGGTAATGATTTCTTTGAATCAGGATATTCCAGACCAGATCTGGTACTTGCCGACCTCATTAAGGTGCTTCATCCTGAGTTACTGCCTGATCATGAATTTGTGTACTACGAGCAGCTCCCATGATCAATCAATACTTTGAAGCGTCCGTAAGAAAATGGAGAGGATTATTACTTTTCCTCGCAGCCGGTCTGGCAGGGTGCTTTCTGCTTAATCTCAGCTTTGGATCCGTTGATATCCCGCTAAAAGGTATCTCAAGCTATCTTTTCGGAAAGAGTACAGGGTCTGACTCCTGGGACCTGATCCTGAGCAATTTCAGATTACCAAAAGCCCTTACGGCAACATTGGTAGGCGGCGCCCTTGGGATCAGCGGCTTGCAGATGCAAACCTTATTCAAAAATTCCCTGGCCGGCCCGTATGTTTTGGGGATCAGTTCCGGCGCCGGACTGGGAGTAGCAGTAGCCATTTTTCTCGGATTTTATTTTGGCGGATTCCTCGAGTTATCCGGGATCGGGAGAAGCTGGTTGCTTGTAGTGAGCGCCGGGATAGGCGCGCTTCTGGTTTTGCTCACAATAGCATTTGCTGCCAACCGCGTTCGTGATTCAGTCTCACTACTCATCATCGGGCTCATGTTCGGGGCGGCTTCCGGGGCAGTCATCAGCATCCTTCAATTCTTCAGTCAGGCTGAAAATATTCAGGCCTATGTCATCTGGTCTTTTGGATCGCTGGGCAGTCTGTCATGGATCGAATTGAGCGTTTTCATCCCAATCATCCTTGTGGGGCTGATAATGGCTTTTTTGTTGTCCAAACCTTTAAATGCCTTACTGTTAGGAGAAAACTACGCTATTTCACTTGGCCTGAACATGAAACTTACCCGGCACCTGATCATCATAAATACCAGCATTCTTGCCGGAACAGTCACCGCCTTCTGCGGACCGATAGCTTTTTTTGGGATTGCGTTACCCCACCTGACCAGGATGCTGTTTAATACAACAAATCACTTACTTCTCACACCATTGATCATTTTGTTTGGTGGCATTTTGATGCTTTTATTTGATATCATAGCCCAGCTGCCGGGATCCGAATCCACACTGCCTATAAATGCAATTACTGCTTTGTTCGGCGCTCCCTTTGTAATATTTCTTTTGCTGAGGAAAAAAAATCTTAATTACACTTTCCAGTCATGAGTCTTATTTCGACGAGGGAATTGAGCATTGGATACCTGGTAAAATCAGGTAATAAGGTTCTTCAAAGGGGTATTAATGTTTCCATTAACAATGGTGAGATCATTTCCCTGGTTGGCCAAAACGGTGTAGGTAAGACCACATTTATCAAAACCATTTCAGGGCTGCTCCCCTCAATAGATGGCGAGGTTTACTTCCGGGACAAACGAATTATTTCCTTGACTACAAGGAAACTTGCTTCGGCGATTAGCCTGGTGCTCACCGAAAAGCCCGGTTCTCTCAATCTTAGTGTAATAGAACTGGTAGCGCTCGGCAGACACCCCTATTCCGGTTCACTGGGAGTTTTGCGTGATAAAGACAAGGCAGTGATCGAACGTGTCATCTCGGAAACGGGAATAAATTATATGGCAAACAAAAAGTTATTTGAGCTGAGTGATGGTCAGTTGCAAATCGTTATGATTGCCAGGGCACTGGCGCAGGAGACAGATGTTATCATTCTGGACGAACCAACCGCCCATCTTGACCTTCACAACAAAATAGAGGTCATGCGGTTACTGAAAAAAATAGCTTCCCAGGGCAAAGCAGTACTCATCTCAACGCATGATATTCAAATATGTGCCCAGCTATCTGACAGACTTTGGCTTTTCAATTTCAATAGTCCTTTGATTCAGGGAATTCCCGAGGATCTCATCCTCCGCGGGGCCATTCATGAAACGCTGTTCCTGGACAAGGATACTTTTGACCTGGAGCATGGCACTGTTAATCTATCGCAGGGAGGTATCCCGGTGGTAGTCGAGGGTACCGGAAACACGGTTTTCTGGACAGCACAAGCGCTTAGAAGAAAAGGATTTGAGGTAACAGACAAATCAGATCTCAAGGTAAAGTGTAACAATCCGGCGGAATGGAACGTCATTTCAGGTACGAAAACGAGATCTTGTTCATCGCTGGAACAAGTGTTGAATATATTAGAACAATCAAGCAACCTTCAGTGAAAGAGTGGCATCACAATAAGAGAACACGGATTATTCTATCGATGAAAACTTCGACGCTCTTCCTGTTACTTCTGTGTTTTTATGGTGTAAAAGGACAAATTGCAACAGATGGAGTAGTTATTTCCAAAACTACGAAGCAGCCACTCCCATTTGCCACCGTGGGCTTTAAAGGGAAAGCGCAGGGAACAATTACCAATAAGAATGGAGAGTTTCGATTGCAGGTACCTGCGGAACTCAGGACTCATCCATTGGTTGTCAGCTACCTGGGCTATGAATCCTACGAGATCAACCCTGCTGTGTATGGGTCCAACATGACAATCGTTCTTACCGAAAGCTTCATGCAGCTGGATGAAATTGTTGTTCGCCCGCTTTCACCGACGGACTACATCATCAGGGCCGTGAAAAGAATGTCTGAAAATTACCCCTCGGACCCATTCGCGACAAATTCCTATTATCGTGAGAAGTTTGTTGAGAACGGGAATTTTTTAAACCTTACAGAGGGTTATTTCAAATCTTACTATCCAAGTTATCAGGATACGATTGAAAACCAACATCAGCTTTTGTTGCACCGGAGGGTTGAAGACGTCCATGACCTTGCTTTCATGCGGGATTGGATTGAGAAAAAACAACAAAAGGAAAAGAGAAAAGCCAAAAAAAAGGGGGAGGAGTATGAAGAGGAAGATGTTTCCGAAGAAATAAAAAAGGGATTTGGGGGACCTGAAAACACGCTCTCAATGGATCTTATGAAATCGCTGGAACCCTGCCTGGACAGTACGCTTTTCAAAAAATTCAGGTACACATTTGCCAACGGTGTACAGTACCGGGACCGCGAACTGCTGGTAATAGATTTTGAAACCAAAAGAGTTGTCGAACACACCCGGCAAAAAGGAAAGATCTTTATTGACCTCAAAACCGATGCAATTGTAGCTGTCGAGTATTCTGGTGCTTTGGTTATACCTGCCGTTGTCAAACCGATCCTGCTGGCATTCGGATTATCAATAAAGGATCCCAGATTCGATAAAAAGATCCGGTATCAACTGGTAAAAGATCGCTGGTATCCGGAGAATTTTCAGTGGTATGTGGATCTGGGAATTAAAAAGCGATATATGTTCAAATCCAACGAATACTCCGATTTTGAGGCCGAGCAGGTGCTCCAGGTGAGCAACATCAAGTTTTCGGAATTGGAGGAGATAGCGGAGGAAAAGAGGTTCGATTCAGGAGAAGAAATGGCAAAACAGCAGTTTAATGACGAAAAACTGACCTGGGACAAGGTCAACACGCTTAAACCTGAGAAAACCCTTTAGCATTATTTAATTGGCAATAGCCGATTTATTTTACATATTCACTTCTTCATAACTCCTAAAAGAATTCTATGCATTTATCTATCAAAAACCTGTCCAAGACCTACGGTAATGGTGTGAAAGCTCTTATTGATGTAAATCTGGAGATCCCAATCGGAATGTTTGGCCTCCTAGGACCGAATGGAGCTGGAAAATCTACATTGATGCGAACCATCGCCACTTTACAGGAACCGGATACGGGAAGTGTCACTTTAGGTGATATCGATGTGCTGAAACAAAAGGAGGAAGTCCGTAAGATCCTCGGGTATTTACCACAGGAATTCGGAGTTTATCCAAAAGTTACCGCGGAGGAGTTGCTGGACCATGTAGCCGTCCTCAAGGGAGTGATAAATGGCAGAGAACGACGGGATCTGGTACAAGCCCTGCTTCAAAAAACTAACCTTTATGCGCACAGAAAGAAAAACCTTGGCGGTTTCTCGGGAGGAATGAAGCAAAGGTTTGGGATAGCACAGGCACTTATTTCCGAACCTAAACTGATCATAGTAGATGAGCCCACCGCAGGACTGGATCCGGCGGAACGGAACAGATTCCTAAACCTTCTGAGTGAAATCGGAGAAAATACAGTCGTCATTCTTTCCACACATATCGTGGACGATGTAAAGGAACTTTGTACTCAAATGGCAATTATACACCATGGAGAGGTACTGTTAACCGGGAATCCTATGGATTCCATAAGAGGAATTGAAGGAAAGATCTGGAGCAAATCCGTACCGAAGGAAGAACTGGATTCTTACAAGGAGAACTTCAATGTTATTTCAGAACGGCTTATCGCCGGCACTCCCGAGATCCATGTTTACAGCGATACCAAACCCGGAGAGGGATTTATTAATGAATTCTCTGACCTGGAAGATGTATATTTTTCAAAAATCAAGCAATCCGCCGAGGCTGTGGCCACTCCCCAACTTTAATATCTCATGTTCGAGTTCATAAAATTTGAAGTAAAGTACAGGCTCAACAGGCCAGTGACCTATATCTATTTCGCCATCCTCCTGGTACTGGCATTTATATCCACTTCCACTGATATCGTGATGGCCGGAGGAAGCGGTGGTAAAGTAATGGAAAATGCACCGGTAGCACTGGCAGCTATCATGGGAGCCTTTTCAATATTTGGAATATTTATCATCTCTGCTGTCATGGGGGTCCCTGTTCTACGGGATTTTGAGCACAAGACTAGCTCCATGATCTTTACAACTCCGGTCAGAAAATTCAATTATTTGGGTGGCAAATTCCTCGGCTCTCTCATAATCACGATCCTGATAATGTCCGGTTTACTATGGGGGGCCATGCTCGGCCAGGTCCTTCCGTGGCCATGGCATGATTATACCGACAAACTGATGCCTTTCTCCTTCATGGCATATTGGAGTCCGTTCTCAGTATTCATCATTCCAAATATCCTGATATTGAGTGCTGTTTTTTTCTCGGGTGGAACACTTGGTAAAAGAATGGTGGTAGTGTATGCGCAGGGCATCATATTGTTTATGGGGTATCTTGTTGCAGGTGAGTTCTTGTCTGAACTGGACAACAAGAATATGGCAGCGTTAATAGATCCGTTCGGCTTTGGCGCACTGGAGGTGACGACACAATATTGGACGGTTGCGGAGCAAAATACCCTATTATTCGATTTCAGCGGCATAATTCTGCAAAATCGACTGATATGGCTGGGTGTGGGATTACTTTCCCTGGTATTTACTTTTTTCAGGTTCAGTTACAGCATCAGCGACGGGGGAGGCAGGAAAAAAAAGAAAGCCGGGGAGGATTCGGATATTCACATGGTTATTCCGCAAATCAACCAGCTTTTTGGATTTAAAGCACAACTGACTCAGATCCTCAGTTTATCAAAATTCTATTTGAAATGGCTGGTAAAGCAGGGGCCTTTCCTGTTTATTGCACTAGCCGGAATGATACTGGTCTTTGTTATCGCATTTCTTTCCGGGACCAGCGGCTATGACGTGGAACTTCATATGACCTCGTCGCGGGCAGTCCGCATGATCGTGGGAGCTTTCAGTTTGTTTTTTGTGATCATTGTTGTTTTTTATACCGGTGAAATTGTCTGGAAGGAGCGTGACATCAAGATGAACCTGATCTATGACGCACTACCTCATCCAAACTTTGTAGTACTGGCCAGCAAATTCATTGGCATGGTCCTGATGTCCGTCATTTTGCTGGCGCTCCTTATGCTTTGTGGCATCGTCATTCAGGTCATAAAGGGTTATACATTCATCGAATGGAATATCTACTTTACTACTCTTTTCGTCGATACGCTGGCTTTGATGACACTCTACATTATCCTCGGATTATTCATCCAGACCATCGTAAATCACAAGTTCCTGGGATTTGGGTTAATGTTCGTATTCTATGTCTCTTTCATCGTCTTTGATGAATTGGGAATTGAACATTCCATGTTCTATTTCGCAAGAGCCAGTTTAGGACAATATTCCGAGATGAATCAGTACGGCCATTATTTCACACCGTTTTCATGGTTTAATGTCTACTGGTTCGGGCTGGCTGGAGTTTTTTATGCAATGGCAATATTGATGGCCGTACGGGGATTGGATACCAGATTCCGCATCAGGATAAACCTGGGAGGATTGCGGCTTAACAAGCAAGCTTTTATTTCCATCGTATCTGCAATAGCAGTATTCATTCTGAGTGGTGCATTTATTTTCTACAATACTAATGTCGTGAACGAATATCGGAATTCGGATGACCAAAAAGCCCGGCAAGCTGACTACGAAAGGCAGTTGAAACAATTTGAATTCCTGAATCAGCCCAAGATTACAGATACTTATGTGGAAGTGGACATCTTCCCGGAGATCCGGGATTTTACGGCATCGGGTTATTACATCCTCAGGAATAAGTCCGATGAACCCATTTCGGAAATTCATATTCAAAGATCCCCTGATTTCCAGGTCATAACGGAATTGAATTTCGATCGTGATAACGAGCTGAAAGAACAGTTTCATGAATTCTTTTACGACATCTACGAATTGTCCCAGCCCTTAGCGCCTGATTCCGTATTGAAACTGGATTTCACCGTCGATTTCAGGACCAAAGGATTTCGTGAAAGTGGCTCAAACACCGATGTGATATATAATGGTACATTTTTCAACAACACCCAGTACTTTCCGGGAATTGGATACTATTCACAATTTGAATTATCGGATGATGATGACAGAGAAGATAACGATCTGGAAGTCACCGAACGGATGCTTGAACGCGATGATCCAAGAGGCATTGCCCAGAGTCTATTCGGCGACGATGCAGACAAGATCCAATTTGAGATCATTGTCGGTACGGACAGTTCCCAGATCGCCATTGCACCGGGGTATTTACAGCGCCATTGGAAGGAAGGTGATCGTTCCTACTATCACTACAAAATGGATACTCCTATGGTTAATTTCTATTCAGTGGTATCTGCCGATTATGAAATAATACGCGACAGGTGGATACCCCCGTCAGATACGCTTCCTGAAGTAAACCTGGAGATATATTATCACAAAGGGCATGACTACAATACGGACAGGATGCTTCAGGGCATGAAAGAGTCACTCTCCTATTATACATTGAATTTTAGCCCCTTCCAGTTCAGACAGCTTCGGATTATGGAATTCCCCCGTTACAGGACATTTGCACAATCATTTGCCAATACGGTTCCTTTTTCGGAAGGGATCGGATTCATACAAAATATCAAAACAGATGATGTGGACCTGCCTTTTTACGTTACTGCCCATGAAGTGGCGCATCAGTGGTGGGGACACCAGGTAACTGAAGCCGGAGTAAAGGGAAATGCGATGCTCTCCGAAACGCTTTCACAGTATTCGGCCCTGATGGTAATGAAAAAGAATTACCCCCCCGAAATCATCAAGGAATTTCTAAGGCACGAACTGAACTCTTACCTGACCGGGAGAACATTTGAAAGAAAGAAAGAGATGCCCCTGGAATTCGTCGAAGGCCAGGGATATATACATTACCGGAAAGGATCGCTTGTAATGTATGCCCTCCAGGATTATGTCGGTGAAGATAGTATCAATGCGGCCCTGAGAAGGTTTGTAAAAGATTGGGGGTTCAAAGAAGCGCCATATCCCACTTCTGCCGATTTGATTGAGTACTACAGGAAAGTTACGCCGGACAGTCTTCAGTACATCATTGATGATATGTTCAGATACATCACACTGTTTGAAAATAAGACTACAGATTCATATTATGAAGAAATAGAAGAGGATCAGTACAAAGTAACATTGACTGTGGATGCCATAAAATACCGGGCTGATAGTCTGGGAACAGAAACGGAAATTCCATTGCAGGACTGGATCGATATTGGTGTGTTCGCGGAGGATGAGGATGGAGAGGACAAACTGCTTTATTTGCAAAAGCATAAAATCGCCCAACGCGAGAACACATTTGAGATCCTGGTAAATGAAAAACCCCTGAAAGCCGGCATTGATCCAATAAATAAATTGATTGACCGAAATCCAGGGGATAATGTAAAAGATCTGGAATTGAAAGAAGATACCATTTAAAAAGCAAACCCCGATCCCGATTGGGGGTCGGGATATCGGGGTTCTATGAATGGGGTTTTCAACCTAACCAAATAAGACTCACCAATTATCAGTAACCCATTCAATGCTTTCGGTCCTTTAACAACCAATCTATTTTTAATAACAATAGTGGTACGTCTTTATTTCCTTTTGTTTGTAACTATTCACAAATTTTAACAATTGAGCTCCCTTTGTTTCGAAATCTTTAGGATATCGATAGAAAATTTATGAAAGTTGCACCTCTTTTTACCTTAACCGCAATAAACCGAGGTAAGTTCATCACTCCATGGATCCTGTCTCCATTCTGACTTTCAGACTCATCTAAGCCCTGGACATGTATCCTGGAAATGTTTTTGTACCACTCTAATGACCTGTTCTACCCGTTTATCCTCAATCCTAAGTCCGATCAAAACACAGTTTCCCTACGAACTTTCCGGCCATGTCAAATCAATAACTGATTTTGTCACCAAAATGTTACAGGGATTTATTTAAAAGTTCCTCCCCGTTTTCTCATTCATCCCATTCCATTATTCGAGTTCAGTTCCCGGAGGGTATTTCTGTTGACACCAGGTCGGTTCATTTCTTCATAATGAGGAATTTTATGCCATTTCATTGTAAATGGAAATAGCATTTAACAATCCATTTTGCCTATTAATTCCATCACAAATAAATAATTGTCTACACTTTGACAATGACGGCGTATTGTTGTTATCTTGAAGATCAACCTTAATAAACTCGCGTTTGATAAATCACCTTCGTGACTGCCAATGCAACACATTGCAATAATTGGAAACGGCATAGCCGGTATCACGGCTGCCCGGCACATTCGAAAAAGGAGTGACTTCAGGATCACCGTAATCTCAGGCGAATCAGATTACTTTTTCAGCCGTACGGCCATGATGTATATCTACATGGGCCACATGAAATTTGAGCACACCAAACCCTACGAAGACAGGTTTTGGCTCAAAAACAGGATTGACCTCAAAAAAGCATGGGTAAAAAATATTGATTTCGATGGTAAAACACTCTGGTTCGAAAATGGTGAAAAACTGGAATATGACAAATTGATAATAGCCACGGGGTCGAAATCAAATAAATTCGGATGGCCCGGTCAGGACCTTGAGGGTGTGCAGGGCTTATACAGCCTGCAGGACCTGGAACTTATGGAGAAGAATTCCAGGAACATTGACCGGGCGGTAATTATAGGAGGCGGATTGATCGGCGTGGAAATGGCCGAAATGTTGTGTTCAAGAGGAATTGAGATCACGTACCTTATCAGGGAAGATCATTTTTGGGGGAACATATTGCCGAAAGAAGAGTCCGCCCTTATTGATGATCACCTGTATGATCATGGTATCGATCTGCGCCAAAATACTTTGCTGGCTGAAATCATTGGTGACAGTTCGGGTAAAGTAAAAGCGGTCAAAACGGAAACTGGCGATATTATTGATTGTCAGTTTGTAGGCCTTACGGTAGGAGTTCATCCTAACATTGATCTCGTGAAAGGTTCAGATCTTGAAGTTGAAACGGGGATACTCATCGACGAATATTTGCAGACCAATATTCCTGACGTGTACGCCATTGGGGATTGTGCACAGGTGAGATTGCCTATGCCCGGGAGACGACCGGTAGAGGCAGTTTGGTATGTGGGCAGGATGATGGGCGAAACTGTAGCCCATACCATCACCGGGACGAAAACGATCTACTACCCGGGCATATGGTTCAACTCTGCTAAATTCTTCGATATCGAGTATCAAAACTATGGTGTGGTGCTACCAGAATGTCCTGAGGGTTGTTCCGAGTTCTACTGGGAATCCGGTGATAGAAAAAAAGCCGTTAAAATGGTTTATGCCAACGATACCCTGGAAGTAAAAGGGGTAAATTTTTTCGGGCTCAGGCAAAGGCATGAAGTGTGGAATAAATGGCTAAGTGATAGCAAGAGCCTGGATTTTGTAATCGGCAATCTGGCAGAAGCCAATTTTGATCCTGAATTTTTTACCCGGCACGAAGTTGATATTCAGAAAAAATTCAATACGGAATTTTCAGGCAGGATGATTTTTAAGTAGACAGATATTCAATGAAGAAGTACTCCGGAACCTCTATTGGTTAATTCAATATGAAAATAATAAGATATACAGGTCTTGGTCTTTTTCTTTTCTCATTTGCACTGTTCTTGTCCCTCTTTTTTGGTGGAGAATATCAATTAACAAATGAGATTTTCGAAGCTAAAATAAAACCTGAGCATCAGGAAGCGTTGAGGCCTGCATTGAGTGAGCTTTTTGATAAGACCTACCGAATTAGTATTCCATTTGTCAATGATATAAATACATCTATCACCGATATAAATGAAATATTCAGGGCGGAACAGCAATGGGACAAAATAATCTATGATGATTATACGGGAGCACTAACCAAAGCATCAACCTCCGGGTTGATCAGGTCCCATACTTCACTTTTATTCCTATTAGTGTTTCTGGTTGGCACAGCAGGCGCCATGATGTTTATCCTGCCACAGACAAAATTAGCCGGACTACCGGGCATCAAGAATAACCGGATATTTTTCAATGCCCTGAATAATCGTGGATGGATCGGAATCCTGATCGGTACGTTTCTGGTCATTTTTTACATCATGCTCTACTTCTATGACCCGTACATCGTCAACTGGATCATATTGGTAGAGCCACTCAAAAAGATCATTGATCCCTCCGGAGAATCCAGTCAATGGTTCCTCTATGGTTTCCTCTATACTTTCGCCGTTTTGGTAATGGGGGTTAGGATGATTATCAAATATCGCCATAGTCGGTACCAGGTCTTCAGAACAATTTCTGTAATGTTTTTTCAATTGGCATTTGCATTCCTGATCCCGGAGATCCTTGTTGTACTCAATCAACCCTACTTTGATTTCAAAAACATGTGGCCGCTGGACTATGATTTTTTTGATGCCTGGCATATCAATGCTTTAACATCGGGCGGAGGAATTGGTTTATTCATGTTGGTATGGGGAATCACACTTTTTACGGTGGGAGTCCCGGTTTTTGTATACTTCTTTGGAAAAAGATGGTATTGCTCGTGGGTATGCGGGTGTGGAGGTCTGGCTGAAACGGCGGGTGACCCTTTCCGGCAACTTTCGCAAAAGTCACTCCCTGCCTGGAAAATTGAAAGGTTTCTGGTACATGGGGTATTGGTTTTTGCTGTGATCATGACTATCGGTGTGCTTTATTCCTTCTTCACAGGATCTTATTCCATGTTTGGCATTGATACCTACAATTACCTGAGAAAGCCGTATGGTTTTTTTATAGGTGCCATATTCTCGGGAGTTATCGGAACCGGATTTTATCCTTTTATGGGAAATCGGGTTTGGTGCCGTTTCGGATGCCCGCTTGCAGCTTACCTGGGACTGGTCCAGCGTTTTAAGTCAAGGTTCAGGATCACAACAAATGGAGGGCAGTGCATTTCATGCGGTAATTGTTCCACATATTGCGAAATGGGAATTGATGTCAGGTGGTACGCGCAAAGAGGGCAAAATATCGTCAGGGCCTCCTGTGTCGGGTGTGGAATATGTTCAGCCGTCTGTCCCAGAGGAGTACTTAATCTTGAAAATCTGGAAGAAAAAGGGAGATTCAATAATGCCCCGGTTCTCATAAATGAAAGAGGTGCATCCATAGTCCGTTAGAGCCTTTTCTTTTACTGCCTGAAAGTTATCCACCTTTCAATGCGCCTGCTGGAATAATGGTAAAAGTCATTGCTATCATAAACAATCAATATCTATTGGAAAAATCAATCGCCTGCCTATTTTCGAGAGATGAATTTGCTGGTTGTGCTATTTCCGTTTTTTATCTTTTCCCAGGATCAATTAGAGGTGATCTTAGATAAGGGTTATGATCTCTATTTAAAAGACAAATTCGAAAAAGCCATCGAAACCTTCAATCTGGCATTGACCCTGGCACCCGACAATCCCGAAACATATTTGCTAAGAGGATTGAGTCATCACGGCGCGGGAGAAGTCATGAAAAGCATCGAAGATATGCAAAAGGCAATAGATTTAGATCCGAATTATATTGATGCTTACAGAGAAATAGGCTATATTTATTTAGTAGGACAAGCTCCAAGAGAGGCACTGGAAGCATTTGACAAAGCAATTGCCCTCGATCCTTCTGTAGCCGAACTTTATGTAAATCGAGGGACAGCCAAATGCATGCTGGATGATGCCAATGGTGCAAAAGAAGATTGGAAAAAGGCCAAAGAACTGGGTGTAGCATATTCTGCCTACATGAAGTGCGATTAGTTTTTGATTTGGAATTTTAACTTTGTATAAAGGTGTTTACCTGATTTAAATAGCTTCAATGGATTATTTACTAAAAAAACAACTTCACATTCTTATTCAACTCGCCATGGCCGATAATGTATTTACGGATTCTGAGAAGGAGACCATCGTAAAAATCGGAAGAGAACGCGGCGCAGCCGAATCGGAGGTGGATACAATCATCGAAAAACCCAATCTCAAAGAAAGTCTCATGCCAATGACCCTGACCCAGAAAATGAACTTTCTGTTGGATAGTGTCATGGTTGTTTTGGCCGACAAAAAAATAAATCCAGCGGAAGAAAGATTCGTACGTCAAATTGCCAAAAAACTAGGTTTCAAGGAGGAAGTTGTGAACTTCCTGATCGAATATCAATCCATGGATCGAAAAGTACTTAAAGATCTGATGATCCCCTATTTGATCCAGGATCATTTCTAAGGAGACCCATTCATTTTCGACAAAATCGAAACATATATCTGATCATTTGCGTAAATTAGTCTGATAATCAATTTCGACAAAATCGAAAGATATACAGTTCAGAATAATCCTACCTCAGGTACCGTACTTACAAAATGAATTATAGAGAACCTCCAAAGTGGATATTAAGATGGATGGAACACTATATAGATCCATTCCTTTGGGAAGGTATTTACGGCGATCTTCATCAAATCTTCGGTGAAAACGTCAAAAAAAGGGGCTATAATACTGCAGTTTGGATTTTTGTGTGGCAGGTACTGGGTTTTCTGAGATGGAGGTTCCGAAACAAAGGCAAAACAAAATCCAATATGAGATCTATCTGGTCAAACTACTTACTTGTATCTTTTCGATCACTGAAAAGACACAAGGTCTACTTTCTGATCAATCTGTTGGGATTGGTCCTTGCTATTAGTTGTTCACTTTATGCCTATGTGTATATCAGGGACGAAATAGCATTTGACAGGCATCATTCCAAAACCGGACAAATCCATCGGCTGTTTAAGCGGTACATAAATACCACTGAGGGTGTGGATCTACTCACAGCTGAAACATCTGGCATGATGGGACCAACCATAAAGGAGGAATATGCCCAGGTAGAAAATTTCACCAGGGTAAGCCCGCTTTGGGAGGAAGAGATCTTAACATATGACAAGAGGAGCTATTCGATGAAAAACATGTATTACGTTGATAGTACATTTTTTGACATTTTCGATTTCGAAATGATAGCCGGTGACCCGAAGACGGCGCTTGTATTACCATCTTCCCTTGTATTATCCCGCACTCTTGCACAAACGATCTTCAACAACGAAAATCCGATCGGTAAGACAATTATCGGCCTCAACGAGGTTCCATTTACGGTTACGGGAATTGTGGAGGATCCGCCACGTCAATCGAGCTTCAAGTTTGATGCCCTTGCCTCATGGACAACCACTGTTCCCGGAATGGGGCCTTTAGCTGCCAATTGGATGAATAACTGGAGGGCGCAGGGGATTTTTACCTTTTTGGTTCTGGCACCCGATAGTGACCCCCATCTTTTGACTGAGGCATTTCCTGATATGATGAAGAGGCACTTCCCCGAAAGAGCCGACCAGTATTTTCTGAGACTACAACCGTTCGAAAAAATCTATCTTCACAGTGATCAGATCAGAAATATCAGGGGACAAAACATTGGAAGTATAAAGTTTATTTACATCCTGGGCTTTTCGGCTCTGCTAATTCTGATTATCGCCAGTATCAACTATATAAATGTTACGCTTTCCAGATCCACTCAAAACCGCCTGGAGGTAGGCATCAGGAAAGTAATGGGTTCAAGTCGCCAACAGCTGTTGGGACGATTTATTATTGAATCCATAATAAGTACCATTATAGCCTCTGTAATTGGCCTCCTTTTACTGGTTTCCTTGTTTCCAACACTTAATAAAATGACTTTGAAACGGATACCTCAAGTCGAACTTTTTGATCCGGTTACAATATTAGTTTTAACTGCATTTTGCCTGGTGATAAGTGTTTTGATTGGCATTTATCCGGCTTATGTTCAATCTGCTGCACCTGTTTCTACAATTCTTAAAAGAGGTGCCACCGGACTGGCCTTTACCGGTTGGTTCAAAAAAATCCTTCTTATCCTGCAATACAGCATTTCGATTGCACTGATCGGAAGTACACTGGTGATCTATAAACAAACTTCCTTTTTGATAAACAAACCGCTGGGATTCGACAAAGAACGTTTGATGGTTGTTGAAATTGACAATGAAGTGGGTGTAAAGTCAGATGTCTTCGAGGCTGAGATCAAAAAGCATCCCAACGTCCAATCGGTCTCAATCACCCGAACAGCGATTGGTGGTGGAAGTTATACTACCAGGGTCAAGCCGGAAGGTTATGAGCACGAATTGAACACCAGGATCTTTGGAGTGGATCAGGAATTTTTTGAAACATACAAAATAGAAACAAGGTTTGGGAGAACTTTTTTACCGGGGTCGGTTGCGGATTCAAGCAATCTGGTAGTGAACGAGTCATTCGTGGAGTTTGCGGGGTGGGAAGATCCCATTGGGAAGCGGATACGATTTAACCCGGATGAAGACAGTTATCCGGTGGTTGGCGTAGTAAAGGACTTTCATTATTACTCATTGTCCAACTCAGCCATTGAGCCTGTCATTATGTATCTCAATGATTACCAGCATCGAAACGCCACGATAAAATTAGGCAATGGAGATATTCAGGAAAGTATAAGTCACGTGGAAAATGCCTGGAACAAAATTGCAACAAGGACTCCCTTCAAATTTTACTTTGTTGATGACTGGTTTAGTAACCAGTATCAAAGTGAAAATCAGCTGCTCCAAACGACTTCTACTTACTCGATCATAAGTATTGTATTATGCATCCTGGGGCTGTACGGATTAACCGCACTGACCCTTCAGCAAAGAACGAAAGAGATCAGCATCAGAAAGGTCCTGGGAGCCAGCATTAATTCGGTGGTAGTTCTGGTCAACAAACAATTTGTTGTGATAATCGTCCTTGGCCTGCTGATAGCTACCCCTTTGTCATATTTGATCACGAAGAGCTGGCTTGACCAGTTTGCTTACCGGGTCCATCTTAATGGGTCGGCTTTCTTTTTTGCCGGCATAATATCCATTATCACAAGCGTGATCCTTATCTCCTTCCTGGCGACGAGAGTGGCATCTGCTAATCCTTCGGAA
Organism: Cyclobacteriaceae bacterium; assembly: GCA_028278225.1. Lineage (GTDB taxonomy): Bacteria > Bacteroidota > Bacteroidia > Cytophagales > Cyclobacteriaceae > JANQEU01. The sequence goes on from JANQEU010000014.1 coordinate 116,276, forward strand.
AATCTGAGCCAGGAATGAGATTCCAAAGAAAATTTTCAAATTTTACAAAATCGAAAGAAATATTGTAACGAACCGATAAAAGCAGAGTACTATGAAAGGAACAAACATTGGAGAACTTGAAGAACTGGTAATGCTGACTGTGGCCATCCTGTATGATGATGCGTATGGAGTCGCCATCCGGAAAGAGATACAGGAACGATGTAATCGATCCATAACGATAAGCACCGTTCACTCCGTCTTAAGCCGGCTGGAAGAAAAGGGATATGTCAATTCCCGTTATGATGGCGCGAGTCCTGAAAGAGGAGGAAGAAGAAAACATCTTTTCCGATTGACTATCGCCGGTCAGAAAGTTCTCTCGGAAGCAAAAACCATGAGAAACAGTATGTGGGAAGCCATTCCAAAAATTGCATTTGCCAGTGAATGAAAGGCCAGATCCTCCGAAGCTCATAAGCAACCTGCTTGAAAGGTACTGTGAACCTTTTCTGTGGGAAGGTATTGCGGGTGACCTCCACGAGATCTTTCTTACAAACACCAGAGATAAGGGTCTTACCATGGCCAGAACTTTATATTTTCTTCAGGCCATAGGATTCTTTAAACCAAAATTCAGAAAACGAAAAACCAGAAACTCAAACATAGAAGCCATGTTTAGAAATTACTTCACAATCACTTTAAGAAATTTTACCAAACATTCTTTCTACTCATTTATTAACATTTTTGGATTGGCGATCGGAATGGCTGCCGGGTTCATGATCCTACAATATGTCCACTATGAGCTCTCATATGACGGTTTCTTTGAAAACAAGGAAAATATCTACCGGGTCCGCACCAATCGCTATAACAAGGGTGAACTAACCACCCAATGGGCATCAGGATGTGCAGGAGTCGGCCTGCACATGAAGGAAGATTTCCCTGAAGTTGTGGAGTTTGTCAATCTGCATAGAAGTGGGGTACCTATTACGTACGACAACCGGTATTACGAATTAAAAAGCCCGTATTACGCAGGGTCATCGTTTTTTGAGGTTTTTTCGATCCCATTAATCAGAGGCGTGGACAGCCTGGTGCTAAAAGATCCTTTTACGGTAGTGTTGAGTGAATCTCTGGCAAAAAGAATCTTCGGTGATGAAGATCCGGTAGGAAAGATCATAAAGCAGTATGAATTCCGGGATTTCAAAGTAACCGGCGTTTTCCGGGATATACCTGAAAAGTCGCATATGAATTTTGATTTGCTCTATTCATTTGAAACTTATGTCGCGCTCACTAGTGAAGATGCAAGAACTGCCTGGCAGTGGGATGGTTTTTTAAACTACGTGGTCCTGCATCCGGGTACTGATCCCGATCGGCTTTCCGAAAAATTTCCTGATTTTATACAGGCCCGGCAGGGTGAAGAACTGGAAAGATGGGATTCGGGAATGGAGTTCATCTTACAGCCGCTGGACAAAATTCATCTGACCTCCAATTATCGCATGGAAATCAAGCCAACAGGAAATGAAAGAACCACTTACTTCCTCCTGATAATCGGAATGTTCGTCCTTTTCATTGCGTGGATTAATTATATCAACCTTACAACGGCAAGATCACTGAGTCGTGCCCGTGAAGTCGGCATACGGAAGGTAATGGGAAGCTTTAGGTCTCAGCTCATCAACCAATTCATGTTTGAGTCTTTCGTGATCAACCTGCTTGCCTTTGCCATTGCGGCAATCTTTGTTGTCGTTGCCTTCCCCTTCTTCAATGATTTTGTGGGTAAAAATGTGCCGTATACCTGGCCCGATGCTCCATATTTCTGGTTTGGACTCCTTGCCATATTCGGAATTGGGATTTTACTGTCCGGATTTTATCCTGCCATTGTGATGTCAAAGTTCAAACCTGTTACAGTGTTACGAGGACGGTATGCAGGAAGCTCGGGTGGGAACCTCCTCCGAAAGGGTCTGGTAACATTTCAGTTTCTGGCTTCCCTCATCCTGATCACAGGGACATTTATTGTGTACCAGCAAATGGATTACCTGCAATCACAGGATCTGGGTGTCAAAATCGACCAGACGCTGATCATTGAAACACCCAATTACAGGAGTGATTCAGTCCTCAACTCGCGCAATGATATTTTCAGAAACAGGTTAAATGGTGAGTCATTCATTCAAAATATCACGACATCATCGGCTGTTCCCGGCGGAACTCCAAACTGGAACGCCGGAGGCATTAGATTACTAACCCAAACCGAGCAGGAAGCTAATCAATACAGAGTGCTGGGCGGGGATGATCAATTCCTGGATTTCTACGGGCTGGAAGTGATCGCGGGACGGAAGTTCGACAGGAGTTTTGGTGCCGAAGAATCAAATGTGCTATTCAATGAGGTTGCCATGAAAAGAATTGGTTTCACTGATCCCGAGGAGTTACTGAATCGCAAGATCAATTTCTGGGGTGATACTTTCAACATTATCGGAGTAGTAAAAAATTATCGTCAGGAATCCCCGAAACAGGCATATGATGCATTGATATTCCGTTATTTTCCGGCACCATCAGGCTATTATTCAATCAGTTTAAGCAGTAATAACATGCGGGAATCCGTTGCGAAAATTGAAGAGCACTGGCACACGGCATTTGATAACAAGCCATTCGATTTTTTCTTTCTGGATGATCATTACAATGAGCAGTATAGATCAGATCTTCAGTTTGGATCCATATTCGGGCTGTTCGCCGGACTGGCTATAATCGTTGCCTGCCTGGGACTCCTTGGACTGGCATCTTACATGATGAATCTCCGCTCAAAGGAAGTTGGTGTCCGTAAAGTGCTGGGGGCTTCCATGCAAAATATATGGTTGCTGCTCACCGGTGATTTCATGAAACTGGTAGGGGTCTCCATTCTGATCTCGGTGCCGATAAGCTGGTGGATAATGAACAATTGGCTGGAGAACTTTGCCGTCAGGATAAACCTTGGTTTCGTGGCCTTTCTTATTCCTGCTTTATTGCTGGCGATCCTTTCTATCGCCACCGTATCTTATCATACCATAAGGACAGCCCAACTTAATCCGGCCAGCACCCTGAAAGATGAATAACTGAAGCTTGATTTCAAGTAAAAGCGTCATTTCTCCTTTTCAATATTCCGGGGGAATGGCGTTTTTTTTATCTTACCGTAACAGAAATCTCGGATCAAAATGAAAACTTTTACGGCATTTTCTTTTGTAATCATCACTGTGGCGTCTGCATTTGCTCAACCGGATATTTTGGAAACGGATCAGGGTGATTTGAAGATCACACCTATTCTCCACGGTACACTGGTTCTCGAATGGAACGGGATCACCATCTACAATGATCCTTACGGAGGTGGTGACATTTTTGGAGGACAGAATGACCCGGATGTCATCTCAATTACAGATACACATGGCGATCACCACAACCAAAATACATTAGATGCCCTGAACATTTCCAATGCAACTTTCATTGCTCCCAAAGCGGTAGCAGACAAATTGCCAGAGTCTTACCAGGTGCGAGTTATCGGAAATGGTGAATCCATTGAGGTGCGGAGTTTTCAGATTGAAGCCATTCCCATGTACAACCTCCCGGAGAGTCCGGACAGCCGGCATCCAAAAGGCAGGGGAAACGGATATATCCTGACACTGGGTGGAAAACGCATCTATATTTCCGGTGATACGGAAGACATCCCTGAAATGCGAGCGTTGAAAAATATTGATGTGGCATTCGTATGTATGAATCTCCCATTTACCATGGACGTAGAGCAGGCTGCATCAGCCGTAAGTGAATTTAAACCGAAGATTGTCTATCCCTTTCATTACAGGGGAAGCGGAGGCTTAAGCGATGTTGAAAAGTTCAAATCCCTGGTGAATGAGGCTGCTCCGGAGGTAGAAGTAAGATTGAGAAATTGGTATCCGGGTAACTGATTTAGCCACTTACATATTTTCCCCAAAATTCTTTGCAGGAGAGGATCTCTAAATCTGAGAAATAGAAATCATTTTTATCTTCGGTGACAATACAGGTACAGCCAGACTCAGACGCCGCATAATATTGCAATCCATCTTCAAAATCATGGATTGACTTATTCAAAAGCGATCGTTCCACGACTTTCTCATCGACAACAGCCAGGTTAAGATTACGATGCAAAAGAGAGATCTTTCTCTTTGCGACAGTTTCCCCACTCTTTTTGGCAGAAAAATAAAATCCAATGGCAAGTGACAAGGCTGTGCAATACATATGATAGTGATGCTTTCCCGCCAAACTCAGAACTCTGGATGAATAGGTGAATAATGGATACTCCTTATTCAGTACGGAAACCATAACATTTGCATCAAGAAGTACTTTCACTTCTTGCGGGCTTGAAAATATTCCTCCTTGGTAGATTTTCTATTTCTACGTTTATACTCAGCCCGACCTTCGGATACCATATTTACCCAATCGGAAATCGGGAAATCCTCGAACGATTTGTAATTTGAAGAGGTGATCTGTCTGTAAAGATATTCAGTCAACCTGGACAAACTGATATGATTGGCATCAGCAAATTTCTTAGCCGAACTGATAACCTCCCTGTCGAAACTTAGCGTGATTTTGGCATCCATATCTACAAACTAAAATTTTATACGACAAAGTTATATATTTTATACGTATAAAATCATTATTTATGGAAACTCTCCGAAACAAACTTCATTACTTCAGGAAGTGCTGTTCGCCAGTAGGTCCAGTTATGGGCGCCATCTCTTACCCGAAATTCGTGAGGTATTTCACGGCGTCTCATAATTTTATGAAGTTCCATATTTCCTTCGATAAGGAAATCATCGTCACCACAATCAATATACCACCTGACTGTTTTTAAATCCTCAGCGTCCCGATTCTCTGCAAGAAACAACGCGGTATTATTTTTAACGTGCTCTGTCAATCGATCTTCACCGCTCAATCCCGGTCCGAAAATAAATCCGAAAAACTCATCCCAGCTATCCTGGTCATGGCTCATTATATATTCGCCTCCTATCGCTGCAGCACTCAAGGGAGCCGCCGCCGCAAACATATCAGGATGTTTCATGGCATAGATAAGCGTCCCATGTCCACCCATGCTTAGCCCAGCGACTGCTCTGAATTCTTTCTTAGATCTTGCTCGAAATGTAGACTCAATATGAGGTATGAATTCTTCAATGAAGAAATCTTCATATCGTGTTTTTCCATCGTATGAATTGATATACCAGTCCACGCCGGCATCCGGCATAACAATGATCATGGGTGCGACTTCCGGATTCCCGATTTGCTGATCAGCAATGGTCTTCACTTCTCCAAATTGTGTCCAGCCAGTTTCGTCATCGGTGTAACCGTGCAAAAGATACAGTACGGGATAACTCCTGTCGGAAATATTGTAATCGTAGGGTAGATATACGCTGTATTCCACATCTTTATCCAGTATCTTACTGGATATCGACAAACCCTCCTGAATCGTGCCCTGTTGTCCAAAAGTTGTAAAAGAGACCAGAAAAAAAATCAGACTAAAAGATCTTTTCATCGTTCAAAGATTTATACCTGAATTTATTACAATAACCCTTATGAGAAAACCTTACATACTGTTTTTTCTTTTCCTTACAGTTTTTATATCCTGCAAACCTCAAACCGGAAACAGACCGGTAGAGCCGGTTGTTGAACCGCCACCTGAGGAGAATGAATATCAGGCACAGATTGACTCCTCCCGAAAGATCATAATCCGGCTGATGCGTGAAAATAAAACTCCAGGCATGGCGGTGGCAGTGTCGGTGAATGGCAAAATGATCTGGTCCGAAGGGTTTGGTTATACTGATCGCGAAAATCAAGCCCCGGTGGACCCTTCAAAAACATTGTTCAGGATCGGAAGTGTTTCCAAAACGTTAACAGCATCGGCATTGGGAATCCTGATGGATGAAGGAAAAGTCAATGAAGATCTGATCGTACAGACATATGTGTCCTACTTCCCCGCAAAGAGATATCCCATCACCGTAAAACAGGTTGCAGGTCATATCGCCGGGGTCCGACATTACAGGGAAAATGAAATGTTAAGCGACAAACCATATATGACCGTAAGGGAAGGTTTAGGCATTTTTGAAAACGATAGTTTGTTATTCTCGCCAGGTACTGATTACAGCTACTCGAGCTATGGGTGGAACTTAATTAGCGCTGTGGTGGAGGGAGCCGGTGACCAGGACTTTTTGTTGTACATGCAGTCCAATGTATTTGATCCGTTAAAGATGGTCAATACGATGGCGGATGAGGCCCGAAAAAATATTCCAAATCGTACCAAATTCTATGTTGTGGAAGAGGGAGAGGTGAAAGATGCTCCGTACGTTGACAACAGCTATAAATGGGCTGGGGGTGGATTTATTTCCACGGTCGAAGATCTCATTCGATTTGGAAATGCCCATATTGAACCCGGTTTTCTTACGGAAGAAACCCTAAATCGATTGCAAACATCACTGAAATTGGATAATGGTGAAGAGACCAATTACGGGATGGGCTGGCGAATGGGTAGAGATGATCAGGACAAATACTTTGTGGGGCACACGGGAGGAAGTGTCGGTGGTATAACCCGATTCTGGATTTATCCGTATGAGAAAGTCGTCATTGCTATTTTATCAAATGCAAGTCCGCTTGACTACAATGATGCTGACAGGAAAATGGCATGGCTGTTCATGGATGAAGATAGCCTATGAAAGAACAAACACATTTGGATCTGAGTGACGGGGAATTTGTAACTCAGTTTGAAAATCTGGAATTGGACCCTACATTATTCTCTCATGAAGCACATCTACGGCTGGCCTGGATCTATATTAAAAACCATGGATTAGAAGAGGCTGTAAACAAACTGTGTTCGGGAATCAAGCAATTTGATGAAAAGTTTGGTGACGGAACAAAATTTCATGTGACCCTGACAGTCGCTTCTACCTACGTAGTGAATCATTTCATGGAAAAAAGTGTCAGCAATAATTTCCAGGGCTTGTTACAGGAATTTCCAAGACTCAGAGATAATTTCATGGATCTGGTGTATTCCCATTATTCTTCGAGGCATCTCTGGAACCCCCAAAGCCGGGTTCAGCATTTCGAACCCGACCTGCTTGCATTCTGATTGGCTGGCTGGAAAATTAAACAGATACGAAACTCCGTCTCAATGCCAAAGTAGTCAACCGAAAATGACACTGATGCAAATACTATGAGATTCCTGTATCACGCTACACATGGACAACCCCAGGGTTCACAGGAATGACGTAACAAAAATTTAATCGTCATTCCTGATGATACAATGTGGGATTCAGGAATCTCACTCTTTATCTTCTGGCTCCGGCCTAAATTGCATAGGACCATACAACAATTCCAATCAGGTTTGTTGATCAATATAATGATCGCCACAGGTAGAAAGTAAGGTAGGACTCCCATCCTTTGAAAGGTTTATAAAAGGCCTGCACTTCTTCCCGGGTGGGTTTTCTGTCCAGTCCCCTCATCTTTCTGATGGCTTCCAACATCCCCGTATCTCCCCAGGGAATACAGTCCATTCTTCCGAGGCTTTTCATCACGGCATAGTTGGCAGTCCACTCCCCTATCCCACGTGTCTTGCAAAGTTCATCAATCACTTCAGCCGTGTCCGTCATATCCGCCAGTCGCTCCTGGGCAATTGATCCATTGGAAAAACTCCTGGCAATCCCAATCAAATACTCTGCTTTCCGACTGGAAAATTGCAACTCCCGCAGTTCAGTCACCGAAAGATCCCGGACCACTTCAAATCCTGGGAAATGATAGATCCCCAGATCATCATCAGCTGGTTCACCATATGATTCCACAAATGCACGCTTGATCCTGTAGGCAAACCTCAAATTGATCTGCTGACCAATGATGCTCCACGCCAACGATTCGAACAGGTCCGGAATGGCTATGATCCTAAATCCATAAAAGGAATCCGGCAAACTTTCAAGGGATCCGGATTTCCGGAGGATAGCATAGAATCCACTTAAATCACGGTCCAGGTCAAACCATGTATTTACATAATTCAGGATGTCATTCCTTTGGTCAGTCGGTCCGTTCACATGGATCACAAGATCGCTATGATTCTCCTCGATTCTGATCAGGTTTTTCCGATTACCGGTTTTGATTGGCTTCCATACCGAATTGCCCTCAACCTTGTGCAAGCAATCATCATAACCCCTGTCCAGGAACCAAACGATCTGCTTGAAGTTGAAATTGGGAGGCTTCGGAAGATGCAGTCTCATTTCAAATGACCCGTTTGTACATCATTTTTCACGATGACAAAACTATGAAAGTCGTAATAGAGGCAATGACACTCAGTTACGTGATTAACTTGCCATTACCAAATCATGACGCGATCAACTGCTCGTCAAATACCTGACATTGCTCCCAATTCAGGATCGTCATCTTCCTCGTCGGATCCCACCGGTATCCTCCGATCCCACCGGCCTGCCTGATCACCCGATGACAAGGGATTAATACGGCTACCGGGTTTTTACCAATTGCGCTTCCCACCGCTCTTGAAGCTGTCGGCTTCCGGATCACCTCCGCTACCTGATTGTATGATGCGAGTTCTCCTACCGGTATTTTTAAGAGGGCCTCCCACACCTTAACCTGAAATGGCGTCCCTTTTACATTGAGTCTGATCATCTCACTGGAGTCACTGAATAGTTCGGGGCTGAATATTCTTTTCACCAATAATTCACAGGACCCCCCATCCTCCTGAATATTGGCGTTTGGAAATTCCTCCTTCAATTCCGACAATGCAGATATTCTCATTGGAACAGCCTTATCACCATCTAGTTCTTTTTTAGTGACAAATGACAACTTGCAAATTCCTTTGTCTGTATTTGCCAAAAGGATCTCACCGAAAGGTGTTGGATAAAATCCGTATTTGATATTTACGGATTCTCCTCCGCTTTTGTAGATCCCGGGTGTCATCGCTTCCAGGGTGATAAAGAGATCATGTAAACGGCTGGTCCCGGACAATCCCGTAGCATATGCTATATTACTCAGGGTGAAATTTCCGCCTTTCATGAGGGTTTTGGCAAAGCTTGCGCTGATGTACTGAAGGTACTTCTTGGGACTAATTCCCGCCCAGGAAGTAAACATTCTTTGAAAATGATGAGGACTAAGATGCGCTGCATCAGCAATCTCCTCCAGACCAGGCTGATCCCTAAAATTTTCCTGGACAAAATTTATTGCTTTGGCGATCCGGAAATAATCATACTCTGAAGACTCGGTCATGACATCACAATTTTGAAAACCTGATCAAAAATAAACTTAATGTCCTGAGCTTAAAACCCGATTCTTGCTATCTTGATTGATTTGAGAACTTATTGAATTTTTCAGTTTATTGGTATAATGTTATCGTTATACCTGCGTGTGAACGTCCCGATCCCATCCGGAAAACTCACACGAATTTCATTTCTTTTCAGGAAATATGGCCATAGGTTGATCTTCCCTTCGGCAGTGGCTTGCTCAATAAAGCTTTCGCCATTGATCTCCCGTAAGGTGACGGTAGAAATTTCACCCTCCCTCGAAAACAGACCCACATCTCCGCGGATTAATTCAAAAAAGATCGCGTAGCGATTCCCGTCCCAATTACCGTACTCATTCAGAAGATTTTCTTGTTTGTAGGCTTCCAGATCTTCCAGATCACTTCTCTCGAATTCCATTCTGCCACCAAAAAAATTACCCTCCAGGGACAGATGACCGTCATCATCAAAGTCGAAGTTGTTTTCACGAAAGAGAGGGATAAAAAACTCTACATCAAAAATGAACTGCTGTCCCTGCACGAGGTAAGGAAGATTAAAGGCCTGATCGGGATGATTAAGAAAAATATTCACATTATCACCTGCAAATTCAAGCATTATCACCACTGTAGGCCCCGTCCTGAACAATTGATCATAGTTCTCTGCTTTCCAGATACCGGTAAACTCGGGTTTGGGAGGTGCTGGGGATTCATAGCAAGATGATAGAGTAAGAACAAATAGAAAAATGAGTATTTTGTTATTCACCCTGGTAATTTACTAACGACAGGACCAGACCACGTAAAGTTGGCTGGTCATTATTCACCGAATGTCTTTGCCGGATCAAAAAAATCTATCCTGAATATTAAAACATGAAACAACTTGATTGGTCCGGGCCCTTAGTGTCATGTCAATCATGATATGATAGTTAGGGCGCAGTTATTATTCTTCTTTAGCAAAGGCATAAAATTAAGCATAGCAGCACTATGTGAATCTTTTTATGGTGAAACTGAAGGCGGTAGAGCCAGACTTGGGCCGTCAGGGTATGGTTGACATGACACCGGACATTCCCATCTTATCTGATCCGTTCATATCAAACGCACTTAATCATACCTGTTCATTTGCTTATCTTTAGCCATCCCTTTAATTCCTTTCCAATGAAAAGCATTTTATTACTCACCCTGACCACTTGTTGCTACATTTCATTAGCTCAATTATCCACACCTGATCTAACTCAGGATTTGAAATGGCGGAACATTGGTCCCGCTAACATGATGGGGCGAATTGCGGCAATTGAAGCTCTTGATACGGACTATCGTCATGTGCTGGTTGCCTCTGCTTCCGGCGGCGTTTTCAAATCTACAAACGCCGGTATAACCTGGGAAGCAATATTCGATAATTACGGGGCGGGATCAATTGGAGCGGTCGCGATGTTTCAACCAAATCCTGATATTATTTGGGTCGGAACCGGAGAGGCGGCCAACAGGAACTCCAGCGCCTGGGGAGATGGTCTCTACAAATCATCAGACGGGGGTAAATCATTCTCGAATATGGGGCTGGAGTCAACACATCAGATTGCTGAAATCGCTACTCATCCCACTGACAGCAATATCGTTTATGTTGCGGCTGTGGGTCACTTATGGGGTTATTCAGGTGAAAGGGGGCTTTTCAAGACTTTGGATGGTGGCGAAACCTGGCAAAAACTCACCAATGGACTGCCTGATGATGGCAAGACAGGTTGTACGGAGATCATCATGCACCCACAAAATCCTGACATTCTTTTTGCCGGATTTTACCACCGCTTAAGACAGCCGGCAAGCTTCCGGAGCGGAGGCGAAAATGGCGGACTTTTCAAGTCTGAGGATGGTGGAAAAAGCTGGCGGAAAATTACCAATGGGCTGGCAAGAGGTCACAGTGGCATGATCGATATATCGATACACCTGGCAAACCCTGATATTATGGTAATGGCTTATGAAGCCGATGAGAATCTACCTGAGGATGAACCTGGCACAGGTGTATATAGAAGTGATGATGGCGGCGAAAGCTGGACACATTTGTTGAAACATGCCGTACGCCCATTTTATCACGGCCAGATCGAGATTGATCCGATTGATCCGGACAACATCTATGTAGTGTCACGGGGATTTCGTATATCAAATGACGGAGGTAAAACGTTTCAACCCAGAAGATGGCGGACGGATGGCGGTGATGATCACGATATGTGGATTGCACCATACGATAACAAGATCATGTACCTGGCGACCGACCAGGGCGCTCGTCTTAGCGTGGATGGAGGCCAAAAATGGCTGTCATTCAATAATATGGCCATTGGACAATACTATGCCATTGGGGTTGATATGAGAGATCCGTACTACGTGATTGGCGGCCTGCAGGACAATGGATTATGGATTACACCCAGCAACAGCAGGGAGGTTCGTGGTATTCTCAATGAACACAGCTCACACGTAGGTGAAGGTGACGGCTTTCACGCACAGGTGGACCCGGTTGACTGGAAAACCCACTACATTGTCAACCATGTAGGTTTTGCAGCGAGGCAAAACCTGATCACCCGTGAGCATACATATATAACGCCGACACCTGAAACTATCATCAACTTCAGTGAATGGGTGGATGTGAACTATCCCGAAACTCCAAACAAATACACCATTGATCCCGGAGAATGGTGGTTTTTCTATGAAAGACCAGACAGACCTACACTGCCCGCACAATTTAGATTCAATTGGAGTAGTCCGCTGGTGCTGTCCCCAAATAATCCGCGAACGGTATATTTTGGTGGAAACCATCTCTTCAAATCTGTTGACAGAGGAGATACGTGGAACATCATAAGTCCGGATCTCACCACAAATGATCCGGAACTCAGAAATACATCTAATGGCGGAGGGCTGACGAACAGCAATACCGGCGGAGAGAATCATTTCACCATAGTTACCATCTCAATCTCCCCATTTGATGAAAACATTATTTGGGTAGGTACCGATGACGGTCTGGTCCATGTTACCAAAAATGGAGGTACGACCTGGACGAATGTCAAAACCAATATACCCGGCGCTCCGGAAAAGATCTGGGTGAGCAGGGTCGAAGCTGGCCACCACAATAAAGGGACCTGTTATGTGACATTTGACAACCACCGGTACGATGACAACAAGGCTTACATCTATAAAACCACGGATTTCGGTAATACATGGACAGATATTTCAGGAAATATCAGCGATAAGTACTCTGCCTATGTGATCCGGGAGGATTATGAGAATCCAAACTTGTTATTTGTCGGCACTGAGGAAACTGTTCACACCTCCGTCGACGGAGGGGTATCGTGGACAAATATCCGGGCTGGGCTACCTACCGTTGCTATTCATGACATGGTCATTCACCCCCGTGAGGGTGATCTGATAGTCGGTACCCACGGCAGAAGTATCTGGATCATGGATGACATTTCACCTTTGAGACAATTTTCCGGAGAAATTGAAGAAAAAGATTTGCATCTGTTCGATACCAAACGTGCAACGAAATGGATCGGGCGATTCACCGGGAGGAAGCAGCCAGCATTTATGTTTAGAGGCAAAAATCCGCCAAGAGGCAGCCTCATACATTTTTATTCCTCGAAAGATTACGCAGATAGTGCAGTCGTCACTGTCAGGAAACTGGCCGGAGACCGCTCACACAGTTGGAAAACCCCGGTGAAGAAAGGGATCAACCGAACGGTTTGGTCTTTTAACCTGACAAGAACCGAGAAAGAGATAAATGCCTACAGGGAACAACAGCAGCATACGATAGACAGGCTTTCGAAATTGGTAAAGGACAGGGCAAGAAAAAAAATGTTGAGTGGAATTCAGGATTCACTTGACAATGCCAGGACGGTAAATGACTATTCGGAAGTGAGGAAGCTATTGATCAAAGATTATAATATGTATGCGGGCGGTGAGTCATTCTTTGGAGAAAAAATCTATGAAACAATACAAGCTGCCCCAGGTACTTACATGGTTGAGATTGCACTTGGCGATGAAAAAGTAAGTGGGTATTTGGAGGTTAGAGATGACCCATTGAAAGCAATGGATCCAAAGTAACGTCGTCATCTTAAAAACGCATGTGTCATGATAGACATTGATTCTCTAAGGGCAGATACTCCGGGGTGTGACAGGTACATACATTTGAATAATGCCGGGGCAGGTCTTATGCCCAGGCCAGTCCTGAATGCTATCAAGACATATCTGGATCTGGAGTCGGAGATCGGCGGATACGAGGCGGCAGACCTGAAGGCAAAGGAAATAAACGAGTTCTATTCGGAAGGTGCAGCGCTTTTCAATTGTAAGCCTGACAATGTCGCTTTTACCACAAATGCCACCGATGCTTACTCCAGGGCCCTGTCGTCGGTCCTTTTCAAGAAAGGTGATTCGATCCTCACTTCCGTCAATGACTACATCAGTAATCAGATTGCCTTCATTTCCCTGGCAAATCGATTTGGTATCCGAATATCGAGGGTACCCAATCTTGAAAATGGGATGATCGATCTTGACGCGGCGTTTGGGCTAATCAGGGAGCAAAAACCAAAATTGGTAGCCATTTCCCACGTTCCCACCAATTCCGGTGTTATCCAACCGGTCCGGGAGATCGGCAAAATTTGTCGTGAATCAGAGGTACTCTACCTGGTAGACGCCTGCCAGTCTATGGGGCAACTCAATGTGGATTTTTCTGACATTGGCTGTGATTTTATGAGTGGCACGATGAGGAAGTTTATGAGAGGCCCTAGGGGAGCCGGGATACTTTTGGTCTCCGACCGTGCGCTTGACAAAGGCTGTGAGCCACTTTTCATCGACATGAGAGGTGCAAGCTGGACAAGTGACAATAACTATGAATCACTGGATAGCGCCAAAAGATTTGAGGATTGGGAATTTGGTTATGGATTAATGATGGGTAGCATTGAAGCCATTAAATACATCCGGAAAATTGGAATTGACAGGATAGAAAAGCAGGCAAGGTTTCTAGCTGATCATACACGTGATCGAATCCGTAAGCTTGACAACATCCGGATTATCGACGATGGCGACAACTTATGCGGTATCCTAACCCTTCATAATCCGAATTGGGATATGAAAGACCTCCAAAAGCTCCTACGGGACCATCATATCAACCACTCTATTAGTCTACGCGAATATGGTGTGATCCACTACAAGGCAAAAAATGTGGAATGGGCCCTGAGGATCTCACCTCATTACTACAATACAGTAGAAGAAATTGATAAATTCATTAATGTGTTAGAGCACCTCCAATGATCTGTTGGCAGGTTAAGCAGATTCATTATAGATCGGATCACGGATCCATCATTACCTGGTATGGTGTTATTCTTCACACTTTTTTAGCTTTAAACCAAATCTCTCACCATGAAACATGTAATTCAAATCTTATTGTTTACACCTTTTATTCTTTTTGCGCAGGATCAGGACCGTAAAATTGAATTTCCCGACATCCCCGGTTACCTGACATTAGTCGCAGATCTTCATCAACATACGGTATTTTCCGATGGAAGTGTATGGCCCGACATACGTGTTCGTGAAGCCATCTTCGATGGAGTAGATGTGATTTCACTCACTGAGCACATCGAATATCAACCACATAAAGAGGACATTCCGCATCCCGACAGAAACAGATCCTATGAAGTAGCCAGGGAATACGCCGAAGGGAAAGACCTGATCGTTATCAACGGTGCTGAAATAACACGGTCGATGCCGCCGGGACATGCAAATGCCATTTTTATTACTGATGCAAACAAATTAATTCTGGATGATCCGGTCGAAGTATTCAGGGAGGCTAAGAGGCAGGGAGCTTTTACCTTCTGGAACCATCCAAACTGGACAGCACAGCGTAAAAATGGCATTTCCCAATTAACGGACATGCACCGTCAGTTAATCAGTGAAGAATTACTGGATGGTATCGAAGTTGTCAATGAAACAACATATTCAGACGAAGCATTGACCATCGCCCAGGACAATGGTCTTACCGTAATGGCAACTTCAGATATCCACGGTTTGGTGGACTGGCTTTTTAAGATCCCTGATGGTGGGCATCGCCCGGTTACACTCATCTTTGCGAAACAACGGACCGAATCTTCAATCAAAGAAGCTCTTGAAGCAGGCAGAACGGTCGCATGGTATAAAAATAATCTGATAGGAAATGCAGATAATATACAGCCACTGATTGAAAGCAGCCTGAAACTCCGGGAGGCTAAATACCGGCAAAACACTGAGGTCTTACGGGTGGTGATCAACAATAATTCGGATGCGAGATTTCTGTTACGGAACTTGTCTGATTTCACTTTTCACGAAAATAGTGATCTTGTAGAGGTCTTGCCGCAAGGTGAGACCGCCATCCAGGTTAAGACCAGGACTATCCTTAAAAATCCGGAACTTTCCTTTGAGGTCCTGAATGCCACGATTGCTCCCGGGAAGCACCCCACTCTGAAGTACAACATCGAAGTGGAGCAATAGCTAATTATGTTCTGAGCTAATCTTGGAACAGGCCTTTTTCTGATTCTTCTGGGTTTTCTCGTGAAAAAGTTCCCCATGCTGATCGCCGGGTATAGTACCATGTCGGAGGAGCGGAAGAAAAAGGTTGACATAGAGGGGCTTTCCTCACTGATGAGAAATTTCCTGATACTAATGGGAGTCCTGATAATTCTAGGTTACTACCTTATATTGATCAGCAATTTATGGTAAATTTACTTTTTATTTTTGGTAAAATTACATATATTTGGGTATGGGTGATTACAAGCTGATCGAAAAAGAAGTTGATCAATTATTGGAGCCTTTGGTGGCTGAAAACTATAATACTACACAGCCGGCCCTGACCTTATTTCAGAAAGCCTCTCTGTCCAGATCAGGTCTTCCGGTTTCGACATTGAATGCCATAGCAGCAAAGTTCAGACTGTCTGTCCCCGTATTGGCCCGTATCTTTGAGGTCTCCGAAAAAACTCTCCGTACCAGGCTGAAAAAGCAGGAAACACTGAAACCCCTGGAGTCCGATCACGCGCTTTCCATGCTGCAATTATACCGGGAAGGTATGATCACATTTGAAAGCAGTGAAAACTTCCTGAAGTGGATGGATAGTGAATGGGAAGGTCTGAATTTTATGAAACCCTACTCGCTTCTCTATTCAAAGTCCGGAATCGATTTCCTGATCGATGAATTGGTGAATATCCGTCACGGTATTTTCTCTTAGGAGTTGCGGCTTTACAGGATCACCCGAAAAAAGTATGCCCTGGAATTGAATGGAAAAGGGGCATCAAAATCTACAATCAACAGATGGAATAGCAAGGGGACGGAAATTATTTACACTTCCGGATCCGAATCACTTGCCAGGGCAGAACTTGCCGGTCATGTAAGCATGGGTTTATTGCCGGACCCGGTACTAATTGTGATCGAAGTTGCATCGAAAAATATCCCGGCACCTGATCCGCCTGAAGACTGGGACGTTACTCCTCCGGGAATAGCTTCAAAAAAAGTAGGCGATTTGTTTATTCGGAAAGGGAAAGATCTTGTAGTTAAGGTTCCGTCAAAATACGACTCTACTCAATTCAATTACCTGATAAATCCTAATCACCCTGATTTCAGCAGAGACGTAAAAGTTATCGAAATGAGAGAATTAAAATAGCCCGATTTCGGGATAGCAGATACCGGATCCAAATTGATTTTACTGGCTCCTACTCTGTTCTCAGGCTTTCGGACGGATTTGTGTGTGCCGCCCTTAAGGCTTGTGTGCTTACGGTAAACCATGCCACGAACAATGCAATGATACCTGCACCCAGATAGTACCAGATCGAAATATCAATCCGGTAAGCAAAATTATCCAACCACTGGTTTACAAGGATCCAGGCGATCGGAACAGCAATTAAGATGGATAAGATCACAAGTTTTGAGAAATCTTTGGTTAGCAACATCACAATATTTGCTACTGATGCTCCCAGTACTTTTCTTACCCCGATCTCCTTTACTTTTCTTTCAGCTGTAAACGCAGCTAAACCCAGAAGTCCGAGACATGAGATCAGTATGGCAAAACCTGCAAAATACCTCGATAGTTTCGCTACTCTTTGCTCGGCAGCATACAACTCCGCGTATTCCTTATCCATAAAGTAGTAGTCCAATGTGAATCCGGGATTGAAATCCTCGTAAAAGACCTTCAGGTCATTTAAAGTCCGGGTCATCCGGTTTGGATCAATCCGCAACATCACGGTCCAGGTTGTATTCGGCTGTAACCGGAAAAAGAGAGGGCTGACTTCTCTATGAAGTGATCTGAAATGAAAATCTTTGGCTACACCTATTATTTCCATATCATATCTCTCCCACAGTTTGATATTTTTCCCTATAGGATCCGTCATCCCCATTGCTTTGATGGCAGCCTCATTGAAAATGATCCTGGCGGAATCTGCAGCAAAATCTCTTGAAAAGGTTCTTCCCTCTTTCATTTCCACTCCCAGCATTTCAATCATTCCATAATTCACCCTTACGTTTTCAAAAAGGATCAAAGTCTCAGGATCTTTTCCTTCCCAGTCAAGCCCCGAAGTATTATTCTGACGGCTAAGCAGGTTGTGCCCAATCGAAGAGATTTCCAATACACCTGGTATCTTTTTGGCTTCAGTCATGAATGTCTCAAGGTTCTCCTCCACTTTGCCTTCCTGGTAGAAATAAACCAGGTTTTCCTTGTTGTACCCCAGGTTCTTATTCTGAACAAACTGTATCTGCTGGTATACTGAGATCACAGCAATAATCAGGATAATGGAAAGTGTAAACTGAAATATCACCAGTCCCCGCCTTGCCCACAGTTCTCCCCACGTGGTTCTGATCTGCCCCTTGAGTACCTGCGCCGGTTTGAAGTGTGAAAGATAAGATGCCGGGTAGCTTCCAGCCAGTAATCCTGTGACAACGGTGATAACGAGTGATCCGATGATGATCGTAGGGCTCAGCTCAAACGCTATTTGCTTGTTAGTGATTTCATTAAAAACCGGTAGGAATAACAATACAATAACTATAGCGAGAACAAGCGAAATGAAAGAGATGAACGTGGACTCACCAATATACTGTCCGAACAACGTTCCTTTATCCGCACCGATCGCTTTTCTTATTCCTACTTCCTTCGCCCGCTTTGTAGCTCTTGCTGTGGATAAGTTCATAAAATTGATGCAGGCAATGATCAGGATGAAAACTGCTATGACAGAAAACAGCCTGACATATTCAATGCGTCCGCCACTTTGCGCTCCGTTTCTGAACGTCCCGTGAAGGTAAAGATCAGCAAACGGATTCAGGAAAAGAATAACATTGGTTTGTTCCCCTTTGTTGATCACATAGTCAGCAATCTTGGCCGTCACAAACTGATGATCCGCCCCCTCTATCAGCCTCACCGCCGTTGACGGGCCGTTACTTCCCCAGTTTTCAACCCAATCATTGTCTTCCCTGTAATCTTCAAAAGACTGCACAAAATCAAACTGGTAAGATGATCTCGAAGGAATGTTTTCAAATACTCCCGTCACCAGGAATGTCTTATTGTGCTGAACTTTAATTGACTGGCCCAGGGATGCTTCAACTGAACCAAATAATCTAAGCGCCAACTCCTCCGAAACGACCATGGAATGTTTATCATCCAAAACCTGATCAGACGTCCCCGCAATTAAGGGATAGTTGAAGATCCTGAAAAACTCCTTACCGACATGCCAGCCGTCTGCCTTGAAATTTTGATTTTCCCTGACAGTCAATGTCTGGGGTGATATCCAGGTTAATGTAGCAGCAAATTCAATTTCCGGTATATCTTCCTGCAAGCTTTCAGCAAGTATTCCCGGCGTTGACCGCGTCGTCATGATCTCACCTACATAATCCTGATGCTCCATTGCCAGGAAAACTCTGTCGGAGTGAAATTTGTCTACAAGTAACTCATCATTCACCCAAAGAAAGATCAATAAGGTACAGGCGAGCCCGGTCGTTAGACCTGTCAGGTTGATGAAGAATGAACCTTTGTTTCTAAAGAAATTGCGATAGGCTGAAAGAAGATAATGTCTGATCATATTTTGAGTTTTTTAACTTCAGGGATTCACATTCCTCACAATTTAAACCTAGTAGCATCAGGAAAGTTAATGTTTATATCTATGAAAATGTTAATTCCATTTATATTCAGCATTTTAAACTATTGAGAATGACAACCGGTCAACAATTTGATTTCAACAAAGAAGACCGTAAAAGATTATGGCACTTGGTTACGGACTTGCTGGAAAAGTACTATCAAAATACTTCAGAACTCCCGGTATCCCCATCACTTGACATCAAAGAGATAAAGTCCGTCACCGACAAATTCGATTTCTCCATGCCGCTTAAGGATGAGGAAGCCGTAAAACACGTCATTCATGGTTTGACTAGCTACATTGTCCATACACCTCATCCATCTTACTATGGACTGTTCAACCCAAGAGCTACATTTCCCGGAATCCTGGCCGATGTGATCACAGCGGTTTTCAATCCGCAAATGGCAGCCTGGAGTCATTCCCCTTTTGCTACTGAAGTTGAGAATTACTGCATCCGCAAACTGGGTGAGAAATTTGGCTACCGGACCCGAAATATCGACGGCACATTTTGTACGGGAGGGGCTGAAGCTAACCTCACTTCTGTCCTGTGTGCACTGAACCATCATTTCCCGGATTATGCTAACGCAGGCCTGAGGGGGTTGAAGGCTCAGCCTTTGATGTATTGCTCGGCTGAAGCTCATCATTCGGTTGCAAGGGCCGGAAGGGTAGCCGGACTGGGATTCGATGCAGTCAGAACAATCCCGGCGGACAACAAACAGCAACTGATCCCTGAAATTTTAAAAGACCAGATCCATGCGGACAAAAAAAATGGATTTGCTCCTTTCATGATCATAGCCAATGCCGGGTCAACCGGAACAGGAGCGATGGATCCGCTTCGGGAAATTGCTGAAATCGCTAAGGAAAATGACTTATGGTTCCATGTGGACGCAGCCTATGGTGGAGCCATGATCGTCGAACCGTCCATGAAGCACCTACTTGCAGGCGCAGAACAAAGTGACTCAATTACCATTGATATTCATAAATGGTTTTCAGCGCCAATGGCGACAAGTATGTTCATCACGTCTCACAGATCCATACTTTCACAAACTTTCAGGATAACTGCAGATTATATGCCTAAGGAGGCAAAAGGAATGGATGTGGAAGATCCGTTTACTCATTCGATCCAATGGTCCCGGCGATTTATAGGTTTGAAGTTTTATTTATCTCTATTGATGTTTGGCTGGAACGGATTGGCTGAAATGATCAGATCAACTACACGGGTTGGGAATTACCTGAAGAATGTACTGTCAGAAAATAATTGGCAAATTATAAATGATACAGTACTACCCATTGTATGTTTCACGGATCGGGAATTTAAGGATGACAAATCTTTCGTTTTCGAGATATGCAACCAGGTGGTCGATTCCGGAAAGGCCTGGGTTTCCACCTACAAAGCAGGCGACACCGATACCTTGCGGGCATGTATTACCAATTACAGGTCCGGGGAGCGGGAGATCAATGAATTGGTAGATATCCTGGGGGATTTGAGATCAAAATATAAACGCTGACCCCTTTCTAACTTTCCTGTTCTTTTTGCTTTTTAGATTTCTTTCTTTTGGTTGTCCGGATGATAATCACACCATTTTTGCCTTCTTCACCATAAATAACCGTCTGGGATAGTCCTTTTAAAACCCTGATATATTTTATCTTATTGATATCAACACTATTTTTTGCGCTGGCGTATCCCCTTCCGATGTTCAGGCCGTCAATCACAAAAATAGGTTCGTTGGAATGGTATATGGACATGGAACCTATCCCCCTTACAAAAACCTGTACTTCATCTCCCGGTCCGAGTACAGCCAGGCTCGCTATCCTTCTCAGATGATCCGCCAGTGTCGAATAAAGTATTTTTCCATCATTTTCATATGTGTCGACGGAAGAACTGACATCCCTGTCATCATCCTGTTTGCCCTGGTTTATTTTCTCATATATCCTCTCATCAAGTGATTTCTCCTCATTTATTTCAGTGTAATCCGATAAACCCACGCTTAAAGCAAGTTCTTCACTGGAATACCATTTTGAAAATGAACTTGCACGGTAAAATGTGGTATTTTTTCTTTCGAGTGAGACCTTGAATTGTATGAAATCCAGATCCAGCTCAGGATCATCAATCAATATCTCCCCGTAATCTGAGTACCTTATTAAATATGGCGTTTCCGCAATTGCCCTGGTGATCTTATCGTGGATAGCCTGACGGTCCTTTTTCAAAACCAATGGCTCAAACTCAATGAAAAATTGATGTTCTTTTATCAGAATATAATAACCATCAAAACTTATCCTCTGAAATCCGTCTATCGTTACCAGATCAACGATAATCTCCTCCTTGAACAACACTTCTCCGGGTAGCCCCTGCTCATCAACGGCTTTGAAATTTATCCTCATTTTCAGATCTTCTATCCCATTCGTGTAACCCAGATTTACCCAATGAATAATGCAGGTGTCAAAAGGAGAACTGATCATTTGGGCAATGGCAGAACCTGAATAGGTCGTATCAACCATAAACCTGTTTTGAGCCGTATACCGGTTTCCAACTCTTTTTATCCTGGTGTTCAGCCTTTTCTCAGTGACCACAATCTCATCCAACTCTAATGCTTTTTCCTCCAAAACAATCTCAACCCACTTTCCGGTATTGGTTGAAATGGGAATTGAGACCCGTTCATAACCAATATTCGAAAAAATAATGTTCCTATGATCGAATTCTTTTGGTATTTTCAGCTCAAAATCGCCATTTAATTCCGAGATCGTACCAATGTATGTGTCAATGATCCCGATATTGACAAAGGGCGCAGGATCTCCCTTTTGATCAATAACTCTCCCCTTGATCAGTACCTGACCGTAACATATCTGTCCAAATGCTAAAAAGAATCCAAAACCGTATTTTAGTAACGAAAATCTCATTGCTGAACTTTTTGAGTTATTCCACCTTTTTCAAGCGGGTACCGACAGACTAATAACAATTAGTCAGTGACAAAACCTTAGAAATACTAAGCCGCTATCTCCTTTATCGCACCGACTAGTTTATCCAGATGCTCAAGCCTGGTATACAAATGTGGTGTTACTCTCACGCCTTTCACAGCTTCTCTGTTTATTGCGACGGTCCAAACCTTGTGATTTTTGTAGAAATAATCGGAAACCTCATTTGGCGCCATACCTTCTATCGCAACATTTGCTATGGCGCATGATTGATCATCCCCGAGTGGTGTATTGATCGTAACTTTCGGCAGGTCTTTAACCTGGTTGACCCAATAGTTTTTCAGGTACCTCAATCGCTCCTCTTTTCGCTTTACCCCAAGACTTTCGTGAAAATCTATCGCAGCAGCAATGCTTAATCTCGTATTCTCCGGATGTGTGCCTATATGTTCAAACTTTTGAATGTCGTCTTTGGAGATTCTGGAGTCACCAAACAGGGGCCATGTTTTGGCTATTTTTTCCTTTTTCATATACATCATTCCCGCACCCAACGGACAGCATAACCATTTATGCAGACTGGTCCCCATATAGTCGCAATCGGTATCCTTAATGCTGAAATCTACCTGGGCAAATGAATGGGCTGCATCCAGTATGATCTCAATCCCACGTTCATGGGCCATGTCTGCGATCTCCCTGGCCGGCAGAATTTGGCCGGTTAAATTGATCATATGTGTTACAAGGATCACTTTGGTCCTGGGGGTCACTGCTTTTTCAAAAGCCCTGACCACCTCCATTTTATTTTTCGGCCAAAGCGGAATGTCAATCACATTGTTTTTCACGCCATGCCGCTCCGCACGTTGTTCAAAAGCCTCCAGCATGCTGCCGTAATCCTGGTTAGTCATCAGGCATTCATCACCCGGTTTCAGGTCCATTCCCAAAATCACCGTATCAAGCGCTTCGGTCGTATTTCTTGTAATTACAATTTCTTCATGAGAGACACCCGCCAATTGAGCCAGCTTCTTTTTGACATTCAGGCGCTCCTCAGCCATCTCCCTCCTGTAGTAAAAGGAAGTATTCTCATTGATCATCTGCATGTTGCGTATCTGCGCTTCCAATACGACCGTGGGTTGCATGAGGAAATACCCGTTCTCCAGGTTGATGAAATGAGGTGAAGGATTAAAGGCCTTCTGAACGTGGTACCAGAAATCTTCGTCTTTGGCCAGTTCCCTGGGGTCTCTCTGGCTTACCTTGCCGATCCTTTCTTTGAGGTTTGTGGCATTAAGAGGGTTAAAGGTGGAGATGCCGGTAGTGGCAAGGGCAGCGGTTCCGAATTGTTTCAGGAATTTTCGTCTGGAGTCCATCGGGTTTGAGGTTGTTGGCAGATCAAGTTAATTAGAGTTTTGGGAACTCGCAATGGCAACAGACACCAATGGATAATTTCGATCCGCAGGCCGGCTGATGCCGGCCTGCGGATCCATGTTACATTTGTGCGCTTTTATCTACCGGGATTTCAACGGTATAAGGCGGTTCGAGTCCAATTGATTCGATTTTTCCCTCCGGGTCCATAGTTTGATAGGCGTTGATCTCAATTTTGATCACATCCCCAACCTGTGATTCCTCCGCCATAGGAGTTAGCTTGGCCTGCTGACCTCCTCTTAGTATTGTTACACCCTTTCCATCTCTCAGGAGGGTGAACTCAGCCATGAAAATCCGATACTTTAATGCATCGGGACCATTCACTTTGGGAGCAGCCCTCAAATACAACCTGCTTGTGGTATCCGAAACACCATTGACAGAAGTTACCTCTCCCCGAACGTCAAAGATTTTGAAATCCGGGAAGTCCGGAGATTGAATGATACTGGAAGTTTTCACCATTTTTCCGAAATGGAAAACGTGGAATTTCGGTCCTTGGTAATTTCCCCCTAATGAAATGATCAATGCATCTCCATATTGGGCTGTTTCAAAAATTTCCCTGGCATCCACTTCATGATTTACGGAAATCCCGGCTTCTTCCAGGACTTTGATAGCGACACCACCCCTCACAAGATCGATGTGTATGGTGTCAACACGACCCGAATCCGGATTCAAGTCTGTTTTAAGTATTCCGTCAAAATCTGTACTATTTCTGATTTTATAGATGTCGATCAGTTTACCCTGTGTCAAAAGTTGATTGTTCACAGAAAATTGGAAGGGTCCAGTATCCTCCGTGCCAGAATTTTCCAGGGATAGTTGTTCCTCCAATTGTGAGTTACACTCTACAATAATTAAACTAAAAATGACGGCTGAAAGCATGACGAATGCCACTTTTACTTTACCAAGCCATCCTGATTTTGTTATGTTCATCATGGTTATTCGCTTTTTGATAAATGATAAATTGAAATTGTGTACCAACCCATAAGAGTTGTTGCTGATCAACTGCTTCAAAAGCAAGGTTTGATACTCAACCAAGGAATAACCCTGTCGAATCATTTTTTTATCTGCTATGTATTCATGAGTCGTTTTTAAAGATTTGATTAACAGCCATGCTACGGGATTGAACCACAGCACAGCAGCTAAAAATTGAACTAATATTAAATCGAGTGAATGTCTTTCCTGAATATGTGCTTTCTCATGAGCAAGGATCTGTGCAAATTCCTCTTTCAACATTACATCGCCATGCACAAATACACGATTCATAAAGGAGAAAGGCGCAATCCGGTGAGGCACACTAACTACCTTAACTCCATGGATCAATGTTTCGGGACATGATGACCTGAGCCTCCATATCCATTGGAGGATCCAACCCAAACGTACAATCATTGCCACCAGGCCCAGCCCATAAATGGATATTAGAATAGCCAGTCCATAGTTTGTGCCGATTGTGTCTTTCTCTCCTTCAGTGACTATCACCTGATCTTCCAAAGACCAGGTTTCGAAAGCTTCAAAATATGATTTTCTGGCATCACTGAGCCCGTTAATTTGCTGGTTGATTAATCCAAGATCTGACGGGATTATTTTAAACCGCAGGACAGGAAAAAACAATGACAGGACCATAATCGACAATAGAAAATAGCGGTTAAGGCTAAAGAAGACTTCCCTTCTCAGTAACAGCAGGTACAATAAATATAAGAGTACCAGCACCAGACTGGATTCCAGCAAATAGAGAATCAGCCTAGTCATTTTTCTGAGATTTTAGGTCTTCAAGCATTTTCATTACTTCATCCAGCTCCTTTTCGTCCAATTGCTTGCTTTCGGAAAAGAAGTTCACTACCTGTTTCAAAGAATTATTATAGTAATCCTTTACCAGGCGTGACAATTGCCCCTTGCTATATTCCTCTCTCGAAATCAAAGGAAAATATTGATGTGAATTACCGTAGGCTTTATAACCTACGATCTTCTTTTTCACCAATACCCTTACAATTGTCGAAACTGAGTTGTAAGGAGGTTTAGGGTCGGGATATTGATCGATGATATCCTTGATAAAACCTTTTTCAATACCCCAGAGGATCTTCATGATCTTCTCTTCTACCTTGGTAAGTGTCAGCATTGCAATTGAAAAATTAATCAGCGGAACAAGTATACAACTTATTTTTAAGTTTGCAAACTTATTTTTAAGTTATTTAACTAATTTATACGTTGCATTGCCTGGATCATGAGCTCCGCCTGTCAGATTATTGATATTTTGTCTGAATATTTTAACTTATTTTTCAGTTCAAATTGACAATCGAACCTATGAAAATCGGAAAAGCAGTAACCTTCTCATTGATAACAATTTCAGCGGCATTCAGCCAAAAAGCCAAAGACAGGATCATTTCAAACCTTGACGCCCAGCAGGAAAAGTATGGGGATATAGCCCTCCGGATCTGGGACTGGGCCGAGGTTGGATACCAGGAAGAAAAGAGTTCGGCCTTGCTAAAAGAGACACTTGAAGGGGAGGGCTTCACCATTAAATCGGGCGTGGCCGATATACCTACGGCTTTTGTTGCGGAATACGGGTCTGGCAGCCCGGTTGTCGCTATCCTGGCGGAATTCGACGCATTGCCGGGTGTTTCGCAGAAGGCAATTCCAAGCAGGGAGCCTGTAATAGAAGGCGGAGCGGGTCACGCCTGTGGTCACCATTTGTTTGGCACAGCATCGACTGCGGCTGGAATAGAAGTGAAAAAATGGCTGGGATCTTCCGGGAAACAAGGAACGGTGAGAGTTTACGGTACACCTGCCGAAGAAGGCGGTGCGGGAAAAGTGTATATGGTGAGAGCGGGATTGTTTGATGATGTGGATGTGGTCCTGCACTGGCACCCGAGCAACAGTAACCGTGCGAATCCTGGCTCCTCTCTCGCCAACAAATCGGCAAAGTTCAGATTTTATGGAGAATCGTCCCATGCAGCTGGCTCTCCGGAGAGGGGCAGGTCCGCCCTGGATGGTGTTGAAGCTATGAATGATATGGTGAACATGCTGCGTGAGCATGTGCCGCAGGAAACGAGGATCCACT
Organism: Cyclobacteriaceae bacterium; assembly: GCA_028278225.1. Taxonomy (GTDB): domain Bacteria; phylum Bacteroidota; class Bacteroidia; order Cytophagales; family Cyclobacteriaceae; genus JANQEU01. The sequence continues at coordinate 142,998 of JANQEU010000014.1, forward strand.
ACGTCATCACCAGGGGCGGAGAAGCGCCCAATGTAGTCCCCGCTTTTGCTGAAGTTTTCTACTATGTGAGAAATCCCAAAGTGCAGAATGTAAAGGCCATTTTTGAGCGGGTAGTGAAATGTGCAGAGGGTGCGGCTTTCGGAACGGAAACGGAAATGGATTATGAGATCATTCACGGCCTGTACAACCTGCTGCCCAATGAGACACTGTCTGAAAAGATGCATGCAAACCTGACGAAAGTGGGCGGCGTGATATATGACGACGAAGACAGGGCCTTTGGTGAGAAGATACTGGCCTCTTACCCCGGCAACTACAAACTGGAGGATGCTGCTGAGATCAAGCCTTATACTACCAAAATCGGAAGTGTTGGAGGGTCAACAGATGTGGGTGATATCAGCTGGATGGTTCCCACGGCCGGTTTGGGCGCGGCGACCTGGGTGCCTGGTACTTCCGCCCACACCTGGCAGGCAGTAGCGGCGGGTGGTACTTCGATCGGGATCAAAGGTATGATCGTTGCGGCCAAGACGATGGCCCTGACCGCCATGGACATCTACAATGACCCGAAAATTGCGGAAAAGGCAAAAGAGGAATTACTGAAGCAAAGAGGTACCGACTTCAAATACGAAGCGTTGCTGGGAGACCGGAAGCCGCCATTGGATTACAGGAATTAGGATATATCTACACTGAACTTTACGAAAATAGACGGCGTCAATACCGTTTTTGTATAGTTAAATTCCGATTACTCCATGGTCAGGTACAGCCGGATAGGGCTTTCACCGGAAATTGACTTTACGGTTTATGGATTCTGAAAAGCTTGACAAAATCTTGAACATTATAAAGTTGCTCGCTGAAACCGATGATGAAATTCTGGCTATTGGATTGCGTGGCTCATGGGCCAGAGGAACCGCAGGAGCTGATTCTGATATTGATTTGAGTATTCTTGTTAAAGACAAACTCAGGTATAAAAGAACCGATTGGATCGAGGCAATTGATTTCAGGAAAGTGAATGAAGAACTGGATTACTTTACGGACAAGACCTATGGACGAGTTTGGTCCAGACACGTTTTTCTTAAAAGCAAAACAGAAATTGAATTTTCATTTGCAGACAAATCCTGGGCCGATAGTGACAATCCTGATGATGGAACAATCAAAGTGATTTCTGATGGATACCAGATCCTTTATGATCCTCACTTAATATTGAGGAAGCTTGTTGATAAAATAATGACTTTATAAAATGAATGATCTTTCTAAACAAAAAATTGAACAAAGTATTGAAAACAGAAAAAAACTGCATCATAGGTTTTTCGAGAATTCGGATACATACAAACATTTTTTAGAACTGGAAAAAACAGCATTTAAAGACGGAGGAATCTCAAAAAAACATAAAGAGCTAATGGCTTTGTCAATTTCCATAGTTACTAAATGTGAACCATGTATTGAGTGGCATACCGAACAAGCTCTTCTTAATGATGCAATTGATTCAGATTTTTTTGAGACAATAGATGTCGCGATCGAAATGGGTGGTGGTCCGGCAGGTGCCTATGCAAGGTTTGCACTTAACTGCCTGGATTATTTTAAAGCGCAGCATAGCAAATGATTTGGATACTTCTTCTAACAGTGAATATGTGGCTACGCCTCGCTCCCCCTAAAATGCCGCAAGTTGAGTGTAGCGTAACTTGTGGTCAAAATCGAAGTACATAACTTGCCGTTTTAAGTAATAATAAGTCCCCGGATCTGGCTAAATTGTAGTGGTACAGATGTTGTGTAAAATAGTGAATTGATGAGAGCCATTTTATCCGGAATCATTATAGTGGCAGTATTTTCCTGCCACCAAAGAGACAAACAATGTACCGCTCAAATTACCAGGGGAAATCTCAGGTACGATTTCTGCTTCGCAGATTTATCAGCTAAATATTTAGAAACTGGGGATCCCTATTATCTGAATCGCATAGCAAAACTGCCGGCAACAGCGCACCTGGTGAGCCACGCTAGCTACTTTAACAATGATATTCCCAAAAGTCCCAAAATCGAACTGGTCAGGTATTTACTATCTCCAATAGAGGAAAAAAAAGAAATCCTGACCCATTTCAAGAAGAATCTTCTTTACGCAAAAGAACAAATTGCCGGGCAGGATCTTCCTCAACAGGAATGTTTAAAATATCTACCTGACAATTTTGAATATTCAGGTAATTTATTCTTCACTTTTGGTTATGACCTTGGAGTTGTTTTCAGTAACAATGCCAGTGTGAACTTAGCTCATCCGCACTATCTCGAGCACCAGCATGAGATCAAATACTACGCTATTCATGAACTTCATCATGCAGGTTTTGTAGCACTCAAGAATAATATGATGCCATCTCTCAACATTACGAAATACAGGGAAATGGCAGAATTAATAGAATATTATACGCATCTGGAAGGCATGGGCACTTATGCTTCATTGGCTTTAAGAAAAAAAGAAAATGCAATGGATACGGATGATGACTATATCGCTCTGGCAGACTCTGCATTGATGGAGGAATATGAAAAGGAGTACTTCAGGATTTATTATCATTTTAAAAATGATCCTCAAAGAGAAATAGAGGACAATGACTGGGAGATGATTTCCGTACTTTCTGACGATAAGAGATTATGGTACCGGGTGGGCGCTTACATTGCACAAACTATAGATGAGAAACTGGACAGAAAAAAATTAGTAGACCTCATCTCTGAACCTTCCGAAAACTTTCTAAATACATATTTGGATATAAGGACTGATACTGTATCCGGCAAACGGTGACCACCAGGATTTATTGAACACTGATTAAATGAAGGGCTATTCGTCAAAACCGGATAACGCAATCCGGAACCCCGCGTTGTTGCATCTGTTTGTTGATTCATATGGACTGCGGGAAAATACACGGATACTCATCGCGTCACCACCCCATCTTCCACCACGGATTACCCGTTTCAGTCCTTCTGATCTGAATGGATTTATCTGATCTGCACTGCTGTACTCACCGTAAAAATCTGCGCACCACTCCCATGCGTTTCCACTCATGTCGTATAACCCGAGTCGGTTTGCCTTGTAGCTGGCTACCGGTTTTGTTTTTTCAGCGTATTCACCTTTAGCAAGATAAGGATGATCACCCCGACCCGGATCAAAGTTGATTTCGGATGACCGGGCAATATTTTCCCCATTACCAAACCGCACCTTTTTGCCCCTCTCCCTGGCCGCGTATTCCCATTCCGCTTCAGTCGGCAACCTGTACCCCTTTACTTTGGTTATGTCCAAAGTTTCATTGCCCCATTTGTCAAGCCATTGTCCGGTAATCAAATCATACGCCACTGGCAATCCATCTTTGCCGCTAAGCCAATTGCAATAATTGATCGCATCCTGCCAGGACATACACACTACAGGATCGCGATCTGTTTGCTCTACATACGGATTCTGCCAATTGCAGTCAGTGCTAAAATCGAATGAGGACTTTTCCGAAACCCACCAGAAGCATCCGCTATAAGACAGATACCTTTCGATCAGTTCTGTTTTGGTTTGATCATCAAGTGTGTTATTCTTCAAACCAGTCATATACTGGTTAAGCAATCTTTTCTGCTCTGCTTCGTTTTCCACGCTTTCGGATGATGTTCTGTACCCGGTTTCCCCGACAAATTTTCTGAACGCTTCAACAGTGACCTCGCATTTTGCAAGGTAGAAATCATCCAACCTTACATTGTGAACGGGTTTCTCATCTTCAGCGCCATCCCCAAATACATCCCCCATTTTAAATTTCCCTCCTTTAATGAGAACCATCTCCGGAGACTGCGAAGCTGACTTCACGAAAGTACTTTCTTTATCCCTGTTACTATTGTCCTGGGCCATGTTTGGTATGATCAAGCATAAAGAGGTAACGAATGACAGTATCAGCTTCAGAGACCACAATTTTGTTTCATTTCAATCCCTGTCAAAGTATTTGAAGTGATGAAAATGGTTGATAGTTTTAAATATTTGGCTATCTCTAAAAAGACTGAGCTAATAAAAAAATGTTACAGACCACCTATGCCGTAAGTTTACAACCTGCGGCTATAAAAATCTCAAATGCTATTTTGTGTGATAAGTTGCATTTATACAGATGTCATGTGGGATTAGTGTTTTTGCCAATAGTACCAATTATTGGTAACTTTGAACAAAATCTTTTGGAATGAGCAAGAACACCTCAGTATCTCTTGGAAATTACTTTGATAATTTTGTAAAACACAGCATTTCCGAAGGAAGATACAAGAACGCCAGCGAAGTTATCCGTGCGGGACTAAGGCTTCTTGAAGAAGAAGAGAATAAGGTAGTTGCATTGAAGAATGCAATTCAACAAGGAATTGACAGTGGTATTGCGGATACATTCGATCCATCTTCACATTTAAGAGAACTGAAATCAGCCAGAAGAACTAATGGCTAAATATGAGCTAACCAATCTTGCTGTTAAGGATTTAGCTGATATATGGAATTTTACCTTTGATAATTGGTCAGAAAGTCAGGCCGATTATTACTATGAACAACTTGTTGAAAGCTTCGGGAAAATAGCTAACAAACCGGATTCCGGAAGGAATTATGAAGGCATAGCCACAAATCTCTATGGACTAAAAGTGAGCCGACATATAGTATTTTATCGAATATTGAACTCTGAGACAGTTGAGATAACAAGAATTCTTCATGAAAGAATGGAACTCAAACGCCGACTGGAATGAAAATCCACATAACATTGAGCATGACGCATGTGCAACTGAGTGATCTTTAAAGTGCTGTCGGGTCTTTTGACGAGGCCCTCGTTCCTTTTGAACGCAAGCTTAGCTTGTAACCATTCCGGAATTATGAAGTAACTAACTATGCAACCTTCTTGATGACTTTTTGTCATTCATTTCAAATAGATCAATTATGCTTTACTATTTAAAGATCACCTTCCGAAATTTTTTAAATCATAAGGTTTCCTCTTTGATCAACCTCGTTGGGCTTACGACAGGGCTCACCTGTGCCTTCTTCATATACCTATGGGTGCAGGATGAATATCAGATCAACAAATTCCATGAAAAGGATGACAGACTCTACCGGGTCATGGAGTTTCAGACCTACTCAGATGAAACGTTTGCCACGAATTCAACACCCGGTATTCTAGCTGAAAATCTCAAGATCGACTTCCCGGATATTAAATATGCGGCCACTACCACGTGGATCAGCAAGTCGCTACTATCACATGAAAATACTTATTTCAAGGAATCCGGTTATCACGTCGGTAAAGATTTCTTCAACATCTTTTCCTACCCTCTTCTCACAGGTGATGCAGATCAGGTGATGCAGGATAAAAATTCCATCTGCATCTCAGAGGATGTGGCAATGAAATTTTTTGGAAGTATTGAGAATGCCGTCGGCAAGCAAATAAAGTATGAAGAGGAACGAACCTTCATCATCACGGGTGTTTTTGAGACTATCAATCCGAAATCCACGTATAAGTTTGATTTTGTCCTGCCACTGGAAGATTGGCTGGACCGAAACGAATGGGCAACGGAATGGGGCAATAACGGACCGCACACTTATGTGATCCTCCATGACGGGGTAGATCCGGATCTTGTGACCAGTAAAATAAGTGGATACATAAAGACCAAAGAGGACAACAGTAATGTGGATCTGTTTTTGAAGAAGTATTCTGAGCAATATCTGTATGGGAAGTTTACGAATGGAAAACCCGATGGCGGCAGGATCGAGTATGTAAGGCTCTTTTCCGTGATTGCTATCTTCATTTTGATAATTGCCTGCATCAATTTTATGAATCTCTCCACAGCAAGGGCATCGAAAAGGGCACATGAAGTAGGTGTAAGAAAGGCCCTCGGGGCAAACAGAAGTACACTCATCAGTCAATTCATGGGTGAAGCTGTCTTAATAGCTTTCTTTTCCACGTTGTTTTCTCACCTCCTCGTATTCCTGCTTTTACCCCAGTTTAATGAAATCACGGATAAGACCATCATTTTCAACCCAAACCCTGAACTGTTGAGTGTATCACTACTCACCGTTCTGGTTACAGGTATTTTGGCCGGTAGTTATCCCGCCCTTTATCTCACCCATTTCCAGCCCGTAATGGTGCTGAAAGGCCAGCTTAAAAGTTCTTTCGGTGAATTATGGGCGCGAAAGGGATTGGTAATATTTCAATTCACCACTACCATTATTTTGATTGTGGGGGTCATTGTAATCCATAAACAAATGGTGTATGCGTTCAACAAAAATCTCGGGTACAGCCAGGAAAATGTCGTGTTTTTTGACCAGGATGGTGGAATTCCTGATCAAAGGGAAGCTTTCTTTACGGAACTGAGAAGAATCCCCGGAGTAGTGCAGGCCGGGGGCACCAGTCACTCGATGCTTTACCAGCACAGTAACACCAGCGGCCTGGTCTGGAAGGGGAAAGGACCGGATGAACGTATTCTCTTTGAAAATATTCGCGTAGGTTATGAATTTTATGAAACCATGGGATTCGAATTGGCATTCGGAAGATGGTTTAGTCGTGAATATGGAGCCGATAGTACCAAAATGGTTTTAAATGAAGCTGCTGCCAGGGCTATGGGCTTTACGCCTGAGGAAGCCATTGGGGAAAATATCAGGCTCTGGGATGAGTACGATATGGAAGTTATAGGTGTTGTGAAGGATTTCCACTTTATGTCCATTCACCGGGAAGTGGATCCTGCTTTTTTCTGGTTGAGAGGGACCTGGAATGCAGCCGTCCGACTGGAAGCGGGTAAGGAGGTCGCAACCATGAATGCTATTCAAAAATTGTATGAAGAATTCTGTCCCGGATTTATTTTTGAGTATGAGTTTCTGGATAAAAGCTACCAGAAACTTTATGACGCTGAACGAAAGATCGGTACACTTTCTTCTTATTTTGCTGGCTTCGCTGTCCTGATTTCCTGTCTGGGACTGTTTGGTCTGGCTGCATTCACAGCAGAACGGCGGATAAAAGAGATTGGAATACGGAAGGTCCTTGGAGCCACTGCCGCAAACATCATCTTTATGTTATCTAAAGATTTCACACAGTTAGTAGGGATATCTATTCTCATTGCCCTGCCCACCTCATATTATTTTATGAGAAAATGGCTGGAAGGATTTGCTTATAAAATTGATCTGAGCATCTGGATCTTTGTTGGTGCTGCATTCTTGTCTTTGGTAATCGCCTGGCTCACTGTGAGTTCTCAGGCTTTGAGGGCCGCGAGTATAAATCCTTCAAATTGTCTGAAAGAAGAGTAGATTTCCGTCAATCCCGCAGGATATTCCAATCCGGAATCACGATACTCCATTAGCATAGCGTTAACCTGTAGTAAAATCTAAGTCCGTATTTATCATTATAAGTAAAAATTACAAGTTCCGGATCGGCGCCAGCTCTAATTTGTTTCTTTTGCTGTTGTCAACCGGATTGATGTGTTTAAAGCGCTGTCAGGTCTTTCGACGGGACAGCCGGATGCCATCAGTCAGGTCTAAAGACCTAACGTTACGTTACGTTGGAAGCCTTATAACGTAATATCTACGCTGAAACTTTCGTTTCAATATTGAATCCAGTAAGCCAACATGAGAGTCCTCAAGTTAATTCTGCTAGTTCAATTTTTTTGTGTTAATTCAGTATTGTCCCAAAGAAATACTTATGTCAATTATGAAATTGGAACAAGCTACCACAAACAAGAAGTATCACCGAATGAGGTATTTAATTCCATAGCTTGGAGAGATGCCGTATGGAGCATTTCATTAGAGCAGGATGTAACTGACAAAATTTCATTAGCTGCCGGAATAAGATATCAAGACTACAGACAAGGTACGAGGTTAGACTCAGATCCAAATGAATTTTTTCTATATTCTTACAGAGGAACAGGTTGGTCAGAAACAACAGTATTAGAAATACCAATAAAGGCCTATTACAACATTCATCTTAGCCCGCGAACAACTATCTCTTCCTTCCTGGGATATGTGATAGTTCCCCATGTTGGATACAAGAGTGATCCGGACATTATAGAAACCGGAATTGCTACTGATAGTTTAGGAAATACTTTCAGGTATACAGCAACAGAATCTTCCGTGGCACCAATGATAGGCATGTTTGAACTTGGAGCTCGATTCAAATTCAGAATACTGAATCGATTGGCAATCTCGTCATACGCTTCTTTTCGTTCACCGTTGCAAAATGAAATTGGAAAGGCACGACTAACTCATCAATTCAATTACGGACCAATTGAAAAGAGTACCTACAAACACAATGCGAGATTCTTAACTTTAGGATTACAATTATCATATAGAATACTAAGCATCAAGACTGAACAACAGAAAATTGAACAATTCTATCGGAATAGAAACGGCATATAACGATAAGTTGACTTTGCGAAACCCCCATTTTAAGGAGGGGTTTTTGACTATTGACCTTTACGACTGTGAACCCCGGCCATAACCCTTTGATATTCCTGCCGGGCTGGGCACGTGTGCTATGTGTTTGTCAGGCTAGCTGGAAAACTTTCCCACCAGACCATTATAGACCCAGGCCAGAATCGCCCCGATAATAATACCGTCGACAAAAGCCCATACAAACCCGATCAAACTGCCCAAAGGACTGATGTTGTAACCCAGATAAACACGTCCGAACATGGTAATTTCATTTGTGGCGCCCTCTAATAGAATAATCCACCACGTGATCAGGAGCAGGCCAACACCCCAAAGAATACCACATGTTAGTGCAAAAGCTTTGATGTTCAGTTTCATAGCTACAATTCCTTTGATTTATATCTGTCAATTTACATAAAGGTCATCGAAGGAATTGTGACATTTGTCAATGACAGTTTAAAACAAACCAGGATGGATCTGCAATCGGAATGGCCCAAGATCAGGCGGCACTTCAACAGGAGCTTTCGTTCCAGTTTCCACGTTTCAATAGGTTCGGTGGATGCTGACAGCAATCCCACGGTCACTCCTATTGGTTCACTTTTCTTAAATGAGAATTTAACCGGGTTTTACTTCGAAAAATATCCATCCAAATTACCTGAACATTCAAATGACAACAGGAACGTTTGTGTACTGGCGGTCAATAGCAGTCTTTGGTTTTGGATAAAGTCATTGTACAGGGGAAGGTTCAAAATCCATCCCGCTATTAAACTCTACGGTAAATTGGGAGAAAGAAGAGAAGCCACCGGAATCGAGATCAGCAGACTGAACCGGAGGATGAGAGCAACAAGGGGACTCCGGGGAAATAAATACCTGTGGGGAGACATGAAATATATCCGTGAGATCACCTTTTCCAAAGGAGAAAAGATCAATCTGGGTGAAATGACAAAACAACTTTAAGGCCATAATCTACCATGCTCTCCGGTTGATCTTGGTCATTGTTTACTACTCATTTTGATCCTAAATAACAGCTCAAAACGACATAAAAAATGACCGGAATTATCATAATCATTGTTTTGCTGGTTCCCATTGCATTCCAGGTGATCATGCTTGCTGTCAAAGAGGAAAGAAGGGACAGGGAGATCAGAGAAATACTTAGACGGATCGAAGAAAAGATCAGTAAATAGATTTCCAATCTACTGATTTATAATCCTGACCAGGTCGGCTTCCAGCGAAACTTCAGGAAATTCTATTATCCGGCCTAGTTCCTTTCCATCCTCATAGAAAATGAAAGTCGGTACGTGCGTAATATCCAAACCTTCCTCCTGTCTTTGGGGGCTGCTCATCACACGGTTTTCATCTCGCTCCAGTGCTATCATTGTCATCCTGTCAAGGTCGTATCCAAGATATCTGATAATCCGGACAAACTGCGGGATCTGCATTTGACTGTCCGAGCACCACGTACCTAAAAATACCAGCATGTCCACATCATAAAATCTATCATCCAGTCCCTCAAGAGCGGCCATATCAATGTTGTAATCATTGTAAAAAGAGGAATACCAGTCCTCGTATGGAGCCTGCGCCAGTCCCTCCAGGTTGATCTCTCCCACCAGTATTTCTTCTCCTTCCCACGAAATGGCAGATTGATTGACAGGCTGTGATTCCGGCGTACACGCCAAACAAACCAACAGGAATAACACGCTCTTTTTCATGGGGATGAATGTAATAAAACAAGGGCGAACAAATCTTTTCAAAAATCAGTACCGGACCGTTCATTTATCATTTAGACGCCTATTGGCATATTGTTTCAAAATCAATTTTATGAGAAATACCCCCATCGTCTTTCCCATGGCACTTGCAATAGAAATCTCTGCCGAAAAAAGGAATTCAGGACGATACCGAAATGCGGCATATCACCATTTTTGTCAAATCAATGGCTTCGTTTATGGAACGTCTTCAGGCCAATAACGTAACGTTATTAGGAGAAACACCGGTAAAACCAGGAGACGGTCGAAACTTTGTGCCGATCCAGGATCCGGATAGCATATTTATTGAACTTATTGGTAATGACTAGAATCCCAGGTTTACTACTCGTTTTATTTTCGTATGCAACCATTGCCCAGACCAAGCCACCTGTCACTGTCTACTACGAAAACATAGACGGAGGAGCGGCCATCTTTGTCGACAACGAAGGTTACTGTCCTTATACTTTGGAACTGACCATGGAACTCGAGAATATGGAGGCGGATAAACCTGTCACAATGTTCGAAGTGATCCCGGAACAAACCAGGAAGATGCAGATCGCCGAACTTAAGATCAAGGACAGGATGTACGGTTCCAGCTTCAATTTCAGGTCAACATTCTATTGGGGTAATGCCATGGAAAAGCCAAAGACGGATTTTGTCTATCAGCTACCTTACCAAAAAGGTGAATCCTATTACATGTCCCAGGGATATAACGGGGATTTCTCCCACCAGGGCAAAAACTCGCTGGATTTTACCATGCCGGAAGGCACAAAACTATGCGCTGCGAGAGATGGTGTCGTAGTGGAAATTAAGGAAGACTCAGATCGCAATTGCGCAAACGAAAGCTGCAAGGATGACGCTAATCGCATAATTATCTATCATGAAGACGGCACTTTTGCCGAATACGCTCATCTGCAAAAGAGAGGAAGTCTTGTCAATCCCGGTGACAGGATAAGGAAAGGCCAGGTCATTGGGCGGAGTGGAAACACAGGGTTTACTTCAGGTCCCCATCTTCATTTTGAGGTCTTCTATTTCGAGAAAGCTGAGCGGATCACCATTGAAACAAAATTTGAGATAGCGCCTGGCAGAATTGAGTTCCTGGAAGAAAAGGTGAAATACACTGCGTTTTAATTCCTTACCTATTATTAAACAAGTGATTGCTGTTACCCACCCTTGATCAAACGGCAACCTCAGCATCTAAAGAGGATAATTACAACATTGGGGCCCCAGGACCCAGCCACGTTACTTTATCCCATAAAACTTTGTCCCTGTACTCTCAATCGAAGCATTTCCCCGGGAACATAATTTGAAAAAAGGCACTAACAATATTAATCGCCCTATCTTTTTTGCCACCTAAATATCTGTCTCAGAGATAATTATAAATTAATTGCACTTTTTTATTAGAATTTTTCATTTTACCATTAAACCTTTCGCCGCCTTTCCCATCTAAGGGCCGTAATTAAAATGGAAATCAAAATGAAAAATTGGAAATTATTACCACTTGTTTTGGTACTTGGGTTTTACGCGTGCCAGGATTCGGACGACATGGCACTGGACGAGGGATTGATTGATTCCGAGTTGACAGAATCATTACTTTCAGCAGAAACTTCTTCGGAGTCTACTTATGAGGAAATTGATCTTGCGGTTGATGAGAGCTTTGAATTTTCATTCGAGGACGGCGCCAGCGGCAGAGTGGAATCGGAGAGAGACAAAAACAGAAAAGGGATCCATGGCCGAAGGTTATGGAAATCACGACACTTCGGTGAAGACTGTGCAGAAGTAGAGCATGATACTACCACTAACACCATAATTATTGATTTTGGTGACGGTTGTGAAGGGCGAAACGGAGTGGTGCGTAGTGGCAAGATCATTATTACCTACAGCGAAGAACAGGACACCATTGATGCATGGAAATCCGTAACCTTTGAGGATTTCTTCGTTGACAGTGTTCAGGTCGAGGGAGTGAAAACACACACTATCATAGCAATTGATGAGAACGGCAACAAGACCACATTGTCTACTTTGGTAGGTGGGAAAATGACTTTCCCTGACGGAACTTTCGCAACAAGGGATTCGGAGAAAACCAGGTTCCGGTTCAGAGGTGAAACGCTAGAAGACAGTTATGCCACTGTATTTGGATGGGCTGAAGGAGCAAATGCCGAAGGTGTGGCCTATACGATGAATATTGATGAAAGCGAATTACTACTGTTCCAGGGTGGATGCTTTGAAGATGGAAAGGGATTTATTCCTGTATCCGGAATCAAGACCATCACAAAAGGTGAAGACGTAATTATCCTGAACTATGGTGACGGAGAATGTGATAACCTGGTTACTGCCACAGTGAACGGCGAAACTAAAGTATACGAGCTGACGGGTAGAGGAAGAAAAGTCGTACGTGGATAACTGTAACCCTCTTTATAGGCGAATGAAGCCCATACGAAATGTATGGGCTTTCTTATTTTTGTCCGATCAACAGTCTCATTATGCCGAAAGTTCGTTATCTCATTTTTCTATTGTTACTAAATCATATTTCCTGTGAAAGTAAAACATCTTCTCAGATGGAAAATAACTCCGACAAGTTTGCGGATGTGATCGCTGTCTCCACCTCCGGTCAGGCAAAAAATTACCGGTTTTCCGTTACGCTTTCAAGTCCGGATACCGGGTGTGATCAGTACGCGAATTGGTGGGAAGTCATATCTGAAGATGGAAAACTCCTGTATCGCAGGATCTTATTGCATTCGCACGTCCATGAACAGCCATTCACAAGAAGCGGAGGCCCGGTGAATATAGAATCCGGTCAAACCGTGATCATCAGGGCCCATATGAACAATTCCGGATACGGAGGGACAGCTTTTAAGGGCTCGGTAGATAATGGATTTAACCGGATTGAACTTTCTCCCGATTTCGCCTCCGATCTGGAAAAACAGGAACCGTTACCGGGAGATTGTCCGAATTGACCGGTAAGTCTTTTTCACATAGATAATCCCTTCGCCCGTTGTACCAGTTTCGAAAATTCGACTCTGTAGCCATAAGGATCAAATACCCGTGCACTTTCCAGCCACTGTTCCAGGTCTGCATATGTGATGTCTCCCAGGTATTCCGAATCACGGAGTAGCATTCCATATGTAGCCAGACATGCTGCAAATCGAATGTTCTCCGAAGCCTGAGTAAATGTCTTTCCTTCGTAAAATACATCCAGAGATATCATTTTGCTAACATCGGAATCCGGTTCCTTATACCTGAAATCAATGTTGTAAAATGATTCTGTGCGTAAATTTGAAGTGTAACCGGCGGCAGGTACAATTTCGTACAGGGCCGTAATACTTTGGCCGGCGCCGATCTCACCGGCATCCTTGGTGTCGTCATCAAAATCTTCCTCCTCAAGCAGGCGGTTTTCATATCCTATGAGCCGATAAGCCGAGACCGTCATCGGATTGAATTTCACCTGGACTTTTACATCCTTGGCGACAGTATAAAATTTTGGAAATTCATGAACGAAGATCTTGTCAAGCTCCGCCGCCTGATCTATGTACTCAAAATTACCGTTACCGTGATTGGCGATTTGCTCCATTGTGCCTTCATTCAGGTTGCCGTAACCCACTCCTACAACAGTCAGGAAAATACCCTCATCTCTTTTGGATTCGATGAGATCGATTAATTCTTCCTGTGATGACGGACCGACATTGAAGTCGCCATCCGTTCCAAGGATAACCCGGTTATTCCCTCCTTCTATGAAATAATCCCGGGCGATCCGGTAGGCGGTTACTATTCCTTCGGCACCGGCGGTACTTCCTCCTGAGGAAAGGCTATTGATCGCATTCTTGATCGCTTCTTTATTTCTGCCTTTTTCTCCTTCCAGCAATACACCGGAAGAACCGGCATAGGTAACAATCGAAATTACGTCTTCATCTCTCAGGTTATCGGTAAACCTTGAGAATCCGTCCTGAAGTAAGGGAAGATCTCCGCTCATAGATCCGGAAACATCTATCAAAAAGACGAAGTTGGTAGGAGGCATCTCCTGTACGGTCAGTTCCCGGCCTTTTATTCCGATCCTGATGAGAAAGTTTCCCGGTGTCCAGGGACTGGTAGTCACCTCACCATCTACGGAAATAGGTTCCGCCGAATCCAAATAATCCATTGGGAAATAATTGATCAATTCCTCGGTGCGAATAGCCCCGGATGGAGGTTTCATACCGGCATTGACAAATCTCCTGACATTTGTGTACGAAGCTCCGTCGGCATCTATCGAGAAGGTACTTACCGGGTTTTCCGACACATCAATAAAAGGATTTTCTACGATCTCATTGTAATTCTCTCCCGAATAATCCCCCTGAAAATCAATTTCACCTGAAGCATCAAGTGCATAACTTCCGTTTAATAAGCCGAAACTCTCCGACCGGATCTGTGAAGTGTCATTTCCCTCGCCGCATGCAATGCACAGCAGCAATACTACCAAAGCCGTGGTTTGAATTTTGATGTTGAACATGATCCTTAAAGTTTAGGTAATCAAATTGATTGATCTAAACCTGAGAACAGCAAATGCCATGCCGTTATTGTCATATGAGCAATGTTTCTTTAAGACACCGGAATCCGATTTGAGGGCCATCTCGCTTTCAAACCGGGAATGGGAAAGATCTACATGATAAAAATGGAAGTTTGTACGATCAATCTTCTTTCAAGTATTGGACGGGATTACTTCGCGATGCTTTCAACGTGGTGATGAAGACAGTTGTAATTATGATGATTATCAGCAAGAGCGTACTTGAAATATACAACACCGGTCCGTTTGGAATATGATAAGCAAAATTTTCAAGAAATTTTTCTACAGCCCAAAAGCCTATCGGAACCGCCACCGGGAGAGATATTGTAAAGACAAAGACAACCCTTTGAATAAACAACCTCATGACCTCTCCAACATTTGCCCCAAGAACTTTTCGAATGCTGATCTCTTTCAACCGCTGTTCAATCGAAAATGCGGTTAGGCCGAACAATCCGATCAATGAGAGCAGCAGGCTCAAACCGGCAAAAATCGAAATAATGGTGCCAAACCGTGCATCCTTCTCGTAAAATTCCGATAGCTTTTGATCCAGGTAGAAATAATCAGCAGGCACCTCATTTTCAAACTGCACCCAGAGTGATTCAATCTTAGGCTGTAATGCGCTCAGGTTTTGCTTTTGATATCGCACTGCAAGACTCCAATAGTTACGTTTCGTCAGATAAAAAGCAGTCGGTGTAATATCATTATGCAGGCTTTTAAAATTAAAATCTCCGACAACACCTATTACAGTCATTGCCCTGCTGTTTTCCCCAAACAACTTCAACCTTTTGCCAATGGGATCATCAAAATTAAGTTGTTTCGCCAGGGTTTTATTGATGAGAAGCGCTGATGAATCACTCGTCAGGTTGGGGTCAAAATCTCTTCCTTCAATAACCCGCATCTGATAGGTGTTGATAAAATCCGTATCAATCCCAAAATAGGTGCACATGACGCCATTATTTTTGACGTCTGTGATGCCTTCCGGAGCAACGTAAAAGGAGTTATTAGTATAGCCACTTCCCAATGCATCCGTAGCAATACTTGCTGTTTCGACTTCCGGGATCTTTTTTATCTCGTTTAAAAAGACACGATAGTTGTCGGTAATTTTAATTGATCCCCCGACATTGAGAACCATTACTTCTTTCTTGTTGAAACCCAGTTCACTATCCCGGATAAATCTGGACTGGTTGTAAACCACTATTGTGATCAATAGCAGCCCGAAGGTTATCGCAAACTGAACCGCCATCAGGCCATTTCTCATCCTTTGTTTTCCCTTGATCCCACTTATTTGATTCCTGAGGCTGGTGGTCATTTCGAATCGGGATGCCAGGAGGGCCGGATATATTCCTGAAAGGAAGCCCATGATCAGGGCAATTGTTACAAATATCGATGAGCCGGACAAGGGTGACAGGGAAATATCACCGAATAGATCCGTCAATCTTTTCATAGACAGGTCTGCTATGGTGATAGCCATGACAAATGCTATGAACACCAGGAGTAAGCTTTCCAGCAGCAACTGGAACGCTAATGATGACCGATTGGCGCCCATAACCTTTCTCACACCTATCTCCCTGATCCTTTTCAAAACCAGTGAGGTATTGATATTTATGTTATTTACGACGGCAATTATGAGGATCAATGCCACGATAATCTGCAGGATCAATATAGTTTCGGAATCCCCCGTCCTGAATCCTGAAAGGAACTGGACATCTTTCAGGGTGAAGTATGCCTTATCCAATGCGTGCAATTTCAAATGCAGATTATCCTCAGGAAATTCATTCGTATACCGATCTGATATGATTGTTGCCAGTTCACCATTGATATTCGGAACATCCGACCGGATGTACAGATGCATGGAATAGGCATACCAGTCACCGAATGAATTACCTTCCTTCGTTTTCGAGTCCCAGGAAATAAGACAGTCGTATCTCAGGTGAGTATTTTTCACCTCCCCGACCACTCCGGTTACCTGTAGTGACATCTCCACCTCCCCGATCATCTTCAGCTGCCTCCCAACGGGATTCTGAGCTCCGAAAAGAAGCTCTGAAGCCGTCCTGGATAAAACAATGCTGTTAGGCTTCTCCAGTGCTTTTTTGGGATCACCGTATAACATCGGATAATTGAAGAAGTCAAAGAACTTTTCGCCTGCTAATGTGATGGACCTTTCAAAGGTGAGGTTCCCGTTTTGAAGAAGCAGGTTCCCCACGTTTCTCACACGTGTGATTTCAGATATTTCCGAGTTCTTTCCGGCCAGCCAGTCTTCCAGGTTCTTGGTGCCTAATCCCACCTCCCTGGAGGAGGTGGCAGAAGTCTGAACCAGGGTCACAAAATATTTTTTGTCGGCATCCTCCAACCTATCATCCATTGACGTTTCATGCCTGATAACCGTCAGTATCACAAATGAACTTGCCAAAGCGAGTGACAATCCCGCAAGGTTCAGTATTGAAAAGACCCTGTATTTCCTGAAGTTTCTAAATCCCGAAAGAAAAAAATTTCTAAGCATGATTCGGAAAATACAAGTTTCATGCCACCACTTTTTTGGCCTTTAAGCAGGCTGGAAGCGGGAGATCCATCTATTTCCTGTCCCATTTTGAAACATAATGTTTCATAAAGCAACATCTTCCGGAAAAGATCGGTGAGCAATGCCCGGAGGTGAAAGTTTAAAACGGGGAACTGTCTTTGCGCGACATTTGGTATGGGTGGAATAGATGTACATTTGCGGCTTGAAAATGCAGCCTGCTTCTAAACCGGATATTCGCGTGATCATCCCGGCATTTAATGAACAGAATGCCGTTGGTCTGGTCATTGAAGAGATCCCAAAAGATCTGGTCTCGGAGATCATTGTCATTGACAATGGGTCTTCCGACAACACATTTGAAACAGCGGCAAAGGCCGGCGCAACAGCATTGAGAGAACCGGTCAAGGGATATGGCAGGGCTTGCCTGAAAGGGATGGAATATATTCATGAAAGCGGAACTTTTCCGGATGTTGTGGTATTTATTGATGGAGATCACAGTGATTTTCCGAAGGAAATGCCCAAATTAGTCACGCCGATTTTGAATGGTAAGGCTGATCTTGTAATTGGCTCAAGAGCATTGGGAAAAAAGGAAAGGGGATCTATGACCCCTCAGCAGGTATTCGGTAATTGGCTGGCAACTAGGTTAATGAAAATATTTTACGGAACGTCATATACGGATCTGGGGCCATTCCGGGCTATCCGATATGAAAGTCTTTCAAAAATCAACATGGAAGACACGAACTACGGGTGGACCATCGAAATGCAAATAAAGGCCGCAAAGCATAAACTGAAGTTCCTGGATGTCCCGGTAAACTATCGCAGACGAATTGGAGTGTCGAAAGTATCAGGAACTGTCAAAGGCACCATCCTGGCCGGTTTTAAAATCATTTATACAATTTTCAAGTATCTCTGAAATATGGAGTGGCTGGTAATAATTGGATACGTCCTCGCCCTGACAATAATTTGTCTCTTTAGTCTTGGACAGCTCAACCTGACCATTCATTTTCTCAGAAACAAAAAGAACCAGGAGTCTTCTCCCATAAAGCTTGACCGGTACCCTGCGGTAACCGTGCAACTGCCGGTTTATAATGAAAAGTATGTAGTGGAACGCCTCATTGAAGCTGTAGCAAGGTTTGATTATCCAAAAGACAAGCTGGAGATCCAGGTGCTGGATGACTCGGACGATGAAACGAGATCAATTATAGAGGAAAAAGTGGCGAAAGTTGCCTCGCAGGGAGTGGACATACGCCACATAAGGAGGCCGGACAGAGCGGGCTTTAAAGCGGGGGCATTGCAATATGGCCTGGAACGTGCCAGGGGTGATTTCCTGGCGATTTTTGATGCGGATTTTATACCTGAGCCTGATTTTCTTGAGAAAACCCTGCCACATTTCTCGCACCCGGGAGTGGGCATGATCCAAACCCGCTGGAGTCATGTAAATGAGGATTACAGTCTTTTGACAAAGATGCAGGCTTTTGGACTTGACGCTCATTTCACCATTGAGCAGCAGGGACGAATGGCCGCCGGAAGCTTCATCAGTTTCAATGGCACGGGAGGCATATGGAAAAAATCCTGTATTACCGATGCGGGGGGATGGCACTTTGATACACTCACGGAAGACCTGGACCTGAGCTATCGTGCCCAGTTAAAAGGATGGAAATTTCGGTACCTCGATGAGGTAGAGTCACCCGCGGAACTACCCGTTGTAGTGCCTGCCATAAAGAGTCAACAGTACCGGTGGAATAAGGGAGCGGCAGAAACGGCAAGAAAAAACTTGAAAAGTGTTCTTCACTCACCGATGAAACCCATACACAAGATCCGGGCGATAATGCACCTTTTCAGCAGTTCGGTTTTCTTTTTCTTATTGATCGCTTCGATCCTGTCCATACCAATGCTTTATATCAAAGAGGGTAACCCCGGATTGAGCCTGCTCTTTGACCTTGGGAGTGTATTTATCATTGGGTTTATTGCAATCGGCATTTTTTACTGGTCTTCCTCAAAAGCCAGGCATCCCAGGCAGACAGGCCGTTATTACGCGAAAACATTCCCACTTTTTATGGCTTTTTCCATGGGACTGGCATTGCACAACTCTATTGCGATCGTTGAAGGCATACTTGGTATAAAAACGCCGTTTATCAGAACTCCGAAATTCAATATTATTTCCAAAGAAGACACCTGGCAAAGAAACAGCTACCTGTCTTCAGTCTTAACTCCCTCCACTATAGTAGAAGGCCTTCTCGCCGTTTATTTCATTTTTGGAATTGTTTCCGGAGTTTATCTGGCTGATTTCGGACTAATCCTTTTTCATTTGATGCTGGCAATTGGTTTTGGGTATATTTTCACTATCTCCATCAAACAGTTGCGATATGCATCGTAACAAAACAGCTGCCTACACACTATATTTCATTTTCATCACCTCAATTTCAGTCATCGGGAATGAGATTTCCAGGCACGAAAGCCTCAATCTGCTTTTGAGTTATTTTGCTCTCTTTTTTTCTTATTTCTGGTTGTCAAGATTTGAATCAGACCGATCCCGGTCCCTTCTTGCACTGGGGATCCTGGCCAGACTTACCATGTTTTTTTCCCTGCCCGGATTGTCGGATGATTTCTACCGATTTCTTTGGGATGGATTTCTCATAGATGCCGGGATCAATCCTTACGCTTTCCTACCAGGGGAAGCATTGGGCTTAAATGTCCCGGGGATTACAACTGAACTTTACAATAGCCTCAATTCTCCTAAATATTACACGGTTTACCCTCCTATGAATCAGCTCATCTTCTGGCTGAGTGTCAATATCTCATCCAACATGCTGATGTCAGTGAACTTTATGAGATTCCTGATGATCATCGCTGATGTTGGAGCGGTCTTTTATCTGCGAAAATTGCTCGGCCCTAAAAACCGGAATCTCACTTACTGGTATTTTTTAAATCCGCTGGTAATCCTGGAGTTCACGGGAAATCTTCATTTCGAGGGGATAATGATATTTTTCCTTCTTGGCGGACTTTACTACCTGGGCAAAAACAAGACCTTTTCCGGGGGTGTCTGGATTGGATTGTCGATAGCTGCCAAACTAATACCTCTGATTTTTCTTCCGTTTCTGTTCTGGGCCAATAGATGGAAAAAGGGAGTTATTGCGTCGATTGCAGTTTTAGTAGTTGTTACTGTTTTTTTCAGTCCGCTTATGTCGGAAGTATACCGTTCAGGCTTCGGTAGCAGCATCAGATTATATTTCCAGTCATTTGAATTCAACGGCAGCTTTTATCTCATATTCCGGGAGATCGGATATTGGGTAAAAGGCTACAACATCATCCAGTCATTAGGCCCGGCTATGGCAAAGGTTTCAGCTGCTCTCATAATTCTCCTTGCAATCTGGGGGCATTTCAGAAATTGGGAGGTGACCCGGGTATTGTTATTCTCACTGACAGTTTATCTTGCACTGTCGACCACGGTTCATCCATGGTATATTCTCACCTTGGTGCCACTGGGCATTATTTCAGGTTATTATTTCCCTATAGTATGGAGTTTTACCATTTTCTTTACATATGTTGGCTACAAGGAAACCGGATATGAAATTTCGGTGTTTTGGATAGTCATTGAATATTTGATTACATACTCGGCGATGACATATGAGATCCTTGAAAAAAGAAATACATCTCTTGTTGGGATTTAGCCTGTTGATGATTTCAGGAAACACCATGGCGCAGTCTCCCTTTGATGAAAAAATTCAAAGTCTGTACAGGAATACCGTTCCGGTGATACATTCCGATGAAGTGCTGAAGCGAAAACAGGAAAATGAAAATCTGATCATCCTGGATACCCGTTCCATCAGGGAATTTGCCGTTAGTCACATTCAGGGGGCACAATTCATCGATTATGATTCTTTCTCACCTGAGGACGTCGCAGCGCTTCCCAAAGACTCTGAAATCATAGTCTATTGTTCTATTGGCTATCGAAGTGAAAGGATCGGAGAAAAACTAATAGGTCAGGGCTATGAGGACGTTAAAAATCTTTACGGTGGTATTTTTGCCTGGAAAAATACAGATCACGATGTGATCAATGAATCGGGATCGGTCACCGACAGTGTACATACTTACAACAGGAAATGGTCCCAGTGGCTGATGAAAGGAATAAAAGTTTATGAGTAAGGATCTTTTGGTGGTCTTTGTGAAAAACCTGATCCCGGGAAATGTCAAAACACGTCTGGCAGAGGGAATAGGGATGGATCTGGCAATGGAGGTATACAAGGAGCTTGTGTCCTATACCGCGGAAGTAAGCGACAAGGTCAAAACAGAAAAAGCCATCTACTATTCCGAGTATGTGGAGCGATGGGATTTCTTCAATGATGAAAAGTACCAGAAACATTTACAACAAGGAAATGATCTGGGCCAGAAAATGCTGAATGCTTTCTATGATGCTTTTGAGAATGACTATGACAAAATGGTGCTTGTGGGCAGTGATATCCCTGACATCTCTAAAAAAATCATAGAGGAGGCTTTCAAAAAACTGGATGATCATGATGTAGTGGTAGGGCCCGCTGAGGATGGCGGTTACTACCTGATCGGGATGAAAAATGCATATGCCCGTCTATTTGAAGACAAGACTTATGGTCACGACCAGGTCTGCTCCGAACTGCTGGAATCAATCGAAGAAAGCGGCCTCAAATACGGTACAGTAGCCACGTTGCTGGATGTGGACACTGAAGAGGACATGAAAAAAGCCGGTATTGAGATCGTATACGAAGACGAAGATGATGATGAATTCCTCTAGATAGATCGGTTTGTACCGGTTTAACCCTAATTTCACCTGTTCATCATCCTTTTTTTTGTGTCTCTCTCCATTATGGCCAATTTTCCACTTTGGAAAAACAGGGACCCAACCATGCTATCACTGGTTCAGACAAAAAAACTCACACATCTTTTTAATATCCTGGACATGGATAAAAATGGAGTCCTTCAGGAAAAGGATTTCTTAAATGTCGGGAAGAATATCTGTGTTGCCCTCGACTGGCAACCAAATGGGCTGGATTATCAGGATGTGATGGAAAAATGCAGGCACATCTATAAGATGATATTCACTCATGTGCCACACAAGGAACATGATGCGATCACGCTTGACCTCTGGTTGCACTACTTCGATTTTGGTTTGAGTATCGACGAAGACATGGTCATCAATGACATAGTCAGCCTTTTCTTGAACAAGGTATTTGAGATATTCGATCAGAATCATGACGGATGCATCACGGAAGATGAGTATGTCAATATGTTCAAGATTTACGGTCTTGACATTACTTATTCCGAAAAAGGATTTGAATCACTGGATACGGATGGTAATGACAAGATCACCAAGGCCGAGCTTAAAGATGGACTCATAGAATTTTTCACTTCTTCCAACGTGGAAGCAAAAGGCAACTGGGCATTCGGGAGCTGGCACTAACCGGCCAACGGACTGTTTACTGTCAATTAGCCCAATGTAAAAATATCGGAGATATTTAGGATATCTGTAAACCTGTCAGGCCCGAAAGAGATATTCAACTACCGCACTTAAGCCAGTTTCTCCATATCCCTTATCAGGATCCTTCTCCTGTCAAAATTGATAATGTTCTCATCACGGAGTTCATTCAGCACTGTTGTGACCGTCTGTCGTGATGTGCCGGTCAGGCTCGCAATATCCTTATGGGTCAGGTGATTTTTGATCATCATTTCGAAACCTACTTTTTGCCCTTTTTCCAGTGCAGTCTCTCTTAAGAAGTCTATGATCCGGGTTCGGGCATCTTTGAAAACAAGAGACTCTATCTTTCGTTCCATTTTTCTCAACCGGAAACCTATGATCTTCATGATCTTCAGGCTCAGGGATTGATTATCCTTCATCAGGTCCTTGATATCTTCAATCGACATGGGACATATCTTGGTATTGTGATCCATGGCCTGGGCAAAATCCGTTCGCCTTTCTTCTCCTGTCAGTGCCAGTTCACCAAATATCTCCCCATGCCCTAAAATTGCCTTGACAATCTCCTTACCGCCGTCCAGGTAAGATCCGATCTTCACCCTACCATCCGATATCATATAAATATTGACAGATGGTTGATCCGGAAAATAGATGAACTCATCCTTGTCAAAATATCTAACGCTGTGCTTCTCCTCCATGCCCGGCACCTTCGTTGGACACAGGATTTCAAAAAGATCAACTTTCTCAAGATACCAGATATTGGATTTGTCATTCATCGCTTCAGGAAATTAATCTACTATTCAATTACTTGGTTTGGTAACAATTCAAGGTCATTTTTGCCCCAACTTTTGACATTAACAAAAGATGATTCCAAAAAGCTCCATCTGATATGGATTATTTGACTTTGAAGTCACTTCACATCATTTTTATTGTTACCTGGTTTGCCGGTCTTTTTTATATGCCGAGGATCTTCATTTACCAGACGGAGGCGCTCGAAAAAGAAGAACCTGATCGTTCTATCATCCATGCTCAGTTGAGCATTATGGCTAAAAGACTTTGGTTTATCATTACATGGCCTTCGGCAATTATCACATTTATACTCGGTATTTTATTGTTGATAGTGCAACCGTTCTGGTTAGAATCGCCATTCATGCATATCAAGCTGGTATTTGTATTTCTGCTTTATTTGTATCATTGGAGTCTGCAGAGGATTTATGATCAGTTACGAAAAATGATCGCAAAATATTCCTCCAATCAGCTCAGAATATGGAACGAAGTTGCCACCATAATTTTGATAGCCTGTGTTTTTCTCGTTGTCAAAAAAGACCAGATAAGCTGGCTTTGGGGAACAATTGGAATACTGCTTGTGGCGGTTCTACTGATGTTGGGGATCAAACTTTACAAGAGATTGAGAGGAAATGAATAAATGGATTAACCTTCTGACAGTACTTGTCATAATTTCCTGTGGTGAAGTTCAAAACAAATTTGAACTTCCCGTTTTAGGCAGGCCAAAGATCGTTGAACGTGAGGTGAATGGTAAAATCACCAATGATACCATACCCCATATGATTGCAGACTTTTCATTTGTTGATCAGGACAGCGCCGTTATTACAAATAGTACATTCGACGGGCAGGTGTATGTAGCAGATTTTTTCTTTACCTCCTGCCCCACCATCTGCCCGATCATGAAAAAGCAGATGCTCCGGGTCTATGAAGCGTTCGAATCAAATCCGCAAGTAGCGTTGCTTTCACACACCATCGATCCCGAGTATGATACGGTGGCACTCCTCAACGATTTTGCCAACCGGCTCGGAATCAAAAGTAGCAAATGGCATATGGTGACAGGTGACAAAGAAAAGATCTATGAAATCGGTGAAACCAGCTACATGGTCATTGCAGATGAGGACCCAACGGCGCCCGGCGGCTTTATTCATAGCGGTGCATTTCTCCTGATCGATAAAGAAAGGCAAATAAGAGGTATATATGACGGTACCAAAGAAGATGATGTCAACCTCCTGATAAAAGATATATCCAGACTTCTCGCCTCTTATGCCGAAGAATAATTTCTTTGCCTTCATATTCTTGTTAATTACTGCCTGTGCTGCTCCTTCGGACAAAAAGGACACATTCATACCTGACAATTTGAGCAGACGGGACAAGACACGTTATCAGCAGTACCTGATCAAGGGGAAAAGTTTGTATCGCCAGCATTGCAGCAACTGTCATCAGCCTGATGGCAGGGGATTGGCCAGTCTGTACCCACCGCTTGCAAAATCGGATTACCTGATGCAGGACATTCCGAGAGCCACCTGTATTTCCAAAAATGGACAGGAAGGTTCCATTGTTGTCAATAATAAGGAATACAACATGAAAATGCCCGGCGTGCCAACATTAACAAACCTGGAAGTAGCGGAAATCATGACTTACATTGCTAACAGCTGGGGAAACGAATATGGTTTTATCTCCGTCAGTGATGTGAAGAAAAACCTGGAAAATTGCGCTCAATGAGCTACTCTTCCAGTAATTTTTGTCCTGCTTCCAGTGAAGTGAGCATATCACTTCTGACCACTTCTATCTTTTCCTTCTGATCTTTCAGATAAGCTAATATTTCCTCTTCTGTCCCTGAAAAAGACGGGTCGTAATTCCTCATCCACTGCATCATGTTTTCATTGGCACTCTTAATGCCATCGGCAGCAGATAAAAGTTCATCAGTCTGAACGCTGTCCTGAGTTTCCGAGGCCATCTGCCGCAGTGCCTTTTCCGTTTTCCTTAATTCTCCCATTTTCGGCATCACCTCATCATGCACGTCCATGACCTCACTTCTGAGTGTTTTCAAATCTGATTTTTCAGCCTGAGGATTGCAGGAAAACATCGCAAAAGCGGCAATACAAATGATCAATAATCTCATATCAGTTAGTTTCAATTTTAGCATCTCTTAAGATATACATAAGCTGGTTTGTATCCGTATCATTCAATTCCAGCGTCCCCGTGACCAGGACCAGTTTAGCCGTGTATTTCACATTCTCTTTCAAATGGGCCTCTGCGACCGTTTCGGGTCCCCCCGTCCCACAGAAGAAACATGAGGCTATCGGCAACGAAGAAAGGATTATATGATCCGGCTTAAACATCCCCTCAAATGGAATGATATATCCCGGCAAAGTGATTTTAGTTCCTTCCAGTTTTTTCGTGGCCTCACTAAACTTTGGCACGTAGATCTCTCCGTACTCGTCCGTTGCTTTCTTGTAATCAATTTCAGCCAGGATTTTCCAGGTCCTGAACGCATTGTCACCGCCCTGTGAGTTCGCATAATACGAAAACAGAATCAAAGAAATCACAGCGATGTACCTCATTTAAGACTGATTATTTTCAAAACAGCTCAAAAATATGGAAATGAGGTTATTCTCCGGTGAAGTTTAATTGATTTTAATATTCAGGATCCTTTCAATCTGCCGCTGATGATGAAATACATGATATCTGAAAAAATCGAACATGTGAGGAAGGCTGATCCTCCCCGAAATCGGATGGCGGTAAATGGCTTTTCTTATGTTTTCTGCCGGATAGTTTTCAGCGAAATCCCGGAGATCCTTTCTGACCCTGGCCCATTTCACTTTGATATCCTGTAATGAATCATGGTTGTCCGGACTGGAAACATATGCCGGAGCTTTGAATTTATTTCTTCCATTAAAAGACAATTGCATGATCTTCATTTTGAGTTTTTCCTTCAAGCCAACATTCTTAACGGTATCTATGCCCAGGATCTTCTTTTTAACATAGGAAAGACTTGCTGATTCCGACATTATTAAGTGATTCAATACCTGAATCACAGACCACTGCTCTTCACCTGGTTTTTTTTGCAATATTTCGGGATCATAGTTTTCCAAATAATTCAAAATAATATCCGTTTTAAGAGTTAAAAGGGAGATTTTATCTTGTAATTGGGAGTGCATCCGGTTTAGGTATCTCAAACTAAAATTGTATAATTTCATTATTATTTTGGCTGAATTGATAAAAAATTGATAAAAAATCTTAAATTCGAGCGTAAAGTCAGAGCTTTTAAATTGTAGAAACCACCCAATAGTAGCCGATGCCTGGAAACAGGCAGGGTTAGCCAGTTTAGACTAACTCTACATTTTGTGAAATGTTTAAAATAATTTTTACGGCTAAGGCCCTTATTTCGGAAGCATATGCACATATTTGACATAATAGCTCTGTTCATATTTCTTGCCGGGTTATTCATATATCTCAATACCTATTTCCTGAAACTTCCTTCTTCAATTGGATTAATGATACTGGCCCTGGTATTGTCAGTGGTCATTTTGACTGCGGGTGCGCTTATACCGGCATTAAAGATCGAAGCTGTCGAACTGGAAGAATATGACTATGCCGAAGTGCTCTACCAGGTCGTACTCAGCTTCATGCTATTTTCCGGGGCATTGAATATTGATTTTAAGAAATTGTCCCGTCAGCGGACACCTGTGCTCGTACTGGCCACAACCGGTGTTTTCATATCCACTGTGGTTATCGGCACCCTGGTTTATTTCATGCTGGATTTTATCGGCATCCATTTGGACTACATGTTTTGTCTTGTCTTTGGAGCCTTGATTTCTCCCACAGATCCCATTGCGGTAACCAAATTTATTCAGCGATTTAACCTGTCTAAAGACCTTGAAATAAAAATTGAGGGTGAATCTTTATTCAACGATGGTATTGCCGTTGTACTGGCGCTGACGATGCTGGATATTGCCGCCGCGCAGGAAGACCATGTATTAACGGGTTTTGAGGTTGCCTACATTTTTGTAGCTGATATCGGCGGCGGAATTTTTATCGGATTATTCCTTGGATACCTGGGATACAGACTACTTCAGTATATTGATAATGAGGAGGTGGAAGTAGAAATACTTATCACACTTGCCATCGTAATGGCCGGATCTTTCCTCGCCGATTTCATTCATGTTTCCTCAAAGCAGGCTGCTGTGGTAATGGGATTGGTCATCGGAAACGAGGGTAAAACAGATCACGTCTCAGGTGCCGCAGGTGATTATGTATTCAAGTTCTGGGGATTGATGGAGGAGTCCCTGGCCGCCATGCTCTTTGTTTTAATTGGATTGGAAATGCTGGTGATACCATTGCGACTGGATTATTTCGCCGCAGGTTTCTTTGCAGTGAATATTGTCCTTCTGGGCAGATGGGCCAGTGTATTTATACCGATCAAACTCATGTCAGTGAAACAACACTTTGACAAGAGCACGATACCAGTCCTGACCTGGGGTGCGCTCCGGGGTGGATTGCCTATAGCGCTTTCATTGTCATTGCCGGAATTCCACGGAAGAGATATAATCATTACGATGACTTACATCGTAGTGGTTTGTTCGGTCCTTTACCAGGGTCTTTCCGTACCTGTGCTGATGAGGGGATACGCCGGTAAGGAGGAGTCCTA
This sequence comes from Cyclobacteriaceae bacterium, assembly GCA_028278225.1. Lineage (GTDB taxonomy): Bacteria > Bacteroidota > Bacteroidia > Cytophagales > Cyclobacteriaceae > JANQEU01. The sequence continues at coordinate 171,052 of JANQEU010000014.1, forward strand.
AAGGGACCCGGCATTAGTTTAAAATCTGCCTGTCAACAACTCTGATCCAATCATTTTCGTTTACGTCTTGGTCAATAGCTGCGGGAAAGTTATTTAGTTTTGGCCGTTGACTCAGTATTTGACATGGAAGTATGGTTTTAACACGGTTGGTCACACCCTTAATCCTGGTTTTAGTTGCGGCTATTGGTGAAAGTTGTTCAACCGGGTTGAAGGAGAATCCTAAAAGAAGCTCCTCACCCCGGATCAGGAAGCAAATCGAAATAGTTTCGCCAAAATCAAATCAGCGATTCACATTTGGAGAGAACGTTCTTTTTGAATTGAGCCATCGGAAAGAAATTCAAATTGATTCCTTACTTGTTGAATTCAAGGATCAGAGCATCACCGTTCCGGGTAACATTTATACCCTTAACTCAAACGCTCTCAGAGTGGGAACCCCCCGCATAAAGATCACTTCCTATTTTGAGGGAGGTAAGGAAACGGTGTATCCAAAAATTCGGTTATATCCGGAAAATGCTCCCGAGGAATATTCTTACAGGATCATCGGTGAATTCCCACATGATGAAAATGCATTTACACAGGGACTCTTTTTCATGGGAGATACGCTTGTTGAAAGCACCGGTGATCACTCTTCCAGCAGGTCCGAATCCATTTCCACGATCAGGAACATAAATTATGCCTCGGGGCAAATACTGAACCAGGTGGTCCTCGAAGATCCTTACTTCGGAGAGGGGTGCGCCTTGTGGAATGACCGGATCTATCAGCTCACGTGGACATCAAAAACCGCGTTTGTTTATGACAAAGAACTCAGACAACAACAGACCTTTACGTATGCCAGCCAGGGATGGGGTTTGGCTGCATACGGTGACACCCTGCTCCTGTCCGACGGAACTGAAAAGATATATTTTATTAATCCGCAGGATTTTTCAGAAATTGATGTCATTCAGGTTTATGATCACGAAGGCAAGGTGGATAAACTGAATGAACTGGAAGTTATCAACGGAAGGCTATATGCAAATGTCTGGGGGGAAGATAAAATATTGATCATAGATGTGAATACAGGACAAGTTACCGGCCAGATAGATTTTGAAGGAATTATTGATCGTACGGAGTACAGGGGCCTGGATTTTGCAATGAATGGCATTGCCTATCACTCCAATAACCGGATCTTTGTAACGGGCAAACTCTGGCCTACATTATTTGAAGTAAGTATTTTTCCAAAAAGTAAAACCTGATATGACGCTAGCAGATGCAACTGCCAAAGTGAAGTCGATGGCAGAAATCCATTCCGGCAAATTCAACCAAAAGGCCAATTTCAAATTTGAAGAAGGGACCATTCACCTGGATGATACGGTCTCTCCCACACTGGTCTCAAATGAAGAATTGAGTGCTCCCTGCACATTGGTCATGTCTCTTGATAATTTCGGAAAACTCCTGGATGGAAACCTCAATCCGATGATGGCATTTATGAGCGGAAAGATGAAAGTCGAAGGGGACAAAGGAGTTGCAATGAAACTCTCCTCTCTTTTCTAAAATTTGTAGGATCGTTCTGTTCCCAGCAATTTTGGCCCAAGTGAAAACCACACAACAAGTGCCAGCAACACCCCGAGCACAGATCCCCCTACAACATCGATAAAGAAATGTTGAAGTAAATATATTCTTGAAAATCCAACCAATATTGCGATTAGCAACAGCACAAAGTGCTTTTCTTTGCTGATATTGAATGTCAATGCGATCAGGCCTGTCAAAAGAAATATAGCTGCGGAATGGCCTGAAGGGAATGAGTAATATGAGGCAACTTCAACGTTGTCAATAAACGTCAGTACTTCTTCCCCCTCGAAAAACTTTTTCGGCCGGACAAAATCAGAAAAAACAATTCTTTTGAAAAAAGCGACTAATCCCAACTGTGTCAGGCCAGCAATGGCATACAGAACGCCTACCCTCCACCTCCGGAGGATCAAACCCAGCGAAATCAGCCCGAAAAAAAATCCGTCTCCCAGAAAGGTGATGTAGACCATCGATTTGTCTGAGAATGTCGTTCGAAAGTTCTGATTAATCCATAAGAGGATTTCTCCCTTCTCAAAAAATAAGATCGCAACCAGGGATCCGATGACCAAAATCAAATACAGCGAGAAAAAGAATGGAAGCTTCTTCAACATGTACTATCTCAGTATGTACAGTTTCCCGAAACCATGTTCAAATGACCGGTCGGCAACAGTACTGCGATGTTCAAACGTCCTGCCGCCACTTTTCAAAATCACCCTGTACAGGTAAACCCCATTTGCCAGCAGATCACCGTACTGATCCCTTCCATCCCAGGCATATTCGGTAATGTTATCTCCTATGCGGACCGGACCGATCTCGTCCTGCATAATTTCGCGGACCACTCTACCTGAAATTGTCATAATCTGGATCTTGATGTTATCAGGAAGTTCCGAACCAGTGAGGGTAAAAACGAAGCGGCAACTTGTTGAAAATGGATTCGGGTATGGATAGAAATGCGTCACTGTAGACTCGTTAATGACTTCAAAATCTATTTCAAAAGGCTCCGTTGCAACCAAATTTCCCGTTTCGTCACTTGCCTGAACTCTCAGGGAGTGTACTCCGTCTTCCAAAGGCCCCGGCTTATATTCCAATTCAAAATCTTCATCCGCTGTGGCTGTTGTCCACGAAATTTTCGGGTCTGTCATGGAAACCCGCTGGTATGTTGCTCCCTCGCCGGGAGGTTTCAGTTCAATCTCAATCCCCGATGTGTCCGATTTCACCAAATAGGGATTTCGATCCTTCAGCCGGACAAAGATGACCGGGTCTGATGACACTATGTCTCCATTCATGATATAGGCTCCGTCAAATGTTACATCCAAAACAGGATTGACATTATCCTCTTCGACCGTAACATGGGATTGCATGAACAACCTGTTATTTGATTTTGTGATCTCAATGTCTGATGAGGAGTATTCTACTATCAAATCATTGGCACCAACCATTCCAATGGAACTAAGCGTGAAGCCGGTTTGCACTGTATCTTTTGGATCGGGCGCTGCAATCGTCCGCTGCATTGCAGTAACATTCCCTGAATTCACGTTGCGTAGTAAAAAATTAACCGTAATTGAATCCTCGTAAGCAATATCAGATACATTTCTGATCCCAACTGTTGCCGTAATGTCCTGCCCCTCCTGCACAGTTATGACGGTTTTGTCAGGTGCAAAAACAAGCCCCTCCGGTGAAGGATCAAATTCAACACCCAATGACTTAAATTCCGGGGGAGTTAATGATATTTCATCACCCAATTCAAACTCAATTTCCAAAAAAGGATATTGTAATGCATCCAATGTGGAAATATCTATCTTTTCAACTCTTCCCGAATTAAAAAATGGTGACTTGTTGCCGTCAACATCCACTCCTGAAATACTCACTCCGAATGTGTCATCAGATTCTATCTCAAAGTCGTAGTACAGACTGTCCCACTGCTTTGCCGGGCCTATCAAGGGAAAACTGATTTTGCCGTCCACTTCACTTCCAACCACATCTTCGTTAAATGAAAGCTGTTGCTCCTTAGGCGGAAACACAGAGCCATTGTCCCAGAGAATAACAGCTTCACCAGGTGCCAGTCCTTTTCTGCCAAGTATCACCACCGGTTGCCCATCGATCAATGATGCAATATCATTTCGGTTTACCCCAATGGTTTCAAGCGCATCCAGAATCTGATCATCCCAATTTGAGTAAGCCACAGAGTCAAGATTAAACAGCAGCAAGTGGTCGCTGAATTTCAGATTTGAGATCAGCTCTTCAATTCTTCTGGCGCTCAAAACATCGTTCTCGTCCAGATTGTAGATCATCTGGGGTAGTTTACCGCAAACCAACGGCTGAAAAACATCAGCCCCATCAAATGTAATCGGTCTGAAGAGTGCGTTTGAAGTCCTGTCCAATGCTATTGCATTGATGGTGTTTGTTTTGCATACCGGATCCACAACGTTTATTGTATTTAACAGATCCGTACCGTTAATTATTACCTGATTATCATCATAATTGAATATCCCGGTACCTTGCGTGACGATATTTACAGGTATGGAATTGGTCATGAATTCAAGCAGTGAGAATGATTCATTTATTTGGATTCCCTGAAAATTGTTGGCGGAAAACTGGTCAAAATCCATTTGTGCCCATCCCGAAACGGAGTCGGGGACAAGTGCAAATGAGCTCCCGATCCAAAGCGTGTCCTCATTATTTGCCGGATTGGCAAATCTTGTACGCCAGTATATTACTGTTGTATCCTGAATGCCCAGGCCTTCAAAATCCACAGTATACTCCAGTACATCTTCCCCTTCAGTTTGAAATTGCTGGAAAAACGGACTGGAAAAATCAGAAGTCGAATCAAACTCAACGGCGTACGATCTCGAAGGCGTTAGGATATCCAGGGGTTGCCATATGAGATCAACCTCCCCATTTCTCACTAATGCCTGATCCTGTGGCAGCAAATTGACTGTGTTTCCTTCGGCGATGAATAGCGAGATATTTGCACCGTTATTCATTTCATCCAATTCCTCGATACGGTTCAAAGGATCAATCGAAATAGAAAAAGAATTTTCGCCATCAACGGAAGTCAGCCCGGAATTTGAAATTGAAAAGCTCAGCGTATCCCTGTACCTGGGTGGCAAAAATTGCCTTTCATATGTCACCGTTTCTCCGTTGGGAAGAGTTCTGATAATGGAAACATTAAGAGAGTCGGTCACGGTCCTCCCAAAATTCTTAACCACCAGGTTTATGTTGAAAGAGTCCTGCTGGGACAGAATGCGATCTCCGGAAATTGCAGACGCGAAGACGCTCAGATCCTCTATCTGAAAATCAGCCTGAATTGCACCAAAAACTTTGATCGCGGGGTCACCCTGGTAGAGTGTCTGGTGGACCTGTGTTTTTTCGGCATCACCGGTACCATCCCTGTCAAAGTATTCCTTCGCAAGTTCCACCAAAATCTCACCCACAGAACTTCCAAATGATTCTTCCTTTGCAAAAGCCACCTCGTAGAAAATATCAGTAAACAGCCTGAGGTTTGTAGAAAGTGCAAAGTCCGCATGCGCAATAAAACCAATACACCCCTTGTCCGCCTCTCTCATCCAATCCTCACCAAATGAAACAGTATTCACAAAGATTTCACCAGCCCTACATCCGTTGACCAGAATAAACGGGTACTTACCTTTATTATTATAGCCGTCCGCCGGGTTTGAAACTCTGCCAATCTCGATATCGGTGACCGTGTTGCTGGAGTGGCCGAATAATGTTATCATTCCAACACCGGCATTTACCTCCTCAGCAATCGGAAAAACTTCAAAAATTGCTGAGGTTTCCTTTCCCTGGTTCATGGCTCTTCCTCCGAGAAAATCACCTTCAGCCACATTTTTGAAATTTTGAATGTATCCGGCAAACCTGTCCAACTCACTTGCGTCCTGACCACCGCTAAGCTGTATCAGATTTTTGCGCCAAAGCACGTCAAAAGGTTGAGCTTCAAATTCAATCACTTTGTTCAGGTAAGCCCCGACATGTTCATTGGTACTTGCACTCAACCTTCCAATGGGTATTGCCGGAGCATGTGGATTGCCGGGATCCAGTCCTGTTGAAAAGCGCAGGTCCCCTCCGGGCAAGCCGTAAGTCGGGATCATGACCGGGTCGAACAGAAATTCAGCCGAATCCAATGGAAATCTCCTGAAAAAGTCACTATTGACAGTACGTCCCTTACCAATGATAAAAACATATTCAATATTTCCATAAGCCTCCTCCAGTAATCTTCGTATGGCAATGGACGAGGGATCCCCGTAATTGAATTGATCATAGACATCTTCTATTTGAGCAATTACAACATTATAGTTTCCGCCTGCCTGGCTTTCACGATAGTCTTCATATGCCAGGACCTGGTCCGTCCCATCAAGGCTCTCACGAAGTTTAGGATGGGTAATGATCAAAAAATCATTATCGGAGTAGTTTATCTCGCTGAAGGAATATGCCTCGATTTTTGGAACATTCTTCCAGGATGTTACCGCGTAGATATGATGAGACACTCCCGGGTTTTCAACGACAATATCAGCCCTGGAAATCAATGTCGTAGCGGGCAGTTTAATGGGATCGGATCGGTCCGTAATGTCGTAAAACTCATAGTTCCCGGGGCTATCGGTCATGACCTGAAAATACGCCCTCTCTTCCAAATTGATATCACTGACGAAAAGCTTATTTTCATCAGCCGGTATTACGATGGATTGAGGGTAAGTCAAAGAAACCTGCGCTACTGAAACGCGATCAGCCGCTCCTGATTCGCCAAGAACCGTCAATCTGATTACGAGCTCACCCCCGGGACCGACATGGGTACCGGGAACATCGACCTGGTGATTTTGAAAAGTGTAATTGGCGAACTGTGCCTGATCAATCTCAGTAAGTGAACTTTCATCAGGCCCCACTTCAATCCCAACAATATGAGTAAGGCTGTTCCCCCCGATCAGGGTTAAATTCAATTGAGGGTCCGGGGCGGAGGCTACGTAGTTATCGAGCAGGAAATTGAAAGTCTGATTGCCACCTTTACCGATAAAAGGACCCGTCCATCCTTCTCCCTGATCATAGTCACTCAGGTGGAAAGTATACCCCGCTCCGAATCTCCTTCCCTCATGATAATTCGTACGCTGAATGATCCTGTCCGTTTCAAGGTGATAAGATTCGGGAGGTAAACCCAGATTGTCACCAATGTTACTTGACTGAATTCTTTTACCACTTGTCAAGTTATCCCAGGTCAGAAAAAATGTCGCAGTATCAGAAAAAAGATTAAGGTACTGATGAGGTTGCGCGTCAGGCAAATAAAGATCCTGGTCAGATATTCCGTCATTTTTCTGTCCCCAAAACTCAAAGTAATCGAGTGTGACACCATCCTCATTGAAGAAGACCCGCAAAGACACTTCTTCACCCATGCGGTAAAGCTTGATCCTGGAAGCTGCTACGTTGGCGGTAGGAAATCCCTCGTTTTCAAGCTCCTCACTTGTCACCCGGTAAAACCCATCCTCGGAAATTTTGAGTTTGAAATAGTCCTGATTGAAATTGATCCATTGATTGGGTTGACCAAATGAGCAGAACGATACAAGCAGTGAGATCGATATGATGTTAGCTACCCTTCTCATTGAAATCTACTTTGATAGAAAAAACATGGGAATAAAGGCCTTCTGCCTGATCGCCGACATCAGTCAATGCATAATCTATGGTGAGCTCCCTGATTTTGAATCCTATTCCCGCAGCAGGCTGATGCCTCCATGCATTGTCTCCGCTGAACTCTTTTATTCTTTGAAATTGTCCCGTTCCAAATCTCAGGAATATGGCATTATTGTACCCCACTTCCAAACCAAATGACGGATCAATGGACGCAAAATTGGATCTGATGACGGTGTTTCTTTTGCCATCCAATGTGGTTTGCAGTTCAACTGAGCCCAGGACTGAAAAGATCTCCCGAATTTCGAACGCCCTGGCGATCCCCAGAATTAACCGGGGTAAAGTGATCTCGGTAGTGCTGACCGGAACATCATTCCCGGTATCGTTAAAAACCTCTCTGAACTGATCATCGTTGTGAGACCATACATTAAATGTCCCGAAAATATCGCGTGCGCTCAACCCCAGCTGCCATGAACGCACAGACTTTTGAGCCCCAAAATCAAAACCAAACCCCCAGGCTTTTGAGAAATCACCCGCAATCCTCCTGATTACCTTCACATTACCACCAACCTGCACCCCACCTAAAAAAGGTACACTTTGTGCATATGAAACGAGAAAGGCGTAATCAGACGCTGAGAAAAACTGTATCCGGCTATAATCTATCCTTCCGTCCGCATCAAAAAGGAACCTGGTATCCGGTATGTCATCAACGGAAAATCTAATTACGGAAAATGCAATCCTGCTGCTGTCTGCTACCCGCGTGGTAAAAGCACCAAAGTCATAATTTGCAATTCCGGCAAAGTACGAGGAATGCATTAGCATAAGCTGATGATCCGGACTGACTCTAAGCAAACCCGCAGGATTCCAATACCCGGATGTAACGTCATTTACAAAAGCTACACCCTGAGCGCCCATCCCGAAAGCTCTTGCTCCTACCCCCAATGTCAGGAATTCATTGCTGTATTTGGGGGTATTATCCTGTCCGACGGCTTCCATCAGGAACAAGGGGATGGCCCCAAGCAGCAATAGGAGTTTCAGGTTACACTTCATCGAAGGATATCTAGGTGCAATTTAGAAAGAGGGAAATACAATCTTTGTCTTTGAAAACATGTGATTTTGACGATCGCCCCTAAAAGTCTTTAAAATAACGCACTTAATATGATATTATTGATATTATATATAATTATTTTAAGAAAAATTAATATCATGTAATATTTCTTGGCAAGTACTTGGCCATACATAGTACCTTTCCGTATATAGTGACAGGAACAGTTGATTAATGTCAGCATTCCGAATCCTTGTTTCGGCGGATTACGGAGTTACTAACATTCAAACTTTATACACATGAATTATGAATATTGAAAACACGCAGGTGCAAATGAGAAAGGGGATCCTGGAGTATTGCATCCTGAACATCATATCACGGGGCGAGGTATATGCGTCGGATATGTTGGTAGAACTGACTTCGGCAAAAATCATGGTAGTGGAAGGCACATTGTACCCGCTCCTGACCAGATTGAGAAAAGCAGGTCTGGTCGATTACAAGTGGGTTGAATCAAGTTCCGGACCACCAAGAAAATATTACACAATAACCAAGGACGGCGTTAAATTCTTAACAGCCCTGTCCGAAACCTGGGACGAACTGATCGCTTCGACTCAAAAGATCAAATCCGTCAAAAAAAAGAAGTCAACTAAGAAATCATGAAAAAAAACATAAGCATAAATATTGGTGGTATAATATTCCATATTGAAGAGGATGGATTTGACCGCCTGAAAAACTACCTTGATTCAATTAACAACTACTTTTCTTCGTTCGAAGACAGTAAGGAGATCATTGATGATATTGAAAACCGGATAGCTGAAATTTTCCTCGGCAAATTATCCGAAGGAAACCAGGTCATCACTATTGTTGAGATCGAGGAATTGATAACAACGATGGGTACCATAGCTGATTTCGAAGCTACCATTGAAACTGAACCCGAGGATCAAAAAGTAACAGAGGATGAAACACAAAAGGAAGAGGCCGAGGAACCAACAAAAGAAAAGGCCGCCTCTGCGGCAAAGCGTCTTTACCGGGATACCAAACACAGGGTACTTGGGGGAGTTGCTTCCGGTATCGCACACTATTTTAATATAGATCCAATCTGGATCAGGTTGTTATTCCTTGCTCTGCTTTTCAATATTCTCTTTTGGGGACTAAGCGGAGCCACTTTCCTGGCGTACATTATACTGTGGATTGTACTCCCTCCCAATGACGAATTGGAGGAAGACAAAGGGATCAAGAAGCTCTTTCGTAGTTCAGAGGACAGGGTTCTGGGAGGAGTATCCAGTGGGATTGCCGCATATTTCGGAACGGACGCGACCGTCATAAGGCTATTGTTTGTATTATCCATCTTCCTTGGAGGCGCCGGTCTCATTCTGTATATCATTCTCTGGATCATTACGCCTGAGGCAAAGACCATAACCGAAAAAATGCAAATGCAGGGGGAGCCGGTTACCCTCTCTAACATCGAGACCAACATAAAAAAAAGTCTCAAGGTAGAAGAGGGTGAAGAATCGGTTATAGTAAAGATCTTACTGTTCCCATTCAGATTAATCGCACTGATAATCAATGCTTTGGCTCAGATCCTGGGCCCGCTTCTCAAGTTTCTTGTAGAAGCTTTCAGGATACTTTTCGGGGTGTTGGTAACAGTTACAGGCTTTGCAATTACTATTTCCTGCATTGTCGTCCTGTTTGTTTTGATGGGGCTCGGCGGTGCGTGGTACGACTTTGTTCAAGTACATGACATACCTACTGACATATTCATTAATAGTGTGAACTGGATAGCTGCCATTTCATTATTCCTGGTATTTGTTATACCCGCATTAGCGCTTATTCTGTTAGGTATTGTGATTATCGTTAAGAAGAGAGTTGGTAATGCATACGTCGGCTGGTCGCTATTCGGATTATGGATACTCGGATTGATCGGAGCTTCCTTTACAATCCCGGCTGTCGTGCGGGAATTCACAGTCGAAAATGATTTCAGGGAGGAGCGTGTGTACGAAAAACCTGAGGGAATACCCACGCTGAGATTGAATGATAATTTCGATTATGGCAACTACGACGGCGTCAACCTTAGACTTCGTGGACACTCTGATAGTACCTACAAGCTTCTCCTGCGATATGAAGCCAGGGGCTCCTCCCGAAGAGACGCGGAGGACAATGCCAGAGCGGTGAGCTATACGGTAGTTCAGGATGGAAATGATTTCATTTTTGATTCTGAAATAGATTTCAATCAGGCGCCGTTCAGGTTCCAGGAAGTGGATGCAATCTTTTACATTCCATTCGGTGAAACATTCAGGATGGAATACGAGCTTAGGGAAATCCTGAGTAACACTTTGCATTTGAACGGTTACAGGGCATATCAAATGGAAGGGAATGACTGGACCTTTGACAGAGGCGGGATAAAATGTATCACCTGCGATGAAGAAGGGATATCGAGAAGAAGATCCAGGTCCGGTGCATGGAATAGCGTTCGTGGCGAAGCAATTACCTATGAATTCGAAGACTTTAACAGCATAAAAGTTGCGTCATCTTTCAAAATCAGAATAAGACAGGACAATGAATACCGGGTAGAACTGAAAGGTGATGATGCGGACGAAGTGACATTGGTACAGTACGGAGATGAGCTTGAGATTAAGTATAGAGATTCCTGGGACTGGTGGGATCGCAACCGCGGCTATGATCTCGATCTCCATCTCTATGTCACTGCTCCGGAGCTTGAGTCCCTGGAATTGATAGGCGGTTGTGAAGGTAGAATTGATGATTTCAATACACGGGAAATGGAGATCAAACTCACGGGGGCTTCCGAACTTGATGCGGATATCGATCCAAGATTCTTGGATGTGGAGCTTGTAGGGGCTTCAAAACTGACCCTGGATGGCAAAGCGAACGAATTGAATGCAAAACTTGTGGGGGCATCCAGGTTAGACGCCTCGGACTTCAGATCCCAAAATGTTGATGTTTCAGTCTTAGGGGCTTCAAAAGCAGAGGTCTATGGAACAGAAGAAATTGAAATAAAAGCTACAGGTGTCAGCACCGTCAGATATCGCGGAACCGACAGGGTTCGAATCGATAGTGATGGGCTAAGTACCGTAAGACGTTATTGATTCTAATTTTCTCTTGTCAATCTCACGCCAAGTGGATTGAACCATGATGCAGCCTCGCCATCCTAATTCCGGTAAACATCGGAACGGAGGCGGGGCTTTTTTCTACATGTGATTCAAATCAGGAACTCATCGAAATTTCCGGCGTGAATGATTTGGAATTTGGCATCCTGGTAGGTTTTGCCAAAGGTTACCGGAAATCTTACCTTTTTGTTTTCAGAATACTTAAACTCAAAAGCAGTCAGCTGACCATCAATATCTTCAATGTAGTCTATCTCCTGTTTCTGCCTGGTCCTCCAAAAATATGAGTTCACATAATGATGATTGTAATGGTTACTTTTTATTCGTTCGGAAACCATGAAATTCTCCCAAAGCGCTCCCTTATCCTGCCGCAAATCCAGCGGCGCATAATTTGAGATCAAACTATTCCGTACCCCATTATCGTAAAAGTATATTTTCCTGGTTGTACTTATCTCATTTCTTAGATTACGGCTGAATGGCTGTAAACGAAATATCACAAATGCTTTCTCCAAAATGTCAATGTAGTTACCAATCGTATTTTTATCAACCTGGACAAGATTGGCCAGCTCATTGTACGAAACTTCGTTACCGACTTGAAAAGCAAGGGCTTTTAAGAGCCTGACAATAACTTCGGGCTTTCGAATTCCCGCCAAAGACAGCACATCTTTGTATAGGTAACTTGAAGTTAGTTGCATCAATACATCCTTCTCCTGACCCTGTGACATAATTACTTCCGGATACATGCCGAAAATCAGCCGCTGCTCCAGTTGCTGTCTGGCAACAATAAAACCAACATGACCCTGAAATTCAGTCCAGCTTATCGGAAACAGATGATACTCCCACTTTCTTCCAGTGAGCGGCTCATTGATCTTCTGGTTGATCTCAAAGGCGGAAGATCCGCTTACAAAAAGAGAAACACCAGGAAGCTGATCGGTAATCAGTTTCAGCGTCATACCAACGTTACTGATTCGTTGAGCTTCATCTATAAACACAGTCTTATATGATCCTATGATCTGTTTCAGTTTTTCCGTGTTGACATCTGAAAGTTCCTCCTGCACCAGGGGATCATCACCATCCAGAAACAAATACCTATCCGGATCAGAAAGAATCTCCTTGATCAAGGTGGTCTTTCCTGTCTGCCGAGGCCCCAAAAGAACAATAGCTTTGTTCCCGGATACTCTGTTTTTTAGGATTTCGAAAAGCTTCCTCGGTATCATTATTCACCAAATGTAATACTTTTTAGTGATTATATTCACCAAATGTAATATTTTTTGGTGATTATATTCACCAAATATCATGTTTTTCATGATTACAATTTTTCAGGAGATCAACATCATCTACCAGTCAGGAGCTATCTTATGTTGTTTTTCTATATCTCCAAACCGCCAGTGAATTGATAATAATTGCATAGAAAACAACAACTATTATTTGCCTGCCAATATCCTGCAATCCGGACCCTTTTAACATAACAAGTCTTATAACTTCGATAAAATATCGCACCGGATTGATGAGGGTGATCTTCTGAGCCCAGGGCGGCATGTTTTCGATGGGCGTGAATAACCCACCCATCAGGATGAAGATGACAAGGAAAAACCAGGAAATGAACATTGCCTGCTGCTGCGTTTCCGTAACGGTAGATATAAACATCCCAATGCCCACAACCATAACGAGGTAGACTGCAGTGAATCCGTATAACAACAGCAGGCTTCCTACTATCGGGATATTGAATACCAGTTTTGCCACGAGTAAACCCAGGCTGAATTCGAATAATCCGATAATCCACAGGGGGATCATCTTACCCAGAATGAACTGATATTTTTTAAGGGGTGTCACATTGAGTTGTTCGATGGTACCAAGTTCTTTTTCCCTGACAATATTCATGGATGAAATGAACGCGCCGATCATTGTGACCAGGATCACCAGGATCCCAGGAACCATGTATGTTTTATAATTGAGGAAAGGATTGAACCAAAAAGAATAAGTGGTCTCAATTACCTGGAGATCAATTTTCTTTAATGGCATTTTAGCCATCAGCTCACCTCCCACTTCAAGGCTAAAGTCCCGGGCTACCTGGCTAAGGTAAAAACTCCCAAGACCTGCTTTAATTCCGTCAATAGCATTTACCAACAGTTGGATTTCTGATTTTTCAGATGTCAGATAATCTCTTTCAAAACCGATGGGGACATTAAGAATCAAATCTGTTTTGCCTTTATCCAACTCTTCATTCAAATCAATATATTCGAAAGAGACATCCGTCAGGGAGAAGTATTCCGACGAACTTATTTTATCTCTCAACCTGGAACTTGCAGTACTCTGATCCTGATCATTCCAATAGATCTTTAAGTTACGAATTTCAAAATCCGCTGCATACGCCAGAACCAATAGCTGAATCACCGGTGCGACAATAATGATTGGCAGAATACTCTTATTCCTGAATATCTGGAGAAACTCTTTTTGAATTAAAAATCTGATCGTCCTCATTCCAGCCTCACTTTAAATTTCTTAATACTGGCTCCTGTAAACACCATGATAAACAAACACAGGATCACTATCTCTTTCCAGATAATACCTATTGAGGCGCCTTTTAACATGATGGCCTTCAGAACAATAATGAACCACCGGGCTGGGACCAGATTTGCCAGTACCTGCAAAATCCTTGGCATATTTTCAACCGGAAAGATGAATCCGGAGAGTAGAATGGTAGGCAACATCAGGCCCATCAGTGAAATCAGCAAAGCAGCCTGCTGAGTATCAACAACAGTAGATATCAAGATGCCAAGTGTAAGCGCCAGAATAATGAAAAGGATTGTAACCCCCAGTAGCAACGGTAAACTGCCGATTATGGGAACACCAAACACAAATTTTCCCAGTGTCAGGATAATTCCTGAAACCACAAACGAAAGCAAAAGATAGGGGATCACTTTTGCCAGAATGATTCCCGATGGGTTCATAGGTGACGCCAATAGTACCTCCATCGTCCCAATCTCTTTTTCCCTGGCAATAGATATGGAAGTCATCATAGCAGATACCAACATGAGCAAAATGACAATCGTGCCTGGCACAAAGTAGTACACGCCTTTCAACTCCGGATTGTAGACCATCCTGGATCTTATCTCTATCATGTAAGGCATGCCGCCATTTACACGCCGCGACATGAAGTCAGCAACAATGGCCTGGGCATAATTCACAAGGGTATTGGCGGTATTGGGATCTGAAGCATCCGCAATGAACTGAATTTGAGCATTATTGGTTTTTTCCAGGGTCTCGGAAAAGTTGGGTTCAAATACCACAGCCATTTTAGTGATACCATCTTTGAAAATATCTTCAATCTCGTTTTCAGCACTAAGATTGGAGGACAAAACAAAGTAGTCTGAAGTCAGGATCTTCTTCTTTATCAGGGCGGTTATTTCGTCATTTGAATGATCGAGAATTGCTATTGGAGCATTGCTTATTTCATTAGTAATGGCATAACCAAATAGCAGGATCTGTACAACAGGCATTCCAACCAGGATCAACAGGGTACGATGATCACGAAGTATGTGATAGAACTCTTTTCTAACAAATGCCAGAAATCTTTTCATTCGGCAAGTGATTTTCCTTCTCGTGCAATTCCCACAAAAACCTCATCCATATCCCTGGCTTTAAATCCCTTTTTCAATGCTCCGGGAGTGCCAAGTGCGGCAATCTTACCACTAACCATCATAGATATGCGATCGCAATACTCCGCTTCATCCATGTAGTGAGTAGTCACAAAGATCGTTTTGCCCCTGTCAGCCGCTTCGTAGATCATATCCCAGAATTGCCTCCGTGTAATCGGGTCAACACCCCCGGTCGGTTCATCAAGAAAAATGATTTTCGGGTCATGGAGCATCGCCACGGAAAAAGCCAGTTTTTGTTTCCATCCCAATGGGAGTGAGGAGATCAATGAACCGGCTTCCTTTTCCAAATTCAATCTTTTCAGTAAATCATCGGATTTCATTTTGATCTCCTCCTTGCCCAACCCATAAATACCACCGAAGAGCCTGATGTTTTCCACTACAGAAAGATCCGAATACAGTGAAAACTTTTGACTCATGTAGCCGATATCACGCTTTATAGATTCGGCCTCTTTATAGATGTCGTAACCTGCAACTGTCGCCTCCCCTGATGTAGGTTTCCAAAGCCCGGTCAACATTTTTATTGCGGTCGTCTTTCCAGCTCCATTTGCCCCCAGAAAACCAAATATTTCGCCGGGGAACACCTCAAATGAAATCCGGTCCACGGCATGGAATTTTCCAAATGCCTTTACCAGGTTCTTCACAGATACTATGGGGGCAGGGTCTGTCATCTCATCAAGGCCATAAAAGTGTCCTCAACCGTTGGTGATATTTTTTCAATTACTACCGCGATCCCCTGTTTTTCAAGATATTTTTCCAGGTGACGTGGCTGGAAGTCTCCGGACCGGTCGGTATAGTGCAATGAAGACCCAAACGAATAGACAGTGTCCGTCCCCTGATACTCTCTGATACTCTTCAGGAGCTTGTATTTGTCCTGTCCTTTTATTTCAAACAGGTCTTTTTTGAACATGGTGGTAACATTTTCCGGAGAATCAACAGCCATGATTTTTCCATGCTGCATTAAACCGATCGTATGGCACTGCCTGGCTTCATCCATATAAGGCGTGGAAACAAGGATCGTCAGACCGTCTTCATTCAGATTTTTCAACATTTCCCAAAACTCTTTCCTTGATACGGGATCTACTCCGGTGGTAGGCTCATCAAGGAATAGTATCTCCGGCTTGTGTATCATCGCACAGCTGAGCGCAAGTTTTTGTTTCATCCCACCTGACAATGCACCGGCCTTTCTTTTCCTAAAAGGCTCAATCTGGGAGTAGATGTCCCTTATCAGGTGATAATTCTCCTTAATTGTAGTATTGTGCAAGCTGGCAAACAATTGAAGGTTTTCCTCTACACTCAGGTCCTGATACAGTGAAAATTTGCCCGGCATATAACCAATGAGCTTTCGGAGTTTTTTGTATTCCCTGACAGGATCTAAACCTAAAACCATCGCAGAACCAGATTCCGGGTACAGAAGTGAAGTCAGTATTCTGATCAGGGTGGTTTTGCCGGCTCCATCGGGACCAATTAATCCATATATTCCACCATCTTCGACATTCAGGGAAACTTCATTTACGGCAATAACATCTCCGTATTTCTTTGTGATTGAGCGGGCTTCAATAGCTTTCATTTTGCAAATACTATTTCCGCCGGCATACCGATTTTAAGAGATCCGTCATTTTTCACTTTGACCTTTACAGCATATACCAGATTCACCCTCTCCGACCTGGTTTGTATTGCTTTTGGTGTGAATTCCGCCTTATCAGATACCCAGGTCAACTTTCCTGCATAGGGTTTTAAGTCACCATCAATAGTATCGATGAATACATCGACTTCTTCTCCTAACCGGATCTCTCCCAGTTGGTCCCCCGAGATGTATGCACGTAATGTCAGGGTCGATATATCCGCAATTTTAACAATTGGCTGTCCGGCCATACACATCTCGCCACGCGACTTCAGTTTTATCAGAACAACCCCCGATATGGGCGATCTTATCAAGCTTTTATCGATCAGATCTTCAACAGTTTGCAACTTCCAGTGAAGTGGCTTCAATTCCGCAAGAATTGCCCTGTTCTGCGTGGACAGCTGGCTTTCGGAGGCCAGTATCTGCCTTTCTAAAACCTCCGATTCTCCCGAAAGATCATCGACCTGTTTCTGCGTGGCCGCGCCCTCATCGTACAAGTTCTTAATTCTCTTAAGCTCACGATCAAGGACATCTTTACGCTGGTGCAGAACATCGAGCTGAACCGGAATATCCTGAAGTTTTTGTTGAAGTGCTGACATTGAGGCTCTTAATTGTTCTTTTTGAAAATAAAGCTGCATGGTATCGACAACAGCGATAACCTCACCCTTTTCAACCTTGTCCCCCTGTTCCAAATTCAGACTGATCAACTTACCATTCGTTTCGGAGGATACAAAGACCTCATCAGCTTCAAAATTTCCATATGCATCAGCCCTGTCATTTCCACCTGAGCAATTGATCAGAAAAGGCAGAATAAGAAAATAAATTATGTTTCTCATGGCATATTTCCTGTTAAAATGGACAATTCAATTTTTGCTTTCATCAAATCTGTTTTGTGTTTATTCAGCTGGAGTTCCACACTCGTTTTCTTCGTGACGGCACTCAGATAGTCTGTAGTGCTCAAGGTTCCAAGCTCGTATTGATTGCGTGCTTCGGCTTCAATCTCCTCCTGGAGTTTCAGAACCCTTTCATCAGTTTCAATTGTCGACTTCAGATCATCTATTTCAGCCCGTTTGCGGATAAATTGATGGTTAATCCGCTCAAGAAAATTCTCCCTTTCGGAAGTAACGAGGTGCCCGTGGACCCTCAGTTTCTGAGCTTCTCTTTTTGCAGTTTTCCAATCCCATAGATTCCAATGAACAGAAGCGCCGATCATGTAATAATTATCCGGATCCGTTTCAAAAAAATTGTAAGGATTGGGGCGGCCATATCCAACCCTCGCAAAGCCTGCTACTTTGGGGCGATTAACGGATTCTACCATTAATTGCCGTGCAATGAGAAGATCTGATTGCTTTCTGAACACTTTAAGCTCGGGACGATTAATATCCGTCTCCTCTATTATACTGTCAGGGGGCAGGAAGACCGGTGTGGCTAGCTCAATTCCGGTAAGATCGGACATCAGATCATAAAGTGAAGACTCCCTGATATCCAGGGACCTGATTTTTTGTTCATTACTTAGCTTTTCAATTCTCAATTCATTTACCTGACTTTTCAGCAGGATCCCGTTTTCATGACTTACTTCTGCCCTATTGATCTGATTTGTTAATTCGCGATCAAGAAGTTCCAAAACCTTTCTATTCTCCTGAACCAGCAGTATCCCAAAGTACACATCTGTCACCAGCGTTCGGGTCTGATATAACCTGGAATCAAGCTCACTCAGATCCAGGTCATTTTTCACCTGGTCAATTGACCTGCTTGCCCTGCTCATCCCCCCATCATAAACCTTTTGATTAAGATTCACATACAGGTTAAACTGATCCTTTGGTATTTCGGGAATGTCGCTACCGGGAAAAGTGAAGGGCAATTCAAATACATCGGACTGATAATGAGCTGTTCCGGTCAGACTGATCGATGGATAGTTGGAAACATTATTATTGAGCGCATCTAACTCGCGGATAGATGCCAGCATCGTATTGTTCTCCTGAAGGGGGCTATTACTTAACGCCAGATCAATACATTCGACCAGCGTCAATTGCTGGGCCATAACCAAGGAAGCGCAACACATGTTTAGTATCAATAGCAGTACTTTAAATGGATAGTTAAACTTTTTGGTTAATTTCATCTCAAATTTTTTTAGGGTCTCAATGCGCTCATAAAAAATTTAGGCACTTCAGTTTTTCTCGACTCAAGTAGTTCCGCGTATGCCTCATCTTCAATTGACAGCACCCTTTGAAACATGGGCCTGGCTGCAAACGGGAAAACCATCATTGAAACAATATTTATCATGAATTGCTCGATGGAAATGGGGCGTATGTTGCCCTTTTCAGCCTCGGATATTAACTGGTCTTTCAGGTTATCCAGATTGATAACCTTGGATAATTCCAGATTCTCAAAAAGTTGTTGAGGATCTCTCTGCAACTCTGACAAGACAAAAAGTGGCATCTCGGGGTGTTCTTGTAGAAAATCAACGTAACGTTCGGCCAGTTGATAGATTTTGACTTCGAGCGGCAGGTCACTTTTGAAGATCGAAAACAATTGCGGTAAGATCTGTATGAGAATCTCTTGAAATACCGCTGAGAACAGTTGTTCCTTGCTACGATAGTAATAGTGTAGCAACGCTTTGTTGATGCCAGCCTCATCCGCTATTTCCTGCATACGGGCACCGCTCATTCCTTTCCGGATGAAAATATTTCGAGCAGCGATGATTATCTTTTTTTCAGTTCCAAGTTCTTTCACAGGGCAAATATAATAAATTAACCATATAGTTTAACTATTTAGTCAATTATTTTTTTTAAAGTGTTTTTACTAAATTTTATAACTGAAAATGAAACTCAAATAAGGCTATGAAATACACATGTGAAATTGAAATTGATCTGCCCAGGGAAAAAGTTGTGGAGTTGTTTGATAATCCGGATAATTTGACAAAATGGATGACAGGTCTAAAGCGTTTTGAACACATTTCCGGAGTGACAGGTCAGGCCGGAGCAGAATCAAGGTTGGTCTTTGAGCATAATGGGAAGGAGATGGAGATGATTGAAACTGTCACCCAAAACCATTTACCCGATAACATGTCCGGGAAATATGATATGAAGGGCATCAAAAACTTCATCCACAATTACTTCAAGGATTATGGCGACAAAACAGTATGGATCTCGGAGAATGAGTTCATTTTTTCCGGATTCTTCATGAAACTGTTTTCACCGTTTATGAGAGGGTCTTTCAAAAAGCAGAGCCTCAAGTTTATGGTGAACTTCAAAAATTTCGCAGAAGGGAAATAATTTGTGAAATGTGACTATCCGAAAGGATCCTTACGGTATGAAAGACTCCCGGAGGGAGTGACTTTCATCTTTTACTGGATAATGCGCTGAGAGGAATGCCCGTCCATCATGTTTGTTGAGCATAATGATGACTTCATCTGCATAACTTTATAAGTCATTCCCGCAGGGAATCTTCTCGCTGGGGTCAAGTAGTGAATTTTCCACAAAAATTTCTCCGCGAGGTAACTTTTATCAATTACCGGGACGTAACGTCAGGAGGTGGAGGCCAATTCATGATCTGTTTATTCATAAAATTCCATTGAGGGTTGAAAGAGGTAATAAGCTCCTCCTTTTGTTTTCTACTCATTCGCTTTATTTCCTTTTCATAATCTATTGCATCCATTGGGCGATCAAATCTTTCGTAAAACAGCAGTAGATAGCAATAGTACCTTCCGGCAAATGTCTTTCGTATTCCTCTATTCAGGTAGTGCTCTGTAATTCGCTGTTCAAGGTCATTTGTAATTCCAGTATATAAAACAGTTTTTGCAGGATTTGTAACGATGTAAGTAAAATAGTTACCCATAAAAATATTCTTAGGCTTATAGAGTGATTCTCGAAAGGAATCTTTTCTACTCCATCTCATTTAGCCCGAAAGACTCCCGGAGGGAGTGACTTTCATCTATCCTATCTCATCAATCTTTTATACCTGATCCTTTTCGGATCCTCATCCCCGAGCCGCTTTTTTCTGTTCTCTTCGTATTCTGAGAAATTCCCCTCGAACCAGTATACCTGTGAGTCCCCTTCGAATGCAAGAATGTGCGTAGCAATACGATCAAGAAACCAGCGATCATGGGAAATCACCACTGCACAACCTCCAAAATTCTCCAGTCCTTCCTCCAGTGCCCTAAGTGTATTAACATCCAGATCATTTGTAGGCTCATCCATCAATATCAAGTTAGCGCCTCGTTTCAGTGTCATCGCAAGGTGTACGCGATTTCGTTCACCGCCTGAAAGATCCCCAACCTTCTTCTGTTGATCTGTTCCGCTGAAATTGAACCGGCTCACATAGGCCCTGGCATTCATTTCCTTACCCCCGAGCAGGAGGAGTTCATTTCCCCCGGAAATAGCCTCAAACACAGTGTCATCCGGCTTCAGGTTATCATGTTCCTGATCCACGTAAGACATCTCTACACTGGAGCCAACCTCAAAAGAACCCGTATCCGCTCCTTCCTGCCCGGTGATCATTTTAAAAAGTGTGGACTTACCGGCTCCGTTCGGTCCGATTACACCCACGATCCCGCCCTGGTGTAGTCTAAAGTTGAGGTTTTCAAACAGAAGCTTGTCTCCAAATGATTTTGATACTTTTTCTGCTTCTATGACCTTGGCTCCCAATCTCGGACCGGGTGGGATGTACAGTTCCAATTGCTGCTCTTTTAGCTTCGCATCTTCTCCTAAAAGCTTCTCATACGCATTCAACCTGGCCTTTGCTTTGGCGTGCCTTCCCTTTGGGGTCATCCTGACCCACTCCAATTCCCTTTCAAGAGTTTTTTGCCTTTTGGATTCCGACTTTTCATCCCGGGCCAGTCTCTTTTGTTTCTGGTCAAGCCAACTGCTGTAATTTCCTTTCCATGGTATGCCTTCACCCCGGTCCAGCTCCAAAATCCATCCTGCCACATTATCCAGGAAGTACCTGTCATGAGTAACGGCGATCACAGTCCCTTTGTACGCCTTCAGGTGATGTTCCAGCCATAACACCGACTCCGCGTCCAAATGGTTCGTAGGTTCATCAAGCAGCAATACATCAGGCTCCTGCAGCAACAGCCTGCATAATGCCACCCTCCTTTTTTCCCCACCTGAAAGGGTGCTGATTATGGCATCTTCAGGAGGTGTCCTTAATGCATCCATCGCCTGCTCAAGCTTATTATCTAACTCCCACGCTTCTACGCGGTCTAATTTCTCCTGGACCTCTCCCTGCTTCTCGATGAGCTTTTCCATCTTACCGGGGTTTTCTAAAACCTCCGGGTCACTAAAGCTTGCATTGATCTTTTCATATTCTTCCAGGAGACTGGTGATCTCCCTGACTCCTTCCCTTACTATTTCGATCACTGATTTCTGTGGATCCAGTTGCGGTTCCTGTTCAAGCATGCCTACGGAATAGCCTGGAGAAAACACAACCTCTCCCTGATATTCCTGGTCAATTCCCGCAATTACCCTGAGTAAAGAAGACTTGCCGGAACCGTTTAATCCAAGCACACCGATCTTCGCCCCATAGAAAAATGACAGATGAATATTCTTAAGTACCTGCTTTTTAGGCGGGTAAATTTTATTTACCCCAGCCATTGAAAATATTATCTTTTCTTCAGCCATTTTCGAGATTTGTGAATCCGTCGAATATACACGATTTTCGTCTTCAGATTGAAAATAAACAGGCTGTATTTTGAGCAGGAGTGATTTTGAGGAAGGATTTATCAAAGACAACAGTATCTATAGAAAGGGATGGCGTAGACACCCCGACCGGAAGATAGGTGAAGTCAAAGGAGGTGATAGTAAAATTTCAATTGAATACTTCAGGGACAGATTTTCCCGGCTCCGGACGAAGATCAGCAATCTGAACCAACGTATTGATTCCGAGCCGAACAAAGGAAGTTTCCTCATGAGCTTGCTTCACATGAGGGAAAATCTTTCTTCTCATGACGGACTTGGGGACTACGAAAAACTGGAGCGTCAGTTGGACCAGTTAATTGATACTATCCGTGAGACGATCAGGAAAAATCGTCTGAGAAATCTTGAAATAAAAACCTCCCTTCTGCAGGAAGTCAAAGAAGCGGCTAATGAGGTCAATTGGCGTACTGCTTCCCAACTTATCAATGAGATCCGATCCAAATGGATCCGTACGGGAAATATGACTGAAAATGCCAGGATAGAAGAAGAATTTTGGGAGATTATCAATGATTTTTTCGAAAGAAGAAGATCATTTTATGAGGATAAGAAGAAACTTGCCACACACTATGAGGCGACCTACAGGGATCTGATCTCCCAGGCTGAAAAACTCGAAACAACAGACCTGAAAAAAAGAAAGGAACAAATCAATGATCTGAAAACAAAGTGGCGGGACAACGGTCCGGTTTCGTCCGAAATTTATAAGCCTCTGGTAAAATCATTTCATGATGCCCTCAAAGCGGGGATGGCAAGGCCGGGTGAATCCATAGCATCAATTTTTACTGAAATCCGGGACGCTTGCAAAGAAAAGACGCCGGGTAATAGGGTCCTGAATGCTTACCAGGTCAAGATCAAAAGTCTGAAGACCCTTTCTGAAAAAGACAGGGAATTTAGGAAGGAAGCTTTTGACCTGATATTCAGGTGTTTGGAATTAAACTTTATCAATAACCAATGCGAGAAACGTTATAAAAAGTTTAATGAAAAACCCCAAAAAGAACAAAATGACCTAAAAATTGATTTAGTCAAGGAGTTACTTGATCGTGATAAATCGGATTTATCCATATTCGAGCTAAATATGGAGAAATTCAACAGCAGGGATAAAGAGATTACCAAAATGATGGAGAAAAAAGTGATGAGACAAAAGCAAAAAATTGCGTTAAAAGAATCAATCTTAGGCGAACTAAAGGGCAATAAATGACGTAAGGTGAGTACAACAAACCCTATATCGACGAGTTTGCTTTTTAGTCCGTTTTTTTGAGTTTGAAATATCAATTTAAATTCTATTTTTGCACGATTATTTTAGAAAGCTTTCAAAAGAATAGTATATGTACTGGACATTAGAATTAGCTTCCTACCTTGAGGATGCTCCCTGGCCGGCGACTAAAGATGAGTTAATTGACTATTCTATCCGTTCTGGAGCGCCCCTGGAAGTGGTAGAGAATCTACAGGAACTGGAGGATGACGGGCAACCATATGAGAACATTGAGGAGATATGGCCCGACTATCCTACAAAGGAAGATTTCTTCTTCAACGAGGATGAGTACTAAAAATTGATTGTAATCGGATTTGCTAAGTTCCGGCATCAATTCCCGTAACGGCTCCTCATATTTAGAGTGACAACCAATTTCACATAATATTATTTCGGGTTTTCCCGAAAACAACAACACTAACTCAAAATGGCCTCGGCGAATCGGAGGTCCCCCGGTGTGGTGATCTTGATGTTTTCATAACTGCCTTCCACGAGCGTGATATCATACCCTGCCGCCTCATAAACCGAAGCGTCATCGGTGAAGGCCGGTTGAAAATCTCTATCATACGCCAGTTTCAGCAGTCTCAAATCAAAGGTCTGGGGAGTCTGAACAATCCAGAAATCTGAGCGATCCTTTGCGATGGTTCCGGATCCGTGCTTTTCACGGATAGAATCTTTCAACGGAACGGCAACGACTGCACTGCCGTACTGTTTTGCCTTTTCATATGACCCTGCTATGGCATTGGTTGTCACACAAGGCCTCACCGCGTCATGAACGGCAACATATCCCTCACCGCTGAGGTGTTCCAATGCATTTTTGACCGAATGAAACCTGGTCTCTCCGCCTTCCACGGTTTGAATGTCAATGTTCCGCAAATACTTCTGTTTGATTTCATCCCACCTCCTGAAATGATCTCCAGGTATAGTTACACTTATCCGGATCGTGGCATCGAATGAAAGAAATCTGTTGACAGAGTGAACAATTATCGGCAAACCGCCAATCTCTATGAATTGCTTGGGTAATTCAGAGGTCATCCGAACTCCCTTACCGCCGGCAACTATAATGGCATAAAGAGACATCAGATCTCTATAGGATCAACATTGCATCTCCGTAGGTAAAGAACCGGTATTTCTCTTTTATGGCTGTTTGGTATGCGTCCATGATCAACTCATAGCCGCCAAATGCAGACGCCATCATAAGCAATGTAGATTCCGGTAAGTGGAAATTGGTGATCAGGGCGTTGCATATCTTGAATTCAAACGGAGGAAATATGAATTTGTCGGTCCAACCGGAATTTGCTTTCAGCCGGCCGCCGGCTGAGACTGAAGATTCCAATGTTCTCATCACAGTTGTTCCAACTGCGATTACCTTCCTCTTTTCATCCAGAGACCTGTTGACTCTGTCAGCCGTTTCTTCTTCTACCCTGTAGTTCTCACTATCCATTTTGTGTTTGGTCAAATCTTCGACATCCACGGGCCGAAACGTACCAAGCCCTACGTGGAGCGTGATAGGATGGATATCCACTCCAACGATTTCCAGACGTTTCATGATTTGCCTTGTGAAGTGAAGCCCTGCCGTAGGCGCGGCTACCGCACCAACATGTTCAGCGAAGATTGTTTGAAACCGCTCTTTGTCCTCAGGTTCTGCCGGGCGATTCAGATTCTTGGGAAGAGGGGTCTCCCCCAGATTATCAATGAGCTTATAGAAATCATGCTGCTCACCATCAAATAAAAACCGTATCGTTCTACCCCGCGAGGTGGTGTTGTCAATTACTTCGGCTACAAGTTCGCCATCACCGAAATAAAGTTTATTTCCTACGCGGATCTTTCTGGCGGGATCTACAAGTACATCCCACAAATGCATGTCGGCGTTTAATTCTCTCAGCAAAAAAACTTCGATTTTTGCACCGGTCTTCTCTTTATTTCCGTATAAACGAGCAGGAAATACTTTGGTGTTGTTAATGACCATAACATCACCCTCTTCAAAATACTCGACAATGTCTTTGAAAATCTTATGTTCAATTTTCCCTGACTCCTTGTGGATCACCATCAACCGAGATTCATCTCGATTCTCTGTTGGATGCAACGCAATATGGCTTGAAGGTAGATCAAATTTGAACGCTGATAATTTCATGGACTAGTAAAGAATTAAGAACGGCATTGGACAAATTGGTGCGCAAAGCTAGCAAATTGTTTTATTTTAAATTCGAATTTCGCAGATTACCTTATAATAATCCTGTCTAATGAATCTCATCGTCAAACTTATATTGGAAAGTTTTCGATTTGCTGCTAATGCCTTGAAAATGAATTTGCTCCGTACAACACTTTCACTGCTCGGGGTGACCATTGGTATTTTTGCAATTATCGGGGTGTTCACGTTGGTTGATTCTTTGGAGAACAGCATTAAGGATAGCCTGAATTTCCTGGGAACTAATAACATCAATGTGGAGAAGTGGCCTTATGGATTAGGCGGTGGTCCCTATCCGTGGTGGAAGTATCTCAAGCGGCCTCATCCTACATTTGAGGAATATGAATTTCTTGCTGAAAACGTCAAAAATGCCCAGGGCATTGCCATTTTCGGGGTTAGAGGTGGGGTGACCGCCAAGTTTGAAAGCAATAGCAGCACGGATATCGATCTGATCGGGACGACGTACGGGCACAAGGATGTTTATGAAATGACAATT
Organism: Cyclobacteriaceae bacterium; assembly: GCA_028278225.1. Lineage (GTDB taxonomy): Bacteria > Bacteroidota > Bacteroidia > Cytophagales > Cyclobacteriaceae > JANQEU01. The sequence goes on from JANQEU010000014.1 coordinate 197,301, forward strand.
GAATCAGGACGGTATTTCACACAGCAGGAAATCCATGCAGGCCGGAATGTCATCATTATAGGTCACCGCGTAGCAAAGGACCTGTTCCCTCAGTCTTCTCCGATTGGAAAAATGGTCAAAATAAAAGGGTTGAAATACTATGTCATTGGTAAGCTCAAGGAGGAAGGAGAGAGTTTTCTGGGTGCCCCAAGCTTCGATGAGCAGATCTATATGCCTTTCGCTGCATTTACTAAACTATATTACTCCGGAAGGGGGAGAGGAGGGGTCGAGCCGTCAATTACATTGAAGGGTCTGGAATCTGACATAGGTTTGGTGGAGATTGAAGCCGAACTTCGGGGGCTCATGCGCAGGATGAGAGGCCTTAAGCCAAAACAGGAAGACAATTTTGCATTGAACAGGCCTGAGGCCATTGCCAATTTTATCGGGTCGACGTTCGATGTATTAGGTGTGGCCGGCTGGATCATCGGTTCCTTCTCGATCCTGGTTGGGGGATTCGGCATTGCCAACATCATGTTTGTTTCAGTAAGAGAACGGACTAATATTATTGGCATCCAAAAATCACTCGGAGCCAAAAACTACTTCATACTTTTTCAGTTCTTATTTGAGTCCGTGTTTTTATCAGTGCTTGGTGGACTTGTAGGGATCATGCTTGTCTATTTGCTGAGCCTGGTAAGCCTTGGTAACTTGGACCTGGCATTAAGCATTAAGAATATCACTATCGGACTGGGAGTTTCAGCAGCCATCGGAATGGCGTCCGGCATTATTCCGGCTGCATTGGCTGCCAGGATGGACCCGGTGATTGCTATCAGGTCATAATCCGTTTATTGCGAGGAAAATGATCTGGATACAAAGAAGAACATTACTGCCGAAATCACAACAATGAGTAATATAACGGAATAACTACCCAGAGAAATTGATTTCTCAAGGCTGATCGATACCGTGCTCAATGTCACGTAAGCAAAAAAAGAACACACAACTGCATTCATCACCCTGATTAATCTTGCACTGATGCGATATTGTCGCTTTGCGTTTTCCTCGGTGATCTCTACCAAATAGTTATGCCTGTGAGGAATTTTTGCCACAAAAAACAACAACAGAAACAATCCGGTATTGATTGACATCAGGAAAAAAAGTGTTGCCTTGGATCCGTACGAATCCGGCTCACCGGAGAAGTCAAAATGCACAGGGATAGTATCCGGTAAAATACCGTAGTAATAAATCGGAACCAATATGGAAATCAGTAATGCAAGGAGCGCAATACCTTCCAGTGTATTATCCCACCAATCACGCTTTATCTTAACTTTCGGCCGATTGCTCAACTGTAACTTCCTCTCCTGTGATCTTAGCTTTGATTTTTGTCTCGAGTTCATCCATTAACTCGGGATTATCTTCAACGAGTTGCTTTACAGCATCGCGGCCCTGACCAAGCTTATTGCCATCATATGCAAACCATGAACCTGATTTTTGAATAATATCGAGCTCAACCCCCAGGTCAATTATCTCCCCGGATTTACTTATCCCCCTGCCGTACATTATGTCAAACTCCACCGTTTTGAATGGAGGAGCCACCTTATTTTTTACCACTTTGACCCTCGTTCGATTTCCAAGGACATTGTCGGCGCTTTCCTTGATCTGACCTATTCTTCTGATATCCAATCTGACCGATGAGTAAAATTTAAGTGCATTTCCTCCTGTCGTGGTTTCGGGATTCCCAAACATTACCCCGATTTTTTCACGGAGCTGATTTATAAAAATACAGGAGCATCCCGTTTTGTTTATTGTACCTGTAAGCTTTCGTAAGGCCTGAGACATTAAACGCGCCTGAAGCCCCATTTTACTGTCTCCCATTTCACCTTCAAGTTCACCTCTTGGTACCAGGGCCGCGACAGAATCAATAACGATGACGTCGATGGCTCCGGACCGGATCAGATGCTCAGCGATCTCAAGTGCCTGCTCACCATTGTCAGGCTGAGAGATCAGAAGGTTTTCAGTATCAATTCCCAGCCTTTCGGCATATGTCTTGTCAAATGCATGCTCCGCATCAATAAAGGCAGCCAATCCTCCATTTTTTTGGGCCTCAGCAATGCAGTGCATGGCCAGTGTTGTTTTACCTGAAGACTCCGGTCCATAAACTTCAATGACCCTGCCCCTGGGGATCCCCCCCACTCCAAGTGCTATATCAAGGCCAATAGAACCGGTAGATATCACAGGGATATCAAGAACCTTCTCATCACTGAGTTTCATGATAGTCCCTTTCCCATAGGTTTTCTCTAGTTTATCAATGGTTAATTGGAGTGCTTTTAATTTTTCCGAATTGTCTGACATGAATTGAATGTTTAGGAATAATGAAGAAAAGCCAACTCAATGGCATCCAACAAATCTAGTTGAATAAAGGAAATTTAGGATACAGAGATTACTAATTTTATTAGTTTCAGCTATTCTGTTTTGGTCCCGTCCAAATTTGTTTCCACCTTCTTTTCACTTTGAACGAGGTAAATAAGAAAAATACCCAAGGCTGTGCCAATAGGGAATTTAAACAGCAGTATCACAGCCGGGATCAAAGCTAACTTTTTTGCCCATGACTGATTGCTGATCAATCCGAAGCCCGAGAGCAGTAATAGTAAAGAAACAGTCAAATAAAAGATCGGAATGACGTAAAATAGCTTGAAAGGCGATGAAAAACGGAATACCCCCAGTGTAATATGATCGGTGAAATGAAACCAGTCCGAATGAAACAAAAAATTGATAGAATTGTATGAAAGGATAACCAATGGAATAATTATAAATCCCAAAACGATGAATATTTTTCCTACTATGGCCAAATTGTGCCGGGTATCTTCCAAATTCATTAGTTAAAGGTATTAATTATTACTATGTATTGCAAGGTATTAAACGATATTCAGTACAGTAAGTTATGAATTGGAAACATTGGTTACTGATCAGCATAATTTCCATCATCATGATCGTGATAATCATTTATCGCGAACTCATCGGATATGGTATCGCACAGGCCAGGGGTCAGATTGCCATCATGCGCAACACTGTTCCCATTGAAGACATTATGAACGGGCCTGCTCCCGACTCCGTAAAGGTCAAGATACAGGTCATTCAGGATGTTAAGAATTATGCCGAGTCAATCGGGTTGGTCCCGACAGAGAATTATAGTACTTACTATGATCAAAAAGGCAGATCCGTGCTATGGAATGTCTCGGCTTGTCAGCCTTTTGCATTTGAGCCAAAAGAATGGACTTTCCCATTCCTTGGCAGTTTTGCCTACAAAGGTTTTTTTGACCTGGAGAAGGCAAAGGAGGAAGAAGCCATACTCAGATCGGAAGGATACGACACCAACATCAGAAGTGTCGGTGCATGGTCCACATTAGGCTGGTTTAAAGATCCTATCCTCTCCAATATGCTGAACAGGCCTAAGGGCGACCTGGCTGAATTGATCTTTCACGAACTCACCCATGGTACCATCTTTGTCAGGGACTCTCTTGAGTTCAATGAGAATCTTGCATCATTTATTGGTGAAAAAGCTACAGTCCAGTTTCTAACAGACAGGTATGGTGAAAACTCAAATGAGCTCAAAGAATATGAAATGGGAGTTTCGGATGCGCGGAAATTCAGATCCCATCTCCTTCGCGGCAGATCATATCTTGACAGCCTTTACCAATCGTTTCCAAGTGATTCGCCAGTTGAAACCAGGGCCGAATTAAAAAGTGAGATGATCAACTCAATTGTTGAGGCAATCGATACAATTGATTTCTACCAATCTTATTATTATGAGATTTTCAAAAACAGAAAACCCAATAATGCCTATTTCATGTCATTCAAGAGATATTACTCCTATAAAGAAGACCTTCAATCCTTATTTGAACGACAGGGAGGCGATATTTCAAAATTCATTACTTATTGCCGGAGTGAATATGATGATTAAGTAATTGTTAAGTGAAAGCCTGAAAAATCATTTCAACTTAACATTTGCTTATTCTATTTATTGTAGTCTTGTATGATGTTTTTTCGATTCTTAAGTTTCCATATTTTTATACTTATCAAATCTTAATGGCTGCTTCTTATGGCAACAAATGACCAAAAGATCCTTATTGTCGACGACGAGTCAGATATTCTTGAACTGTTGAAATACAATCTGTCGAAAGAAGGTTATGAGGTCAGAACAGCCACAGATGGAATAAAAGGTGTCGAAATAGCAAAAAGCTTCAATCCGGATCTGATTATTCTTGACATTATGATGCCAAAACAGGACGGCGTTGAAACCTGCAGGCAGATCAGGGAAATTCCTGAACTATCGAACGTGTTTGTAATTTTTCTCACTGCCAGGTCCGAGGAGTACTCCGAAGTGGCGGCATTTGAAATGGGCGCTGATGATTACATAACCAAACCCATAAAGCCCAGGGCTTTGATGAGTAGGTTGAATGCACTCTTCCGAAGGGAATCCAAAAAGAAACAGGAGTCATCAAAAATCACGATCGAAGATCTTGAAATTGACAGGACAAGTTACACCGTAAAACTTGGAGATGAGAAAATAAACCTGCCAAAAAAGGAATTTGAACTGTTGTATTTTTTAGCTCAGAATCCGGGCAAGGTTTACAGTAGAGATGAATTGCTTCAAAACATCTGGGGAACAGATGTATACGTACTTGCCAGGACCGTGGATGTCCATATCAGGAAAGTGCGGGAGAAAATCGGTAATAGCTATATCTCTACTGTTAAAGGTGTTGGCTACAAATTTGAAGTAAACTAAGATTACCAAATGGTATTCAATTCCAGGGCACTGGCGCTATTGTGCGGAATAACCATTGGCGGAGTAACAACCGCTTTCTTGTCCTTGGTCCCCGAGGTAAGCGGTCTGGCGCTCCTGATTGCCGGAGCACTGTCATTCTCTTCCGGGTATATCTTGTTCAGACTTGTTGCAGACTTCGTTTTTTTCAAGGAAATCGACAATATCCACGACGCCCTGAAAAGTATTCAGGATCAAGACCTTTCTTTCTTATCCAGACAGACCAAATCGGCATGGAATCCGCTTCGAAGGATCAACAGGGAGATCCACAACTATGCAGAACGAAAGCAGCAGGAAATAGATGAATTGAAGCGCATGGAGTTATTCCGGCGAGAGTTCATAGCAGACATTTCACACGAGTTGAAGACCCCCATATTTGCTGCGCAGGGTTTTGTGCACACTTTGCTGGATGGTGCAGTGGAGGACAAAAAGGTAAGAGGAAAATTCCTGAAAAAGGCAGCTAAAAGCCTGGATGGGCTCAATATGCTGGTTCAGGATCTCCTCACAATTTCACAAATGGAGATTGGAGAGATCAAAATGCACTATGAAAATTTTGACATCATTGAATTGATCAGGGAGGTTTTTGACCAGTTGGAGGATAAATCGGAGAAAAAATCCATTACACTAAAGTTTAGCGGGGATTTCAAAGATCCTGCATATGTTCTGGCAGATTACCAAAGGATTTACCAGGTAATGACCAACCTCATAACCAATGCTATAAAGTATACGAAAAATAAAGGTTATGTCATGGTAACGGTAAAAGAGATCGAAGAGAAGGTTGAAGTATCCGTTGAAGACAACGGGCGGGGAATCCCTTCCGAAGACCTGAGCCGCATCTTTGAAAGGTTCTACCGTGTTGAAAAAAGCAGGTCAAAAGAAAAAGGCGGGACCGGGTTAGGGCTTTCCATAGTCAAACACATCATGGAAGCGCACAACACTAATATCGAAGTAAGCAGTGAATTGAAGAAGGGTTCGAAATTTTGGTTTAAACTTGAGAAAGGAAGCCCCACTCAAAAGCCCGTGTGGGAAGAGGAAGAGGATGAAGAAGAATACGCAAAATCCACTGAAGAATAGATCTCTCAATGACCTGATTCTCCATGAGGGTTCCGATTATGTTGTAATAAACAAGCCACCATTTGTATCCACACTGGCCGATCGTTCAAATCCCCACAATATTCTTGATCTGGCCAGGATCTTATTCCCCAATGCCAAAGTCTGCCACCGGCTGGATAAGCATACATCCGGCATTTTGATCATTGCAAAGGAAGAGGCCGGGTACAAATATTTTTCAGGCCTCTTTGAGGAACGTGAAGTCACTAAACTGTATCACGCGGTCGTTCCCGGAAAACATAACTACAACGAACTCGAAGTAGATAAGCCCATATACACCACATCAAACAAATCCCGGATTGACTTTCACGGGGGGAAGCCTTCACTGACGCTTCTAAGCACACTGGAGATATATAAGCAACACACTTTGTTGGCCTGCATGCCTTTTACCGGAAGAATGCACCAAATTAGGGTTCATCTCGCAGACATGGACATACCAATCGTCGGAGATCATAAGTATGGCGGAAAAGATATATTCCTGTCGCAATTAAAACGCAATTATTCACTGGGCCGGGGAAAAGAAGAAAAACCCATGATTCAGAGACTGGCTTTGCACGCAGCCGGCATCTCTTTCCCGGATCAGGATGGTGAAACTGTAAAAATCAAAGCACCTTATCCGAAAGATTTTTCAGTACTGCTAAATCAGCTGGAAAAAAACAGGTTCTAAGTCGGGACCTCCCATCAGGCAAGCACAAGGAGCTGCACTGTTTTACTTGCATATTCCGACTCATATTGACCGCCCCGTTTTTGGAGAGATTTGGACCCGAATTTACATGCTTCATATTGGAATGTTCACAATTTGTCTATGTGAAAGAATTTGGAATCACAACTCAATTAGCTAGCATTACCAAAGCAATTTAGTCAGGCAGTCTATTCGACAAATGTTGCAAAGTGTCTGACAGTCACTCGCCGCCTTATTATTAGTCACTCACTGCTTTCTATTGTGTCAGGTACGGATGTTGACGGACTGGTGCTATTCGGGTCGACACGAATCACTGACCGAAAAGTAGTTTTTTGATAATATCAAGACGAAAGGTGTATGCATAAGATGCATCTACAAGATAAGTCTAACGGATACATATGAGTATGAACGCACACATAACCAGGAAACAGACAGTAAAAGTATTGGCCCTGATATTCATTTTGCTGACGGGCGCGGCCATGAAACTCAGCGACAAGGCGCCGCAGAGCCGGATCGGAGTGGTAAGCATGTCATCGCTGATGGAGCAGCTGCCCGCGTACCGGTCGGCTGTGGAGGACCTGGACACACTCAAGCAACAGCTGGAGGCACAATTGCATGCCAAGGTCACGGCCTACGATCAGAAACTTAAGGATTTCGAAGCGAACAAAGAAAATCTAGCCCGGCTGGTTGCCGAAGACAAGAAGGCAGAGCTGGAGCAGATGCAGGCCTCCATCCAGGCTTTTCACAAGGCTTCCAATGAAGAGCTGGCAGATAAGGAAGACAAACTTATGATTCCGGTATGGAAAAGTATCGAAGCGGCCATCGCAGCAGTGGCCCGGGAGAAGGGATACACTCATGTGATCAACAGCGACCAGCCGTCGCCGCTTTTACTGTATTTGGAAGAAGAGACACAGATTGACGGGCAGGTGCTGGTCAAGCTGGGGATCGGGGTTACACACTGATGAATGAATTTAAGACATTTTTTCCAGAACAAGATAAACAAATATACTTATGAGAGCGATAAAACTAATTCTGGCGCAAGGAGTCCTGTTAGCTGTTTCCGGTGTCACCTTGGCCCAGCAAGGCTGGCCCAACAACAAGTACAGGTTTAACGATGACCAGAGCAATTACATGTTGAAACTGGGAGTAAACGAGACTAGCTACGATGCTGATAACAAAATCCGCTGGTTTCCATCTAATTCAGCCGTCATGGATACCTGGAAAGTAGATTTTCCGGTTTTTGAACTACAAGGACTCAGAGTTGATAATATGAAAATTACGCCACGGGATGTGGTAGGTTATACGGGCGGGGATTGGCTTTGGGATTACCAGCTCTATTTCGAGTCTACATCCTTTGACCAAAGATGGATTATTGAGTCGGATTTGAAAGTTGAGAAGGATTTGGAGGTGGATGGAGACATCAAATTGAGCGGAGATTTGGAAATAGACGGGACCACCCTGACCAGTACAGAGTTGGCCACAGTCAAGACACTAAGCCATAATTCAACTGAAGGCCACATCGGCATCGGCACAACCTCACCTTCTCATCCGCTGGACTTGGGTAGTGATATCGGTCATAAGTTGGCAATATATCAGAATTCATTTGGTACCAGTTTTTATGGTATGGGAGTTTCGAGTGAGACATTAGAATTTCACGCAGGTGCGTACAACAGTAATGATGATCCGGAGTTGGTAATCAAAAAATCGACCGGCAATATTGGTGTCGGCACCACTTCCCCTGCGGAAAAGCTCCATGTGGACGGAAACATCAAATTGAGCGGAGATTTGGATATGGATGGAACTATCCTGACCAGTACAGAGTTGGCCACAGTCAAGACACTAAGCCATAATTCAACTGAAGGCCACATCGGCATCGGCACGACCTCACCTTCTCATCCGCTGGACTTGGGCAGTGATACCGGTCATAAGTTGGCAATATATCAGAATTCATCAGGCAACAGTTTTTATGGTATGGGAGTTTCGAGTGAGACATTAGAATTTCACGCAGGTGCGCCCAACAGTAATGATGATCCGGAGTTGGTAATCAAAAAATCGACCGGCAATATTGGCATCGGCACCACTTCCCCTGCGGAAAAGCTCCACGTGGACGGAAACATCAAATTGAGCGGAGATTTGGATATGGATGGAACCACCCTGACCAGTGCAGAGTTGGCCACTGTCAAGACGCTAAGCTCAAGTGGTGATTTTGGATCTACGGATATTTCTACGACAGGGTATATTTCTGCGGAAGGTGGCATTGGCATTGGCATCCGCCCTGATATAATGTCACCGACAACGAAGCTCTACCTGATCGGCGATGCATATGTTTCCGGCATGGTGACATCGTATGAAGGGTTGACAATAGGTGAAGGGTTGAGAATATTTGAATATAGTGATCCATCGAGTTGGTATCCAAACGATGTAGGGATGACGGCACAAACTTCCGGAGAACTTGGCCTCGTAACAAGTAATGAATTCAGATTATCAATAGACAACGTTGGCAACGTAG
>JANQEU010000046.1 GCA_028278225.1 Cyclobacteriaceae bacterium
TTGAAGAAATAGTCCCAATTATTGCTGAAAAATAACTCCAACCCTCTGTTTAAGGCGCTTCCGTTGATTGGAGGAGGTCATTTAAAAATGAAATAGGATAAAAAGATTTTTACTAATAACTGTACTATCATTTCAATAAGTGGATTGGTAGCACAACCTTTTTGCCGCGAAAAAGATCTTTTACGGAGTTCTACGGATGTTTTGGCGTAAAAAAGATTTTTTATGGAGTTCTACAGACGTTTTGCTGTAAAAAATTTCTTTTTTTGAATTCTACGAACGTTTTACTGCAAAAAATTTCTTTTTTTGAGTTCTACACACGTTTTGCTGCGAAAAAGATCTTTTACGGAGTTCTACAGACGTTTTGGCGCAAAAAAGATTTTTTATGGAGTTCTACAGGCGTTTTGCTGTAAAAAATTTCTTTTTTTAAATTGATTATATGAAAGCTACATACACCATTATCCTCTTATTCACAGTAACCCTTATTTACGGGCAACAAATCAAAAAAGAGAGAAGTCCAGGCTTACCGATTTCACATATCGCCTTAAATGAAAATGATACGGATCTACGGAAAGGAGTTGTAAGCAAAGTTTGGAATAAATCCATATTACGGCTTATAGCATATAATGATAATGACAGTGAAATCAGAATTTTAGCTTTGTCGAAATTACAGGACCAGTCAGTGATCAGGCATGTAGCTTTTAATGACAAAGATGACAATGTCAGGTGGTATGCGATAAAACGATTAAAAGATAAAAATGCGATTAATCATATCGCTATCAATGATCAATCTCATGAAATACAGAAACTTGCTTTATCATTAACCAACGACCGTAGAACAATACGGCATATGGCGTTTAATGAGCAAAATGTTGAATTGAGATCTCATGCGGTTAAAAAACTTCGTAAGCGATCGGATATCGAATTCATCCGAATTAATGACCCGGATATCGAAATCAGGGAGCTGGCCGGCAACTTACTTGAATTTAAGGGATAGAATGAGAGCATAATATTTCTGTGCCGTTGTTGGTGTTCGTCACCAACAACAAATTGTCAAAATCAAGTCTATTCGATTTGCATGAATGATTACTTTGGCTGTTAATCTTCGTTGGTGAAACATTAACGTCGGCGGGGATCAGTCTTCTGATTCCTCGTTTAATTGCTTCGGTTGCTTAAAATAGTTCACGAAACGAGGACCGGTATAAGCTGCACCAATACCTCCTAAAAAGGCAATAATTAATGTGATAAGTGGATTATTCAAATTGCCATGTACAATGTAATTTGCTATTCCTCCACCGATTGCTGCGGCGAAAAAAGTTGATAAAAACCAAATCTTCCATGCTTTCATCTCTCAGAATCCGATTTCTCTGGTCCACACCCGGTTACCTGTCCAGCAATCTTTTCATGGTAAAAAAGGCTTAATTTGTTAAACTCAAACTTACCCTACACTTGAGGTTCAATACCAATTTGGTGCATAGACAAATTGTGAACATGGGCATTTTTTGTGCCGTTGTTGGTGTTCGTCACCAACAACAATTTGTGAGTATCAAGCCTTTTCGATCTTCTTAGCTCGGTCGCAATTGTATTGCGACCGGAATATTCTCCCGGCATTTGTAATGCTATAGTAACCTGATAAAGCATGAACTACAATCTCTTATGATCATTGCATGATTGTATCCAAGTGAATACATTTACGTGTGTCTAACTTAACTACAAAAAGGAACTTGATCATGACGACTAAACGAATAACTAAATTCGACATTGCCGAATATCTTGATGATGATTCTATGATCGCAGAGTACTTGAACACAGTTCTCGAAGAGGGCGAAACTGAAGACATCATAACTGCCCTTGGTCATGTGGCCAAAGCCAGGGGGATGTCGAGAATTGCAGAAGAAACCGGGTTAAGTCGACCAGGTTTGTACAAAGCCCTGTCTCGAGGTTCAAAACCACAATTTGAAACAATACTCAAAGTACTAAGGGCAGTGGGTGGAAACCTTAACGTCGTAACAACATAATTGAAATTGCCTTTTGCCGTTGTTGGTGTTCGTCACCAACAACAATTTGTGAGTATCAAGCCTTTTCGATCTTCAAAAAGAGTAATTCAGGCTGTAATCTTTGTTGGTGAAAACACCAACGTCGGCGGGAAAAGCTATAAGAATAATACGTTGCACTTGTGCAACATATTAGATTGTTACAGCGCATAGTCTTCTACATGTGTATTCTCTAACGAGTTTGATCTGAAGTAACTTTTAAGTTACCTTTGTCGTATGGGTAAGATCAGAGAGGTCATAGCCTACAAACACTATTTTGAAGAGTTCCTGAACGCTCAAACAATTAAAGTTCAGAACAAGATCTTTAAGATAATTGAGGCAATTGAAACTCTCGAACGTGTTCCCAGTAACTACTTGAAACATCTGACAGGAACTGACGGGCTTTATGAAGCAAGGATTCAACTGGGATCAAATATTTGGAGAGTGTTCTGCCTTTTTGATGGGGATCAACTGGTGATACTTTTGAATGGATTTCAAAAGAAAACTCAGAAAACACCGAAATCTGAAGTTGAAAGAGCGAAACGATTAATGAAAGAATACTATCAAGATAAAGCGAACGAATATGGAAACTAAATCTTGGAAAACAATTAAAGATGAAGTCTACGGAAAGAAAGGAACTCCGAGACGTGACCGACTCGAACGTGAAGCTGAAGGATTGAAAATAGGCTTACTTCTTCGCCAGGCTCGTGAACAAAAGCAACTAACTCAACAACAACTTGGCAAACTAGTTGACAAGAAACGTACCTATATTTCGAGAGTTGAGAACGATGGAAGTAACCTAACACTCAAAACCCTCTATGAAATTGTAGAGAAAGGACTTGGAGGCAAAGTAACTATCAGCATTGACGTATAATACAGCGCTGTGTAAGCTTCCATAGATTTTGGACCAGTCGAATGCGGGTTTGCTAATCCCGGAAGTTCTCTTTTTCTAAGCTTCCCGAAGCTTGGCTGTCATAAACTTTAAAACCGGGGCGGCAACAATGGTCACCCCGACAAATACGCCTATTCCTGCAAAAAGAAAATACCGGATATACGGTTTGATCTGTTCCGTAAGCACGCTGTAGAAAGCGGAGTTTTCACTATACATCCACTGGCCTTTGATGGATCCGGCTATGATCAGACTCGCGAGGAACACAATCAGTGAAATATTGAACAGGGCAAGGCCATAGGACAGCGTCTTTTGCATTTTTTCAAGGATCATCTCATTTATACAGGAGCACATAAATGTGGCAGAGGCAAGAAGGATCGGTGTATTGATCCCGATCGTTGTTCCCATGGAATGTGCAACGGTGATGTGGCTGCCATGTGAATAATGATTTATGGCCGGAATAGAGATTAACACCGCCATCAAAACATTGCCGAATACCCAGATATCGGTGATCACAAGCAGCCGGTAAGGAAAGAAATTTTCCTTTTTTTCTTTAGCGCTTAAAGATTTGATCCAGTTTGTCAGCATATAACCCAGAACGAGCCATTCGGTCATACTTATCGCGTAAGCTAAATACCTGATCCACGCCTGACTCGGGACGGGATAAATATGATGCGCCCACCCAAACATCAGGTTTGTCAACCCCAGGAAATAAAAGAAGAAGGCGATCTTTGTTCTGGCGACGTTCTCATCTTTCTTGATCCTGGCCATCAAAAAAATTGCCGTACCATACACCAGCATATTCCAGGACCCTGTAAATGAGCCATAGGATTTCCACTGCACCGTAAGGTCGCGGACAAAGTTCATTCTGAAATGATCGAAGATCCAGAGGTTTGCCTCACAGAGATGAAAGACCATAAATACTATGCCGGTCCCCCACATCCACAGGTAGACCGGCCATCCCTTCACATTGGCCAGCAGGGTTTTGAAGTAATTAACGCCGAAAACAATCCACCCTAATAATATCGGTATCATCAGGACGGGCAAAAATGTCAAATACTCCCTGCCTCCCATGTTGCCGGTGAATATTGAAATGTAAATCCCCAATCCTGTGAGGATGAAAAGGATCAGGTGAAACACTGCCAGCTTACCGGAGAAGATCTGGTGACCCAGCTCTTTGGTGATGTAAAAATATACGCCTCCGGTGGCACTAAGTACAATCCAGGAGATCGCGCTGGTGACGTGAATCTCCCTCAACCGGTTGAATGGCAATGTTTCCTTCAGAAATGTGGGTTCCAGGTATTGGATAGCGGCCAGTACGCCAACCAAAGCACCTCCTATTAACACACATAATGCAGCCACCACGAAGGCTATCGGGATCTTTTTATTCATTCCGGGTCTTTTTGTATTTGAGCTCTACCCAGCCTGTATTTTTCAACCTGGCCTGTTTATTTGGAAAATAACCTGTTCCATCTACATAAGTCAGGAAGGCCACAATTTCTTCCATCTCGGCCTCACTGAAATTAAACTTTGGCATCACCTTGATACCACTATTCAGAAAAGCTTTGACGTATTGAGGTCCTTTATTCTCGGTGGAAATAATATTCGTCAGATCAGGTCCCAGGTAACCGCCGAGTCCGTAAAACTGATGACACGCGGTACAATTATTTTCCTGCCATAATATTTGCCCCCTCAACGCCTCTTCAGTCATTTGGGGTATGTCGGTTTCAGTTTTTGTGGTATACACTACGTATGTGTAGCATAAAAACACCGCCACGAGGACAAGCAGAATGGTCCGGTACAGGTTGGTATTTACTTCCAGGATGGGGCGGTCCTGATTCTCCATCCTGCCAATATAAGAAAAAATCGGAGATAGTGAATTTCTGCCGGATCATTAAATTTTGAACCAATCCGTCTGTTTTGGACTTATACAAAAAATCCTTTTGAATAATGACTGTGAAAGCTGTTAAATCCGTCAAACCCCTGGGATTCCCATGGGAAACTAGCGACCCATTCCTGTTTTGTGCCTATCATGAAGACCACTATCCATCCGGAAATGATCAGATGGGACCTGACGCCTCGCTGGATGGGCGCATCATTGGGCAGGATTTTGTTGCCAAAGATGGCTGGCGAATGTATCATGGAGATATTGTGCCTGGATTTCCATCCCATCCGCACAGGGGATTTGAAACTGTGACCATTGTTCAAAAGGGATTGGTGGATCACGCAGACTCCATGGGCGCTGCGGGAAGATTTGGAAACGGAGACGTGCAGTGGATGACTGCCGGAAAAGGCGTCCAGCATTCTGAAATGTTTCCCCTGCTGAACAAAGATAAGGACAACCCATTCCTGCTTTTTCAGATCTGGTTAAATCTCCCACGTGAGAGGAAATTCGCCGAACCCCACTTTTCAATGTTATGGAACGAAGAAATCCCACGGGAAATCGTTGAAGATGAGAACGGGAACGAAACTGAAATAAAAATCGTCACCGGCGCACTGGGAAATCATAACGTTCAGGCCCCCGCTCCTGAATCATGGGCAGCCAACCCGGAAAACGAAGTGGCGATCTGGACAATCAGGATGGCGCCCCGTGCCAGGTGGGAGATCCCGTCTGCCTCAAAGGAGGTCAACCGGACATTGTTCTTTTTTAAAGGTCTTGATATCAAAATTGACGGTGAAACCATCAATGCAGATCACAGTATATCCCTGCACCCGGATCATAAGGCGCTAATAGAAAGCGGCGAAGAGGAAAGTCATTTTCTCTTTTTGCAGGGAAAGCCCATTGGCGAGCCGGTTGTTCAATATGGCCCGTTTGTCATGAACACCGATGGCGAGATCCGGGCGGCCATGGCTGATTACCAGAAAACTCAGTTTGGCGGATGGCCCTGGCCAAGGCACGATCAGGTCCACCCAAGGGAAAGGGGCCGGTTTGCCAAACATGCTGACGGGAAGGAGGAAGTACGATAATAATCCGTGATCTTCCCCGGGTTTCCTCTTTCAATGGGAAGTAAACGGATATTCATAATTTGACGTCAGTTCAGGATAAGGAATACAAGGTTTGTGTCCCAAACCACAAAAAAACAGTCTTTTCGACGAAGGAGAAATCTTTCCAGATCATAGTATGCTTGAAATAATGATTTCAAACTTATGAAAGTGAAAAGATATCTCATTTCATTCGATATGACTGTTTTTTTGAGGTTGTTATCCCGAACTCACGTTAATTTACATAGCCACGGAAGCGCAGATCCTTGTGGAAGTATTTAATTCAGCTATGATTTAAAAATATTGATAGCTTCGACAAACTAACAATAACCTTCACAATCACCAGAAAGAGTTTTGAAATGTCCTTAATTAATAACCTCAAAGAAAATATCAACCGCCTTGAAACAACATTTGGTCTTTGGCATGGGTTGACCAGTACTTACGCTGCGGAGATCTGCGCCGGAGCGGGTTTTGACTGGATATGTATCGATTGGGAACACGGTCCATTCGAGCTGACATCCGTCCTCTCACACTTGCAGGCAATCGAACCCTATGAAACCGAAGCGATCGTAAGGCCTCCGCAGGGAGATCCTACCATTATGAAGCAGTTGCTTGATCTGGGTGCAAGAAACTTCGTTGTACCCATGATCGAGACAGCTCAACAGGCAGAATCGGTAGTAAGATCGGTGCATTATCCTCCGGCAGGCATCCGGGGAGTAGGGACAGGATTGGGTCGTGCAGCTAAATGGGGGAGGACTCCGGACTATGTCAAAACTGCTGACGATCAAATCTGCCTCCTGTTGCAGGTGGAGTCTGTCAAAGGCGTTGAGAATTTGGAGAGTATTCTGAAAATAGATGGCGTGGATGGCATTTTCATAGGTCCTGCTGATCTTTCCGCTTCGATGGGATACTTCGGGAAGGCTCATGAAGCCGTGAAGGAACAAATTACATCCGCCTTGCAAACTGTCAGATCCTATGGAAAAACGGCCGGTATCCTTGCCCTGACCAGGGAAGATGCTGATTTCTACAGGGATAAAGGCGCAAATATGATTGGCGTTGGAGTCGATACCATGCTGCTGGCCCGCGCTACATCGGAATTGGCGGCCTCTTTCAAATAAACTACAAGAGGTTCATGTTGTCCACTGATAGAATAGCATTTTCTTACCTATGGATGAAAACCGCAATTTTATTTCTGCTGATTTCGATCATCATCGGGGCATATCTGAGAATGTCCATTTTTTATGATCCCCTGAAGCTGAATTACCGGTTCATACTGCATACGCATTCCCACGTGGTATTGCTTGGATGGGCATTCAACGCATTGTGCGCCCTGATCCTGTATTCCTATGGTAATTTGAATGTGCGATTCAACTTCTTCCTGTTCTTTTTACTACAACTGGCTGTTCTGGGGATGTTATTTACTTTCCCTTTCCAGGGATATGGGTTGTATTCGATCATATCGAGCACACTTCATATCCTCTTCTCCTATTTTTTTGTCTTTCATTTTCTGGTAGTTACCAGGGGAGACAGATCCTGGTCCACTCGATTTATCAGGTTAGGGATGATCTACTTCCTGATATCCACGGCAGGTCCTTTCTCGCTTGGACCGATAATTGTCAAAGGTCTGAGTGATAGTCCGGCCTATGACCTGGCCATCTATTTTTACCTGCACTTCCTGTACAATGGTTTTTTTGTGCTCACCATTATTGGATTGATCCTCAGATGGCTTGAATTTAAGAAGGTTGCTATCAATCATTATCACGTTAAAATGTCATTCCGGCTTATCGGATTCAGTGTCTTTCCGGCATACGTGTTGTCAACCTTAGGATTCTACCCTATCCCGCTTTTATATGTGATAGGAGTGGCCAGCGCCTTCGTACAAATTGGTGGGTTTTTCTACCTGTTAAAAGCACTATGGGGTCAAAATAGGATGGACGTTTTCGGTAAACACAAACTGATCCTCTACACGGCCTTTTTGTCGCTGGGCTTAAAGTTTCTTTTACAACTGGTTTCGGCCGTACCTCAGATGAACAAACTCGTTTTTGAATCCCATGGATTTATCATTGCTTACCTGCACCTGGTTTTCATTGGATTTGTAACATTTTCAATACTCCTGTTAGTGTTCGACACCACATCTTCTCCTGAGAAATCCCCCCTGCTTCGCACCGGAGTTGCTTTATTCTTCATAGGGTTTGTGGTGAGCGAGCTATTGATCGCCTATCCTTCCATGACCGGTATCATTTCATTACCGGATTTTCCTGTCTACTTCCAGGGCCTGTTTTGGAGCTCCGTCATAATGCTCCCGGGCGTGGGACTTTTATCCATCGTCATCTTCAGGCACTCCTTTGCAGAGGTCAGGACTCATTGAGTTTAACCGTAAACCAAAAGGCGCTACCTTCTCCTACCTTACTGCTGACGCCGATTTCGCCGCCATTTTTTTCCACAAATTCCTTACAAAGAAGCAGCCCCAATCCTGTTCCCACCTCATTATTGCTGCCAGGTGTACTTTTCTGATCCGATTTGAAAAGCTTATTCAGATCTTCCGGTTCAATACCCGGACCTGTATCTGAAACCATTACCCTGACCTTGCCATTCAGCGTGGCAGCATCCAATGTGATCTTATCATTCTTGTTGCAAAACTTAATGGCGTTGGAGATGAGGTTTCGCATCACCAGCTTTATGGTTTCCCGGTCCGCTAACACCGATATATCCTGGGGTATGTTATCCGTAATACTGATGGCCTTGTTTTCGGCAGAAAGACTTAAGAGGCTAACGGTCATTTGTGATAATTCCGAAAGATTGACCGGTTCCACACTTAAATTGATCCCGTGCAGTTGATTTTTAGCCCAGTATAATATGTTTTCCAAAAATGAGTTTATCTCCTGGATTTTAGATCTGCTGTGCTTTGCTACTTCACCGAATTCCTCCATTGAGATATTCCCGGAAGCGGTCACTTCGATCAATCCCTGGATTGTGCTGAGCGGACTTCTCACATCGTGAGAGATGACAGACAACATCTTGTCCTTAAAGTAGTTTAAGGACTCCAGCTCCTGCTTTTGGTTTAAAAGTTGAGTATTTTTCCTCTCTATTTCGTCCTTTGCAGTTTCTATGATTTTTGTCCTGTTTCGTACTGCATGTCTTAGCTGCCGGTTGTAGATAAACAGTCCGAGAAAAATAATTCCACTGGTCACTCCTACTATCCATAGCACACGGATGACACGGGCCAGTAATTCACGCTGTGAATCCCTCTCAGGTTGATAAATGAATTCATTCCAATCAACAGGATTTTCAAAGGTAATGAATCGTGAAAGGGTCTTTTCTATGTGTGCCCATTTGTCCATGTCATTATATCCTATCGGGTAAAATGACGTAAGAATCAATGAATTTATCACAACATTTGCTTCTCTTTCCAGATCTTTCACCGTGAGGTCCGGGTTGTATTTTTCCCGGATTATTTCGATAACTTCAGAACTGTTTCTCACCGCATATTCCCAGCCCTTCAATGTTGCTTTTTGAATAGCTTCTATCCGGTCCGGGTTTGAGGACAACTCATGTTGGGTTGAGTAGAGGCATTCTCCGTAAAAATTTATTCCGTACTCGATCGGACGAAAAATTATGAAATCCTCCCGACGAGGAAGACTGTCAATGATATAATATGAAATTGCGTCATAATTCGGGGATAGCAAATCGCCCAGATGCGTTGTGTGATTCTTGAATTCAATCGTACTCAGATCAACACCAGCCGCATGGAGCATGGCCCTTAATTCATTACCGGATCCAACTTTTTTCCCTTCCAGGTCTTTCAGGAATTCTATTCCTGAATTTCTCAACACTATAAGTGCCAGTGGCGATTGCTGGAGTATCGTAGAAACCACGACCAAATCGTCGCGGGACTCCGAGCCAAGTATCTGCCCGGCTGTAGCTATTCCATATTGGTAATCATTTCTAAGGATCGGATCCACTCCGAGTGACCCGTCAAAAGGTATGAGTTGTACTTCCAGCCCTTCGTCTTCGTAATACCCAAGCTCCTTTGCCATGTAGTATCCCGCAAACTGGAACTGATGAAACCACCCCAGATATATTTTGACGGTTCCGGGTTTCCCAGGATCCTCTCCTCTTGCACTTTTGCAAGTCATCAAAAGAGAGACGATCAAAGTAAAAACACAAACAACTACCCTCAACGAGACGGTCGGTTAATTACTACTACTTCAATTAAAAATCACTACACCCGATATATTTATCCTTCCTGACGGTATGAAGATAGAATCAGGCTACTCTGACAACATTTCCCATCAGGCAAGAATTGTCAGACTTAAATATAAACCAGATATTGATCTTTGAAAGAGAGGAACGGCCGGTTCCATGACAAATCATATGATCAGCGGACGGTTATTTCATCAATGAATAACCATGCTTTTTGACCCCTTGCAGTGTGCCATTCCGGACATTTTTCGATATTTTTCGCTTTCACATTCAGGTATCGGCCGTACACATTTTCCTCCGCAATCGTAATTCTTAAGATTGATTTTCGACTTTTGTCTTCCAGCTCATTTACATTGATCCTGATAGGATCTGAGTAGTTCATTCCATCATTTGACCATGAAAGTTCAGCATATTCCGGGAAAAATATCCATACCTCCGGGTCTTGTAATGTACCAATTATCACTTCTTTGATTTGTTCGGTATTGCCAAGATCAATGGTAGCTACCAGATCTTCCTGTTCAAACCCCAGCCAAAAACCATCCCGGTACATTCTTGTACCCAGCTTTTCGTCCAAAAGGCTGCTTCCTCCATTGGCAAAATAGTTTTTGTGCGGTTGATTCACCAATTCAATTGATTTGTCCTTTGCGATTGATGTCATGGTGATACGTTTCTCAGGCAAGTCATCAGGATCTGCAAATTCCCACTCCATGTAGGCATCCTGCAATTCCTGCAGTTTTTCAGGATATTTGGAAGCCAGATTTGTCATTTCGGTGTGGTCCTCCTTAATATTTACAAGGAACAACGCATCTTCATCGGGATCTAAAGGCGCCTTGTTTGCCGGATCTCTCGGATACCCCAGTAGCTTCCAATCTCCTTTTCGTACAGCCCAGCTCACACCCTGCTTCCATCTGAATACTTCATGCTGACCAGGTGTTGACGGATCTTCAATAATAGGTTTGATACTCTTGCCTTCAACCGCTCCCCGTGCTAATCCACAGTAGTCCAGGATGGTAGGAAACCAATCCACTCCCAGGGTCATTTGATCACGCTCTTCACCCTGCGGTATCGTGCCTGGCATGCTGATGATCGCCGGGACGCGAATGCCTCCCTCGAAAAGGCTTGTTTTCGCCCCTCTGAAAGGACCCGCATTACCACCTCCGCCAAAATTCCTTACCTCCATCGAGTGACCATGGTCCGATTGAAAAATAATCAGGGTATTTTCCCGTATCCCCAGTTCATCCAATGTTTTCATGAGTTGACCAACTCTCTCATCAATGACTGAAATGAAACCAGCATAGCCACTCCTTGGATGAGGTAAATCCTTGTAATACTTGCGCCACTTTTCAGTAGGCTGAACGGGATAATGGGGGAGATTAATGGCATAGTACAGAAAAAATGGCTTGTTCCGGTTGTTTCTTACGAATTCATCGGCCTTTTCCGCCATGAGATCCGGAAAGTACTTTCCATCAGCCCAAACCTCTTCTCCGTTTTCATACAGGTCATGCCTGTTTGGCCCATTCCAGTAGAAGAAGTGCGAATAATTGTCAATACAGCCTCCCATATGCCCGAAGGAATAATCAAACCCCTGTCCATTAGGCATGGTTTCCGGAGTGAACCCCAGATGCCATTTACCGACATGGCCCGTTACATAACCTGCCGTTTTCAATGCTTCGGCAATTGTGACCTTCTCCGACGGCATTCCCGCATTTCCCTTGAAGGAAGAAGCGTTGCCAGGCAAACCGGCGGCATGCGGGTTGAGGCCCGTCATCAATGCGGCCCTTGAAGGGGAACAAAGAGGAGCTGCCGCATAGAATTGGGTGAATTTTATGCCTTCCTCCGCCAGTCTGTCAATATGTGGGGTGTGCAAATCAGTGGATCCGTAGCAATTGAGATCAATCGATCCCTGATCATCGGTGAAGATCAGGATAACATTTGGTTGCTGCGAAAAAGCAAACCTGGCAAACAGGATGGTTGTACAAAAAAACAAGAGCAGACATCTGATAATTTGCTGTCCCGGCAACTTTGGGTCCATAATTCTAAATCTTATTTGTTGTACTTTCTGTTAATCCTACTTTGTCCGGTTCGATTTTTCGAATGAGAGTGCCGGTTGAGCTTGTCGAAATTGAGGGATTAATTATCAATTTCAACCACTATTTCATCGATAAAGATCCACGTCTTACCTCCGGGATTACTATGCCATTCCGGGTTTTGGCGAATGTTTTCGGCTACGATCTTAACATACCGGATCTCCGTACCGGGCCCCTCTGCTTCAAATTTTGCAATGGTCAATCCTTTATTTTCCGTGGATTGTTCAGGAACAAAATTCCTGAGTGTTTGGAAATCCTGGTCTTCACCGGCATATTGAATTTCAATGTTGGAAGGATAGAATATCCAGTGACCGGGAGCATCAATGAATCTCAGGGAAAAACCATTAACAACTTTCTTTCCAGCCAGGTCAATGGTCACATCAAGATCCTCCCCTTCTATTCCCTGCCAGGCGCCATCCGCAAAATGATCCCCGCCCGTTTTTCCATCCACCAGGGCGTAGAAACCCCCGGCCGCATACCTGTCGGCAAAGGAATATTTGTAGACGGGTTTTGGCATATCGGTAACTGTAAAGGCGACAGTGACTGATCTGCTCTGATCTGATCCGCCATTGACCAATGCCGAAACGGTCATGTCCTGCGTGGCAATAATCGGTTCTTCATAAACGGGGGAGTTTATATCTGGTACACTGCCATCCGTAGTGAAATGAATTGGAAATCCGGTACCGGTCTGAAGAATAATCAAATCCCCTTTTTGAATCATGCCGCCTTTAGGGTCTACACCTGGAGCAGGAATAAAATCATTGGTATTGATCTTTTTTGCAAAAGCCGGATCCAATTTCGAAATGGCCCTGTCATAAGTAAGCAATCCATTTGTTTCGGTCTCAACATCTGTCAGCTGTGTATAAACTGCAGCGCTCAGTCCTCTTTTTTGCAATTCCCAAACAGAGGTATAGTACTTCTCATACTGCATGGCAAGTATTTCCTTATCCGAGCTTACCTCATACCCCCAGTGCTCTTCTTCATTCCAAAGATGGCCCGAAACTGTCAGACCTATACCCCCAAACTCCCCCAATACAACTGCCCTGTTTTTTTCCGGTTCGGGCATAGCAGGCTGAGGGTAGCTATGGATATCATATACATCACCTACCTTTCGATCCGTCCATCCGCTTGCATTATTTACCAACCTTGTCGGATCGAGATTCTTTACAAATGCTGTGACCTCAGCCGTTTTGTATTGTCCCCAGCCTTCATTGAAGGGCACCCACATTACAATTGAGGGGTGATTATAATGGGTTTTGATCATTTGAGTCAATTCAAACTCAAATTGGTTCGCAGATTCTTCCGTACGAACAATATCCGGATCATTCGGACCTATCTTCTCATCGCCGTTGGGCATGTCCTGCCAGACCAACACTCCAATTTTGTCGCACCAGTAGTAAAACCGGTCAGGTTCGATCTTCACATGCTTCCGGAGCATATTGAAACCCAACTCCTTCACCATCTGTACTTCCTCTTTCATTGCCACATCCGACGGAGGTGTATAAAGTCCATCCGGCCAATAACCCTGATCCAGAGGACCATTGTGGAAATACGGTTCATTATTTAAGAACATGCGCGTAAATCCATCCCCCGCTTGATCAAGGTGGATCTTTCGCATTCCAAAGTAACTGCTGACCTTGTCAACCTCCGTTGATCCTTTTTTCAAAATGAGCCTGAGGTCATAAAGGTTTGGCTCCTCCGGGGACCATAACTTCGAATTGGCTATTGCTAGATCGACCTGACCCGAAGCCGGGCCTGATCCGCATGCTACCATCCTTTCATCCTCCCGAACTTCAATCTGAAGTTCAAGACCCTCTTCCGTCCCAATAACATTCGGTCTTATGGAGATAGCGGAAGCGTCAATATCACTGACAAGCTGAAGATCAGCAAGGTAAGTCTCAGGCACAGGTTCAAGCCAGACGGTCTGCCAAATTCCCGTTACGGCAGTATAAAATATGCCTCCCGGCTCCAATACCTGCTTACCTACGGGCTGAAATCCATCACTGGTTGGGTCGGCTACTTTTACCTCAATGGTATTGGTTCCATCTTGCAGCAACGATGTTATCTCAAAACCAAATGGATCGTACCCGCCTTTGTGTTCTCCTGCGATCTGTCCGTTGATCCGGCATGTCATCTCCCAGTCTACCGCTCCAAAATTCAGAATTATCCGACCACCCGACCACTTCGCCGGAATCTGAAAACTCCTTTTATACCATAGAGACTGGTCAGGACTGACCCGTTTATTCACACCGGAAAGTGAGGATTCTACAGGGAAGGGCACCAATATCTTACCCTGGTCAATATTATCAGGCTTTTCCGATCCGTCTACGATTGCATAATCCCACAATCCATTCAGTGAAAGCCATTCCGCCCGCTGATGCTGAGGCCGCGGATATTCACTCCAGACATTTTCAGGACTTATTTCTTCGGCCCATTTAGTGATCAGCTTTGCATCTTTTATAGACCAATCATCACCTTTTGATGAAGTGTCCTGACAGGATATGTATATGGCCAAAACAAAGATCAGGAACAAAAATCGGCTCATATTATTTCAGTTTGGTGTTGCAGGTTTCATATTTATTCGTCCAGCAACTTTATTTCAGCAAAAAGCTGCTTGAAACACTCGGAGGAGTACTCCTTGGTTTCATCAAGGTCTTTGGCATTGTAATTCTCCATGAAGTTTTCCGTACTCGTCCAAACCGTTTGAACCATACCCATATACTTTCCACTCATTACCTCAGTGGCGTTTTCTTTTAGGTTCAGCATCAGGTTCAATTGTTCTACTGCTACGTCTCCTTTTCGCCAGGGACAGGTAACCACATTAAATCCCTTGGAAGCGAAGATCACGGCCGTAGGATCAGCCCTTTCATAGTGCCAATCACAAATGATTACATCTTTTGGGATCATATCGATGGCACGATGGGTATTATTCATACTGGCTTCCCACATCCCCATTCCAGTCGTCTTTCCGTCAATCAGGCGGTCTCCCCACATCCAAAGGGTGGCATTCCGGCCGGCAAGATAATTCCGTATTGCGGTTACCTCACCTGCGAACAGTTCAGCTTTATCACGACCCGAACATCGGGGACACTTATCATCCCCGATATAAAAGACCTCGTCCAGTCCGGCATGGAAAGCATCTGTTTCAAAAACATCCAGCAATTCATCAACTATCTCGAATACTACATCATGGACTTCCGGATGTAAAGGGCAGTAACTCTTGCAATACAGACCATCGTCATTGGGCCATTCATATTTCTCAGGGATCTCAATATGCGGTGTTTCGTCAAATTCCGGGTATTCGACCAGCAATAAGTTCAATTCGGAAGCCCATGACTGATGCCCGAGCATATTGAACTGAGGGATCAGTTTGATATCAGAGCCTTTACAAACATCAACCAGCTTCTTGACGTCATCCTTTGAAAGTGCATTTTCACCAACCAATTCGGGATGGCTTTGGTACTGATAACGATAATCAACTCTAAGAATGAGCGTGTTCACACCGGCAGGTGCCAGTTCTTTCTTTATGAATTTTGTAAACTCATTAACACCGTCAGCACTGGGTGCGGCGATACAAAATCCCCTCACAGGCAGCAGAGAATCCAGCTTTGCCTGGGCAGCAAGTTCGGTACAACCAAATACCAGAACTGCCAGTAGTATGGTCATTAGATTTTTCATTTATTTGGATTTACGAGGATTTCAATTTCGAAACTTTGATCGTCCATGCATAATCACAAGGGGGATCTTTTCTGAGTGATTCAGGTATTGTTACCTTGAATCCTTCACCTTCTTTTTTCCATTTCAATCTAAGGTTGCTACCTAAAACGGATACTTGTGCGCCACGGTCAGGCTGTTTGGAAGTGATGATAATCTCTGCAGGTATTTCGTCCTCTCCCTCACCGGCAAGGTAAATGAAGTAGGTTGTACCATCCTTAGCCCGGGTGAGGCATATGTTGTTTTCCTTGAATGGAGCAACGGCCCTGGTATCATAAATGCCTTCGGAATTGACTTTTATCCATTTTCCAAATTCCGCAAGCAGGTCATAAGCTCCCTGCTGCAACTCCCCTTCCGGGCTGGGCGCAACGTTTAACAACAGATTGCCCCCTTTTGCAACAATATCCGCTAACATGTGTATCCCCTCACGTCCGCTCATGTAGCGGGCATCGGGATTAAAAGACCAACCTCCTCCTGATATGATGCAGGACTCCCAGGGATATGGAAGGGCTGCTTCAGGCACTCTGTTTTCCGGAGTCAGATAGTTTTGATTGATACCGTGAACAGCACGGTCGACTACGAGGATACCCGGTTGTTTTTCACGGACTTTTGTAACCAACTCATCCATCCTGATATCCTGGTCTACAATTCGGTGCTTGATAAATCCTCCTTCCCCGCTCTCAGTGAATTTCCCTTCATAGTTTTTATTGACGTTTTCAGGACTCCACTTTTTTACCCAGCCACCATCCAGCCACAAAATATCCAGGTCACCATAGTCCGTGGCTAATTCCAGGATCTGGTTATGAGTAAACCGGACAAACTTTTCCCATTTATCAGGATACAATGCGGGATCATAGTTTACATTCCGGTCAAACGGAGGAAAGTAAGGATCCCAATAGTTTTTATTGTTCCAGTCAGGTTTTGAAAAGTAGGCTCCGGCCCACATTCCATTAGCCCTGAAAGCCTCAAATATCTCTTTGGTAATATTGGCTTTGGGATGGGAGCTAAAAGGGCAACCGGGATCTGTGACCTTATAATCAGTATACTTCGTGTCAAACATCGAAAAACCGTCGTGATGCTTGGTTGTGAAAACTACATATTTCATACCTGCATCTTTGGCGGCATCCGCCCACTTCGCTGGATCAAATTTTACGGGATTGAAGGTCTTCTTCAGATCCTCGTACTCCTTTTTATACTCATAGTAATTTTTGGGATTCTCACCCTTTGTCCTCTGGCACCATCCGTAATCCTCAGGGCAAAGCGACCATGATTCGACAATGCCCCATTGACTATAAGACCCCCAGTGCATCAGAAGGCCAAACTTCAGGTCCTGCCATTGCTCCAGCTTTTCCAAAACTGCCGGATCTGTCTCGGCTACATACCTTTCATCCTCATGAACGGGCTGAGACCGGCCGGATGATAATATCAGAAGTAAGAAGGCTATGGATAATATGTTTTTCATTTTGACAAAATGTTTTAATACAAGGTGTATTCTGATTGGGAAAGAGATATCAGGGTAATTCTCTTCAACCGGAAGATCATCTCGATATCACGATGATTTCTATTTGTTTGCATATTCCTCAAAAAGTTCAATTGCCTCATAAAGCACACCGGCGGATCCTCTGAAAGTGCCCGAACCTTTTGGTTCGTTATCCTTGCTATACCATTCATAGAAACCATCGTTTTGAACCACACGATCAAACATCGGCTTACCCTGCTCATAGGCTTCTTTCACCATATCATTCAGAATTAACTGCTGGATCATCCTTCCGCCAAACCATGTCCAATCCCCTCCATTTTGATATCCGTAAGGGTACATACCCACATTCTTAAAAAATCCCTCAGGATATGGCGGATACACTGTCAGTCCGATACTTGGAGCGCCTGAAGCTTTGACATTACTTATCATCTGACCTAAAGAGGTCCTGATCTCTTCTTTCGTCAGCAATCCGGCTTTAATGGCTACTGCTGTACCTCCATGATAGAAAATGGTATCTTCATTGAAGTCATCCGGAAACGGAGACCCATTGAGATAGATATGAGGTTTGAATTTTTTATTTTCCACATCCCATAAATGCTGCCTTACATTTTTGGCGATATTATTACCAATCACATCCCATTTTTCAGCCTTTCCGGGAACCATTTCCACAAAATTCCTGATGGCTATGATGAACATGGCATTGTCATAGATATCGAGGGTATAATGGGTATCATCAGTGAGATATACACCCCAGTCATGCTCGGGCTGAACGTCTCCCCAATCGGCGGTAGTAGCGCCCCAAATCAACCCGTATTCCTCGTTATATCGCTCATTCATTAAAAATTCCAGAGACCACTCCATGCGATCTGCCACTGATTTGTCACCTACCATGGCATCAAGGAAATCTTTATTCCCCGATTTCATCACGTACTTATACACCGCCTGCACCAGGGAAGCCTCCTGATCTGTCTCCACCGTATTTTTATGTCCGGCATATCGTGGTTCCAGGCTGGAAAAAAGATAGGTATAACCTCCTTCAACCTGCTTTGCGTTTTCTGCAGGTATAAATCCATCAATGATATTTCCGTCCTCCCCCTGCAACCTGAAGAACACAAGCAGGTTTTCTTCGATCTCTTTGGAATCATAAACTTCCATGGAAAGCTCAATGAAAGTATTGTAATCCCTTATCCATACTTCACCGTAACCGTCTCCGGCATTGAATCCTGTTTTTACCACCTCCAGGGCCTTTTGCTTAACAAAGCGGAATGTCGTGTCATTCCTTATCGCCTCTGTTACCGGATCTTTAGTTTGCTCCTTTTCCTGTTGACATGAAATACTTATTCCCGCTAGCAAGGAAAATAAAATGATAATATGAAGTTTGTTCTGATTAATTACGCCCATCTTTCTGAAATTAGAATTCGTTAAAAAAAACGTTTAGACGAAATAAGAAGAGATTTTTTGCGATTCTCATAATATACCCCCTACCCCTGAAAGGGTGACAGAAAGTCCCCTTTAGAGGATTTAGGGGTAGATAAAGATACAATTCACTCACAATGAAAAATCTTTTCTCAATACCAATTATTTATTAATCATTTCTGGCTGAGAATGAAACTCCCAAAACGTAGATCATACATGCGATCAGCACCACTACACTGGCAATTACACCAATATTGGTACTTACGATCCCCATAATCGGCGGGACCACAGCCCCACCCACAATTGCCATGACCATCAGGCCGGAGATCTCATTGGATCGATCAGGCATACGGTTGATAGCTATGGAAAACACCAGGGGAAAAAGATTCCCGGCACCAAGTCCCGTTACGAATATGCCTGCCTGCGCTATGGTGGCCGAAGGTGCGAAGATCATCACTAACAATCCCAGAATGGATAATACTGAGGTAGCGATAAGGAATTTGCCGGGCTTAACAAAATTGAGCAGGACTGCGCCTGCAAAACGGCTTATCATTAATGCCGTGAAATATATGCTAATGCCATAGGAGGCCTGCTCCAGCGAAACACCGAACAATGAGGTCAGGATGTTCTGTATATTAGAATTCATTCCCACATCGGCACCAACGATAAGGAATATGCCAAGGACCATCAGCAGGATGAACCTGTCACTAAGTAACCCAAAGCATGACCGGAAGGTAGCCGCTTCCCTGTCTGACTTGTGTTCTTCGATCTTTGTAGCGGTTAACCACAAAAGAGAGATAAAGGAGGTGACCGCATACACGGCAAAAACCAGCTTCCAATTACCATAACGTGTGGCCATGTAGGTAGCGATGATCGGACCGAGCAGTGATGTGATCGCTTTGAGAAACTGTGCCAGACTGAGGAAACTGGATAGTTTTTCTTTGGTAGTAACATCCTGCAACAATGGATTGGCAGCCACTTGCACAATTGTATTACCGATACCCAGAAGAACAAAAGCAGCCAGCATTATGGGGAAAGAGTAGCCCACAAAAGGCAGGGCCATGCCAAGACCTGTGATGAGGATACCTATATTCATTACTTTTCGCTTACCCAGTTTATCCTGAATGATCCCCGTTGGCACCGAGAGCAGCAGAAACCAAAGAAAGGCCATGGCAGGAATGAGTTGCGCTGTGCTGTCCTGCAGGCCAAAGTCCTTTTGGATATAGCCTGTGGAGACCCCCACAACATCGACAAATCCCATCACTATGAATGTCATGAATACCGGGAGGGCTTTTGCCAGGTTGATTTTAGTGCTTGTCATGATTGATAGAAATTAAGGTTATTATTGGGTTGGTAAACTGTCTTTTACTTTTTGCCAGAAATCCTCTTCAAACAATCTCGCGCTTCCGATAAGTGCCGCATCCTCCAAAAGTTCGGATACAGCCAAAACGGTATTGATATTATTTCGAATGAGTACATCTTTAAGTGAATCGGAAAACAGGTCAAATGCTCCACTGACATTCCCACCCATCACTATTATGTCAGCCGGAAATTTTTTTAACCACGGGACAAAAAATTCACCCATATTTTTACCGAACGTATCGAAAATCGCTTTCGTGGCAGCATCTTCTCTTGCCGCTTCCGCAATTTCCTTCACACCGGAGGCTTCTCCGCCCATCACATCCTTATATTCTTTCAAAAACCACCTGGTGGAAAAGTAATCATCGGCAATTCCGTCCTTAAACGGAAGATACCAGAAGCAGCCGTGCTCCGGTACGTCTTCCCGCTCTACAATTGGAAGTCCGTCTTCAATATATGCAGATCCGAAACCCGTACCGAGTGTAATTGAGATGGACTTTTTGAAATTCTGTGCCTTTCCGAGCCACGAAACACCTACAGCAAAAGAGGTCGCATCATTAAGAAAACGCATGGAAATATCCGGAACAGACAGCAATCCACGCAATTCGTCAACTACATTGACATTGTACAAAGCCTCATACTTGTCGTTCCTTTCAAACATGGCCAGGCCGGTCTTATAATTGAATGGACCAGGCATGGCAAATCCAATACCAGCTAACCGGTCAGTATCAATCTTGCTTAAAGTCATGTTGAGACCCTTTGACCAGGTTTTCATGATTTCATCCGTCGTACCCTTGTTATCAACCTTCACATAACTCCTGGTTTCATCCAGAATTTTGCCCTCAGCCGTGTCTATGGCAGCGCTCAAAATGTGGCCTCCGCCAATATCTACTCCGATTGTTAATGCTTTATTCGTCATTTATCTATTTTTTTAATATCAGTTTACAAATCATAATCAAGATAGATGTAATCCGGGTTGGCTATCACCTGGTCTGCATCTTCATTAGTAAAAACCAGGAACAGATCGTTTACTCCCTCCTGTTTCGAAAAATTAAAATTATGAGTTTCAAATCCCTCCCTTTCCTTCGTTACGGAAATCACTGAAGATGCAAGTACTTCTCCCTCAACACTTCCTTTTCTTAGTTCGACTTTTCCGCCATACACGTAATTTGCCCCGAAGAAAGACCTGAGTGTTACGGATCTGAGTTTTGTCCAGCTCACATCCTTAAACCCGAAAAAAGTACCGTTTTTTACATTACCTACTACTTCTGCACCGGCTGCATCCCAGCGTGAAAGGTCCTCATGTTTATAATCTGCTTTATCAGCCTGAAGGATCGGCGCGCCAATGATCATCTGCTCACGTGACGAGATGGACGGGGCAGTCATTCTTCCCTTGTCGGTGTAGGTCACTGTCAAAATATAAGCTCCGGTCACGTTACCGGTCTTATGTTTATCAAAGCTCAGTTCTCCCCTGACAGGAATAGTCGGTTCTGTTTTATCGCCCAAAGTCATGATGTACTTTACCATCTCGTTTACGTCATCTTCCGATAATTGTGGGTGAGCAGCCATGGGCGTTTCACCCCAGACCCCTGACCCTCCTTCCAAAACTTTGTTGCTCAAATACTGAAGGTCATCCTTTGAATACCTGTTGGCAATATCCCTGTAAGACGGACCATTTATTTTCTCATTTATCGCATGACAACTCGGGCAATCGGACTTGTCGATCAGCACCTTCCCTTTGAGGATCATCGGTTGGTGTCCCATTGTGGCCATTGTCTGGTCCATTCCCTCAGGGAGATAGGATAACGTCACAAAAACGTCCGCTTCGCTGATATCTCCGGATGACAGGCTTCCATCCTCTTTGTCTGAAACCTCAACCGAGTAACCCAGGCCGGTACGATTGGTATAATATAAATTAGTCGATTCCATTTCTATGGTTATCACCGGTGCGTCATTACCTACTACTATTTCCTGTTTTGCCTGATGGCTGGATCCATTATCATCTGTTACTCTCAAAGTCACCAGGAAATTGCCAATGCTATCAAATCTGTATTCAATTTCTTCGCCCTTGTGCCACCCGGCCTCATCCCCAAAATTCCATTCAAATGTCAGGTCATCTTCTTCAAAGTCAATTGATCCTTTTGCGGAGAATTTAACATTCAGTGGATTAGCTCCAATGATCCTATCTGCCGTAATCCGGGCGATCGGGGCTCGATTTCCCTTTATGTATTCAATCCTGTTTAGCTGAGCATCAGGATTGCGCTTGCGCCAGCTCTCGCCATACTCCAACAAGTAAAGGTTACCATCTTTCCCAAATACCATATCTACCGGATTATGAAACTCAGCTTCGGGCATAAATGGCTCAGACTTGATATAATCATGGCCGTCATTCATGGTAATGATAAAGATCCAGTCCCGCATCCAATCATAGAAAAAGAGTTTGTCATCAAAATAATCCGGAAAGGAATTTTCCAGTCCGGCAAAATCTTCTTTGTGAAATACCGGGCCAGCCATGGCGTTTCTGCCTCCCTCTCCTGTCCAGGGAAATTCCACAGACTCATCATATGGATACCAGATGAAGGAAGGTTGCGCGGGCGGCAATTGTTGAATGCCGGTATTGTTAGGCGAATTATTGATGAGATCTTCAGGGTCGAACGGTCCGCTGGATATATCAGTCTCAAAGTCAAAATCCCAGTATGCTTTATTATTCCCCCGGGTATAGGGCCACCCCCAATTTCCTGCAAAACGGGCCTGGTTCAACTCATCATGCCCTTTCGGTCCGCGCTTCGGATTGTCTTTCCCGGCATCAGGACCTACATCTCCCCAATACAGGATCCCGGTTTCCATATCTACGGAAATTCTGAATGGATTTCGTAGTCCCATTACGTAGATCTCAGGTCTTGTCAGCGGGTCATCATCTACAAATAGGTTCCCATCCGGAATGGAATACGTTCCATCCGGTTCAGGTTTGATGCGTATGATCTTTCCTCTCAGGTCATTGGTATTTGCGCTTGATTTTTGGGCATCCCAGGTTTCCCTGTCAGGTCTTTCATCACTTGGGGAATAGCCTGCTGATTCAAATGGATTCGTGTCATCACCGGTAGACAGGTAAAGCAATCCTCCCGGTCCGAACTCGATGGAACCGCCTGAATGACAGCAATCCCGCGAAGAAGGGATCTCCAAAAGGACTTTTTCAGAGCTTAGGTCAATCCCCTCTCTAAAGTCAAATCTCGAAAGTTTTTGACTGTTTCCGCCATCATCGGGCGTATAGTAAAGGTAGATCCATCCGTTTTTCTCAAATTCCGGATCAATCGCCAAACCTAACAATCCGTCCTCACCGGGTTCGTGCTGGACATCAAGGTGTGATACGACAGATAGACTTTCAGTGTTAAGGTCATAAATCAAAACGTCTCCTTTCCGCTCTATAAATAATATGCGACCCTCGGGAAGATACTCCAGTTCCATGGGCTCTTCCAGGTTACTGGCAAGCACCTGTCTGAAGAACCTGTTTTCTTTGGGAACACGGTCCGACCACGCTTGTGAATAGTCGCGCCTGTTTTCTCCAATTGCATAGTTGATCCCACCCAGTAGGTGTTGCAGAAACAGGGGTTCGGAATAGCTCTCCTTTGTATGACCAAGTCCCGTATAAAACGACCTTCCGCCGTCGTACTCCCGATACCAGGCCATGGGATGTTCTTTCTGTCCGTGCGTTCCACCCTCATAGCTGTCTTCATCAATTGTTATCAGTACGTTGATCCCGGGTACTATGCTTTTGTAATTGTACCACTCATCGAACCTCTCCCAAATTACTTCCAAACCTTTGGTTGCAGGATGTATACTGTCGGTCACTTGCAGTTTGGCATTTTGTTCCGAAGGATGTCCGTCGAAATATGCTCCTACCAGTTGGTTGTACCAGGGCCAGTCATACTCCGTATCTGCGGCTGCATGAATCCCGACAAACCCACCCCCTGCCTGGATATATCTTTCAAAATCAGCCTGTTGATAGTGATCCAGGACATCCCCGGTCGTATTTAAAAAGATGACGGAACCGTATTCTCTCAATTTTTCTTCGACAAAGAACGATGCGTCCCCGGTTGTATCTACAAGAAATCCATTTTGTTTTCCCAACGCCATGATTGCTTCCACCCCATCAGAAATTGAGGGGTGTACGAATCCCATTGTTTTGTAGAATACCAACACTTTCTTCTCCCGGGGATAGAAGTTACAGCCTGCAAGAAAGAATATTATAAGTACCAGGCAGATTTTACCTGATAGGTGACATGACTGCATATTTCTGATTACGAATTGCATTCCTTTTATTCGTTAGAAGGGGTATTACTCATTTCGAACTCAAGGACGCCACCTTTCATGATCTCCTCGTGGGTGATAAAAATTCTTTGTAGTTCCCGGCCGTTTAACTTCACGGAACGAACAAAAACATTCTCATTTGACTGATTTCCAGCTATGATCTTAAATTCCTTTCCATCTCCTAATGAGATGATCGCCTCCCCGACTTCAGGGCTACCCAGGATATATTCACCTCCCACCGGATTCACAGGATAGAAACCTAAAGCACTGAAAAGATACCAGGCTGACATCTGCCCGCAATCTTCATTTCCGCAAAGGCCGTCAGGTTGCGTAGTGTAAAGCTCGTCCATGATCTGTCTTATAAGGCGCTGCGACTTGTCAGGGGCATTTACAAACTGGTATAAATAAGGAACATGATGTCCCGGTTCATTGCCATGCACATATTGACCTATATAACCCGAAATCCAATCAGGCAGCTGGTCGGAGGCCTGTTCTGTAACAAACATATCATCAAGTTTCTGTTCAAAAGCCATGGGGCCACCGGTCAACTCAATGAGGCCTTTTACATCATGTGGAGCATACCAGTAATATTGCCATGCATTTGCCTCACAATAATCCTCCGGGTGATATGAAAGAGGATCAAATGGTACTTTAAATTGCCCTGTAGACGATTTGGCTCTGAAAAAGCCGGTTTCCGGATCAAAATGATTTCTATAGTTCATAGCCCTGGACTGGAAGTGGTCATGATCTCCCTGCTTCCCCATAAATTTGGCTACCTGCGAAATGGCCCAATCGTCAAAAGCATATTCCTGGGTGAGTGATACATTCCAGCTCTGTTTGTCATAGGGAACGTAACCCAACTTTTTGTAGTCATCAATGCCAAAATTGTCCTGAAGTGCACTTCTTTTCATCGCATCATAAGCCATCTCCATATCAAATCCGGTGATGCCCTTCAGATAAGCATCGGCGATAACCGGGACCGAATGGTAGCCAATCATCATATCCGTTTCATTTCCCTGCATATTCCACACAGGTAACTGGCCGTATTCAGCATCAAAGTCCAACATTGACCTGATCAGATCAGGAACCCTTTCCGGGTGGACGATCGTCATCCAGGGGTGCAGTGCCCTGAATGTATCCCACAGTGAAAAAGTTGAATATCTAACATGATCCTCGACCCGGTGCTTTTTGCCATCAGCCCCTTTGTATTCACCATTCACGTCGGAATACATCGTTGGTGCCAGCATGCTATGATACATGGCTGTGTAAAACTGGACCATATTGTCTTCGGAAGTCCTGACCCTGACCTTACCCAGCTGCGCTTCCCACATACTTTCAGCCTGTTTCCTGATTTTTTCGAAATCAAAATCATCCTGCTCCGCATTGAGATTCAGCAATGCATTTTCCGTGCTTACCGAGCTTACACCGGTTTTTATCAGAATTTCTTTCTCACCGTCGAAATCGAGTTCCGCCATTAAATTTAACCCCTGAATCTCGTCAACGTTGCTGAAATTATCCTCTGAAAAAAGCCGGTGGGTGAAGGGTTTCGAAAACCTGGAAACAAAGTATACTCTTTGGTCCTTTGCCCAGCCGGTGGACATTCTGAATCCTTCGATGGTTTGCTGGTCAACAATTTTGATATAGCTGTCCGTCACCTTATCCCAGTTTCGGGTATAGCCAAGATTCAACCTGATCTTTGAGTCCTGTCTTTCATAACGATACCTCTGCAAGCCTGTTCTTGGTGTTGCGGTTAGCTCCACCGTAACTTCATAATCATCAAGGTAAACTTTGTAATATCCCGGACTGGCAGATTCGTTCCCGTGGCTAAATCTTGAGAAAACAGTTTCCTTACTATTAATATCATCAAGCCTGGCACGATTCAGTCGTCCGCTCACCGGCATAAATGAAATGTCGTACAAGTCTCCTGCTCCAGTACCACTCAGGTGCAAATGGCTGAAACCCGCAATCACTGAGTCAGGATAGAAGTAGCCCGAGATCCAATCCCATCCGTTTCTCCCATTATCCGGGCTTAATTGAACCATCCCGAATGGAACCGTGGCCCCCGGATAGGTTTTACCCTTGCCGCCCGTTCCGATAAAAGGATCAACATAGGAGATGACGCTTGTTTCGGATGTAGACTCAATCCGACTGCAGGAACCCATTAGGAGAAGCAATCCCGTAGTTATCGTAATGTAATATGTCAGTTTCTTCGTTTTCAATTTAATTCGGACTTCATCGGTGTTGCAACTCAATTATCTTCCAGGGACAATGAATAAGGTACAGAGGCTATATCCGTAGCCCAATCACGATTTGGCTCTTCTCCCATCTCAAATTCCAACCTCCCTCCGGACATGAGCGCATCGTAATCAATCCACGAAGTATTGAAAACAGAGCCATTGAAGGAAGCAGATTGGATATAAACATTTTTGTCAGAGTTGTTTTCAGCCTGTATTTCCACCTGATTCCCATTTTCTAACTTTATAACCACGCGGTCAAATAAGGGGCTTCCGATCACGTATTGGGGTATACCCGGAGTGACCGGGTAAAAACCAAGTGCACTGAATACATACCAAGCGGATGTCTGACCATTGTCCTCATCGCCGCAATATCCATCCGGAGCAGGTGTGTACAGTTTGCTCATGACCTCCCTCAACCTTTGTTGAGCCTTCCAGGGCTGCCGCCCATGGTTATACAGGTAGATCATATGCTGAATAGGCTGATTGCCATGCGCGTAATTGCCCATGTTGACGATTTGCATTTCCCTGATCTCGTGGATTGTAAAGCCATAATAGGAGTCATCAAAAACAGGTGGCATGGTGAATACTTCATCCAGCTTGCCTGTGAAGTTTGCTTCCCCACCCATCAGGTCAATCAGTCCCTGAATGTCCTGAAAAACGGACCATGTATAGTGAAGACTGTTTCCTTCGGTAAATGCATCACCCCATTTCAGGGGATTGAATGGTAATTGGAATTCCCCGTTTTCATTTTTACCCCTCATCCAGCCCGATTCAGGGTCGAAAAGTAATTTGTAGTTGAAAGCCTTCTCACGATATTTCAGGGCATCCTCTTCTTTTCCCAGAGCTTCTGCCAGTTTTGAAATATTAAAATCTGCAAATGCGTATTCAAGTGTCCTGGCGGCATTCTCGTTGATACCTACGTCATAGGGCACATACCCAAGATCATTATAGTAATCTACTCCTTCCCTTCCTACTGAAGAAACAGGGCGACCTTCTTCCACTGTGGCATTCTTGATGACTGCTTCATACAGCGTTTCAATATCAAATCCCCTGACACCTTTTAAATAAGCATCAGCAATATTTATTGCAGAATTCGATCCTATCATGACTCCCCGGTGGCCGGGACTCGCCCATTCCGGCAACCAGCCGGATTCCTTATATGTATTGACCAACCCTTCCATAATCTGGCTGTTGAGTGAGGGATACATCAGGTTGAAAAATGGAAAAACTGCCCGGAATGTATCCCAAAATCCATTATCGGTAAACATATAACCGGGCAATACCTCTCCGTTGTACGGACTGTAGTGAACAGTTTCACCCTCCGCGTTGATTTCATGAAATTTTCTTGGAAATAGCAGCAATCGATACAGGCACGAATAAAATGTCCTGATATTATCAATATTGTCGTCCGTAACCCTGATGCGGTTCAATTCTTTATTCCATGCTTCAAAGGCCTTGGTTTTGGTCTGATCGAAAGTATCTCCTCCAATCTCCCTGGAAAGATTCAGCTCTGCCTGGTCATGTGAAATAAATGATGAAGCTACTTTTACATGTACCTGCTCACCTCTTGTCGTTTTAAATCCAATAATTGCCCCTACATGATCCCCTTCACTTTCATTGGCGCCTTTTTTCAAGGTCCAGCCATCTTCCCATGTGTTTATGACCTCAAAATCCTTGTCAAATACCGCAACAAAATAGTTATGGAAATTTTCCGGAACCCCGCCATGATTATACCGGGAGTAACCAATTATTTTTCGTTCTTCCGGGATGATCCTGACCATAGATCCTTTGCTGAACGCATCGAGAATAACAAAGGAACTCTGGTTATCCGGAAACGTAAACCTGAAATGAGCTGCACGTTCAGTTGGTGACACTTCTACGGTTGCATCATAATCGGCCAGGTAGACATGGTAATAGTGCGGTGAAGCTTCCTCTGCCTTATGCGAAAACCAGGAAGCACGTTCATCTTCCTGAAACTTCAGGTCTCCGGTCACTGCCATCAGAGAAAATGCTGCATAGTCATTAAGCCATGGGCTGGGCTGGTGAGTCTGCTTAATACCGCGGATCTTGTTTTCATTGTATTTGTAAGTCCAGCCATCACCCATTTTGCTGGTCATGGGCGTCCAGAAATTCATTCCCCAGGGTGTGGCTATGGCAGGGTAAGTGTTCCCGTTTGACAGGCTGAACTTCGAATCAGTGCCCATGAGCGGATTTACATATTGAACCAGATCTGAAGGGGTTTCAGCAGGTTCATTATCCTGAGGATTACATGAACCGACAAAAAGAACAGCAAGGATCAAATACAATATTCTCGTCATTGTCTTCATTTTTTATGGATCTCTACAAGAAATGGA
The DNA here is from genome assembly GCA_028278225.1 of Cyclobacteriaceae bacterium. Classification (GTDB taxonomy): domain Bacteria; phylum Bacteroidota; class Bacteroidia; order Cytophagales; family Cyclobacteriaceae; genus JANQEU01. The sequence goes on from JANQEU010000046.1 coordinate 29,060, forward strand.
AAGAATCGCTTCCAGTCAGGCCAGTCTCCGGTTATCAGCTGAGGGATCAATCGAGCTTTACCCGGCGGAATGTAGACATTTTCCATCTTAAATTCCATGAAATCCCTTTCACTTGTATTTATTGCATGTAAAACCGCCCCTACCTGGAGTTTCATCAATCCGCCATTCATAGATTCATTGAATTTAAACACAAAATCATAATATCCTCCTTCCTCAAACGCAACTTCCCAGTATCCGTAGACCCCTTCGCTACGTGTCCATATGCCCTCATCACCTCCGGCATCATTTCTGTTCAAAATAACCGGATTTTCATACACTGGATTTACTACGGCTCCCGGTTGATCCACAAGGTTGGGACTGGTAACAATTTCCCGGTACCATTTATCCATATTGGATTTTAGATCCGAAACCATATCCGGATATTGAGCGGAAAGATCATTTTGTTCGAAAGGATCATCGGCCAGGTTAAATAATTCAAAGCCGGTAACAGGATCAAGTTCCCTGTTTACACCTACCAGTTTATAGTTGCCCCGGATCAAGGTCATGTTCTGATACCTGACGGGGTAACGTCTGTTCCAATAGAAATTGATATCCCGGTCACTCCATTCGGGAACAGCTCCTTCTATCAATGGAAGAAGATTCTCACCATCAATGATCCGGTCCGTTGGCAAACTGGCACCGCATAACGCTGCCAGAGTGGGCATAACATCCATGTGGGTTGCATTAACGTCGATTTCGCGATCACCCTCAAACCTGGATGGTAGCCGCCAAAAACTCGGCACTGCAATTCCGCCCTGAAAAACAGACCCTTTATTCCCCCTCATTCCCGCACGATACCTGTTACCCCAGGGCCCATTATCAGTCATGAAAATCACCAGGGTATTTTCATTAAGATTTAATTCCTCAAGCTTGTCCAGGACCTTTCCCACATTATCGTCAATATTGGTAACCATGCCGTAGACCTTCCTGGCTATCTCTTTGTTTCTTTCATCCATCGATGGAAAAGGCCTGTCATCATCCTCAAACCCAAGGGATGGATCGATCTCTTTGTACATGTCATAATACTCCTGTGGCAACTGAAGCGGATCATGTGGCGCGTTGAATGCCAGGTAGGCGAAAAAAGGGTTGTCTTTATTGCTTTCGATAAAACTGACCGTTGCATCCGTAAATACATCAGAACAATACCCTGAAGTGCGGACCTGTTTGCTTTTTTCCCACAGGATAGGATCAAAATAGCTGGAATCTTTTTTGGGATAGTTGGGCCAGTCCCCGGGTTGGCCAATCCCGCCACCAAGATGATGAAGGGTCTCCTGAAATCCCTGGTCGTGAGGTCTGGACGGATAATTATCTCCCAGGTGCCATTTACCAAACATGCCGGTGATGTATCCTGCGTCAGCAAGCATTTCAGCAATCGTCACCTCATTTGCCGCCATGATAGCACCCCCGTTGTAAGTATCATGAATTCCCGTCCTGAGAGATTGCCTTCCCGTCATCAGACTCGCCCGTGTAGGGGCACATACGGGTGATACAAAAAAGCGACTGAACCTTACACTATTCCCGGCAAGGCCGTCCAATCTTGGGGTTTCAATATGCGGGTTACCATGAAAGCCAAGATCTCCGTATCCCTGATCATCAGTGATGATGAGTATCACATTCGGCCTGGTAGACACATCTGTTGACTGATCCCGTACCGACGTGCAGGCACATATGATAATTACCAATAAGAACCACCTAAACCGCTTCGAGGTCATATTATTCGCTATAAATGATAAACTGGATCTCTATTTTGTAATGGGGTTCCGTGTGACCCTGATTGTTGAAATTACAATCGTCCCCAATGGCACACGTTTCTCCTGTACAGGCCGGATTATCAGGCCGGCAAATGTTTTCATAGTCAGCTAAAACATACTGTATCGAGTTGGTACCTTCTATAAGATCCGATGTGATATCAAAATCCATTGGGATTACAGAAGCACCGGGACACCATCCTGCCCTGGGATAGGTCCAATTACCGTTCTGAGGAGAACAGGGTGTCAATTCGCAATTATCTCTCCACAACTCATGGGATCTCGTGGAACTGTTAGCTCTCAAAGTATGGGTCACCTGGTAAAACTCAGCCGCGTTATTTGTATTACCCTGACCATGTCCGGTATTGAGGACACGTACTTTTACACGATTACCCGTATTTTCAAAATCGGATGCCGGGATATCAGGCGGGTTGTTAGGGTCCCCGTAAACAAGCTGATCATTTTGGTATGTCTTGATCACGGCTATGTCACTGAATTCTGATTCACCTTTTTCATAGATCAGCCTGGATGAAACCAACCATCCCGGATTTACCCAGGTATCAATGAAGGAATGAACCGTTACTTCGCCTGTCAATATCGAACGATAGTCAGAAACATCAAAGGTCATTGAACAACCAACGCCATAAGGGGTGATATAGCGAGCTATCTCAAGTGTATCCTGCCCTTTGATAATTCTCATCTTGGCAAACCTGTCCCAGGGGTCACATCCTCCGTCCGGACACTCAAGATCAATTTCCAGCAAGATGGACCCAAAACCATTAAGATCTCCCGGCAAACTGAAATCCCGGACGACATCCCGAGTATTTTCATCATTTCCAAATGCCTGGTGAACCCCGTCGAGCATTTGAATGATCACGGGCTCATCGTCAGCTTCAGAACCCCCACACGCATTCACCGCCAGGAGAAAGCTGTATAAAAATACCGGGTGATACCACGATTGAATCATGATTCAATTTGTGTTAGGTACCGAAGACATCTCAAATTGTAAGCGTCCGCCTTGCATCAGGATCTCATGCGTAATAAAGGTATCGGTGTAAGCCTGGCCATCGAGAGAGGCGTTCCCTACATATATATTTTCTTCTGAAACATTATTTGCCTCAATTACGAATTGTTTCCCATTTGGCAGGTTGATGGTAGCTTTTTCAAAAACCGGACTTCCAAAGTCATAGATGCCGCTGGCAGGGTTGGTTGGATAAAGTCCCATTGCCGAAAAAATGTACCACGCAGACATCTGTCCGCAATCTTCATTGCCACTCAATCCATCGGGCTTATCATCGTACATGGTATCCATGATCGTCCTGGCGGTTTCCTGGGTCTTCCAGGGTTTACCTGCGTAATTGTACAAGTAAGCTATGTGGTGGCTTGGCTCATTCCCATGTGCATATTGGCCTATTAATCCTGAAATGTCAACAGAAACATTATCCCCGGTGATCTCAGAATCTTCGTTGAACAAAGCATCGAGGTGGGTGGTAAATGCTTCATTTCCTCCCATGAGTTCAATCAGCCCTTTTACATCATGGGGTACAAACCAACTATGCTGCCAGGCATTTCCTTCAGTGTATTCAGCATTTACTCTGTGTGAAGAGTATTTTGGGTCAAAAGGTGTTTTCCAGCTACCGTCAGCAAGTTTACCCCGCATGAATTTTGTTTCAGGATCATAGAGCAGTTTGTAGCTTTCAGACCTTTTCCTGAAATACTCATAATCCTCCTCTTTGCCCAGATCCCGGGCCATCCGGGCGATACACCAATCGTCAAATGCGTATTCAAGATTTTTCGTGACTGACTCATTTTCCAGGTCAGCAGGTATATATCCGTATTCCTTATAAAAGTTAACACCCCGTATATCCTGCATTCCACTGGCCTTTATCGCCTCATATGCTTTTTCAACATCAAAACCTGTTATGCCTTTGAAATAGGCATCAACAATAACCGGTACTGCGTGATACCCCGTCATGGTATTGGTTTCATTTCCGACAAGTTCCCAAACGGGCAGGAGACCGTATTCATCGAAATGCGCCAGCATGGAATTTATGAAATCCGCAACCTGATCTTCATTAATAATTGTGTACAGGGGATGTGCGGCCCGGAATGTATCCCACAGTGAAAAAATACTGTACTTAGTGTAATCGCCGGCTTTGTGCACCAGACTGTCCGCCCCCTTGTATTCATTGAACGCATCACTGTATGTGATAGGTGCAACCTGGGTGTGGTACAATGCGGTGTAAAAGATCCGCTTCAGACGAGCATCTTCTGTCTTGACTTCAATTCGCCGAAGCACATCGTTCCAGGCTGTCTTCGCTTTGCGCCTTGTTTGCTCAAAATCCCAGGTTGAGATCTCCTCCAAAGCCTTTGTTGAACCCTGGTTGCTGACAGTAGATATTCCAACCTTTAGCAACAATTTCTTATCCGGGAGATTCTCAAATGAGAAAATACTTTTGCTTGCGATCCCCATGGTTTCAATGCCGCCAACCTTCTCTTCTCCTTCCACCAGTTGATATCCGGTAAAAGGTTCTGAAAAACGAATGGTAAAAAATACACGCTGATCTCTCGCCCACCCGGTAGAATTTCTGATCCCGATAACCGTGGTGTCATTCACAATTTTGATATGTGTGCGGGTTGGGTTGTCCCAGTTGACACGGTAACTCAGATCAAGCACTACACTGGAAGTTTGCATGTCATCAAATTGATACTGATGCATTGCCGTCCTCAGACTCGATGTTAGCGAAACCCTGACGCGATTATCAGGAAGGTACACGGTGTAGTAACCGGGTGAGGCTTCTTCGTCATCATGGCTGTAGGATGATTTGTAATCATAATCCATCCTGCTTTCTATTCTCTTGGTCAGGTCCACCTGATTTGATGTGGGCATGAGCAGGACATCAGCCAGGTCGCCAATCCCCGTACCACTTAGATGTGTTTGTGAAAAACCAACGATAATGCTGTCGGAGTAGTGATATCCGGAGCACCAGTCCCACGCACTGATCCCATTATCCGGGCTGGGCTGTACCATTCCATTGGGCAATGTTGCTCCGGGAAAGGTATGACCATGTCCCCCCGTCCCGATAAATGGATCTACATATTGAGTGTAGTCCATGCCATCCGCATCTAACCTGTCGGATTCCGGCTGCTGTGCACAACCGAAGACAATTAGTATTAATAATGATCCAAAGTTTTTCATTGATGTTAATCTTCGAGTTTATTCAACCAGTTGTATTTTAAAATCACCGAGGTTAAGGCAAAAATTGCAATGGTTATTGCCATTGCCTTAAACTCCCTGATTATCAGGTATATTGGCATTATAACCAGTGTAAATTGCCAGCCAATTCCCACCAGCACATTGAACATGTCTCTCCCAAATGCCTTGTTTTTTTCAAAGTCGGGATCTTCGTCAGCCACCATTTTATGAATAGGCTTCCAGAAACCCCATGGTCTGACGCTTTTGTAGAATTTTTTCAGTACCTCCCTGTCATCTGCCGGAGTCAGTAAACTACCGGCAAAAGAACCGATTGTTGCTGCCAGTAAGATGTAGGGAAAAGCATAAAGCGGCTGCAATTCCGGGAAAAATACCGGCATGAAAAGGGAAGCTCCCAGACCTGCCATCATACCCCAGAAATATCCGAAACCATTGAATCGCCACCAATGCCATTTCAATACATTTGCCGCCGTGTACCCTCCAAACAAAGCTCCAAAGATCCACTGCATTACGTCATTGATGGAATCCACAAAAAATCCGAAAACGATCCCAATTGCCACAAGAATAAAAGACACCAGGTAACTTAATCTTACATACAGCCTGTTACTCCCTTCAGGGTTAATATACCTTTTGTAAATGTCATTGACAAAATATGCCGGTGCGGCATTGACGGTGGCGGCATATGTGGACATAAAGGCAGCTAGAAGACCTGCAATTAACAACCCGGTTAAACCTAAGGGAATAAAGTTGTTGATCGCATAGGGCAATATAAGTTCAAAATCGAAAATCTCATCTTTAGCCTGTATTTCCGGACCGAGAAAGACCAGGGCTAGGATAGTCAATCCCGCTACCAGCATATACCTGGGGAAAAACATGACCAAAGAAACTATTCCACTCATTTTAGCTGCTTCTTTTGGTGATCTTGTAGCAAGTATCCGCTGCATATCATAATTTGGAACAGGTCCCGCCATACTGGCCAGTACTCCTTTGAAGAGCATCATCATAAAAAAATAGCCGAATAAGGTAAATCCATCTTCCTGTATCTTCCGGTTTACCGAGTCTATCACCCCAGTCCAGTTCAAATCCAGTTTCCAACTAAAAAAAACCTCTTTCCATCCTGCGGGAACGGCGGCGCTCAGGGCCTCAGGGCTCACGACATTGATGGCTATGATCCCTACGGCAATAGAGGCTATGGTCATGATCAAAAACTGAAGCACCTCGGTAAAGACCACACTATACATCCCGCCCTTGATCACATAGATCGTAGTAATACCCAAAATGATCAGAGCATAGGTGTCAGGTGAAAGTTCCCATGGGAAAAATGTATAAGCGAATTTCCCTATCCCTTTGAAAGCATAGGAAATGAAACCAACGGCGCTTACAATCGCAAAAACAACTACCACCTGGTGCGAGAGTGTTGCTCCCCTGCCTTCTCCAAATCTGGTCTTCAGCCACTCCGCTCCGGTCATAACATTGGATCGTCTCATCCATGCTGACAGGTAGATCATCAAAAAAATCTGATTGAATGTCGGCCAGATCCATGGCAACCATGCGCTTTTCATACCATACACAAAGCACATTGATACCAGCCACATTGTGCCGGTAATGTCAAACATACCCGATGCATTGGACACGCCAAGAACCCACCAGGGGATGGACTTTCCCCCAAGAAAATATGAATCCAGGTTCTTACTGGCTCTTTTTGATATAAATATGCCTATGAATACGGTCAGACCCAGGTATAGGAAGATTATTAATATGTCTAACCATGTCAAATTCATAATTCATAGGTGTCAGAAACAGAGATCAGCCTGATTTTGGCTTTATTGAAATTTGCGGAGTCCTGAGTGATACATATCTTTTTCTCCTGACCTGGGATCAAATCGAAGAAATTATCGGAAAAGTTTTGATCATTGTCTTCGATTGAAACATAAAGGTTTTTCACGAGAACCTGAGATGAAAGTACCAACTCCAGATCATTGTCCCGGAAGCCATAATCTACTTTGATATCCGGTTTTTCCAGTTTCAGATCCTTTACAGTTTTGAAATAGTGTATCGCATCATAGTTTTTGCCACAATCTACTTCCAAATTGACGTGCAGGTAACTCGCACATGGATCATAGTCACCGAAATATTCAAAAGGAACAATAACAATCGCTTCGCTATGATTGGGCTTTATTACCACGTCTCTGACCATCCTGAAATGCTCATTACCTTTAAAATCCCGTAATTCTAATTTCAGCTTTCCGGTTGTTTCTGCCAACCTATCCGATACCAGGTGACACTCAACCTGGCTGCTGCTTTCCACAATACTTATGAGAATATCATCATAAGCCTTTTTCACAAAATAGTGCAGCGCTTTCCATTTTCCGTAGTAATCCACACTTGACCAGGACGCTACGGGCCAGCAATCATTTAGCTGCCAGTACAGCGTACCCATGCAAAACGGTCGTTTCCTTCTGTGTGCTTCAATTCCTGTTTTGATACCTTCCGCCTGAAGTACCTGGCTCAGATAAAGAAATGATTCGAAATCCTTCGGTTTCTTATAATACTTTTGAAGGTATTCATCAATAATTTCATTCCCCTTGGGATGCTTCTGATGCAATTGCATTACTTCGGATCTTAGGTATTGATCCTGTTTTTCGCTGTATTTCCTGACAGATTCAATAAGCGGGAATGACTGGAATCCATACTCACTCATAAATCTGGGTACATGGATTCGGTAGGCCGAAAACGGTTCACCCCGGTGCCATACTCCCCAGTAGTGATTGTCGCCATAGCTCATTTTTTGCAATGAATCGAAATCGCTTATGGGTGATGAAGGAAGGTAAAATCGATCCGGATCATATTTACAGATCAGATCAGGCAGAGATCTTTCGAATAACCCGGTGTAGTACGCCTGGAGTTTTTTCTCGTCTTTTTCCGAATACCCATATTCCTCCTTCCAGCCCCAGCTCTCCCAGCCTACTTTGATCTCATTATTTCCACACCAAATAGCGAGTGAGGGGTGATTTCTTAATCTCTTGATATTGTAAACCGCCTCCTGTTCTACAATACTCAAAAAATCCTGATCTCCGGGATACATGGTGCAGGCAAACATAAAATCCTGCCATACCAGGATCCCGTGCTCATCTGCCAGATCATAGAAAAGATCCGTTTCGTAAATACCTCCACCCCATACCCTTATCATGTTCATATTCGCAGCGGCAACAGCCTGGAAGATCGCATGGTACCTTTTTTCCTCAACCTTATTTACAAAACTGTCCTGCGGTATATAGTTTACACCCTTTATAAAGAGGGGCGTACCGTTTACTATGAAGTAAAATGATTCACCAAATTCATCCGGTTCATTTATTACTTCTACAGTGCGAATCCCAATTCGTTTTGATTCACTATGAAGTATCTCACCTTTATGCCCGAAATCAAATCGAAAGGTGTACAGGTAAGGATCACCCATCCCCTTTGGCCACCATTTCCTGGGGTTTTTGATGGAAAATGAAATTTTCAGATCATTTTTCCCCGGATTCAACTTCGCTGTATGACTAATTTTTTCAAACGCATCTGTTTCGCAAGTGATGTCTACTGCGACTTGCAGATCTGACAATGAATCGATTTCAATAGCTGTTTCAATAAGAACAGAGCGGTCAGTAAGAGTAGATTGACGGATATGGATATCCTCAACAGTGAAGTGGTTGGTGCTTTGAAGTGATATTGGTCTCCAGATCCCGCAACTGACAAAACGCGGACCCCAATCCCAACCATAATGATATGGCGCTTTCCGGGTGTAAACACTCAGCTTTTCCTTCGAATGATCGTTTCCCGCCGGGTAGGTAATATCGTGTTTGATCCGGTCAGCAATTTTCAGGGGTGAATGAAAATAAACCCGGACGGCATTTACACCGGGTTGTAAATAATTTTTGACATCCACCTTCCAGCCAATAAACATGTTATTGGCTTTCAGTATCAGGGTATCATTTAAATATACATCTGCATAGGTATCCAGCCCTTCGAAAACCAGCTGAATTCTATCAAAGTCGAGCTCACTTTCTTTCAGATGAATATTTGTCGTATACTCCCAGTCCTCTTTTTCAATCCATTGCAGTTTGCTCTCATGATCCCGGTAAAACGGATCCTCAATGAGTCTGTTTTCCAGTAAATCAGTGAAATTACAACCAGGGACCTGGGCATTGTGCCAATTCTCCTTTCCAACCTGTCTGAACTTCCATTTTAAAAGACATTCCTGATTGGTTTTCGAATTACCCGGGAGGACGTTGGAAAGGGTATCTATATTCCGATCTATCTCAAACATTTTCCTTGTTGCATGAAATGTTCTGGGCTGATCAATAAAATGTCAGGCGATTTCAGTTATGAGCACCTGGGAAAAGTCAGGACGTAGAAACCTTACCTCGGGAAAATCCCGCACAATTAATTTTCAGAGAAAGTAAACAATCGGACAGGCCTTGCGGCCATGTCCGATAGTTTAACCATAATAGTATGAAGAATTATTAAGGGTTACTTTTCAGTCTTAGTTAACATCCCACCAAACCCGGGTGGTAAATTCGTCAGCTCCCTGACGAGCAATAGCTGCTGCGTAATTGTCAGGATTGCTGGACAACTCACCTTCGGAATATCTCAGTCTCCTGGGAATTGTACCTCCCGTGACATTGCCCGGATAATCAACCGGAGTTAAAGCCGGATAACCAGTTCTCCTCCAGTTTGCAAAAGTTTCATACTCATTGAGGAATGTGGCAACCCACACTTGCTCTCCAAGTATCCTTTCATAATCTGCAGAACTGTAAGGATTATTCGTCAGATAAGTGGTAATATCGGCATCATCAACAGCTAAGGATGCATCGTAAATCGAACTTTGCTTCATAGCTGCCGTTACACCGTCGGCATATAATTGAGCAGCATCACCTGTTGCCCATCCCTTTTCAACTGCCTCAGCTGTCAGAAACAGAACTTCCGCGTAGGTCATGAATATCATCGGAGATTCCCTCAATACATATAAAGGATTGATCCTGCTGTAGTCATCCATTTCCGTATACGCATCTGCAGGATCCGGATCTGTAGGCCAGCTGGCATGGCTCTGAATGGTAGTCGCATCATAGCCATTAGGCAATCCTTTTGGCGCTCCACCCAGACCATCAACGCCTACTCTCCAGCTCATCTTATCCAGACGGGGATCTCCTGTAGAGGTCATCCAGGTTACCAAATACTCACTCAGCCTGGGAGAGTCATCAGTAGTATAGCTGCTCCCATTCCAATTGAATACTTCGCCGATACCATTTCGGTTGATCCCTTCAGGTCCGTCCGAATGTTGGATATAGCAGTTATCATCATTACTTGCCATGACACCCCCGGCGAGCGCTGCGGATACTGCGGACTGAGCGTCTGCCGAAGACACATTGGAGATCCTCATTCCAAGTCTCAGCAGGAGGGAATTTGCGAATCTCTCCCACTTGTCAATATCTCCACCATAAATCAGATCCTGAACGCCCGGGTTCGCAGCTGATGCATCCAGAGCGCTTGCTGCTTCCCTTAGTTCGTTCAACATATCCGCATAGATATCAGACTGAGGATCGTATACTGGTTTGAAGTTGGTTTCAAGGAAACCCTTGCCAGCTTCAAAATATGGAACATCCCCATACAAGTCAGTAAGTCTGGACATTGCATATACTTTCCATATTCTCGCAATCGAATGATAGTTAACCATTTCAGGATCATCCTTTGTGATATCAATAAGATTTACAAGGTCCTTGACATAGTTCCTCCAGGCCCTGTCCCAAAGTGATGCTGAATAACTTCCGATATAAGTATACTTATCACCCGCCCAGTAGCCTGGTAAGGTAGCAAAGTGCTGCATCATAGTTGATTGATAGATTAAAACTGCTCTCCAGTTTTCATATCGCTCACCACTTGTTTGCAATTGAGTATAGGCCAAAATAAAGCCAGGGTCAATTTCATTGGCAGCTGTAGGATTAATGTTCAGGTCATGTAATTCGTCCGTATCACAAGCGCTGAACACAAATGCAGAAGTCAAAGTAATAATTAAGAATCTCTTAAATATGTTCATTTCTGTTCCGTTTTTACTTTTTATAATTTTCATCTTTCCCAGGCTTTAGAATGATACATTTAAGTTAAATCCAAAGCTCCTGGTCTGGGGTACTCCAAACCATTCAAGGCCCTGTCCGTTACCGTTCTGGTAGGTGGATTCCGGATCTATATTATCAATATTAGAGTGGATCAACCAAAGGTTACGTGCAACAAATGACAACCTTGCAGTACCAAAGGGAGTCGCTGATAATATTGATTGTGGGAAATTGTACCCGAAGATCACTTGTCTCAGCTTAATAAAATCAGCATCCTCCACGAAATATTCGGTAATATCATTGTACCTGCCCCAGTAGTCCTGGACATCGACATCGTCAGGTGCAACATCAGACGCAGGAATGTTCCAGGTTTGGGAATTGCCATCTTCATCAACACCACTGACAGTCAATCCGTTTTCTCTGCCTTCCAGGGTCATCTTGTGCATGCCGCTTCCTACAGCGGTCATGTTTGTTCCTGCAAACAGATCACCACCAAACTTCATGTCGAGAAGGAAACTAAAATTGAAGTTCTTATAATTGAAACTATTGTTAAGCCCTGTGGTATGAGGATGAACTCCACTTCCCAGAACATACAGCTTCGAACTTCTGACAGGTAACCCGTCAGCATCATACACCTTCTGACCATTGATAGTTTCATGCTTAAATCCGACGATCATACTGTACCCGCCTTTGTGGAAATCACCATCATCATCCGTATATGCAATCCTGTGTTCGCTATAAGCATTACGTGACCTGGCCTCATGGGCTCTGAAGGATTTATTATCGCCAACCAGCTGCTTGATTTCGGCATCATTGTAGGCATAGTTAAATGTCACATCCCATGAGAAATCACCGGTTTCTACAGGCCGGCCTGTGAGCAACAATTCATGACCGCTATTATTGATCTCACCGACGTTTACAATTGCAGCTCCGTAACCTGATGATTGTGAGATGCCCGCTCTCAAAATGTCATCAGTTGTCTTTCTGTTGTACCATGTATAGTCGATCCCAACTTTGTTGTCCAGTAAACGAACATCAAAACCGAATTCAACTTCTGAATTAGTCAGCGGTTTTAGTTCACTGTTAGGTACATCTCCCTGCTGAATTCGACCCAGAGCAGCACCGTTGTGACCCTGACCGATCAGACTGTAGGTAAATGAGGTCCTGTATGGATCGGTATCACCACCAACCTCTGCCCAGGCAACTCTTACTTTACCGAATGTTATAATGTCCGGTAATGAAAAAGCATCTGAAAAAACAAAGCTTGCTCCGACACTCGGATAAAGAATGCTGTTGCTTTCCGGATTCAGTGTAGAGAACCAGTCATTCCTTGCCGTTGCATTCACAAACAGATAATTTCTGAACGCGATCTCAGCAGAACCAAATACTGAATTGATCCCCTTCGCTGAATAACTGTAGGCAGGGCTTTGGTTTTCAAGATTGGACAAAGTGTGGAAAAATGGGATGTTGAAATTGCTTCCGCCTCCACCAACTTGTTCATCGGATCTTTCCATCTTGTTACCACCAACAAACGCGCTTATATTGATCTCCCCAAATGCTCTGTTAGCTCCAATTATCGCTTCCAGGTTAATTTCCCTCACTCTTCGCTCACGTTCCTGCAATTGACCTCTTGGGCTGTAGGCAGTTCCGTAAGGAGTTAATTGTGTTCGTCTGTTAGTATAAAAGTCCATACCGGCCCGACCTTGTACATACAGCCAGTCCGTGATATCGTATCTCACTAATGAAGATCCGATAACCCTGTCTTTTACGTCGTCAGTAGAGAACTGATAAGCTGCCCAGTACGGGTTCTGAGTGAATATACTTGCGGTATACTGCATTTCAGTACCATCGGCTTCTGCTCCCAGTTTGTCCGTCGTACCTTTCAGGTCAGTTACGTTAATACTTGGCGGCAGAACAGATAGTGTGTAGTTTCCATTACCTGGTGCATCGGACAGCCTGGACCTGTTATCTACATGCTCATTTATGTACTGCATCTTTGTAGTCAAAGTCAGCCTTTCAGCCCATTTTGAATTTGCACTAAAGGTAAAATTCTTCCGATTCATGCCTGAATGAGGCGTAATGGCCCTGTTATCCATATTTGAGGCAGAAAACCTGAATGATTGAGTTTCAGAACCTCCGGTCAACGCAATTGTATTGGTAAACGTGGTTCCCGTTCGATAATAGTTGTTAAAATTATCGTCATTGTTCTTATAAGGTCTGGATTCACCGTCAAACTGGATTACCGATGATCCGTCAAGAGCCGCACCCCAGGCTGAAGCACCATAATCAAGCGCTTCCTGTTGCGTTGTTGGTTTGGCTCCCCTGTTTCCATGTCCATACTGTGTCTGGAAATCCATGAAGTTGTGAATCGTTTCAAAGGTCAAGTTGGAATTGTACTCAACTCCAATACCTTTTCTCGCAGTTCCTGATTTGGTTGTTATCAAAATCACCCCATTGGATGCTCTTGAACCATACAGCGCCGCGGCAGTACCACCCTTCAGAACACTTATAGACTCGATATCATCGGCATTGATACTACTGATACCATCACCAAAGTCCGATCCGCCCCACATACCGGCTGATCCAAGCTGCGTGTTATCCATTGGAACGCCATCAATGATATACAGAGGCTGGTTATTTCCTTCCAGTGATGTGTTACCCCGGATAATTACCCTGCTGGATCCACCTACACCGGAACCAATGTTGGCAACATTCACCCCTGCTACTTTACCGGCAAGGTTGTCAGCAATGCTGATCTCACGAGCTTGTGTAAATTGCTCCCCATCAAGCTCTGTAACTGAATAGCCAAGTGCCTTCTTTTGTCTCTCCATACCAAAAGCTGTAACAACAACTTCTTCGAGAGCCTGAACGTCCACAGCAAGTTGGACATCAATTATTGATCGGGATCCTACGGCGATCTCAGTTGTTTCAAAGCCGATAAAGCTGAAAACCAGCGTTGCATCAGCACCAACTGTTATCCTGTAATTCCCGTCAATATCCGTAATCGCTCCGTTACCAGTCCCCTTCTCAAGAACGTTTACCCCGGGGATAGACGTTCCGTCTTCTGAACTCGTAACAGTTCCAGTAACCGTGTTTTGCGCCCACAAAACGGTTGTGAGCGAAAACGACATCATTAACATGAATAAAAGTTTCTTCATAATTGGTCTGTTAATTGTCAATAAACATCCAGCTAATCTCTCAAAAAAGTTTCTCATATCAAACTAATTCCTGCAAAAATCCGCAAATAGTCGCAAGATGTATTCAGTTTCCGGCATAGAATTAGACTATTCCAAGATTAAGTAACCGGAATTTCCGAAATTGAATTTTTTTTTATGAAACCGTTTGAAATGAGTGTTAAACAAAACTTTTGACGCCTCATCTGAAGATTTGATCCTTTGGTTTCCAAATACATGAAATTGATCAGTGTTTTTGCAGTTTTTTGCGTTTTCTTGTATTTAGTTGCGGATTCCTATTAATTTATTGCGATATTTGATCTGTAGCAGCTACACTGTGAATCGAAGCTGAATGCTAAAGGAAGAACGTCATAATATTATCCTTTCCGAAATTAAAACCCATAATAAAGTTTATTCAACCGAATTAGGTAAGCTGCTTGGTGTTTCCGAAGATACGGTCCGACGTGATCTGAATGAACTCGCCAAAAGCGGACATATCAAGAAAGTCCATGGCGGTGCAATGGCTAATCCGTTCATTCCGGCGGTGATCAAAAACCAGCACATAACAAAACAGCAGGAAAGGGTAATGATAGCTGAGAAAGCCTCAGAATACTTACAGCCTCACAGTGTCATTTTACTTGATGGTGTTGCCACAAATCTGATCATGGTAGATATGCTGCCGAAAGACCTGACAGCCACCATTTTCACAAACTCTCTCCAAATAGCTTCCAAACTATTTGAATTCCCCTATATAGAGACGATCCTTCTGGGGGGGCGACTTTCTCATAAATACCGGATGACCACAGGGATGGATGTAATCAATTCCCTGCTGGAAATTCATGCCGACATATGTTTTATGGAAGTCTCAAGCGTCCATGAAGAAATTGGAGTAACGGAGAGTGACCGTGAAATTGCCATTACAAAGAAAGCTATGATCAAAGCTTCATCCAGGGTGGTTGTACTTTGCCTGTCGGAAAACATAGGAAGTATTCAACCTTTTAAAGTAGAATCAATCAATAAGATCGATGCGTTGATCTCAGACTTCCATCCTGATCATTTTCAACTGGAGAAACTGAGGACTAAAGGCGTGGAAATTATTTAATATGCTAAAAACCTTTTCTTTTCTTCTGCTATCAATCGGATCAGGGTGTGTTCTTTCCCAGGATCTGACCCAGTTTGTTAACCCTTTCATTGGTACGTCAAATTACGGGGCCACCCATCCCGGAGCTGCGTATCCGCATGCAATGGTTTCCATATCCCCCTTTAATGTGGCGTTTAAAAAAGACGCTGAAAACCCTCATGAAAAGGACTCGGAGTGGAATTCCAGAACTTACATCAAGGAAAATGCGTTTCTCACCGGCTTTAGCCATGTCAATTTGAGTGGTGTTGGTTGTCCCGATCTGGGAAGCATCATCACCATGCCGACCACCGGAGATCTGATATTTGATCCGGAACTGCATGGCACCACCTATGCAGATGAAATCGCTTCCCCGGGGTATTACAGCGTATATCTGGAGAAATCCCGTGTAAAAGCAGAGTTCACTTCTACGCTGAGGACCGGCTTAAACCGTTTCACTTTTCCAAAGGGGAAGTCCAATGTTCTCATCAACCTTGGGTTGGGCCTTACGAATGAAACCGGCGCAAGTCTTAGGGTTGTGTCACCTTCGGAGATCGAAGGACATAAACTGATCGGAACATTTTGTTACAACCCCGAAGATGTACGTCCTGTCTACTTCGTAGCACAGTTCAGCAAACCTTCCGACACGTTTGGGGCGTGGAAGAAAATGCCTGCCTACCAGGGAGTGGAAGCAAACTGGGTAAGATATAACGACGCTTTCAAACCTTATCCCCGCTATCAACACGTAATGTCCGGAGAAAATATTGGCGCCTACTTTGCTTTCAATACGGAGGAAAATGAAACCATCGAAGTGAAAATCGGGGTATCATACATTAGTATTGAAAATGCCCGCCAAAATTTGTTGGCGGAACAAAGTGAGTTCGATTTCGATGGAGTAAGGGAGAGGTCTGTAAACAAATGGAATGAGTTATTAAGCAGAATAAAAGTTGAAGGTGGCAGCAAAACCGACAAAATCATCTTTTATACAGCGCTATACCATATTCTGACCCACCCTAATATCATCCAGGATGTGAATGGCGACTATCCCTTAATGGGAAGTCATATGGTGGGAAATACAGGAGGTAAAAACAGGTATACCGTCTTTTCGCTTTGGGATACATACAGGAATGTGCATCCTTTTCTTAGCCTTGTCTATCCCGAACTTCAATCGGAGATGGTAAATACCATGGTCGACATGTATGATGAAAACGGATGGTTGCCAAAATGGGAACTTTTGGGGATGGAAACCAATGTAATGGTTGGAGATCCCGCCACACCTGTCATTGCCGATACTTATTTGAGGGGAATTCGGGATTTTGACATTGAAACAGCCTATGAGGCGATCGTAAAAGCATCCACAACTCCCGGAAAAGAAAATGCACTGCGACCCGGGATCGATCCCTATAACCGGCTGGGATTCATTCCGGAGGATACTGTTGACAAATGGGGTGGTTCAGTATCCACTTCTCTCGAATATTATATAGCTGACTGGAACATTGCCACGTTGTCCAAAGAATTAGGGAATGCGGATGCTTACAAACAATTCCTAAAAAAGTCAAAGGGCTATACAAACTATTATGATAAATCCACCGGAATGCTGCGTCCCAGGTTTGAGGACGGAACGTGGTATGAACCTTTCGATCCTGAATACGGTAAAAATTTTGAAGCTGTGGTCGGCTATGTGGAAGGTAATGCCTGGCAGTACCGATTCTATGTGCCACATGATATTCCAGGTTTGATCAAGCTAATTGGCGGCAAAAGGAAGTTCATTGAGCAATTACAGATGTGTTTTGATACCGATAACTACAGCGTGAACAACGAACCGGATATTACCTATCCCTTTTTATTCAATTATGTAAAAGGCGAAGAATGGAGAAGTCAAAAAACAGTGCGTAATATTGTTGATGAATATTATACAAACACTCCCGAAGGGATCCCGGGCAACGATGATACGGGGACATTATCAGCATGGCTGGTTTTTAGTATGATGGGGATATATCCTGTTTGTCCCGGAGATATGGACTATGCTATAGTGACTCCCAGGTTTGATAAACTAACCATCAAACTCAATCAGAAGTATTACCCCGGAGAGGAGCTCATCATCACGACCAGGAAGAACGGGAATGACCCATGGCGCATAAAAGAAATCAAATTTCAGGACCGGGTTCAGGAGAGGTACTTTATAAACCATAAGGAGTTGATTCAGGGGGGAGTATTGGAATTCGAGTTGTTTGATAATTAGTAGAAAGCCAGAATTGAAATTGAACATGAAGATAAAATCCAGCCTGACCATCGGGTTCAGTTTTATATGCTCCCTGATCAGTGGGCAACCCCATGACGACTTTATTTATAGTCCTTCGACTTACGTTTGCCAGAAATCCACTAACGCATTAACAATCGATGGCAACCTAACCGAAAGTGACTGGAAAAACGCTCCGTGGACAGCGGAGTTTGTAGATATCGAGGGTGATATCAAGCCGGATCCGGCTTTTGCAACCCGGGTGAAGATGCTTTGGGATGAAAATTACTTTTTCATTGGCGCGGAACTGATCGAAGAGCATATCTGGGCCACTTATGATCAAAGAGATGCTGTGATCTTTCATGAAAATGATTTCGAGGTTTTCATAGACCCGGATGGTGACACCCACAACTATTACGAACTGGAAATCAACGCCCTCGGCACAGTTTGGGATTTATTGCTGACAAAACCATACAGGGACAAAGGAGGCAGGGCCATAACGGGATGGGACATTGCGGGTCTAAAGAAAGGAATAGCTCTTGACGGCACCCTTAATGATCCGGGCGATACAGATAATAAATGGACCATTGAATTAGCCCTCCCGTGGGAAATATTGAAAGAAGCCGCCCCCGAAAGGCGTAAGCCCCGGGATGGAGACACCTGGAGGGTAAATTTCTCAAGAGTGCATTGGCAAATTGAGGCTTCCGGCGAACAGTACGTTAAAACGCTAGATCCGCGAACAAAAAAACCCTTTCCGGAGAATAACTGGGTCTGGTCTCCTCAGGGAATTATTGCCATGCATCAGCCCGAAACATGGGGATTTGTTCAGTTTTCAGACAAACCGATTGCCAAAGGGATTGCATCTTTTTCTCCCGACCCCCATGATCCGATCAAGTGGTTGCTTCGGCAGGTCTACTATGCCCAGTCCAGGTTTAAGGATGAAAATGGTTCCTATGCCTCATCCATATCGCAACTTGACCTCGATGAATCCGATCAATTAAAAAAAATAGAGATTTATACTACCTCCTCCGGTTTTGAAGCTGTGCACAGGGATGTATCTTTATGGATCATACGCGATGATGGATACATCTTTAGTTTGAAAGGGAGATAATAGTCAAAGAAATCCGGATCATGATCAACAAGCGACCATATATCGAGATTGGTACAAAGGAAGAAGCCGCCTGGCAAGGTTGGGAACAAATCGGAACGGAAATCAGGCGCATGATCGATTCACTCGATAAAAAGAGAGTTGTGATAGCCATGGAGTCCTATAACGGTACATATGGTGCGATCAATTTGCGTGAATTCAAAAGGGTTATCTCACCAAATGTCACATGCCAGGTAAGTGATATCTTCAAGGATGAAAGTGAAATCCGTCTGATGGTGAAGAAAGATATATCCAGTACTTCATCTTCAGCGAAATTCTCCACGAATACCATTGAGGACTACTTTGACGAAAGCAAACTTGAAGGATTAAGGAGTAATATAGATTTCATTGAAGAGGGCGTCATTCTGATTCATGGGACCGGTTCATATAAAGTGTGGGATCCTGATATTCTGATCTATTCGGATGTTTCAAAATGGGAAGTGCTGCAACGTTTCAGACGGGGAGACATCCACAATATCGGAGTGATCAATGCCGAGGAATCCTTTAGCCTTCATCACAAATGGAGCTACTTTGTGGATTGGAGGATCTGTGATAAAATAAAACGCAAGGTCATTCAAAGCTGTAACTATATCCTTGATACAAACAACTGGAAACAACCTAGAATGGCAAATGGTGATGTAATGAGGTCCGGTTACAGCCAAATGGGAAGTCAGCCCTTTTTTACCGCTCCTTTCTTCGATCCTGAATTATGGGAAAATGAAATCACGGACAATCATGAGGATGACTTTTCCTGGGTTTTTGACTGCAACTTCGAGCAAAATAACGTCCTTTTCAAGATCAACAATGTGCTGTTTGAAACACCCGCAATCAATGCAATCTTCTTCAATCCGGAGGGAGTTTTGGGCTCCCCGGTCTATCGTAAATATGGGCTGGAATTTCCTATACGCTTCAGTTTTATCGACTCACTTGAAGATCTCGACCAGAACATCTACACATATCCCGGTGTAGATTATTTGCGAGACAACTATGCGGTCTACCACAAGCAGTGTGACAACTATTACGTGATGGACGCAGAAAGAAACGCTAAAATGAACGTTGGGCTGTGTGATGATATTTCCAAAGAGTATTTCCAGGAAAAAGTACAGCAAGCCTCCACAAAGAAGCTGAAAAAGGACCTGCAGAAAATGCTTAATCCCATACGTCTGAAAAAACATGACCATATCTACGTACCGGTTGAAACTATACATACAAATGGGAGTCACTTAATGGCCCTAAACATTTCAACCACTCCCGCAATATTCAGAAAAAGCCTTTTCGATGAAAAGGATAATATGATTTCAAACGAGGCCCTAAGCCAGTTTCTGGAGATCACCTCCAACCTGAATCTCAATTATGCAAAATTTCTGAACAGGATCATTCCAACTGCCGAAAAGCAGTTTGACGAGGAGATTTTAAGTCCCGAGGAAAACATTGACTTTACCCTGAAACGAATTTTCACGGATCAGGACATTACGCTTGATGTGAACGGATCAATCCAGATCTTTAATTTGATCGAAGGAGAAGATGTGAGTATTGGCGGAGAATTCCAAACCCTCCTTGTCCATTACGCTGAGACGTTCATCATTCCTGCTGATATAAATAAAATAAAAATAAGACCTCAACCTGGAAATAAGGTTGGATTTCTAATCGCTGCCATGTCATAAATCTTTTTTCAAAATGCCAACTCGTCATATTTTACCCATATATCTCATAACAGCCCTTTTTGCTGTAAGCTGCCAAAGGTCAGAACTGGTGCTGACGCAAAACGAAGCCTCAACTTTTGAAATCGCAACAGTTGATGACAAAGACACAATCCAAAGGAAATCCGCACAAATATTGCAGGAATACATACGGCAAATCTCCGGTGTGGAAATACCGATAACCTCCTCAAGTCAGTCGACGTCACAAAACAAGGTATGGATCGGAACCCCCCGGGAGATGAAAGATGCACCGTTATCAGAGGATGAAATTGCTATCAAAGTACTTCAGGAGGACCTTGTTATCACAGGAGGCGACCCTAAATCCACGCTCTACGCTACTTATACTTTCCTGGAAGAATTTTTAGGATGCCGGTTCCTGGCTCCAGATGATGAGTTTATCCCCAGGAAAAGTAGGATCTCTCTCGATAAGGATCTTGACTTTCGATACAAACCTGAAATAACCACCAGAACCGTTCATTCCAGGTTATACTATGAAAATCCGGATTTTGCTGATAAAAGAAAAGTAACCTACGAGGCGTTTCCTGATTACGTACCCAATGCCAGGGTTCACACATTCCACAGGTTCCTTCCTGCTGATATCCATCTGGACAACAACCCTGAATATTATGCGCTCAGGAATGGAAGAAGAATACCCACACAATTATGCTTAACAAATGAGGACGTTTTCAGGATTGTCAGGGACACGGTTGCATCACTTCTGAAGCAATTCCCCGATTCCAAAGTCATTTCCGTGAGCCAGGACGACAACACACAATATTGCCAGTGTGATGCTTGCATGGCCATTAACAATGAAGAGGAATCACCTGCCGGATCGGTCATCGCCTTTGTGAACAGGATAGCTGAAGTATTCCCCGACAAAATGATCTCTACCCTTGCCTATCAGTACACGCGAAAAGCCCCAAAAAATATCAAGCCTGCTGACAACGTACTAATCACTTTGTGTTCAATTGAATGTGACAGAAGTGCTCCGATCTCAGAAAAATGTGCCGATTTCTATGAAGACCTTGTTTCCTGGGGCAAATTAACTGACAATATCAGGATTTGGGATTACACTACGCAATTCACCAATTTTCTTGCGCCATTTCCTAATATCCACACCCTTCAGCCAAATATCCGTCTCTTCAGGGAAAATAATGCAAGGTGGATATTCGAGCAACACAGTCATAATCCCAGTGAATTGTTTGAACTACGCTCGTACCTTACTGCTAAGTTATTGTGGGATCCCGACCTGGATCAGGATGCTGTAATGAACGAATTTTTAGAGGGCTACTATCACGAAGCCGCACCTTACATATTGAATTATATAAACACTGTCCATCAGGAACTTCAAAAGGACAGTAGTTTTTTCCTGTTCCTATATGGTGATCCTTCCCAGGCCTTTGATTCATTCCTGAGTCCTGACCTTCTTATGCAATTCAACGAATGGTATGATCAGGCGGAAAATGCAGTTGTTTCCAAACCGGAAGTCTTGCAAAGAGTAAAGCGCGCCAGACTTAGTATTGATTATGCGTCCCTGGAGGCCTCCAGGAAAAATATGTCCGGGTACTTCTCATTGACCAAGCTGGATGAAAGCGGAGAGAAATCCACTCCTCCTCATCTTACCGGCAGACTTGAAAATTTTGATGCCACCTGTCGCAGTTCCGGTATCACACTGATGAATGAAATGGGCTACAAAGTGGATGAATATGTTTCTTCCTATCGAAGTACCCTGACACGGGCGCTGGATGCCAACCTGGCTTCAGGGAAGCCTGTGAAATTACTTCAGAAGCCAAAGAAATATGCCAATGAAGATCCCCAAACCTTAACCGATGCAGCGTTTGGCGGGGCCAGTTTTTACGCCAATTGGCTGGGATTTGAAGGTAACGACCTGGAGGCAGTAATAGACCTGGAAAATGAAGAAAGCTTTGGTAATATTTCCAGTACTTTCCTGCAGGTTGTTAATCATATCGTTTTCTTTCCAACAAGCGTAGATTACCACTACTCAAAAGATGGTGTCACCTACACAAAACTGGGGACTGTGAAGAATGCCAGACCTTTGACCAAAAGCAGCAGGATCAACGATACCCAGTCTTTCAGCCTGAGTTTTACACCTGTCAATGCACGGTACGTAAAAATTGTAGGAAATAATATGAGTAAAGCCCCGATCTGGCATCACGGAGCGGGATTATCAAGCTGGATATTCGTGGATGAAGTGATGATTAAATAGGTGTAGTTCTTTTCCCTGCCGGATCATATTGGGTTCCTGACGAAGCAAAATGAGATATTTCCCGTTAAAACCATATTTCAGTACGTTCCTTCTTTTGACCCTTTCACTACTGTCCACATGTCTGTCCGTAAATCAAAATGAAATATTTAAATGTGATGTATTGGTCATTGGAGGTGGTGCCAGTGGCGCAATGGCAGGGATCCAATCCGCCAGATTGGGCAGGGAAACCATATTGGCAGAGGAAACGGTCTGGCTCGGGGGGATGGTGACATCCGCCGGGGTCAGTGCTATTGATGGAAATTATAATCTTCCGTCAGGGCTTTGGGAAGAGTTCAGACAGAACATCTATCATCACTATGGCGGACCTGATAGCGTAAAAACCGGATGGGTAAGCAATGTGATGTTTGAACCAAACGTGGCCGCAAATATCCTGGCTAAAATGGCCACTGATGAGCCTAACCTGGGTGTCAAATTGCAATCCAGGTTGATCAATATTCAAAAATTTGCAGAGGGCTGGCAGGCTGAGTTCACCGGGTCCGATGGAAATTTTACCATTGAAGCCGGAATAGTAATTGACGCTACCGAATTGGGTGATGTATCAAAGGTGGTTGGTATTCCTTATGATATTGGGATGGATTCCCGAAATGAAACCGGTGAGGATATCGCTCCTGAAAAAGCTAACAACATCATTCAGGATATGACCTATGTTGTGGTACTGGAAGAATTTGAGGCAGGTATTGATAAGACCATTCCAAAACCTGAAAATTATGATCCCTCATTGTTTTACTGTACCTGTGCCGGGCGTTGTTCTCAGGATACCATATCACGTACATTGTGGGATTGTGACCAGATGATGCGATACGGAAAGTTGCCCGGTAATAAATATATGATCAACTGGCCAATATATGGAAATGACTACTACCTGAATGCCATTGAGCAGGATACTGACGAGAGAGAGAGAATGTATCAGGAGGCCAAATGGTTTACCAAATGCTATGTTTACTACCTGCAGACGGAACTCGGATATCGAAATTTTGGAATTGCTGAAAATGTCTTCCCTACACCGGACGGTTTTCCAATGATACCCTATCACAGGGAATCACGAAGGATAAAGGGGATGGTACAATTCACCCTCAACGACCTGGCCAAACCTTTTGAACAACCCTCGGCAAAGTACCGTACGGGCATTGCCGTAGGCGATTATGCAGTTGATCACCACCACGCGGCGTATCCGGATTACAAAAACCTTCCTGATCTTCATTTTTATCCCATACCCTCCTATTCGATCCCTCTTGGTGCACTTATTCCAAAAAACACTGAAAACTTTATTGTTGCAGAAAAATCCATCTCGGTCACGAACCTGGTAAATGGCACCACACGTCTGCAACCTGTCTGTATGCTAATAGGTCAGGCTGCGGGAACCTTGGCTGCTTTGGCCTCGGAAAACAATGTTACACCTTCTGATGTATCCATAAGATCTGTCCAGGACATGCTGCTGCAGTCCGGCGCATTTATCATGCCATACGCAGATGTGGACAAGAGTGACAGGGCTTTTCTACCTATTCAGAAAATCGGTGCTACCGGTATACTCAAGGGTCAGGGAGTCAACATTGGATGGGAAAATAAAACGCTGTTCTATCCTGATTCAATTGTCAGCACACAGCCATTCCTGGAAGCTTTGAGTGAGATTTATCCTGAGATTTCCATCCGCAACGGACAAGAACGTGTTACTGTAAATCTTCTCCGAAATCTTGCAATATCTCAGCTAAATTTGACAAAGGAAAAGGTCAATTCGGAAATAGATAAACTTGTAGCGGACTATCAATTGTACATTTCCGATGAGAATGAACCACTGGACAGAAGAGAAGTCTCAGTATTATTGGACCATCTGATTAATCCCTTCGTAATACCCGTGGATCATTCCGGCCAGGTTATTTCTGATAATTAGAAATTTGAATCGTAATTTCATATGACATATCCAATCTGCGAATATTACTTTTCAGCAATTTTGCAGTTTAATGGACAATTATCGTAATACAAACACTCTTAATGTTAAGATTTAGAATGAGAAACAGTCAGTTTAAATGGAATGTGGGGTATTCTAAAGCACTCATTTTGGTGGCCTTCTGCGTTTGTGTTATCAAAGATGTATCGGCGCAATCAACATTGTTCACAAAGCTAAAACCCAAACAAACCAATATTCGATTCAATAATGAAATAGAAGACACCAAGGAACACAACATACTGATATACTCTAATTTTTACGGTGGAGGCGGAGTAGGTATAGGTGACATCAATAATGACGGACTGCTTGATGTTTTTTTTGCAGGAAATCAGGTCGGAGACAAGCTATATCTGAACAAGGGAGATCTGGTTTTTGAGGACATCACAGATGATGCAGGCATCGTTGATAACGGAGGTTGGTCATCCGGGATTTTATTTGGAGATGTAAATGGTGACGGTTTTCAGGATATATATGTGACAAGAGAGCTCTATGATCATCAACCGGAGATCAGGCGAAACAAGCTGTATATCAACAACGGAGATCTCTCATTCACTGAAAGCTCAATGCAATGGGGGGTGGATAACAGTGAACGCACCCGGCACGCCACCTACCTTGACTACGACAAAGATGGAGACATCGATCTGTTTCTTTTAAATCAACCGCCGAACCCTGGTGATTATTCTGATTTCTACGGTACTGATTTATTGATCCACAAATACAGCACAGTTCTTTATGAAAACCGCGGGGATAGATTTGTTGATGTTTCAGCAAATGCCGGAGTCTACAAACCGGGATTTCCAAATAGTGTAACTGCCAGTGATCTGAACAATGACGGCTGGACGGATCTTTATGTTGCAAATGATTTTTGGGTGGAAGATTTTATCTACATCAACAATGGGGACGGGACTTTTTCTGACAAGCTGGAAGACCTTACCAGGCATATCTCATTTAGCAGTATGGGTATAGACGCCGGCGATATTGACAATGATGGAAATTTGGATGTAATGGTACTGGACATGGTGGCCGAGGACAACTATCGGTTAAAAGCCAACATGGGTGGTATGAATACTGAAGCATTTTGGAAAGTTGTGGCTGACGGAGGTCACTACCAGTATATGTTCAATACACTTCACTACAATAATGGGAATTCGCACTTCAGTGATATTGCTCAGCTAGCCAATGTAGCATCCACCGACTGGAGTTGGTCTAACCTGATGGCCGATTTTGATAACGACGGATGGAAAGACATTCATATCACAAACGGCCTGATGAGAGACATCCGCAACACAGATGCAAACCGGGAATTTAAAAAAAAGGTAGAAACTGCGCTTTTCAACTACATACAAACCAACCCTAATCTAAGGAATGTTACCGTCTGGGATGTCGTTGATTTTGAAACTATGATGACTGTTACCCCCTCAGTGAAACTGCCCAACTATGCTTATAAAAATAACAGGGACCTGACATTTAAGAATGTAACAGAGCAATGGGGGCTTGATCAAAAAACTTTTTCAAACGGATCGGCTTATGGGGATCTTGACAATGACGGGGATCTTGATCTTGTCGTCAGCAATGTAAATGACATTGCACTTGTATATCGAAACAATGCAGAAACCATTCCGGGATCTAATTATTTGAGAGTTAAACCGGTAGCGGACGAAAGCGGTGTTGTCAACCTTGGGACAAGGGTCCGGGTGGTAACCGGCGATTTAGATCAGTTGTTTGAGATCACCAGTGTTCGTGGTATGTATTCCACCAGCGAGCAAATTGCTCATTTTGGATTGGGCGAAAACACAATTGCGGATAAAGTAATAATCACCTGGCCGGATGGTAACGAGAATATACTGACCAAAGTGAAAGCCGGACAAACCATTGAGGTGAAGTACAGCAAGTCGAAAATTCCCAAAAATTCGGTTGAGGCGGCAAAGACTATCTTCACTAATGCGTCTGCAGATGTCGGGCTGCAGGTCAGACACGTTGAAAACGCATTTGATGATTACAGCAGGCAGGTCTTGCTACCTCACAAAATGTCAACACTGGGACCTTGCCTGGCAGTTGGGGATGTGAATGGTGACGATCTTGATGACTTCTATTTTGGGGGATCTTCAGGACATACGGGCAGGGTTTTTATACAAAATGAGAAGGGATATTTTGAAAGGAGTATTTCCCAAAGCATTATTGATGACAAGGTACATGAGGATATGGGAGCTGTTTTTTTTGATGCCGACGAAGACGGAGATCAGGACCTTTACGTAGTGAGTGGTGGGAATGAGTTTGCTGAAAATTCCAGGCAGTACGCGGACCGGCTTTACCTGAATGACGGAAATGGTCAATTCAATGAGGCCGAAAACTCACTTCCCGATTTATATTCAAGTGGATCAAAAGTGTATCCCAACGACATTGACGGTGACGGGGATCTTGATCTCTTTGTAGCAGGAAGGCACATACCATGGTCCTACCCCTTACCTGCCTCTAGCGCGATTTTACTTAACGAAGGTGGAAAATTTACTGATGCAACCAAGGAAATTGCCGGTGACCTCATCAAAATAGGAATGGTAAATGATGCTGATTGGGTGGATTTTAGCGGAGATGGCAAAAAAGACCTTGTTTTGGTTGGTGAGTGGATGGAAATCACGCTTTTGAAATATGAAAATGGCGTCTTCACCGATGTCACAGGAAGTTCCGGGTTAGAAAACAGCACGGGATGGTGGTTTAGCGTTGAGTCAGGGGATATGGATAATGATGGAGATATGGATTTCGTTGCCGGTAACCTGGGCCTGAACTATAAATATAAAGCAAGCCCAAAGGAGCCATTCGAGGTATATTATTATGATTTTGACAATAATGGCTCAAATGATATTGTACTTACCTATTATAATTTCGGAGAAAAATTTCCACTTAGAGGAAGGTCCTGCTCATCTGAACAGGTCCCGGCAATAAAAGAAAAATTCGCCACCTATGACCTCTTTGCCAGGGCAGATGTGTTCGAAGTATACGGCTCCAGAAACCTGGAGCGCTCACTGCATTATCAGGCAAAGACTTTCGCTAATTCCTATGTGGAAAATCTGGGCAACGGGCTTTTCAAAATGCATGCATTGCCTCAACAGGCTCAGTACTCTTCAATTAATGACATCCTCATAAAGGATTATAACAGCGATGGATATTTAGATATTCTGTCAGCCGGGAATCTGTACAATGCTGAAGTGGAGACAGCCAGAAATGATGCTGGAGTGGGGTTGCTGATGCTTGGAGACGGCAATGGCAATTTTGAAGCTGTATCAAGGGAGTTGAGCGGGTTTTTTGCACCCTATAATGTTAAAAACATGGCAGAGATCGACATCAAGAATGTTCCTCATGTCATATTAGGATGCAACAACGATCAACTTCAGTTTTTCAAAGCGAGAAAGAATTAATGTGAATCTCAAACTCCATTTGTATATTTCTTCGAAAAGTTGCTTTTAATTTTTCAGTCATGAAATCCATCCGGTATTTATTGGTATTAACCTTGTCATTGCTTTTTGTTTTCAGCTGTAAAAATGGTGACAGGGCAAAACAGGAAACTATCCGTGGTGAAGAACAGGTTGAGTCAAAAGACAAGGATCAGGAGACGAATGAGGAAAAACTAAGTGCCAGGGCTCTTGGTATTGCCTACCTTGAAGAAAACAAGCTCGAAGACGCGGAAATACAGTTTAAAAGAGTTATTGAACTGGCCCCGGAAGAGCCCCTTGGTCATGCCAACCTGGGAATTGTATACCTGAGGATGGGTGAATATGAAGAGGCTGAAAAACATCTGCTCCGGGCCAGGGAATTAGCTCCGGAGGATCCTGATATTCGCCTGAATCTGTCCAAGGTCTACGAATTGATGGATGAAAGTGAAAAGTCAGTGGAAGAACTCAAGAAATCCGTAGAAATCTCCCCGGATCATGTAAAATCCCTTTACAGTTTAGCGGAAACATACAGCGGCTCCTCAGATGAAAGTTCCATGTCAGAATGGGAAAAATACATAAACCAAATAGTTGAGGCTGCTCCGACGAATATCGTTTCCAAACTGTACCTGATTGAGTTCTTGTTGAAAAAGAATGACCCGGATCAGGCTATAAAGCAGCTCGAAGAATTGAGCCAGTTGTTTCCTGGTTTCCCGGTAGATGCGGAAGAGTTCTATGACAGCACTTTGGATCATTTGCACAATGACAATTTGGAGGAGGCACTGGATGCTTTCATAATTTTCCATCATTTCCTGAAGATCACCAATTCATACCAGTCCGGGATCCAGGAATTGAAAGGACCTGCCGGGACCAACATAGGTTATCCGGTCATGAGGTTCAGTGAGGCCACCGCTTCTGTTATCAGCGATGATGAATCCATCCTGGAGGCTATTCGATTTACGGATGCTACGGAATCAGCATTACTCGTAACCAAAATATCAAATTCGGAATTCACAAGCCTGACCACCGGAGACTTTGACAGTGACGGAGACATCGATGTTTTTTATTCCTCCGGAGGATCGCATTACCTGTTTCAGAACGAATTTGGACGATATGAGAATATTATCAGGGAGGCAAATATTGAAATTGAAGGAAATGTCAGGCATTCAACACTTTCAGATTACGACAACGACGGACATCTTGACTTACTGATCCTGAAAGAAAATGGTATCCAATTATTTGCAAATGTAAGTGCGGGGAAATTTGAACTTGTTGATGGAGGATTTACCGGTTTTGACAAGACCGGCACCTCAACATGTTTATCCCTGGATGCCGATCATGACGGGGATCTGGACCTGTTCGTAGGCGGGGAGAATGACCTCATGTTCAGAAATAACGGGGATAACTCCTTTACGGAAATATCGGAAGAAGTTGGATTTGAGGAAAACACAAGTCCCAGCACGGACCTGGGGCTCGGAGATTTCGACGATGACGGAGATATTGATCTGTTCGTGGTCAGAGAAGACGGAAAAAACATCCTCTACTCAAACCTCCGACAGGGCAAATTCCGTGACATTGCGATAGAAGCCGGAATTGAGCCTTTGCAGGGTTCCAGCGCAGCTGCTATTGGGGATTATAATAACGATGGATACCTGGATATACTTATTGCCGGATCGGCAAGCAGGCTTTACAAAAACAAAGGGGACGGATCATTTATGAATGATACGATAGCTTCCAAGGCCTTTGATAGGCTGAAATCAGTGACAACTCACGATGTTGCCTTTCTCGATTTTGACAATGACGGATACCTGGATGTACTCACGGCCGGGAAAGGAATAGATGGGAAAAAAGGCAACTATCTGCTCCGAAATGACGGATCCGGAGATTTTGAGAATCTTGACAAATTAGATCCGCTTGAACTTTCAGGCGGCAGGAAGATCAGTTTCGCCGACTACAATCAGGATGGAGATCTAGATTTCTATTTTGCAGACGGGAACGGGCAATTGAGGCTTTTAAGAAATGACGGCGGTAATGTCAATCATCACTTAAAGATCCAATTAGTAGGATTGAGAACCGGCAGCGGCAAAAACAACTACTTTGGTATCGGGGCAAAAGTTGAAGTAAGGGCTGGCGACATGTACCAAATGCAGGTTGTGACATCACCAAATATCCATTTTGGCATGGGGAATCGTACCAAAGCCGATGTCGTTCGTATCCTTTGGACCAATGGAGTTCCTCAAAACATTTTTAGTCCCGGCAGTGATGAAGATCTGATTGAAGCACAGGAACTCAAAGGAAGCTGTCCTTTTCTCTATACCTGGAATGGAAATGAATTTGTCTTTGTCAAAGACATGATGTGGCGCAGTGCTTTGGGTATGCCCATGGGGATCATGGGCACCAAAACAACTTATGGATTCCCCAATGCCTCTGAGGAGTTTCTCAAAATACCTGGTGAGTTACTTCGTGAAAAAAATGGAAAGTACACCATTCAGATCACGGAAGAACTTTGGGAGACGATATACAACGATGAGATAAAACTGATTGCCGTCGATCATCCCAAAGAGTCAGAGATCTATGTTGATGAAAAATTCATTGCACCTCCGTATCCGCCATTGAAAGTGTTAAAGGTT
Source organism: Cyclobacteriaceae bacterium (assembly GCA_028278225.1). GTDB lineage: Bacteria > Bacteroidota > Bacteroidia > Cytophagales > Cyclobacteriaceae > JANQEU01. The sequence goes on from JANQEU010000046.1 coordinate 59,816, forward strand.
GTAAATCACAGGATACCGGTATCGGTTAAAGATGAGAATGGTGTTGATCTCCGTGAGTTGATCAGCAAGAAAGACAACCAATATATTTCAAACTTTAAACGTAGGAAATATCAGGGCATCACTGAATTAAAAGATCTGATACTAGACCTGGGTAACATTTCGGATCTCGAAAACATTTACCTGTTTCTCAATGGCTGGATCTTTCCAACGGATGCCAGTATAAATGTTGCTTTGGCTCAATCAGATGAAATTAAAATCCGCCACCCTTCACTTGAGGTCATCAATGAAGATGGCGTCTGGGAAGAAGTAATTGCCAACATAGGATTCCCTTCGGGTAAAAACAAAACGGTGATCGTGGATCTCTCAAACAAATTTTTGTCAAACCAGCGAAAGGTAAGGATCCGAACAAATATGGAAATTTACTGGGATCATATCTTCTTCGCCAAGGATGCAATGGTCGAGACGAGATTGACTGAAATGAAACCCATAGGGGCAAATCACCATTACAGGGGATTTTCTAAAAAGTTTAGAAAGGGTGGCAGATACGGCCCTCATTGGTTTGACTACGGTCAAGTATCCATCGATCCAAAATGGAGGGATCTAACTGGAAACTACACCCGGTATGGGGACGTAACCGAATTGCTTCAAAATGCTGACGATCTATATATTGTGGCAAATGCCGGAGATGAAACCACTATAGAATTTGATGCTACACAGCTTCCTGAACTTGATCAGGGATGGACCAGGGATTTTCTTATTTATAGTGTTGGATGGGTCAAGGATGGCGATCTAAACACTGCATCCGGACAAACAGTTTTGCCGCTTCCCTTTCACGGAATGAGCAGCTATCCTTATGGTGAGAATGAAAATTATCCATTAACTAAGAAGCACCTCGAATATCTTAATTCTTACAATACCAGAGAGATAGATACACACACATTCCAAACACTACTTTCCGGCAGTAACCGGGAGTAGGATTATTATCTGTTGGAAGCCGAATAATCTCTGTAGATATACTTCTCAAACTCCACCCAGTGTTCATCGGTCATACGCCCGGGAGTAAACAGACATATCCCGGAAGCTCCGTTTATCATTGACTGTTCAATTGCCGCCCCAATTTCTTCGGGTAACAGTCCATGGTTTTCAGGATCTTTTTCTTCAGTTTTCTTTTCCGGATCAGGGCAAATAAAAAGACCGCTAATGACTGGTTTGCGATCATCAAGTGCAGTAACAGCTTCATTGGTTACATCACCGATCCAATCCGTACCCTCCAGGTAAAAGTCATTGTAATTCATAGGGAAAAATGCATCCAGATTCCACTTATCCCACTCCTGCCGCACAATCTTTTTTGCAACGGAATTCGGGCCGGGGAAAACAGCAGCATTGATCTCCTTTCCTTTTGAGTGGGCCATATCCGCCAGTCGATTAACGATGCTGGTTATCAAATCATATCGGAACTGTTTCCATTCTTCCACCTGCGAGGGATCGTCTGCTGCTTTTATATCGATTCCCGTTTTCTCCTGAAAATCAGATGTACACTGATCGCAGTAACAATAATCATATTGCGGATATTCCCTATCCATTACCAGGCCGTACTTGTCCCACAGGCCTCTCGCCAGTATCACATCCGGGAACCGGATATAGTCAAGATGAATGGCATCTACTTCAGGAACATCCGCAACAGCACCATACATATTCTCCAAAAACCGGTATGTACCTTCCTTGCTGGGACATAGGAATTTGTAATAGGGAACATACGCCGGTTTATCCAAAGCCGATTCACCCAAACCGTTGAAAGCGTACCAATCATCATCAATTCCCGGCTTCGGGCTTTGCACCATTGTCGGGATCCAGGTATGGAATCCGAGTCCAGCTTCTTTGGCGATCTTCCCTACTCTTTTGTAGGTCTCAGGATCCTGTCCGCCATTGTACATCAAAACATCAACTCCTCTACTTTTTAATGTATCAAATTCACTACGTATCTCTTTATCCGTAGCTTCACCAGGCCCACCCAGCCAGGCATAAACTGGGATTTTCTCATTTTGTTGCGGGGTACATGAAATGCATAACAGCATCAGGGCAATCAGGTATAATTTCATTGGATTTGTTCGATTTTTCTTAAACAATTTGACACGAGAATATCAGTCAACAAGATAATTCAAAATGTTTGTTTTAATGTTAAATTAACAGCGTAATGGATTGAAATATGGAATATTGGGTAATTGAGTATCAATTGTTGCTAACATAAGATATTCAACCTGCTCCATAATCTTTTACATTTAGGGTATGACCAGGTAGTTACCCTAAGAGACTTAAAAACACCTTGTTAAGGCACATTACTTTCTGGTGGAGTTTTGTTTAATTGGAATTAAAGGCTCAAATATGAAAAGAATTTTTGCGTTACTAATGTTCATTATTTTTTCTCTGAATGCTATTTCCCAGGGTAGTATCACTCCGGCAGATCCGGAATACTATGCTATGGACAGGGAAGATATTGCTTTTGATGACGAGCAGGTAATTCTGGTTAATTATCGGGGATTTATATCTCCAAGACAGTATAGTGTAACCCAGTTCACTAATGTTTGGTTTCTACCTCTCGGTTCGCCGCGATATGAATTTAATTTAAACTTTTTCGATAAGGGCACGGGCCGCTTAATCGAAGATGATGTTCCTACCAAATGGAAGTCATGGATAGATGATGGAGGAAGCTATGATCCATTGGGGTCTAATTTTCGTCCAAACTCACCTTCCATCATGGTCACGCAAGATGAAAGATGGCGACCTAACCAATATCACAGAACAGCTACTTTCCATAAAGAATACAATCAAAAGTGGGTTAGTTTTTCTGCAAAGAGTTGGACCAATGTCTCCTTTGAGGATGATGAGGTTTTTATAAAACTCATACTTACAAACCGTAACTCCAAAGATCTGGAAATGACCATTATTCCAAATCAGGTAGCTGATGTTATGGAACGCTATTCCAAGGAAGGTGTAGTTGAGGGTGCAAGAGAATCAGATTCACTGGATGCATTTACTATAGGGAGCAAGTTAGCTCATGCACGGGTGTCCTCTTCCATACAAAAAACAAGCGCAAAAGGTTTTGAAATCAGCATTTCACCAGGAAAAACCGAAACCTATTATTTCGCTGTTCAGTTTTACGAGCCACAGGATAGAGCCCCTGAAATATATCAATCTGATATCAAGGAGCGAATGATAAAAGCTGATAAAAAAACGCGTGAAATGTTGGCTTGGGCATATAACAAGCTTCCCAAATTTACCAGTTCAAATAAACAGCTCGAAGAATATTATTACCGCTGTATGCTGTCGGTTTTAATGAGTCGTTACGAGAATCCAAGCTACATATCAGATGTGTTTTGGGCCGTAGGAACATGGCCCTATACCATTAGCTGGGATAATTCATATGCCTCTGATTTGATTGCCATGCTGGATGCAGAAAGCTTGAAAAATGCCATCTTAACAGACTTTGAACAGGTACAGTTAAAAAAGACGTACGTGGGTTGGAATGGTGCTCATTGGGAAATCCTGTATATTCAAGAACCTTTTGCGCTTCAAATAATGATTGAAGCATACTTGAGGCATACCGGGGATTATTCCATTTTTGATGAGAAAGCAGCAGGAGTTTCAGTTTGGGAGTGGATGCAACGCTGGGTAGATGAACTTCAAGGCAATTACACCAATAAAATCGGCTTGATCGATGTGGGATACAATACTGAAAAAATCATTGAAATCCGTACTGATGGCTATAACCATGCCGTGCCTATTACCAATACCCTGACCATCGATTTACTGTACACTATGGCTGATTGGGCAAGAAAGAGAGGTGAAAAGAAGTTGCAACAAAACTTTTTTAAAGATGCTGAGACACTAAGAGGCCTGGTGAATGAGTACATGTGGAATGAAGAATTGGGATGGTTCGATAATTATTATCCCGATGGCACAAAAGGCACTATCTGGACCTATCATTTATTCGACCTGCTAGGAACTGATTATCTTCCGGATGACCAATTATATCGTCTGGTTAGTCACTTGCAGGAAGGTGAATTCTTAGGAAAGTATGGTGTGTACTCAATTGCCCGCCGGGACACAGTACATTGGGATCTGATTGATTCTGACTGGGGTGGAGGTGGACAATATGCCGGCATGCCAGGGCGTATTTCCCGCAACTTGTATCAGAAAGGATTTGCCGGTAAAGGTTGGGATGTATTGAAACGCAACATCCGATATATTGACCATTTTCCTTATTTACCACAAAATCCGCGTATCGATACTCCGGAACAAGATCGCTCTTCAATGCCGGTTCAAATTGCAGCGGGAGCAGGATTGGAAGCCATAGTTTTTGGAACTTTTGGGGTGAAAATGGAAGAAGATAAACTAACAATTAAACCTTACAACCACGAAGATATTGGTGAGGCTAGCCTCATGGATATTCCTTACAAAGGAAGATCGTTTGGTATTCGATTAACCAGAAAAACCTTCTCGGTGTATGAAGGAGAGATGTTGATTGCTACTAAATTTTACGGTGAAAAAGTTGTTATTCAATGAATTTGGTATTGAGAAAAGATGACTCAACATGTTGTTTAATGTTAAATTAACAACATAATGGATTGAAATATGGAATAATGGGTAATTGAGTATCAATTTTTGCTAACATAAGATATTCAATCTGCTTTACGATCATTTAGATTTAAGGTATGACCAGGCATATTCTTTTTTCCGCATTTACACTTCTGTTTTTTACTTGTACCGGTCAAATTGCAAAGGTTGATGTCGATGAGGAGAAATACAATACAAACGTTACGGATATCGTGGTGGTCTTTGCCATGCATTTTGATATCGGCTATACCAATTGGGCAGAAGGCGTACTGCAGGATTACGCAGGTTCAATGCTCGAAAAGACACTGACTTCAATAGAAGAAACTTCCCGGTTACCAAAAGAGGAACAATTTGTCTGGACAATTCCAGGCTGGCCTATGAAATATATGCTGGAGAATACAACGGATGAAAACCGGATCAGACTGGAAAACGCAATCAGAGATCAGCGGATCATCACGCATGCACTACCCATGTGTCACCAAACTGAAGCAAGTGATCTTGAAAACCTCGTCCGTGGAATATCCTATGCAACTGAAATCAGCACGAAATATAATGTCCCCAAAGCACGCGATGCAAAACTTACGGATATACCAAGTCACTCAAGAGTTTTGCCAACACTATTAAAGAATTCAGGGGTTGATATTCTGCATTTAGGCTGCAATCCCGGATCAACATCGCCTGATGTTCCTGAAATATTCTGGTGGGAAGGACCGGATAGATCAAGGTTATTAACGTTTTACTGGTCAAGGTACTACGGATCAGATATTTTACCTCCAAAAGACTGGTCTCACAAGACATGGCTGGCCATGATTCACAGCCATGAAAACACAGGTGCCCCATCTCCTGAAGAAGTTGCAGAGCTATTGAAAAAAGCAAAAGAGAAAATGCCTAACGCACAGGTACGGATCGGACGCATATCGGATTTCTATGATCTATTGATGAAAGAAGAACCTGATCTTCCGGTGATTACTCAAGATATGCCTGATACATGGATCCACGGCTATATGTCAATGCCTGAAGAGACAAAATTGAGTAAGACATTGCAGCGGGAAACCTACAATACGGAGATCCTCAATACACAACTTAGTCTCTGGACCGGTTCAAGCAATCCTGTTAACTCATATATTGATGAAGCGGTTGAAAACATGCTATTGTATGATGAACACACCTTCGGTATTGCTATGACCCATGGGAATCAACACAAATGGACCTTTGGGGATGAGTTCAGGATCAATAAGTCCCTGGGAAATTACGATTACATAGAAGGATCATGGGACGAAAAAAGTAGTCGTATTAAGAAAGCCGAAAGAATTATTGTACCACTGATGAACCGGAAGTTAGATCAACTGGCAGCCTCGGTTGAAACTGAAGGTAAACGAATTATTGTTTATAATCCATTACCCTGGAAAAGGAACGGCAGGGTAAAATTCTTTGCTGGTGTTTATCGTAAAGACTTCACAATATTCGGACTAAAGGATCCGGAAACTGATAAGACAATTCCTGTCTATGAAGATTATAATTTGATCTCATTTGACGCTGAAAACGTACCTGCAACAGGGTATAAAACCTACATACCCCTGCTTACTCCAATATCAAGCAATTCATCTGTCGCACTGAACGAAACCCAGGGTTTATTGGAAAATAAGTATTTCAGATTGAGAATCGATACATCTACCGGAGCTCTGTCTTCTGCATTTGATAAACAAAGCCAAAAAGAACTGGTTGATCAGCATAGTGAAATGGGCTTTGCTTCATATTTGTACGAACTGGCAGGACAGGATCAAATTGATGCATACAATAAGAATTACATTAAACCGGGTGCTGAATTTTGGGCTACGCCTGAGATGATAAGGCAATCGGTTCCAAATGAGAAACAGGAACTTATCCGGGGATTGCCTGAAAAGACTGTATTCAAAAATATGGGTAATGCAGTCAGGGCAACTGTATTTGGTCGTATTGAAGGACCAGTTTCACAGGATTACCTTGTTACCTATACACTTTATGAAGATCAACCTTATGTTGAGATCAATTGGGGAATTGATGGTAAGAAACCGAATCCTGAACCGGAAGCAGGATGGCTCGCCTTTCCTTTTAATTTAACAGATCCGGAATACAGGTTATACAGGACCGGAGGAATCGTTGATCCGCAAATGGAGTTTGTTGAAAAAACAAACCAGGATTTTTATTTCCTCAATACTTCAATGACCATGTTTGATAGTAATGGTGGTGGGATTGGATTAAACACGCCGGATGCTCCCGGGATCAGTATTGATAATCCCGGACTTTTTACCTACTCAAAAAAGAAAGAACTATCAACAGGTAAAGTGTTTGTCAACCTTTATAATAATCAATGGGGTACGAATTTCACGGAATGGATCGAAGGTTCATTCTCTGCGAAGGTTTACTTATGGAGTTATGGTAAATATGATGCTGAGGAGAATTTTATAACACCCTCGGAAGAGACACGGGCACCATTGAAAGGAGTTTATTATGATGGTCCAATGGGAGACCTTTCCCTGCGTCAGGAGGGAATTTCACTGGACCAAAAAGGTACAATTGTGACTTCTTTTGGTAAGCAGCCTACTGGGAACGGTTACATCCTAAGACTTTGGGAACAAACTGGTCGTGGTAGTTCTGTTTCGGTGAAATTGCCGGGCGATAGCACTTTTACAGAAGCTTTCAGGTGCGATCTGACCGGTGAAATAGTCGATAACCAAGGAATTTCAATAGTTGAAAATAGATTTCGGTTTGACATTCAGCCGAATCAGCCGGTTACCTTCCTGTTAAGATAACTGCATAGTTTAGAAGTAAAAGCGAATTAACGAACTACAATAGCAATCGATGAGGTACTTAAACATTCTTATTGTCTGTCTGCTGCCCGGGATGATCTTCGGGCATGGTAACAATGGTCATGATCATATCCACGAGATCAATGCCAACTACTTCCTGTATCAAATAAGTCGAAATGATATCGAAGGATTTGCTCAAAAGCTCAGTGGAGGGGAATATACTTACCCTTCATTGAGGACGGATATTGGGAGTGCTATGATCTCGCGTGCATCCACGGGTAAGATGAATTTCGTATTTCTTACCTCAACAGTGCCCGCAAATTATGCGAAACAGAACATCACTTTCTTCTTTCTTTCAGACATAGATCTCAACAAAAGAGAACCCTATGATGTGTTTGTCAATGACCGGGCACTGCTAACCTTTATTGCCAATGAAGATGGTTCACTGAAGATCCTTGAAAATCCCGGAAACGGCGAAGCAGAATATATTTTGGTAAAGCGAGATGGAAATGGAGATGGGATCGGCGCGTTTCGATTAACTATGCCCACCTCCTCAATTAATATTGGTGAACAGGCGAAAATAATGGTTCAGGGTCACAACAAAGGAAGTAACTCCTGGTTCATGATCTTCAAAGCGACTGACGTGCTGGAAAGACTAAAAATTTCAGCTCAATCGGATCGCGCATTTAGTATCAAGCAGACTAATGACATGTTGATGGTTGATGCTCCCGCTCATTTCGAAGGTCAGCAGGTACAGGTGATAAGCGATGGGAAATCCAGTAAAAAAATTGTATTTAAAGGACAAGGAGATTTGGCCAAAGCTTCATTTGGAATAAGTGCTCCGAAAAAGACTTTTTCACTGGTATATGGAGATGAAAGGTACGATATGACTTTTCCTCAGGGGGATGGTTCTGTTAATCAGTCTGACATTGTTGGCACCTACTTTCATCATCAAACCGCCCGCAGCAATGGTAGTTGGAGCGCCACCATCACAAAGTCATACCGTCCATCTTTTTTTAATGCCTACAGTAATTTCTTTGAACGAAAATATGACGACGGCCAGGTCTCAATTCTCAATTCGAGCCATCAGGACATCGCCTGGGTAGACCGGCCGGAAGTTTGCATTGTACTTCGGGATACACTGTTATTGGCGCCTGTTCTGAAGGACGCAGCGATACGACCAGACTATGGATTTGACATCGAAGACGGACTTATACTTAGGGAGTTCCTGGCACGTCACCCGGAATCAAAAGATCAAATTACCACACTACTGAAAAAACAACTAATATCTGTTGGGGCTTCTTATAACTGTCCCTATGAAGATATGTATGATGCCGAAGACCAGGTGCGTCAGCTTTACCTGGGCAAAAAATGGATCAAAAAAACCTTTGGTGGATATGACTCAAAAGTTTACTGGAATGTAGACGTACCGGGCAAAACATTGCAATACCCCCAGATACTTAAAAAAGCCGGCGTAGATTATATGGTCATCAGTCGTCATGCAAAAGGCATGTTTCACTGGAGGAGCCCCGATGGAAGTAGTGTATTCACCTACTCACCGGGACATTATGGTGCGGATATCATTCATCTTTCAAAAGAGATGGGTGAAAAGATAAAATACGGTGCCGAACAGGTCGTATGGTGGAATAAATATTACGGAGAAGAAAACGGTCCTACCCCACTCCTTTCAGACCAGGACATGTTGCCAGCTATTGATTATTCAGATTTCATTGAAACCTGGAATAACGTTGAAAGTGTAAAAAAAGAAAATGGTCAGGATCAACCCGTCTATTTTCCACCGATGGAACTGATGACGATGGATGAATATATGCCGCTGGCCGAACAGCGTGTGGTAAATGCCGATACCATACAGGGAGAAAGGCCCAATGTCTGGGTATACATCCACGGACCTGCTCATCATGATGCATTGACAGCCAGTAGGGAAGCTTCCAAACTTATCCCTGCTGCCGAAAAATTCTTAACCGTTTCGGAGTTGCTCGATGCTGATAAAATGCCTTATCCTTTCCCTGAATTTGACGATGCATGGCAAGCTAAGATCTATCCTGACCATGGTTGGGGTGGTCATGACGGGGATATTACGGATGACCTTTTCAAAGAAAAACTGGTCCTGTCCAGAACGATGGGTAATCAGTTGCTGAACAGAGCAACCGACTTTATCGCTGGCAGAATTAAGACCAATGAAAACATTGGAACACCAGTTGTACTGTTCAATAGTCTATCATGGGAAAGAACGGATCCTGTGACGATTCAGGTTAGATATAAAAAAGGAAAAGTCGATAGTTTGAGCATTCTGGATAGTGAAAAGCGAACTGTCCCCACACAATTGGAGAATGTTGAATATTACGATGATGAAAGTATCAGGCAGGCCGACGTTGTCTATATCGCTGAAGATATCCCGCCGATAGGTTATAAAACCTATTATATACAGACATCTGCAAAGCCTGCTGATCAGAATGAAAAAGTGCCACCCACTGAAAAATATTCAAACAAGTTTTATGAAGTCACTTTCGCAGATGGGGGGATTTCACAGATCTTCGATAAAACGTTAAAAAGAAATCTCCTGAAAACCGATCGGTTCATGGGTGGTGAAGTATTTACCATGCAATCGGTGGGCAATGGCGCTGGTGAATTTGGGGATATTCAGCAGCCATTTATGAAAGACTTTGACAAAGTGAGTCTCTATCAACCAAAGTGGAAAGTAATCCGCGATGGTAATGTTTTTACTACCTACAGACTCAGACAACAAATACTACATGCTATTATTGAACAGGATGTAACCATCTATCACGATGTCAAGCGCATCCTTTTTGAGACAAAACTTCTCAACTGGTCCGGTGAGCTGTACCGGGAGTTCCGTACCGCATTTCCGGTTGCAATGGACAATCCTGCTGTCAAATATGAAGTTCCATTTGGATCAGTGCAGGTCGGGAAAGATGAAATAAAAACAGCCGGAGAACGATATGTTCCACTATGCAAAGATGTCCATCCCAGGGCTATCCTGGACTGGATATCTGCTTCAGATGATGAGATGACCATAACGCTAAGCTCATCCGTTTCCGCTGCTGACTGGATAGATCCGACGGAAGAAAATGAATTTACCCTATTGCAACACTTGTTGTTGGCCAGCAGAACTTCATGCCACTGGGAGGGTAATGAGTACAGCCAGGGAGGAAATCATTATTATCATAATATCCTCACATCAAATCCAGTGGATGATATTTCCGGATCCCGAATGGCAAAGCAGCAAAATGAACCATTGATCGTCGTAATTAATCCCGACAGATCATCGAAAGCCTCACTCCCGGAGAGGCTGAGTTTTTTCAGGGTAGATCAAAGTAATCTCATCATCACGTCCATCAAGAAAGCTGAAAACGATGAGGGAATTATCGTCAGATTATATGATGCTGAAGGGCAAAGTTCTATTGCGGATCTACAATCATACTTTTCACTTGGATCCCTTTTTAAAACGAATATCATTGAAGAAAATCCAGTGCCTATATCCGAAATGAATGTGCCAGATTATAGTATCGAAACATACAATCTGAAACTGAAGTAAAAAATAACGTGAATCAACCGGGCGACTATGGTACTGATGCTATCAATAAGCGGTACCTCACTCTGGTATCTCTCACGGCAGGTTTGGGCGGCTTTCTGTTTGGATTTGATACGGCAGTGGCTTCAGGGACTATTGGATTCCTGAGAACACAGCTTGAACTGAACGCCATCATGGAAGGGTGGATTATGAGTTCTGCCCTGTTAGGAAGTGTTTTAGGTGCGATCATATCCGGGTTTCTAAGCGATAATTATGGTCGCAGGAGGATTCTTATGGTTTCGGCGATCCTCTTTCTTGTTTCAGCCCTGGGAACCACGCTTCCGGAAACACCCACTCAATTGGTAATCTTCAGGATATTGGGCGGAATAGGTGTTGGGATAGCTGCCATGGTAGCGCCACTTTTCATATCTGAATTATCACCCGCTCACTTAAGGGGACGCCTGGTTTCTTTTTATCAGTTAGCTATCACGCTGGGAATATTAGTTTCATATCTCTCCAACACATGGTTATTGTTCAACGCTGAGTCCGCCAGTCCATCCAGTGGTTTCCTGCATTTCATAATGGTTGAAGAGGTATGGAGGGCAATGTTTGGATCGGAAGTGATTCCGGCATCATTATTTTTTATATTACTATTTCTTGTGCCCAAAAGCCCCAGGTGGTTGACCAAAGAAGGAAGAACAGATGAAGCCTATGCTGTCCTTTGTAAGGTTCATGGAGAATCGCTGGCTAAGACTGAAATGGAGGAAATCAATATTGCGATAAAGCAGGAATCAGGTGATTTCAGTCAATTATTTCAAAAAGGCTTCCGAATCGCACTACTCATAGGCCTGGCTTTACCGCTGTTAAGTCAATTCACCGGCATTACAACTGTAATGTACTATGCGCCCACTATTTTTGAAATGGCCGGATTTCGGTCAGGTTCATCATTCGGCACTGCTATTCTTATAGGTTTCTTCAATATGATATTTACGATAGTAGCGATATGGAAAATTGATCATTTCGGTCGTAAGCCGCTACTCATTTTTGGTTTCTCAGGACTAAGTATTGCATTATTTTTTATTGGATTTCAGTTTTACGGACATGGTCCGGAAATTGCAACAGGGGCCATTGGATATTCATTGGTGGGTGCATTCATTTTCTACATTATCGTTTTTGCAGCAACAATAGGACCCGGAGTATGGGTATTGATCTCCGAGATTTACCCGACCAAAATCAGAGGAAGAGCAATGGCTTTTGGAACGACTTGTTTGTTTGTGGGATCCACCATTGTGACTCAGACTTTTCCCGTTTTACGGGGATGGCTGGGATTAAGTTGGACTTTTTGGCTTTACGCATTGATTATGATCCCCGCTGCAATTTTTGTATTGAAGCTCGTACCCGAAACTAAAAACAGAACCCTTGAAGAAATTGAATCATCCTGGTGATTTGCAGTTGGCATACTAAGAGATATTACATGGAACCATCCTCCAGGGGAAAGTCCATTAGTAAATTATTTCAAACTGAGATAAGCCGGGAATCAACAGCACAATTTATTGACCAGAAAAAATGAAAAAGAAGGAAGCATCCCAGGCATTAAATGGTGTGGTAATAGCAGATTTTACCCAATTGGCTCAGGGACCATGGGCCACCCAAATGTTGGGTGATATGGGAGCCGAAATAATCAAGGTCGAACCTCCCGGTGGAGATTGGATGCGGCATTATGCTTATGGCAATCTTTTTCCTGGTGGGGAAAGTATCTCTTTCCTGAGTTTCAACAGGAATAAAAGGAGTATTGTGCTCGATCTTAAACAAGAAAAACACCTGCAGGTAGCGAAAGACATCATTGCAAAAGCTGACATCCTTGTTGAAAACTTTCGTCCAGGGGTGATGAGCCGATTGGGGTTAGGTTACGATGAGATCAAGAACATAAATCCCCGCCTAATATTTTGTAGTAGTTCGGGTTACGGAGTAGATGGGCCTTATGCTGATCGCCCTGGACAGGATTTGTTGGCGCAAGCGGTTTCCGGAGTACCATACTTTAATGGCTCTAAAGACCAGTTACCTGTGGTTACTGCAGTTGGAATGGCTGATTTATTAACGAGTTTATTCATTGTCCAGTCCGTCCTGGCTGCTTTGTATCAGCGAAACGAGACTGGGTTAGGGCAAAAAATTGATGCGTGTCTTCTTAACTCAATTTTGTCTTTTCATACCCAGGAAATAACATCCTTTCTTCATAACGAGGAGATGCCTGAAAGAAGCGGAAAAGGCATACCCAATCCCTGGCTTGGAGCGCCATATGGACTTTACAAAACAATGACAGGGTACATTGCCATCGGGATGAATTCCGTGAAAAAACTTGCTGAATTGGTTGGTTTGAAAAAATATGCAGGTGATAAATATGATTCCAACAACATACTGGATAACAGGGATGAGATCAAAGCTGATTTCGAGAAAGTGTTCATAACCAGGACCACTGATGAATGGCTTGATATACTACTTCCACATGATATCTGGTGTGCCAAATTGAATTCACTGCATGACATGAAGGACGACAAACAGGTATTACACAATGAGATGATCCTCGAATACGATCACCCAAAAATCGGCAAAATCAAAACACCAGGATTCCCGGTTAAATTCAGCAGTAGTAAACAGCAAATCCGCCGGGTTCCGCCAACACTTGGTCAGCATACGGAAGAAATTCTGAGAGAGTTTAGTGGCCTGTCAGACGAAGAAATAAAAACATTCAAATAAATCAACATGGACAATCATATTGAACTCAAAGGTAAACGGGCGCTGGTTACAGGTGGAAACTCCGGCATCGGCAAGGACATTTGCAAAAAACTGGCCACTTGCGGTGCGCACGTGGTCATAAACTATTTTCATAATGAAAACCTGGCCCATGAACTGGCTGAAAACCTTAGTAAAGATCATAATGTAAAAGTGTTTGCCATTTATGCCGATGTTGCTTTGGAGGAAGATGTACACAATATGTTTCAACAGATGGATGATCATCTTGACGGGATTGACATTTTGGTAAACAATGCCGGGTTCGAAACAATAGACCATGCGCTGGACCTGAATTTAGAAGATTGGGACCGGGTGTTTGATGTAAACCTGCGAGGGGCTTTTATTTGTTCTCAGGAGGCCGGAAGAAGAATGAAAAATGACGGTGGAGGTGTGATAATCAATATTTCCTCCATTCATGACAGGGTTCCTCGTCTGGGGCTTGTACATTATTGCGCTTCGAAAGCCGCAATGAATATGATGACCAAATGCCTGGCATTGGAACTTGCGGAAAATAACATTCGGGTTGTGGCCATATCACCAGGTGCAATAGAAACGGAAATGAACAAGAAAGAGATTGATAAATTTGGAAGAGAGAAGTTTAATAATTGGATTCCTGCAAGCAGGGTTGGTACGGTGGATGATATTTCCTGGGCATGTGCATTTCTGGCGAGCGACAAAGCTTCGTACATAACCGGAACAGAATTGTATATAGATGGTGCATATAAGGAAAGTACTATCCCTTATGACCCCAGGCCTGGAAAAGAGTAAGAGATGAAAGGAAAAAAAGTTTCGGAATTGCTTGAGAAATATGAATATTCAGGGATTGGGTACAAACCTTTTTTGATCAGACCGGGTTGGCAGGTAGCTAAACTCAACTATATGCCAGAACAAGGCATAGGTAACATTTCCAAAATTGATGTTCACTTTAAAACTGATGAAGCTTTTATATTAGTGAGTGGGACAGCTATATTAATTGTAGCAACCATAGAAGACGAAGAAGCAATATTTCACTGTGAAAAAATGGTTGGGGGGATCACTTATAACATCCCAAAGAATACCTGGCACAACATTGCAATGAAAGAAGATGCGGAGGTCATCATCGTGGAAAAAGACAATACACATATCGGGGATTATGCTTTTCGCCAACTGAATGACGATGAAAAGTTGAAGCTTGATGAGTTGATTCAAACAGCAATGTGAATCTGATACCCACTACCGGAGTATCAGACTAGTGCTGATTGATCGATTGTTCAAATAATTCTAAATTTTTGAACTGATTGCGATATTCCATGGGACTCATTTTGATTTTTCCTTTAAAAGTCCGGTTGAAATGAGCCAGATTATTAAACCCGTTTGAATAGGCAATTTGTCCTACTCCCAGCGTCGTTTCCTGCAATTGCTTGCAGATATTTGACAGCCTTAATTCGTTGACAAATTCACGGTAAGTTTTTCGGGTATGGAGTTTGAAATACCTGCAAAATGCATTTGGAGACAAATTCGCAATTGCACAAATTTTCTCCAGGGGTATGCTTTCCTTAAAATTCTTGGTGGTGTACTCAAAAATGGCATTCAGCCTGTCAAGATTTTCCTTCCCCATAAGTTCCGCAGATGAAACGTGACAAAGTATTTCTTTTTCCCGGCTCTGCGCCATTAAATCAAGGGTCTTTATCAACAGGACAATCCGGTCAATACCTTTCGAGTCGACAAGTTCAAACAATAGCTTCTTGATTGACTGACTTGATTTACCGGGAAATCTTATGCCTCTCCGGGCATCCGTGATCATCCTGTTGATAGCCAGGAACTCGGGTATTTGAAAGAATCTTTCTCCGGCGAAATCCTGTGTAAACTGGATCACGATAGCCTGAGCTTCCAGCCCCGAATCCTCGTCGAAATACTCCGGGTCATTCTTCCAGCAATGGGGAAGGTTGGCCCCGACCAGCACCAGATCCCCCGGACCAAACCTTTCCGTATGACTCCCCACAAAGCGGATACCAGTGCTTTGGATTACATAAGTAAGCTCCAGTTCCGGATGGTAGTGAAAGGGATTATAGAAATGCGGGCTTATCTCATTGGATATCCTGAAGGAGTGACCTTCAGCATTGGGAACTTTAATAAATCTGGGATTCACAAATGAGATGCTTTATGCCTTAATTCACAAAATTATGATAAATCCAGATCCAATTAAGGTAAAATAGGATCAAATTCTGCTAAGAAAAGTAAATCCGAAAGCACGGTTACTGTATAAATTTAAGTGTGGGCAGATTCTGGCACGTCCTATGTCTGATACATGTAACGCCTAGGGTCTCCCTGCATGAATTGAAATATTTGGATCCATTTAGAAACGAATTAAAAATGAAATCAAAACCGGCAGCAATTCTCCTTCTCCTATTAGCTCTTAGCTATTCGCTTCAAGCACAGGAGGTTTTTTTTCAGGGCTATGCTGAAGATGTAAGCGGCAAACAATTCGGATATCATTCGCCGTTACCCGATGTGGAATCATCCTTGCTCGTCAGAGGACATAAAGATTATGATCCAATAGTGTGGAAGACGGAAGTTGTACCCAAAAACTATCGCGGCAAGTACGTTTCGTTTGTATGGGCATATGGAATGGATGTTACTTCCAATCCTGCTGAATTCAAATTAAGTGTAAACGGCAAAGAGTGGTTCGTCTTCAATAACTCCAGAACCAGTGATCCCGGGATTAAAACCCTTAATGGAGCTGGTGGTGCGGAATTAAAATTTAACACCACAATGCTTGACGTACACAAGGACCAGATGGGATTCATGACCTTAAAACTACCTGCCTCCACCATTCGATCCGGAGAACCCGTCACACTCCGGATAGATGGGACACCCGATGAAAACATGGCATGGTACATGACCTTCAGGGCAGGGATAAGTGAAGGGGTGGATATCAATCAGAATTTAGTAGTTGTAAAGGACAATGACAGGTTATTTCATTCCATTAGCGTGGATATCATTCACCTTGGAGCGGCCACAGAAGCTACAATTACTATTGGGGATGTCCGGTCGACAGTCCAACTTGAAACCGGCTTTAATACCACTGATATCAATCTGCCAAAAGTCGCGGTAAGTACTGATCTCATAGCAGATATTCAGATTCCTGGCCGGGAAAGCATCCAAAAATCGTTTACCCTGACACCTGTCAGGGAGTGGGAAGTTTACCTGGTCCAGCACACACATACGGATATCGGATATACAAGACCCCAAACGGAAATATTACCGGAGCATCTGCGCTATATCGATCATGCACTTGACTTTTGCGACCAGACAGATCATTTACCTGATGCGGCTAAATTCCGATGGACCATTGAGACCTCCTGGTCCGTCAGGGAATACCTGAGAAGCAGGCCGCAAGCCCAAATTGACAGGTTACTTCAGCGACTGAAAGAAGGCCGGCTGGAAGCCACAGGAATGTTTTTCAACTTTTCTGAGATTGCCGATGAATCTGCCCTAGCAGCCCAGACTAAAACGCTCAGATTTCTCAAGAACCAGGGCATAGATGTGACTACCGCCATGCAAAATGATGTGAATGGAATTGCCTGGTGCATGGTGGACTACTACAACAATACAAATGTAAAATATCTCGATATGGGTATACATGCCCATCGGGCCCGAAAACCTTTTAACAAACCCACAACCTTCTGGTGGCAATCACCTGCCGGAAATCGACTACTCTCCTATCGCAGTGAGCATTATATGTGGGGCAACAGGCTGGGTGTACACACCGGACAGGAAGAAGTTTTCAGAGCCAACCTGTCCAACTACCTGAAAAGCCTGGAGGACAGGGATTACCCTTATAACAAAATATCGCTGCAGTTTTCCGGTTATGTTACGGACAATTCACCGCCTTCGACGAAAGCTTGTTATATCATTGATGAATGGAACAAAAAATACGAGTGGCCCAAGTTGAGAAGTGCCCTGGCTAGCGATTTTTTGATCTACCTGGATGAGCAGCATGCTGATGAGATCCCGGCGCAGGAGGTTGCCTGGCCAGACTGGTGGACTGATGGCGTAGGTTCTGCGGCTAACGAAACACGGGTAACACGCTTCACACAAACCGAGATCGCAGCCACAACTGCCATATTCGCCATGGCAAAGCTGTCAGGACAGAAATTACCCCAGGATCTGCAGCCTGAGATTGAAGATATATATGATGATGTACTTTTCTACGATGAGCATACGCACGGTGCCGCGGAAAGTGTTTCCGATCCGCTTGCCCAAAATACAATCAACCAGTGGGGCATGAAATCGTCATATGCGTGGGATGGAGCTAAGAGGTCGAGTTCACTTCAGGAAAAAGCAATGGGATTTGTCGAACCGGTCATTGGAAGATCTGACGTTCCGATCATTGCCGTCTTCAACACACTGAACTGGACACGGTCAAACATGGTCGAGTTATTCATCCAAAATGAGATCCTCCCGGAAGGTGCGGATTTCACAATTACAGATGACATGGGAAGAGAAGTTCCGGCCCAGGAGTTCGATCGACGTGGAGAAGGTGCATATTATGGTCTTTGGGTTGAAGATATCCCGCCATTAGGATACAAAACCTTTCAAATAAATGTTGGTTCAGCCGGAAAAGAACAGGCATTATCCGATGAGTCAGAATCCCTGGAAAACGAATTTTACAAGCTTACCATAGATGGAAAAAAAGGGATTATCACCAGCATATACGATAAGGAGCTACAAAGGGAATTGATTGATCCGGAAGACACATTGTCTTTAGGGCAGGTGATTTATGAACAGTTGAAAGACCGACATTCTCTCGAAAGACTTACCGCCTCAACCCGTGATACGGTATACCGGCCCCTTAACGAAAAACACTCTTTACCCGAAAATTTAAATGTGATCAAAGTTGAAAATGGAGCGATATTTAAAAGCATCTGGATAAACGGGAAGATACCCGTATGCGCTGATGACAGGGGTGTGACTATTGAGGTCCGGCTTTACCATCATACAAAGAAAGTTGAGCTGCTCTATCGGTTATTTAAGCTTCCCATATATGACCCTGAAGCTGTCTATGTCGCTTTCCCGTTTCATTTAGCGGATGGCAGGCTCGCCTTTGAGGCGCAGGGAGGAGTTGTGTACCCGGGTCGAAATCAACTTCGCGGTACGGCGTCTGACTGGAATACCATACAAAACTATGCTGCCGTAAAAAGTGATGATGCTCAAATCCTCTATGTAAGTGGAGATATTCCACTGGTTCATTTCGGGGACCTGAATATCGGCCGGTATTATTATCAGTTAAAGCCGAAAACTAACCACATCTATTCATGGGTGATGAATAATTACTGGGTAACAAATTTTAAAGCAAGTCAGAAAGGGGAACTCAGGTGGAAATATGCCATCAACTCTTCAAGCGATAATTCACATACTTATGCCACCAGGTTCGGTTGGGGCGAGCGGGTCCCGGTTTTTTCCAGGGTAATACTTCCATCTAGAGGAGTTGAAAGGGCAGAGCTTGTTTCCCGCTCCTTTTTCACAATCGAGGCGGCAAATCTCCTTCTGGTAAATACCAGCCTGTCATTGGATGAAAAGAGCATCATACTACACCTCAGGGAAATTGAAGGGGATCATGCAGTTCTAGACATTCGAAAATTAAAAGAAGAGACCAACGCCACCTCAATTCAGGAGGTAAATATCCTGGAAGAGGAATTGGCGACATTGACCTCACCTCTGATGTTTGAGCATTTTGAAACAAAATTTATCAGGTTGAATTTGGATGATAAATGAATTGAGATTCCAGGCATCTGACCTAACAGCATCTTATGAATAGAAAACTGCTACTTTCGACTTTTGCGACGGCCCTGGGAGGATTGCTTTTTGGATACGAAACAGCAATCATAAATGGCGCACTACCTTTTTTAACTGACTATTTCGAGTTCAGTGACTTTTCAAAGGGATTTGCCGTAAGTGCAGCTTTGTTCGGGAGTATCGCCGGAGCGTTTACTATAGGACGTCCAAGTGATAGGTTCGGCAGAGTAGTGATGCTGAAGGTCATGGCTTTACTATTTATTATTTCCTCATTTGGAACCGGATTCGCATGGAATATATCCACGCTTGTAATATTCAGGTTCATTGGTGGTATCGCAGTCGGTGGCTGCTCTGTGCTTTCGCCTCTTTACATCGCGGAGATCTCTCCTGCTAAATACCGCGGACGCCTCGGTATCACATTTCAACTAGCAATTGTGACCGGAATATTATTGGCCTTTTTTGTAGACTACCTGCTTCTCAATACCGGTCCGAACAACTGGCGCTTCATGCTGGTTTCAATGGCACTGCCTTCACTGATATTCTTTATCCTGCTTCAAACAGTCTCCAGGAGCCCCCGTTGGCTGGTCAAAGAAGGGAGAGAACAGGAAGCCAGGGATGTACTTACAACTCTGGACAGGGATGCCAATGTGGATGAGATGGTTGAGGAAATATCAAGAACCCTCAGGGACCATTCAGAGGTGAAATTGTCCTACGTAATAAAGCATGGTTATCTCAACCTGATAATTCTCGGAGTATTGATCGGCATGTTCAATCAATTTACCGGTATCAATATCGTGATGTACTACGCAACGGACATTTTTCGATCCGCAGGTTTTTCCACTCATTCAGCCATTGGTCAAACCGTGGCTATAGGATTTATCAACCTGATCTTTACCCTTGTGGCCATGTACCTGATAGATAAGGTTGGCAGAAAAAAATTGCTGCTGACCGGCACACTGGGTATGTCTGTATTCCTGGGGTTGTTTTCTTATGCCTTCATGAATGGCGTATTTCCTGATTGGTCGCTACTGCTGTTTTTGCTCGGTTTTACGGCCTTCTTTTCATCCTCGCAGGGCGCGGTTGTATGGGTGCTGTTGGCGGAAATGTTTCCAAACGATATCCGGGCATTCGGCACTTCCATCGGGTCGTTTTCACTTTGGTTCTTCAATGGCGTAACTACACTTCTCTATCCTATTGTGGTTGGCATGTTCCAACCTGGAATGGGTACGGGGTATGTGTTCATGTTCTATGCGATCATGACCTTCTTCAGCTTTTTTGTTTTCAAAAAATATCTCTACGAAATGAAAGGCAAAACACTGGAAAGTTTATCCGATAAGACTCACTAATGCTACTACAAAAATTATGATATGATACCTATTGACCTTACAGATAAAAAGATCCTCATGACAGGCGCACTTGGGGGTATCGCCGAATATGTCATAAATGTGTTGAAAAAAGCTGGCGCTAAAATGATCCTGACTGATCTCAAGCCGGAAGAGGAAGTAGTCCCTGTTTTAAAATCAAGGGGATGGTCGGATCTGCCTTACTTTCCAATGGATGTGACAGATTCTCACATAGTACAAAAAACAGTTGATCATGTTTTCGACAAATGGCCGGATCTTCAAATTGCCCTGGGCCATGCCGGAGGGACTCACATTAACAATTTCCTGGACGCATCTGCAAATGAGTTCGATGATCTTGTTAAATTCAATTTTACAGGTCAGGGCTATTTTGCCCGTGCAGTGGGCCGACAGTGGCGAGATCGTAATACTCCCGGGCACCTGATCTTTACTTCCAGCTATGTAAGCAGGATACCCATGGCCGGGATATCCACTTACACCGCTTCCAAAGCTGCGCTGGAAATGCTAACCAAAAACCTGGCACTGGAGTTTGCCGAGTATAAGATCAGGGTGAATGCAATCTCTCCGGGAAATGTGAAAGTGGGAAAATCAAAGGAGATCTACGATTCGGATCCGGTCTACAGGGCATGGGTTGACCGGGTATCCCCCCTGGGTGAAAGAAACAGTCCTGAAGCAATTGCAAATGCGTTTTTGTACCTCTGTTCTCCACTTGCAGATGAACTGGACGGGCATACACTTTTGGTGGATAATGGCGTTGGGTTACCCAAACTTGGTTAGAAAACATGGAAACTCCAGTACATTTTAATATTCAATCAAAATGAAGAATATGCTTTTTTTTATTGGCACATATTCCGAAAAAGGGCCGTATTTTGAAGCAAACGGGCCCGGTATTGTTTCCTGTGAACTAAACCCGGGATCCGGGGAGATCAAACTGCTCAAGACGTGCCATGAAGGGGTCAACAGTACTTATTTAGCTAAAGGTCCCGGGAATATATTGTTGTCAGCTTCCGACCAGTATTTTTCTCCGGGAAACGTGGAGTCTTTCTCAATTGAAAATGATGGAAGTCTCAATAAATTGTCAAGTGAAAGTTGTTTGGGCACTGCTACCTGCCATTTAACCTTCGATTCAGAGAGAAAGCTGGTATATGCTATTAGTTACATGTCTGCTCAACTCTCAGTTCACCAACTGGAAAATGATAAACTATCTGCTTCATTCAGTTCATTTACTTACCAGGGCTCGGGCCCCAACCAGGAGCGCCAGGAAAGTGCACATGCCCATCAGTCTGTTATTTCTCCGGATTATAAATGGTTATATGTATGTGACCTGGGAAGTGATAAGATCTGGGTACATGACCTGTCAAAAATCTTTGATGGAGTTCCCGGACCATTCGGTATTCAAACACCAACAGGTTACGGACCGCGCCACCTGGTGTTTCATCCTGAGCTTCCTGTTGTCTATGTAATATGTGAATTAAGCGGTATGGCACTCACTTATCGCTATGAGAGCCGTCCGGGATTACTGGAATTACAGTCGGAGATCTATTCTCTTCCGGCCGATTTCGAAGGAACACCTTCGGGAGCAGCCATTAAAATGCATCCTTCGGCCAGGACCTTGTACATATCGAATCGCCAGCATAATAGCATCTCTGTATATGAGTGTGATCCTGCCAATGGGGATTTGAGCTTTCACTCGCGATTTTCAACCAGGGGAAAAGAACCTAGAGACTTCAGCATTGATCACGGAGGTCATTGGCTCCTGGCAGCCAACCAGGATTCGAATGATATCCGGACATTTCACATAAATGCCGACACAGGGTTACCAAGTGGTAAGGAAGGCCCCGTTTTCGATTGTGGTAGTCCTGTTTGTGTTTTATTTAACTGACATGTGTTATGAGTGTAACGTGGAAAGATGACGAAGAACTCTTTAAGATAACCAGGAATGAACTGTTTACAGCTCTCGTAGGTGATATACTGGATCAGAATGGCTTCCTGCATCAATTTCTATCAGCCCGGATAAAGCCCCTGGATCCTTGCATGGTTGTGATAGGCAGGGCAATGCCCGTGTTAGAAGCTGATATTTCAGATGTTGTAATTGAACCCGGCCAAAATCCTGCATTAGACAAACCATTTGGTCTTACTTTTCACGCCCTTGATGACCTGAAGCCAAACGAAGTTTATATCTGTGCCGGCGCATCCCATAAATATGCCCTGTGGGGAGGTCTAATGTCCAACAGGGCTATGAAACTTAAAGCTGCCGGAGCAGTTATGGATGGTTATTCACGGGACACTCCAGAGATTTTAAGTTTGGGTTTTCCAACTTTCTCTGCCGGTACCTATGCCCAGGACCAGGGCCCACGAGGCAAGGTCATAGATTACAGGGTACCCATCAATTTTAATGGTATCCCGGTAAATCCGGGAGACATCGTTTTTGGTGATAGGGACGGTGTCGTTATTGTCCCCCGGAAAGTAGAACAAGAGGTCTTTTCAGGGGCTATTGAGAAAGCCAGAGGTGAAAAGAAAGTAAGAAAGGCCCTGGAAGGTGGTATGGGAGCTGTTGAAGCTTTTGAAAAATTTGGGATCATGTAAAATCAAAAATATGATTGTCTCTTTAAAGGGTTTGGCTCGATATTGAATTTTTTCTTGATTAAAATCTAAGCTATTGTTAATTTTAACTAGTTTAATAATCTAGTTTAAATATGAAGTTAATTGGAGCATTTGATGCGAAAACACATTTGTCACGTCTTCTGGCGGAAGTAGCCAGAGGGGAACACTTCATTATTACCAAACATGGAAACCCAATAGCTGAACTAAAGCCAATCGAAAAGAATAAAAATTATGAATGGGAGAAGGAAAAAAGGTTTCTGGCCGAACTTCGAGCAAAGGCAAAAGTCTCAATTGAAGAAATTATAGCTTGGAAAAATGAAGGCAGAAAGTAAACTAGTCATTGATTGTTCGTTTACTGTTCCTATTTTCCTGGATGATGAAAGTGGTAAACACACAGAAGAAGTTTTCCAAAAAATATTTGACGGATCGTTGATACCCGCTGTTCCACTTCTCTGGTATTTTGAAGTTTGCAACGTTATTCTCATATCGGTAAGGCGAAACCGCATCGAACAAGAAAACGTCCACCGTATCATGAAATTGATTTCCGAACTTCCGACAGTCCCTGTCAATTTCAGTATAAGTGAGTATTATGGCATCATGGATACCGCAAAGGAATTTGAACTTAGTTTTTATGACGCCTCATATTTATTCATTGCCAGATCGGAAAAGATACCAATTGCGACGTACGATAAGAAATTGCAGAAAGCTTGTATGAGGGCCGGAGTCAAGATACTGGCCTAGACCAGCAAGATCAGATATCAATAGTTTGTTACAATAAATAGATCTATATGAAACTCGGATTCGGTTTATATCGACACATGCTCAATGATGACCATTATCGTTTTGCAAAACAATGCGGCGCTACACATCTTGTCATTCATATGGTAGACTACTTTGGCCACCAAAAGAAAGACAAGCGGGAAGCCAGTCAGCCGGTAGGTCAAAAAGATGGATGGGGAGAAGCCGGAACGGGGGAATTATGGTCGGTCGAAGAACTGGCAAATATCAAAAACCAAATTAACAAACATGGTTTGGAGTTGGAGGCAATAGAAAACTTCGATCCTGCTATGTGGCACGACGTGCTTTTGGACGGACCGAAAAAGAACCAGCAAATGGAAACCCTGAAACAACAGGTCAGGAACGTCGGTGAAGCAGGTATACCGGTTTTTGGCTATAATTTTTCACTGGCAGGGGTGTACGGCAGGATAACCGGACCATTTGCCCGTGGGGAAGCCGTTGCTGTAGGTATGGATGGATCCGACGATACGCCAGTCCCGAATGGAATGGTTTGGAACATGATATATGACAGAGATGCTCCCGAAGGTACCCTGCCTGCAATATCTGATGAGGAATTGTGGAAAAGGTTTTCTTACTTCATTGAAAACATAATACCTGCTGCTGAAGAATCCGGAGTGAAAATGGCGGCACATCCGGACGACCCACCAGTATCCAGGTTAAGAAATACCCCAAGGCTGGTTTATCAGCCACACCTTTATCAAAGGTTGATCGACACAAAACCCAGTCCGAATAATTGCCTCGAGTTTTGTTTGGGCACTCTTTCTGAGATGACCGATGGAGACATTTATGAAGCTACTGATCTATACAGCCGGCAGAATAAGATCGCCTATGTGCACTTTCGAAATGTTGTCGGTAAGGCTCCTCACTACAAGGAGGTCTTCGTGGATGAAGGAGATATCGATATGCTAAAAATATTAAGGATATTGAAGAAGAATTCCTTTGATGGCGTCCTGATCCCTGATCATACCCCGCATATGACGTGCAATGCGCCATGGTATGCAGGGATGGCTTATGCTATGGGATATATGAAAGCCGCCATGCAGATTGTAGCGTAAATCTCCGGACCTGTACAAATTCCGGTGTTATCTTGAGTTTGGATTACCGATCTGAGTCCCACTCAAGATGAAAGAACATATCAACGGAGATATGGCAATGGCGCATGGAGCGATTGCAGGTGGTGTAAATGTTATTACCGGCTACCCGGGATCACCCAGCTCGGGAACGATGGACCATCTCATAAAACTCCAGTCTGCTTATAACTACAAACTGGAATGGTCAGTAAATGAGAAGGTAGCCGCAGAGGTTGCAATTGGTGCTTCAATCGGTGGCCGGCGCTCCCTGATCTGCGTTAAGAGCGTGGGCATGAACCTTATGATCGACCCTCTGATGGCCTTGAACCTCACACCATTGAACGCCGGTCTGGTCATTTTACTTGGTGATGATCCAGGAGGCTATGGATCACAGAATGACCAGGACACCAGACCAATCGTACAAACGCTGGAGATCCCTCTGCTCGAGCCTGCTTCACCGGAAGAGGGATATCAAATGATGTCAGAAGCTTTTGGCCTTTCCGAAAAATATAAAATACCTGTTATCATCAGGGAGACAAGAGCATTCAGTCAGTCTGTATCTTCCTATGAGGTCCCTCCTATTGATTATAATCCGCCTGAGTATGACATACCACTTGAACCTTATCGTTTCGTCCCGGTCCCTGCCAATGTCGTCCAAAAACATAAGGTACTTCATCAACAACTTGATGAATTCAAAAATTGGACAGAACACTGCCAATACAATCAAATTATTGGAAATTCCAAAAAAGGAATAATTACTTCCGGATTCGCTCATACGAAACTCAAGGATGTTTTGGGACCCGATGGAACTGATAATTTTTCTATTCTAAAGCTCGGATCGTTATACCCGCTACCTGAACATCTCACCGTAAAATTTTTGAATACTTGTGATGAAATACTGGTGATAGAAGAAACACTGCCATTTATAGAGAATGCGATAAAAGTGATTGCTTATGATCACCGTTGCAAGGCAAAGATCCATGGGAAACAGTCCCTGCATGTTCCATCGGAGGGAGAACTTTTCAGATGGCACATCTCGGAGGCGATAAAGCAGTTTAACCCGGAAGTTGAGTTAAGATCTCAGTTCACTGCTGAAAAACAACCCCTGGAGGTACCTTCACTCAAAAGTAATTGTGAGCACTGCAGGTATGAGGAAGTCCTGGAGATGCTGGACAAGTCCGCCTCAAATCTGGATCTTGAGCCTATATACACGGGTGATCCGGGTTGTTTGTTTAAGGTCGGTGACAGATTACTGGCTAAATATTCCATCGGTTCCGCAGTTGCCCTGGCAAGTGGACTGAAAAAATCAGGAAATGACAGACCGGTTGTGTCACTTATTGGAGATTCAGGGTTTTTCCATACTACCATTCCGGCTATTATCAATGCAAGCTATAACCGGAGTAAATTATTAATGGTCCTCCTGGATAATGAAGGAGCAATTACATCCGGCTTTCAACCAACTCCGGCAATGGGTGTGGACGTTCTCGGGAAAACAAAACCCGCCCTGGATTTTACAGAAATCAGTAAAGCCTGTGGAGTCAGATTAATTCAAAATCTGAATATTGACGATCCCGAAGCTCATAAAATGGATGCCTGTACAAAAGCATTTCAATATGATGGATTGTCAATGTTGATTGTGAAAATTCCTAATCAGGCATAAATATTTGGAACTGCATAAATAGGGTAAACATCAATTGGAGGATATGAAGAGAAGTTTTCTAAAGAAATACGTACACCTCGTGAACACTCTTTTTCTTTCAGAAATATAAACATGCTCTGCATTTGTCCTTTTGTGCCTGCTTTCACTTCCAATGGTAAAATATTTTGACCTAGTTGAATCATGTAGTCAATCTCAGCATTACTGCTCTTCGATTCTCTATGCCAATAAAATATTTGAGGTATTGCCCCATGGGAAGCATTTTTATACAACTCAATACCCACATACTGCTCTGCAATATTTCCTTTGTTGACTGTTTCAAAATCATCCTTGACAAGCTGCTCACTTATGTCAAGGTTTAAAATTCGCTGATGCAGACCCGTATCAAAAAGAATGACTTTATATTTTTTGGTGTTGATTTCAGCGCCCAATGGTACACCATTCGCCGACGAGTGATATATTTTGTAAGCTAATCCGGCAAGGCATAACAGCTCCAGAGAGTCTTTGATTTGTAAATGATTGGCATTTTCGGAAGCCTTATTTACAATGAATTTTCCACCGCTCTGAAATACGATGCTATTAAAAACATCTCGGATCCTTTGTGTAGGTACTTTTGCTTTGTATTTCGCAAAGTCATCATAGAATGAAAGTAAAATGCGATCTAATACTATCTGGCAATCTCTCAGACTTCTGTTATCAACATATTTTTGAACAACCTCAGGCATTCCGCCAATAAGGATAAACCTTCTGAGATAAAATAGCAGTTTATCATGTATGGGTAACGCAGGTGGGTTTTGAGGATCAGCCTTTTTCATCAATTCGAGAAGCTGTTCTTCATTATTAGCCAATAAAAATTCCTCGAAGCTTATCGGATACATGAAAACGGATTGAATACGCCCTACGCCAAAAGTGGGAAGTTCACTCAGTGCAAATTCCAGTAATGAGCCTGCCGCTATCAAATGCAATTCCGACAACTTCTCATGAAAAAACCTCAAAGATTGAATAGCAGGTATACAAGATTGAATTTCATCAAAAAAAAGTAGTGTTTTTCCAGGGATAATTTGAATACCATAATAGGCTGAGAGGTTCTCACAGATAATTTGAGGATCAAGGTTCCCTTCAAAAAAAACATGAATCTCCTTGTTTTCCTCAAAGTTCACTTCAAGAAAAAGCTCAAAATCTTTCCCTAACTCGCGCACGGAGTGTGTTTTACCCACCTGCCGCGCTCCACGAAGCAATAAGACCTTACGATCAACTTCTGCTTTCCACTTTTGTAATGATTTGGAAATATTTCGCCGCACTTTACATTTTTACAAGGCAATATAATCCATTATTATGATTTATACAATGCAATACTGGTGTATATTTTACATTTTTATAAGGCAATAATTATTATAGAATTGAATTTATACCAGGCAATAATTTAAAATGTTGCATTAATACACAAGAATTTTTAGCCTGCAAGAAACGATTTCATTATGCTACATTCCCCGATGTCCCTTCAAAAAGGGGATTATTGGTATTTTTTTGCCCGCTATACACCAGCGTTCAATTTTGATTGACGAACACCATTGAAAATGAAAATCCCGGGACAGGTCTAGTCACCACTTTGAGCGGCTTCATAAATTGCATCAAGCAAACCATTATCTTCCTTGGTATCGTTCCCCAACTGCCAGAACATGATACCCCCAAGGCCTTCATCCATGGCATACCTGGTCTTCAATTTTACAGATACTGTGTCATCATATGAGATCCATATACTGTCCGTACTATTGAATAAGTACGGCGCTTTGGCAACTTCATCCCAGTATCGTACAAAGCCATTTATATTTTCAAACTCATTGCGAATCTGCTGATAAGCTGTCCATCCAATGTATGATCCTCCGTTAGGCTGATAAAGTCCGTTGGATTCAGGATGTACCCCCTTCCAGGCCCGACCATAAAATGCCGCGCCAACTACCAATTGCTCCCGGCTTACTCCCTCTTCTATACAATAGGAAATGATACTTTCAACCGACCTGGGTTCCCATGTAAATCCCCTTTCAGCCATTTGATCCTTACGTTTCTGAATATATTCCCAAACCGGATATTCCTTCAAATCCTCATCCCTGATCCAGCCAAGCGCAGTATGATGTCCTGTGAATGGTGTATTGGCTCCAATCTGGTCGTAAGTCATGACATTCATGAAATTCACATATTTCATCACTTCCGTCAGCTCAATATTGGTGTAGTAAAACTTCCACCCTGCTGACGCGAAAGTCAAGGTTTGCGGACGATCAAGCTTATCCAGGGCTTCCCGTAATTCCTTCATCAACAGGGTAAAGTTTTGCTTGTCCTCCTCCCGCGCCCCTGTACCTGCAGCCGGGATTCCCGGATATTCCCAGTCGATATCCAGACCATCCAGTTGATATTCTTCAATGAATGTAATGGCACTTTCCACAAACTTTTGCCGGTTTTCCGCAGTGTATGACATATCTGAAAACCCGTCTGCACCCCACCCACCGCAGGCGATCATCACCTTCAGATCCGGATTTCTTTCTTTTTGCATTACCAGCTGCTGTAGTTTCGGACCGGCATCATCCGGGTCTCTGAACTTCATTTCACCATCAATAACATTTGTGAAACTGAAGATGATATGCGTCAACTGCTCTACAGGAACAAATTCGGGTCGATAATCCTTTTCAGGGACATAATAAGCCATAATGGCAATTGGCAATTCCTTCTTCTCCTGTTCCGCTTTTTGTGGAGTACAGGCAAAAAACAATATCAGTGCAAATGATAAGAATTGAATTTTCATGAGTAAATGACCAGTTGGTTAATTATTGATGAAGTTACGGTATATCTGCACCAATTCCAGCGCATTTCACCTTATTGTACCGATCAGATCTGTTCTAAATCACCATTGAATCGATAGGTCTTGCCTTTTTCAGTTTCAAAGGTGATCAGTCGCTCTTTATACCGGATTTTACACGATCTCCCCGCCAGTGACAAAACCTCCAGTGAAGAAAGATTGGCGTCATCCCATGCAAAAGACAATTCAAATCCTCCCCGGGCCCTCGCGCCCGATATGGACCCTGAATCCAAAGCATCCGGAAGTGCCGGCAGTATATCAATTCTATCCATGTGAGACTGCATGATCATCTCAATAATACCGGCTGCCGCACCAAAGTTACCATCGATCTGAAATGGCGGATGCGCATCAAACAGGTTGGGATAGGAACCGCCTCCTCCCATGTAATTTATTTCTTTGGTAGGTACGGGTCTGAAGATCATTTTTATTAATTCGTATGCACGATTTCCATCAAGAAACCGCGCCCGGAAATTTATCTTCCAGGCAAGACTCCATCCGGTCCCGTCGTCTCCGCGGAATTCCAATGACTTCATAGCGGCTTCCATAAGCTCTGGCGATTCATCCCAGTTAATTTCCTTTCCGGGATGCATACCCCACAGATGCGAGACATGGCGATGGCGACTGGCTGTATCATCTTTATCTTCCACCCACTCCTGTAGCTGTCCAAACTGACCGATCTGATCCGGCGCTATTCTACTGAGCTTATTTCGTAATTGGCCGGCAAACTCCTCATCAATACCGAGAATCGCAGATGCTTCGATACAAGCCTTAAACAGAGATCTTATTATCTGGTGGTCCATTGACGGACCGAATACCAGACCACCTATTTCCGGCGAATTGGATGGAGAACTTACCAGCCAGCCTGTATTTGGCTCTTCAATAAGAGCATCGTAATAGAAAAGCGCCGCTTCCTTCATAACAGGATATGCCCGGTTTCTCAAGAAGTTTTCATCCATCGTATAGAGATATCGCTCCCAGAAATGATGGGCCAGCCAACCTGATCCGCCAAGAAAAATCCCGTGATTTGAATGATTGATAGGTGCTGCACCCCGCCATATATCCGTATTGTGATGAAGTATCCAGCCCCGACTTCCATAGTGTTTTTCCGCAACCACCGCCCCCGTTGCCGCGACTTCTTCCAGCATTTGAAATAGTGGCTCATGCGTCTCACTGAGGTTAGCGACTTCACTGAGCCAATAGTTCATTTCAGTGTTTATGTTCACCGTATATTTACTTTCCCAGGGTGGAGTGAGCTGATCATTCCAAATCCCCTGCAGGTTGGCCGGCCGGGTTCCTTCCCTGCTGGAAGCAATCATAAGGTACCGACCAAACTGTATATAAAGGGCTATTAAGTTTGGATCCCCTTTTTCGTCATCGAATTGTTCAATTCTCTTGTCGGTAGGAAGTTTGGTTTTTTCGTTTTTACCAAGATCCAGATCAAATCGGTTGAAAAGTGATTGATGATCTGAAATGTGCGTAGCCTTTATTTCATTGTATGGTTTGTTTTCAAGTCTGTCAAAAATATCCCGGGCAATCAGGGCAGGATCATTTGAGACATCATCATACTGCTTGTAGTTAGTGGCGGCAGTCAGGTAAATGTTTGCATATGAGGAACCACTCACAGACAATCTGTCCTCACCGGCTGACACTTCACCATCTGTTTCCATACGCAAACTCGCTTTACCAAAAAGAACGCTTTTATACCGGAATCCCTCACGCGTGACACCATCACTCACTTTCACATCCAGCTCCTGTGTATCCAGGCCCGTTGAAACCCTTTTGCCCTCGTGAACGGCATCCATCCATACGCTAAACGAAAGCGCATTTGGTTGATCTGTTTTGATCTTTATCACGATTACTTCATCGGGATTACTTGCAAAAATTTCTCGTTCGAACCTGGTATCTCCAACCCTGTAGCTCACGTCAGTAATTGCATCATTCAGACTTAAGGATCTCCTGTAGTCCATATAATTTTCGTGTCCCTCGAAGGAAATGTACAGATCCCCAAATGGCTGGTACGCCATCTGACGAAGGGGATCGCTCATGAAATGTTCCATGGCAAGATCTTCAGCTTCCTTTTGTTTACCTTCAAATAACAGGTCCTGTATTTTTTTCAAATAATCAATGGCCCCTTCGTGAGCGTAGCTGCGCGGCTCACCCTGCCAGAGGGTTTCTTCATTAAACTGAATACGCTCGAGTCCCGCTCCTCCAAATACCATTGCCCCGAGACGTCCATTCCCTATTGGAAGCGCTTCGTTCCAATTGCCAGCGGGCTGGTCATACCACAATTCATAGGAGGGAATTTGTTCACTTTGAAGACCAGTCTGTTGTGCGCAAGAAAGGATGCACACAACCGGGAGAAGTATAGCGGCGATTTTCATTATGATTTAAGATGACCAATAGAAAGATACAGTGATTTATTGAGGAAGGTGATGTCTCTGAAATATTAATGATCTCAGCTATCTTCATGCTGATTCCAATCCGTGTTTTGCCAGTGACCAGGCAAAGTATAACGGTAAAAACAAAATATTTTCTTCGCTGATCTGTCCCAGCTTTCCGGAATGGAGCACAACAGCTTGAGTCGGATTATACTGTTTTCTGTATAAATGAAGTGATCTCAATTTTCCGCTTGGACCATCTTTCACCTCCACAGGAGTGACACTACCCGATAAATTTATAATATAATCCACCTCGGCATTGCTGCTTTTGGCATCTCTTGACCAGTAATATTGTTTCGTCGAACTAGCGGAAATGAACTCCTGACCGGCAAATTGCTCGGCAAGCTGACCTCTGTAAATTGATAAAATGTTTTTGCTTTCAATTACAGCTGAGTAGTTTAGCCCCATAAGACTATTCATCAAACCTATGTCTACAAATAATGCCTTGAATTTTTTTGTGGATGCGTATATTTCAAATGGAATGCCAGGATTGTTAACCGATTTTACCTGGATAATAATACGAGACATCCCTAAACCTTCGAAAGCCTTTTTGATGGTTGGAATGGTAAAATCAGTTGCAAGAGTGACATACTTCAACTGCCGGCCTACCTGAGATGCCACTCCCGTGAGTACGGAATTCAAACAGTCAACATTTACTTTAGGCGAATATTTATTGAAGTCAAGTTTGTAAGAATTAATGATCTCCCATTGACTTTTAATGGCTTGCTTGAGAGATTTATTTTCTGTATAAATTTTAATCGTTTCCGGCATTCCCCCCAATAGGAAATAGGTCTTTAATTGTCCCATTAGATATTCATGAATGCTATCTGATATCTTCCGGACCGGAGAACGACAAATGACAGATGCTTTTTCGTTACCAATTGCCAATAAGTACTCCGGAAATGAGAGTGGTGTCACCTCAATAATAGAAATACGTCCAACCGGAAAGGAGATTTGATTGAAAACAAACTCCAGAAGAGAACCGGCAGCAACAAGATG
The DNA here is from genome assembly GCA_028278225.1 of Cyclobacteriaceae bacterium. GTDB lineage: Bacteria > Bacteroidota > Bacteroidia > Cytophagales > Cyclobacteriaceae > JANQEU01. The sequence goes on from JANQEU010000046.1 coordinate 93,118, forward strand.
CAAACCCGGTTTTTGTTCAAAAAAATATCGCATAGACATCAATGCACGGGGACATTCCTGCACCTCATCAAAAAAAAGTAAGGTCCTGCCTTCAACAATGGGAACCCCGGATATGAGTTCAATTTCCGAACATACTCTCTCCGGAGAAAGATCTTCGTCAAATATTGGCTTGTACTGAGGACTTTGCTCAAAATCTATTTTGATGAAATGATCAAATTCGGACTTCGCCAAAGTCTGTACAAGCCAGGTTTTGCCCACCTGCCTCGCGCCTCTTATTAAGAGAGGCTTTCTATTCTTTCCTTTTTTCCACTCAACTATATCCCTGTAAACAAATCTTATCATAAATTTAGTTTTACAAGGTAATTTATGAATATACTTTTAGTTTTACAAGGTTATTCCTAAATCTAAATTTAGTTTAGAAGGGATCATTTAAGTTAAATCAAACTTTATCCGGTAATAATCACTTTCTGAGGTAGATTTTCGTGTTTTTCAGGATGCCCCCATTTCGATGAAAGTCCGGCCCAGTTTGTCTAGTACGACATTAACCTCACCACCAGCATGTAAATAAGAATGGATCGTTTCTCCGAGAAGCTCCTGAAACTTCGGCCATCCCGAATATCTTGGTCGTACGTACGCATTGTCCAGTGTATTCCGCGTATTTCTAAAAAAGTCATTTACCATTTTGTTTACGACAGGATCTTCCCATGCCAGTATATTGGCTGGTTGACCATCATGATTAACATAAATACTTTTCTGAACGTCAGCACTACAGATCCATGCAGCATAATCAATGGCTTCCTGTGGGTATTGACAATTTGATGATACAGCAATTCCTGCTCCACCAAGAACAGCAATGTTACCGGGTGCATTTGTATAGGTGAGTAGCTTTTTCCTGAAATTCTTCCTGGAATAATTAGAATAGTTAAACGCCAGGGGTGAATAGACGATATCATCATTCTCAGCCATGTGATCATATAGCTGAATAGGATTCCATTCCGGACTCATAGGATGAAAAGCATCACGCATCCTGGCCATCATTTCCAATACTTTGGATCCGGTTCGTTCATCTACCAATACGGAGTTACCTTCCTTAATCGGGGATCCAAACTGGGCGGTTAATGATAGAAAAGTGCAAAGACAATCTGTTGGGCAAAGTGCCATTCCTACGTACTGCTCGTTTTTATTAAGTTCGGCAGCTAATTGAAAAACTTCATCCCAGTTTGTTGGTACTTGTACATTCAGCAAATCAGCCCTGTAACAAGCACTCTGAAAAGCCGCATCTACGGGTAGTGCCCACTGGTGTCCTGCATAGTTGTAGCTTTCAAAACTTGGTCCGGTTGATTGTGATTTTAAGGCCTGATATATACTGGGATCCAAAAATTCATCAAGTGACAAAACACAACCTGTCTCAGCAGCAACTCCGGAATGCGGGTGATCCATGATCAGTAGATCGAATTGTGAGGCCAAATCTTCCAAAGACTGATCCCCGAAATCCTTGAGCGATCGCTTTTTCCATTTCACATTAGCCCCTCTAAGCCTGGAATATTCCTCAGATGTAGCCACCAATGGATCGAATCCGCGAGGATGATCCCAAGTGATACCGTTCAAAGTGATGACATTCATTCCTTTTTTTTCAGACTGTTTTGATAGAATTCCCGGATTTTGGCCTGTCCTTCCTCAGACTGATAAAATACACTCAATGCTCCATTCTCCATGCTTAGGGCTGACAAGTCCACACTTCCAACACTCATTTGGGTAAGTTGTTTAATAACCTGCAAGCGGTCAGCAGGTTTGGAAGCAAGTTCAGCAGCAAACGCTATGACATTCTTTTGAAAATCCTCCTTTTGATAGATCTGATTTACAACACTTCTTTCATGCATTTCCTCTGCTGTAACCGTTCGACCTGTCATGATCAGTTCATTTGCAATGTTGGTCCCCAGTTTCTTGGCCAGTCGTTGTGTGCCTCCACCTCCCGGAATTAGATTAAGATTAATTTCAGGTAATCCCATTTTGGCATGTTGACGAGCCAACATCATATCACATGCCAGGGCTATTTCAAATCCACCGCCAAATGCATAGCCATTCACAGCTGCTACAACTGGCTTTGTATTCCCTTCAATTGCTGCATAAAGAGATCTCCCTTTTGTTTGAAATGCTTCAAACTGCTCTCTCGTCTGCTGCGCATACTCTTTGATATCCGCCCCGGCCATAAAAGCTTTCCCTTCTCCGGTAATTACACAGACTGCTATGTCCTGAGCGGCCGCTGCATTCACCATCCCTAACGCCTCGATAATTTCATTCATCATCTGACGGTTCATGGCATTTAGTTGATCCGGCCGGTTAAAAACGATCCATGCTATCTTCTCACCAATGCTGTATTTTATGTACTCAAATTGCATACTGATGTCATTTTAGTGTTTTTCTATGCTCATGACTTTTTGATCAATCAATGAATTGATTTCTTCCTGATCGTACCCCAATTCCTTCAGGATTTCCTCCCCATGTTCTCCTATCAATGGCGAAGGTTTTGAGATTTCTCCCGGTGTCTCACTCATGGTAAATGGAATATTGGTCACTTTTAGATTGCCTGCCTTTGGATGTTCAATTTCAACAAAAGTGTTGTTGAATTGTACCTGCGGATCATTTTCCACTTCAGGTTGTTCCTTTACCTCTGCCACCCAAAGGTCCAGATCCAGCATAATTTTCAGCCATTTCTCAGTGGTCTTTGATTTTGTAATTTCCTCAACGATGCCGTGTATTTCATCTCTTCTGTCGAACAGTACCTGTGGATCACTAAACTCCATTAATGACTCCACGCCAAGAGCTTCCACCAGCTTTGACCACGGACTCATTGCGATAGTCAGATAACCATCTTTTGTCTGATAGACCCCGAACGGCGCGGGATTTCCCGGATGACCGATCCCAGACTCAGGACGTTCAAAGGTGACACCCAGATTTTGTATAGTGAAAAAATCCTGCATTTGAAAGGCTATTGCCGAAGAAAGCAGGTTCGTCTTAATCTCCTGGCCTTTACCGGTCTTTTCCCTGTAATAAAGGGCTGCTAAAATGGCGTAAACACAGTTTAAGGCATTTATCTGATCACATAATGCAGTACCAATCGGAACAGGACCATCTGATTTCTTCCCACTGGTCATAATTGCTCCGCTCATACTTTGAACGAGCAAATCCTGTCCCGGTCTGCTCAAATAAGGCCCATCATCACCCCATCCGCTTGCCGAACAATATATGATTGATGGATTGATCTTTTTCATATCTTCATAACCGTAACCCAACCGCGCCATTACTCCGGGCCGGAAGTTTTCCATTACGATATCCGTCTCTTCCACCAGTTTGAATAGAATTTCTTTGCCCATTTTGGATTTCATATCGATCGCCAGCGATCTTTTATTTCGATTCCAGGCCATAAAACAGGGTGATTCATCTCCGGCGATCCATTGGTTGAAAAAGGTCATATTACGATAAATATCTCCCGATCCCACACGTTCAACTTTTATGACATCCGCTCCAAGATCTCCCAACATTTGCGTAGTGAACGGCCCCTGTAGCAGTTGAGAAAAGTCCAAAACCTTTATTCCTTCTAATGCCTTATTCATGTTCAAACTTGTTACTCCTCATTTTATAAATCACATAATGAAATCACATATATCTTGGTAATGTACAAAGCCCACCATCCACCCTGATATCTTCACCGGTTATAAATGCAGACTCATCCGACGCCAGAAAAACAGCTGTCATGGCTACTTCCTCAGCCTTACCCATTCTTTTCAAGGCGGACTGATCAATGCTTTTTCTAAGGAATTCTTCACCTTCCTCCGCAATCCTCCGCTCGTTCATGGGTGTCATGATGGCCCCGGGTGAAATGGTGTTGAATCGGATATTGTATTCACCAAATTGTCCTGCCAGCTGATTGGTCATGGACATAATGGCGCCTTTTGCGCCGGCATAAGCCGTCCAGTCATTCCAACTCCGGCTGGCCTGCACAGATGAGATGGTAATGACACTTCCCGAACGCTGTTTCACAAAATGAGGAACGGCCAGTTTCATGCCTCTAAAGACGCTCTTGAGGTTTATATTCATCAATTTGTCCCATTCCTCCTCTGTCATTTCACCTATATTCCTGGCAAGAGCTATTGCCGCGTTATTGACAAGCACATCGATCCTGCCATACCGTTCTACAACTGCATTTACCAGGTCCTCCATTTCAGAAGTGATTCCAACAGAACACTTTATTGGCAGGGTTTCACCTCCTTTTTGGTTGATCAGATCTGATTCCAGCTTGCATTTATCTTCATTGATATCGGCCATAACAGTAACCGCTCCTTCCCGTGCAAAAGCCTGACTGATCGCCAGTCCGATTCCATCCGCAGCTCCCGTAACAATGGCCACTTTCTCCTGTAATCGACTCATTATTTTACTTTTTTGACAACCAATAGTTTTCGATTTCTTCGAGGGTCTTACCCTTGGTTTCCGGCATCACTTTTAAGGCAATGTATATCGCGGGCAGCGTGCATAATGCGAAAAACCAGAATGTGCCATAGGGCCTTAGATTCTCAAGGAACCAGGGTGTCATTTGCCCCACAAAAGCTGTACCTAACCAAACAGACATGGTGGCCACAGACATTGCGGTGCCCCTGATCCTTAAGGGATAGATCTCAGATAGTAAAACCCAGATAACCGGCCCATATGAAAAAGCAAAACAGGCAATGAAAGTCAGAATGAATACCATTAAAAGATAGGTATTGTTGACCTCGAAGAAGAACAGAGATCCTATTATTACCAGGGAAAAAATAATACCTATGACTCCGAAAAGCAGCAATGGTCTTCGCCCCAGCTGATCGATTTTCCAAAGTGCTACAATTGTGAACAATACATTGACAATTCCAATAATCACCTGACCACCCAATGCCTCCCCAATCTGCAGGCCAGCTTCTTCCAGTATCCTTGGACCATAGTAAATAATAGCATTTATTCCACTTACCTGGGTTAAAAATGCAAGTGAAATACCTATGATCATTGCCAGTTTAAAGCCTCCCGAAAAAGCCAGTTTAAGTCCCCCTTTCTCCTGCGCCAGGTTGGTTTCAATGTCTCTGATCTCACGATCGGCTTCTTCTTCATTGACAAACTTTAATAAGATTGCTTTCGCTCTATCGGTTTGCCCTTTCATAGTAAGCCAGCGTGGACTTTTAGGGATCATGAGTAACAGGATCAAAAAAATCAAAGCAGGGATTGTTTCACTTCCAAGCATAGCCCTCCATACCTCCTGAACTATAATCTTGTTTATCCATCCGGAATTTCCCCCCAAACTGTATGATTGAGAAACATTCAACAGGAAAGCGTTAGCGAAATAAGCAAATAAGATCCCGACAGTAATCGCGAACTGGTACAGCGCAACGAGCCTTCCACGTTTATGAGCCGGAGCAATTTCAGATATATACAGTGGTGACAACATCGAAGCAACTCCAACTCCAATGCCTCCGAGCAATCTGTACACAACTAGCTGGGTAAAACTCTCTGAAACCATGCAGCCAATGGCAGATAGTCCAAAAAATATCCCGGACAGGATGAGTATTTCTTTTCGACCAAACCTATCACTCATCACTCCTGCAACTGATACTCCAAGAATTGTTCCCAACAGTGCAGAGCTGACATACCACCCTTCAAAGACTGTGTCTAAAGAAAATTGATTCGTCACAAATCCAATGGTTCCGGAGATTACGGCTGTGTCGTATCCAAAAAGGAATCCTCCAAGTGCGGCAATTACAGCCAGTCCATTTACATATCTTTCTTTCATTGATCTTCTTCGTTTACAAATTAGTAGCCCAGCCTAATTTTGGCCAACGCCGGATCAAAGCTATCCCTCCTAAAGGTGTGAGCCTCAGTATTGAATACATGCTCATTAAAGTCAAAAACTTCCTTACCGGCAAAGGCTATATAAAAATACTTAAGTGTTTCGGCATAAAAGTAGGTAGCCAGATAGTCCCGATCTTCCATAGTCCGGACATCTTTGACCGCATTGTACGCGACTTCATTTTTACAGCATTTATTGATGTCCGCCCAATATTTCCTGATCATATCCAGGTACTCTTCTTTACCGGTAATTTGATGTAAATAATACGCTGACTCAATGATTTCAGGATTTAACTCCGAGTTACCATACTCAACCGTATCTTCTCCATAGTGATACCTTGTGGGTAAAAGGCCATATTTATCCCAAAGCCAATCCCAGGATTTCTGGTTAAGTTCCGCTGCTTCCAAATCACCCGAAATCGCCTGAATTGCGGGGAAAAATGCGTCATATAATGAAACAGATCGCTTTAACACTTCTCCGGTATTCATATCAACAATTGTGTAATACCTTCTGCCTTCAAAATCATCCGTCAGATACATGTTGATTTTCTCAATGCTGTAATCCCAAATGGCTTTGATCTCAGGATCAGGAAATATCATCCAGCTTTTATACATGTATTCATAGTAAGCATCTACTCCGGCCTGCAAGTGGTGCCACCTCATTCCTACCCATTCCCCGGATTCCACATTTATATTTTCACCCGGGAGGCCTATTTCCGACTTTCTATCGAACACGGCCTTTGTTGCCCGCTTGGCTGCCTGGTAGTATTTTGGATCTTCGGTATAATAACTCAGAATTCCGAATTCCATGAGGTATGTAGCCGCTTGCGCTACATTGACCACATTACCTTTTCCGTCACCCTTGTTGCCAGCTGTTTGGCCTGTCCGCAGGTTCACAGAGTGATATGGTATACCGGTTGGGGAATCAAAAGCCGGTAAGATCCTGTCAGCAAAATCTCTCACTTTTTCCAAAATGGCTGGATTTCGTGAATATTCATAGATCGCTAACAGTCCTCCCAGGATCCGGATATTGACCTCAAAGACCTGTACATAAACGTCTTTGTCCCAATCCATGGAAAGGGCATACTCTTCAATCTTTTTTGCCTCCTCTTCAAGTCCCATTACCATAAGGGTACTGTATGCATCATAGGGTGATATACCCAGAGATTCATCATACCAGTTAAATCCTTTTTTAGATAAGGGTAACAAAACATCATAGCTCCAGGCATATTCTTTATACCCTTCCCAAGAACGGATCATTTCATTTCTGACTTCATCCGCCGGTGAACTTTGAATTGAAGAACTGTCTTTTTGACTATCGCCGGTTGTTGAACAGGATACAACAACAACTGCAAGTAAAACTGATCCTAAAAATTTAATTGTAGACATTGGAAGTTGAGTTGATAAACATGCTCAAATTTACTAATCAGTTTGCATGGAAAGGCGACGTATTTGTATGTCAAAACGTAATAAAATTACGGTTATCCGATTTTCAACATATCGTCTGATGCATTTTCCGGTATTGCGCAGGGGTCTGTTGGTACTTTTTCTTGAAAACGCTATAGAAATGTCCCAGGTTATCAAATCCACAATCATTGCAAATGGTCTTGATCGGGGCATTGGTAATGGTAAGTTGTTTTGATGCCAGGTCCATTCTTAATTCCGTAACCAGTTCGGTAAGTGTTTTACCAAGACCTTTTCTTACTACCCTGTTGACGTGATCAATATTGCGCTCGCAGACAGTCGCAAAGCCGGAAGCCCCCTCTTTGAAATGATCGGGTGAATTAAACGAATGTATTGCTTTCACAAGCCATTCCGGTACATCCTCTTTGTCTTTGAAATGTATTTTTACTCTGGATTGGATCTGCCTGAAAATGAATAACAGCAGGCTGTCCAGTTGTAAATCAGTGCGCTCAAATTTCAGGCTTTCTTCTGCACGTTGTGAGATCCTTTGGATCAAAGGTTTATCGAAAGAGATTTGATAAGGTAGATCTGCCCGGGTCCAGAAATACGATTCAGAATCGGCAAAATACCTGTTTTTAAAATACCTCAATGTCTCCAACCTGAATGCTAAATTCATCAGTGTCAGGCCCTCTTTCGAGGATGTAAACGTATGATCATCATCAGGGCGGATCATCACAAGATCACCTTGTTTTAATTTGATCCTCTGTCCATTGATAAGATGAAAGCCCTTCCCATTTTCAATCCAGAAGATCTCGGCGTAATCATGCCGATGCAAGGATAAGTCCTGACGGGAATGGATCTTAACTCTTGCCAGGTGGAATTTTTCATGCGGTTCAATGAAGTTTTCCAGTCGGAATAATTGTGTTTCCATACTTCCCATACATTTAAGTGATTCGGAAGGCAGATGATGATCTTAGTTGATCAGTATCTCATCAATGAACATCCAGCTTTTCTGTCCGGCAGCACCATGCCATTCCGGTAAGATTCCTGTATTAATCAGTTTTATTTTTATGTAGCGGACCTGTTTAGGTGAAACATTGAGTATTGGTCTTAAAATGGTGTTGGATGTAGGTCCGTCCATGGCAGGCAATTCCATTTGCCCGAGAGCCCTGAATTCACTGTTGGTTTTTGACCCTTCAGCAATCACCTGTTTCGGTGGAAAGATCCAGCCCTGATCACTGATCATATAACCAATACTCACACTACTCACATTTCTGGATTTCCCCAGGTCAATCACTACCTCCATATCATTGCCATTCCACCCGGACCATCCATCACTGAAGGTATATGTACCAAATTTCCCATCAATCAAACCTGTACCATCTGCAGCTCCATACCTTTCATCCGGACTTATTACGGATGCTATTTTCACCCTGGTATCAGGTGATCCGGCAGTGTATGTTTTGTAATATTTTTTACTGAAGATTACGCTCTCCGGTAATTCTGAAAAAGCCCTTGCCTGTAAAGTACTGGTTCTGTTGATTGAAACTGGCTCTGTATGTAACCTGGAATTTTCATTGGGTTCACTGTCATCTAATGTATAATAGATCCTTGCCCCCATTGTATTTGATTTTAATGAAACATCCACACTACCATAGAAAATCCCTGAAAGATCATCAGTTTCAAAAGGTGGTTGGGTCCCAAAACTAAAGGGTGATACGTCCTTTACCTTATCATCATTGTTAATATCAGGTAAGTTGCTTTGCTGGCTGGCCCACTTCTTATTTGGCTGATCATCCATCACAAAGTCCAATCTGCCCCCATTCATGATCTCCTCATGTAAGATGTATGCACGATCCAGTGACTGACCATTTAAGCTGACAGATTTTATATACTTGTTTGTTTTTGAAAGATTCTTAACACTGATGCCAAATCTCTTCCCACTCTCAAGGTTGATTGTTGCATTTTCCACATAGGGTGATCCAATGATATATTGCCCATCACCAGGACAGGCCGGATAGAATCCCATAGCGCTAAACATATACCAGGCTGACATTTGACCACAATCTTCATTATTGATCATGCCAGATGGCGTGTCATTGTAGAAATCCAACATTACTTTCCTGACAATTTCCTGTGTTCGCCACGGCTTTCCGGCATAAACATACAAATATGGAAACTGCTGGGATGGCTCATCACCATGGCCGTACTTTCCAATGAATCCGGATATGTCCACGTGCATAGCCCCTTCTATCTGAGAGGTATCATTTACAATCTTATCCAACCACTCCGTAAATTTCTCCGGACCACCCTGCAACTCAATCAGGCTATGTACTCCGTGAGGTACGAAAGTCGAATATCCCCAGACATTTCCTGAAATGTAATTACGTATTAGTCCTTCCCAACTATTCCAATCTATCTCGAGCCATTCACCGTTTATCTTTTTAGGCCAGAAATATTTTTCTTCTTTGTTGAACACATTCACAAAAGTCTTAGCACGCTGCATGTACTCCTCGTAAACTTCCATTTCACCCAATTTCTTGGCTGCCATGGCAATGCACCAATCGTAATATGCATCTTCCAGGGTGCTGGAAACGGAAGTTGCAATTTCAGCAGGCACATACCCTATGGATGTGTAATATTCCAAACCGTTGCCACCATAATTGGGACTGCTTTTCTCCTGGTTGACAGAGGCTTCTATCATTGCCTGAAGCGCTCCTTCTGCATCTATAATGCCTTCAACATCCTTGATAATTGCATCGGCTATTACCGGAGTGGTACTGTAACCGGGCATGCACATATTGTCAAACCCTGCCAGTTCCCATAAAGGTTGTTGAATGTCTGAGACGGTCTTCCTTGACACAAGTGAATTGACAAACATTGCGTTCGTCTCCTGATCAATGATATTCAGTAAAGGATGCAGGGCTCTGAATGTATCCCAGGTGGAATATGTACTGTATTGTGGGTAATCAGTTTGATATACTTCCCCGTTAAGGAAGTATTTTCCATCAACATCGGATATCAGGTTAGGTGCTATGAAGCTGTGATATGTTCCTGTGTAAAAGATCCTCCGGATCTCTTCAGGACCAGAGACCTCAATTTTGTTGATCTTTTCCAACCACATTTTTTGAGCATCAGCAAGTGCCTGATCAAAGTTTTTATTTGACGCTTCGGCCTCAAAATTCTTTCTTGCACCCTCCAAATTGACAAAGGACAAAGCGACTTTAACCTCAATTCGTTCATTCGCTTCTGTTTCAAACGAAGCAAATGCACGTGCATCCCTACCCTCAATTTCCCTCTTATCCTCTTCAATAATACCACCTAACCCTACACCTGCTTTGTCAAATGGTCTTGAAAACTCCGCAACAAAATATGTATTCCTGTCCCCTGACTCACCAATCGAATGCTTAATACCTTCTATTCTGTTACTACCCACTATCGCCAGGCGGGTTCCAACTACGGATTCTCTTATCGCATGTTGCGGATCAATAATGATATTAGAATTACCAGCCGGGAAAGTGTACCTGTGAAAACCGACTCGAGGGGATGCTGAAAGTTCAACATTAACATCATAATCCATTAAATACACCTGGTAATAGCCCGGTGAAGCAGATTCATTGTCATGGTTAAACCTTGACCTGTAGCCTTCATCAGGATCAGATTCTGTCCCTGGTTTTAGTTTGGGTTCTCCTGTAGTACCGGTTACAAGTATATCACCCAGACCGGCAAGCCCCGTTCCGCTGACATGAGTATGAGCAAACCCCTTAATGATGGAATCCGAGTAATGGTAACCGGAGCACCAATCCCAGTTTTTGAAATCGTTGCTGGGGCTAAGCTGAATCATACCATTTGGGGTGGTAGCTCCGGGGAAAGTATGACCATGTGCATCCGTCCCAATAAAAGGATCCACGTATCCCAGAACATTCTTTTTGTTGTTACAGGAGTATAGGGAAAGTAGTAATACCGCTACAATCCCAATTGCTAAGGCAGATTTCATTGTAATTAATGCTATTGTTTGATAACAAAATTAGTAATCACAATAGATGTAAAAACGATTATTTTATTCGATAAAAGTTATATTATTTATGTTTTTACGATATTCACCTTTATGGCCTGACTGCTTGTGGCTGTATATCAATGAGTTCCTTAATCCTCACCACACGATTTTCTTCAATGCTTTTCCTGGCAGCAATGCCGATCAGGATGGACATGGCCCCATCTCTTGATCCGGCAGCATGTTTTAGGGGATCAGATGCATTGGGATCAACGAATATCTTGTTTTGCAATCGCTTATCTCCACCACCGTGACCTCCCCTTTCGCGTACTACCCTGATCTGTTCATAATCATCGAAATTGTCCATTACGAATATCTCTTCGAAATCCTGGGATTCATCATCCTGGTTCATTTCCTGAGAATGCAGATCACTTTGCCTGTTCTTCTCTTCCTTACGCCGGGGAATGCCATCCCAGGCATCAATTCGCCCTTCAAATCCGTTAAAAGCAATGCGCATTCCTTCATAAGGTGAATAGGTCGTCAAAGAATAATTGACCATAACATCGCTTGCATATTTGATCTGGGCTGACATCTTATCATAGATATCTATGTCCTCCCTCCAAACACAGCTATCACGGACATATCCATCGTACGCTTCATTTTCGGCATAAAGCTTCATCGAAAACCCATCCCTGGTCATATCCCAATAAAACTTGCATGAATCTTTGTGCTCACAACTCCTGCAATTTTTCCCTCTAAAACTGTTGTTCCTCCCATAGTGCTCCAGTTCTCCATATGCCTTGACCTCCGCAGGGTCGGAATCCAGCCACCAGTTCAACAGGTCAAAGTGATGTGTGGCCTTATGAACCCATAGCGAACCGCCTTTACTTTTATAGGCATGCCATCTTCTAAAATAGGAAGCACCATGATAGACATTCAGATACCAATGGAAATCGACAGACGTGATCCTTCCCACTCTGTCGGCCGCCAGTAATTCTTTGAGTTTTGTATAGTGGGGATTATACCTGTAGTTAAACCCCACAATGATATCCTTATCACTTTTTCGTTCTGCATCAAGTATGGCCTGGCATTTAGTTTCATCGGTTGTCATTGGCTTTTCAGTAAATACTGAAATATTCTGATCAAGCGCTTTGATGATAAACTCATCATGCGTGGAATCCACAGTGGTAACCAGGAGCAAGTCCGGCTTTGATGCTGACATCATTTCATCGAAATCCAGGTAAGTTTTGCAATCTGTACCGATGTATTCTTTTCCAAAAGCAAGACGGCCTTCATTGATATCACAAAGTCCGACAAATTCAACAATGTCAGGATATTCAGTTAACAATCTTTTACCCCAATAGGTAATACCCCTGATTCCCGTCCCTACCAGTGCTACCCTAAGTTTACCCTTTTGCTGAATAATGCTGCCTAGTGATGGATGCGCCAATATTCCTCCGGCAGCGAGAGCAGTAGCTTTAAGAAAATTACGTCTTGTTTTCTTCATGAGGATCAAATAAACGTGAATCAAAAATTTAGTAATTACTCCGGACTCTATTCAAATCCAAAATACTTCTTTGCATTATGGAAGCATATGTTTTGAATGATTTTTCCTATCCAATCCAAATCATTGGGTAACTCACCACTTTCTACGTCCCGTCCAAACATATTGCATAGTATTCTTCTGAAATATTCATGCCTGGGGTATGAAAGAAAACTCCTGGAATCCGTAACCATCCCAACAAATTGACTGATGAGTCCCAGGTTCGAAAGTGCATTGATCTGCTTTTCCATACCCTCCTTTTGATCGAGGAACCACCAGCCCGAACCAAACTGCATTTTGCCGGCTATCTTACCATCCTGGTAATTTCCTATCATGGTGGCCAATACCTCGTTATCTGCGGGGTTGAGATTATACAGAATTGTCTTTGCCAGGGCATCCTCTTTGTCAAGACGATCGAAATACCCCGAAAGATTTTCAGCATGTCTGAAATCTCCGATCGAATCCACCCCGGAATCCGTCCCCAAAGTATTGAGAAGCCTGGTGTTATTATTTCTCAGGGCCCCCAGGTGAAACTGTTGGGTCCAGCCCTTCGCATGATACATTTTTCCAAGCTCGTAAAGAACCATCGATTTGTATTGTTCGGCAGCTTCCGGATCAATACCCTTTCCATCCAAAGCCTTTGAAAAGGATGCTTTTACCTCGCGATCCTCAAAATCAACGGAATACAAATAGTTTAATCCATGATCGGACAGGCGGCACCCTATTGAATGAAAGTAATCAATCCTGTTTTTCAGGGCTTTGATCAGGTCATCCACAGATCGTATGTCGATGTCACTACAGTCTCCCAGTTTTTCCATGTAATCCCTGAAAAAGGCTGTTTCATCAATCCTCAGTGCGTTATCCGGCCGGAAAGTGGGACGTACGTCAACCTCATATTTTTCGGATCGTAATTTTTTATGAAATTCGAGAGCGTCCGTCGGATCATCGATCGTGCAGATCACTCTGACGTTCATTTTGACGGGTATTTGCCTTGCGGAAAATTCCGGAGAGTGCAATTGTTCATTGCATCGCTCATAAATCGAACCGGCTGAGTCCTCATTCAGATACTCGTCAATTCCAAAATACCTTTTGAGTTCAAGGTGTGTCCAATGAAACAAGGGGTTGCGAATGGTATTGGGTACGGTCTCAGCCCATTTGTTGAACTTTTTCTCGTCACTCTCCGATCCTGTGATGTATTTCTCATCAATTCCATTGGCACGCATCGCCCGCCATTTATAGTGATCACCTTTCAGCCAGATATGAGTTAGATTCTCAAACCTTATATCCTCCGCCAACTCATCCGGAGGCAGATGGCAGTGGTAGTCGATGATAGGCTGATCTTTGGCATATTGATGATAGAGTTCCCTTGCCGGTCCATTGTGAAGTAGAAAATCCTCGGAGATAATTGTTGCCATTGCAGGTTCGTGATTACCGGACTACCGCTATCCAAAGTAAGGTCATTTTGACCTATTTCCGTGGCCTGACATAGATCATAATTTATTGCAATGTAATTCCCTAATTTCCAATGTCGAATAAGATGCAAAAAACATTCGTCTATATTAAAAAATACAAAAAGAGAGCCGTCGGCCTTTTTGAATGCTGGATTTGCTAGTGAGTAAGGCTTCCACCGCTGATCTTTCATCAAATATTCATTCATTTTCCGGAACTAATCATTATGTCTTCTGTACTTGTATTCGACATCAAACGTTTTGCGGTTCACGACGGCCCGGGTATACGTACCACGGTTTTTTTTAAGGGATGCCCCTTGAACTGCTGGTGGTGTCACAATCCTGAAAGCCGAAAGAGTTTCACGGAAGAGGTGATTTACCAAAGGAGATTGGGTAAAAAAGAAGTCGAATGCAAGAAAGTTTATGGAAAGTTCATGAGTGTTGATGAGGTTATGACTGAAGTATTGAAAGATCAGGTGTTTCATGAGGAATCACTGGGAGGGGTCACATTCTCCGGAGGTGAGCCGTTATTTCAGCCAACAGCTTTGTTTGAGCTGCTGCAAAGATCAAAGGAAAAAGAGCTACACACTGCAGTCGATACTTGTGGTCACGCGGATTGGAAACACCTTGAAAAAATACTGCCGTTTACTGACCTTTTCTTATATGATCTTAAACTCATTGATTCTGAAAACCATGAAAAATTCACAGGTGTATCTACAGACCTTATAACAGAAAACCTGAAGAAACTTATCGACCACAAGGCAAACATCGAATTGCGCATTCCGGTGATACCGACGATAAACAATTCAAGAGAAGAAGTGGTCAGGTTTATTCAATTTTTAGAGAAAAAAGTTAAGTACATACCAAAGGTCCATCTTTTACCTTACCACAAGATTGCAAATGGCAAATACAAAAAGCTGGGTATCCAAAATATGATGTCCGGCATGGAAGAAAAGGATGGATTGGATATAAATGAATTTAAATATGAACTCGAAACTGCCGGTTTTAATGTCGGAATAGGAGGATAAATAGTACTGATCATGAATGAGCGAATAGAAAAATTAAGGACTCAGAGTCTTAAAGCCACTAACAAAATTTCTGCTGAACGAGCGCTTTTGGTAACCGAGTTTTATAAATCCTGCGATATTTCAGAAATTTCCATGCCCATTCAAAGGGCGCTTTCATTCAAATACATTCTGGAAAACAAAGCAATATGTATCAATGATGGCGAGTTGATCGTCGGGGAGCGAGGACCGGCTCCAAAAGCCACGCCCACATATCCTGAAATCTGTTTGCATTCTCTCAAGGATCTCGACATTCTCCATTCAAGGGAAAAGGTGAGTTTTAAGGTCGATGCGGATACAAGAAAATCATACGAAGAGATAATCATCCCTTTCTGGGAAGGCAGAACGAACCGCGAGCGGATCTTTCAAAATATGGATCAATTATGGCTTGACAGTTATGACACAGGTGTATTCACTGAATTTCAAGAGCAGCGAGCACCAGGGCATACGGTATTGGGCAAAAAGATCTACCACTACGGCATGCTCGATATCATTGATCAAATCCCGCAAAAATTGAAAACTCTTGATTTTTTCAATGATCCACGGGCCCTTGATCAGCGTGAAGAGCTGAAGGCCATGGAAATTACCGCTCTCGCCATTATCACATTTGCGGAGCGGCATGCAGAAGCGTTGGAAAACCTGGCAAAAGTGGAAAACAATGTAGTCAGGAAAAAAGAACTTTTGCGGATGGCAGAAACTTGCAGGAATGTGCCGGCTAACAAGCCACAAAATTTTCATGAAGCCCTTCAATACTATTGGTTTGTACATATCGGTGTGATCACCGAGGTAAACCCCTGGGATTCATTCAATCCCGGGAGACTGGATCAGCACTTACTCCCATTTTATGAAAGTGGACTTGAAGATGGCAGTCTGACCATAGGATGGGCCAAAGAACTGCTACAATCATTTTGGGTGAAGTTCAACAATCATCCCTCTCCTCCCAAAGTGGGAGTAACAGCCGAAGAAAGCAATACCTATACGGATTTCTGCCTTATCAATATGGGCGGTCTCTCGGAAGATGGCAAAGATGCGGTAAATGACGTCACATATTTGATGTTAGATGTAATCGAGGAAATGCGATTGTTGCAGCCAAGTTCTATGGTCCAGGTCAGCAAAAAGAATCCGGACTTATTCCTTGAACGGGCTGTTAAAATAATCAAAACCGGTTTTGGTCAGCCTTCTGTATTCAACACGGACGCAATCATTCAGGAATTGATGCGCCAGGGTAAAGACATCAGGGACGCAAGAAACGGCGGGGCAAGTGGCTGTGTGGAAAGTGGTGCCTTTGGGACTGAAGCTTACATTTTGACTGGTTATTTCAACCTTGTCAAGGTTCTGGAAATAACACTCAACAATGGCACCGATCCCAGAACCGGAAAACTCATCGGAGTTGAAACCGGCGACCCTTCCGATTTTTCATCCTTTGATGAATTATTAAAGGCATTTGAGATACAGCTCAATCACTTTGTTGACATTAAGATCAAGGGGAATAATATTATCGAACGGATCTTTTCAAAATATATGCCTGTTCCATTTCTCTCAATCTTAATTGACGACTGCGTAGCAAATGGTCTGGATTACAATGCGGGCGGGGCCAGGTATAATACCAGCTATGTACAAGGAGTCGGCTTAGGTAGTATCACGGACATGCTTACCGCTATCAAGTATCATATCTATGATGAAAAAACCTTTTCCTGGGCTGAGCTGAAACATGCGATGGATCAAAACTTCGAAGGTTTTGATCAGTTGAGGGCTCAGTTGGTCTACGATACTCCGAAATATGGTAATGACGAAAATTACGCTGATCAGCATGCGGCCTGGGTGTTTGAAGCATTTTATAAGTCTGTAAATGGACGGCCCAGCCCCAGGGGTGCGACGTACAGAATAAATATGTTACCCACAACATGTCATGTTTATTTTGGGAAGGTCACGTGCGCCACTCCTGATGGCCGGTTAAATGGCGAACCGTTGTCAGAGGGGATATCACCATTCCAGGGGGCGGATACCAGGGGCCCTACAGCCGTGATGAAGAGCGCTTCCAGGTTTGATCACCTGAGAACAGGAGGCACTTTGCTCAACCAGAAGTTCTCACCCGATTTCTTCAAAGATGATGATAGTATCCGAAAGGTCACCAAACTGATCCGGGGGTATTTCAAACTAGATGGACATCACGTCCAGTTCAACGTAATATCCTCGGACACATTAAAGGATGCACAAAGACATCCGGAAAAATATCAGGACCTGATCGTTCGCGTAGCGGGGTATAGCGATTACTTCAATGATCTGGGAATAGATCTCCAAAATGAAATAATAAGAAGAACTGCACACGGAGGATGGTAACGGGTTTAGTATAGCGACCTTCTTATTCCCATTTCCAACCCCCTGAGCTCTGCCAATCCTCGCAATCTGCCTATAGCTGAATAGCCGGGGTTGGCTTTTTTGGTCAAATCATCCAACATTAAGTGGCCGTGATCGGGTCGCATCGGCATTCTGTGATCTTTTCGACCCGAGGTTATTCTGCCGCTCTGCTCCTGCACCAATGCGCTCATGACAGCAAACATGTCCACGTCCCCATCCAGGTGATCAGCTTCATAAAAGTTACCCTTTTCATCTCTCGTGGTGGATCGGAGATGGATAAAGTTGATACGGTGCCCAAGTCTTTTTATCATACCTTCCAGGTCGTTATCCGCCCTGACGCCATAGGATCCTGTACAAAAACAAAGTCCATTGTTTGGACTATCCACCATTTCGATCAATTCCTGTGCGTCTGATTCGGTACTTACAACCCTTGGCAGGCCAAGAAGAGGGAACGGCGGATCATCCGGATGGATGGCCATGAATACACCTGATTCCTCTGCAACGGGAATGATGGCATTTAGAAATTCGTAAAGATTCGACCGCAATTCGGAATCGCCGATATCTCTGTACGTATTCAGGGCCAATTGAAAATCTTTAAGTGAATATCCGGCGTCCGATCCTGGCAGGCCTGCAATGATATTTGAAATCAGTTTGTCCCTCACTCCCGGAGGGGTATTTTCAAAGAGTATCTTTGCTTCCGCCCGCTGAAGACTGGAATAATCACTCTCAGCACCCGGTCGTTGCAAAAGGAAAAGATCAAACATCGCAAACTCCTTCATATCAAACCGAAGCGCTTTTGATCCGTCAGGAAGCTCAAACTCAAGATCAGTCCTGGTCCAGTCAATGACCGGCATGAAATTGTAACATACAATATCTATTTCGCAGGCTCCGAGATTCCTGATGCTTTGACCATAATTGTCTATCAACTGTTCAAACCGACCGGATCTTTTTTTGATATCCTCATGGACAGGTATGCTTTCCACAACCGACCAGGTCAGACCGGCTCTTTCGATCTCAGATTTCCTTCTCGATATTTCATCTTCAGCCCAGACATTCCCGATTGGAATATGGTGAAGCGCTGTGACAACACCAGTTGCTCCTGCCTGCCTGATGTCTGCAAGTGAGACCGGATCATCGGGTCCGTACCATCGCCAGGTTTGTTCAAGTCCGGTCATGTTCAAATAATAGTTTTATCTCTGCGTGTAACAGTCTAGTATTCAATAAAAGTATTTAATTTCAACCAACAATATCACATTAAGATGTATAGAATCTGCCTGTCAACATTCCTGGCCTTTGTGGCGTTATCCATGTTCGCCCAAAGCGATAAATGGGAACCACTATTCAATGGTAAAAATCTTGATAATTGGGAAAAACTCAACGGTACAGCATCGTACGAAATCATTGATGGCTCTATCGTGGGAGTGGCCAAAATGGGAACTCCCAACACATTCCTGACCACAAGAGAAACTTATTCGGATTTTATCCTTGAAGTTGAGGTCAGGGTGGATAACCGCTTGAATTCCGGCATACAAATCCGGAGTTTGAGTAAGGAGGATTACTTCAATGGAAGGGTGCATGGCTACCAGGTCGAGATAGACCCAAGCCCCAGGGGTTATTCCGGGGGATTGTATGATGAGGCAAGGCGTGCGTGGTTGTATCCGCTTTCGGTAAATTCGAAAGGGAGGAAAGCTTTTCGACCCGGGGAATGGAATACTTACCATATCGAAGCTATTGGAAATTCTATCAGGACATGGATCAATGGTACAATGTGTACCAACCTGGTCGATGACATGACCGCCGAAGGATTCATTGGACTTCAGGTTCACAGCATAGGCAATGAGTCGCAGGTGGGTGCTAAAGTCGAATGGAGAAACCCCAGGATACTTACTGAAAACCCAGAGTCTGCAAGATGGGATGTTGATCCGGAAGTGAAGGAAATTAGTTATCTCATCAACGAACTTACAGAAACCGAAAAAAGAAAAGGATTCCGGTTGTTATGGGATGGTAAAACTTCGGTAGGTTGGCGGGGAGCAAAACTCGATGGATTCCCCGAATCCGGTTGGGAAATGAAAAATGGGGTTCTGACCGTACTTGCCACAGACGGAGGCGAGTCCACAGGTCCGGGAGATATTATCACAATCGATCAGTTCAGTGATTTTGAATTAGAGTTGGAGTTTAAGATCACCGAGGGTGCCAACAGCGGGATCAAATATTTCGTGGATCCAAACCTCAACAAAGGGACAGGGTCAGCCATCGGATGTGAATTTCAGATACTGGACGACAAAAACCATCCTGACGCCACAAAAGGAGTGGCGGAAAACCGAACGCTTGCCTCGCTTTATGATCTGATTGCAGCCAGAAACCTTTCAAACCCAAATGGTTCGCGATCAGGAATGTTCAAGGGAGTGGGCCGATGGAACAAAGCCAAGATCATTTCGAAAAATGGAAAGGTGGAACACTGGCTAAATAACGAAAAAGCAGTCGAGTACGACCGGTTCTCCCAAATATTTGAAGCATTGGTCAACTACAGTAAGTACAAGGACTGGCCCAATTTTGGAAGATGGCCCCAGGGGCATATTCTTCTCCAGGATCATGGGAATACGGTTCATTTCCGCAGCATAAAGATTAGAGAATTTTGAATTAACAAACATGGAAACCAGGGAGAAATCAAGAAGAGCTTTCATAAAAAAATCAGCGCTGGCAGGCGCCGCTATTACTTTAGGTGCCAAAAGTTATGGCCAGATAATTGGCGCCAATGACCGGATAAATATCGGAATCGTCGGAGTGAACGGGAGAGGACAGCAATTACTGAAATCTGCAGCATCCAACGAAAATACCGTCATTAAATACATCTGTGATGCCGACACCAGGGCCCTGGAGAATGCAATCATGATGGCTAAAGAGTTTTCCCACAAACCAAAAGGTATTGAAGATTTCAGGAAATTGATTGAAAAGAAGGATCTGGATGCTATCGCAGTTGCCACCCCTGAACACTGGCATGCACCGATGGCGATTATGGGAGCTAAAGCCGGCAAACATGTATACCTCGAAAAACCTTCTGCCCACAATCCTGCTGAGGGATATAAGCTTGTGGAAACGCAAAAGGAAACGGGGATGGTTATACAGGTAGGCACACAACAACGATCAGCTCCGACTACCATGCAAGGTTTGCAGGAAATCAGGGAAGGAGTCATCGGGAAACCTTACTACGCTAAAACCTGGTATTCCAACACCCGGGGAACTATTGGCAGTGGGAAGGAAGTTCCCGTCCCCGAATGGCTGAACTGGGACCTGTGGCAAGGCCCTGCCCCGAGGAGAAATTACAAGGATAATGTAGTGCACTACAACTGGCATTGGTTCTGGCACTGGGGAACGGGTGAGATCCATAATAACGGAACACACGAAATCGATATTGCGAGATTGGCGCTTGGTGTCGGATACCCTGATCAGGTTAGCCTTTCCGGAGGCCGATATCATTTTGATGATGATTGGGAATTTTACGATACCCAGATGCTCAATTTTCAATATGATGATGGAAAGTCCATTACCTGGGAAGGGAAAAGTTGCAATGGCTTGAAATTTTATGATCGCGGGAGAGGAATAACCATCCATGGCACCGAAGGATCCGCATTGCTTGATCGCAATATTTATATTTTGTATGACCTGAGCGGCAATGAAATCAAAAGGATTCAGGAGGAGGCCCAAAGTGCAACCACCGACACCATCGGAGCGGGAGCGCTGGATGTCTATCATATGAAGAATTTCCTCAATGCCATTCGAAAAGATGAGCCTCTTAATGCTCATATTTCCGATGCTCATATTAGCAACATGCTTTGCCACTATGGCAACATCGCCCAGGTTGTGGGGAAAACACTGGAAGTGGATTCGAAAACCGGAAAAGTCACCAACAGCGACAAGGTCAAGGAAGTATGGAGCCGTGACTATGAGCCTGGTTGGGAAGTGTAGCATTAATAGAGTCTGTTTTCATGTCACATTGAGGTCCTCGAAATGTGACATTAACCTGAATTCGGGATAACGATTAATCGTCATGCCGGAAAAACAGTCCCTATGATTTGGGAAGAGGTATTTTGTCCGGGAACTGCCCCAAAAGTCCCGATTTCTTCTACCGATATTAATCGGGGAAGAATTAACTGATTGTATACTCCATCTCATTCTGAGCGTTATGAGATTGCGGAAATTTTTACCCCACACATAAAATATTGGGCTAAAAATTCCGCAATGACGCTCCACGGGTTTCTTTTGACTGTTCTTGTTCCGGGCTCAGGCGACATTACTGAATCATCCCCTGTCACTGGTTACTTTTTCAGTCTTTGTGACCAGCCGTAACTCCAGGGAAACAGCTGCTTCCTCCGTTTGAGAAAATTCACAATCAAAAGTGATGGAATGTCCGCCGGTTGAGATCCTGAGGTCTTCGGTCGAAAAGTCAATTTCCCGGACCTTCGCCCAATTTTTATCATAGACTGTGGCTCTGGCACCACCCGTATATTTTAATGTTTCCCCTTTTTGCAATTCCACTGGGATTTCGAGCAATTTGTAATTGTCAACCTCCATTTTAATGTTTTTGACATTACCATTCGCGGCAGTAATATTAAAATGGAATGGCGTGTCGTCGGTTGTATGTTCAAACTCAAAAACGGAATGGACAGGTTCTCCGGGTTGACGGATTTTCTTCACATGTTTGAACTTCGGAGTATTTAAATAGGTCAATTCCCAATTGTCATCGTCTGTTCGCTCAAGATGAAATTCGTTGACAACATCCTCCATTGCCTTTCTTTGATCATCGGTAAATGCGCCCGAGATCCGGGCTTCTTCCCAATCACCCAGAAGCGATAGAATTGTTGGTGTATTCCGGTTTTTATCCAGGGAAGCAAAATCTACAACAAACGAGTATCCGGCATTAAAGGCAGCTGACCGGGCCAACATCCATTCGACATCCTCAATGCTGGTTTCATCCGTCATTTTGAACCAGCCCAACATGGCCGGCATCAAGTTACGCTTGAAGTAGGCCTGATTCTTTAGCCGGTACTCTGTTTGACTTTCCCTGAACCCCGCGTACCAGGGCTCTCCCCAATTCATCCTGGTATACATATGCCAGAAGTAATGAGAGGTGCGGCTGGCATCCGCAATAAAGTGTGATTTTATGTCGTCATTGATATTGTCATACCAGGTCTGCGCAAATAGTATCTCCCCGTAATTCCCCATTCCGGTCGAACGATTGCCTTCAAGACCGTCAAATGAAATCTGTCTCAAACCTGTTTGATTGAAAAGATCTGCCAGGTTCTTTGACATTTCGGCACTAAGTGATGCATCCGTAAGAAAAACCTTGTATGCGTGATCAATCAATTTGCTGATCGTATCATTTGCACTATGTGCCGATGCGGTTGTCCCAAAGGCCCCTCTTTCACAATTGAGCAATTTCCAGGGAGGAGATTGAGAAACATTACCGTACCTTATGAGCTCGTCATTTATTCGTACGGTCTTCAGGTTATTGTTTTTAAACTGATTGAAAAAGTCCGGGGCGGCAATTTCAATCTCCCTTTGACCTTGATCAACGTCATTGGTAATGACTGACGAGCCTACCTTAGCCAGTCTGCGATCCGGTACGGGAGTCACATACCTGTCATTGGTTGTGGTGAAGTTTGACAAGGTATGGACGCCAACCTTCAGACCCTGACTTTCCGCCAGGTCTACGCAATATTTTAGATCTGCAATTCCATTTGGGAAGTAATTAGATCTTAAGTCGAAATGACCCCAGTTCAGAAAGGGCCCAGGATGATAGAGATATTTTAGCCCCGCTTTGTTTGTGATCTCGATGGCCCGGTCAATATCATCTACTCCAAAGCTCAATATTATGTAAGCACTGGATGCCTGCGGGGAGATCTTTGTCCAGACCCCGTCCATCATCGGGTGAGGGAGATCTTCTTCCACTTCTATCCTGCTTATGGCATCAAGCGCCTGATCCTTCCCTACTCCGAAAATTGCAATTTTTGATCCGATCACTCCCCCATCTTTGAAAGGTGGACTTACATATTTCTCATGACTCAGGTTCTCAATTATCCTTTCTCCAAACCTGTTTCGACAATAAGCCTGCAGAGAGCTGCCGTAACGGGTTGGCTTGGCAGCTTCCACCCGGTAAAGCACGTAATCTTTCGTATTGGTTTCGGCCATGTCAGAGTAGTCATCCTGGGCAAAAATGTTGATCTGTGGCATGCAATCATTATCAGTCCACGGATAGCCTCCCAGTGTCTTCTCATTCAGGGCTTGAAGTCCAAGTGAAAAGTCCGCACCCTGAACCACACCGACAGTTTCCCCTATGGTCTCACCCAAAGTCGTCTGATAAGGCCCCCATATCACCATCTCGACCTCGTCATTCCCGGACATCTCAAGGATTTCAAACACCAAATGAGTTTCTTTTTCCGAGTATCTGACTGTTGCCTCAAATCCGTCATCAAAGTCGAATATCAGGGATCCACTGCTGTTTCCATTTCGTACCTTAACCGGCATTAGAATGGCTGAATCCACCCTGATGGAAATCAAAGGTGAAACGGTATCTGCAGAAAGGTAATTTTCCCCGGATGAAATATCCTTCATTTCAGTCAGGTAACCATTGCCATCAATCCTGATCAGCAGGTTGTCCGTGGATAATTCGACTTTGTTATCTGAAATACATGTGATCAGCGCAAGAGGAAGTAACGATAAGAACAGAAGGTTTAAACGATTCATATTTGTAGCTGAAGCTTGTCAATAATAATAGTACATAATCTAAGAAACCAACAAAAACCGCGTTTCTGAGGTTTTGAGAAGGCTTCTGCCAGGGAAACCGAACGAATCTCCTATTTGGGAGACTCATTCACAATTTTTCCCCACGCACAATCTTATCTAAAAATTGTTCAGAGAAACGGCAAAAGTGGTTTTAGTTGGTTTCCTCATGTTCCTTGTTTCCAGTTCAGGCAGTATTAGTAATCGGAAGCTGATAAAGATCGCCTTCCTAATTGCTCACTTCTGATTTCAATAATCGAAATTCATCAATCATTTCCAAACATACAATTTCCACGTCTGTTCATTTGATAAATGACTTTCCGTCAAGGTTTGCTTCAATCTCCGGCGGCGCTGATATCTCCAGGTGATCCAAAATAGATGGTAATATGTCTACCACTGGTGGGTTTTCGTGAAAAGAAGGTTTCAAATCCTTGCGGTTCGTCACGATCCATGTAGTACGCTCCCGCTCGGATTGTCCTCCATGCCCTTTGCCATCCTCCGGTTTTCTCCCGTGATCCGTTGTGATCACAATCATCCAGTCCTCGCCAAAAGTATCCATACGATCCTTAACTGCGGACCAGATCCTTCCAACCTGAATGTCCGCTTTTTCAACAGCATCAAACATCTGTGGGCTGTCCCCGTATTTATGTCCCATGTCATCGGTAAACTCCAGGTAAACCCATGATACATCCGGGCCCTCTTCTTTTATATACCGGCTGGCTTCCCTGGACACATGCTCATCGATATCAAAAATGAATTTTCTGGTATCGTCGTGAGGAAAGGTTTCATGATCATTTTCAAATCCATCAAAAGCATAGTCAAATTGCAAATTGCCTGCCTCTGGCAAGCCTTCCCCGATAAGCTTCGTACGATTGTCCTCCCAGGTTGAAAATATGGCAATCTTTTTGTTCGGATCGGCATTTTTCACAATCCTGAATATATTCCAGTAGTCATAATTCGGGTCTTTTACTGAATTACCCCAGACATTATGCTTATTCCCCCATGTTCCGGTAATCAGATTCATACAGCCTGGCGCCGAAATAGTAGGTGTCTCGCTCTCTTCTCCCAGCTCGCCTCCCTGGTAGGACCTTGTATACGCGCCTGTTTGCGCAATTTCATCAAGCACCGGAGTTTCTACTTTTTCAATAACATCGGCAGGAATGCCGTCCAGCAGGATAAATACTGCTTTCTTTTGACCGGTAAGGGACAGACTTATCGCAAAGCAAAGTGTAAACAACAGATTTCTTAATTGAAGCATTTTCCAATATTAAGCTTTGTCTTAACTGAATCCGTCTTTTACAGATTCACTCCCAGCTACCAAAAGTCCAGTTTCCGTTAGCTTCCCTGCTGGGAGAGGTTAAAAATTCCTTAAATCCATTTTCCAGTTCCCGTTTATTGATCTTCTTATCATGATCCGTGTCAAGCGACTCAAATCCTTTGGGAACTTCGGTTATATTCAGTCCATAGATCCTGAACATGTCGATGTATTCGTTTTCGGTGATACTGCCGTCATGATTTTGATCAAACATTTCAAAAACCTTGTTCAGAAACAAATCGACAAATTCATCGATGATCTCTTCATCATCCATGGTCAAAGCAAAATCAAAATAGTGCAGCCAGAGATCAAGTGTTATGGCATCAGCCTGTTTATGTGGAATGCTGTTAAAAATGGTGGTGTAAATATGTTTGCATTTTTCCATCACACTTTCATGATCCGGACTGCCGGGTTCCCAATTCAAAGCAACACAAATATTTTCCCCAAGATGGGTGAAATCCCTCTCCTGGAGAATTTCGTTTTTGTCTTTGTCGAGTATATCAAACAGATGTGTAAGTTTCTGCCTTTGGATCAGAGATAACATAATTATGGTTAGGTTGATTTATAAATGTAATGAAATATTTCAGTTTCGTGGTAATATGCTGTTCAATGCCATTTTAAGCCCAAAACAGATTTGAAGAAGATTGCGGATAGTTTGTAACTTGTATATAAATGAAGATCATTCCACAGATTCTGTTTGCATTAGGGATAATTCTCCTGGCAGGTTGTGATTCATCTAAACAACTAAGTGATCTTGAGATGACGCCCGAAAGTGATGTGGAGGTATACTATCTGCCTGGTTCCAAAACGCCATACACGGGAAAGGTCCTTCAGAAGTATCCTTCCGGTCAGGTCATGATCCGGGGCACACTGACCCATGGACGATGGGAGGGTGATCATCTGTCTTTTTATGAAAATGGTGAAGAGAAGATCCGCTGTTATTACGAATCTGGCAAACTGGAGAATGAGTACGTCAGTCTCTACGAAGGAGGCCAGCTAAAGGAATCCGGACAATACGAAAATGGACTGGAAAGCGGTGAGTTCGTTATTTTCTATGAAAACGGCCAGATACAGGAGATCATGAGCTATGTAAGTGGAAAATTGGACGGTGAGTATGTTTACTATGACGAGCAGGGAAGGGTCAAGGAAGTAATGAACTACAAAAACGGCGAGCTGGAAGGAGAATATATTGCATATGATGACCAGGGAGGGATCGAAAAGGTTGGCTACTACACCCCCGGACAGGGTTTCTCATTTTTGTCGTTTCAGTATTGAGGGGTTGAAAAATTATTCCGATAAAGTGGTTGATTGAAAAACAGATCAGGACTAATAGGCACAACTACATTGCTTTATTTAATTATAAATAATTGATTATCAGTTGTTTATATTTAATCATCAAACGCTTCATGTTGTGAAAGCAACGGCAGCCCTGTCATTTTCATTGAATTAGTGTCAGAAATCCTGTTGTGAAGTGATAGTCTATGGGATTTCATTTTTCAATGAGTAGCTTTAATGGCATCTATTCTACCTGAAAGTATCTTTTTATTGAGATGGGCTCACCATCGTTAGTGACTCCTTCAATTCGCACCTCAAAAGTTCCTACTACGTCAGAAGTAAAAAACTCAAAAGAAACTATGCCTGTGGAATCTGTGTTCACTAGGGGATCCCAATAAAGCAGCTCTCTCCAATCAGGGATTCTCTCACCTCTTTTGTTATTTGCCGATAGCTGTTTACGGTTGATGCCATCTTGTATTTCCAGGATGGGGATCCTCCTGGCTTTTGGTTCAAAACCAGCCAAATCGTTGTTATAGGTGTGAAATGATATGATACCATCCAAAATAACAGGTCCGAATGAATACTTTTCATTGAGCACTTCTATATGTTCTATTGCATACGGGGAGAATTCGAGGATTTCTTTGGCGCTAACGGGCACGCCATCCAGGAATAATAGCAACTGAAAATCAGGTGCTTTCTCAAATGGGCTATCTGTAGTTTTCATATAAAAGTTATAATCACTTTCATTTTTACTAACACCTACTTCAAGAATATATTCAATGAAGGTGTCCCTGATCGTTGGAAACCTGGTATAATCATCAAGCCGATATGTCTTGAAACCTGCAAATTGCGGGATTGTTTTCGCATTCAAACTATCTGATTGTGACAGGTAATATGCATTTTCAATCTGATTATTGATACTCCTCTCGATAACATTTGCAATCCTCAATGAATCATACTTGATTGTATTTTCTACAAATGGCGGGTATGAATCATAAAACTCATTTCCAATCTCGATTGGAAATTCAGTTCCTTCATCGCCGATTATAGCCAGGAATCCTGTGCTTTTTCTTTGAGGGGTTATATAGTTCAATGTGAAATTTCCACGACCATCAACTTCAGTTACCCGGATTTGATAGTCTTCACCTGGTATTGACAAACATATGGCCATATTAGTGGAATCCTTGAAATCTGATATTGAACCCTCAACAAGATCGGATCTTACCTCCGGTAAGAATTTAACAGAATCCATATCTTCATTTGCATACTTCCATTGTGACGCGATCAACAGTCTAGCAATATCATCCAATGTCGCCTCTTCATAAAAAGCCGAAGGCTCTGGATCAACAATACCCGCATTCAACAGGTGAGTACTAAAGTTGTTTTGTCTGTTATATCTATACTGTTTTGAAACGGAAATTGACAGATCTGAATTAGCAGGAACTTCCAGTGCTATGGGCACTTTTTCCCTTGTCGAATATGTTTCAAATATCTGACCACTGTTTTTCTTAATCTTTCCATTGAATATTAATCGTTCGTTCAGGACATCTCCGCTTTCATTGGAAACAATGATCTTTAGAAAACCACCTGGCAGATCTTTCTTGAGAACTGGAAATGATGAAGTGAGGTCCACCTTTCTTTTCATTACTGAGTTTTGTGGATTAATGATTTCTACAATCCCTGTTCTGTTAGCCAGCCCCAGACCACTTTGTAACCGAATAAAATACTCATTAGGGCTGTCTTTGACATTGAGCCCGACACACCGTTCACACACATCCGGCAGGTCGTAAAACTCAAAACCGTCTCCCTTATCTACTATTGCCTGGTATTTCTGTCCGGCCTCAGGGCTGATGATAAATTCACCAAATCCTGTAATATTAGTTGTGATATCACAGATTTTCTCACCCAGAGCGGAAACGATCCGTCCTGTTGTTTTTTCCTTTGTTTGGCTGGTCGAGGACCTAATTATAACTCTGTTTTTGGTCCCTGCTACTATGGCTCCTCCTTCAGGGTAAAATCTGAGTTCTACATTGTCCGTTCCCTGAGCTTCTAGTCCCGGTTTTTCATAAGGATTGATGATAGTGACTGGTTGAATAAAAAAATCATGAAAATTCTTCATCCAGCGTGTATATGCAACAAGATGATAGTTACCTGTGGAAAATAGCGATGACAGGAAGAATTCACCGTATCCCCTACCTTCCTTCAGTCGTACTTTTGTCTGATAAACCGGTGTGCCTTTCGCGTTTAACAATTCAAGGTACAGAATACTACTCAGTCCCGAACACCTTCCAGTTTGCAAGCTGTACACAAAAACAGCATAATGCAAAGTCTCTCCAACTATCAAGTCTGTACTATTCACATGAATGTAGACATCTTCTCTAGCATTTTTAATGCTTTTCTCAGGTTGAGAACTTCCGGCATGAAATGTCAAAAGGCCAACCGTTAGGATGACTTGCTGTGTGAAATTGATAAAATTTCCATACCTCATATCAATCCCAAAAATCAGGTTTCTTCAATTTCCCGTAATGCCTGCAATCAGTACAAAATGTGATACATTCGCCGAAAAAAATTGTATGTGCTACTTCAAAAGTCTCAAAATTTACGCTGACTATACACTCAAGGGTATCACCACGTTCCAATGGAATCCCATCTACTCTAGCTCCCCAGTTTGACAGGTCGATGAAATCAACTACACTAAGAGTATCATATATCACCGTGCCATCCTCCAAAGTGGTGCTATCCACTTCTACCCTGGTAGCCTTTGAAATAGAGTTGTTCAAGATTGGATCTGAACATCCTGTCCAAATAAATGGAGGATCAAAACCCTGAGGAACAAATTCTTCAGGACTGAACACCCTACGGTTCTCAGACACCCCTGCTACTTCGAAATATCCCAGTACCGGAATAGACGGATCATCCGGGGAGTGAATATTTCCAAAAGTCGATCCTTTTTGTTTGTCAAAAAGGCTTCCGGAAGATTCGTTATTCTCTTTTACTATTTTGAAATAGTTGTGAGCCTCAGCGGAGATACTATATTGTTTTACGATTAGCGAGTACCTGAACACAAGCTGCGGGTCAGTTTCATCAATGAACCGGACAGGAAGTTTAGATATCCTGTTATCCGATAACCCCAGGGTCGTCCCCAAGATTAATGATTTGGACCATCTGGTCTTGTAGCAGGTGTTTGTCAGAGGCTCCCTTTTCCGTGGTAAAGAATCTCCGACTACCAAAATATATTCTGAAAGGAGCGGAACTTGCAATTGGTGGGTCTCCTCGAATTCATACCTGTAATTCAATGGAACATCCGAATCACCACGGCTATCAACAAAAAACTGGACACCCTGCCGAACTGTTTCATTTTCCCTGGACGGAAGTATCCGGAATTCCCCATAAATACTGTCTATCGGGGGTGAAGCGTTCAGCTTCTCTTTTGATGAAATGTATTCCCTTCCATCAGAAGTTGTGATATGAAGGAAGTATGATTTACCAACTACCCCTGCAAAGCAAGAATCCGTTTGATAGTAGCCGGGCTCTGTTTCTAGCATAAGGGCCTGAATGCCTTCATCGTCCTCAATCCAGACGCTAGCTCCTGAAACAGCAGTTCCTTCCCTATGGCCTATCGGAAAAGAATAGGAAATGCGGGCAAAATGTGATTTTACTTCATCTGTTAATGAAGCATTCACAACTAATATTTTATTGGTTCCAGATGTCACTTCGACATTGTACGGTTCCACACAAGAACAGAGGAAGATAAATAGTGTCTGTATTTTGCAAATATTCCTCATAATCTAGAAAGATAGATTATAGGTAATTGTAGGAATTGGATGAGGAAACACACTTAATTTATAACCCCTGACTCTGCCATCCTTCACGTTGAAGAAGATCGAATAGATGTTATCCCTGCCAATCAAATTGTAAACAGAAAATGTCCAGAAAGAGTGTGTCAGCTTCCTGATCTTATGGTTCCCTTCCATATTAAATCCCAGGTCCATACGGAAATATGGTGGCACCCTGAATTTATTCCGTTCGGAGTAAAGCAGGTTTTCCGATCCTTCAAAGTCCCATTTACCTACCGGGATAGTTACCGGCACTCCGGAAGCATAAACAACATTAAGCGTCATGCTATATCTTCGAGTGAATTTATAGTTGATTATGGAGTTTACATAATGTGGCTTATCATAACCGGTAGGGAAATATTTTCCGTTATTAATGGTCTCACCCGGGGAATTCCCTTCAATTTGAACCAGGGATCTTGAAAAAGTATAGTTGATCCAACCGGTGAGCCATCCCGAAGATTTCTTAGCGGACAACTCCATGCCATATGACCTGCCGTCACCCTGCAACAGGTCTGTTTCTATTGATTTATTGAATTGCAGATGGGTCCCTACCTTGAAATCAATAAGATTTTTAATGTTTTTGTAGTATATCTCTGCAGAAACTTCAATTTCATTTTTACCACGATAGTTTTTATACATCCCTATCGAATACTGATCTGCTACCTGGGGTTTGATATGTCCGCTGGACAATCGCCAAATGTCAGAGGGAGCAATGGATGCAGCGTTTAACAAGAGATGGATATTTTGGCTGGTCCGGTTGTAGCTTGCTTTCAGAGAAGTGGAGGAATTAAATTTATACCTGGACGACAAACGTAATTCAGGATTATGATATTTTTTAATGACATCATTCGCACCAAAAAGGACAGTATCAGTACGATTGAAAACTTCCTTACTTACTCCTTCGGCATATCGGTATTCTGTTGCCGGTCCGAGTGCATGAAATATGGAATACCTGATACCCCCATAAAATGACAGTTTGTCATTTGGCTCAAAGTTGGCTGAAAAATAGGGGGAATAATTAACTCCTTTTTCATTTTCAACTTTGTCGGGGGATATAATGGACTCACCGCCATCAGGATATTTCATCCCTGGATTTACCCTGTGACCTTTAGCCTGCATACCGAATTTAAAGCCGAGAGATTGACTCGCGATATAGTCAAAATCCAAAGAGGCATGTTTTTCCTGGGCACTAAAATCAATTTTGAATGCCTGTGATACAATTTGGTCGTATCCAATGTCATAATCGTAGTCGCTAACTCCGGAACTAACAGACATCTGTAACTTATCACCGAAAGCGTGCTTCCAGTTAATGGAGAGTACTTTATTCGTATAAGAAAAATTTGTAAAAGAGAGGAGAGTATCCGCTGACAACCGGAAATTGTCAAAGCTGTAATATCCTGATACGCTGATCTCATTTCTATCATTAATCGTATCCTCTATTTTACCTACCAGATCACGGAATGATACTTTGTTATTACCCAGGGGAGAATCTTTAATTCTGTTGATCACAAAATCAGAATAGGTGCCCCTGCCACCCAGCATGACAGATGGTCCTTTTTTAAAAATTGGTCCCTCAATCACCATCCCGGAAGTAATCAGACCAATACCTCCCTTACCTGAAAATTTCTCCTTATTCGGACTTTTTGTTTTTATTTCGACGACAGATGATAACCTGCCGCCATATATCACAGGGATACTGCTTTTATAGATCTCCATGCCTTTGATAGCGTCGGAGTTAAAAACTGAGAAGAATCCAAAAAAATGAGAGGTATTGTACACCGGCGTTCCATCTAATAGAAAAAGGTTTTGATCGGCTTTACCTCCCCTGATATTGAGGCCGGCAGATCCTTCTCCAACTTTTTGGACTCCCGAAATAGTCGTGGCTATCTTGAGAATGTCTTTTTCCCCAAGCAATACAGGAACTACTTTGGCTTCCTCCGTCGTGATCTTTGTAAGGCCCATCATTGGATTTGTCACATTTTGATCCCGGTCAGCTTCTACGAACACAGAGTCCAAGGTGATTACATCCTCTTCAAGGTCAATATCCAGCTTCCCGTCCGAAAGGATGACAAGGTTTCTGTGGGTATTCCTCATCCGAACAGACTGGATATGTATGGTTTGCTTTCCGTTGGGAATTGACAACGAGTAGAATCCATCAGCGTCACTGCTGGTGCCAATAAAAGGATCCGCCAGGTAAACAAAAGCGCCCTCCACAGGTTTATTGGTTTCATTGTCCCTTATGTAGCCCGCTATTGTTGCACTTTCGCCCTGCCTGTATTCTTTCCGGGTGCCTATTTCATAAACGGCTTTTGCCAAATCACTTTCTTCATTTTCACCGGCCAGGTATTCCCGGGAGAAGATGAGACCCTTGTCTATTTCAATCGCCGGGTTGGTTTCTCCCTCATCAAAAAAACTACTGATCAATGGAGTGGAAATAATTTGTGCATTATTGAGCAGGGTAATTTTGTTGGATCTTATGAAATGTGTCAGGTTTGTGTTTCGCAGCATAATTTCCAGGACGCCGGAGATTGGAGTTCTTTGAAATGAGGCTGAGACTTTAATGTCCGCTACCCATTCTTTTCTGAAGAAAAACCGGCAATCAGTTTGTGATTCAATATCTTCAATAAGAGTGACTAATGGGATGCTGTCATGGGATCCTGAAAATGTTGCTTCTTGTTCCTGAGCACATAGGGAACTGGAAATTATCCAAATTGATATGTAAAGTATTCTCCTCATCCTCTTGTTACTAGTCCGTCACAGTAGGTCAACAGCGCTTTTATGTCATCATCATTCCCTCTTTTTATTTTTAGTTGTTCGGATTTGATAAATCCTTTTATTTCATCTTTGAATTCCTTAAAGGTTTTAATAACATTTCGTTTGTTCTTTATTGCAACATAGCTGCCAACGTATGTAAAATAATACTTATCGAAATGGTAAAAATATATTCCCCGGCTTGTGTGTAATGCCGCTTCCATTCGGTACAATTTGATCCTTTTCACTACCAAATTGACATGGTCACCGTTAAACAAAATGTGATAAATTCCAGAGCCAGATGGAGGGGCATTGACTTTTATATTTTTGAATAGCGCCCCCTTAAAAGAAAAGTTCTCAATTTTATCCTGTACAACGAGAATGGCCTGTTTGTAATTTCCTACCGCGCTAGCATTTCTGACTAACAAAACATCCAACTGAAGGTCATAAAGCATATCAATGTTCTTATAGGATTGTCCATCATATGTGATTGTTCCTGATGACCACGTCCTCGCTCCGAAGAACTGATGGGAAATACTTGATAAGGTTGTAATATTAAAAATCGAACCTTCAAACAACTCAAGATCTTTTATTGGGTTTGTTTTATCATACCATTCGGTAACATTACCATCAAGATCCAGGTCTCCGATTGCATATTGACCTTGTGCGTAAAAGGAATGGCAAAAACATACACACAGAAGGAGCTGTATGATTGACCGGTTCATTAGGTAGTTATTTATAATTTAACATCTAAGATAGTGTCAACCCCAGGGAAAAGCATGTGATAAACAACTGATATTTACAGGGGAAGTATGAGGACTGGAAAGCGGTGAGTTCGTTATTTTCTATGAAAACGGCCAGATACAGGAGATCATGAGCTATGTAAGTGGAAAATTGGACGGTGAGTTTGTTTACTATGACGAGCGGGGAAGGGTTAAGGAAGTAATGAACTACAAAAACGGCGAGCTAGAAGTAAGGCTACATGGGATTGCCATTTGCGCAAGGGAGTCACCGCCCTGCCCATTAAAATCAATAACAAAAATTATAAGCCGGCCTACCACTTTGCGGATCTTGAGGATATCTATGACACAATTCCGCCAGTACATCCTCATGTGAAAAGGCAACATTCATAACCGTATCGTTTCCACCATAGTAAAGTATAATAATACCCTTCTCTGTACGGAGAGCCCCGCATGTGAATACTACATTCGGGACATGAACATAGTCTTCCTCACTTACAAGACAATCGGCTTTCACGGGGAACAATATGGGGATATTGGATATTTTGAACTTTGTAGGATCTTCAATTTCGTGAAGCGCCACGCCCAGGACGTACGGATTCCCATCCATTGTGGTCCGGACGCCATGAAAAATGTTTAACCAGCCATGTGTGGATTTCATAGGAGGGGCGCCAGGTCCGATCTTGTCCTGCATCGAACCGGGTCCGCCCGATTGTTTCATCAATGGCCGTTCGTTAATTTTCCATTTACCATTCGCCCAGTCGTCTGTGTACCCAATGCTTATTTGCCTGTATATACCTCCAATGTCTCCGGGTTTGTTATCATTTGGTCTGAATAAGCCCACATACTTACCATTTATCCTTTCCGGGAAGATCACCACATTTCGCATATCCGTATCCAGGAGACTTCCATGCCTTTTAAATGATTTGAAGTCCTTTGTTGACGCCAGCGAGACACGAACCCGGTCCCGGATGGTATTATGGTAGGCACTGTAGATGATCAGGAAAGTGTCATCAATTTTGACGATCCGGGGGTCTTCCACACCTCCGGACTCGCTCTCAATGATTTCATCCCTGTCAACAGTGGCCGTAAAATCATCATCTTCACATGCCGGGACCAGCACAGGCTTGCTATCAATCCGCCAATCGGTTAAGCCATCCTCACTTCTTGCCAGGCCAATAATGGAGATCCCGTTCCGAAGATGCGAACGGAAGAGCATCACCACTTCATCATTGTATCTGGCTATGCCCGCATTATGGACGGTCGTTACCTGCAGATGGGGCGCTTTCCAAACACTATTCACCATTTGGGGTGTTACGATGGGATTCCCTGAAAACCGGGCGAATGGTGAATTCAAATCTACCTCAAACTCAAATCCCGCATACTTAAATTTTCTCACAACCAGATCTTGCATTGGGCCGCGCGCTTATTCCCGAATTACTTCTTCAGATTCAGGATCAAAAAAATGGAGTTTACCCCTATCAAAAATAAGGTTCAAAGACCCTCCTACTTCTGCATCGGTTGCAGATGGCAGACGGGCCACGATCTGTTCGTCATTCATTTTGAAATACACAAATATCTCATTCCCCATTGGCTCTAAAACATCGATGTTCGCTGTAAAACCGGAATTGCTTTCTTCGCCGCCTATGTGTATGTCCTCCGGTCTCACACCCAGAATGATCTTCCTATCCAAAAATTGATTAAGATGTGGGAACCCGTTCGGCTTCAGTATGAGTTTGAACAATCCGTCTGAACTCACAAAGTAAGTACCGTCTTGATTGACAACCTTTCCCTCCACAAAATTCATGGCCGGGCTGCCAATAAATCCCGCAACAAACTTGTTCACCGGATGATTGTAAACATTCAGCGGTGTATCTATTTGTTCAATGTTGCCATCTCTCAGGATAACAATCCGGTCTCCCATCGTCATCGCCTCCGTCTGGTCGTGAGTAACGTACACAATCGTCGCCTCGAGGTCATTATGAAGCCTGGAAATTTCAGTTCGCATTTGCACCCTGAGCTTGGCATCGAGGTTGCTCAGCGGTTCATCAAAAAGAAATACTTTTGGCTTTCTTACAATCGCCCTGCCCACAGCAACTCTTTGCCTTTGCCCACCTGATAGTGCCTTAGGCCTTCTTTTCAAAAGATCTTCCAGCCCAAGTATTTTGGCTGCTTGCCGGACACGTGCGTTGATCTCACTTTTAGGAGTGCTACGAAGCTTCAGACCGAAAGCCATATTATCGTGTACCGTCATATGAGGATAAAGCGCATAATTTTGAAAGACCATGGCAATATCCCGGTCTTTCGGTGGCAGATCATTCACCAGCTTGCCGTCGATGTAAAGCTCCCCGGAAGTAATGTCTTCAAGCCCCGCAATCATCCTCAGCGTGGTTGATTTTCCACAGCCGGATGGACCCACCAGCACCAAAAACTCTTTGTCATGAACGTCAAAACTGACATCCTTTACCACCCGGGTTTTTTCGCCGTATCGCTTTTCGATATTTTTTAAAGATATCTCCGCCATTCTGAGTGAAATTTAGTTTTGCATATCATCATATTGCTCAGGATTTTAACCTGTCAATTAACTCGTCAAGACTCACTACCGCGAAACCCGTGATAGAATCGGACATGGCATAGCTAAGGATAAGATTCCCATTATGCACCAACGAACCGCAACTATACACCACGTTGGGCACGTAGCCATTCCGCTCATCTTCCTGGGGTGCCAGAAGGGGTTCATCCAGGCACCCTATAACCTTGGAAGGATCGTCTAGGTCCAGCAGACAAGCCCCGATACTGTATTTTCTGATCGGGCCCACACCGTGAGTGATCAGCAGCCACCCGTGGTCCGTTTCAATGGGAGAACCGCAGTTCCCGATCTGGGTGAACATCCAGTAGCTCAAAGGAACTTCCAGTTTTTCATAGTGATCCCAGAAATAAAGATCTTCCGAAAACATAATGCTCAGTTCCGCCCCTCCCTGCCTGCCGATCATGGCATATTTCCCATTTATCTTTCTCGGAAACAGACCCATTCCTTTGTCGTCTACGGCGTCACCATACAACTTCCTGATCTGAAACTCATTGAAGTCCCCGGTTTCAATAAGTTGACTGTGAATGGAAAAACCGTCATAAGCCGTATACGTTCCGTAATACTTGGTTCGGTCGCCATCTTCGAACTTTACAAACCTCACGTCCTCCATCCCCATTTTTTCGCTCCTGGCATTTGGAAAAATCACGCGTTCGGAAAGAGGGCCGGCATTGTTGAACCTGATGTCATAATTTGTATCAAAAACGTGACTGATCACTGCAGCAGTATTGTTAGACAATTCAAGTTTTTCAACTCCCTCCAGGCTAACCTCTTCAGGTAGTTTTCCAATGGAATCGGCTGTTGTTGATGGCAATCTTTTCGTGATAAATTCCTTCTTATGTTTGGAATTAATCTTTTCAGGGGTCAGTGCATAGGGTGATTCAGGTTCCATTTTTATCTTGCCATGGGCATCCACCGTCCCGGTTCTGAACTCAATGGAGGAAATGTGCCCTTCACCTGTAGCACGCAGGCTTAGTATGAAACGCAGGCTACCATCCTCCACCTCAGATTGATCAGGATGAGGAACAATGGACGGATTGAACAAAGCTGCAGCTTCAATGGTATACTCATGGGTGAAATAGGCGCCTATTAACAATTTTCGCACTTCACTCAGATCATTCGCTGTCTTGACAAAATGTTCGATATGTTTGAAATTTCCAAGTAGGGACCTCCTGAAATAGGTGTTAGTCTGTCCATTATCATCCTTAAGTTTAATATCATGCCTTTGGACAAATTCCCTTTTCGTGGCCTCATATATGACTTGAACCTCGGAATCATCCAAACGCATAATGCTGCTGATCAGGCTCCTGATCCTTTCACCTGTCCTGAGGTCCAGATATTTGAGGATTACCTTCGCAGGATTTGGAAATAACTTTATATCGGATCTGGTAATTTGCATTTATAATCTTTTAAGTGTTAATCTTTCAGCCCTGTTGAAGCCATACTCTGTATGAAATATTTCTGGAAAAACAGGTAGGCCACAATTATTGGCAAAGCCAGTAAGGTTGCTGAAGCCAGCTTTACGCCAAGCTGGGATTCTGCCCGTCCTCCAACCGCAAACAGGGTGACCAACTGGGGCATTGTCATCAGGTTCTCGTCTCTTATCACAATCAACGGCCATAACACTTCATTCCAGGTGGCCATGAAAGTTATGATCCCCACGGTGACCAGGGATGGAATAATGTTGGGCCATAATATTTGAAAGATTATCCTGAGTTCTCCGCAACCATCAATTCTCGCCGCATCGATAAGGTCTTGTGGAATAGTGAGAAATGCCTGCCGGAACATAATAATTGCAAAAGCATTGATCAAATAGGGTATGATCAACGCAAGATATGTGTCTATCCAGCCAAATTTTACCATCAGGATGTAGTTTGGGATCAGTGTGATCTGGAAAGGCAGGGTCATGGTAAAAATGATGACGTAAAATATGAGGTTCCTTCCGGTAAATCTCAGTTTTGCCAAAGCATAGCCAACCATCGAACAGAAAACCAAAACGCCGGCAGTTACGCTTGACGCTACAAAGATGCTGTTGAAAAAAGCTCTGTCAATCGGAATTTTCTCAAACATCTGAAGGTAGCTATCAAAAGTGATAGTGGTGGGAAGAAGGGTTAACCCACTTATATCACCTTCCGGCACCAACGAAGCCATTGTCATCCAGTAAAATGGATAAATGAAAGCGAGAGCGCCAACTACCAGTATCAAATAAAGGGCTAAATTTTTCATGTTATTGATCTCCCCTTTCCACAAAGCGTTTTTGAATGAATACAACCATCAAAATGATGAAGGCAAAGAAGAATCCCAAAGTTGCCGAATAACCCATGTGATAATTTGTGAATGCTTGCTTATAGATATAAAGTACCGCGGACAGTGTACTGTTCAGGGGGCCACCTCCTGTCATAATGTAGGGTTCGATAAACAGGGAAAATCCACCAATAGTACTTAGGATCAAAACCATAAAAATGGTCGGATTGATCATAGGCAGGGTAATATGCCGGAATTTCTGCCAGTGACTGGCTCCTTCCAGGTCGGCTGCTTCATAATATTGAGGCGGCACTGTCTGCAATCCCACCAAAAACAGGATCACGTACAATCCGACATTTTTCCATGTAGCCATTATTGCGATCGAATACATCGCTACATCCGGATTTGTGAGCCATCCTACCTTTGGCAGCCCTACCGAAGACATCAGGCGATTCAATATACCGGTATCGAAACCATATAGCTGTTGCCACAACATCGAAACCACTACACCTGAAACTACCACCGGCAAGAAAAATGCTCCCCTGAAAAATGGTCTGAATTTGATTTTCTGATTGAGTGTCTCAGCGAGAAATAAAGCAACAATTATCTGAAGCGGAATATGTACCACAAGAAATTTAATAGTGTTGAATATTGCCTTGAAAAACAATCCATCCTGTGAAACCCTGATAAAATTTCCGAATCCAACGAATTCCATCGGAGAAATGATATTCCAGGTGTTAAATGTGAGGTATAAGGAAAAGCCAACGGGAAAAGCAACAAAAACCAGGAAGTGGATCAGATAGGGTGAAACTAAAAAGTACGGTAACAATTTGTTCCTTCTCATACCTTTTACCTGTTTAGAAATAACACATTTACAGCCCTTTCGGCATCACTCAAAGCATCTTCATGAGACTTCACCCCGTACAGCACACTTGCCTGATATTCCTGGATTATGATGTCAAAGATCTCCTTGATCACTTCGTCATTATCTACCCCTCTTATGTAATTTGCCTGTTCCGCAAAAGGAGCAAGCTTACTATTCTGAGCAAAAACTTCGGTGAATTTTGGATTTGAAGTCAGGTCTTTCCTGGCGGGTAACTGGTTACTCAATTTCAGGAACAACAGGTCGTTCTCCTCACTGATCATGGATTTCAGAAACTTCCACGCCAAAGCCGGTCTTTTGCATGTATTGAATATGACGATATTTTTCGGATCACCGTAAGTATATACCGGTCCCTGGTGATCATCCGGAACGGGAACCGGAGCATATGCATACTCAAGATCATCCGGCTTGAACTTGTTAAGGTGAGCAATCTCCCAGGGACCTGTAAATTTTGTTGCGATTTTCCCGGTCATAAATGGATCCTGACCCGCACTAAGTCTTTCCCTGGAAAAATAATTATGAGCATATAGTTCACTGAAAAACTCAAAAACTTCGAGGGCGTATTCGTTGTTAAATACTGCCTTGTTCGCTTTCACCAAGGGGGCGCCATCGGATGCTGCCAAGTACAACAGGTAAAAATGAAAACGAAGTTCATGCCATATCGGCCGGACATCACTGTATCCAAACCACTGATCTACATATCCGTCACCATTATTGTCTTTTTGATACTTTTTCGAGGCTTCAAAGTATTCTGAGTAGGTTCTCGGAATACCACCCACTTCTTCAATAGCCTTTCTGTTATAGATCATCATAATCGGGTTGATCTTCCAGGGGATCTGATAGATGTGTCCGTCATTGGAGGTGATCTCATCCACCAATGCGCTATCGCACCTGCTATAGATGAAATCCATGAAACCATCAAGCGTATCAAACGGTATCAATACCCCGGATTTTGCAAAGAATTCTACATCTCCCTGCCACATATTGGCAT
Source organism: Cyclobacteriaceae bacterium (assembly GCA_028278225.1). Taxonomy (GTDB): domain Bacteria; phylum Bacteroidota; class Bacteroidia; order Cytophagales; family Cyclobacteriaceae; genus JANQEU01. Next base: position 134,199 of record JANQEU010000046.1, read on the forward strand.
AAATGTCAGGGGTAGTTTTTCCGACAACCGCTGCCAGAATTATCTCTTCGCTTGATTGCCCCTCGGGAATAGGCTGGAACTTTATTTTTTCATCATGATGTTCGGCATTCCACTCCATAACAAGCCTTCTGGCAAATTCTATTTCATTCGCTTCATTTGATGACCAATAAACTAACTCGTCATTATCCCCGTCAGATCGATTTCCACAAGACACCAAATACAGCCCAAGGAAACATAACCCGGCAACGAGTTTTAACATTTTCCCGGTTCTATTCATCCTATGAGAAATCATGAAATGAGTCATTCTAAAGTGAATACAAACGAATTTTTCAAACCAATTTTAAATTGACCTGAGCTCAGTTGGGAATACTAATTTCCCCACTACAAACTCAAAAAAGCTGTCTGCGCGACCCAGTCTTTGCGACTCCAGGAGAAATCTATTCACATAAAAGCTGAAAACATCCATTTATTGAATGGTTAAGGAGATTAAAAGATATCTCATTTTATTCGATATGACAGCTTTTTTGAGATCGTTGTCCTGAGTTCAGGTTAAATTACAGCTACAAAACTTATTGTAATCACTTTTGTTGTCCAGTGTTTTGGCCTGTTTATGGAAGCAAACGATTGCACTTTTCCTTATGCTAAACTATCCGGTCCTAAATCCGGATGCTTGTTAATATCGGGAATTAAATGAAGCAAACACAGGTAGGAATAAAGGATATAGCCAAAAAGTTGAATGTCTCGATCTCAACGGTTTCCAGAGCACTCAGGGATAATCCCTCCATAAGTGAGAAAACCCGAAGAGACGTCCAGGCTCTGGCCAAAAGTCTTCAGTATGAACCTGACCTGCTCGCCTCAAGTTTAAGGAAACGAGAATCCAACACCATCGGTGTTCTGATCCCGAATTTCTTACATTATTTTTTCTCTGCTGTGATCAGCGGGATTGAAGACATTGCCGGAAAAGAGGGATATACGGTCATGGTGAGTCAGTCCAATGATTCCTTCGCAAGAGAGAAAGCCTGCGTAAAATCTTTTCTGTCCCACAAAGTGGACGGACTGCTTGTTGCAGTCTCACACGAAACCACTGATTTCACCCATTTTGAACTACTAAAAAACAGGAATATTCCTTTGATCTTTTTCGATCGTAATTGTGATTTCATTTTCGGGCCAAAGGTGATGGCCACTGATTATGACGGAGCACTTGAACTCGTAGAACACCTGATAAGCCAGGGATGTCACAGGATTGCTCATATTGGTGGTCCGCGCAACCTGTCGATAAGTAAGAGGAGGTTGCTGGGTTATACCGACGCCCTCGTTAAACATAACTTACCGGTAGATCAGGACCTGATTGTTGAAAGCGATTTTACGGAGGAAAGGACCAGACAATGTGTACAAAACCTGATTAAGCTTAAAGATCGACCCGATGCGATTTTCGCCATTACAGATCCTGATGCGGCAGTAGCCATTGAAACTTTAAAGAAAGAAGGGATCAAAATACCAACTGATATAGCTGTTGCCGGTTTTGGCAATGACCGCATCGCAAAATATATTGATCCACCGCTAACCTCGGTGGCTCAGAATCCATTTGAAATGGGAAGGGTTGCAGCCCGGCTTTTTCTTGAGGAAAAAGGTAGCGATCAGGCCACAAAAATCCCGAAATCCATACAGCTGAAAACGAAATTGATCATAAGGCAATCCACCGGAAGAAGTAACGTATGAAATAACTGGAATTCTGACGGAAACACGGCTGCAAGCTGTGATTTCGCCTTTCCCGTCAGTAACTTTACCTGATGCTTATCAAAAGAATAATACTCGCTTTTGAAATGCCCTGGATCCTCATTCCGGGACTCTAAAACTGCATCACTTCGTCTCCTTTTTCTCAGGCATCATTTTCTAACCCTTTCAATTTTTTAACTATGAGCAAGGTTATCATATTAGGAGCCGGTATGGTCGGCAGCGCCATGGCAATAGATTTGGCTAAAAACCATAAAGTCACGGTAGCCGATCTGGACAAAAATGCACTTTACAAAGTAAAACAGAAGTGCAATCGCTTAAATATTCAACAGTTAGATGTAACAAACAAAGAAATACTACAAACTACCGTAGGTCAATATGATCTGGTCCTATGTGCGGTGCCGGGTTTCCTGGGTTTCGAAACCCTGAGAACCATAATCAAGGCGGAGCGGAATGTTATCGACATTTCTTTTTTTCCGGAGAACGCACTGGAACTGGATGAACTGGCCAGATCAAAACACGTAACAGCCATTGTCGACTGTGGCATCGCCCCCGGAATGGACAATATACTCCTGGGCTATCACAATGAAAAAATGAAAATAACCGGTTTTGAATGTTTGGTGGGAGGACTCCCTAAGATCAGAAAATGGCCTTTCTACTATAAATCACCGTTTTCACCAGCGGATGTGATAGAGGAGTATATTCGTCCCGCCAGGTATGTGGAAAACGGAAAAGTAGTAGTTCGTGAGCCGTTAACGGATTGTGACTATGTGGTGTTTGATAAAGTTGGAACTTTGGAATCCTTCAACTCTGACGGGTTGAGAACACTGATTCATACCATGCCCCATATCCCCTATATGAAAGAAAAAACCCTGCGGTATCCCGGTCATGTAGAATTTATCAGGGGACTGAAAACAAGTGGATTTTTCCATGATAGAAAAATTGAGGTAAAAGGAAATCTGATTTCACCACTGGATTTTACCAGCAAAATCCTTTTCGAGGATTGGAAGCTGGGAAAAACAGAAGAGGAATTTACATTAATGCGCGTTACCATTACCGGAGAAAAAATGGATGGCGAAACAGAGGAGATTGTGTACAATCTGCATGATGAATACGACAGTAGCAGTGGCACATCCTCCATGGCCAGAACAACCGGATACACGGCTACGGCAGTTGCAAATCTCCTGCTGGAAGGATTGTTTCCGGAAAAAGGAATCATTCCGCCGGAGTGGATCGGGAGGCGTGAAGCGTGTTTCAATTATGTTATGAACTACCTTGAAGAGCGAAATATTCATTTCAGTACAAGTTCCTCAATGGTTTCTTTAGTGTAAGGCTACAAATGGAGGTTTAAGCCCATTGCGGAATTTTAGTCCAATATTTAAGTTGGAGAGGTAAAATTTCCGCAATCTCTTACACGCCTTTGTCAGACTACCCCGAAGGCAACATCACATTCGTAACAATAGAGAGCTTATCAGGACTGGTCGCCGCGTTGCTGATTACTGTGATAACCTTGTGCTGTTTGCCTGATTTTCCCGCGCTATTGAAAGAAATTTCGATCTTATCCGAAGCACCGGGCTGGATCGGTTCCCTTGGCCAATATGGAGCGGTACAACCACACGTTGTCTTCACCTCACTTATCACCAGCGGAGTGTTTCCCGAATTTGTAAATTCGAAAGTGTGAGATACTTTATCTCCCTGCTTGATGTCACCGAAATCGTACCTCAATTCTTTGAATTGAATCCGGGCTAACCGGGTCTCATCCTTTGTATCCTGACCAAAGGCTTGCTTCAGTAAGAGACCAAATACAATAATTAAAACTGTCCTTAAGACCATAATTCAAATATTTATCTGGCATTACTATAATGGAAGCCAGATATAGCTTCCTGGAAATGCCCGTGAATGTTCTTTAAAACTAATTGGTCATAAGCAAGCGCCAACCGCTGAGACATAGACAAATACCGGACAAAGGAAAAATGTCATCCTGCCAGATCGTACAACTAACCTTTTGGAGAAAGGGTGAGATATCGATGATCTCAGCAGAAATGCTAAGACCAATATCCAGAGGATTTTTGGCCTTTTACTCACCCTTTATTTCCCTAATGGGAGCCCTCCCCACACATGATAGGAGAGCAGGGTTGCCCCTATGAGCGAACCAACACTTAATTCAGAAGTGCAATGTCATTAGATAGATCTCAGCTCAAGGCAACTAACTTCCAACCGGAACCTATCCCTGCGTCCAAGAACAATGCCCCGGGGGGCGTATGTTCTTGTCCCATAGCTGAGTAACTAGCTAATTATGTAGAGCAACCTGTTACTGTTATAAATAGGTACCACATAGCCTCAAACAGTACCATCATGGAATCACACTCGATCGATCACCTAACCTAATGCCGGCATCAGGTATAGTTTACCCCATCGGCAGATATGACTTCCTGAAGTTGAATATTTACCAAATATTCACGCAGGCTTTGATCAACGGTGAGTCCTAGTTTCTTCTTTAACCGATGGAGTGCCCGGTCTATTGAACTGCGGGCCACATTGGTCATATTGGCTATCTCCTTGTTCCCCAGGCCCATCCTCAGGTAGGCGCACAGTTTGCAATCGTTGATGGAGAGCGACGCGTATTTTTGACGCAATCGGTCGTAAAAATCAGGGTGAACCTCCTCAAAATGTAGTTTGAAATCAGACCAGCTTTTATCTAGGTTCAATTGATTCTTCAATTCCCTTTCTATCTTTTTGATATCTGTAGCATAAACGTGATTGGTGATCCTGTCCAGTCTTCCCACCTGCTCCAGCATTTTATTTAGCAGTTCATTCTTCTGATGCTCATACATGGTGAAGGTGCTCAATTCCCGTTCCTTGCGCTCCAGGTCTTCCCTGATCCTTTGCTTTTCGTGGTCTAGCAAGGCAAGGATGGTTTCGTGCTGGGACTTAATGCGAAGGACAGACCCTACTCTTGCATTGAATTCCCGTTGATCCAATGGTTTACGCAAAAAGTCAATCGCCCCGCTTTCCAGAGCTGTTTCAAGGTCGGCGATTTCCGTCATGACACCGGTAGTAACTATGACCGGTATCTGAGCGGTTCTTTCATTCCTTGCCAATTTCCGAACTGCCTCAATGCCATTCAGGACAGGCATTTCCCAATCCATTATGATCAGGTCAGGTAATTCTTCCTCTGCCAACTGACAGGCCTTTTCCCCATGATTGGCATAAATCATCTCAAACGGGCGGCCCTCTAAAAAACCGGCAATGATGTCCAGCATGGCCGGATCATCATCGGCTAATAAGAGCTTTGTGCTTCTTTTTGCGAATTCCATAACTATGATCTATTTCAATTTTTCTGATTTCCGGCAGGATCTGATCATTTCGATGAAAGCAACCTCATCCGAATGGTAAATACTGGTTTTAAGCTCTTCCAGCCAAACCGGATTGATGTGGCTCTCTTCCAATTCTTTTATGATTTTATTTAGCCGACTGACATGAAAGACTTTTATCCCGGCATTCTTATCAAAAATATTGCTCACTACCTGTTGTTCCTGTAGTGAAAGCACCGGTTTCTCTATCCCTGAAACCAGTTTTTGTATCTGAACTTTATGACTTTCCGGTACACACTCCGCTTCCGGTATGCAAATGGTAAAGGTGGTCCCCATTACCGGATTCGACTCAACCTCAATCTTACCGGAATGAGCCTCGATCGCCAGCTTGCAGAATGTTAAACCCAAACCGGTCGATGGAGAATAATCGCCAGACTCTTTCTCCCCACACCAATACTTATCAAAAATATAGGTAAGGTACTTTTGTTCTATACCTTTGCCATAGTTGGTTACAGAGATGCAAATCGTACGGCGGGGCCCGGGCCGGTAAAAAACATGAAAATCAATTTCGCCTTTATGATCGGAGTACCTGATCGCATTGGTTAGTAAATTGACCAGTACTCTTATCAGCACACCTTTGTCCACGCTTATGATGCAATCGCTGACATTGTATGACAGGTCTATATTCTTCATGGAAAGTAAAAATTCGACTTGCCGGAAAGCTTCGTCTGATATGTCAGATAAGTGGTGTGGCCTGATTTCCAGATTGATCGCGGCTTCCTCAAATTTTTGAACATCGAGCATGTTGGTCACCAGGTTGAGTGCATAATGTCCCGATTGAGAAACAACCTGCACCTTCCTCTTATCCACCCTACCTTTCGTAAGGTTTAAAATTGCGTTAAGCGAGTTCTTCAGATCATGGGCGATCATATGGGTTAAGCTTTCTTTAAACTTGTTGAGCTTAACCAGGGATTGATTGATCTCATGGATTGTACGGTTCTTCTTCTCCAGTAATAGTGATGTCTTTTTCTTTCTTAGATAGGAACGATAATAACTGATCGTTAATAATAAGAGTATCATAAACCCAAGCAGAAAGTAATTTTTGATCTCTTTTTCCCTGTTGATCTGACGCTCAAGGACTAACCGCTCTTTCTCCTGTTCATTCAAAAGCCGGTTCCTTTCCATATCGGCTTCATATTCCATTTCCTGGTGGGTCAGTGCCCTTATTTTCTCCTCATTTAACAGGGAATCCTGAACACTCACATAAAGTTCATGAAAGTCAAGAGCTGCACTGTATCGCCCCATTTCCTTGTACAACCCGTAGAGTTCATGGGCGGCAGTTTTTAAGTTTTCCTTAGCGCCTGACACTAAAGAAAGCCGGTAACCTTCTTTGAGTAATTTTTCTGCCTTCCTTATCTCTCCCTTGTGACGACGGGCTTTACCCATTAACAAATAAGCAACAGCTAGTATCTTGGAGTCCTGACAATGTTTGCTAATCTCTACCACTCGCTCCCCATAAAAAATAACTGAATCAAGCTCATTCTCTTCCATCATTATTTTTCCAATGCCAACCAGGGGATTAGCCTGATGGCATATTACTTTGCTCGAAGTGGTATAATCAATTGACCTTTGGTAGTAGTCATAAGCAATGGCGTAATTCCCTGAATTAAATTCAAGCAAGGCCATGTTGTTGTACAATTGCGCCAGTCTGAACTCATTTTTCAGATCCAGAAATACCTGCAGGGAACGCTTATAATATTCCATAGCCTTCTCCGAGTTACCTATATTGTTGTACAATAAGCCTATGTTGTTTAAGGTGGCAGCCTGACCGGTTTCGTCATTAAGCGTCTGGTCTATGGACAAAGCCTTTTGCAAATGAGCCAAAGCCCTGGGATAGTTTCCCATATTCCAGTGGATCAGACCAATGTTATTCTCTAAACTCGATTGTTGCTTCAGATCGGATTGCTCTTTCGCAATTGGAAGTGCACTGCTATAAAAATACAGGGCGGAATCAAACTGTCCCCTGACATGGTGGAAGATTGCCAGATTGCTAAGGGATTTACAGATGCCCTTACTAAAATTTGTTTGCTGAGAAAGTCGATGCGCTTTTTTGGCTATCCGGTTGGTACTATCGGCGTTTACATATCGGTATTCATACGCCAGTTCATTTAACAAGAGTATCCTGGAGGTATCTGCCAGCATTTCCGTATCCAGGGAGATTCTTAAACTATCCAATATTTTTGTCTGGGCTGACACTTTGCCCATTGAGAACAACAGGAAAATTATAATGAAAGATAGCGAAACCGTATATCGCCTGGGAACAGTGAGTTTTTTCACACGATTCATAATGATAGTTAGTTGTATTCCCTACACTATGCAGCATTCTCTTTGTAAAAAAGCTAGATGTCAATTTTGAGAAATGCTGACAACTACTTATTACTATGTACCGGTAACATGAAAGCGGTACTACTCTATTTATTTATTTGGGGTCAAATTTTGTAGATATCCATGGATTGATCATTCAAGATCAACTTGAACCCCAACCTCTACCGGCCCTGAAAATAATACTTACTGAATTATTGCATTCTGAAAGGTGGATTTAGACTAACCCAAAATGCCGTAATAGTGAGATATGAGCTAGCTGGGATACTACGTCATCTGTGAAGCTGATTTTAGAGGAATGAAAAGACACGGGGTACATTAAAAAGAGACTGTCCAAAAAAGTCCCGATTTCTGAGTGTAACGAAGAATCTTCTAATATTAAAGGTGTTGATAATCAATATAATAAGATCCTTCGTTACACTCAGGAATACGTCAAATTTTGACTTTTTGGACAGCCTCTTGTCAAACAACTGTATTAAAGGAAAGACACAGTATAAAAAAGGCCGCTTTCCGCAGCGGCCCTTTCCCTTAAAATTTAATCCCTTGAAAATCAAACCTAATCCAAGATAAGCCTGATCGATTTGTTTATGCCAAATGATCCTGATCGCACGTTTACAAGGTAGATCCCCGAGGTGAATCCCTTCGCTTTCAGATTTTCGATCCGGACACTCTTATTACCTGCCGCATCAAATTCCCAAACTTCTTCCAGCATCAGTCTCCCAGATAGATCAGTAATTCTAATACTCACTGGTGCCATTGATTCCTGGTAAAACTCCAGTGTAAAGCTATTCTCGGTTGGATTAGGATAGAGACTGAATGAATGATCAGTTTCTACTTCTTCTTCCAGGTTCTCCTCTTCCGTTTGTACTGCAACTCTAGCGTTTGTATTGCCCGATTGATATTCAGCGAACACCTCGTCCGGGGTGAGTATTTTATGCCAGATCTTAACGTCATCCATCCATCCGTTGTAGTACCGGGTGTTTTCTGCCGGCCTTCCTAAATAGACATTGTTCAGAGTAAACGAGTTTGAAGCATATGGCAGCGCTGTTATTAAACTTCCATTAACATAAAATCTCACTTCTCCGTTGACATCCCAGGAGGCTGCCAAATAATGCCAGTTGTTACCAGCAATTGTTGAACTACCTACAAGGCCATTTCCAGTGACGAAAAATCTACCTTCATAACTTCCGGCAGAAATATGTAATTCATTTTCGCCTCCCCATCCATCTCCGCCGCTTTCACTGCCGTAGAACATATGGCCTGTGTGATCTTGACTGTACTTAACCCAGAGGGCAACCGTACCCAATGAGGAATTCAAATTGAGTTCTTGGGCCGGTAAGCTGATATACTGACCCGATCCATTGAAGCTAGCCACCAAACCCCGTTCTCCATCTGTGGGGAAAGAAACATTGTAAAAAGTACCATCATTACCATAAACACTCAGGTCACGTGCATCGGTGTCCAATGGATAATGGGCAACCAATGGATGCGTATTGCTATTCTGATACTCAGCCGAAACTTCTTCCTTGGTAAGCGCAACAGTCCAAATCTTCACCTCATCCATATATCCGGTAAACATAGAACCACTGCTACCATTCTCATTTGACTTACCGATCAGAACGTCGGAAATATCAGCAACCAGATCGCCTGACACGGAACCACTTTTTTGCAAAATACCATTTACAAATGCTTTGGCCGTGGTTCCATCATTAGTGACTGCTATATGCGTCCATTTATTTATTGGGACCATCCCTGCTGAAGTTTGTATGCCGGAATCTGTGGAGCTGGCATCATGGAATCGATGATATACATAGCCACTGGATTGAATGTAGGTCGAGTAATTACGCCCTTCTTTAAACATCACGGAATTCCAGTTATTGAGCAAAGTCGGTTTTACCCAAGCTGAAGCCGTATAGTGCTTTGCTGCATTGTTCAGTGCTTCAGAAGAATTTATTTTAATATAATCATCATTACCATCAAAATAGGCCACCTGACCCCTGACCGGGTCAGACATAAATGTTACCCCATTCACTTCACCATCATGGCCATAGTCCGAGAGATCCGTAGCATCCCCATCGAACTCATAGTGCACAATCAGACCCTCTTTTTTCGTGGCTTCGAATTCTGCCTTGATCTCATCGGCACTGAGGGCCACGCTCCAGATCTTAACCTCATCCAATAAACCATTCATGTAAGTGGGATTATTGATATTATCCCGGCCAATTCCCAAATCAGAGTCTGAATAGTGTATATCTCCTTGTACACTTGACGTCTGCTGATCAACCAAAATACCATCGAGATAGACGCTCACCACATTGTCTTTAAATGTCAGGACGGAATGATACCACTCATCTACAACAATGTCCGACGGTGGCGCGAAACTAAATCCATTATAGTCAACACTACTACCCTTATTCGAGACCCTGCCAGATAGTGTACTATTAGCTCCGGCCATCACCCTTATTGAAGAGCCCCAGGCCCAATCACCCACCAGAGGCAGCACAGTACCTGTGTTATCAACATTGAACCAGGCACTTATTGTCACTTCTTGTTCAGGATTCAGATTGGGTATGTCAATGTAGTCCTCTGTACCATCGAAGCTGGCCACATTCCCTCGGATCGGGTCTTCAGTGAAGGTGACGTCATTCATAACCGTACCGTGATTCCCGTTACCTGAATAATCCGCAGCGTTATGGTCCAGAGCGTAATGTGCCAGGAGACCGTCCATCTTGCTGGCTTCATATTCAGCCTCTATCTCTTCATCACTCAGGGCTACACGCCAGATCTTTACTTCATCCAGTAAACCCTCATAGTTTATACCTGCATTGCCATTTCCTATGGTCAGATCGCAAAAGCCATCACGACCATAATGAATATCCCCGGATGATGGCGGCACGACATGGTCTATTTTAGTACCGTCCAGGTAAATATGTATCGTGCCATCAAATTTCAATACATATTGATGCCACCGGCCATCGACATATGAATGCCCACCGGCCGAATACCCATTCCAGTTGTTCCCTCCGTTGTTTACGATCTGGCCATATACTGTGCTACCCGTATTTAAAATAATCCGGTATCCCCACACATTGGTGCTGACAACGTTCATATTCTTGGTGGATTCTGTGCGGACCCATACACTCACCGTCAGTTCTTCGTCCGGCAACAAATCAGGAATATCGATGTAATCACCGTCGTTACCGGTAAAGGAAGCGACATTTCCCCTGAATGGGTCGTTGACAAAAGTTACATTATTGACCACCGTTCCGTCATGCCCATGACCTGAATTATCCATAACATCCCCGTCAAATGTGTAGTGAGCGATCAGGTCTTCCGGTTCCTCGATACGCGTAGCCTCATACTCTGCTGCAATCTCTTCGGCGCTAAGTGCTGTGGCCCAAATCTTAACCTCATCCAGCAAACCTTCAAAGTTCGCCCCGGTTCCACCTTTGCCAATGGTAAGATCGGAATTATGATAATAAAGGTCACCGGCAGACGGGGGCACAAGTTCCGCTAAGGAGACACCGTCCATATAGATGCGTAAAGTGCCATCGAAACTCAACACAACATGATGCCATAGACCATCTACAAATCCATGTCCGTTTGATGACACAAAATTCCAATTTTCATTACCGTTGCATCCCCTGCCACCTACATCATTGCCCAGGGTCAAACGAATACTGTATCCCCACAAGTCAGTTCCGATTACCGTCATAGGTTTAACAGCATCCGTCTTCACCCAGGTGCTCACCGTGAGTTCCTTATCAGGGGTCAGCTCCGGAAGATCTATGTAGTCACCGTCCTGGCCGGTAAATGATGCTACCGAACCACGGATCGGATCATTCACAAAACTAATGTTGTTAACTATGGTACCATGATTATCATGGCCCGAACCATCCGTTACATCACCATTGAAAGCGTAATGCGCCAGTAAATCCTTCTTCCTGGTGGCCTTATACTCCTCCTTGATCTGATCTGCATCCAAAGCATTGCCCCAGATCTTCACATCGTCCAGTAATCCGTCATAATAGTAATTACCACTGGCCGAGCCGATCCTTAATTCACCGGTCACATCGTAAAATATGTTATGTAGAGTATTGGCCACCGGTGGGGCTGCTTCTACTCCGTCGATGTATAAAGCAATGGTTTGTCCGTCATAAGTCATGACAGCATGATGCCATTGATCATCATGGTAGGTGCCCTGGTGGTAGATTTGGGGAGAGTAAGGCAAATTATCCGCCTCACTCACGTAGGTCCAAAACTGAGGAATTCCTCCTTGGTAAGTCAGTGCATATCCCTTTGTATCAAAGCCTAACAAGGCCAGATCACTGGTGGAACCGGTTTTGAACCAGGCGGAAATAGTTACATTAGCTGGTTTCAATCCGGTATCATCGCCCAGATCAATGTAGTCCGTCAAATCGAATTGTGCAACACTTCCCCTGACCGGATCCTCCACGAAAGTGACAGTATTGACAATCGTGCCATGATGCTCATTGCCTGATGCATCGCTGGCATCACCGTCCAGTTCATAATGAGCGATCAGGTTCAATTCCTTTTTGAAAGAAGCCTGGTAATCGGCCAGGATCTCATCGGCAGATAGCGCCCTGCCCCATATCTTGGTATCGTCTTGTAAACCCGCATAATCCGTTCGGGTTATCTCATCGAACGTCTTACCAAAATGCAGCCCGCTGGAAGGCGGAGTAGAACCAAAGGTACTGTAAGCCACACAGCCCGGCGTCGTAGTCTGATGCTGACCGATCTCAGTGCCATCAAGGTAAAGAATCAGTTTCAAACCGTCATAGGTAAAGGCCACCTGGTGCCATTTGTCATCCTGGAAAGCATTGCTGACCAGCAGGTGATTACTCACCACAGCCGCAGGGTCGGAATCCAGGTAGACACTGATGTCACCAGAGGCTGTCTCGTTCAGGATGACCTGGAATCCGTCGCCGTCCCAATGGAGTAAGTGCATTTCAGGGTTAGCGGGATCGGTCTTAAACCAACTGCTTGCCGTTATAAAACAAGGATTGAAATCCGTGCTAGTGCTAAAATCGATGAAGTCGTCAACCCCGTCATAACCGGCAACTATCCCTCTCGTGGGATCATTTATAAAATTAATCTCTTTCAACTCAGCATGATGACCGTTCCCTGAGACATCATGCACATAGTTATCAAACTCATATGCTGCGATCAGATCAAGGTCGTCCCTGCCTGTTTTTAGTGTTGCTTCATATTCGGCCAGGATCTCCTCGGCGCTGAGTCCCCTTCTCCAGACCTTCATATCGTCCAGGAGACCTTCATACGGATAATAGTAGCTTAAAGAAGGATGCAGCCACAAACCGATAACAAATGCCGGATCCGTACCGAAATATTCAATGGGTAATGAGCCGGAAATACTGGTGCTGCTCACTTCTACACCGTCAATGTATAGGATCAAATCATTTTCATCGTAGGTCATTGCCAGGTGATGCCAAATTTCCTGGTAATACAAGAAATGACTAACATTATGCTGAATATAATCATCATCTACCTCTATGTAGGCACGACAATAGCTGGAGCCTGCATCTTGCAGCCGAAGCTGATAACCCCGAGGACACCCGGCCAGTACCATGGTATTGGATGAGCCTTTTTTGAACCAGGTACTTATACTGATCTCCGCTGAATGAAAATCGGGATTAAGGGGAGGCTCGATCCGGTCATCCACTCCATCGAATCGGGCCACAATACCCCGTACAGGATCATCCACAAAAGTGACCCCGTGGATCGTGCCATGGTTTTCGTTACCCGAATCGTCTGTTGCATCCATATCAAAGGCATAGGAAGCGATCAAACCATCACCTTTCGTGGCCTGGTATTCCGAATAGATCTCATAATGATCCAAAACTTTGCTCCAAACCTTAACGCCCTCCATCTGACCCTGGAAATAGGCATCACCGCTGCCGGTTGATCTGCCCAGGTAGTTAGTCGTCCAGGTAACTTCAGGCATATCTACACTGAGTTGTACCTCATCGTGGGGCACCCCATTCACATAAAGTATTGCATTCCCCGACTCATCGATGGTAGTCGCCACATGTATCCATTCGCCGGGAATAATCGCATCATAGGCAGCAAGTGTTGCGGACACTGATCCGCCGGAAGAAACTTCCATTTTTATATGATTGGTACTCCCGGCACGTGATAGGGTTATTTCTTCACCAGCCCCTGAACTGAATACCACAATGTGCTCATTGTACCCGGTCTCATCCCGGTCAAACTTCACCCAGGAAGACCAGGTCATACCTTCTGAGAGTTCCTTCGGTCCGAAATCGGGTATATCAATGTAATCATCCGTACCGTCGAACTGAACCACCTTACCAAAATATTTGTCAGCTACAATGGCGGTGCCGTTCTCTGTTCCGTGTCGTAAGTACCAGGACAGATCGGAAGCGTCAGTTTCAAAGTCATAATGTGCCAATAAGCGGTCCGTTTGTATCTCCTCCTGGAAATTGTCCCATACTTCATCGTCGGTCAGTGCGTTTCGCCAGATCTTCAAATTGGATATTTGTCCATCAAAATAATAACTACCATTTTCGCTACCTATGGTCAATTCGCTATTGTCTAAATCTAGCGGGATAAAAGATGATGATGAATTCGGCTCGCCATTTACATAATGAGCAATCGATCCTTGATTCAAATTATAGACCCAAGTAAGATAGTACCATCCGTTACCAAGAATATTGGCCACTGGGCTGGCAAATTCGTGGTGGCTCCCATCGTAGTATTTAGTTAGCATATTTGCTGCACTACCCTGGGTGCGAACTCCCAGGTAAGTGTATCTTGGTTGCCATACCTTAGTTCCTAACACAGTTTTTGTCTCACCTGATGACATATCTGTACGATAAACCCAAGCGCCTAAAGTAAAATTGCTATGACGCATATCCAGGTCCTCGGCTCCAATGCCCAGGGGCATATGATTACTTCCGTCAAGGTCCAGTGCCAGCGTTTGCCCATTAGGCAGATTACCCAAAACAGGCACAAAACTTTGTGACCCTGCTGGAGTTTCAAACGCATACGGGCCAATATCCTGATCGTTGTTCAGGGGATAATGTGCCATTAAACTATTAAAATCACTGGTATTGATTATTTTAAATAGTCTGTTAAACGAAGGCTCACCACTAAATTGATCGTCAAGGGTCAAAAACTCACTGCTAATCTTTGTGAGAAAATGCCTGGCGAGATTATTGCCGTTTTCCAAGGCATAGCGGTCGGGCCCTCTTTTGGTTATTACCCATTTTGAAGAATGAGTGGTGGAGAAAGTTCCGGGAAGATTATCAATTACAATGGTATTATTACTCTGTTGAGGGCCGTAGTTCATATAATAATCGTGGCCAAGATACAAGCCACTACTTCTTGATTTGATAGTATACCTCATACCACTGTGGTATTCAATAATCCACTCTTCATTTGTGGTTATTTCATCTATATTCTGGGAAAAAAGCTTTACATCGCTTAAGGGAGTAGTCTGATATCCCATTACATTTAACTGGTGTTCATTATCCGCTGACATGATAATCTTGTAGTCTGATTCACCAGCAGAGAAGTTCAAAATGTCCCGATCGTAAGTGAGGGACCAAATAGCCTCCTGATCAGCAAATAGTGGCGAATTATAAATACCATGGTACACCTTATAACCATTTTCATCGGCAATAAAATACCAGTGCTTGGCTTGATCCGTAGGCTCCCACTCCCTCCAATATCCCTGATTATTAAGGGCAGCGCCATATGTTCCGGAGGCAAAATCGGCATCAAGGATCATATGCTGATAATAGGTCAAACCAGAAGTAATGTCATAAACGGTATCGACTGCTTCAATAAATACATTTTTGGCTGGCCAGGAGTTATCGGTGAATTGCTCCATCGTATAATATCCCCGGGGCATTGGGATAGTTTCCAGGGTCATAAACGGGTTCATACCACCGGTATAAGTGTTATCCCGGGAAGGGCCATAACCTGAAACATCATGGGCTGCCAGAATAGCCGGGACTGTTTCAGAAGAACCATTATGCTGTGCTTTCAGCAGATAGGTGGCTTTCGTATTACCTTTTTCATCTGCCTTGTTGCCTGCTGCTGCGATTATCCAGGGACTCTTATCGGCGCCAAGGCGTCCTTCGACCACATCATTGTATAAACTTAAAAAGTCATGATCTGCAAACTCAGCCGACCCGTTGGTACAGGTTTCTGCTATATAGTACTGGTCATCCAGGCCATAGAAAATATCAAAACTCGAACAGTTCCCCATTTCAACAGGATCATAGACCTTATTGGTGAATGTAATTCCACTAATATCTGTAGCCCTGATCTGTACTCCTTTATGAAAATACAGGTCGGATGATACCGGATTTTTTATGGGATATACTCCTGAACCAAATGATAATTGATCATTTTGAGATGTAAGCAATGACGACCATGCAGAGGAGTTGTTTATTTGATACTCAACCACCAAAGTGGCACCCTGACTGTAAGCGCTTCGTTCGATCCGGAATTCCGAAATATGTTCATAATCATAGATATTCGGATTGTCCAATGTTACTGTGGCACTGGTTGTACCCTGCCCATCGTGCTCCGCCACTAATATGCCATCCACAAATAAATTGGCGGCATTATCTCCGGTAATTCTAAATGAAAAATCGTACACAGAAGGCGCCGGATCCCAGTAGGGAGTATAGATCATCCCCCGGTAGATCTGGGCCAGACTGGGCTGGCCGGACAGGTCTGAGCCAGGTTCTACTTTCACCGAATCAGGAACCAGGTCTGACCATTCGGTATTTCCCGGACCCGGCAACAAGGATTGAAATGACTGCACCTTGTCATAAGTATAACTGATCGCTGTTCGACTACTTCCAATGTTGCTGACAAAATCAATGGCATTGCCGTCCAGTTCACCCTGGATCGGTTCACGCAGGATTTCAGCAGTAGTAGTATTATCTTCTGTAATCCATGTCAAATTCAGGTCGTTCGGGGTTACGCCCTCGGCCACTGTTATTTCAAGGCGTATGGGATGTTCCATATTTCCTTTTAAACCCAGATCTTCCTTATAATCATTGCCTGGCTCTCCGTATAATACCTTAAGCCCATCTACATACAATGCATAGGAAGAGTAGTTAGGCAGGACATTGTTGTGTGCCAAACTAAATTCAAAGTAATCGTCCTGGGATGGTCGTATATACCCGGTATAGACCAGGTCGAAGGATGGTGTTGTACTGCGGTTTGTGACAAACTGAGGTAAAGCAAAAAGCTCGTTATCGGAAACGCCAGTCATCCCCGTGTATCCTGAAACAGTACCATTGTCATAGGAATAGGCCAGTCCTCTGCGGGCACCCGACACGTTCATCCCATCCCTGTATTCCAGATCGGACACAGTCGAATTTTCATCCATGGCTAAGAACAGCCATTGAACGTGTCCATCGCTCTGTACCTCGTTCTGTACAGGAGCAGACAACGTAATCTGGTTACTTGACGGCGCCGAATACAGGTACATATCCGGGTGGGTGACACTTTCTATTTTATGATGTAGCCCAACCCTGGGAGTCAGCTTCCACTGCGCCGTCTTCAGATCTGATATATTCTGCTTATCTTCCAGGATAATGGCATTATTCCCATTGTCCTGCATGAGCATAGCAGAAAAAGGCTGGTTACCATTATATTCCATGACGCACTGCTCAGCTCCGATATAGGTCACTTTCCATTTAAAATCCTGGATATCGTAAGGTGAGTTCTGTGCCTCAATAGCGCTTTTTGCTACCTTCTCAATGGAATTGATCACAGGGGATTGTTGTTGCTCGTAAGGGTAGATAAACCCATCATCAGCCAGATCGAATATGGCATAATCCTGGGAATTTATCACCGTCACAGGTGCTTCATGGTTAAACTCAATATTTAAGGGCACAATGTCACAGGGAGAGATTCCCCAAACCGTCGGGTCCGTATCATCCACATGTTTCGCCAGGTACTGCCCCCTGCCTATGTTGAACAGCGCTATTCCCCCCGGATCATGGTAAATGATCCAGAGTTGGTTATCATTGTCATATTCCCTATCTGTAAAAAGTACCGAGAATCCGTGCTGTATGTCTTGAGGTAGTGCTGTCAGAACATCACCTGACTCATTCATGATTACAAAGGCATGATCACCCTTTGGATCCGAAATATGCTCATTCATCGGGTCCACCAGGTACAGTTCCCCGGAATTCTCATCATTAATATTCATTCGATACCATGCCCGGCCGTAGACAGATAAGTCATTATAGTTATCTACTGCATGATCAACCGGAATAAAATCATATTCCAGGCTTGCCCTGTCAGAATATGATCCCCACGTCGCAGGCGCTTCACCGGTGTACCCCCAGGGCGGCATCAACCTCTTATCACTATCAGGATCAATAATCTCCAATAATCCGTTGTCATTCAGATCAATAGCCAGATAATAGGGATCGGTCTGAAGGACAGAACCGCTTGAATTGGCATCCGGCGCCAGGTACGTATCCTGACTTACATTTTTTATGGTATAGTTCATGGCCCCGATGTACTCGGTCTCCCATTGAGCATCTGTGGTGGCATCTGCGACATACCTGACATCGCTGTTGGCTCCGCTATAAGCCAGTACTTCCTCACGGGTGATCCGGTTCCAGATGGTATATGTATCATCACCCAACACAGCAAAATCTTTGGCTTTTACTGTGCCCAGTTCAGTCCACAGGGCATCTACGGAAACTACTCCCGTGGCGACCGACAGGTATTCACCACTTTCCACATTTCTCAGCAGCATGGTCTCTTTCTCGTTTGGAATCAACTGCCAGAAAAATCGTTCTTCACCAGGAACAAAGGCATGAGTGCCAAATTGTCCGGTATAGTCCAATCCCAAAACCCGGCCCGTGGCTTCGTTGGTAATGGCGTAAATACCCCCATATTCGGACCAGCGTTCGAAAAGCCAGTTACCTTCCTCCGCCGGCTTGGTAGCTTGTGTCGTCAGAGCATTGGATTGGTCATCATAGATCAGGTATGCCCCATCGGATGTGATGTGGTAAAAGTCATTATCCAGCAATCCGCCGTCAGTTAAGTATATGGTTTGGCGGGTTTGGGACGACAGGTCCTCATAATGAACCGTAACCTGAAGCATATCTCCGGCAACAAATGGAATGTTACCCTCTAATAAAAAATAGTAATTTTCTTCCTGGTTAAGTCTGTCATAAACAACAAAAAGCTCATCAGTGAAGTCACTGGTTTCATCAGCGAGGTTAGGCCATTTTAGGCTAAGGTTCTTACCGGCAGTCTTGACTCCATTCCCGGAATTGTTTGGTTCAGCATCAAAAAAGAATGCCAAGGGATTGTGATCGTTGCTATAAGTCAGGTCCATAAAAATAACCTCCGAAGATGTTGTGTTTCTAATCTGGATGGAACTTATCACCTTATTCTCACGAGGTACGGACACCAAAAGATTGGAATAAACAAATTCATTTACCTCGCCCACATCCTTCGGTTTATTGTAGCCTGATACCACTGGAAAGGCACGTTTGGTCACATCTCCTTTATTGGCCTCGGTGATATGGTCTACGGCTACATAATCAATTAGCTGACCCTGACCAAGCACCACATCGGTTGGCACCAATCCCATTGTTTCTGCCTCTAAATCAGGGAATTCTTCTGATAAGTTAGATTGTGTTTTTATCCGGATAAAGAGTGGCCCTGTATAAGATGAAAGATCAATATCAGGGACAACCACAGCATATGTATCACCCCATTTATCTCCATCAAGATCAAGGATCTTATATGAATAGGGTAAAGTAGCAAGATCCTGATATTGTACTTCATTATCAACTACTCTCCTCTCAGATAGCACCACCCTGAGTGAGCTAACGCTAAAATCGGTACGAGCAGGAGGATTTCGATCTACTAACACGAAATCATGAGGTTTGAAATGCCACACGGGAACTTTTGTACTATGACTAGGGTCAACTTTTTCGAGGGTGCAATAATGGACCATAGCAGATGCTTTAATATTATCTTTTAGATACCAGGTATTTTCAATACCTACCTTCAAGCCGCCTAGGTCTTGGTCTGGTAATATTGCCACCCTCGAAATATTATTTTCCCGTAAAACAGAGAGTCCGTTATCCGGTCCTAATGTACGCTCTTTTCCATTATCACTAATAATGAATGGTTTCCCGGAAGGTCCCTCGACTTTTGACAGAGCATAAGCGGGGACATTTCTCATAAGATCTAGGGCTCTGTCTACAGAGAAACCATGTTTCGTTAAATTGACATCCACATATTCATCAATACCTCTTGATTTAAGATAATCTCTCAAAGTACTTTCAGTGGTCTCCACTGGCAACTGAAATATTACGGTGGCTAAACCATCCTGGGAATCCGTATCTTCAATTGAAAGGTTTGGATTATTAAAAATGTATGGTGCTTTTCTCTGAATATCCGAATCTTTAAGTCGCGCCGGTTCAGCCCAGGGATCATCACAAGCAAAATATTCACTAAATCCCAAACGTAAAACTTCATCTTGCCAGTTTGTCAGATCAATCTTGGCAAATTCATATATTCCCTCATTTATGCCCCAGGCAGCCCATAACAATCCCTCATCAATATATAGAAAGGGCGCTAACATCTGGTCAAACTGATTCAATCCGGCACGAAAATCTTGTACTTTTGCTATTTCATTTTTCAAATGTTCACTGACCCACCGGTGCTCCTCTTGAATCAAACCTGATTCATATAAAATGTGCCCAATTTGGTTGGCCATCAAAATTCCCATAATGGCCTCTCCTGCCCCCATTTCCATTGTAGACTCAATGGCTACTTCTTCCAACCCTATTTCAGCCAGCTCCTCTGCCTCCAGTTCTACACTGATCATCCCCTCTGCTTCCAATTCTGCCTCCGGCACTTCAGAAGCGCCAAATACATCGTCGATCTCAACATTAACAGGATCGCCAGTATCAGGCTCAAACTCCAGCTCACACTGTGCATATGATCCCTGGATGCTCCATAATCCTAGGAAAAGGGCCGGCAGGCTCCATTGAATCAATTTGGTTATCCCTGAGTTGCAGGGAATTTTTAAGAATACGTTTGACTTATAGAATCGTGTTCTTTTTCTATTGGTTCGTTTATTCATTTTTTTAATTGATTAATAAACACATTAAAGCTAAGCCATGGACTTAATGAAAAAAGGTAGACAAGCCGGACAAAAGCCGGACATTCAATCCTGTGGCGCGTGAGAAAATTCAGTGAGTATTACAGGTTGCCTGGACAAGGTTGCCTGGACATGAAACTTTAAGGTTCTGAGCCGTATGTCGCAAAAATGGTAACGTGATCGTCACCCGACAGAGCCATGCGCCTTTTAAAGCCTTGTTTGGCAATCGCCAACGTCGACCTTAACGATTACATGACGGCGGTACCATATCCGGATGTTCAACTGGTCTCATTCTGTCAGGCTAAGACCAGTTTAGCGTCCTTTGCACCAGGCCCCAACTTTACGGCCCCAGGTTGCAGGTCTCAACCGGTTACCCCTGATATCGCCGTTGAGTCCCCGATACTGTACTTCCTTGAAGCCCTTATATAAGCCATAAGAGAAATCCGCTATCACTACCCCTACTGTTGTTGCCATTACCGCTATACCACTAATAAGGACCGTTTCTAAGTCAGTTTGGTTATACTGGGGCTGGCCTATGTCTATTTCATTATCCTTCCAGTTCTGGTCAACTACACGTCCGTCTTTATACAAATCGAAATTATCTTGCGTATTTCCTTTCGTATCAATAAACTTAAAGGTTAAGTGGTTGTCAACCTCATAAATCTTCATTGAACCATATTCTTCACGTCCCCGCTTTTGAACAACATTATCAGGAAGATTGCCTTGATTGAGGCTTTGAAGAACGGGATTCCCCCCTGTTCCGCAGATAACATAGGTCAATGTTTGATCAAGCCCTGAGTTGTCTTGTGTTGTTACCTCCAGACGTTCATAATTATGTATGTCTCCCGACAGAACAATCGAGGCCCCCCAATCCTTAAAAGGCAACCTGTAATCAGTATAGCTCACACCATCCTTAGGAGAGCTAGTATACGGTGGGATGTGCATATAAACAATTTTAAACTTGGCCGTTGAGGAGGTAAGAGCAGCCTGCAACCATCTATATTGCTCATTGGTATTAACATTACTGAGATTAGCGGGGTCCGCAGGATCTGCATTAAATAGGGCGAAAAATTCAATATTCCCTTTCACATAGCTGTAATACCTGCCTTGCGCGTCAGCCGGATTGGCAGCATCCGCGTCGTACAGAGCTTCAGTGGGCATAAAATTCAACCACTCCTCTACACCATTAGAAGGTTGCACCGGATTGTTGCTGTCGTCCGTACGAAGATTAAAATCGTGATTACCCATTACCGAGAAGAACTGGTTTCTTCCAGTAGGACTAGAGCTTCCATAAGCTCCGGAATAGGGGTATAAATATTCATGATAGTACTGACCTACATTATCATCAATTTTAGCGCCCGGATTTGGCGGCCACATTTCAAGCCATGTTCCACCGTTCTCTACCAAATTAGACTCGTCTGTCATCCCGTGGATCTGTGTGTCTGCATAATTGTCGTCTCCCAGTCCTACGATGAAAAGAGGGTTGGCAGCTTTAACCTTTTGGGCAACATCTTTGGCGTGCGTAGGGTTAGTATCAGGATAGCCGGACCATTCTCCCCAGCCTTCGTCACCGATTATAGCAAACATCATTTCGGGGCTTATCACCCGATCAACGAGTCTAATTCCAAGTTCCCGCTGGGATTGGGAGGTGTAGTTTCCGGCATTATCTCCACTGGCATTAATAGCCAAATGCGAGGAAGATATGGTGTACACGTTTTCATTTTCTTCTGCCAATTCCTGGTAGGCCTGGTTATAGCTATCACTGTTATAACTATTATTACCATGAGTCCAGATACCGAAACCCAACTCAGACAGATAAATGTTTGTGTCAGTGTACTTACTTTTTAAAGATGTAATCAAGTCTTTCATTTTACTCTTAAAAGTAGAGGCATCAGTGGAACCGATTATATCACTCATCCCCCCCAGCCAGATAATGCCTTTTAATTCCGCCTTTGAGTAAGTTCCAAGCGCAGCATCTAAACGATCGGTAGTTTGTGTAAAAATATTATCACCACTAGTCGCATAATTTTCACTCCACGTTTCAACGGTACTTTCGCTTTTTGCATTCACAACCAGTCCCACCGCATTTCCATCGGTATTCCTGTTGTATTTTGCCAGATTTAAGGCGAAGGTATAGCCCGGTCCTAAAAGTTGCGGATCGCTTACATTTCTAATATTTGAGTAACGATTAAAACCGCCTGTAGACGTAGACCTGGAGTTCATCGCGACTTCAAACTTATTGCTGCTATTAAGTAAAAAAGCGTGATCTGATTGTAGCAGGTCGCTTGACTCAATAGGCCCTCTGCCTGCCATTGCCGCATCACCAATCATCAGGTAGACATCCAGGCTCGCCGAGTTCTCCCAATATTTCCTAAAGGGCTCTTCTACTGTGGCGGCTGGTCTGTAGATAAAAAACTCATCACTTAATTGCGGATCGGCAAGTACGGTTTCACCATCATTTATTGTATAGTATTCGAATTTGAGCACGTCTAAAGATGTCTCTACCTTAAGGGCTCCGAACTTCTGAGTGATTAACGTACTCCCGGAAATGGCCAGCTCAGAATCAATGTCAGACTCAAGACTTAATCCGGGATATCCTCCCGTACCGCAGGTAACGTACGTCACTCCTTTGTATTCGGTTCTTTCGTATAAATGATGATCCCCGGATATTACTACGTCTACTCCCCAAATGTCAAATGGCCATTTTTTTAAGGCCGCCTCCAGATCTTTGGCATCGTCAGTAGCGGTGTTGAATCCGGAAGCCCTGGGTGGCACATGAGTATACAGCACTTTGAATGTAGCTGTAGATTCCTCCAGGGCTGTTTTTAGCCATTGTAATTGAACTGACGTCTGTTCTTCAATGGCATCAAATCCATGTGTACCGTCAACATCCATATAATACTCAGCCGGCCAATGTGAAAATGACTCATTAGTTAGTGCTGTGGTATTCAATACAAAAAAATCAATATTTCCCATTGAGAATTTGTAATAAAGATGCTGCCAGGATTGGTGGCCCGGGTCAGGGAAATAGTCTTTCCAAATACTGGAACAAAATCCATCAGCATCCGCTGTCACACCACTTGGACACCTTATATCCTGGTTCCCCAGGGTTGGATAAAATTTATTAGCAGAAACATAATCAGTCCAGTCAGAATTGGTAGTTGATGCACTTGCCCCGTAGTATTTATCTACATTATCATAAATACTGTTAGAGCAGCTCTTATTTTGTTTTGTGGCATAATTATCATCACCTAATGAAATGATATAGTCTGGCGACCAGCCTTGCACCATGTCAGCTACATGCGACATAGGATTAGCAATGTGTATGCCTTGGATATCTGCTGGCAGTTGTCCACCATGGCAGCCGTAATCTCCTATAATGGCAAAAGTCTGTTCTACAGGTGCTGACGACAGATTTGCATCTTGACGAAGACAATCCAAAGAGGAGTTGCTTACCTGGCAGCTATAGAGCATTTCAGCTTCAGCATCTGTCATATCATAGTCATAAACGGTGAAATCACTTAATCTTCGTACAGGCCTGAAATTATTTTGAGAGGATGGTAAGGAGACGTGGTTAGTAACAGCTGCAGAGGGTTTTCCCAAATCCCAGCGTGTGAAAGGAGTCAAATCCTGTCTGCCTCTCATGATCATGCTTCCAGCGAAGCTTGTCCCCATGTAGCCTATTCTGCCAGTACCCGGATTATCGGGATCGGGTGGAGTCCCGATAAAAACTTTCGTGTAGTATTCCGCCTGCACCAGAATAATGTGATACCAGCCTGTACCTGCAGAAAAGAGTGCAGGGCCGTAAAATCTGGCTTCGTATGATTTGCCAATGGATGCATCATCCTTGAGGTTGACACCTATCTTGTTTCCTTTGCCCCATGTAGCGTTGTCATCCCCTGTTCCGGAATTATTCACGTAATTGGTCAGGAATAATTGCTTATTATCGGTGCTTAGTCCGAATCCCAGCTTTTTCGCTAAACCGGTATCCCCGGAACCGGAAAAAATATATCTCCTATCGGTGTCATCCACATTTATGTATACCCAACAGGATATGGTGAACTGATTTAATTGTGTTCCGTCCGTGCCGCTACCAAAAAAACCAATGTCGTAGCTTGATGCGGAATTGTCATAGAAACTAAGCGTTTCAGTGGTTGACTCAAAACTAAAAGCGCGATCAGTATTACCAAAACGGTCTGCAATTGTGTTGGTAACGCCGGAAGTGCTTGTCAATACGTAATTGCTTCTGGTTCCGGCAGGAACGACAGACCCGGAATATTGTAGAATATTACTTCCGGATTTATTACTAAAATCGTCCACAAAGACCTTTACATTGTCTGTATAAGGAAATTGTGCCAACAATGACCCGCTTGTTAAAACAAGCAAGCAGGAAAAAAGGATTTTCTTAAAATTTTTCATTTGATTGAATTTTTATCAGGATTTGACCTTTGAATATTGGACTTTATTGGCGGGAGATCTTACCTTTTGCGATCAGGTACTCCACCAAAGACTCCACCCCATCGGAGTATAAACCGTTCACCCCATTGTTCAGCATCCAGTCATAATCAGCTCTCCAGAAAAGGTCCACACATACCTCGGAGTTAAGATGCTGACTGGAATTACAATGCCTTGGTATGGAAATTTTGTTCCTGTCTACCAGACTTGTCATGAAAGGCTCCAGGTAATGCGAGAATGTCCATTTTGGTTTTATCCGAATTCCTGTTTGATCTATGTAACCATTTACGACTTTGTCATAAAATGGCTTATTGGCCAACTCCACAAGTGCCTCTTCATCACCGTTGTTCATGTTAAGAATAACACCTGTAAAAGTGTAATTATCTAGTACCGAATACTTCATATATTCTTCGAATCGTTGCAACATTCCCTCCACACCAAAATCGGAGGTCTCACCCGTAAAAGGGTCTTTGTAACTATCCTTTGGTATGTACAGGTTAGGTATGCAGGATAGTTGCCTCATGAAATCCCTCCCATATTCTTTTCGGTAATGTTCCATCGTAAAATCATTTACATAAAACATAAAATTCACCTGTCCTTCCATTCCTGTTTCTAACACAATGCCAAATAACTCATCTAAATATTTAAGCCCATCTTTAAAATCGATATTCGTCGGGAGACCATTCCCATTCTTACTCCTCATCCATGTTAAGGCATCACTGAGTTGAAGTGGATACACATAGCTTCCATTTACCTTGACTTTGCATCCTAAGTAATCCCTCAGATGCAGATCTTTAAGTTGATCCCAGGTTAAATCACTGATCTGGTTACCCGAAAATGCCCAATTACCACCCTCTAAGTCTTTCCAGGCTTTGCTTCTTTTGTTCATGTTTTCAATTGAAATGCATTCTGCGTCATCAGCAAAATTTGATGTACGCTGAATGGTTTGATCGTGATTGCATACAAACACACCATCACTGGTCCGTCGTGTATCCATCTCCACCAGGTCAATGTAGCCAGCCAGATCGCCAGAAATGGCCTGCTCATAAGTTGTGAATGTATTGGCCGCCTCCCCGGAATAGTCAACAGGATAGTGAGAACCTACCTTATCCCATATGCCTCGGTGTGCGCAGATGACGAAATCACCTGTTTGTCCCCATGTCTGATACCGGTTGTATAGTTTTCTAGCCGCCATGTCAGCGTTTGGTTTAAATCTATTGTCCATCTCATGTGCCATGGCAAATGGTCCTTCAGCAGTGGCTTCGTAAACTATTGAAGAGTTGCAAGTCACTCTGAAAATGTCAAAAGTCTTCGTTAATGTCGTATTATCCGGATTAGTATAAGTAATCTCAAAAGAACCTTGCTCTTCAGCAATAGCGGTTAACCCTGAAGGTGACCCAAGCGCTGTGGTCAAATCGGATACAGTCCGGGCTGAAGATGAAGTACCTCGCCCATAAGCCATATACGTTACATTTTGTGTATTGTCAAAGTGAATTTTGAATGTGCTCTCAAAGTCCGAATAACTGGTCCAATACGACTGGTCGGTTGGATCATTCGGATTACTTAAATTGTCATAAGGGGCAGCAATTAGTAATCCCGCATTGTAAAAATCACTTGTGCTATTAAAAAATGTTATAGAAGCACTACCATCATAGCCAAGCGTTTGTCCTAGGCTCAGTGGATCAAATTGGTAGTTACTCCCCTGAATCCGGAGTTTTGTGTAATGATTAAATAACAGATCCGGATTTATCTCTCCCAATCCCGGAAGATTTACCCTTGTTACGGTGGCGCTATTGGTTTCCAATTTTGCGACCAGGGATATTGTATGGTCCTCCAGAAGAGCGTTCTCGTAACAGTTTGCAAAATCAGGATCACCCCAGCAATGTTTGGCGTCCAGAACTGGCCCTACAACGTCCTGATAGTGAGATTGGTAATCACTAGAATTAGTGCAAGTACCTCCAAAATAACTCCAAAATGTGCAAAAAGCCGAGTTGAAAAGACTTTCCCCTGTGGGAGTCCCCGAATAGTTATCCGTACTTGAAGAGGTAAGTTTTACTTCATAAATCAGGGTACTGCTTTCGGGTTCAGTTAAAGTGACTGTTGCGTGTCCTCCGCTTTCAACCGTGCCTTTTATTCCAAAAGTTTCACTGTCATTTGAAATTAAGGGAATAAGATCAATCAACTTTACGGTAATGTCAGTTCTAGTTTGAATAGTAGGATCACCTTTTAAAGATCCTATTCCAATCGTAAAAAAAGTACATAAAATCACTGACAGCTTTATGTGCCTTTTGCAGTGACACATATACTGCCTCATTGAGGTAGAGATATAGACATTAAGCGTAGAGATATAGACATTAAGCATTGATTTGAATGATTAGTTTTAACATATGATCCAATGATTCTCCAAGAATGTTCATCAACGCATCATTTTGACAAAGAAGGGGTTTCTAATATTCATTTCTTATGGTATTGACCGGACAAAAACCGGACAAACGAGGATCACAAGGTCAATTACCATTGGAAGTGGGTAAAGGGGGCGGACAAACCTTAAATAGTCAGTCCTAAAACCAGTGGATAATCAAAATGATGAGTAGGCGTCAGGTGGGTGGTTGGAATGTCACGGAAGCGTGAGGAAAAAAGTAGTGTTGCCGACAGATGGGCCTGTGGGAAGCAAGAGGTGAGAGCTGTGGGATCAATTGATCAGGGAGGCATTCTTTTAAAGGAACCTGTGGTTTATTGACTCCTCACTACTGGTAATCCCGGGAAATCAAATAAAACGTTTATTACGTCTACGACGGAGTAGCTATCGTTAAAAGAAACCTAGCTTTGCCCAGACTGCTTTATGGTCAGACAATGGAATATTGGTTTCTTCTAAAATTCCGGCCTCAACTGGCATTAATCCTTTATATATGATATGGTCAATAACCCTAATATCCGGTGAAGCTGCCAGACGATATAAGGAAGTAGTTTTGCCGTCCAGGTCAATATTAAGACCATCCCATGCACTCTCAAATCCAATTTCATAATATAATTTCATAGATCCGGAATCATTGACATCATTGAAATCACCCGCTAACACTACTTTCTCATTTTCTTTATGGTTTAGTTTAAGGTACTTGACCAAATCATTTGATGCACTAGAAGGGGGATCTTCAATGCCTGTAGGAACATGTAAGCTATAAATTGTAACGCTATCGGTTTCAGATAATACTATTGTTCCCTTTACAGCTCCCGATGGCTTCCACCCAATACCTTCAGTCACTACATCTCTCCCACCAACAATTGGATACTTGCTCAAGATTGATTTGAATTTTCCGAAGTGTTTATGGGTGAGGTCCGGATACTGGTGGATATGATTGCCTGAAGAAACCGATCCCACGAAACTATATGGCATATTTAAAATTTCTCCTACTTTTTCAGTCCAGCCCCCATTCGGCACCTCGGTAAAACAGATAACATCGGGATTCAAAGGCTTTAACAGATCCGCAATTTTGTAGTGAAAAGTAGTCCGTGAAAATTCAACATTATACGTTATAACAGTAACTTCTTGACCCAACAAAGGGTATAGAAACATACTGGAGAACAGCAATCCTAAAAACAATCGTCTACTCATAGATATACAAAAATAAGCCCCGCAGAAACGCGGGACTTGATAAATGAATTTAACTTTTTAATATCCTGGATTTTGGGTAATCGCCGGATCAGCATCTATCTGAGACTGGGGAACAGGTAGTAATAAATTATTCTCATCTACTATAATATTCATACCGATAGACTCGAAATAAGTATTCATGGTCGTAATGGCTGTATTTGTTCTAATCAGATCGAACCACCTGTGACCTTCATTTATGAGTTCAAACTTTCTTTCATTTGCTATGGCGTCCCTAAATTCAGATTTGCTAACAGCGGTTGTATTTGCTAAACCAGCACGATTTCTAATACTATTCAGCAGATCCGCTGCGCCTGTTCCGTCTGTTTCATTCAGCGCTTCTGCCAACATCAATACAACATCCGAATACCTAATTACTATAACGTCACTGCCTCCGTCGTTAGAATTGCCAGGATTTTCAGTCCATTTATTGGTGTAAGGAACCCCGGTTTCAGTCAGTTTGAAATAGGCGTTTTTCCTCAGATCCGAGTCACTGTATGAATTATAGAAATCCATGGTTGGAATATTGTGACCTTTTGCATTAGCAGTAGCCCCGGCAGGACTGTATTGAGAAAAAGCATTGCTGCCTTCTGAGTTGCCATTTAGCCCTTCTTTGAATTGAACGGTAAACAGGACTTCAGAATTGTTTTCATTTTCGATACCAAAAATTGAATTAACATCAGATACAAGGCTATAAATACCGGAATCTACCACTTCTTGTAAAAGCGAAACTGCTTCGCCAAACCTACCTAGTGTCAGGTATACCTTGCCAAGAAGCGCTTGTGCGGCTCCTACCCCGGGCCTTCCTGAACCATTAACTTCAGGCAAGAGTGAAATGGCTGAAGTGAGATCATCTTCTATTTGTGTATATACGTCGCTTTTAGCAGTGCGACCCTGACCAAAATAACTGGTTGGATCAATCGTTTCCTGTGTAACTAACGGCACATCTCCAAACAATCGTACAAGATTGAAGTACAAAAGAGCTCGTATAAATTGAACCTCCCCTGTACGATGATCTTTCACATCTCCGTCATCAAAAGAAATATCGTCAATACGATTCAATACCAAATTCGCTCTTTGAATACCTATATAGGAATGCCGCCAAATATTTGATACCACGGAATTCCCGGGAAAAGTTGTAAAATTGTCTAATTGCCCGAACCGGCCATCATCATTAGTTGGCACTTCTTCAAAAGTGATATCCGATGACACTTCTCCGGCGGCAATGAGATCCAAACCATAAAGCCCGCCGGACTGGAGTGAAGCATACACTCCCAGGATGGCGCTTTCTATTTCCACTTCTGTTGAAAAGAAGTTGGAAGCATCCTTTTCAGTAATTGGACTCTGATCAAGTTCATCTGTACAGGAAGTTGACAAAATACCGATTATCAAAATTGAATGAATGATTTTTCTATATGATTTCATGATTGTGATTTTAAAATGTTAAGCTTAAACCAGTAGATATTACCCTTGGGACAGATGATGCCCTGGCTTTGATAAAACCCTGAAGAAGGGGATCAGTATGACCTGCCTCAGCATTTACTCCGCGGTATTTAGTCAGTGTAAATAAATTGTTGGCAGAGAGGTATACTCTCAGTTTGGTAATACCGAGTTTTCCAAGCATTTCCTGAGGTAAATTATAACCTATTTGAAGGTTCCTAAGCCTAAGATAATCACCTGTCTGGGCAGAGTTGCTCGACTGTCTCGTGGTTACTCTGGCTGCAGAAAAAGTGTTGTTGGGTTGTGCCAAGAAACCATCAGGATTATTTTCAGGATGGTATCTATTCTTAAAGAAATATTCGGTTGGCGGAACAAAACTTTCTCCTGACTCGGTCAGAATACCCGTCCAGAAGTCATAGACATTTCTCCCTTCTATACCGGTAAACCCAAAGCTAAAATCAAAGTCCTTGTATTTTAAATTGGCTCCAAAAGCGTAAATAAAATCCGGATTAAATGTGCCTAAGCCGATACGATCTTCAGCATTTACAGTTCCATCTCCATTCACGTCGCGTACAATATAATCTCCAACCTGGGTGGCTGCCAAATGTGGTGAATTGTCAATCTCGGACTGAGATTTGTAAACTCCGACAACATCGTACCCGTATATTTCGGCTATGGGACCACCAACCCTGGTTCTAAAAGGAAATCCAAATAGCGATTTAATGATTTGATCCTGATCAGGACCTAACGCAAGAACTTCGTTATTGTTCGTCGATAGATTGGCGTTGAAACCCAGGATGAAATCACCAACCTGGATGTCCTGACCCTTAAGTTCTATCTCGATTCCTGAGTTTCGTACTTTACCTACATTTTGCAACGAAGAGTTAAAACCTGACTGTTGCGGAACCGGCACGTCAAGCAGCAAGTCTTTCGTTGTTGAAACGTAATATTCACCGGTAAACAGTAATTTGTTATTAAAAAGGCCCAAATCTATTCCTAAATTAGTAGATGTATTAGTTTCCCAGGAAAGGTTATCATTTGGTGAAGAGGTCGTTGCAAACCCAGGTGCCAGGGAGCCGCCAATAGTATAGTTGTCTACACCAACCAAAGCCTTCGACCCATAAGCACCAATTTGATTATTTCCGGTTTGACCCCAACTAATTCTTAGCTTGGCAAGGCTCAAACTTGAAGTTCTGGGGAAAAACTCTTCATTACTTAACAGCCATCCGGCTGATACAGACTTAAAAACACCCCATTTTGAATTATCTCCAAAGCGTGAAGAACCATCTGTACGCAATGATGTCGATAGTAAATATCTACTATCAAAATCATATTGAATACGCCCAAAATAAGAGACTTGTGTCCATTTTTGTCGATCAGCGATAACTGCAAAGCTGCTTCCAGACGCTATATTATCCAGGTTATCGTCCACAATACCTGTTGCATTTATCACGGTATGTGTCAGATTTTCCTGCTGGTAACTGAATCCTCCCAGAAAGTCGAAGGAGTGCCTGTTTACTTCCTTGTAATAATTAATAATGTTCTCTGTCAGCAAATTTTCAAATCTAGAACTCGTTTCAGAACTATTAGCTTCATTGTTTAATACATCAGTTCTGTAACGTCCGACAGTAGAAGGCTGATAGTAGTCAATAAATGAACTTCTGAAATCTGCTCCTAATGAAGTTTTAGCCACTAGTCCTTCAACTATTTCATATTCCAGGTAAGTACTCCCAAATGACCTAAACCTGTTCTGAACGTTTTTTGACATCAAAGTCATGGCCACCGTATTTTCTCCTAATGCTCCATCACCAGGTGTATTGGCCCTAATTTGCTCACTGATCGCAAAAGAGCCATCGTCATTATAAGGCTTGAAAAAAGGATACATGAGATATACTCCAGAACTAGGATCTGCCGGAAAATCCCCCCATCCTATTTCGGCATCAATAATGCCCGTCTCGTCATATGAAGTATTTAGGTTCATTCCTAGTTCTAAATTTTTAAGAATATTGAAATCAACTCTGATGTTTGAAGTGTATTTATCGGTTGCACTCCCAATGAGAATCCCATCTTGGTTTAAATATCCAACCGATGCGCTTAACCTTGTTTTTTCAGACGTATTTGATATTGAGATATTGTAGTTTTGAATCCCGGCGGAATTATAAACTTCATCCCACCAATTGGTATCTGTAAGTCCCGGAGTTCCATTCAAATATGGTTCAATATATTCAAGATTCAGCTGCCTTCGACTCGCACCATTTGCTAAACGTGTAGCATTGTCGTCACTTGCATTCCTGTTGACAGGATCTACAATCACATAGGCATAATCCCTAGCTTCTTTTTGATATTGGGCATAGTCATATGCACCAATCGTTTTTAGTCCATCCGAACGCGTCTGAACTCCGGCATACATATTTACATTTACCTGCAAACCTTCTCCAGCGGCCTTTTTGGTGGTGATCAACAAAACACCATTCGCTGCCCTGGAACCATATATGGCAGCAGAAGCGGCATCTTTAAGAACATCTATACTTTCAATATCGTTTGGGTTAAGTGAGCTTAAAGTACTTCCCTCCGTGAGTGGGAATCCGTCAACTACAATCAAAGGATTACTTCCTGCTGTTAAGGTTCCCGTTCCCCTGATGATAATATTTGAATCTTCACCTGGGTTTGCTCCATTTTGGTTTATCTGTATACCGGAAATTGTTCCTGTCAGTGCGTTTTCGAAATTACCCGTCGCATACTTTTCAAATTGTTCGGTTTTTACTTCAGAAATTGCTCCAGTTACTTTGGCTTTCGATTGAGACCCGTATCCCACCACAACAATCTCCTCAAGAGTTTCCAAATCGGGAGACAATGAAATGTTGAAATTTGTGATTCCGCCTATTGCAACTTCATATGTTTTGAATCCAATAAAGGATACGACCAGTGTCCTGGAATCTTCAGGTATGGACAAGACGAAATTACCTTGAGCATCGGTAACCGTTCCAATGTTGGGATATTCCTTTACCAATATTGTAGCTCCTGGTAATGGATCCCCGGTCTCTCTATCGTTAACGGTTCCGCCGATATCTGTCTCTACAAGTATCGTCACCTTTCCGGCGTTGCCATTGTTAATATCTTCGTCGATTACTATTATCTTTTCATCAATCCTTTCAAAGCTCAAACCTGCATTTTGGCCGATCATTTTCAAAAGATTATAGAGGTCACTCTGGCCGGTAAAAGAGTATTTGATTTCTCTTTTGGCGATTTTACCGCTATATCCGAAAACGAAATCCGTTTCGGATTCAATAAAATCAAAAACTTCCTTCAATGTGTTAAGTTCGACGTTTATCTCTATGTGTACGTCCGTTAACTTCTGACCGTGGCTGGTAGCCGAAACTAACTGCATGGCCAGAACTTGAATAAAAAAAATGTAGAGAAACTGTTTTGATGCGAACATCAGTAGTTTTAGTAATGATGATTTCATAATTTTGATTGTTTGTTAAACATTCCCGGATCGCCATCCGGGATCTTAATTTATGGTCCGGTTCTGCTTCATAGGATCGGACCTTTCTTTCTTCAAAAGAAAATAATACTACTAGTCATCCTCTTTCATAGTCATATGGTTTTTTGGTCATTATTAAATTAACATCTCATTTAGTTACCTGCTTAATTGCATCCTTCACCCGATATGATCACCCGGTTTCCTTCTTCTATCAAATAATCAATTTTAGCGATAAGTTTCAGTTCGTCCAGTACCTCGACAAGGCTCTGATCCTGAAACTGATTATATAGAGTACAGATCTCAAGCGATTTGTCCGCGAATTCAATTTCAACACCATACCATTTCTCAAGCCGAGTGGCCACCTCTGACAGGGTAGCATCTTCAAAGATCATTTTACCGTCCTTCCAGGCAAGCACCCGGTCAATATTGACTACCCGTTGGGTTAGCTCACCAGTGGAAATATTGTACAGTGCCTGATCTTTTGCATTAAGGATTACCTCGGACAATCCTGCATTCGCGCTGTTTTTGGGTAATCCGTAAACCTTAACTTTACCTTCTGCCACAGTAACCCTTATTTTTTCCGGAACGAAAGTGTTAACATTGAACCTCGTTCCCAGGACTGTGGTGGTCACCTCACCGGATCTGACAACAAAAGGCATCTCTGAATTTGGGGTTACCTCGAAATAAGCTTCCCCGGTCAAATCCACCGTACGACTGTCTGCAGTAAACCTCTCCGGGAATGTCAGCCTACTGCCTGAATTCAGTTTAACAAAAGTGCCATCGCTGAGGGTCATGTTTAGCTTTTGTCCATACTCCGTGATCTTAGTGACGGCTGCAATTTCCTCAGCCTCACGATCCGGATTATTCAGGAGCCAAAAACCAAGTGCGGCAGACAAAATAATTGCTATAGAAGCAGCTACTCTCAACACTCCTGGTAGTACTAATTTCCTGGTAGGTTCCTTCTCCAAGATCCGTTGCTCAATCCTTGATAATAGCTCGCGGCCAACCTTATCTTTCTCTCCCAATTCTTTATTCCATACATTTTGACCTGTCTGGAAGGATTCCAATAAGTCATCAATCCGGTCTTGTTGATCCCGATCCGGACTGGAAAGGTATTGTTCAAGCAACTTATCAAACTCCTTTTGAGTTATGAGTTTTCTCATTACGTTCAATTATTCAGTATTATGTACTCCTAACTACCCTGAGGTACCACCGTCCCGGAAAAATAATTTTCAGTAGCCTACAGGAAATGCTGAAAAAATACCAGAAACAAAATAGTCGTGGAGTTTTTCACTTCCTTTTTAATGTGTTTGAGGGCTTTTGAGATCTGGTTCTTAACAGTTTGTATGGATAAACCCAGTTTCTCAGCAATCTCCTGGTTGGATTGATGTTCAAACCTGCTCAGGTAAAATATCTCGCGGCACCGTTCCGGCAACTGTCTCAGCGAATCCTCAATGATTTTTTCCAACTCTTTAGCATGAACAGCTTCCTCGGCTTGAGAAGTCAGATTAACCTGGTTCAATCGATTTCGATATTTTTCCGAAACCTCACTACTACGGATGTACTTTATGGTCTGAAACTTAACAGCCCGGAATAAATATCCCGGAAGATTAGTGATCAGTGTTTTTTTTCGCCTGATCCACAGATCTGTGAATACCTCCTGTATAATATCCTCGCAAGCTTCCTTATCTTTCAGAATATTGTAAGCGTACATGAACAATTTGTCCCAATACTGCCAGTAGATCTCCTGAAAGGCCTCCTTATTGCCTTTTCTCAAACGTTGAAGCAAGGCTTCCTCATTCAGGTTTGTCACACTATTTAAACCCATTTCTTAAAAAGATACCAAAGCTTCCTGTCATAGACGTCTCACAAAACAAATCAAATCAGATCATAAATGCATGTATCAACAACTTCGTTGAATTCTGAAGGAACTCAAAATCCATTTAATCGATATTGCGTTTTCCTCCTGCTGATCAGGCAGATAGTACTGTTTAAATATTAAAGGTACTTACTGATATACTAAATACTCTTCATACTATATTTTAAACATTCATTAGAGAATCAGCGCTCAGCCGGGTGCTGTTCTTTAGTGATTGTTTTAATTTCCAGTTTTCCCTCCCTAAATCAGATCTTTGATCAAAAAACCTTCCCAACAGACAAACTTTCAGGATCTGGTGAACTCCCCTGGGATGGCCGGAGCAACTATATCAAACATTTTTGATTTGTATTTCAAATATTAGGGAACTATCCAATCCGAAGGGTACAGGTTCCTCCAAATCCGGGGATTGAGATATTGACCTTCTATAACCTTTTCCAAATCCGGATAGACTATCATCGCCTTAAGGTGCTCACAGATTTTGGGGCAATTAAAAGTTTGGCGGTTGAAATGTAAATAAATTTGTTTTAATGGAGTCATGGCAAACCACACCCTGGTTCATGGCCTATATAGTGGCCATTGGAATTGCTTTTTTCTGCTCTTATGTAGCATTCAAATTAAAGTCTTCCAGGGGTATCAGGTACCTGGGCATTGCCTTGATATTTATGGGTATATGGATATTGTCATACGTATTATCCCTGGCCAGTACGGATTTTGGTTTTAAAATAATTATGCTATGTTCCGAATTCGGCGGACTCATTGCTTCCGTTTTCTTCTGGTACATATTTGTAATTCACTATACCCAGTATAACCATTTGCTTAAAAAATGGGTACTGGTCGCATTGGCTTTTATCCCGGTAGTTACTTTTATTGAAATACTTACAATCCCCTATCATAATTTCTTTTATGAAGACGTGAAAATGGAATTGACAGGAGGTCTCTGGGTCTTGTCAAAAACATACGGTCCGGGTTTCTACGTCTGGGTGGGTTATGGCTATTTCCTTTTGGTATCGAGCTTTTTCATTGTGTTCTTTAAGATGATCTCATTGCCGCGAAAATATCGCAGACAGATCTTACCTCTCGCAGTAGCCGTTGCGATATCGATAGTACCCAATGTCCTTTATATCATTGGGTTCAATCCCATTCATCCCTTAGATATTAGCAGTTTGTCCTTTGTTTTTGTTGGCAGCATTATGCTTTACAGTGTTTTTCGCCAAAATTTTCTGGACATCGTTCCGGTTGCCTATAGTTCTGTTGTGGAAAAATCAAAAATTGGTATTCTCATTTTGGATAACCAGAACAGAATGCTGGATATCAACTTTGCAGCAAAGAAAATTTTTGAAGCGGATTCTATGAATCTCATTGGCAGATCCATTGAAGAAATTTGGCCGGAGTATAAATCGTTTATGCCTGATGTTGACGACGATACAGACCACGAGAGGGAGGTTTCTTTCGGCAGCAAAATCTACGAGATCAAAATTTCTCCACTGTATGAAAAAAATGATGACATCGCAGGGAGAACCGTTGTTTTGTGGGATGTGTCACAATTGAAAGAGGCTCTCAACGAGCTGGACGCCTACGCGCATACTGTTGCTCACGATTTAAAGTCACCGATTGGAAATATGATGGGATGGGCGGAGCTATTGAAGAACACTATTTCAGAAAAAGAGCCCAGGGAAATGGCTGATCAGATTATCAGTAATGGTCTGAAAATCAATTCCATTATTAACGAAATCCTGAAACTTGCCAAGATCAGAGAACTGGATGTATCTCAAATGAGTCCAGTTGATCTGGCTGCCGTGGTTGAACAAGCAATCTCCCGATCCATTGATGACAGTGAAAGGGCAAATGTGCAGTTGAAGGTCCAGGAAACCTGGCCTGAACTAAATGGAAATCCGATATGGATAGAAGAAATTTGGGCCAACTTAATCAGCAATGCATATAAATATGGCGGCGATCCTCCTTTTATCCAAATAGGATGCGACAGATCAGATCAATTCATACGATTTTGGGTCAGGGATAATGGTGACGGGATCAGCGCTGAAGATCAGGAAAAACTCTTCCTGAAGTTTTCCGAACTCCATGCGGATCAGGGCAAGGCCGGTGGTCATGGGTTAGGTCTTTCCATTGTACATCGCATTGTAGAAAAACTCGGGGGACAGGTGTGGGTCGAGAGCGAGTCAAATAGTGGCAGCACTTTTTATTTCACTTTGCCTGTGAATGTTAGTACACTTTAAGACCACAGATCAACAGGTACAATGGTCACATTCGAAATGAAATTTCGTTTGTTGAATGATTGAACTATCTTGTATTGTGCCATAAAAACAAAACAATGAGTGCCAATATTGAGAATATATTTCGATACATTTTATTGCTTATTGCAATTGGCCTGACCCCATTTATTTCCTGCGCACAAAAGTCTGATGAAATAAATATGATCAGGGGTATTTATGGAAATCCCAAACCTTTTTGGGATAAAGATGTGAATCTCAACGATCTTGGAGTCAATGCAATTTTTATCCGCAGCGGATCAATCCGCCAGGACATAATGAACAGGGCGAGGGCTGAAGGATTGATGGTATTTGCTGAATTTGCCACCTTAAATGGTAAAAATTATGTAGATGAGCACCCCCAAGCCTGGCCAATCAATATGAGTGGTGAGAAGGTGGAACCGGCATCCTGGTTCATGGGTGTTTGTCCAACCGAACCCGGTTTTCGCCGGTATCGACTAGACCTGCTCAGGGATTTACTTTTGGAATTTGATCTGGATGGTGTCTGGTTGGATTATGTGCACTGGCACGCCCAGTTTGAAGAGCCGGAGCCCATCCTGCCTGAAACATGTTTTTGTGACCTATGTCTCGGTAGTTTTTCGAAAGATTTCGATATCAAAATACCTGATGGAACCACCTCACAGAAAGCATCATGGATACTAAACAATCATGACAATGCCTGGCGGGACTGGCGATGTAAGGTAATCTTTGACTGGACAGCAGAAATGAAAAACCTTCTCACGGG
The DNA here is from genome assembly GCA_028278225.1 of Cyclobacteriaceae bacterium. Classification (GTDB taxonomy): domain Bacteria; phylum Bacteroidota; class Bacteroidia; order Cytophagales; family Cyclobacteriaceae; genus JANQEU01. Next base: position 172,716 of record JANQEU010000046.1, read on the forward strand.
GATCAAACCTGAAGCACTCCTTGGGATATACCATTGTCCATGGAACGATCAGGAATTTGATGGTGCCAGGCGCCGTATTTTAGGACTGGATTTTGATATGCTAAAGGAAACGGTAGATGTATTTTCTCCGATGGTATATCATGCGAAAATGGGACGGGATCCCGAATGGGTCAGGGAGAACACAAACTGGTTAGGCGACCGGTTAGACACAGGAAGCGATCCTTACCCTAAGATATGGCCCATTGTCCAGGCCCATGACAGTCCGCGTATCATTTCAAGCGAAGAATTTGAAATGGTTCTGAGGTATGGACTGTCCCGAAGATCCGGTGGAGTGATGATGTTTACTTCTAATGCAGTGGCTGAAGATGAAAATAAGACCGCTGTCATGAAAAAAGTATATACCTCTCTGATGAAAAGAACCCGATAACCAGGTGTTAATGCTACATTTGAAATGTGATCCGTTCACGGATTACATTTTGATTTTGGGAATATCATCATGTCGGAAAATGCATTCAACCTGGAAGGTAAGCTTGCCCTGGTAACCGGAGGAGGAAGTGGTATCGGATTTGGTATCACAAAATGTCTGATCAATGCGGGAGCAACGGTTGTCATTACCGGCAGAAGGGAAAAGATCCTTCAGGATGCGATCCATCAGTTGGGTGAACGGTCCTTTTACGAAATTCATGACATAGATGAATTAGACACTACCGGCAACGTCGTCAGGACGATCGAATCCAAATACGAACCTATCGATATCCTTGTTAATAACGCAGGTATAAATGATGTCAAACCTCCATTTGACGTATCAGATAATGACTTTCAGGCCATCATAAGAACAAACTTAACCGGTGTTTTTACGCTTACGCGTGAGGTGGCTAAACGCATGGTCAGACGAAAGAGGGGATCAATCATTATGATCACCTCCATGGCGGCTATCTACGGTTTGAAGGATGTGGCGCCTTATTCAGCCTCAAAATCCGGACTTTTGGGTTTAACACGATCCCTGGCCACAGATCTTTCTCCATCAGGAGTCAGGGTAAACGCAATTGCACCCGGATTCATTGTCACTCCTATGCATGAAGAAGCATTAAGAAGATTTCCGGAAAAAGAAAAAAAGATACTTGATCGAACACCATTAAATCGATTTGGCACAATTGAGGACATAGGTCATGCAGCTGTATTCCTTGCTTCTGATGCATCAGGATTCATTACAGGTGTTCAATTACCGGTTGATGGGGGTAATGCGATTGGATTTTAATTGCACAAGATGATATAGATTCAGAAATTAACGTTGATTACGCCGTGATAGTAAGTCTGGTTAAAATTTCTATTAGTTATTTGAAGCTATCAACCAGGCACATTATTTCTGTTTGAAAAGTTTCTGGTCCAGCGTGTAGAGTACCCAGTCTGAATTCTTCTGAAATGTCTCTACATTATGAGCCGCCATATAGCTGAAAGAACTTCGCAGTCCTGCTTCAATTTCGTTAATGATATTCTGTACGCTACCCTTATATTTCACGATTGTTTCGTCCCCTTCGATGAAGTTTGGATTTTCTCTGTGCTTTGCCTGAACGGCGAATGATGCTGACCCCCGATAGGCTTTATATAAAGCTCCGTCATATTTAAGGACATTCCCCTCTGCTTCTTTGGTACCTGCAAACATTCTACCCATCATAACCATATCCGCTCCAAGTCCTATGGCTTTGGCAATATCCCCCACATTCGTTACACCTCCATCCGCTACTATAAGGGATGTAGAATTTATCTTATCCTTTTGTTCTTTGCATTCCAATAACGCTGAAACAATACCCTGCCCTACTCCCGTCATAATAGTTGTTGAACACATGGATCCATTTCCTATGCCAACTCGAATGGCATCTACTCCAAGGTCTGATAAGTACTCAAATCCCTCCCTGGATGCCACATTTCCACAAATTATCCAGGTGCCTTTCATCGATTTGATCATTTTTATCATGGGTTCCACAGAACTATTAAATCCATTTGCAACATCAAGAATAAAATGCCGGGCACCAAGTTGATAAAACCGGGAAACAATATCCTCTTCTTTAAGTCCTACGGCTATGATGGCATCCATATTTGAATTCACCAGGGACTGATATTCTTCAAAACGACTGTCAACGGATTGAAAACGATGCACAATCCCAATCATATCGTTTTCAAAAAACTTTTGGCACATTTTCAAACCACAAATCGTGTCCATAGGAGATGGAAGGATGGGCATCCGGATTGATTTGGAACCATTACCAAGGTGAATTGAAAGATCGATGTCATGCCTGGATCTAACAGATGACAGGTGCCGCGGTATTAAAGAAATAGAATTATAAGTGTAAGTGGGTTTCATATAAGGGAAGATAAACTTTATTATGCCAGAAACAGGGGAAAGACGTGCTGCTTAATTTCATATCGTTTTATAATACTCGATCTCTCCACTGTTAGCCAGATCAGTTACTTTTTCCAAAAGCCTCATCCTGTCCTGCTCAGATAGTTTCACAAACTCTTTGGCCAACTTGATTTTCTCTTTCATATAATCAGTGTTTTCAGCACCTGTTATGAGTACACTTATTGGGAGTGACCATACAAAATGAAGAGCTTCACTGATGGAGATGCGATTGGGAATTACAGGATTATTAGATGACCATACCTGTCTGTTTCCCTGTGTTTTTTCGGAAAAGAACCTTCCATCTGCTAATGTTTTCATAGCCAGTATGCCCATATTGCGCTGCATTGCAATAGGCATAACCTGCTCAATAAAACTGTTTTGATTATTAGCATCCAGAATGTTGACGGGCATCTGTATTGTTTCAAACAAAGGATCATCTTTAGTTTGATTAAGCATTTGTACGTGCGCATTGGGATCCGCATGACCGGTAAATCCAATGTACCTGGCCTTTCCTGATTCTTTCGCTTCCCTCATCACATCCAAAATACCGTCATTGATCCTGATATCAACATCTTCCGGGCTCCTTAGGGAATGAACCTGCCACAGATCCAGATAATCTGTCTTAAGACGTTTTAGTGATTCTTCCAGATGTTTTCTGGCCTGAGCCGAACTCCGGGTATAAGTTTTTGTCATCAGGAATATCTCGTCCCGATATTGTGGTGTGAGGAACTCACCATATCTTGATTCACTGGTATGTGGTCCATAAGACTCTGCGTTATCAAAAAAGCGTACACCTCCTTCCAATGCCGTTTCGATCACTGCCTGTGATTCTTTCTTTGGACACCACCCCAAATGATATCCGCCTACACCAAGCATGGTCACCTCTGCGCCTGTTGCTCCAAGTTTTCTGGTGGGTAGCAAATCTCCGAGTCGGTCTCGCTTTGCTTTTTCCTGACCCGATAATGGGAGACCTGGAAGTGTAATCCCCAAGGTAAACCCACTCAGATATTTTAAAAATTTTCTGCGAGTTTCCAGGTGCTGATCTTTCATTGTTGGTACGACTCGTTTTTTGTTTATTATCTAAAATAAAATTTACTAAAAAATGGTCATAAACTAAGGCAATTAGTAACTTATACCTACATTAAAAAGATTACCAAAAAGCAGATCCATGAAAAATCCAGATACTTCATTAAGGCAGTCTATGGGTTTGACATTGTGGCATCCCGGAGTTATTTCTATCGTCTTATTCGGTACTGTCGCCATCCCCCTCCTTATTCATCTTATACCTGCTTCCGGACCAGTGCCAATTGGAGCAAGACTATTGCCCATTTTTTATGCTCCATTGATAGCAACCCTCCTTTTCAGGATACATATAGGTTTGATTGCGGCGGTTTTGGGACCACTTTTAAATTATCTTCTACTGGGACTGCCAGCTCCTGAAATATTGATGCCCCTGACTTTTGAGCTGATCATATTTGTGTGGACCATCTATATGCTGAAGGGAAATTGGTTGATGGGACCAATGGCTTATCTGGCAGCCAAAGTATTATCTTCATCAGTCATGCTCTTAATCCCATCCTTTTCGCCGGGGCCTGCACCTTTTGATTTTTTCATCCAATCCATAACCAATGCTATTCCAGGGCTTATAGTATTACTGGTTATTGGCATTGTTTACAAAATATGGAGAAGCAGATATCACTAATCTCTCCATGGTTGAGGATAAAATTCGATTAAGCTTTGAAGAGATCAGCCAGGGATTACAGTCATTTCCATTTCCTCCCATAGACCTTGTAGTCGCAATTGCCACCGGTGGAACAATTCCGGGCTGTCTGATAGCCCATCAGCTACGGTGCGAATTACTAAACTTACGGATCGAATACCGGGATGATCAAAATAAAATCAAGTATGATTCACCCAAACTGGTCAATCCCGAAAATTTAGAAATCGATCTATCCCAAAGAATCCTGATCGTGGATGATGTCTCCGTTACCGGAAGTACCCTGGCCACCGCCTCAAGCTTATTTCCAGATCATGAAGCAACGACTTTTGTATTAAAAGGTAAAGCAGATCTGGTGCTATTTCCAGAAATAACGCAATGCATATTGTGGCCATGGAGGTGACTTTACCATGTAGCTTCACTTTTTGCTTGTATTTATATCCCATTCCTGTCAGGAGCATAGCGATAAACTTTGCAGCACCCGAATAAACAGGATAATCTCAGATCCATTATGGACACAATCTAATCGCCAATACGCGATGAATTCTAAAGGATATTTTTTAAATTAAGTCAAGGTAAATGCTTGGGGAAACAGCCTTTTTTGCAAACAAAATTATCAGTAAAGGAGGTAAAATATGTCCTCACATATTAAACGAAGAAGTTTTCTAAAAAAAATTTCTGCAGGGGTTCTGGGTACAGGCATTGCTTTAAATACACATGCTTTTGGAGAAAATTATCCGCGTGTCATTGTCCCAAAAAGAAAATCATCCATTTATAACCCAAATCCCAACGTCGCACTGGTAAAAGGGCCGGACAGGAAAACCAACATGTATGAAGCACTAAAACTGATCGAGGATGATGTGAGAAAATCCATTGGGGACAAGCAAGTGGTAATAAAGCCGAATTTTACACGTGTTAAAAAAGAAGACTGGCTTGCTTCAACACATGTCGACAATGTGCACGCTCTCCTGGAATTTCTTAAGCCGTTTTACAAAAAGAAGATAATCATTGCGGAAGGTTGCGGAGGAGCAGAACCCATCGCAGTGCCCGTTGAAAATTTTGGATACAATAAGCTAAAAGATGAATATGATGTAGCGTTCTATGATTTGAGCAAGGATAATTATTCTACCTTGACTCTTCTGGATACTGATATCCGGCCTATGCCAATTATGACCTCAAATCTCTTACTTGATCCGGATACATATGTTATTTCTGCGGCTGTGATGAAAACTCACAGGCTTGCTGTAGTGACGCTTGGTTTGAAAAATATCGCACTGGCAGCACCTATGAATTTTGGTCGCGGAAAGAACGAGAGAGGTAAACTCCACAAGAGACCGATGTTTGAGAATCAAAAAGTCTTTAATTACAACTCGTTCCTTATGTCGCAATATACTTATCCCGATTTGGCTATCATTGATGGATTTGTAGGCATGGAAGGACAAGGACCTTTGTTTGGAGATCCTATTGAAGTCGGCGTGGCCATAGCCAGTACCGATTGCATCGCAGCTGATCGGGTCGGGACCGAAGTCATGGGGCATGATTTTCGGCATGTAGCACACCTGGTCTATTGCGCCAATGCAAAAATGGGTGAAGGAGATATCGCAAAAATTAATCTTTTGGGGGATAAAGTTGCTGATTGCAAAAAGAATTTCAGGAAAACTGATGATTATGATAAAATCATTCAATGGAATTGAGAGGACTCAAAATAATACTGTGATCAGGGCCAGTCTGCCAACAGGCAAACTGGGATGCCATGCGCTGGATGGGCCTATTAACTGTCCGCAAATGAAGTGAGGGCAGTCTCGCTCATAAATGACCAAATCCAGTCTTAATTCTGATTTACTGAAATTAGCCTCTCAAGGTACCTGGACTTCACCTGTTTACTGGCCAATACCTGCTTCATGGGAGGCAGTTTTAAGATGACACCAAGGATAGCAGCCAAAGCCCGGTGACTCCAAAAGACCTGGTTGTCGAAAATCAGGTTTTGCAGTTTCCCACGCTCAATGGCCATCACAACAGCCTTATGTGTTCCATTTAAAGGGGTAATTACCCTGTACTTTCTTGAGCTTAGCTGCAGACTGTCCTTGGTACATACTTTGACACAAAGTCCGCAACCCAGGCAGATATCTTCGTTTAATGATGCTTTTTTACGTTTTGGCCTTTTGGGATCGTTCGCGGTTACTAACGCCATGGCTTCCACAGGGCATATATCCACGCACTTAGCGCATCCATTGCAGGTTGATTCATCCAGTTTGGGAATAAAATTGGTAGTATGCACAGGTTGCAGAATAGCAAATTTTCTTGCAGCGATCATGGCTTCACAGCAGCAACCACAGCAGTTGCAGATGAAATTCACATTTTCCCTCACATTCTCTCCAAATTGAACCAGGTTACAATCATAGGCCTCCTGAAGAAGGGCATGCCCCTCGGACTTATCAACACGTCTTGCAATATTGTGTTTGATCAGGGATGCTGCAGAAGTGTTGAAGGTCATGCAGATCTCCATCGGCGCATTGCAAGCCTTTCCCATATGATACATTTTGTGACGGCAATAACAGGTACCAACCGCCATATCAGACGCAGATTCAATTACTTCAGAAGCTCGTTCGTAATCATGCACATGCAATGCATTTTCGGAAGTAAGAACGGGTTCATGTACAAATGTCCTTCCCAGTCTTGTCTCACCGGTACCAAAAAGGTCCTTTATGAAGTCCTCTTCAACATTGAGGTATTGATAGAACAATTCACTTAATACCTTTTGATCAATGTCTTCCCGGACCCGCATCATTGAAAACTCAAAAAACCCGGCCATTGGCGGAGGCAGGACATAAAGAGATTCCCCGTTTTGATGCATATCAACCAGAATACCCCTACCGGCCAATCGATCCAGTATTTTACGGGATTCCGTGTGACTTATTTTCCAGATTTTACCGGCTTTTCGAGTTGAAGGGTTTAATAGGAAGTACTGCAATGAGACTGGCCTCTTTTTCACTCATCAACATCTCTAGGATCCGGAATAAAACTTTGGTGGGGGGCGCCCCCTGGGGAAATTTATTGATCCTGTCTGCCAGGTGCGTGTATCCTTTTTTGATGGTATGATGTGACATCTGAAAAATCTAATGCCGGTAACTTCAAGGTAGCTGTCTTTAAATTTTATTACAATGATGGAAGTCAGGGGGTGACCTAAGAAATGGACATCTCACACTATATATTTAATCTCATTCATTTCTCAACACCTTCACCGGATTGGTGAGCGCGGCTTTGACAGTCTGGTGGCTGATAGTGACCAGGGCAATAACCAGGAGTGCCAACCCTGAAGCAACGTAGATCCACCATTGCAGATTGATACGGTAAGCAAAATTACCCAGCCACAAATTACCCAAATAGTAAATCAATGGCCATGCAACCATATTGGCAAGTAGGATAAGAATGACGAACTGCCTCGAAAGCACCAATAGTAACCCTCGTAAGGACGCACCAAGTACTTTTCTGATGCCGACCTCCTTCAACTTCGACTGTACTGAAAATGTCACCAGACCATAGAGACCCAGGCAGGCGAGGATCACGGCCAGGGCTGAAAATAAATTGATCAAACTGGCGAGTTTTTGTTCCTGTTCATACATCTGTTGAATGCCATCTTCCAGAAAGGTCACATCGAATGGCGAAGCGCCGACGATTGACTTCCAATCACTTTCCAGCAATGACAACGTTTCAGAGATATTTCCCGGGGCAACTTTAACCAGCATGAGTTCGGTATTCGTAAAAGGCATAACAATAGCCATTGGAGCAATATCCGTATGCAATGAATTAAAATGGAAATCTTTGACAACTCCAATTACCGATCTTTCGGCTCTTGTAAAGTTGATTTTGGTACCTACAGGCTGCTCCAACCCCATTAAACCAACTGCGGTTTCATTCAGGATCATTGCGGTTGAATCACTGGGAAAGTCCTTTGAGAAGAACCGGCCTTCAACGAGTTCGATCCCGGTGAGGTCCAGGAAATCGTGATCCGTTTGATAGTAAGCCAATTGGTAAGCCTGATCCTCCCGTGCACCTGCTAAATTGGCAGGTCCTGATGAACTCCCGCCATCGAAACTGTGGTTGCTCATGGCCACATTGATCACCTGTGAGTGTTGCTCAAACCTGTTTTTCAGAGAAGTATAGTGTCTGGCCATATCTTCCCGGAGCACTTTTATCTGAAGGATATTTTCTTTGTCAAACCCTAAATATTTGTTTCTCACAAAATCCATTTGAGAAACAATTACAATGCTGCCCGCTATGAGCATCAATGAGATGACAAATTGAAAAACCATTAACCCGCTTCTAAATGCTGCCCCCGTTTTCCCGGTTTTAAGATTTCCACGCAAAGCGGCAATAGGACTAAAACCTGAAAGAATGGCGGACGGATATGATCCGGACAAAATCCCGATTATAAAAGTTGCTCCTACCAAAAGCGGAACAAGAAAGATATACTCTGATAAAGCAGGCAATTCCACACCCAGTTGCTCCCGGAAATATGACCGGCTAAAAAAGATGAGCATAAAAGCAACCAACAAGCTCATGAAACATACCACTACGGACTCAACCAGAAACTGGAGGACAATCTTTCCCTTCGCCGCACCCAGAACCTTGCGAATTCCGATCTCCTTACCCCTGCCGAGAGACAAGGCTGTGGACAAATTCATGAAATTGAACCCGGCTATCACAAGGATCAAAATGGCCACTACGGACAAGCCGTATATGGTCGACCTGTTGCCATTCCGGATTGATTCCCCCACGTTCGTGTACTTACCTGATCCAAGATAGATTGAGCGTAGCGGTTGTAGTTCTGTGATCGTTTTAATATTCGCCCTGTTGATGTTTGCGTTGTAGAGAGCGACGATCTGATCATTTATACTGTTGGGATCAGCATGTGGGGACAACAAAGCATAGGTGTGAAAACCTGCCCATGACCAACTATTAAGATCGGCAAGGTAGCCATCGGGAACCCTGAATGTTTCGAATGAAATTAACATATCAAAAGTGATATGTGAATTTGAAGGCAAAGGTTCCAATATACCTGTTACGAGTAATGACCTGTCATTGTCAAAAGTGATCACCTTACCCATCGGATCTTCCGAGCCGAAATATTTGGTCGCCATATCTTCGGTAATGACAATGGCGTTTGGATTATTTAAAGCGGTTGAACGGTCCCCTGATATAAGTTTGAAATCGAATATCCGGAGAAAGACCGAGTCGGCATAAAAGACATTACCCTGATTAAAAATCCTGTCGCCCACTGAATACGTGTGGTCATCGGCATATCTCAGTCGTGTGACCTTTTCTATTCCTGAGATATTGTTCCGTATTCCGGGAGCAAGTGCCGGAGGAGTCCTTGCCCAGAATATGGACCCGGATGACCGCTCGAAGGTATTGGTTACACGATATATCTGTTCCTGATTTTCATGGAACTGATCAAATGAGAGTTCCATTCTGACATAAAAAAATATGATAAGGCAGCTTGCCAGTCCTACTGCCAATCCGAATATATTGATGGAAGCGTAACTTTTGTTTCTCACCAGGTTTCTGACTGTAATTAGGAGATAGTTTCTGATCATAGCCGAATTATTTGAGTGATAACGATTGGTTTTTTTCTCTCTTTTTAATGTATGGCGGTTTATAAATCGAAGAACATCGATCCAATAGTCTAACCTCGCTTTTAGCGGCCCCTGTTTTTCAATCTTTTCCAGGTAATTTTCATGCAGGTCGCCGAGAATGGTCTCACATAATCTTTCGCAACAGTACCATTTAAAAAACCGGTCTGCCCATTTGGGAGGAACTGGATGAAACGTCTTCCTCATATATTTTTCAGAACAAATTCGGGGATCATGTTCCAGAGTTGATTTCTGGCTTCTTTGGATTCGGTTAATGCGGATTTGCCAAGCGCAGTGATGACAAAAAACCGTTTCCGACGACCGCCCCGTTCGGAAGTGGCTCCTCCAACCCTTGATTGCACAAATCCTTTTTCTTCTAACCGGTAGAGTGCTGTATGCACACTACTCATAGTCACTGATCTGTCAAGTTTCTCCTCAATTGCTTTCGTTATGGATAATCCATACGCCTGATCATGCTGTGCCGCCACCAACAAAAGGACAATTTCCTCAAATTCACCTAAAGCGTGTTTCATTTAATCGGTTATTTACCCATTTGTAAAAGTAATTGATTTAACGGTGATCCTTTATGAAAGTTTCGTTACCTGGTGACCGTTACCCGGCCTTCGATGAAGATACCTGATTCTAAGTTCCTTCAGCCCGATTGATACCGGGATCAACTTTTCTCCTAATTGATTTGGTGATAAACAGGGGCATGAAATCATTTCAAAATGGATAATCTAAAATTAATCTTTCAGTAAATTCAGGGGTAAAATATGTAACATGAGAATGGCTCCGGGCTATATCCTACTGTACAATTTTCTGCTCTCATTAGTTATCCTAATAGGGTGCTCGGAACCTGACGACGCGACTATTGATTCCAAAATAGAAGAACTTCGGGAAGTTTATGATCTTCCTTCCATTGCAACAGCTATTATCAAGGATGATAAAATTATCTGGGAAGGTTTCTATGGTTTTGCTGATGAGGATAATAAAGTAATCCCTGATAATGAGACCATTTACGGAGTGGGTTCGGTTTCCAAATTAATTACGGTAACGGCAGTAATGCAACAGGTCGAACGTGGCAACCTGGACCTGGATGTCAATGTCAACAATTACCTGGACTTTACGGTCAGGAATCCTCATTATCCGGATGATACGATCACTACACGAATGCTGCTCACTCACAGATCAAGTCTGGCCTGGCCAGATGGCACGATTGTCCCCGACTTTTACAAAACATACCCCGGAGATACCGCCCCGAACCTTGGGCGATGGCTTGAGTCTTTCTTGGAATCCGGGGATGCCTGGCTGGATGAAAGGCCCGGGAAACTTGAGCAATATTCCAATACCGCGATTTCGCTGGCCGGATATATAGTGGAGCGGCTATCAGGTATTGATTTTGCACAATATTGTCGAGAGAACATTTTCTCTGTACTGGATATGACTCACACGGATTTCCAACATCAATTTCTGACCCACGGTGTTCAGGCTAAACCCTATCCGGGAACTGACAAATACAGCATAGCACAGTATCCATCAGGTGGATTGAAAACCACCACTTCCGACCTCAGCAAGTTTATAGTTGCCTATCTGCGGGGTGGCATATTGGAGGAAAACAGAATTCTTGAGGCCTCCTCTATCGGGAAAATGTGGACCATACAAAACGATAATTCATCCTACGGTCTTGTCTGGTATAAGACCGGGATAGGATATGGTCATGGAGGTGCATTTCATGGTGTGACAGCCCAGGTTGAAATAGACAAAATTCGAAAACTTGGGTTTATCATATTAATTAATAAGACCAGATGGCTCATTAGTGATCCCGATATTGCCTATTCAGGTGGTGAGCTCAACAAGTTGATTGCCAGCTGGATGAACGATTTGATTCAAACGGCTTCAGACGGGTCCTGAAAAAAGCAAGTGGAGTACCCCATTTGACTTTTCATGTGATCCGACCTGCCACTGACAGACAGGCCGGGGCCCCTCCACTGCGTTCATCTTCCAATTCGCGATCTGCCTGGAACAATAACAACAAATTGCTTAAACTAACATCTTATTATTTTATAGGCTTGCAATAAATACTCCGGATAATTATTGTGTTGTTTCTAAATGACTGACAACTACGTCAAGGATATTTGAAATGCTCATGAACATTGCTTCCCCTTCTTCCGTATTGTCCATCAATCCGATGGAAACCCCATAATCGGGCAGGTATGCTGCCATAGCGGCATAGCCAGGCGCATTACCCGAGTGTCCATATAATCTGATGTCGTTGAATTGCTGGGGATTGAACAAAACGACTCCAAGACCATATCCTGCTGATAAATATTCCTCCCCCGTACATGGAGAATGAAAAGTGAGCATTTGATCAAGGGATTGTGCATTTAGAACAATGCCATCATGAAAGAGCGCTTTAATCCATTTTGCCAGTTCTTCAGAAGTGGTAAACACTTCACCGCCAATGCCAGTGGCAAAAGCTGTTCTCTGCCATGAATAGAAGTCATCATAATTGCCATCTTCATTCAGATCCCACCAGCCATGAGCAACACCTGGCGGAAGGGTAGCTCCCATTGTTGTAAATGTATTTGACAAACCTAAAGGTTGAAAAAATCGCTCTTCGTTAACTGCAGGAATACCAGATCCTTCCAACTCCCCGATGATCATTCGCAGTAGATTATAACCCGTGTTAGAATAATGCCAGTCAGTTCCCTTGGGATAAACCGGCTCACGGTTAAACTCCAGTATTATTTCCTCCGGAGTCCAAACCCTTGATGGCTCATCAAAAATATTAACCCAATAGTCATCATTTTTGACAAAGTCATAGAGTCCGCCAGTATGGTTTAAAAGTTGACGTATGGTAATAGAACCATCGATGTGGGGATAAGATGAAATCCACCTGGAGATAGGTTCATCCAATGTGATTCCATTCTCTTCCACAAGCTGGAGAATAGTAACCGCGGTAAAAGTTTTGGCAATACTTCCAGCTCCAAATTGCATGTCTGTTGTTACAGGTTTTGTACCATAAGATATGCCGCTGGCGCCGGTCCAGGTTTCACCATCAGGCATAATGACCGTTGCAGAAACGCCTTTACCTTTGAAAGACGCCAGGCCATCGTCCAGGGCTTGCTGCAACTCTTCACCCAGCGTAATCTGTGGTGTGGGTGACGTATCTTTTGAGCAGGACACCAGGCCCCATATCTGCATTGACAACAGCGCGAGGACAATGAATGATTTTTTCATGGTTTCTCTATTTTTTGCTAATGAATTCATAAATGGGACATTTGCAAATGACATTGCACTGACTTTCAGTTCTAATTAACTGCGATAGCATACAAATAACACCGTCATGCTCGCCTTCAAACCAACATGAGCTCGGGTTAACAACCTCCAAAAAACTGTCTTATCGAATGAAATGAGATATCTTTTCAGTTTGTTGTATCTACTGCCATATTTTGCAGAGCTATGAAATGATGAAAGTTTTCTCCTTTGTCGAAACGACTGTTTTTTGGAGGTTTTAGCTTTTAGAATTTCATTTTTTTTCCGAACTCATTGAATTATCAGCTTAATTGTCCGTCCGTTTTCTCCTCTCAATTTTGCGGTAGCCGGCAGTCCGCCTCCCTGTCATTGTTGGGTACGACTAATAGTAATACTTCTCCTTTTCGAATGTCTTTCCGTTTCTAGATTTTACTGTGCTGTAACCATGGAGTTTGAATGAGTCTAGAGTTACATCTCTAATTTCAGATGTTAGCGTTACAGTCTTGAATAGAAAAGACCGCAATTCCGGACAGGTCTTTTGATTTAGTGATCCGACCCCGGCATGCGCCGGGACAGGCTGGGGGTCCCCCGACACTCATTTCATTCAGTCGGGACAGGCTTCTCGCCAATGTTGATAAAAAGAAGGTGTCTCAAAAGTCCCGATTTCTGAGCAGGGCAAAGAATCTCCTCATAGTATGATACTGGTTATCAGTAGACTGAGATCCTTCCCCCGATAAATATCGGGGTCAGGAATTCGTCAATTTTTGACTTTTGAGGCACCTTCCACGTGATCCGACTGGGGCTCCCCGACACTCATTTCATTCAGTCGGGACAGGCTTCTCGCCCCTCCCAATACAAAAAAAGCTCTCACTTCGTGAAAGCTTACCGTGATCCGACTGGGGCTCGAACCCAGGACCCTCTCCTTAAAAGGGAGATGCTCTACCAGCTGAGCTATCGGATCAGCCTCTTAACAATTTTTAATTAGGGCTTTAAAAAACCCTTTGTTAAAATTGAGGTGCAAAAGTAGGAGTATCCCCGCAGATATCAAAAAAGAAATGTGGTTTAAGTTTTTCCGGGTTCTTATCGTCTTTTTTCTTAATTCCCTCACCCTGTCTGCTCAGGATATTCAACGGGCAGACTCACTTTTCAACAGCAGGAAGTACACCGAAGCTAATGAGATCTTTGAATCTATTTATGCTGACCAAAAGGCCTCTCCATCAATGTTGATGAAAATGGCCTTTATCCAGGAAGGACTCGGCAATTACGCCGAAGCACTGTTCTTTCTCAACCAGTATTATGAGTTAACAGCAAATAAAAAGGTCCTGGAGAAAATGCGGGAGATCGCAGAAGAAAATGAGCTCACAGGATACGAATATTCGGATATTGAATTTTTCGGAAATCTGGTTCAAAAATATAAGCATGGCATTTTAGGCGTCCTGTTCGCTTTATCGATCCTCCTGCTGGCAATGACCTACCGGTATAAAAAGCAAAAGAACCCTAACTACACCCCGGTCGTAATGCAAGTGCTGGTATGCGTATTGCTCCTGGCCATTACCAATGATTTTTTCTCAAAACCCAAGGCGATCGTGAACCGGGACCAAACCCTGTTGATGACGGGTCCGTCCGCCGGGGCCGAACCAATCGAACTAATAAAAAAGGGTCACAAGGTCTCAATCCTTGAAACCACAGATGCCTGGGTAAAAATAGGTTGGGGAGATCGTGAAGGTTATATTCGTAGAAATCGAATAAAACCTATTTAGGGCGTTCACATGAAACATTCGGATATACTGCTTCACCTTGGTGAAGAGAACGAAAACCATTCGAAAGCGGGATCGCCGCCTATCTATCAAACATCCAATTTTCTGTTTGACAATGTCGGAGATATGCGCAAAGCGCTGGAAAAAGAAGACGAAATTCCATTTTATACCAGGGGATCAAATCCAACCGTTAAAATACTTCAGCAGAAGATTGCTGCGCTCGAAAAAACAGAAGCTTCACTGGTATTTTCAAGTGGCAGCGCTGCCGTGGCGACCAGTATCATTGGTAACGTAAATGCGGGCGATCACATCCTGTGTGTATCAAAGCCATACTCCTGGACCTATAAGCTGCTCCATGAACTGCTACCTCGTTTTAGTGTGGAAACAACATTTTCATCAGGGAAGAATACGATCAATTTCCTCGGTCAGGTTAAGCCAAATACTAAAATCATTTACCTTGAAAGCCCAAACTCCTGGACATTTGAAATGCAGGACCTTGAAGCCATTTCGAGCTTTGCGAAAGAAAATCGTATCATCACAATTGTTGATAATAGCTATGCTTCCCCCCTTAATCAAAGTCCCTCAGATTTTGGAATTGATATTATCGTCCACTCGGCCACAAAATACCTGGGAGGGCACAGTGACCTGGTGGCCGGCGTAGCTTGCGGATCCGATGAAATGATGAAAAAACTCTTCCGCTCTGAGTTCATGACACTCGGCGGGATTATTTCACCTAATGACGCGTGGCTTATGATAAGGTCACTGAGGACGCTTCCGCTGAGAATGAAACACATCGGAGAATCTGCGCTAAGGGTTGTGGATTTTTTGGAAGATAGTCCCAAGGTGAAAAAGATCTACTATCCATTTTCCAGGTCATTCCCTCAAAAAGACATAGCTGATAAATATCTAAGTGGGCCCAGCGGTCTTTTTACTATTGATCTGAATACAAACAATACTGAAAGAATTGAAGCTTTCTGCAATCAACTTAAGGTATTTCACCTTGCCTGCTCCTGGGGAAGTTATGAGTCCATTGCCTTTCCGGCTATTACAACTGTATCCTCTCTCAACTACGATAATCCGGATATCAAAACCGAGAGGGTTCGCCTGAGTGTTGGCCTCGATGACCCCGATCTGTTGATAGAAGATCTCACCAATGCACTTGATGCCATTTGAAAATAAAGTCAATCCCAGTAATGAAAACGCCTACGTTATTGACTTTTGTCCTGGCAGGTCTTCTCCTTACGGGATGTAACGAACCATTGAAAAGGCCGAATGTCCTGTTCATTGCTGTGGATGATTTACGTCCAGAACTGGGATGCTACGGAAATGAAGTGGTCAAGTCACCTAATCTGGACAAGCTGGCTTCCGAAGGATCCCTTTTTACAAATCACTATGTGCAGGTGCCCACCTGCGGAGCATCTCGTTATAGCCTGCTAACGGGTATGCGCCCGACGGATAGGCACCACCTTTCAAACCAGGTGATAGCAACTGAGCTTGCTGACAGGCCTGAAGGGTCAATTCCGGAAACTTTCATTCATCACCTGAGAAGAAACGGTTACTACACAGTCGGGATCGGCAAGATCAGTCATTCTGCAGATGGCCTCGTCTATGGATATACGGAACAACCTTCCAATAAAAAAGAGGCTTCCTCATAGCTGGGATGAATTGATTTTTAACAGTGGAAAATGGGGTACAGGATGGAATGCATTTTTTGGCTATGCCAACTGGGAAAATCGTCAAAGTCTGAACAGACAGGTGACCCCGTATGAGGCCGGTGATGTGGGAGATGAGGGCTATGTTGAGGGTCTGACCGCTCAACTGGCAATCTCCAAATTGCGTGAACTAAAGGACAAAGATCAGCCCTTTTTCCTGGGTGTCGGTTTTTTCAAACCTCACTTGCCGTTCAACGCTCCGGAAAAATACTGGGAGCTTTACCGGAGGGAAGAAATTCCACTTTCGCCTAATCCGGAGATCCCATCGAATATTAATCTTGAAAGCTTGCATGAAAGCGGGGAGTTTAATGGCTACAGGCTGACAGACGAAACCGCAGGTCTGTCCGCTCCGGTTTCGGATGATTATGCCAGAAAAGTTCGGCATGCCTACTATGCTGCCATCAGCTATGTTGACACCCAGATCGGGAAAATCCTGAAGGAGCTGCAAAGTCAGGGTCTGGATGAAAATACAATCGTGATTGTGTGGGGTGATCATGGCTGGCATCTGGGCGATCAGCGGGTTTGGGGCAAACACACACTATTCGAAAATGCACTGAGAAGTACGTTGATCTTTAAGGTTCCCGACAGAACTGCAATGTCCCGAAACGTGAAATCCATTGTAGAAACGGTTGATATTTATCCCACTTTAATGGAACTCTGTGATATCGATCTTCCCTTTGCTACCGACGGAGAAAGCTTTGCGGACCTGATCCATACTCCCGGATTGGAAAGGACCGATATCGCCTACAGCTACTTCAGTAATGGGATATCACTAAGGACGAATGAATACCGGCTCACCAGGTATTACAGGGAAGAAGAACCTACAATTGAGCTGTATGATCACGGGAGTGATCCCCATGAAACAAAAAACATAGCACTTTCGAATCCGGAACTTGTAGAAAATCTATTGCCACTGTTGGAGAAAGGAAATACCGGGTTATACGAATCTGTTGAAGAACGCAAAAATTAGGCTGACGGATTTTTGTAAAGAAACCTACCTTAACAACTGGAGGTAATTCTTATACTCAGTTTTGGTATACTTTATGACGTAGAAATAAACACCGGAAGGTACCTCACCTCCGTCCCAATTGAAATCGCGCTTTTCAGAATAAAAAATCGTCTCTCCTGCCCGGTTGTGAATGGAAATGTACTCGAAGGCATCATCACAGTTATCAACGGGTAAGTTTGCATTCGGATCAAGTAAATTAGTTAGTGAAAAAACTTCATTAAATCCATCGTCGTTAGGTGAAAAGGCATTTGGCGGAAGAAATGAATTGAAACGATCCCTTGTCTCAACGATCTCAAATGTCACCTTGACGGTATCAAGTTTGGGCTGGGGGCAATTGTCGTCCAGGGCCATGAAATACAGGTCGTAAAACCTGGACTTTTCTCTGCCCAACAGATCACACTCAGGTGTCCAGTAAAGTGTTGATGAAACCTCCTGCCTGCCTGCAACCGGGTCAAATCTCAGAGAAGGTGATCGGGGTAGTCTGAACCGGTCCCAGAACTGTAAGGTGATCAGGTCACCCGGATTATCGTCAAAGGCCAGGATATCCGTTGAGAATGGTTCATTTATTTCCAATCTGAAATCAAGTTCTGTTTCTATTTCAGGTTGGAAATTCTCGGGAAGATCGATATTAATTGTAAAAGCCAAAGTATCAAAATTGGGTACCTGGCACTTGTCAACGTCATCGGCTACAAACAGGAAGGTAAAACTGTTCTCACTCTCGGGATTGAGAAAATTGCAATCGGTAAACCAACTGAACTCCGAACTTGCGTTGCCTTCACCCCAAACTTCCTCAAAGGAAGCACCAAATGCATCGGGGTTAAATCCTTCCCCAATCATGCCCAGGTTTACGGTATCACCGTCGTCATCAACTACCGAAACATCGAATGAAATGATTTCATTGGGAGCAACCGTAATTTCATCTACAGCATAATCATCAACGGAAACAACAGGATCCGTATTTGGCGGTAACCTCACACCAAGGCTCATCAACAGGTCATCCGTAGGTTTGAAATCGCAGCTATCCATGTCATCCACTAAAACGGTGAGTGGAAAATTTTGAAGATTCCCGAAATCGTAAGCTTCACAATCCGTATCCCAAATGACATCTGCCACGAGCAATCCTGGTTCTGATTCGGTGACATTCACTTCAAATCCATAATCCCCGGCATCCAGGGTGGGCAGCCAGTGAGCTATGGTCATCAGATCCCCGTCTGCATCCCTGGCCGTTACCACTTGCCTGAATATATTGTCTTCATCGACAAATTCCGTAAAATCGGATGGCGTAACATCCGGAAACTCGTTGGGCGGAGGTTCTACATCCATTATCAGTCTCAACGTGTCCATCTGGGGTAACGGACAGGCATCATCCGCAGCAATCAGATCAACAATGAACGGTCTGTCATGAAAAGGCGGGCAGCCCGGAGCGCAAATTTCAACAGTCAAGACCGAATCAAAGACCAGTCTTTGATTGAATTCAAATATTTCATCAATGTCTCCTTCAAAATTCACACCCTCAGCCCTAAGGGAGATGGTTTCACCGGGCGTAATATTGCTTACAATAAATTCAAAGCATTTGTCATCAGTCAATGCGTATTTCAAGGTATCTAATTCGGTCTGGAAATCATCATTTCCAGGTATTTGAACCGCTACTTCCGGCGGGTCAGGCGGATTACATCCGTCAACCACAAGCATCTGGAAATCCCGCTGCACTTGCCCGATTTTTTTCCCATGCCTGAATTCCTCCACCAGGACCGAAAAAACATACAATCCGGTTTCTTCAGGCGTGACCGTGAGCAACCCCCGATCACTGATGTCCAGCGACGGTGTGCCAATAATTTGCTCGTGAACGGAGTAACCCTGTGCAAACTGAACCGGAATGTGAGGTTTTGGCTGGGCAATCGGAACGGCTACGGCGGCGGATGAATTTAGCGGAGTAGCCATAGAATAAACCAGTGAATCGCCATCGGGGTCGGATCCGGTAAAGCTCACGTAATAAAGCTGGCTGATGCAGGCATAGTCACTCAAAGGCTGAAATAGTATCGGAGAGGAATTGATGTAAGGTTCGTCATCCTTCCATAATGGGGGGATTTCCGTAACATATTTCATTCCGGTACCAATGGCATTTACAATATTCCTGACAAGAAGATTTCGGCAACAGCGTTCCCAGACAATATAATACCCTTCAGGTTCGGCATAGTCCTCCGGATCGAGCTCAATATCGGCAGTCCAGATTACCCTGGAGGTCTGCAGCTCATCAATGGCACATTCCTGGTTCGTATAGTGCACCTCCGTTTGGATATCAAGATTCAAAATATGGCTTGAAACAACAGTATTTGTAGCATTGCTGAATATATAGACTATCACACTTGCCTCAGGACCAGGGTTGATCTCTTGTGCCTCATCGAAATATTGAATAACATTAATGCGGTAAAGTCCCGGTGATATGGTAATGAACTCTATTTCACCACCTACGATATGGTTGGATAAAAGCGGGAGTTGCAATAAAAGCATCCATATGGAGAGTCCCTTCCGCATACTGATAAGCTAATCTATATGACAACTTTATAAACGCCAACCCCATATTAAAGGATTACTAATTGCTAATTTTGTGACCTATGAAAAAAGGTCAGGTTCTTGAAAAACTGAGGATAAAGGGTATTTCATCGGATGGTAAGGCAGTTGGTCGTAAAAACAAGCTTGTAGTATTCGTCAAAGGAGCTGCACCGGGAGATGAAGTCGATGTTCGAATAACGGGAAAGGACAAAAAATTCCTGGTCGGCAAGCCCATCCATTTTCATGTGAAGTCCGAAGATCGTGTTGAACCTTTTTGCGAACACTTCGGTACCTGCGGCGGATGCAAATGGCAGCATATCTCCTATGATGCGCAGTTGAAGCATAAACATGACCATGTGGCCGAAAACCTCCGGAAGTTAAGTGGCATGGATCTTCCGGAGTTCTCACCGATTCTTGGCTCAAAAGCAACCACTTTCTACCGCAACAAACTGGAATATACTTTCAGCAACAACCGGTGGCTGACTTCTATGGAGATAAAATCAGGAAAAGCGCTGAGCAGGAACGGACTGGGTTTTCACATTCCTAAAATGTTCGATAAAATACTGGACATCAGGGAATGTCATCTTCAGCATGCACCTTCAAACGCAATTCGCCTGTCTCTTAAGGGCTTTGCCGAAGAGAACGGACTGACTTTCTACAACCTGAAAGATCATGTCGGATTATTACGGAACATAGTCATACGGATTTCCTCTATCGGTGAAGTTATGGTGATCGTCCAGTTCGGCCAACAGGACAGGAATAAGATCTACAAGGTGATGAACTTCCTCAAGGATGAATTTCCGGAGATCAACTCCCTGATGTACGTTGTGAATGAAAAGAAAAATGACACCTATTATGATCTTCCCGTAAAATCATTCTTCGGCGAAGAATTTATCAGGGAAAAAATGGGTGATCTCACCTTTCGTATAGGTCCAAAATCATTTTATCAGACCAATTCGGTTCAGGCTCACGAATTGTACAAAAAAGTGCTCGAATTTGGCAGCTTCCAGGGAGATGAAACAGTATATGACTTGTATACAGGTACGGGAACCATTGCCACGTTCATTGCCAAAAGCGTTCGCAAAGTAGTGGGTGTGGAATCCGTAGAGGATGCCGTGGAGGACGCCAGGAAAAATGCCGGCGTTAATGGCATGACTAACGCAGAGTTTTTTACCGGTGACATGAAAGATATGCTAAGTGACGATTTTATCCGGGAACACGGCAAGCCTAAAGTTGTCATTACTGACCCTCCCCGGGTGGGTATGCACAAAAAAGTGATCAAAGCACTAAACAAAATACAACCTGAACGAATCGTTTACGTCAGTTGTAACCCCTCCACCCAGGCACGGGACATGGCTGATCTTAGTGAAAATTACAGTGTTTCCAAAATTCAGCCGGTGGATATGTTTCCGCATACACATCACGTGGAATGCGTGGTTTTATTGGAGTTGAGAAAGTAGATTCCTGATGAAAACCGGGAATCCAATGTTAACGCTTTGCATATTTATATGGTTAGCATCACCCAATGGATACCTAGGGAGACTCGAGTTTTGACTCCAGCCTTTTTCGCATTTCTAGGGCATCTTCAAAATCGGGCTTCAATTCTAAAGTCTTCGTACAATACCTGATAGCCTCTTTAATGTTTCCATAGTGTTCATGAGCCTCTGCGAGATTGTAATAGTCTAATCCGGAACCGGGAAATTCGAGGGTGATAAATTGCAATACAGCCAATTCATCTTCCTTTCGCAACATTCTCCGGAGTTGGAAAGAGATCATAAACAAGTCCTCTGACTTTAGGGATGGAAACTGATTCCACATTTCCTTCATCAAATCCAGACCTTTGGAAACCTGTCTGTTCATAATACATGTAATAGCATATCCCTGCTTGATTCTGAATTCCTCAGGAAATGACTCCAACAGTGCCACATAGAGTTGTTCGGATTCTTCACTTTTGCCGGCAGTCATCAAATCGCCGCAGAAGAACATGAATTCTGATAACTCGAAATAAAAACTGCTCTGTTTGGTGTTGAATAATTCATTTAACATAGTCGCGGCTGATTGGATTCCCCGTTCCTCGTACTCCAATGCAATCCTCCCGGCTGCACTCTTTTTTCCTATATATTGATCCCTGAGATCTTTTATAAAATCTGTGCTCATCCAGTAGATGTCATAATCGCCCCACCTTTCAATGTTGGGAGATATAACATCTTCTCCTTTCGGAACGTCAGTATCGTGGCTGCTCGGGAAGAAGAAGTATTTTCCGTCAGGTGAAACGCTCATGCGGATCGGAATGCAAAAAGGATTTACATCCGGGCCTGTATTGACTGGATGTGTCCAACTGCCGTCTTCTTCGCGAAAACTGATATATAGGTCTAACAGGCTGTATCCGCCGGGCCTACCAGAACCGAAGAGGAGGTAGCTCCCATCCGGTGCAACAACTGGATCGACTTCGTAATAATCACTGTTGATCGGGTATAGAAGACGTTCAGCCTCAAGATACATACCGTCCACGAACTGTGATCGATAAATATCTCCAATGCGGGTGTCGGGTCTTGAAACTGTGAAATAGTATACAGAACCATCCGGAGCCACCGAGGGATATAGTTCGGAAAATTCTTCGGTGTTGGCAGGTGAGGGTAAGGGAACAGGTTCTGTCCAGCCATCCCCAGCCCATTCAACCTTCCAGGTGTTACCCTCCCGCTTTTTATCATCAGGAGTAGTATGCCTGGCGGATTGGAAATAGACAGTCTTCCCGTTAGGCCCGACTGTGAAATCCGTTGCACCTTGTTCATTTTGCCAAGGCACCTTTTCAGGTTGAGTCCATCGACCCTTCGTCTCATACATTGAATATGTTCCTTTCTCCCAAACCGAAAAAACACACACCCTTCCTTCCTTGAGAAAACCGATACAGTGATCGATGTAATTCGTGGAAATCAAACCGGGCATAAACAATTGAGGTTCACTACCAGGGGGACTTTGGCCGAGATAAGGACCTCTGTATACAAGAAAATTATCTTTTTCCGTGCACACGGCAAGTAACATAAAAATTAATGCCAGAGAGATCATTAAATACTTAGATATTTTCATGTTAGCAGCAATTTTAATCAATAATAAAATGCCGATATTACAAGACCTTAAAACAAGACCCATGGAAATATTAAAAGCAGCCACTGAGTGGGCAAAAGCCGAAGTTTTCTCCACACGATTCTTCATCCTTTTCGCGATTTTGTTTTTAATCGCGAGCATTGGGTTTTGGCAGCTCGGTAAAACCGAAATAGCAAAAGCCTACATCATCCCAATGCTGGTAGCTGGTTCATTACTTTTGACCATAGGACTTGGATTATTTTTTACCAATAAATCAAGAATTACCCAATTTGAAACTGCCTACAACAGTGATGCCTCGGCTTTTGTAGCATCAGAAATTGCACGTGCCGAAAGAACTTTAAACGAATACAAAACAATCGTATTCAAGGCTATTCCGATCATAATCATTGTAGCTGCCTTGTTAATTGTTTTTATAAAAACCCCAACTTGGCGGGCAATTAGCATCACAACCATTGCTATGATGATCGTTATTTTATTGGTAGACGGCACTGCTCATGCCAGAATTGAAGCTTACCATAAGCAGTTGGTTTCAGTAGAAAAGCAAGAAGGGAATTGACAGATTGTCAAAGAGGATTACTTAAAGAGAAGCAGGTATCCTGCGTTTTGCCGCCGGTAGGCCTTGTGGATTGGAGATGATCTCTTGATCTTAAATCAGTATTTTAACATGTGTCAAAACAGTTTTTTCTCATCAATTTCTCATCTATTCAAGAAATAGGAAGCATTTCCTATCTTTTTCCCAACTCAAATGAGAAAAAAATGAGACACCAACATTTTTTGTCCATATTTTGTCCGAGCAAATCATTGATCAGTAATAAAAAGCCTATTACGAACTTTAGAGGCAGTTTTTTGGCCATACAAACACATCACGTGGAGTGCGTCTGTTTATTGGAGTTGAGAAAGTAGATTGGAAATCCCGAAGGAAAAACTGGGAAAGTCCAATGCAATTTTCTTAGGGCGGTTTTTTCTCCTATTACCTGTTTTGTCTAAGATTGATAATGGACCCTTATAGTTCAAAAAATTTCCTTTCACCTGTAATTTGGATAGGTAAAACTGTAATAGGTATTAGAAAACGCTTCTCATGCCGAATAATTTTGCATTGGTAATTTATTGATTCATTAAATATGATATAAATGAAAAATGTAAGATTCATATCAAGCTTAATTCTTCTGAGTTTGAGCGTACCAGGGTTTGCACAAGATAGAACTCAAGAAAATACGAATGACCAGACACTGCAAATCATGAATGCGTTGCTTCAGGTGATGGGTGAGGAATCCAGAACACCCATATTAAGAAGACCAGGTGATTATGATATGGAGTATGAAGATGTTTTTTTCTCGGCAATGGATGGGACAGTTATCGAAGGGTGGTTTATCCCAAGTACTTCTGACAATGTAATTATTTTCAATCACTTCAAAGGTGCAAATCGGTATGGGTTTCCGGGACATCTTGAACCATGGAGCATTGGAGGACCAGGATTTGAAGTTAACTTTTTGCCTTTATACAAAGCTTTAAATGAGGCTGGTTATAATATACTGACTTATGATTTGCGTGGAAATGGTTTAAGTGCTCCTGGACCTACTCCAATCATAGGAGCAGGACTAATTGAATACCGTGATGTCGTGGGTTCTGTGAGATATATCAAATCGAGAGAGGATACAAAGAACATGGATATCTCATTATTTTCTCAATGTTTTGGAGCAAATTCTACTTTAACTGCTATTGAAAAACACCCGGAAGAATTTAAAGATATCAAATCTATGATTGCCATCCAGCCATTGTCTGCAAATGCATTTATAGATGGAGCGGTGAAAGGAGCTGGTATAGAAAAGGAGGCTTGGGAAGCAGCCTATGAAATGTTGACAAGTCGTCGAACTTCTGATATTGATATGCCCAAATGTGCCAGGTCAATTACCTTTCCTACATTCCTTGTTCAGATTCGAGGTGATTACTCAACAAAACCATATGATGTTCAAGCTGTATATGATAATCTACCCATAAAAGACAAAAAATTATTATGGATTGACGAGGGAAAGGTAATTCGAACAGAGGCATACAAATATTTCCCGGAGAATCCCACTCCAGTTATAGACTGGTTTGATAAATACATGAAATAAATCTAGAAAAGGAGGAATTATGTTTGGAAAAATGATAGCCAAAAACCTTGTCCAAGCTGGTGAGGCAGCACCCTTATTCGACAACCCAAGTAATTACGATTTACAATTTGAAGATGTTTCCTTTGAAGCCATTGATGGTGTTAACCTAAAAGGATGGCTTATAAAAGGTGATACCGACAAAGTGATTATTCAATCTCATTTCGGGCTTTATTGCAGCCGGGCAGGTTATACGAATCAGGTAAAAAGAATAGCAAAAGGTTACCCTACTGATGTTCCATTTCTACGTCAGGCAAAATACCTGAATAATGCGGGCTACACCGTGCTCATGTATGATATGCGTAATCATGGGGAAAGTGACCCGGCCATGGATGGGTATGCCTCTTATGGACCGGAAGAAGCCAAGGATGTTATTGCCGCTGTAGATTTCATTTCTAACCATCCTGAATACAAAAACGCAAAAATCGGCTTACTCAGCATTTGTATGGGGCAGGGAGCTTCAGTGTCTGCGTTCGGTAGAAAAGATGGGTTGAAGAACTACGACAACATCCAGTGTATGATCTCTGTACAACCATTGGACTACAAACATTTCATGGCTAAAATGAAAATTCCTGGTTTTCTAAAAAAGAGCGGAGACAAATACATTAAGAAACATACAGATTTCGATTATTATGAGAATACATGGCGTCCAAATGTGAAGGATGTTTCTGTACCAACATTAGTGATTCAAAACACCAACGATGGTTTTTTTGATAGAGGCTTTGTTGAAGGTGTATATAACGATCTTCAAGTAGAAAAAGAAATGATGTGGCTTGATATACCCGACAAAAAGAATCAGGGATTCAATCGCATGGCTGCTTACGATTGGCTTGGCACCCACCCTGAGCCAATTTTGAATTGGTTCAATAAGCACGTTAAAAATTAGCAAGGACAGTTGCTAGCTTTTGGAGAGAAAATGTCTTCATGAAAGTGCTGGAAGGGTATTCAATGATCACTGAATCAAATTTTATCAACAAAAAATATTTCCAATGAAAACTTACGATAAAATTTATATAAACGGAGAATGGGTAAGTCCCGTAACTCCGGATTTTGTAAACTTGATTAATCCGGCCACGGGTAAAGTTAGTGGAAAGGTTGTTAGGGCAAATGAAAAAGATGTATCTCTTGCGGTGAAAGCTGCAAAGGAAGCTTTTAAAAACTTTTCTAATGCTACAAAAGAAGAGCGTATCGCATACCTGAGAGCCTTTGCAAATGAATATCAGAAGCAAATGGAAGAAGTAAAGCAAGCTGTTACCATGGATATTGGTTCTCCCAAAAGCTTCAACGAGATGTTGCACGGACCTGGAGGTCTGGCTGCAATAAATAGTAGTATTGAGGCGCTTGAAGAAATTGAATTGGAGACAAAGCATGGAAAGACACTAATTATTCGTGAACCTATAGGTGTTGCTGCCTTAATTGCTGCATGGAACTGGCCCTCAATGATGATTACTGTTAAAGTTTCTGCAGCTTTGGCAGCAGGTTGTACCATTGTTTTAAAGCCTGCTGAGTTAGGAACTCATACGGCCGTAAAAATGGCCGAAATGCTGGATACCATAAACCTTCCTAAAGGTGTATTTAATATGGTGTTAGGAAGTGGTTCTAAAATTGGAAATGCCTTGACCCAGCATCCTGACGTCGATTTTGTTTCTTTTACAGGATCTGAAGGCGTAGGGATACAAATTGCCGAAAATGCTGCGGATACAGTTAAAAAACTTGGCTTAGAACTGGGTGGAAAATCTGCTTTTATTGTTTTACCGGATTCTGATATTTCACAGGTTGCACAAATGGCAGTTATGGCTGTCATGTTAAATAGCGGCCAGATGTGTGCTGCAGCTAGCCGTACCCTGGTTCCAGCCTCTATACATGATGAGTTTGTGCAAGCCATGAAAACTGCTGTAAACCATTTGAAAGTGGGAGATCCTTTCGGAGATGCAGACATAGGACCGGTAGTTTCACAAAAGCAATGGGAAACCATTCAGTACTACATTCAAAGTGGTATTGATGAAGGTGCGGATTTGGTTGTCGGAGGTACAGGAAAGCCGGAAAATCTACCAGAAGGATTTGAGCAAGGCACGTATATCAAGCCAACCGTGTTTGGCAATGCCAACAATCAGATGAAAATTGCCAGAGAAGAAATTTTTGGTCCTGTTGCTACTGTAATTCCATATAAAACAGTGGATGATGCAATAGAAATTGCCAATGATTCACCTTATGGGTTGTCTGGCTATGTTTTTGGCCCAAACAACCAAGAGGCTTTAGATGTTGCAAAACAGCTTAGAACAGGTTTTGTATTCGTAAATCAATTAGAAATGGATCCGGGGGCTCCCTGGGGTGGTTATAAAACATCCGGTATAGGACGGGAAAATGGGATATGGGGAATTGAAGAAATGCTTGAAATCAAAGCAATTAGTAGTAATGAATAAAATTGAAAAGCAAATAGTTATGCGTAAAACAGTATTAATAACCGGTTGTAGTTCCGGTTTTGGCAAACTAGCTGTTAAAAAATTCAATAAAAAGGGGTGGAATGTGATCGCAACAATGCGTTCTCCTGAGAAAGAAACAGAACTAATCCGACTGGACAATGTAATAGTTGAGAAGCTGGATGTGACTGACGTTGATACTATACAAAGTGCCGTTAAAAACGGAATTTCAAAATTCGGTACGATAGATGTATTGGTAAACAATGCAGGATACGGTGGGTATGGCTTATTTGAGCAATATTCTGATCGAGAAATTCGCTCCATGTACGAAACCAATGTATTTGGTCCAATGAATGTGATGCATGAGGTACTACCAATTATGCGTGAGCAAAAGGGAGGTACCATTGTTAATATAGCTTCCTTAGTTGGTGTATTTGCAACTCCCAATGCTGCAGTCTATTCATCTACAAAGTTTGCCTTCAAAGGCTTGTCCGAAGCTATGGCATTAGAGCTAAAACCGCTTAACATCAAAGTTCATACTGTCTGTCCAGGTGGTTTTGAAACAAATTTCAATATGGCGGCTAATATTAATTTCCAGAAGGGTGATGACCGTTTGGTAAAACATGCGGAGGCATTAGCTAGTAGCTTAGATGAGGCTCGAAAGAATTTTTCGCAACCAGGTATGCCTAAACCGAATTCTCAGGAAGTGGCTGATTTAATATACCAATGTGCTACAGAAGAAATGCCAGTACATAATATGGCTGGAGCCGATGCAAAATGGATAGAACAATTAAGAAGTTCAATGCCAGATCAAGAGTTTCTTGATAAAATGGGCGAAATGCTTTTGCCTCCATCTAAGTAAAAAAATGAACCTTTCAATTTTAAAAAAATGACAAAAACAATTTTAATAACAGGGACCAGTAGTGGTTTTGGAAAAAGAACCACGGAGCTTTTGGCTGATAAAGGATACAAAGTTTATGCTGCGATGCGAAATACTAAATCAAATAATGCAGAAGTAGCAACCGAACTTGACCAGCTGGCAAATGTGACAGTTCTTGATCTTGATGTAACCGATAAAGAATCTGTGATCAAGGCTGTAGAAAATGTAATTTCTAAGGAAGGTACCATTGATGTACTTATAAACAATGCCGCCTATACGGTATTTGGAATAACAGAGAGCTTCACGGAAGAAGATTTTAAGAAGCTTATTGACGTAAACTTAATTGGGCCATGGCTCCTTATGCAGGCAGTCCTCCCTCATATGAGAAAACAAAATGATGGGCTAATCATTAATATGTCAAGTGGTGCCGGAAGGTTCGCAGTACCATTTTGTTCAATGTATAGTTCTACCAAGTTTGGTCTTGAAGGACTGGTTGAAGGGATTTACTTTGAACTAAAGAATTTAGGTATTGAAAATATTCTTATTGAACCGGGAAATTTTGCTACCGGGCTGCAAACAAAGATGAAACCTGGCTCAAATGAGAGCGTTGTGGCGGAATATGGAGAAATCGCCCAAATTCCAAATAAAATAGGTGAGGGAATGTTGGCTTATTTCGAAAGCGGCCAAGCCCCCGATGTGGTAATGATTGCTGAGAAAATACTACAATTGATAGAAACCGAAAAAGGCAAAAGACCTTTAAGGTCTGTTGTTGATCCTACCCCTATGGGTATAGCTATTGAAAATGCAAATGAGGCCGTGAAAGCAGAATCAAAGGAATTTATCAAAACCTTTGGCTTATAGGCACTTAATCGCCACATTGGAATAAATTTCTCAATATACAGGTGCTTCTGTAATTGATAAATGTGATTTATAATGAGAGAAATAATTGAGTTTAATAGTATCTCGAAAGCCCTACATGCAATGGGACTCGATAAGCCAAAGCATCCTTTGGTTTCCGTATTTAATCATGAGGACATAAAGAACGGTCCTCAATTCATGGGGAAAAGCGTTGTTAGTTCTTTTTATATGGTGGAGTATAAACAAGGTAAAGCAGGTTCATTTGAATATGGACGAACAACCTATGATTTTGAAGAAGGTACACTTATTTTTTTAGCACCCGGACAGGTGTTAAAAATAAATGAGTGGTCAGAGGAAGAAGCAATTTATGGTTGGACCCTTTTTTTTCACCCCGATCTGATCAGGAAATCGCAACTTGGCAAAAACATAGACAACTATTCCTTTTTTACCTATGAGGTAAATGAAGCATTGCATATATCCGATCAGGAGAAGGATATTATTATTGATATACGTGATAAGATCATCCAGGAATACGGTATGAACATCGATAGACAAAGCCAGAAACTAATCGTTACAAGCATAGAGCTACTATTAGATTACTGTACTCGTTATTATAACCGTCAATTTTATACCAGAGAGAATCTAAACAAGGATATTGTTACACGTTTTGAGAAATTGCTCAAGAATTATTACAAATCGGATAAACCTCTTGAAGATGGAATTCCGAGTGTGAAATATTGTGGTGAAGAATTGAATATGTCGCCGAATTATTTTAGCGATATGCTCAAGAGAGAGACTGGCCGAAGTGCTCAAGACCATATTCATCACTTTGTGATCGAACGAGCAAAAACACAATTGTTAAATTCCAGTGAATCTATTAACAATATTGCCTATAGTTTGGGTTTTGAGTACCCTCAGAACTTCAGTAAACTATTCAAGAAGAAAGCAGGTATAAGTCCCAAAGAATTTAGGAGTGTGAATTAGTGAATCAATAAGAACGTTCCTTATGACCATATTAAGTTCGCAATGGGTAATTGTGTGGATCATCCTTGTTTTCATCCTTCCAATTCTGCTCATAACTGGCAGAAAGTCAGTATTCCTGTCAGACGATCAGATTTTATCCTGGTAATATTCATTCAGGTGGTACTTTCCAAATTGTGGAGCAACCATATCCCTTGTCATGACCGTCATGAAGAACTCCATAGGACCATATGTTTTCTGTCCGGAAAAAAACCGGATCAACATCAGGGTTAGGTTCTTAATCCAGATAGGGACATGGGAGATTTTTGGAGATTTGCCTGCCGCCCTGAAAGCCACTTCTGCGATTTCATTTTGTGTCATCATATCAGGGCCGCCCACATCCAGCTCCGTATCATCGGTTTCCAGATGATCAATCATAAACTCCGCCAAATCCGCGCCATGAATGGGATTGCCTTTGAATTCACCATCTCCAAACAGATAAACCTTTCCTTTTTTTGCCATTTCCAGTACTTCTTTCATGTCAGAGAAAAATCCGTTAGAACGAATGATTGTATAGTTGAGCCCGGAAGATTGAAGTGCTTCTACAAATCCTTCTTTCGCTTCCACCATTTTCAGATCTTTTAGAGAACGCCCATTCAGAACCGATACATAAACAAATTTCTTCACAGTACTTTTCAGGGCTGCCTCCAGCAAGTTCATGTTAGCCTGGTAGTCCACATCCATGTAGGTCAAACTGTCTTTTTGACGGGTGATGCCTACGGTAGAAATAGTGTAATCCACATCCGGGTATATTCCATTTAATGTTTCAGGCTTCGTCACCTCTCCCACCAGAATTTTATCGACTTCAATCCCATCTAATTTACCTGGATTTCTGACTAGTGCGATGGTATAGTAACCTTGTTTTTTCAATTCCTTCAGAAGATGTTTACCGAGATAACCGGTGGCTCCGGCAACCAATACTTTTTTCATTTTCTTAATTATTTACTAAAACTTTTGCAATACTATCATTTGACCCTGCGGACATCGGATCCAATTGGTATCCGCTTTTTTCCCAGGCTTCCCTCATGATCCGGTTTTTTCTTAGGTAGGTATCCACAGCCGGTTTTGGAACCGTATTCAGGGGACAGGAGAAATTCACGCATTGAGAACAATAAAACGTCTTGAGTGTACCAGCGAAAGATGCTGATGAGATCAAATTGGATAGCATGATGCCAATCAATCCCAGCAGTGCGATCAATCCATGATCTGCGTAATTAAGTATCAGGTAGAAAATACCATACCCAAATACCGAAAGTGGAAAAACAAAGAACACCGTAGCAATAAGGAAGTACATCATAAATTTCTCAAACCTGTTAAGTGGTCGCGGATTGTATGACCAGATTTTGGGGCTCCCATGATTAGCGAGGCAGTGCAATACCTTACCCTCTTCCGCATAATACGGGCAGTGACTGCATAGAAACTTAATTTCAATAAATCCAAACATCAATAAGAAATAGATTACATAAGCATATATGGGCCACCAGACACTGGTCATGGTCCCGACGATAGCCATACCTATCGCAGCTGTTAACGTGGGTGGCCAGGAAATACCATGAAAGCCTAATAATATTTTCTTGTCCCATTTGCAGGCCAGTTTGTGCTGTAGACTACAACCATTACAAAATGCAGGGTCTTTCCATGTACAGATGTTGTGTGGATTATTATTCATTTCTCTGTCAATTCAAAGCTCTCTTTTTCATTTTCAAATACACTGAGTAATAAATCGAGATTCCGTACATCCTCACCCGATTGATCCACCAATGATCGGAACTCACCGCTCAATTCAATCATTTCGTCCCTGGCAGCCCGCGCATGCATCATCATGGCCACTTCCGCGAATTTTGAGTTGAAAAACTTACCTAAAATCTTAGTCAATAACCCAATTGGAAACCAATAGAACAATTTGAATTTGGGATTATAACTTTTCTGATAGTCTAAGGATTTCAGTACTCTTCCCGCTTCCCTCACGGCTATGATATATTGCTTCAATGTGGTATTATCCTTCGCCAGCCGGTAGTTGTCCCCACTTCTCAATAAAGCCCCTGCTAAAGGCAGTACGAAAGCAATATGATACTTCAACCAACTATCAATATCATCCACGATCTTCACCGGAACACCCGCTGATTCAAATAAGGTTTTGACTTGCCTGGTGCGCTTTTTCGTTTTGCCATCGATTTCGCCAATGGTCGCAGGCATTCGGGAACCTCCGGGTTTTTCGGAATCAACGTAGTGAATTTCATGATCAATCCGCGATCCCCCGCCACCAGGGAATCCAAAGAGGACCTTTTCCTGAGGCAGGTATTCAAGGTACTCATCAAATCCATTGGCATTATTACCCATCAACAGGATGTTGTGAAGGTATTTGTGTTTACTTAATGTTGGCAGTAATTTCTTCAGGCAATTCTTCCGCATCAGGACAATCACCAGGTCATACTCATCCTCTGCATGGAGTCTGTCAATGATTTTTACTTTTTCAGTAATTCTCTCCTGGGAAAATGCATTGATTAAAACCAAACCATTTTCTTGTAAGAACCGGAAATGTTTTCCCCGGGCCAGTAACGTGACATCTTTCCCGGCTTTGTGTAGCAAGCAGGTATATAAACTACCTAGAGGTCCTGCTCCGATAATCAGTGTTTTCATGATAGTACTTGTGTTTCGTCATTTTCCATGTATTTGTCTATTTCACACCATATATGGTGATTCATTAATCCGTACTCTTTTAGTGAAGCTGCAATATGCATCCCCAAAACACTGCCCATTGAATCCGGTTTCGACTGCTTGTGCATGAGGTGTATGCTGTAATCACTGTCCAAAGCATAATTGCTGTAGATCCGTACTTTGGGTCTTTCCGGATCATGCAAAACTTCTGAGGCAAGTTTTTGCAGCGCTTTTCTAAGAGCCTTCTGGGTATTGCCTCCTGTTCTTAATTCTATAATTTCAAGCCATTTCATTTTATTATTTGTACTTAATTACTACAAACTATTCCAGAAATGTGCCATTTAAGCTATAGGCCTGATTTCAAGAGATTTATAAAAACCTGGATTTAAAAGGTCACCATATATGATAATTATCATTACCAAATACGGTAACAGATACTATCCTTGTATGTAGGTTTTCGGCACCGAAAATGGCAATTTCAACAGCAGAAGAAAGCATTTTTCATGAGGCAACCCTGAAGATATGTGGCAATCTCGAAATCGAGGTAGCGCTGCAATCCACATTGAAATTATTGAAGAAAGTGATGCCGCTTGATCAGTTCTTTTTAGAATACTATGATCAGGATTTCAAAGCCATGAGAACGATCGCAACGGCTACTGCGAATCATTGTCAAAAGCTGGATTTGTTAACTCCTTTATCGCAGGATGCGCAGGCTTCGGCCGGATTGGAAGATTTACCAACCGGGGAGGACGTATACATTTTTGATGATCCCTGGAGAAGGGCTATCAGTCGGGAAATGTTAGAATTTCACAAGGTTAAGAGTACTTCGCTGATCACCATGTTTTTAAAGTCGAATGAGCAGTTTCTTGGTGTCCTCGTGCTTAATTCCGAGAATGAAAAGTTTACCAATGAACATGCCCGCATTATATCGTATCTCAGGGAACCTTTTAGCATCGCCATGTCAAACGCACTCAAACACCGGGAGCTTCAAATTCTCAAGGATCTGCTGACTGATGATAATCGCTTTTTACACAAAGAGCTTCACCGGTTGTCAGGGGATGAAATTGTGGGTGCTCATTTTGGATTGAGAGAGGTCATGCAACAAGTAAGACAGGTGGCTCCGTTGGAAAGCCCTGTTCTGCTGACAGGTGAAACCGGAGTAGGTAAAGATGTAATAGCCAATGTCATCCATTATTCATCCTCTCGAAGTAAAGGACCTTTCATTAGTGTGAATTGCGGAGCCATTCCTGAATCCTTAATCGACAGTGAACTTTTTGGCCATGAGAAAGGGGCGTTTACTGGGGCGATTGCCCGGAAAAGAGGTCGATTTGAAAGAGCCAATAAGGGTACGATATTCCTCGACGAGATTGGCGAACTTCCCCTGGAAGCTCAAGTGAGACTCCTCAGGGTCCTCCAAACCAAAGAGATCGAAAGAGTTGGAGGATCAGAACTTATCCCACTTGATATCCGGATCATAGCTGCTACCAATCGGAATTTGGAAGAACTGGTTGAAAAACGTGATTTTCGGGAAGATTTGTGGTTTAGGTTATATGTATTCCCGATTTGGATTCCTCCCCTTCGTGAACGAAAAGTGGACATCCCAGCCCTTCTTCAGCATTTCATCAATCAAAAGTCGAGAGAGTTAAAGTTAAGCCATATACCCGCCTTATCTCCGGATTCTGTCGATATGCTGATGAACTATCATTGGCCTGGGAATGTCCGGGAACTCCAGAATATAGTAGAACGGGCCCTCATTCTCAACCCAAAAGGGCCATTGTCTTTTGACCATGTTCTGGGAATGTCCGGCAGGAATATCCGTAGAATTTCCAGTAAAAAGACGGATAATCTGGATGAAATCATATCCACTCACATTAAAAACGTCTTAAATAAGACCGGTGGCAAAATCCATGGACCGGGGGGCGCAGCAGAATTACTGGATGTCAATGCCAATACCTTGAGGAACCGGATGAAAAAGCTTGGGATCAATTATAAGAGAAGAAACTAGTTCTGAATTGTGTGAAACTCCTGGGAGAGAATGTGGGTCAGCACAGCAACTCTATTCATTGTATTAATCAAAATGCTTTTCAAAAGGATTATTCTAAAATAATCAAATTGTCCATTTTGACTAATTTATCTAAATTGCGTATAATAGAAGATAGGAGAGTTAGCCATGCAGTACATATCAGCAACAGAGGCAAAACAAAGAATGGCTGCGGTATTGGATGCGGCCCAAAGTGAACCAGTGACGATTCGCAGACAAAACCGTGATGCAGCCGTCATCCTTTCACCAAAAGAATATGAAAGGCTGCGTGGTCTGAATATTCAGGAATTCGAACAATTCTGTGATCGTGTAGGACAAAAAGCTACCAAGGCTGGCCTGACACAAAAAAAACTCGATAATATTCTAGGCGATTGAGTTTGTTTACGTGCGAATTATTTTTGATACCAACATTCTTATAAGTCGCCTGCTGTTACCAAATAGTGATCCGGCAAAAGCCGTGCAAAAGGGACTACATGAAAGTCAGATTTTGGTATCTAATGACACCATGATGGAATTGGCAGAAGTGTTATCCAGAAAAAAGTTTGATCGTTATGTATCTATTGAAGATCGTCAAGAATTTTTGCGCATGTTAGGCAGGGTGATTGAAAAAGTGCATATCATCAAAATCATAAGAAGGAGTCGCGATCCCAAGGACGATAAGTTTCTGGAACTGGCCGTCAATGGTGAAGCCGATTTACTTATCACAGGTCATCAGGATTTGCTTGAATTAAAATTTATTCAGGGCACTAGAATTATTTCGGTTTCAGAATATCTTGAGGACACTAAACTTGAATGAGTATGTACATGGGTACGCCGATGATACCAAAGTCCTGATCATGGTAGATGTTTCTTGTCTTTTTGAGAAAAACGGGATCATTCTCATCCTTTTACTATCTGCAATGAAAAAACAGCTTGTACAAGCTATAAAGGAGGTTTTTTAATGATACAAAAGCCATCACATCGAAAAACATTGTTTTTCTGACCAGAAAATAAAATGCACAACGATCCGGAATTAGACCCCAAATACTTAGGTAAAATATCTGCGGATTTTGTGAAAGTGGCAGATCTCCTGAAAGAAGCTTCCTATCAGATTATAAGAAGAGGATTCTCGAAGTTCCCAATATTTCCTGTTTCCAAAACGGAGATCCCTATTGGCTCCAAATTGTATGACAGGGGGCAACTGGAAAATGACTGGATCTACAACGCATCATTTATGGAAGAGTTCATGCAGCGTGAACTAATCAAAAGCGAATCTGATTTCAAGTCCATTTACAAAGATCCGGATGAGTTCTGCTGCCTTTTCGTGGTAGATGAAGGATTTACCAACTTCATTTTCATCCCCTATCCCGTAGACTGATCATCAGTTTAATAATCACACAACTTTAGCAAGAAATCGATACAGGAATACGATAGCTATGCTCATATTTGCTGGCTGTGAAACTGAACAATGCAATATTGTTTGTAATCCCCGCTGTGATCTGGGGATCCACCTGGTATGTGATCAAATTCCAGCTTGGGGTGGTGGATCCGCTTTGGTCTGTTGGCTATCGATTTTTCCTGGCCGGTCTGCTCCTGCTTACATATTGCAGGACACGAAAGATCAGTCTGAGTTTTTCATTACAGGAACATCTTCGCATCATTCTTCAGGGAGGACTGCTTTTCGGTTTCAACTACTGGCTGGTATATGTGGCGGAGCAGGAGCTGACGAGCGCATTGATGGCTGTTTTGTTCTCAGGGATAATGTTTTTGAACATACTCTTTTCCCGCATCTTCCTTCGGAAGAAATCT
Organism: Cyclobacteriaceae bacterium; assembly: GCA_028278225.1. Lineage (GTDB taxonomy): Bacteria > Bacteroidota > Bacteroidia > Cytophagales > Cyclobacteriaceae > JANQEU01. The sequence goes on from JANQEU010000046.1 coordinate 209,673, forward strand.
ACGATCAAAGTTTTCATTGGTGGTATAATGGGCGCTGTTGGAACATTCCTGATCTTTTACCAGGAATTGAAAGACCTGTCATTTGATGAGCTACCTGTCAACAGCACATTACTGGGAATACTGTCTGTTGTATTCGCATCGCTTGGCAATGTTACTTCGGCTGCTAATCAGTCCCACGATATACCTGTGATCCCTTCGAATGCTTTCGGAATGATCTATGGTTCGCTAATGATGTTCCTTGTAGCATTGTTATCAGGTATTGAGCCGGCTTTCGATTTCTCAGCACCTTATATCTCCTCGCTGATTTACCTGTCTTTGTTTGGATCCATCGCCGCATTTGGTGGATACCTGACACTTATCGGGAGAATTGGCCCGGACAGGGCCGCATATGTTCTCATTGTCATTCCGATAATTGCCATATTACTATCAACCATGTTTGAAAACTACACCTTCTCCTGGTATGCGCTTTCAGGGATTATCCTTATACTCACAGGAAATCTTACGATTATCAGGAAATAGCCAGGAAGGGTGTACAAATCGAAACCAGGAGGTGTTAGTGATTTTGTTTTTTGAAAGTATTAAATGGCAATCGGAAATTCTCTTTTTTTAGAAGTCATCTCGACAAAGGAGAGATCTATTCAGAAACTATAAGTGAATGGATCTCTCTTTCCGGCCGAAATGATCTGAATAGTCCTTCACTTTAAATTCACAGATCCATCCATCGCTTGAAATCGGAAACGCGATCACGGCTGACTATTACTTCCTCCTTCCATTCCGGTACAAGCCTGATCAGCAACCGGCTATTGAAGTAGGTATGGATTTCGGATATGGCTTTGAGTGTGACGATAAACTGCCTGTTGATCCTGAAAAAGTCCAGCGGATTGATCAAATTCTCGATTTGATCCAGGGAATGTTCCACAAGATACTTTTTCCCATCCAAAGTCACTATCCATGAAGATCCTTTATCATAGCAGAAATAATGGATATCTGTTGAATTAACGGGTATGAACTGGTCCCCAATTTTCACAAGAAACCGCTTCTTAAATTCACCGGTAATAACCCTCTGAAGTGCAGCAAGGTCTTCAGTTTTCGAAAATGAATTCTGGTTCGGCGATACCCTTTGCAGTTTTTCTACGGCACTTTTCAACTTCGACAGCTCAATTGGTTTGAGCAGATAATCGATACTGTTGAACTCAAAGGCCTTGATCGCATACTCATCGTAAGCCGTGGTGAATATAATCGGAGATTCTATGGTTGTCTCTGCAAGCAGGTCAAACGCCGTACCGTCACTTAACTGAATATCCATGAAAACCAGATCTGGCGGACTGTTGTCCCTGAACCAGGACCTGGCCTCATCTACGGAACCTACGATCCCGGCAATCTCGATATCAGCTTGAAGCTTATTCACCTGATGGGCTAACCGCTCAGCGGATAGCCGCTCATCTTCTACAATTAATGCCAGCATTCAGGTAAGTCTTAATCCGAACAACACCGGTAATTTAACGGTGAAAAATTGTTCATCCTCCGTTATGATTACGGTTTTTTCCGTCTGGAGACTGTACCTGTTCCTAATATTCTCCAACCCCACCCTTGTGGATTGTGCTATGGATCCCTTCTTCTTAATTCGATTCTTAACGATCAGGTAATCATCCCGGACAAAAAGATCAATGATCAGTGGTTCGTCATTCGAGAATCTATTGTGCTTAACAGCATTTTCAACCAGCATTTGAAGGGATAAAGTAGGAACAAAAGACTGGAGATATGCTTCATCAATGTTGATATTGACAACCAATCGCTCCTCATGCCTCGTTTTCAGAAGGTAGAGATAAACTCTTAGTACTTCAAGCTCTCGCTCAAGGCTGCTCATCGCTTCCTCTCTCTTTTCCAGAATGTAGCGGTACATAGCTGACAGTTTTTCCAGAAAGTCCGAAGCCTTCTCCGGATCTGTTTCAATCAGGTTCTGCAGCACGCTAAAGCTATTGAAAAGGAAATGTGGATTGATCTGGTTTTTGAGATTCTGATATTTACTCTGCAAAAGTTCCTTTTGTACCAGGGCATTATCCTGTTCCAACTGCTTGGTTTGAGATGCATTGATATGAATGATCCTGGCGGCTATGATCAGCCATGCAAATATGTGCCCCTGAATAATGGTTTCGTAATAAGCCTCACTTGAGACTGGACAAAACAGGGATGGTTTGATAAAATACTCGGAAAATGTGCTGGCAGCCACTATCAAAGGTAGTGTGATCAACGTCAGGATGATTGTGGCTTTTATTAAATTCCTGCTTCGGGTAAAATTGAAATTGTGTTTTTTGAAATGGTAAAAAGCACGATCAATAACTTCCCAAATGATCATCACTACCAAAATGGTGTAAGCAAAAAGTACCTTATCGATGGTTTCCTCAAAATTGAAGTAACCATTCCCTCCAGCACTCAAATTGTCCGAATCACCAAGACGTAGCGTCGCAAAAATCAATACTGCGCAGAAGAGCCTGAAGCCGTACTTTTTCAAGGTACCCAGGAGCATTTTAAATAGTTACAGCCAATGAAATTACTTCAAATTATCAATTCGTGGAAGCAATTTCCTTTCCTTCTGTCACTTTCAGCATGATCATGGATTGTTTTACCTTGTGCGCACTTCTACCCTCTGCCTTTATGATCAGGGGATAGGTTCCTGCCACTATTGTAGTTGCCCGGATTGTTAAAATATACAGATCTTCCTGATCCTCCACTTTAGAAAAAGAAGCCTCGATCCCCGTTTTCTGTTGTATGGCGAGACCATCAATAATCCCTCTCCTGAAACGTTCGGAACGGACAAGTTGAACCGGAATTTCCAGTTTTTCTCCTTTTTTAACTTCCAGGTTATATTCATTCAACGAGATGATTGCACCCTCTTTGGGCTGCTGGGCTAAAAGAACAGTGGTAAATCCCATCAATAATGCGGCCAGTAATATTCGTGTCCTCATAATAATTTTTTAGTGATAACACGCTGACCATACAGTTATTTCCCGAAAATATTATTGAATCGTTGTATTTCCATACTGAACCGTAACGGATTGAACTGAACTGTGGGTGCAGGTAAAGCCTTCTGCCTACCTCCCCAGCTTATACAGCATTTTCCCGTGCCGGATCAGTGCCTCCCTGAAGGTATCCATCGTATGGTACGGAACATTGAATTCAGAAGCAGTTTTGCTCACTATTGAGGCTATCTTCCTGTAGTGAACGTGGCAAATATTGGGGAAAAGATGATGTTCGATCTGGTAGTTCAGCCCCCCGACATACCAGGAAAAGATTCTGCTTTTTTTAGCAAAGTTGCAGGTAGTTTTAAACTGATGAATAGTCCAGTTGTCTTCTATATTACTTTCATTATTTACCACGGGAAAATCATTTATTTCCATAACATGCGCCGGTTGGAATATGACGGCGAGGATCCACCCTGTCACATATTGCATCAGAATGAAACCTATTAGAACCTGCCACCATGCAAAAGGCGTAAAAATAATGGGTAATGCAAGAGCATAAAAAAAGTACAGCAACTTGGAAGCGATGAGCCAGGCCCAGGCTTTGGGGGGATAAATGTGTTTTTCCAAAATCCCTGTTCTATGGTAGGCACGCAGTTGTGCAAAATCTTTGACAAACAACCAGCTTATGGTCATGAATCCATATAAAAACCAGGCATAGATGTACTGGAATTTGTGAAATGCGAATTTCCTGGCATGGGGTGAAAACCTAAGGATAAACCTTGGTCGAATATCTTCATCGTGAGTGACAATATTGGTATAAGTGTGATGGAAAACATTATGCTGGATCTTCCAGTTAGTTGCATTACCCCCAATCAGGTTCAGCGTGTAGCCCAGCAGGCCGTTAACCCATTTCCTGTTCGAGTATGCACCATGATTTGCGTCATGCATCACGGAAAGTCCCAATCCTGCGTTTCCCACCCCCATAATAAAAAACAATAAAAATAATATCCACAGGTCTGATATTACAAATAGCAGGGCATACGGAATAAAATACAGAGAGAACATGAATATGGTTTTGATCACCATTTCCGAATTGGCGTACTTCCTTTTGTTGTTGGATTTAAAGTATTCCGCAACCCTGGTATTCAAGATCTTTGTGAAGTCGCGGTTCTGATTATTTTGAAAGCGGACAGTTGTAGTCGCCGACTGGTAGATGGAATTCATGGTTAGGCGCTGCCTGCATAATTTAAGCGCCTGGGGTTAAATGATGGAGGTGGAGCGATTTTTGCAGCTAATATAGGCTTATTTTGGAACTAAATTTGTGATTATTAGGCCATTTTTAAAGCCAGCGGATCGAGGTGATCAAAGCCTGAAGGGCTATTCTGCTTAATAATAGTTACATTCGCGAAAATTTTATTTCATGACAGAGTATTCATTGGTCACAGGGGGTGCCGGGTTCATAGGTGCGCATGTAGTACGCGATCTTCTGAAATCAGGTAAATCTGTTTTGGTATTGGATGATCTCTCAGGAGGGTTCGAAGAAAATCTTCCTGAAGAAGCAATTTTTATTAAAGGCTCTATTACCGACCACAAGCTACTTGAAAAGATATTTAACGAATACAACATAGACTATGTCTATCATCTTGCTGCGTATGCCGCTGAAGGCTTAAGTCATTTCATAAAGAGGTTTAACTATACGAATAATCTCATCGGAAGTGTAAACCTGATCAACGAATCCATCAAACATAAAGTCAAATGTTTCGTGTTTACCTCATCCATTGCAGTATACGGATCACTGCCTCCACCAATGAAGGAGGAGATGACACCGGTTCCCGAAGACCCCTACGGAGTGGCAAAACTGGCGGTCGAGCAGGAGCTAAGGGTATCGCATGAGATGTTTGGTCTGGACTATGTAGTCTTCAGACCTCATAATGTATATGGCGAGTATCAGAATCTTGGGGATCGTTATCGAAATGTGGTGGGGATCTTTATGAATCAATTGATGCAGGATAAGCCGCTCACAATATTCGGAGACGGAACACAGACACGAGCGTTTACATATGTCGGAGATATATCACCGATAATTGCTAATTGTGTGGAGGATAAGTCGGCATATTGCCAGGTTTTCAATATAGGTGCGGATATTAACTATTCTATCAAAGACCTGGCCTCGGAAGTCATGAACGCGATGGGTGTCGAAGGAACATTACGTTTCACGGAAGCTCGTAACGAAGTACTGCATGCCTATTCGGATCACTCCAAGACCATTTCTTATTTTGGTGAGTATGCAAAAACCGGATTGACAGAAGGATTGAAGAAAATGGCGGAATGGGCAAAAGGAGTTGGGATAAAGAAAAGTGATAAGTTCGGGAATATCGAGATAACAGAAAAACTACCGCCTATTTGGTTAGAGAGCTAGAACCGGTTTCTTTGCCATTTTCCGATTTTGTCAAGGAAGATCCCGGCTATCCCTTGTTCATCATATGAACCGGTGATCAATTCGAAGGCATTCTCTGCCAGCCTTAATCTCGTTTTAGTATCTGATTTTAGCTCCATTATCGCATCCGCAATCGCCTGCGGATCGGAAGGACATAGTTTAATATTTTCGTCCCCCGAAAATATTTCCTTTATGGCAGGGGTATCCTTGGTAATAATACACTTTCTCAGAGCCGCATATTCGTAAACCTTGTTTGGGACAACCAGGTTTGTCTTGATAGAATCACCGAATATTCCAAGGCAAACATCAAAGGTATTTATGATCGGATTGATCTCATCATAGTTGACCCATCCTCTGAAGTTTACATTGGAAGTGCTCAATCGATTGGCCAGTTTCCTGATTTTCTTGTATTGGGAACCGGCCCCCACAATATCGAATACAATATCCTTCTCACTTTTTAGCAGATCAGCAGCCTTTACAATTTTTTCCACTCCCTGAAGTGGTATAAAACCGCCATGAAAGCCAACCACAAGTTTGTCACCTGACCTGGCTGTTTCAGGTTTAAAAATGGAAGTGTCTACCCCTATTGGCACCACTTGTACATTGTTTGGGTCAAGCTTGTATTTGTCTACAATGTACTCCTTATCACCCTCGGTATCCATCAGGATCAAATCACTATTTTTAAAAGCGATCCAATCCCTGAAGTATTTTTCAGGGGCGCTCCACCATTTTCCATGGTCGATGGTTCTCGTCAGATACTTTGAGATAAGCGGATCAAAGACAATAGGCTTGGAGGTCTTTTTCCTGATAAATCGTACATCACTGTGCCGCATTGGAGGAATGTATACGTAATCCGCAGCATTTGAGAGCTCATTGAACCGCTTATTGTCAAAAGCCTTTCTTGAGGTAAAAGGATATTCAATGACTTCTACATCGGGATGCCTCTTAAGCCCATTCAAGAGAATTCTGGTCCTGTTATATGAGAAATCATCTTTACCTGTTGCAAGAATTTTCATGCGCGGAGAGATTGGAAAACAGCAAAAGTCATCTATTTGCCGGGCTTAGGCAAATCTCAGAAAACACTTGATAATTTCAGGAGTAAGCAAGCCGCTTTTCCACTTGTTTGTTGTAAACTGAGAAGAGCTGATCTGAGATTGCATCCCAGCTTTGGCTTGATGCATATTTGAAGGCTTCAAATTTCATGGATGTGTAGAGCTCAGGATTATTGAGCAGCAAATTAAGCTTGCTGTAAAAAGCCTCCGGATCTTTAGGTTTTACGTGGTATCCATTCATGCCATCCTGCACAATATCTACCGGGCCGCCTTCAGCTGCCGTGACCACCGGAAGTCCTGACGATAACGCCTCCAGGACCACATTGCCAAATGTTTCCGAAATTGACGGGAAAATGAACAGATCATTTGATGCATATATTTTTGCCAGCTCTTTACCGGTCCTTTTACCAGTAAAGATCGCGTGTGGCATCTTTTCTTTCAGGTCCTCCTGATCAGGGCCTTCACCCACCACTACAAATTTCACATTTGGATTTCTTTTTTCGAATAAGGCATAGACATTTGCCAGGGTGTCAATCTCTTTTGTTCTGACCAGGCGACTAACAAATAATACTGACTTTTTCCCCTCAAGGCCATTTTTCCTTCTCCAGTTTTCGTCCCGATGTATCGGGTTAAATTTCTCATGGTCAACCCCTCTTTTCCAAAGTTGTATCCTTGGTGGCTCGATCCCCCAGTGAAGGAGAAAATTCCGCATAGCCGTAGAAGGTACTAATGTTAAATCGCTGTCCTTATAGATTTTAAGCAGTCTGTTCGCCAGTGGTACAATAGCCGCAAGGCCACCGGGCAGGAATTTAAAGTAGTATTCCAGGTAGGCGTGAAAATGTGAATGATAGGTGCTTAAAACGGGAATCCCTCTCTTCTTTCCATAATCCACCGCGTAATTCCCCAGGAACGATGGCGTGGTAAAATGAACTATGTCCGGTGAGAATTCATCCAGTTGTATTTGAATGGACCTTTTGAGAAATGGTAGTGCAATTCGATATTCGGAATACGTAGGTATACCGACCGAAGGACATTTGATTATGGGATAAGGAAAATTTGATTCCGGTTTTGGTGGATGGGGTGTCACAAAAATAAAATCGAATTCATCCTTCGGGATACGGCTTACTACCTGATAGATCGTCTGTGTGACGCCATCGAAATTCTCCTCAAGAATATCCGCAAAAAAGGCGATTCTTATTTTTTCCCGCATCAAATTTCTCTCAAAATCCGGACTTACAGTGATAAGTCAGTGAAAACAGGTTTAACCCCTAATAATCAGATGAATTTATTTATTGTCGGGGATTCATCAATTACATCTTCAGCCTGAATTAATTTTGTAATTTCGAAGTTTTTTAACAAGTCTTCAGGAGAGCGATATTTTTTGACATTGCCGGTTGGGTTCTCCCCTGATTACAACATATCACCTCATTGATTAAATGAATTGTAAAATCTGTGGAAATGCAGACCAAAACCGTGATTTCATTGCACGGGAAATGATGTTTGGGACGAGGGATCAATTCCAATATATGGAATGTGGGGATTGCGGGGCACTTCAGATCAAAGAAATCCCAAAAAACATTTCCGAATACTATCCGGAAACCTATTATTCATACCATCGGGCCGACCAAAGTTTTCTTGAAAAATTTGTAAAAAGAGAAATTGTTCTTCACCGGATGGGTAAGAAAAATCATGTGCTGGGCAGGTTATTCAGACCACTTTATCCGAAATATTTAAAGTGGCTGACGGAGGATTGCGGGATTGACTTTAGCTCAAAAATACTGGATGTAGGCAGCGGTGCCGGTAAGCTACTCCTAGAAATGAATTTTTTTGGATTTCAGGATCTCACGGGAATTGATCCATATGTTCAAAAGGACATTACCCATGAAAACGGGGTTAGCATCTACAAGAAAAACCTGGGGGATATTGATGAGAAGTTTGACTTTATTATGCTGCACCACTCATTCGAACACATGGAATCTCCTCACGAAGTCTTTGACACACTGAGAAAGTCGATCCGCGACCAAGGGAAGATACTGATTCGCATTCCGGTGGCGGATTCATACGCCTGGAGAACCTATGAAACGAACTGGGTGGAACTCGATCCTCCCCGGCATTATTTTTTATATACAAAAAAGAGCATGGAATTCCTGGCCCGTGAAAGCGGATTGGTAATCGACAAAATATTGTACGATTCTTCCAATTTCGAATTCCTTGAAAGTGAAAAATGGAAAAGTGACATTCCAACCATAGAAAAAGGCAAAATATTCAGCCGGAAGCAGAAACGAGATTTCGACAAAATGGCAACCAAACTAAATGAATCCGGAGATGCATCCAGGGCCTGCTTTTATTTTTCTCCGAAATAACTTCAGTATGATGATATTTGCACACTGATAGAGAAGATAAAGTGGAAATTGTCCTATGTCTGAAAGTTCGGTGAAAAGACTTTGCTTCGTACATGTCCCCAAATGCGGAGGCACCTCCCTCAATGAGGCATTTAAGAAATCAATTGGTATCGGTCCCTTGTCACTCAAAGGAACAAAAATTGATGCAGCCGCCACACTGAAAGAAGCCCGGAGAAAAAATATTCATCCGCTGGTATTGCGGGAGCAAAAACTGATCTCCAAACTTTCAAAAAAAAGATACAAATACGTCAAGGGACATTTCAGATGTACTTCGGAAGTTCGGCAGAAATTCGAAAAAGACTGGATTTTTATGACAATCCTACGGGATCCGGTGAGGCGGTGGATCTCCCAATATTTTTTCAATCTTCATAAGAAACATGATCATACAAAGCATAGCATGAACCTCGATGATTACCTGCAATCGGAGGTTGGCATGAATTCCGGAGCAATCTATGTCGATTTTTTTACTGATGGTTCGGACCTGAGTGGCGATCAGGGAATAAACCAGGCTATGGAAAATCTGAGGTCATTCCCTCTTGTTGGCATTCTGGAAAATATGGATCCTTTCAAAAATGATTTTGAAAAGGTCGTCGGAGCGAAACTTCAGACCATCAGGAACAGAAATATAAACCCGCTCCCCAAAGATCAGATGGAAAAGCAAATTTCCGACGATCAAATGAAAAAGATCCGGGAAGTGTGCAAACCGGATCTGCAGATCTACAATCATTTTCTTGGTAAGCTGAATTGATGGTCTGATGGAGTTCCTGGTTGTTTCACATAAATATCCGCCTTCAATAGGTGGTATGCAGAAACAATGCTTCGAACTCGTGGAAGGTCTCAGGGTCAAACATCACCTGCATGAGCTTATATACAGGGGTCGGGGATCAAACATTGCCTTCCTGTTCGCCGCGGCATGGAGAGCCTTGCGAATCCTCAGAAAAGAAAGAAATATACAGTTTGTTTATGCCAATGACGGCTTAATGGCATTTTTTCTTACACCGGTTCAATGGTTCTCAAAAGTTCCTTTGATTGCCACAATACATGGACTAGATGTCGTATTTCCACTGAATCTTTACCAGAAGTGGCTGAAAAGGTATTTAAACAGATACAGGGCACTTATTGCTGTAAGTGATGCCACTGCCAAAGAACTTAAAACCAGGGGTATAAGAAAAGACATCGTTCACATGGTCAGGAATGGTTTCGACCCCAAATCAACAAAAGATAATGAGTGGGTAGAAAATAGTGATCTGTCAAAACTAACCGGGGTGGACGCCGGTGGAAAAAGGGTAATTGTTTCCATTGGCAGAAGTGTGAAACGCAAGGGTTTTTCCTGGTTCATTGAAAACGTATTTATGGACCTTCCTGAGGATGTCATCTACATCATAATAGGTCCGACTTTGGGAGACTACCGTAAAGTCACCCGAATGAAGAAGTGGCTGCCGCAATCCATATTCAAAACGCTGGTACTGCTGAATGGAACGCCATTGGATGAAATCAGGGTTCATAAACTCGTCAGGACACTAAAACTGGAGAAACGTGTTTTTCACCTGAGTTCATTAGCTAACAATGAGGTAAGAGAAATTCTCGAACGAGCTGATCTTTTTGTAATGCCCAACATCAAAGTTGAAGGTGATTATGAAGGATTTGGACTGGTAGCTCTGGAAGCTGTTATGTCCGGAACGCTATGCATTGCCTCCGATACCGATGGGATACCATCGGCCATCCAAAACGACAGGAATGGATTGCTGCTTACCCCATCTGCGGCTCCGGAGTGGATCAGTAGGATCAGGGAACTCCTCGAGGATCCGGACATGTTGAAAAATAAGTCAGAGGAGTTTAGGGAGTACACCCTGAAAAATTGCCTTACCTGGGACAAAATGGTCATGGAATATGAGCAGATATTTGAAAAAGTGACCCAATTATGATAGATCCAAAATCTCTTTCCTTATGAAGTTTGTGACGGTGGCCACCAGGGAAAATGATGGATTGAAGCTGTTGCTCAAATCCTGTGACCATTTCAAAATTGATATGGAAGTACTTGGATTGGGCCAACCCTATTTCGGCAACGGAACAAAGATCTATTATTTAACCGAATACCTGAAGCACATTCCAAAAGATGAGATCATCTTCTTCACGGATGCCTATGACAGTTATTTTGTAAAAGACATTTCAGATCTGGAGGAAAAATTCAAATCATTCGATCATCCGGTACTTTTTTCGTGCGAAGACAATTATTATTTCCGCATACAGGCCATTCAAAATCTTTTTCTTAATCGCTATTACTATTATAAATATCCCGGGAGTGAGTCAGCTTACCCTAAGTACAGGTACCTGAATTCCGGCGGATATATGGGATATGCCGCTGAGGTCCTAGAGCTATTGAAAATTACAAGCATCAGCAAGAAAATGCACAGTGATCAGGTCAATCTTCACCGGCATTTTGTTAACAACCCTTCATCTATCAAATTGGATTACAATCACGAAATCTTTACCAATTACGGTAAATTTGCAGAACCTGGGAGGTTTTCAGTGGAAAATGATTCACTGACAAATGAACTGACAAAATCCAAACCATATATCTTCCACTTTCCGGGACCTAAACATCGCGGAATGTACGAGTTTGCACGGCAATTCTCATTTTTGAATTAGAAAGATCATGACCCTTCACGTACTTGCATTTACAAATAACCAATATCCATTAAATAGTGGCCTGGAGTCATTCCTTATGGGAAATGAAATCTTATTGCATAAGATCGATGAAGGTGAAAAAGAGCTGAATGACAAAAATAAAATACAGGCTTTAGAGCGTTTTTTGAAATCCAATCCTTTCAAAGATGATGATCTGCTCCTTGTCGTTGAGGGTCATAGCACGGTTTTGAATGGTTCCGGAGATCAGATTACTAAACAATTTCATACATTCGAAACCGACATATTATTCAGCGCAGATGCCTGTTTTGACTTTCCGGACGGCAATCTTCAATACTACTACTGGAAATTCTACCCCAGGTACACCAAATACTATAATTACCTGAACTCAGGGGCCTTCATTGGCAATGCAAATTCCATCCGGATGATGTTGGATGACATTGTAAAAAGTTACGATCTGTCTCCGACAAGTAACAACGAGCCATATTTCACAAGGTACTTCGTTGATTGTTTTCTCGATATTTTTAAGCCTGATTACAAAATCTCCCTGGATACGGAGCAAACATTGTTATCAGCTAACGGGGGAAATGTCGGTGCTGCAAGATTGCCTTACCTGAATTGGGTTCAAAATCACTCCTACCAGTTGCTGGAAAAGGAAAAACTTCGGAAGAACAATCTTCAGTCCTTCCAATCCAAATTAAGATACCTGAGTAAGGAAAACGGGCAGTTTTATAACAGGCTCACCAGGTCGAATCCGGTGGTTATTCATGCTCCTGCCGACACATTCTCACAAATAGGTATATTGAACAGTACAACCTCCAGGTCTTCATTTTCAGCTTCTTTTTATAGCTTCACAGCCTACCTGCAGGCGATCGGGAGGATGATGCTTGTTTTTATTATCAACAGGTTTTCCATTGATCCGAAGCAGACCTTTCGTTTCGAGAAGCATAAGAATCCTGACTATGAGAGTACCATGCGGCATTTTCTGGATCTCCTCAGGAAAAATGAGGCATTCACATTTGCACATTTCAACGACGGCGAACTCAATTTTATCAGGAAATACTTGAGAGGCGATCACAAGAAAACCTGGAACGGCAGGATCCAGGACCAATATGATGTACCACTCGCTGAGCGGCTGCTCGACTCAATCAAATACCAACAGAAAAACTATTACCTCGGGGTCAGCTGCTCAACCTGCGGAGCACCACGAAGAAAAGTAGCAGATGAGATCGTGGGGGATTACGAGCATAAAATAGGGGCTATGGTCTTTCATCATAACCTGAGGTACCTTCCGCAGATCATTCGTCATCTGGTGGATCGGGAGGTATTTTTTGTTGGAAATGCATACCAGGACCTGGATTTCCTCAAAAGTCTTGACGTGAAGGTGAAAGACGAAAATATTATCCGTATTCCGTTTGTTAATTCTCACAAAGAGTATGATAGCCTGAAAGGGAAAAAATTTCCAGAGGGATCAATCGTGATCCTGACATGTGGTATGCTGGCGAAGATCCTGATCCGTAACTGGTATGAAATAAATCCAAATACCACATTCATAGCCCTGGGTTCCACTATGGATGACTTCATTCAAACCACAAACACAAAATACCGCCCTTACCCCAAAAAGCTTCCTCTGACGCGGAATATCCATTTGATAAAAGCGTTCCTTTTTGGCAACAAAAAGAAATGTGTCGAATGCTACAATATCTAACATCAGCATCGTCAAACTAGCAACCCGCAAGCACCACTTAGCTCCCATGTGTCTTTCGATACTCTTCATAGGTCTTTCCAAAGATACCATTGAAGGTACCCAACCCTTTCACGAAAATTCTTTGAGCATGAAGTCTTAACATCGGCCCCAGTGGCAAGGTGATAATTGACAAAATACCCCCAATCACCAGCTGAAAAACACCATTAAAGAATTGAGTTGCAGCTGCCCTGGGATATCCGTATTCAAGTCGTTTTCTGATAAACTTGGAGTTTGTTCTGCGAAACGCTCGCTTTAGGATCCAGCTTCTCGTCACCCGCGACGGAGGAAAGTGTTCCTGGACGTATCGCTCATCCATCCAGACAATTTTTGCCCCCTTCAGGTATGCCTGTTTAAACAAAAAGGTGTCTGAAGCTCCGGCAAAATTCAATGCCGGATGAAAGCGCAAACCCCAGTCCTTCACAAGTTTTATGCTGAACAGAACATTGCTCGTACTACCAGATTGTCTTAGGGTGCCAGTCTTAAAACTGTGCCAATCCAGGAAGCGGCCCTTTCTGATCCAGTCAGGAGTATCCTCGGGCAAAATCCTGTCCACCGCTCCGTCCACAACATCCGCATTGTATTTCTTTAGCGTGCCATATATCTCCTTTAACCATTTAGGATCGACCGTTTCATCGTCATCAATAAAGGCAATGTAATCAGCCTCCAGTTCTATGGCCTTTTCCAGAACGGAATTTCGCATGTAGATGATACCCCTCTCCTCTTCCATGATATAAAAAGCTTCAAACGGAAGCCCGGATAAGAATTGTTCAAAAACAGCTTCAGCACTTTTCTCCTTGTCATTATCAGCCAGGATCAGAATCACTGTAGTGCTATCAGGAATCTCCAGCTTCTGCAAAGAAGCCAAAGTATTCGAAAGCATCCTGGGACGCTGAAATGTCCCAAGACCAATCGCTATTTTAACCGGATCCTGACTCAATGGCTGCTTTGGTTTCATATTGATTCACGAGCATTTCCTTGAGAAACTGCCAATAGAACCATCCCCCGATTCCCAAATGGATCAGACCAAAATACCAGTCAGGTTTCAGAATTCTGATGGCGTATCCCAGTAGTACCACACCCAGTGCCCACAGCGTTTTCTTATCCACGCAAAGGATTGTCATAAAGGGGAGTGCCCAAACGATCAATTGCCTGTGGGTTACATAGGTGAAATATGCCAATGTCACCATAATAAGTCCGGTGTAGAAAAAGTAATTGTTCTTGTTGGACCTGAAGGCGGGGATACCCACAAGAGCAGCAAAAAGAATTAGCCAAACAAGTTTGGGATAGGGCATGGAAACCACCCTGAATACATCTTTTATGGTTCCGATCCCAACTTTAACACTGCTGGTACCTTTCCACAATGGATGGTTGAAAATGTTATCAATGAAGGTTTCCGGACAATTCAGAAGAAATGGTAAAAACCCCAGCAAGATCACCACCACCGTCACCAGGCCCATCACAAAAGCCCTTCTGAAACCCTCTTTAGTTAGGGCTACCAGCAGGATCGCGAGCGGAAATTGTTTAAGCAAAGTTCCAAGGCCGGCAAAAACTCCGGCGATTTTCAGCTTGTTATCATGCATGTATATTAAACTGGCCAGCAAACACAGTGTGGTAATTCCATCCCAGTGAGAAAGCCCAACTTCTATTATAGGAAGCGGATTTAACGCATAAAACAAAGATGCCGTGATGCCCAAAGATTCCTTTCCATATCTCTTGAGTAAAAGGAAGATTGCAACCGGGATCAGGGCATCGCCGATGGTCAATGGAAGGTTGATCATCATCGCCTTGATTACAGCTACATCGGGAGATAACCAGTTCATTAATGCTGTCAGATAAGGATACAACGGTGTGTGATCGGAGCGACAATCGCAATACAACCATTGCCCGGAAGTAGTGATGCAATCCGAAATCGGGAGTCTGTTTTTCACATAGTCGTGAGCGCTCACGGCAAAGGAGGAGGAGATAAGACGGGCTATGAATCCCGCCCCCCAGATCCATAGTACCTTATCAGGCAGATCAATAAATGTTTGTTTAAAACGGTTCATATCCAGCTAAAAGATTGACAAAGATGCAGGATTAACTGGTATGATCTGAAATAATCACCCACTCATCTCCAATTCTTCGCCAAATGAGGGTAAAATGTCCGCCAATGTTGCCGATTTCCCTTTCCAAATACCATTTCCCTATCATGTACCAGTGGTCTTCATTCAATGGCTCAAGTGAAATAATTGTAAAAGTGAGTTGTCCCATCGTAGCCTGATCAGGATATTTTTTCTGATAGCGTGCCAGAGTTGTTTCCCAGCCGTAAATGACTGTATCCCTGCTCACAAAAACGAGATGATCAGAGTTCCAGTATCCTCGCATAAAGCATTCCAGATCTCCGGCATTCCAACAATCCTGCTGCATGGCCATTACGGAACGGATTCTGGCTTCATCATTTTGAGCGGATAGATGATAACCTGAAAATGTGATGCACAATAAAATAAGAGTTTTCATTTCTTGATATTTTGCTTTGTGTCTGCTGTCCCTTTTGGGTGAATTTAACTTAAACTTCCTCAGCATTCGATCAATTTCACAGGAATTCGAAAGCGCTATGGTACCATCCCTGATGCTGAAAAAACAATATCATTTTATCAAAAAATGGATCGACACTTAATGTCGCCGAATCGCCAATCATAACCAGCTTATACCGGGCTCGTGTCATAGCCACATTCATCCTGCGGATATCGGCCAGAAATCCGATTTCTCCATTACTGTTACTACGCGTTAATGAAATGTAGATTACATCACGCTCCTGGCCCTGAAATGCATCAACCGTATTGATGGCAATATTTATATCCTCCTCATTCCAATGCAGATCCTCCCTGAACTTTCTTAATTTCTCTATTTGGGCTTTGTACGGAGCGATCACAGCAATCGACAACTTTTCCGAGCCACCATCCTGAAGTAACCGGTCTAAGTGATTAATAGCGAACCTTGCCTCATCCGTATTGAAAGTACTTAAAGTCTCAGGGTTGATTTCTTCATCAAATCCACAACCGGCCGTATCAATGAATTCCAGGGGATCCTTGAATATTTGTCTCCGGTTTAGAACGGATTCGCTCGTGGTAAGTCTGCCACCGTAAAAAAACGCATTGGAAAATTGTATGATGGCGGGGTGCATCCGGTATTGGGTTTCGAGCATCTCATCTGCTTCATATTTTTCGATGCATCTTTCAAAAATTGTCTCGGACAAGCCTGTCTCCGCCGCTTCCATCGACTTTATTGTCGGTGGCAATTGTTTGTGATCACCCGCCATGATCACCCGGTCTGCCCTTAAGACCGGCACCCAGCAAGCTGGTTCCAGGGCCTGTGAAGATTCATCAATAAATAAGGTTTTAAATGTCCTTCCCGCCATAAAAGGGTTGTTGGCGCCAATCAGCGTACATGCAATAACACCTGCCTTGTTTAGTATGTCATGAATGATGTGTTCTTCCAGTAGTTTCGCTTCTTCCTTTAGTTTGCGTGCTTCATTCAGGATGAGTTTCCTTTGTCTGGCTTCCTCATAACCGTATTTTCGCTTGTATTTCCCCCCAAGCCTCCTCATTTCTTCAGATTTCTTCCTTAAATCTTTAAGTAGTTTCGAATCCGCATGTGAGATCATTTGCACATCGAGGGTATGCGCCAGGACCTCATCGGTTACCCTGGCAGGATGGCCGAGTCTGACAACATCAATGTTGTGATTGTGTAGTTTTTCCACCAGAAGATCCACTGCCGCGTTACTTGGGGCACAGACCAGTACCTGTTTCTCGTGATCAACTACATCTTTGATGCAATGTACCAGTGTGGTAGTCTTACCGGTACCCGGTGGTCCATGTATGAGGGCAAGATCCTCGGATGACCTGCACAAATTCAATGCCCGGTTTTGGCCGGCGTTAAGATATGGATATGAAATATCCTGAATCGCATGAAATGAGGGGTTGGTATTACCCACCATTATCCCGATGAGTTTTTTCGCCCTGCCCTCTTTGATCGTCTTGAGTTTGGCCAAGGTCCGAAACATCTCGTCATAGGTAGATTCATCGAAAAGCAGATCCAACCCCAGCTTCCCCTCATCCAGCCACTCGGGCAGGTCATCCTGATTTAGCATAAGTGAGATTCGATCGTCCCTGATCCTGCTGATAATTCCAGGTACTGATACCTGGTTTTTTTGATTCAGAAACAAACTGGCTGTAGCGCCTGCCTGGAAAAGATGTCTTTGCTCCCGACCGGATTGTCTTTCTATTTCGATGATCCACTTCTCTCCAATACCAATGTAGGATTTCCTTATTTGTACAGGATACCAACATACTCCTTCATCTCTCCGGTCATGAATTGAGCGATTTTGTATCTTTTTTATGTACTGATTCCGATCTTCTTCCCGTTCTTTCTTCAGTAAGGTTTGAAGCTTCGAGAAATGCTCCGAAGGATCAACGGGCATTTAGTGTTTCAGGTATTTCTGGATCGTGGATTTGAGAGATTCCTTGTCTGTGGTTATGTCAGGATCGCTGTATATTTTCAGCATTAATTCCAACAGGACACCCTCGTCATACCCAAGTTTGCTTGCCATTTTTGCGCAAAACTTTATTTCTTCCTTATACAGGCGTCCGTCAATTTTCATGAGCTGAACGATATTGTAAATAAACTCGTACTTCTCATCATCAGACAGGTCTTCCAGATCTTCAATCAGGTCGGGATCATCAAAGCATTGAGATATTTCAACGGAATTCATGCCGTTGGCAGCACCTATTTGCTTGATTAGATCAATTTCATCCTGAACAATAACACCATCGACTTTAGCTAGTTGAACCAGAATATTCAAATGGGTTCGAGACATAAGCGGGAGGCTAGAATGAATTACTATTTCAACAAGTAGTAAATTACAAACATTACCCACAAAAAGAAATATTGTTTTTTAAATTCTGACGTTCTGACTGATTTATCGTGTTTATCGTGAATTTTTTGGCACATATCTACCTATCACGGCAGGACGATCTGCTTAAAATCGGGAACTTCATAGGCGACTTTGTAAAAGGCCGGGAGATTGAGGATTATTCCGAAGAGGTACAGAAGGGTATCAGGCTGCACAGGGAAATTGACCGGTTCACGGATAACCATCCGGTTGTATTGCAAAGCAAAAAAAGACTTAGACCGAAATACAGGCATTATGCCCCGGTAATTGTAGATGTCTACTATGATCACTTTCTGGCCAGTATGTGGTCTGACTACTCCAGGCAGGAACTGAAGCAGTTTACACTTGATTTCTATGCTCTTACGGAATCTCACATCGACATTATACCGGCTAAAGCACGACACATGCTGGGGTATATGAAAAGAGACAACTGGTTATATAATTACCAGTTTCTGGAAGGAATTCACCGCGCTTTGTCCGGCATGTCAAGACGAACTTCCTACAACTCACATATGGAAGAATCTATTGTCGATTTGAAAGAGAACTATGAGGCATTTAAATCAGAATTTGTTGAATTTTTCCCTGATCTGAAATTGAAATCCTGGGATTTTATAAATTCATCCCTATGATAAAAGACATCATATGGGTAGGACTGGGTGGAATGCTTGGCAGTATTGCCAGGTATCTTATTAATATCGGGTTCATTCATAACAACTGGCCCATACCCTGGCCTACCTTTCTCATAAACCTGTCAGGCTCATTTTTGATTGGCGGATTGATGGCATTCTCCGTTAAGAATCCCCAGTACTGGAGGTTATTCCTTGTCACGGGATTTTGCGGCGGATATACTACTTTCTCATCATTTTCCTTTGAAAACCTTAAACTTTGGCAGGATGGCCATCCGCAGATAGCATTGGTTTATGTCCTTGCGAGCCTTATCGGAGGTATTTTTTGTGTTGCATTTGGTTTTTTAGTAACTCAAAAGCTATTAGGTTAGTATACTAGCATATATTCTTCTTACGTTTAGGCTCAGGTAATGATCAGTTACTACGTCATATTAGGAATATCGGAAAACGCCTCGGATGACGAGATAAAACAGGCATTTAAGCAAAAAGCCGTTCAATTCCATCCCGACAAAAATCAGGGCAACCCCCAGATGGAAGAGCGATTCAAGGAAGTAAACCGGGCATACCAGGTTTTAAGTAATCCCTATGAAAAAGCCAGATATGACCTGCAAATGAAGTATGGCAACGTCCATCAGGCCCAATATTATCAAGAACCCCCACCGCCCCCCAAGCCAAGAAAACCATATGATTACGCTGAAAAGGAAGTCAACTGGAGGGAAAACTGGATTGCAACTGCGTATGCTTTTGGGTTTACCTTCATTGTTGCCCTGATCGTAATGACATTCATCAGCATCAAAAATTATGTTGACGAGAAGAAACTGGAAGCTCGTTTGATGGAACGAAGAGAATTATTTACCCAGGCGCTGGAACTGCATAATGAGGGCGATGTTGCCGGAACATTGGAGAAGCTTAATGAACTTGGGCATTTCATGAAGGAAGAGCAGGATATGTCCAAATTCAAAGCAGGGCTGGTAAAAGATCTGGTGAATCAAAGTCAAAAACACTTTAGCAGGTCTGAGTTTGAGGAAGCAATCGTTTATTACGAACTGATTGCCAAGTACACGGATGTTAAGTCTCTCGCCCATCGTGAAAATCTTGCAATTTCATACCGGGAATCCGATCAACCCGAAAAATCAATTGAAGTTCTGACCCAGCTTCTGGTTCTTGGCTACAGGAATCTCTCCACCCATGTCGAAATCGCAAAAATCCACCGTGACCTGCTTGGTGACGATGAAACTGCATTGAGGTTTTTTGAAAATGCGAACGAAGTAGCAAAAGAATACTACGAATCGATATACGGAGGAGCCTATGTGGTTGTCCTTTCGGGAAGGCATCTCTCCGAAGTGCACTGGGAGCTGTATGACGGCCTGGCAAGGGCCTACTTGTCAACAGGCAACCCAAAAATGGCTGTCAAAGCAACCAGGTGGAATATCAGGGTATGGCCCGAAAGAGCAAGCAGTTATGTAATTGCGGCCAAGGGATATGAAGCTATGGGCGAAGTGGATGAAGCCTGCGATAAATACCAAATGGCTAACTTCCTGGATCCCGAAATAGAAGTTTCAGAAATATGTCTGTAACCGCCGGATATTCAGGGACGCCATTAGTTAAAAAACTCGGAATAAAGGAAGGGGCAGCGTGCCTGTTTATCAATACCCCGGATCATTATTATCAACTGCTTGAAGGTCTGCCACCTCATAAAAAGGCTACAATGGACAAGGCTAGTCCGGAATCCGTAGATTTCATTCACGCTTTTGTCCAATATGAGGAAGACTTGCTTTCACTCTGGGATACTGCAAAGTCTAAACTAAAGAAAGACGGTATGTTCTGGGTTTCATGGCCAAAGGGAAAATCAAAACTGGAAAAAGATCTGGATGAAAATATCATACGCCATGTTGGCCTTACCGGAGGGCTCGTGGATGTCAAAGTGTGTGCAATAGATGAAGACTGGTCTGGCCTGAAGTTTATGTATCGAAAGAAAGACCGCTAATCAACTTATCTTATATGCCTGGTCTAACCGACCAGATCACCACTTTTTTTCCGACAGTTCTTGACCCTCCCATTTAAAATCGTTTTCCAAAATGGGCTTTTGGTAAGAGTAAGCACTGCACTGGTTTTGAAATTTTCCCAGTATCGTTTCCACGGTTTCAAAGTTCCGGGTAGTCCCGGTGTCTGGATCACGTACTCAAATCCCATTCTCCGGGTTTGTTCCACCATGCAGGGGTTTCCGTACAATAATCCCTGGCCTTTGTTCTTGGTGATATACCTTATGTTCCTGGCCTTTGGCGCGTTTTTTTTCTTCTTCTCTACTCTTCGATTAGTGGTATTTTCAGTAGGGAAATGTGCGGTAACGTCCTGAGCTTCCGCAAGCGTAGCCGGTACAATAAATAATAAAAAGATGATTATCCTCATTTTAAAGAGATAGCCTCTAATTTAAAGTAAAACAGAATTGAGAATCGAATATTGTACAAGTTTCATATGGAAATCATCTACCATATTAGTGAGTTATGTTGATATCTTTGCACATTTTGAAAAAGAATGGCCGTGAAACGGATAATCAGTTTTTTACTCAAGCACATTCCCAGAAAGTACCTGCAGGTAGTTAGCCATTATTTCCTTAAAATCTTGTCAATTTTCTACTATGGCAACAAGGTAACCTGCCCGGTATGCAATGCATCTTTCAGCAAATTCCTGCCATACGGTCGTGTGGGCAGGTCCAATGCGCTTTGTCCCAACTGTCTCTCACTGGAGAGACACCGGTTGATCTGGTTATACCTTCAGCGAAAGACCGATTTTTTCTCGGCTAACCTGAAGATGTTGCATATCGCACCGGAACACTGCTTTATATCAAGATTCGAGACGCTTCCAAATTTGGATTATATCACGGGTGATATCGAGTCCCCGCTGGCAAAAGTCAAAATGGATATTCATAATATCCCTTTCGATGATGATACTTTTAATGTGATATTTTGCAACCATGTGCTGGAACATGTTAGTGATGATATCAGGGCCATGTCAGAGATACGCAGGGTTTTAAAACCAGGGGGCTGGGCCATTCTGCAAATACCGATCTTCCACCCATGGATTGACAAGACCATTGAAGATCCCTCACTTTCAGATCCAAAAAAAAGAGAGGAACTATTCGGCCAGGATGATCATGTGAGGAAATACGGGAAGGATTATCCCGAGAGAATAAAAAAAGCAGGCCTTCAGGTCAATGAGGAAAAACTGATTTATGAATTGGAGGAGTTTGAACTGAAACGGTATGCTTTGCCAAAAGATGAAATCATTTACAGGGCTGAAAAGACCTGATCAATATAGTTCTGTGTACCTGGTATTTGGATTGATCCCGCGGATTTTCCTGAGCCATTCATAAATCAATCCGTAACCGTATCCTGTAAGTTGCAAAAAAGACGTTACCGGTACAACAATTGCCACACTGAATGATCGTGTGACAAATAGTGCTTCTACAAAAACTATAATGAAGTACAAAGCATAAATAGAAATTGCAATCAACCCAATGCGGACATCAACGAGCCAGATCAAAATACTTGCCAGAAGTCCTAACAAAAAAAAAGTCGGAAATAAATGAATCAACTTGATCTGGCCACTGTGGAATCTGGACAAATTGACCCTGGCTCTTCCGAAATATTTCAGTTGCCTAAAAAACCTCATGATATCTGTCCGCCGTTTATGATATACTTTGGCTTTTTCTATCAAAGCTGTTTCAAATCCTTCCTTAATTATCCTCACACTGAATTCGAGATCTTCGCCCATGAAGGATATGATGTAGCCTTTAGTCTTTTCATACACCTCACGTTTCATGCCCATGTTAAAGCTCCTTGGGTGAAATGCCCCGAGATGTTTTTTCCTGCCCCTGATACCGCCAGTAGTGAAAAATGAGGTCATGGATTGGCTTATGGCTTTTTGTATGACTGTGAATGAAGGATGCGCCGCATCAGGGCCGCCGAATGCATCGACATCATTGATTTCCAGGTAATCTGAAATTATTTGGAAATAATCAGGCGGAATCAGGCAATCCGAGTCAAAAACGATAAGGTACTCGCCGGTGGCCTTGCTAAAACCATAATTTCGGGTAAATCCCTGACCTGAGTTCTCCTTAAAGAAATATCTTACGGATAGCTTCCCGTGATACTGGTCTACAATTGTCTCACATTTATCTTCCGACCCATCCTCTACAATAATCACCTCAAAATCCTTGAAAGTCTGTTCCGTAAGTGATGTTAATAGTTCATTTATTTCGTCTGCCCGGTTATACACCGGAACAATAACGGAGAACTTAGGCATCATCAATATTTTTCGAATCCGCTACTATGTAGTCATCTTTCGAAGGATTGTTGAGGATGATCATCTCAGCAAGGAAACCAGTAAGAAATAGCTGCATCCCAACAATTAAAGCCACCAACGCAAGGAAAAACAAGGGTTGGTCCACCACATCCCGTACCGGCAGGTTATTAAATTGTTTGTACAATTTGTTACCAATCACGTAAACTGTAATAATAAAACCGGTAACAAATGATAAAATACCCAATGTGCCAAAAAAATGCATTGGATTCTTTCTGAACCTTGTGATGAAGCTTATTGAAAGCAGATCCAGGAATCCTGTTATGTAGCGTTCCAATCCGAATTTTGTTTTTCCGTACTTACGTGCCCGATGTTGAACGACTTTTTCACCGATTTTACCATAGCCTGCCCATTTGGCCAGAAGCGGAATATATCGATGGCGTTCTCCATATACTTTTATATGCTTGACTACCTGACTTTGATAGGCTTTAAGGCCACAATTGAAGTCATGAAGTCTGATTCCTGAAACAACCCTCGTTACATAATTGAATAATCTGGACGGAATCCTTTTTTCAAACGGGTCATGTCGCTTTTTCTTCCATCCTGACACCAAGTGAAACCCGTCTTCACTGATCATTTTATATAAACCGGGAATCTCGTCAGGGTTATCCTGCAGATCCGCATCCATTGTGATGACTACAGCACCCAAAGCATGCTGGAATCCTACATGAAGTGCAGCGGATTTTCCATAATTACGGTTCAGGCAGATCCCTGCGACCCTGGTATCCCTGACACACAGCCCATAAATTACATTCCACGAATTGTCGTCACTCCCGTCGTCAATGAAAATGATCTCGCCGTCAAGGTTATTGGCACCGAGTACCGAACTAATCCACTCGTACAACTCCGGAATGGATTCTTCCTCATTGTAAACCGGAACAACCAGCGAAACCTGCCTTGCACTTCTGCTCACTTATAACTAAACAAGTTCAGGCCTGGCCTTTTTTGTAAATGCTGATACAATTAGTGCGATGATCACGGTGAATAATACCCCCATGAATAAACCCATCCCCAGTAATGCCACCGGTGTCATGAAAGCACCTGTTATTTCCATAGCCTGATCAATTTGCGCATCACTTAGCCCTTGCTCCTCCATTTTCATGCGCTGGATATCCTTCAGGGTGCTTACATATTCCGTGTTTATGAAAGAAACATAGACATACGTGAATACCGATGAAATCACTGACCCTACCAAACCAATCCAGGCTCCGATACCCACACCCTGTCCATAATTCATAAATCCATCGCCATTGTTTTTATACTCCCGGTGTGCAAAGAATACAACGGCGAGTGTTATGATCAGTCCTGAATACTGAAGCCCCTGGTTTCCAAGGTTGCCGGTAACATCAATGACAATGGTAAACATGATACCAAGCAGTCCGGCAATGATCCCAAACTTGACGCCAATACTGCGAAGTGACGGTAATTCAATTTCTTCTTCCATTATATTATTTTATTTAGGTTTCTTCCTTAAAATTATGGATATAACTGGGGTTACAAAGAGTCCGGCTAGCAATTTTTTCAAAGTGGCCTGTAGTATCAAAGATTGTACTTTTGTTTCCTCAATTGCAACTTTCTGTTCTTCGTATTGATTTTGCCCAAATTGCTCAATGTATTCCGCTGATCTTTTTTCCAAAAAACTCAATGCATCAACTTTGTAATCCGCCAGCAGCGTTTCGTCAACATTGAAATGAACAGCTAAAAACACCAGAAAAATCACAGCCGCCAACGCATAGGTAACAAAACCAATTGTCATTCCCTGCCAGAAATGAAGAATTCCCTCATTTCTGAATTGTTTGAAATCCTTGCATGCGAAATAAATGAACAGGGCGAAAATGAATAGATCTGCGAACAAATGGTTAATATCTATGAATGGATTAGACTCGAAATACCGGGCAAGTATGAAAAGGACGCAGATCATAATTCCACACCCCAAAGCAAATCGAATGGAATTCCTGATCATTTCAGGCCGCTTGAGAAGAAATGCTTTCTACCATTGATAATACCAATACTTCTTCCTTTCAGGGTTTTGCCAAACAAAGGGGAATTACGGGATTTGGACAGGTTCGTTTTGTCATCAAAATTCCACTCCGCATCCAGGTCAAAAATTGAAATGATCGCCGGGTTTCCATTCTCAATGGAGACTGGCTCCAAATTCAATATCCTCCTTGGTCCCTGGTTTAGTTTGCTAAATATTTTTGCCAGTGAAATTTCGGATTGCAGTTGGTTTATGTAATGCACCAATGTCTGGAGTCCGATCATTCCGAAATCCGCAAGGTCAAATTCCAGATTTTTGTTCTCCGTATCCTGAGGCTGATGATCAGAAGTGATTGCATCGATTATATCTGATTCAAGCCCCTTTATCAGGGCTTGTCTGTCCTTTTCCGTCCTTAATGGAGGATTTACCTTAAAATTTGAATCAAAGGAATCAAGTTCCTTTTCACTAAAAATCAAATTATGTACAGGTACGTCACATGTTACATTAAGTCCCTTTTGCTTGGCTTTTTTTATGATGTCAACAGATCTGGCTGAGGAGATCCCTGAGAAATGAAGCCGACCTCCCGTATATTCCAGTATACTGAGGTCCCGGTCAATCATGATCGTCTCCGCAATGTCCGGTATTCCTCTCAAACCCATTTGTGTACTGACCTCTCCCTCATGCATTTGTCCGAATCTTGCCAGATCAATATCCTGGGGACGATTAATCACCAATCCACCAAACTTCGCAGTGTATTGCAGAGCCTTCAGCAACAATTCGGAATTTAAAACAGGTCTTAATCCACCGGAAAAAGCTACAGCGCCATGGTAGCTTAGGTCAAGGATTTCTGACAGGTTCTCATCTTTGGCGTTTGCACTAATTGCTCCAACAGGCAGTAGTGAAACCTGATGGCCATTGGCCCTGGAGAGAAGGTACTCGACACCGCTTTTCGAGTCGATAACAGGGTCCGTGTTTGGCCATACACAAACATGTGTAAACCCACCTGCCCTCGCTGTTGCCAGACCACTCAGAACATCTTCTTTATATTCAAAACCAGGATCATTGAAAGAGGATGACAGATCTACCAGCCCTGGTGTGACCAGCGCACCCTTCAAATCAATTGCAGCAGCTGTAGTCCTGGGTGATTTCCTGACAGTTTTTATGATACCTTTCTCAATTTCAATGCAGACCTTTTCATTATGAAATGGAGAGTTTTGATCACAAACCCTGGCATTGATAAGCTTTAAACTCATTATAGGAATCTAACAAGCAATATTTCCGCTATCACGAAAACTAAGGCCAAAAATAATGCATATTTCCATAACCTGACATTACTTAATCCTGCATGTATTTGTTGAGAATAATTACCTGAGTTATTTAATTCCAGTATCTCCAGATTGGACGATGAGTTTGCAAATGCCAGTAACTCCTCCCCCGTCAATCGCTGAAGATCTGATTCCTTTTTTGAATGATTGATTGCTAATGATCTGATGGTATCCACCCCTGATATTACATGATAATAGCCCGGAGACAATTTACTGGGAGGCAGCTCCAGTGAAATCATATTACTTCTCAGGTTATAGTTTGGGATGAACTCATTTTCAGGTCCGGCTATCTTGATTATTTCATCAGATTGAATTTTGGCCGAGGAAATTGTAAAAACCCTTTGATCGGCCGTATAAGCCAATGGCTCCGGAGCCTGTTTGCTGAATTGCGCAATTCGATAGAATAACGGTAAGAATAATGAATGGGTTGGTAAGGAGGTAAAGTCTACGGATAATGGGCAGGCCATTAAATAAAGATTTCTGCGCTCAACATTAAACCTCGAAAGAAAAGAGTCATCAAACCGGGTTTTTAGCAAATGGCTACCGGTTGATATGTTAAACAATATTTTGGCCTTCGGCAGATCATTGTTTTCCAGGGATCGTTCAAAAACATTGGTGAAAATGGGATCATTAAGATCAGGAGCTGAGATGTCCCTGAGCAGTGAATCCCTTTTGGGCACTAGGGAAGCATTTAGAAAATCCGAATAGCTCTTCAAGTTCAGGTCTTCAGGAGGAATTAAAACAATGTCATATGCATTTGATGAATTTGCGATTCCCTTTGGGATGACCTCAAAGCCTTCCAGCAATACAAGATTTGAAGAAGCCAAATCGCCATAATCAAGCTCATTTATTGAGTATGATCTGAAGTCAAATAATTGTTCATTTCCATACACTTCCTCAATGTATTGATTCGGTGTCCCTGAAAAAATGTAAGTGACTTTTGAGGGTTCGAATGGGATTAGCGATAACCAGTATTCATTATCAAAAACAACAGGATAGTCTTTGATCTCAATCTTCAGAAAGTTCGAATCCAGGTTTTTCAGATCGATCTCAAAGGAAACCGGGGATTTTGACCTGGCTGGAATACTGGTATTCCTTGTGCCGATTAACCTGTTTCCATTCAACAGTTTTATCTGCAGGTCATCTATCCTGTTCGAACTCGCATTTCGAAGTGAAATTTCCAAAACATTAGTATGATCAAAAAACAAGACATGATCCCTGAAAAATAATGTATCAACATATATGTTTCGTTCAAATCCGTATTGTATCGGGATCAATTTTGTAGAAACATCCGTCGATCCCGGAGGACCAATTGTTGACTTTTGAAAATCCGACAGGTACAATAATTGATAATTGGATTTGATCTGATCAAGGCGTTGAACTACCTTGTCAAATGAACGGCCTGAAGACGAATATGTGAGTTCGGTCAGTTTTTCGCTGATACTCCGTTTGTATTCCCAGTTATTGAGATTGTTGTCAAAATCGTTTGTCAGGAGTAGCAATCGCGCCTCAATAGGCAGGCCATCCAGGTAACTCTGTATGATATCCACACTCTCGTTCAAAGCACTCCTGCCATCAGTAATCTCACTACTCATGCTATAGGAGTTGTCAACGTAGATTACAGTCCCAACACTTTTTTCGTCTCCTCTATTCAGAACAGGCTGGGCAAAAGCCAGCACCAGGAAACTGATGAAAAGAATCCTGGAAATCAGAATAAGTAAGTGTTTTAAACTCCTTCTGCGCCTGGTTTGGTCCCGCACTTCTTCTATGAATTGTAAAGTTGAGAATTCAAGAACTTTGACCCTGCGAAAATTAAAGAAGTGAATAATTACCGGAATGGATATCGCAAAAAGAAACCATAGAAGCTGTGGGAACAGAAAGCTCATTTAGTCAAAATACAGGTAATCTGGTTACAACTAATAAGGTAACGGTTGTCGGGGCTCGAAGTTATCGGATTTATTCGAAATCCCGATATTATAAAAGTTACTCCCGCTAAAAAGGTTCTCCAGGAGGGTTTTATAATATGATAAACTGGTAACGACGCGCACGGCTAGTGTTACTCCCCCACGTTTTAACAGCAAGGAAATACTCAGCGCGAATACCAGGTTTGGAATAATTTGTCGGTAGTGCCTGGTCAAGGACACCTCGTCGCGGACGCCTGGTCGGTGACGCCTAATCAATCATGCTAAATCACTGAAGGAATCCATCAAAAAAGAAGGTGTCTCAAAAGTCCCGATTTCTGAGCAGGGCGAAGAATCTCTTTTAGTATGATACTGGTTATCAGTAGATTGAGATCCTTCGATGCCTCAGGAATTCGTCAATTTTTGACTTTTGAAACACCTTCTTAATAATAAACTGGTAACGACGCGCACGGCTAGTGCTACTCTCCCACATTTAACAGTAAGGAAATACTCAGCGCGAATACCAGGTTTGGAATAATTTGTCGGTAGTGCCCGGTCAAGGACGCCTGGTCGGGGACGCCTGGTCAACCATATAGATCAATAAAGGAAGGGACAAAAAAAGCCCCACATTTCTGTGAGGCTCTTGTAATAAACTGGCAACGACGCGCACGGCTAGTGTTACTCTCCCACGTTTAACAGTAAGGAAATACTCAGCGCAAAATACCAGGTTTGGAATAATTTGTCGGTAGTGCCCGGTCAAGGACACCTGGTCGGGAACGCCTGGTCAGGGACGCCTGGTCGGGGACGCCTGGTCAACCATTTAGATCAAGGAAGGAAGGGACAAAAAAAGCCCCACATTTCTGTGAGGCTCTTGTAATAAACTGGCAACGACTTACTCTCCCACGTTTCACCGCAGTACCATCAGCGCGGACGGGCTTAACTTCTCTGTTCGGAATGGGAAGAGGTGGACCCCGTCGCTATAATCACCATAAAACCTTCGGTGATTACGCCACTCCCACAGCCCTAACTTCTCTGCCTTGCCGGCCGCGTTCGGAATGGGAAGAGGGGGGACGCCTAGTCTGGACCCCGTCGCTATAATCACCATAAAATCTTCAGTGCCAGACTTTAGACTTCAGAAGTTAGATATTAGAGTATTCTAAAGTCTATCGTCTAATGTCTACGGTCTGGTTATTGACATATCAGCGAAAAATCCATCGAGAATTGCAATCGAATATATCGTTCGGCTTAGAAGAAAGCTTACGGGTAATTAGTACTGCTCAGCTTTGACATTACTGCCTTTACACCTGCAGCCTATCTACGTCCTCGTCTAGAACATCCCTTAAAAGAAGTCTCATCTTGTGGTGGGTTTCGCGCTTAGATGCTTTCAGCGCTTATCCCTTCCCAACATAGCTACCCAGCGGTGCCCCTGGCGAGACAACTGGTACACCAGCGGTTAGTCCAACCCGGTCCTCTCGTACTAAGGTCAGATCCACTCAAACTTCTTACGCCCGCAACAGATAGGGACCGAACTGTCTCACGACGTTCTGAACCCAGCTCGCGTGCCACTTTAATGGGCGAACAGCCCAACCCTTGGGACCTTCTCCAGCCCCAGGATGTGACGAGCCGACATCGAGGTGCCAAACCGCTCCGTCGATATGAGCTCTTGGGAGCGATAAGCCTGTTATCCCCGGAGTACCTTTTATCCTTTGAGCGATGGCCCTTCCATGCGGAACCACCGGATCACTATGCTCTAGTTTCCTACCTGATCGACTTGTCAGTCTCACAGTCAAGCACCCTTGTGTCATTGCACTCTACGCATGGTTACCAATCATGCTGAGGGTACCTTTAGAAGCCTCCGTTACACTTTTGGAGGCGACCACCCCAGTCAAACTACCCACCAAACACTGTCCTGTTCTAGTTAGACTCCAAGCAAATGAAGGCTGGTATTTCAAGGGTGACTCCACAACTCCTGGCGAAGCCGCTTCATAGTCTCCCAGCTATCCTACACATCACTTACCCAAAATCAATGTTAAGCTGTAGTAAAGGTTCACGGGGTCTTTCCGTCCCGTTGCGGGTATCCGGCATCTTCACCGGAACTACAATTTCACCGAGCTCATGGCTGAGACAGTGCCCAGATCGTTACACCATTCGTGCAGGTCGGAACTTACCCGACAAGGAATTTCGCTACCTTAGGACCGTTATAGTTACGGCCGCCGTTTAC